>NC_021237.1:2525000-3725000 GCF_000397205.1 Pseudomonas protegens CHA0
CGCAGGTGGCGGCTGCACCGCCCCCAGCGTGGTGCGCACCCAGCCCGGCTGGGAAGAGCACATCGGCGAAGTGCTGGGCGGGCGTTACCCCCGGGGGGATGTCAGCCGCCTGCGC
Organism: Pseudomonas protegens CHA0; assembly: GCF_000397205.1. Classification (NCBI taxonomy): domain Bacteria; kingdom Pseudomonadati; phylum Pseudomonadota; class Gammaproteobacteria; order Pseudomonadales; family Pseudomonadaceae; genus Pseudomonas; species Pseudomonas protegens. Next base: position 2,525,116 of record NC_021237.1, read on the forward strand.
TTGCAAGTGTCCCACCCGATGGACAACGGCCTGGTCAGCGGCATTCCCGAGTTCTTCCTCAACCACGCCGAATTGCGCGACCAGAACGATCAGCGCCTGGCCAGCCTCGAACTGTTCCCGGCGGTCAGCGAAAACCCCAACCTGGGGTTCGATATCCAGGGGCCGGGGCAGACCCGCTTGCTGTTGCGCGACAACAGCGGCAACCAGTTCGAGGCCAGGCTGCCCTGACCGCATCCTTTGACCCACCCGAGCCGAGGCGCGCCATGCGTTGGATCCTGCTGTTGCTGCTGTGCCTGGGCCTGCCGGCCCGGGCCGACCTGGACTATCAACTCAAGCCCCGGCAGATCGCCGCGGGCACCTGGCTGCTGGAAGGCAGCACCGACAATTTCGCCAAGGCCAATGGCGGCAACATCGTCAACACCGGCTTCATCGTCACCGACAGCGGGGTGGTGGTGATCGACAGCGGGCCGTCGAAACGCTACGGCGAAGCCTTGCGCCGGGCGATTGCCGCCACCACCGACAAGCCGGTGATCCAGTTGCTGCTGACCCACCATCACCCCGACCATGTGCTGGGCAACCAGGCCTTTGGCGATGTGCCCATCGGCGCCCTGGCCGGCACCAGCGACCTGCTGCGCCAGCAGGGCGAGGGCATGGCCGAGAACATGTACCGCATGGTCGGCGACTGGATGCGCGGCACCGAGGTGGTGCTGCCGACCCAGGTGCTTGAGCCCGGGGTGCTTGAGGTGGGCGGGCATCGCTTGCGCTTGCTGGGCCTGAGTGGGCACACCGGCGCTGATCTGGCGATTCTCGATGAGAACACCGGGGTGCTGTTTGCCGGTGACCTGGTGTTCTACGAGCGCGCGCTGACCACCCCCAACAGCCCGGGGCTCGGGGTCTGGCTCAAGGACCTGGACACCTTGCAGGCCCTGCCATGGAAGCTGATCGTGCCTGGCCATGGCCCGGTGGCCAGCGATACCGCGCCCTTTGCCCAGATGCGGGACTACCTGGGCTGGCTGGACGGGTTGATGCGCGACGGCGCGGCCCAGGGCGACGACATGGCGGAGATGATCCGCCGCCCGATCCCCGAGCGTTTTGCCGGCATCAGCCTGACCCGCTATGAGCTGATCCGCAGCGTCAGCCACCTGTACCCGCGTTACGAACGCCAGCGCCTGCAGCGTATCGACGGCCTGTAGGAGCCGGCTGGCCGGCGAAGGCGGACTTGCTGGGCCTCTTCGCTGGCAAGCCAGCTCCTACGGTAGGCAGGTACATCGCGAGGGCTTTGTAGGAGCCGGCTGGCCGGCGATGGCGGTCTTGCGGGCCTCTTCGCTGGCAAGCCAGCTCCTACGGTGGGCAGGGACAGCTTGTGGGGTTTTGTCGGCGTTGGCGGCCGCTCCTGTACCAAGGAACTAGAAAACTCCGCACTGCGGGCAATTGTTGGCAGGCAGGCCGGGACCAAGAATTCCGGGCAGACCGGGAAAATTTCCCGGGAACAACAATAACCGCCGAGGTAGCCGTCATGACCCAACCCCCACGTCGTCCCTTTTTCGCCGTGAGCCTGGTGCTCAGCGCCATGCTGCTGTCCAGCGCGGCCCTGGCCGCCGTCACCGATGAAGAGATCCTCCAGGACCCGAAGAACCCGCAGCAGATCGTCACCAACGGCCTGGGCGTCCAGGGCCAGCGCTACAGCCCGCTGGACCTGCTCAACGTTGATAACGTCAAGGAGCTGCGGCCGGTCTGGGCCTTCTCCTTCGGCGGCGAGAAGCAGCGCGGCCAGCAGGCCCAGCCCCTGATCAAGGACGGGGTGATGTACATGACCGGCTCCTACTCGCGGGTGTTCGCGGTGGACGCGCGCACCGGCAAGAAGCTCTGGCAGTACGACGCGCGCCTGCCGGACGACATCCGCCCGTGCTGCGACGTGATCAACCGCGGCGTGGCGCTGTACGGCGACCTGGTGTTCTTCGGCACCCTGGACGCCAAGCTGGTGGCCCTGAACAAGGACACCGGCAAGGTGGTGTGGAGCAAGAAGGTCGCCGACCACAAAGAGGGTTACTCCATCAGCGCGGCGCCGATGATGGTCAACGGCAAGCTGATCACCGGGGTCGCCGGCGGCGAGTTCGGCGTGGTCGGCAAGATCCAGGCCTACGACCCGAAAAACGGCGAGCTGCTGTGGATGCGCCCCACCGTGGAAGGCCACATGGGCTACGTGTACAAGGACGGCAAGGCCATCGAGAACGGCATTTCCGGTGGCGAGGCGGGCAAGACCTGGCCGGGTGACCTGTGGAAGACCGGTGGCGCGGCGCCGTGGCTTGGCGGCTACTACGACCCGGAAACCAACCTGCTGCTGTTCGGCACCGGCAACCCGGCGCCGTGGAACTCCCACCTGCGCCCTGGCGACAACCTGTATTCCTCGTCGCGCCTGGCCCTGAACCCGGACGACGGCACCATCAAGTGGCACTTCCAGAGCACCCCCCACGACGGCTGGGACTTCGACGGCGTCAACGAGCTGATCTCCTTCAACTACAAGGAAGGCGGCAAGGAGATCAAGGCCGCCGCCACCGCCGACCGCAACGGCTTCTTCTACGTGCTCGATCGCACCAACGGCAAGTTCATCCGCGGCTTCCCCTTTGTCGACAAGATCACCTGGGCCACCGGCCTGGATAAGAACGGCCGGCCGATCTACAACGAGGCCAGCCGCCCTGGCGCCCCGGGTAGCGAAGCCAAGGGCAGCTCGGTGTTCGTCGCCCCGGCCTTCCTCGGCGCCAAGAACTGGATGCCCATGGCCTACAACCGCGACACCGGGCTGTTCTATGTGCCGTCCAACGAATGGGGCATGGACATCTGGAACGAAGGCATCGCCTACAAGAAGGGCGCGGCGTTCCTCGGCGCGGGCTTCACCATCAAGCCGCTGAACGAGGATTACATCGGCGTGCTGCGGGCCATCGACCCCATCAGCGGCAAGGAAGTCTGGCGCCACAAGAACTTCGCGCCGCTGTGGGGCGGGGTGCTGACCACCAAGGGCAACCTGGTGTTCACCGGCACGCCTGAGGGCTTCCTCCAGGCGTTCAACGCCAAGACCGGCGAGAAGGTCTGGGAATTCCAGACCGGCTCCGGGGTCCTGGGCTCGCCCGTGACCTGGGAAATGGACGGCGAGCAGTACGTCTCGGTGCTCTCCGGCTGGGGCGGCGCGGTGCCGCTGTGGGGAGGCGAAGTGGCCAAGCGGGTCAAGGACTTCAACCAGGGCGGCATGCTCTGGACCTTCAAGCTGCCCAAGGATCTGGTGAGCAAACGCTGATCGTAGGCGCCACCGCAATGTCCCTGCCTACCGTAGGCGCCAGCTTGCTGGCGAAGAGGCCCGCAAGAGCGCCATCGCCGGCAAGCCGGCTCCTACAGGCCGGTCTGCCGCTTCATTCCCGCCTCGGTGCGGGGTGGGCGGAGGCAATCAACCTACGACCAAATGACGAGAGCCCCCCTGCCAACGATGCATTCGTCCGGCACGCGGGGCTCTCTACCATCGAGCCATCGCCTGTCGTGGACAGGCATCGACCAGCAGAGGCCCAGCATGATCTACGCACAACCCGGAACCCCAGGCGCCGTCGTGTCCTTCAAGCCACGCTACGGCAATTTCATCGGTGGCCAGTTCGTGCCGCCGGTGGACGGCCAGTACTTCAGCAACACCTCGCCGGTCAACGGTGAGGTGATCGCCGAATTCCCGCGCTCCACTGCCGCGGACATCGACAAGGCCCTGGACGCCGCCCATGCCGCCGCCGATGCCTGGGGCAAGACCAGCGCCCAGGACCGTTCGCTGGTGCTGCTGAAGATTGCCGACCGCATCGAGCAGAACCTGGAGATCCTCGCGGTCAGCGAAACCTGGGACAACGGCAAGGCCGTGCGCGAAACCCTCAACGCCGACGTGCCCCTGGCCGCCGATCATTTCCGCTACTTCGCCGGTTGCATCCGTGCCCAGGAAGGCGGCGCCGCAGAGATCAACGAACTGACCACCGCCTACCATTTCCACGAACCCCTGGGCGTGGTCGGGCAGATCATCCCGTGGAACTTCCCGCTGCTGATGGCTGCCTGGAAACTCGCCCCGGCCCTGGCCGCCGGCAACTGCGTGGTGCTCAAGCCCGCCGAGCAGACCCCGCTGTCGATCATGGTCTTCGCCGAGCTGATCGCCGACCTGCTGCCGGCCGGGGTGCTGAACATCGTCCAGGGCTTTGGCCGCGAAGCCGGCGAGGCCCTGGCCACCAGCAAGCGCATCGCCAAGATCGCCTTCACCGGCTCGACCCCGGTGGGCTCGCACATCATGAAATGCGCCGCCGAGAACATCATTCCGTCCACCGTCGAACTGGGCGGCAAGTCGCCGAACATCTTCTTCGAAGACATCATGCAGGCCGAACCCAAGTTCATCGAAAAGGCCGCCGAAGGCCTGGTGCTGGCGTTCTTCAACCAGGGGGAAGTCTGCACCTGCCCATCCCGGGCCCTGGTCCAGGAGTCGATCTACGAGCCGTTCATGGCCGAGGTGATGAAGAAGATCGTCAAGATCAAGCGCGGCAACCCGCTGGACACCGAGACCATGGTCGGCGCCCAGGCGTCGCAGCAGCAGTACGAGAAGATCCTCTCCTACCTGCAGATCGCCCAGGAGGAGGGCGCCGAGCTGCTCACCGGTGGCGCCGCCGAGCTGTTGGAAGGTGACCTGGCCAGCGGCTATTACATCCAGCCGACCCTGCTCAAGGGCCACAACAAGATGCGCGTGTTCCAGGAAGAGATCTTCGGCCCGGTGGTGGGCGTGACCACCTTCAAGGACGAAGCCGAGGCCCTGGCGATCGCCAACGACAGCGAGTTCGGCCTGGGCGCCGGGCTGTGGACCCGCGACATCAACCGCGCCTACCGCATGGGGCGGGCGATCAAGGCCGGCCGCGTGTGGACCAACTGCTACCACCTGTACCCGGCCCACGCCGCGTTCGGTGGCTACAAGAAATCCGGGGTGGGCCGCGAGACCCACAAGATGATGCTCGACCACTACCAGCAGACCAAGAACCTGCTGGTGAGCTACGACATCAATCCCCTGGGCTTTTTCTAAGGGCAACAACAGGCGCGGGGGTTGGGTGCCACCGCGCTTGTGCGGGACGGACACGGGGAGGGCTCATGGGTGGGCACCTCCCCGTGTGCGTTGTGGGCGCAGCACCGCCAACCCTGTAGGAGCCAGCTTGCTGGCGAAGAGGCCCGCAAGACCACCCCCATTTCCCCCTACCAACGCACCCCGCCGGTTCGTCCCAAAGTAGCATTCGGCCCCCGCGCTCCCCGTGCATTAATGCCTTTACCGGAATCCCCCGGCACAACAAGAGGCTTGACCCCATGTGGCATAAACCCGCGTACACCGACCTGCGTATCGGCTTTGAAGTGACCATGTACTTCGCCAACCGCTGAGCCGTCCCGCTCCGGCCGGTACTGGTGTCGGCCGGAGCCTTTTGCCCTTCAGGAGCACCTCATGCATATCCGCATTCTCGGGTCCGCGGCGGGGGGCGGTTTTCCCCAGTGGAACTGCAACTGCCGCAACTGCGCCGGCGTGCGCGACGGCAGCCTGCGCGCCCGGCGCCGCACCCAGTCGTCCATCGCCCTGAGCGACCATGGCAGCGAGTGGATCCTGTGCAACGCCTCCCCGGACATTCGCCAGCAGCTGGAGTCCTTTCCGGTGCTGCAACCGGCCCGACAGCTTCGGGACACCGCCCTGGCCGGGGTGATACTGCTGGACAGCCAGATCGACCATTGCACCGGCCTGCTCAGCCTGCGCGAAGGCTGCCCGCATCAGGTCTGGTGCACCGAGATGGTCCACCAGGACCTGTGCAGCGGCTTCCCCCTGTTCAACATGCTCAGCCACTGGAACGGCGGCTTGCAGTGGCAGCCCATCCACCTCGATGGCCGGGAATTCAGCCTGCCGGCCTGCCCGGACATCGCGCTGCGGGCGATTGCCCTGCGCAGCAGCGCGCCGCCGTATTCGCCCCATCGCGGCAACCCGCACCCGGGGGACAATATCGGCCTGTTCATCGAGGACCGGCGCAGCGGCGCCAGCCTGTTCTATGCCCCGGGTCTGGGGCAGGTGGATGAGGCCCTGCTGGCGTGGATGGAGCGCGCCGATTGCCTGCTGGTGGACGGCACCTTGTGGCGCGACGATGAAATGCGCGTCTGTGGCGTCGGCGACAAGCTGGGCAGCGAGATGGGCCATCTGGCGCAAAGCGGCCCCGGCGGCATGCTTGAGGTGCTGGAGCGCTTTCCCCGGGCGCGCAAGGTGCTGATCCACATCAACAACACCAACCCGATCCTCGACGAGGACTCCGCCGAGCGCGCCGAACTGACCCGCCGCGGCATCGAAGTGGCGCATGACGGCATGGACATCCATCTCTGACGCCACCCGGTCCCTGTAGCCGCTGCCGAGCCCGCGAGGCTGCGCAAAGGCCCGCAGGGCCTTGCCTGACCATCTCCCGCCAAACCCGCAGCGACCTCAAGAGCGCCGCGGCCCTTCGTGCCGTTCGCAGCCTGCGGCAGCGGCTACACCAACCTCGGATCGACACTGGCCCTGTAGCCGCTGCTGAGCCCTGGCGAAGCTGCGAAAAGGCCCGCAGGGCCTTGCCTGGCGATCACCCGCCAAACCCGCAGCGGCCTCAAGAACGCTGCGGCCCTTCGTGCCGTTCGCAGCCTGCGGCAGCGGCTACACCAACCTCGGATCGGCACTGGCCCTGTAGCCGCTGCTGAGCCCTGGCGAAGCTGCGAAAAGGCCCGCAGGGCCTTGCCTGACCATCTCCCACCGAACCCGCAGCGGCCTCAAGCACGCTGCGGCCCTTCGTGCCGTTCGCAGCCTGCGGCAGCGGCTACATGGCCTGTAGCCGCTGCCGAGGCTGCGAAGTCCGCCGATGGTCGGATTGCTTTCAGCAACGGATGCTTTAGGCTGGCGTTCTTCTCCAGAACAATAAGAAAACAGGCTTCCCCCATGGGCCAGAATCTCAGTCTGCTGCGCAAGTTCGTCTCTCCGGAAATCATCTTTGGCGCCGGTTGCCGGCACAACGTCGGCAACTATGCGAAGACCTTCGGTGCGCGCAAGGTGCTGGTGGTCACCGACCCCGGGGTGATCGCCGCCGGCTGGGTCGCCGATGTCGAGGCCAGCCTGCTGGCCCAGGGCGTCGAGTACTGCCTGTACAGCGCGGTGTCGCCCAACCCGCGGGTGGAGGAGGTGATGCACGGCGCGCAGATCTACCGGGAAAACGCCTGCGATGTGATCGTCGCGGTCGGTGGCGGCAGCCCCATGGATTGCGGCAAGGGCATCGGCATCGTCGCCGCCCACGGGCGCAGCATCCTCGAGTTCGAGGGGGTGGACACCATCCGCATGCCCAGCCCCCCGCTGATCATGATCCCGACCACTGCCGGCACCTCGGCGGATGTCTCGCAGTTCGTGATCATCTCCAACCAGCAGGAGCGGATGAAGTTCTCCATCGTCAGCAAGGCGGTGGTCCCTGATGTGTCGCTGATCGACCCGGAAACCACCCAGGGCATGGACCCGTTCCTGTCCGCCTGCACCGGCATCGACGCCCTGGTGCATGCCATCGAGGCTTTCGTTTCCACCGGCCACGGGCCGCTGACCGATCCCCACGCCCTGGAAGCCATGCGCCTGATCAACGGCAACCTGGTGCAGATGATCGCCAACCCCTCGGACATCGCCCTGCGCGAGAAGATCATGCTCGGCAGCATGCAGGCCGGGCTGGCGTTCTCCAACGCGATCCTCGGCGCGGTGCATGCCATGTCCCACAGCCTGGGGGGCTTTCTCGACCTGCCTCACGGGCTGTGCAACGCGGTGCTGGTGGAGCATGTGGTGGCCTTCAACTACAGCGCGGCGCCGGAGCGCTTCAAGGTGATTGCCGAGACTTTCGGCATCGACTGCCGCGGGCTCAACCAGCGGCAGATCTGCGGGCGCCTGGTGGAGCACCTGATCGCCCTCAAGCGCGCCATCGGCTTCCACGAGACCCTGGGCCTGCATGGGGTCAGCAGCAGCGATATTCCGTTCCTCTCGCAGCACGCAATGGGCGACCCATGCATCCTCACCAACCCTCGTGAATCCAGCCAGCGTGATGTCGAGGTGGTCTATGGCGAGGCCCTCTGACGAACAGCAACGGGCCCTGGCCGGGCTCCTGGGGCTGGGCAACCACTCGGCGCGCAAGAGCCATTACCCGGAACTGGCGGCGCGCCTGGAAGACCTGGAAACCGAGCGCAACCGCTACAAGTGGCTGTTCGAGAACGCAGTGCACGGCATCTTCCAGGCCAGCCTGCAGGCCGGCATGCGTGCCGCCAACCCGGCCCTGGCGCGCATGCTGGGGTATCAGGACCCCCAGGAAGTGCTGTTTTCCCTGGCCGACCTGGCGGGCAACCTGTTCGTGGGCGGCGCCGGGGAACTGGCGGCCATCGGCGAGCAGTTGCAGAACCAGCGCAGCCTGCTGGGTTACGAAACCCAGCTGCGGCGCAAGGACGGCAGCAGCATCGATGTGCTGATGAACCTGTTGCTCAAGCCCGACCAGGACGGGCTGGTGGAAGGGTTCGTCGCCGACATCACCGAGCGCAAGCTGGCCCAGCAGCACCTGGAACAGCTCAACGACCAGCTGGAGCAGCGGGTGGCGGCGCGCACCGATGAGTTGCTGGACGCCAACCGCAACCTGCAGCAGCAGATCGCCCGGCGCGAGCGCATCGAGCGCGACCTGCGCGAGGCCCGGGACGCCGCCGAGGCGGCCAACCGCAGCAAGGACAAGTACCTGGCCGCCGCCAGCCACGACCTGCTGCAACCTCTGAATGCCGCACGCCTGCTGATTTCCACCCTGCGCGAGCGCAGCCTGCCGGCCCCGGAGCAACTGCTGGTGGAACGCACCCACCAGGCCCTGGAGGGCGCCGAGGACCTGCTCACCGACCTGCTGGATATTTCCAGGCTCGATCAGGCGGCGGTGAAGCCGGACCTGGCCACCTACCGCCTGGATGAAATGCTCGCGCCCCTGGTTTCCGAGTTCCAGTCGGTGGCCGAGGCGGCGGGGCTGGGGCTGCGGGTGCGCTTCGGTGACTTTGCCCTGTTCACCGACTTGCGGCTGATGACGCGGATCCTGCGCAACTTCCTCAGCAATGCCTGCCGCTACACCGAGCGCGGCAGCATCCTGCTGGCGGCGCGGCGCCGGGGCGACCAGTTGCGGCTGGAGGTGTGGGATACCGGGCGCGGCATTGCCGCCGACCGCCTGGAGTCGATTTTCCTGGAGTTCAACCAGCTGGATGTGGGCCGCGCCGCCGACCGCAAAGGGGTGGGACTGGGGCTGGCGATTGTCGAGCGCATCGCCAAGATCCTCGGCTATCGGGTGCAGGTAGCGTCGCGGCCGGGGCACGGTTCGCGGTTCAGCATCGAGGTGCCATTGGCGGCCCGGGTGCCCTTGCCCTTGAGCCAGCAGGCGCCGCAGCCGGGCACCGGCAACCCGCTGCCGGGGCGGCGCCTGCTGGTGCTGGACAACGAGTTGAGCATTCTTGAAAGCATGGCCGCGCTGCTCGGCCAGTGGGGCTGCGAGGTGCTGACCGCCACCGATCAGGCCGCGGCCCTGGAGGTGCTGCAGGGCCGGGCGCCGGAGTTGATCCTGGCGGACTTTCACCTGGATCACGGGGTCACCGGCTGCCAGGTGGTCAGGCGCTTGCGCGAGCATTTCCAACAACCGCTGCCGGCGGTGATCATCACCGCCGACCGCAGCGACCAGTGTCGCCGCGCCTTGCAGCAACTGGGCGCGCCGCTGCTCAACAAACCGGTGAAGCCGGGCAAATTGCGGGCCGTGCTCAGCCAGTTGCTGGGCTAGTGGTGGCAAGGGGGTGCGGCCAAATCGATGCGCCGGCGCGGGGCTCAGATGATGCCCAGCATCCACAGTAGGCCCAGGTAGACCGCTGCACCGCCCAGGGGCCAGACCACCAGCAGGCGGGTCTGGCTGAAGAACGACGGCGCTTTGCCCACCAGGGTCGAGTCCTCCAGCTGTTGCAGGGTCTTGGCGGGGACGCCTTCCTCCACCGGGGCCTGGAGCTGGGCCTCGATCAGCGGCTCGACTTCTTCGACCTTGCGTATCATCCCCCGGCCCGTGGCGAACAGCGCCGCGCCGACGAAGATCAGCAGGTAGATCACCAGGAATTTCCAGTGGGAGGAGTAACTCAGGTCGAGGAAGCTGGGCGTCGGGCTGTTGTCCCAGAACCAGTTCAAAGGCTGGGTGTTGGCATTGACCTGGTACACGAAGTACTTGATCGGGCGATTGATGGTCGAGGCCATGGTGGTGTAGCTGTCCAGGCGCCAGTAGAGCATTTTCAGGGTCGAGAAAAAGGTCGAGATCAAGGCACCGGTAAACAACAGTGCGCCTGCGGCGATGTACAGCCGGTACTGCAATTGGGCCCTGGTGTAGGTCATGGGTGCTTCCTGCAATGAACAAAAGGGCCGCAATACTATATTCCGTGGCCGCTGGGCGATAGGGGCGCGCCCTGGCTCATCGGTTGCCGCGTTGCAGGTTTGCGCTGGTGCCATGGGCGACACGGGTTATCCTTGAGCCCCCTTCAGGTCGGACGAGTCAGCCCATGCTGGAAGTACAAGGAGTGTTCAAGAGCTATGCCACCCCCCAGGGGCCGCTGGCGGTGCTGCAGGGTGTCGATTTGCACCTGGGGCAGGGCAGCAGCCTGGCGCTGATGGGCGAATCCGGCAGCGGCAAGAGCACCTTGCTGCATCTGGTGGCCGGGCTGGACCAGGTGGATGGCGGCAGCATTCGCATCGGCGCCCAGCGCCTGGAGCGCATGAGCGAAAGCCAGTTGGCCAACTGGCGCCGCACCGAAGTCGGCCTGGTGTTCCAGCAGTTCAACCTGATCGGCAGCTTGCGGGTCGAGGACAACCTGGGCTTCCAGGCGCGCCTGGCCGGGCGCTTCGATCCGCGCTGGCAGGCGCAGTTGGTGGAGCGCCTGGGCCTGGGGGACTTGCTGCGCCGCTACCCCGAACAGTTGTCCGGCGGCCAGCAGCAGCGGGTCGCTTTGGGCCGGGCCCTGGCGTCGAGGCCCGGGCTGTTGCTGGCCGATGAGCCCACCGGCAGCCTCGATGAAACCACCAGTGACCAGGTGCTGGATTTGCTGCTGGAATTGCTGGCCGACAGCCCCACCAGTTTGCTGATGGTGACCCACAGCCAGCGCGTGGCCAGCCGTTTGCAACACACCGTGGTCCTGCAGCGTGGCCGCCTGGCCGCAGCGGGCGGGGCCTGAGATGCGGGTGCTGCGTGGCACCTTGCAGGCGCTGTTGAGCCACTGGCGCCAGCACCCGGTGCAGTTCTTCAGTGTGCTCACCGGTTTGTGGCTGGCCACCAGCCTGCTGACCGGGGTCCTGGCCCTCAACAGCCAGGCCCGGGACAGCTATGCCCGGGCCAGCCAGTTGATTGGCGGTGAACCCCAGGCCAGCCTGGGCACGGCCACTGGCGCAAGCTTTGCCCAGCAATGGTTCGTCGACCTGCGCCGGGCCGGCTGGCCGGTGTCGCCGGTGCTGCAAGGGCGGGTGCAGTTGCAGGGCTTCGAGGCGCTGCGCCTGCAATTGATGGGCATCGAGCCTTTGTCCTTGCCCGCCGGTTCCGCAGTGGCCGGCAAGCCACTGGCGATGCAGCAGGTGGTGGAATTCTTCAGCCCGCCGGGGCGTACCTGGGTTGCCCCAGAGACCCTGGCCAGCCTCGGCTACCGCGAGGGCCAGCAGCCCCGTGCCAGCAATGGCCGGCTGCTGCCGCCGTTGCAGGTGCAGGCGGACATGGCCCCGGGGCTGCTGCTGATGGACATCGGCTTTGCCCAGCAGGTACTCGACCAGCCGGGGCAACTGAGCCGCCTGCTGCTGCCCCGGGACTTTGCCGCCCGCGCGCCGCCCTTGCCGGCCGAGCTGGCGGGGCAACTGGTGCTGCATTCGGGCGAGTCGGAAAACACCCTGGCGCGCCTGACCGAGAGCTTTCACCTGAACCTGGATGCCTTGGGTTTCCTGTCCTTCGTGGTCGGGCTGTTCATCGTGCATGCCGCCATCGGCCTGGCCCTGGAGCAGCGTCGTGGCCTGCTGCGGACCTTGCGCGCCTGCGGGGTCAGTGCGCGGCTGCTGATCTTCAGCCTGATTCTGGAACTGGGGGCCCTGGCGCTGCTGGGTGGAGTGGCGGGGGTCATCAGCGGCTACCTGCTGGCCGGGCTGCTGCTGCCGGACGTGGCCGCCAGCCTGCGCGGCTTGTACGGCGCCGAGGTGGCGGGGCAGTTGAGCCTCAGCCCCGGGTGGTGGTTCAGCGGTATCGGCCTGAGCCTGTTGGGGGCCTTGCTGGCCGGCGCCGCCAGCCTGCTGCGGGCGGCGCGCCTGCCGCTGCTGGCCCTGGCCAACCCCCAGGCCTGGCATCAGGCCCATGCCCGCTGGCTGCGCCGCCAGGGTGTGGTGGCCGTAGTGGCGCTGCTGCTGGCCCTGGCGGCGTGGCAGTGGGGCGACAGCCTGGCCAGCGGCTTTGTGCTGATGGCGGCCTTGCTGCTAGCGGCGGCCCTGGGCCTGCCGGTGCTGCTCGATGCCTTGCTCGGGACCTTGCTCGGGCGCCGGCGTGGGGTGCTGGGGCAGTGGTTTCTTGCCGATTGCCGCCAGCAACTGCCGGCCCTGAGCCTGGCCCTGATGGCGCTGCTGCTGGCACTGGCGGCGAATATCGGCGCCGGCAGCATGACGGCAGGGTTTCGCGAAACCTTCAACGACTGGCTGGAGCAACGCCTGAGCGCCGAGTTGTATGTCAATCCGCAGAGCCCGGAGCAGGCCCGGCAGTTGCTGGACTGGTTGCCGCAACAGGCCCAGGTTGCCGCGGTGCTGCCCAGCTGGCAGGTGGCGTTGCAGGTGCAGGGTTGGCCGGCGGACCTGTATGGGGTGATCGACCATCCCAGCTACCGCCAGCACTGGCCGCTCCTGGAAAGCGACGGCGCCGAGCCCTGGGCACAACTGGCGAGCCAGGACACCCTGATGCTCAGTGAACAGCTGGCCCGACGCCTGAAGGTGCGCCCCGGCGACCGCCTGAGCCTGCCGGTGCCCGCCGGGCAGTGGGCGCCCCGGGTGGTGGGGATCTACGCCGACTATGGCAACCCCAAGGGCCACCTGCTGGTGAATGCCGGGCACTTGCTGGCGCATTGGCCAGCGCTGACGCCGAGCCGTTTCAACCTGCGCCTGGCGCCGGGAGCGATGCCCGGGCTGGTCGGCGCCTTGCAACAGCAGTTCGCCCTGGACGACAGCCGGATCATCGATCAGGCCCGGCTCAAGGGCTGGTCGCAGCAGGTCTTTGAACGCACCTTCGCCGCCACCGCCGCCCTCAACAGCCTGACCCTGGGGGTGTCCGGGGTGGCGCTGTTCATCAGCCTGCTGACCCAGAGCCAGAGCCGGCTGGGCCAGCTGGCGCCGCTCTGGGCCCTGGGGGTGGGGCGGCGTCAACTGATGCTGCTGAACCTCGGGCAGACCTGGCTGCTGGCCTTGCTCACCCTGGTCCTGGCGCTGCCGCTGGGCATCCTCCTGGCCTGGTGCCTGGACAGCGTGATCAATGTCCAGGCCTTTGGTTGGCGCCTGCCGTTGCGGGTGTTCCCCGGGCAGCTTCTGCAACTTTTGGGCCTGGCCATGCTGGCGACTCTGTTGGCATCGGCCTGGCCGCTGCTGCGTTTGTACCGCGCGCAACCGGCGGACCTGCTGAGGACTTTTGCCCATGAAGAATGATGTGTTGGGCCGGGCCCTGGCGGGGTTGCTGCTGGCGCTGCTGGCCGGTTGTGAACAGCCCGCCGAGCCGCCCCAGGGTTTTGCCGGCCTGGGCAGCGAGGCCGCGGCCTTCACCCCGGTGTTGCCGGGGCGCAGTTTCAGCTTTCCTGCCGACCACGGTGCCCACGACGGGTTTCGCATCGAGTGGTGGTACCTCACGGCAGACCTGAGTGACGCCCAGGGCCGCCACTTCGGCGTGCAGTGGACGCTGTTTCGCAGTGCCCTGCGGGCCGCTCCCGAACAACCGGGCTGGGGCGCGCCGCTGGTGTGGCTGGGCCATGCAGCGGCCACGTCGGCCCAGAGCCACCACGCCGCCGAGCGCTATGCCCGGGGTGGCGTCGGCCAGGCCGGGGTGATCGCGCAGCCGTTCCAGGCCTGGATCGACGACTGGCAGCTGAGCACCCTGAACAGCGCCGGCGACCCCCTGGCGCGGATGCAGGTGCAGGCCGCGGGGCCGGGGTTCGCCTATCGCCTGCAACTTTCCAGCAGCCGGCCGCTGGTGCTGCAGGGTGAGGGCGGCTACAGCCGCAAGTCCGACCAGGGGCAGGCCTCCTACTACTACAGCCAGCCGTTCTTCCAGGCCGCGGGGGAGTTGCAGATCGATGGCCAGCGCTATCAGGTCAGCGGGCCGGCCTGGCTCGACCGGGAATGGAGCAGCCAGCCCCTGGGCGCCGACCAGAGCGGCTGGGACTGGTTCTCTCTGCACCTGGACAGCGGCGAGCGGCTAATGCTGTTCCGGGTTCGCGAGCGGGACAAGGCGCCCTATATCACCGGCACCTGGATCAGCACCGATGGCCACACCCAGAGCCTGGGCAAGGAGCAGATCCAGTTGCTGCCGCTGGCCCAGTCCAGGGTCCAGGGCCGCAGCCTGCCCACCACCTGGCAACTGAAGATCCCCGCCAAGGGCCTGGATATCACCACCCGGGCCCTGAACCCCCAGGCCTGGATGAACCTGAGCATTCCCTACTGGGAAGGGCCGCTGCAATTCGCTGGCAGCCACAGTGGCAGCGGCTACCTGGAGATGACCGGTTATTGAGGGCGCCGCGACGCTTGCACCCATCCCCCGGTGAAAGCTGGCAGGGCGTCTATGCTCAAGGGCCTGACTGAAAGTCAGTGTGTTTCTCAACCACAAGGAATGTTCATGATGAAAACCCTCAATACCCTGGCCCGCGCCATCGCCCTGGCCACTGTGCTGGGCACCGCCAGCCTTGCCGCACACGCCGCCGATATCCCGCTGTCCGGGGCCATCGAGGCCGATCAGGTGGTGACCAAGGTCCTGTCGGTGGACGCCGCCAAGCACCAGGTGGTGCTCGAAGGCGCCGGGGGCAAGCCGGTGCATGTGCAATTGAGCGATCAGGCCAAGGACCTGGGCCACCTCAAGGTCGGCGATCAGGTCAAGGTCACGGTCACCCACTCGGTGGTGGCGGTGCTCGACACCGACGTTGAAAAGGGCAAGCCCGATTCCAGCGAAGCCAGCGGCGTGGTCCGCGCTACCGCAGACAACCCCAACCCCGGCGGCGCGGCCTATCGCCAGGTGCAGGTGCAGTTGAAGATCACCGCCATCGACTTGAAGAAAAACCAGCTGACCTTCGAAGGCCCGGCGGGCAACAAGAAAGTGGTGAGCGTGGAGAAACCCGAAGTCCAGCAGCGCCTCAAGGACCTCAAGGTGGGCCAGAGCGTGCTGGTGACCTACACCGACATCCTGCAGGTCAGCACTGCCCACGAAGGCTGAGGGGGCAGGACTGAGCGGGGGAGGCAATGGGCAATCGGGTTAACTGCACTGTGCAGTTTTATTCAGAATCTGCCCACGGACTTTCCCCGCCAGTTGCACTAGAATGCCAACCGTTCGCCCGGTGCAAGGGCTCTTTACCGGTGCAAGGATTGCCAAGGCCAGAGCACTGGGCGAACACCTTTCCCTGTCGCGTCCTGCGACTTTCCCGCTGTACATCACCCTGAATCGACCCTGGCTGGATGCTCCGGCGCGAGCCTGCCGTGCTCCCTCTACAGTGCCACCGGACTCAAGCTGACCTGGCGTGCAAGCAGGCTGACGAAGCCGCCTGGCTGCGCGTGGCCACCCTGCAGCGACAGCAGGACGATGTTCGGACCTATGGCCAGCGCCGCGACAGCCTCGTCTTCCCGGGGCAGCAACTGCCCGGTGACCCGCAGCCCCGCCTGTTCCCGGCTGATGCTTGGCCTGTCCTGGGTCGCGGCCCACAGGTTGTGATCCCAGACAAAATCGTCCTCCAGGCTCAACTCCACCTCATGCACCTGGCCCATCTGTGGCAGCGTGCCCAGCCATTGGCCCCGGCCTTCGCCGAACGCACTGCTGAAATTGACCCACAGGCTATGGTCGGCTTCTACATAAAGGGTGTTGAGGGTGATACGCATGGCCAATCCTTTCCTTGGTACTGCGGGTTCAAGAGGCGTCCAGCCGGCTTTCCGGGGGGGGCGGCCGGGCTGGATGGCAAGCGGCCACTGCGCTTGTTATTGCACAGTACGCGGGCCTTCAACAGAATGCGCGATTGCCCGACCGGGACAGGTCGAGGGCGGTGAATGATAGCGGAGATCCTGGATTGATCTGGTTAAAACGTTTGCTCATGTCGGTGGGCGTACTGGCGCTGGTATTGCTGGCGGTGGTCGTGTTCAAGAACGGCTTCTCCACGACGCCGGCCCATGTATTGGCCGAGCACCCTGATGCGCGGTGGCAGGGGGGGGGCGATGGTGGGCATTACATTGAGATCACCCGCTCCGAGCCGCCTTATTTCTTTGTGCAGGTGCGTCATGAAAGTGGCGACTTGTGGGATGAGGGCTGGCTCAAGTACGAGGACGGCGACGCCAGCGTCCTGACCACCGACAAGGTGCTGGCCTTCGACGGTGACGGAGTGATTTACCTGCAGCAACGCAAGGTATTGGCGCCACTGCGCTCCGCGGCCCATTGATGGCACCCAGCCTTAAGGTTGGGCAGCCCCATCCCCTGTGGCCCCCAGCCCATAGGCATCCCACAACTTGTTGCGGAACTTGTTCTGCGGATCGACCCGGGCCTTCAGCGCCAGGAACTCCCCGGCCCGTGGATAGGCCGCGCGAAACTGCTGGGCCGTGGCGTGGATCTGGTACGGCAGGTAGTAGCTGCCGCCGCGCTCGATGGCGCTGTCCACCAGGGCGCGGGTCCATACGCCGACTTTTTCCCGTTCCTCTGGCGCGGTGCTCTGCTGGTAGTACAGCACCAGGGCGAAGACCTCGGTCTTGGCCCAGGCCAGCAGGGTGCCGGGGTCGGCCTTGGCGTGGCGGATCGACAGGTTGATCACGTTGACCTTGTGCGCCCGCAGGGTCGCGCCCATCTCCTGGACGAAGCTTTCCAGCTGGTCGGGGGGCACGAAGTATTCCTGCAGCACGTAGGTGCGCTTGGCCCGGGAGTCGGGTTCCAGTTCACGCACATCGAGGCTGGCTTCGTGGTTGCGCCAGGACACTTGCGGTTTTTTCAGCACCAGGGGGTCGATCACTTCCTGGCGCAGGGTCTTGCCGCCGGGCCACTGGCTCACCACTTTCAGGGCCTTCTGTTCTTTCCAGTAGTTCTGGTCCAGGGGCGTGAGGCGTTCCTTGACCGTGACCGGCAGGTCGGTCTGGCTGTAGGAAACCGCGCGCAGGGTCTGGTACTGGTCGGGGTAGAGCACGGCGTTGTGCAGGATGACCTTGGGGTTGTTCTGGATCCGGGCCTGGAAGTAGGGGCGGTAGTCCCCCAGGGGCATCTCGTCGACGCTACGCAGCAGGCGCACGTTGTCGCTCAGTTGCAGGGTGGCTTGGACGATCACCCCCAGGCCGCCGTAGCCGCCGATGGCGCCGTAGAACAGGTCGCGGTTGTGCTGCGGGCTGGCGTCCACCACTTGGCCGTCGGCCAGCACCAGCTTGATGGATTTCACCGAGCTCACCAGCGGGCCGTGGCCGATGTAGCGGCCATGGGCGTTGACGCTCAGGGCGCCGCCGACGGTGAAGTTGGCGTAGCTCTGCATGATGCTCACGGACAGGTCGTGGGGGTCGATGTAGTCCTGCACGGCGCGCCAGGTGATGCCCGGCTGCACGGTGATTTCCTTGCGTTCCTTGGAGAAGTCGAGCACCCGGTTGAAGCCGCGCATGTCGATCTGCAAGGCCTGTTCGGTGGCGGTCTGGCCGCCCATGCTGTAGCGCCCGCCGCCAATGGCGATAGGGCCGGGGTGCCCGGCCACCAGCTGGACGATCTGCTCCAGGCGGGTGGGGCGCACCACCTGGTCTACCACTATGGGGTTGAGCTGGGTGATGTCGTTGACGGTTTCTGCGGCGTGGGTGGTGAGTGCGCCGCCGAGTGCCGCACATAAAAACAGGCCGATCGCGAATCTCATTCGCCTTGTCCATCCCTGGTGGTGGCGCGCCGCTGATGGGCGCGCAAGTGGCGGCAGAATAACGCCGCGACGGGTCCATGACCATGGGGGCAGCGCACCGGCTGCAAGGCCGGCATCGACCCGCGGGCCTGCCCTGCGCCTTAGAGCGCCGGCAGGCCCAGGGTGGCGGCGCAGTGCTCCAGGGAGCGCTGCTGGGTCTGGGCGTAGAGCAGCAGTTCGTCGAGGGTGGGGCGGCCCAGGGCGGCTTCGAACGCCTGGCGGTTGGATTGCCCGGCGTAGTGGCTCTGGCTGTCGTCCCCCAGGTTGGACTGGAAGATCCCGGCGGCGCTGACCGGCAGGAAATCTTCATACACCAGGGGTTCGGCGCTCAGGTGCCCGGCCGCCAGCAGCGCTGCCAGGGTGGTGGGCCGCTGGGGCTGGTTGCGCGCGGCCAGCCCGGTTTCGCTGACGAAGTAGCGAAAGTAGGCCAGGCCCTGTTCGCGCATGGCCGGGTGGCTGTCGGGAAATTCCCTGAAGTGCTCTTGCATCAGTTGGTTGTAGCGTTGGGCATTGGCTTCGTTGGGGAAGTCGCCCAGGGCGTCGCGGGCGGCGTTCAGCAGGCGGTCGTAGAGCTCGCGGCCCTTGGGGGTCAGCGCCGCGCCGCGCTGTTCGATCTCGCCGAAACGCGCGCTGTGGCTGCCCTGGCTCTGGGCCTGGTCGGTGAAGGCCACGGATTCCTCCAGGGCCTTGAAGCTGGTCTGGCGCAGCAGGATCGGGCATTCCCGGCGCGGCGGGCCTTCGATCACCGCCTTGGGGGTGATGCCGCGGGCAGGCATCAGCCGTTGCACTTCATCGATGTCCAGGGTGCGCGGGGTCAGGTGGTTGATGTGCGGGCCCTTGAAGGCCACCACGTCGGCGATCAGCCGGTGCTGGGCGCTGAGGCTGGCGTACTGGGCGGCGGTCACCGTGGCGTGGTGGTGCCAGCGGAAGGTTTCCAGGGCCTGGCGGATAAAGCGCTCGGCGTCTTCGGCGTCCAGGCCTCCGGCAGCCTCGGCCTGCTGGATCAGTTCCAGCACCTGGGGGGTGAAGATCTGGCGCCGGGCCAGGACCTGTTCGGCAAAGCTGCGCAGCTCCGGGTTGTCGATCAGCTCCAGGCGCAGCAGCGAGGTGAAGACCCGGAACGGGCTGACTTGCAGGGCCGCTTCGTGCACCGCGCGAAAGGCCGTGGAATGCACCGGCACCCCGGCGGGGGTCAGGTCGTAGTAGCCCACCGGCTGCATGCCCATCACCGCGAACAGCCGGGCCAGGGTCGCCAGCTCGGCGGCGCTGCCGACGCGGATCGCGCCGTGGCGCTCCAGGTCCAGGCGCTGCAGTTCACCGCTGCTCTGCAGGTGCCGGGCAAGTGCCGCCTGCCGCTCCAGGACCTGGGCGTTGACTTCGGCCACCAGCTCCATCAGGGCGCCGTAGAGCGGCACCTCCTCGCGGTACATGTCCGACATCGCCCGGGAAAATCCCTGGCGGATCAGGTCCGGGCTGACGAAGTGCTGGTTGCTCATGAACAGGCTTCCCGTGGTAGAGGGGCGAGGCGTGAAAGGGCGGATCGGCCTCGATTCTGCTGGGCCTGCCCGAGGCTGACAAACGAAGTTTCCTCTGAACTTCATTCTGCAAATGAATGCATGAGCGGGCCGCTGTCAGTGCCGCTGGCGTTCCAGGAACTGCTGGTACAGCCGGGCACTGCGCACCGGGCGTTCGACCATGGGCATATGCCCGATGCCCTCCCAGAGTTGCACCTGGGCCTGGGGCAGGCCCTTGGCCCAGACCTGGGCGCTGCTGGGGTGCAGCAGGCGGTCCTCGCGGCCCCAGAGCAGCAGGGTCGGGGCCTGGATCTTCGCCAGCTCGGGCTCCATGGGCGGGCTGGCCTGGAGCTCGGCGAAGATCCGCGCCAGTTGCCCGCGGCGCGCCTGATAGCGTTCGGCGATGGCCGCCAGCACTGCTTCGGGCACCCAGGGCGGGGTGGCCATGGTCAGGCTGTAGAAGTGCTGGAAGTCGGCGCGGGAGCGGACCAGGAAGGGGTTCTTGCCCTGTTCCAGCAGGTGCTGCAGGTCGCTGGTCTCGGGGGCTTCGACGCCGGCCGGGTCGAACAGCGCCAGGCCGCTGATCCGTTGCGGGGCATGGGCGGCCAGCCAGGCGGCGATATAGCCGCCCATGGAGTTGCCGATCACCTGCACCCGCTGGATGCCGCAGGCGTCGAGCAAGCGCAAAAGGCGCTGGGCCTGGGCCGGAACGCGGTAGTCCTGGTGGGCGGCATAGGCGGTTTCGCCATGGCCGCCCAGGTCCGGGATCAGCAACCGGTAGTCGCGGTTGAAGTGCCGGGCAAAACGCAGCCAGATGCTCTTGTCCGCGCTCAGGCCGTGCAGCAGCAGGATCACCGGCGCCTGGGCCGGGCCGCCCTGGTAGGTCATCAGGGTCTCTTCGCCGATCTGCACCGGGACTTTCTGCAGTCGGTACAGGCGTGCTTCCAGGGCCACGCTGGCGTCGTACAGCAGGTGGCCGATGCGCGGGTAGGTGCGGTAGCACCAGAGTGCGGCAAGGAGCAGCAGGACCAGGATCACCAGCATCGGTGGCCTCCAGGGGCAGGGTGGATCGGCTCAGGGGCGGCGCGCGCCGTGCTCGCCACTGCGAAGTCGGTTATCGGCCGCCCCTCAGTTATAGCCAAATATTCCCCACCTGCTGGCGCTGGCAGGCCGAAACTGGGCGTTGGCAGTGATGGCGCTTTGAAACGCGACTGATAGACTTTCACCGGTTGCTTGCCACCCGCTCGTTCCACCTTTACCCATTGCTGATCGGAGGCGACTTGCTCCCTGCGCAGGACACCAGAGGGAAGGGACTGTCATTGGCCAGGAGGCTTTATCGGTCACGGACCCTGGGCCTGGCCCTGGGATTTTTCTGCGTGGCCGCGGGGATGGCGCCCCTGCAACCGGCGCCCTGGGTCTGGGGCTTCATGCTGTTCAATGCATTTGCCTGGCCGCACCTGGCCTACCAATGGGCGCGGCTGGCCCGGGTGCCGTTTCGTGCCGAGTACCGCAACCTGCTGGTGGATTCGCTGCTGGGGGGCTTCTGGGTCGGCGCCATGCACTTCAATCCGCTGCCGCTGGCCACCACCCTGGGGATGATGGCCATGAACAACATGGCCCTGGGCGGGTTACGTTTCTTCCTCGCCGGCAGTGCGGCCCAAGTGCTGGGCATGGGCGTTGCCCTGTGGCTGTTCGGGCTGGCGTTTGTCGCCCAGACCACCCCCGAGCAGGTGTATGCCTGCCTGCCGATGCTGACCCTGTACCCGCTGGCCCTGGGCTACATCTGCTATCAGCAGGCGGTGACCCTGGGCCGGCACAAGCGCGAGCTGCTGGCCCTGAGCCGCACCGACAGCCTGACCGGGCTGCTCAACCATGGCGCCTGGAAGGACCAGTTGGAGATCGAGTTCCAGCGCTGCAAGCGCCAGGCCCATGGTGGCGCCATCGCCCTGATCGACATCGACCACTTCAAGGCCATCAATGACACCTACGGCCATGTGGCCGGGGATGTGGTGCTGCGCCAGTTGAGCAAGCTGCTGCGGCAGAACCTGCGGGTCAGCGACCAGGCCGGGCGTTATGGCGGCGACGAGTTCTGCGTGATCCTGCCGGACGTGCCCCTGGCCCATGCCGCCGAACTGATGGAGGCCCTGCGCGGTCGTTTTGGGGCCCTGGGCTATGAACAGAGCCCGGCGCTGCAGGTCAGCCTGAGCATCGGCCTGGCGGCCTTCAACCCCCTGCACGACGACGCCATGGGCTGGCTCAACGATGCCGACCAGGCCCTGTATGCGGCCAAGACCTGCGGCCGCAACAACGTCACCTGCCACCCGCCGGAGCAGCCGTCCAGGCGTTTGCTCAACTCCCTGTAGCCGCTGTTCCTTGTGTCCCGCGAAGGCGTCTGTGGGTACGCCGAGGGATCGGGGGTGTTCCCTTCGCCGGCAAGCCGGCTCCTACAGGGGTGGGGGTCAGTCGTGGGTGGGGTGCAGGCGCCGGGCCAGTTCCAGGGCGGTGCGGCCGCTGGCGATGCCCGGCACCAGTCGGGCGAAGGGGATGTCGATCAGCCGGTCTTCGCGCACTGCGCGCAATCGCGACAGCACAGGGTCGCTGTGCAGCAGCTGGCGTTTGCGCCGGGCCGGGGACCACAGGGCGTCGGCCAGGAGCATGGCGTCGGGGTCGTTGGCCAGCAGGGTCTCGCTGTCCACGGTCAGGCGCGGGCGGTCGATGGCGGCAAAGCTGTTGCGCGCACCGGCCGCTTGCAGCAGTACGCCGACAAACCCGCGCTGGCCCTGGCTGGCCAGGCCGTTGACTTCGCTGTCCAGGTAGAACACCGAAGGCGTCGGGCGCCCGCGGTACAGGGCCGCGGCGGCCTCCAGGTCGGCATCCATCTGGCCCACCAGTTGCTGCGCGCGGGCCTCCTGGCGCAGCAGCCGGCCCAGGGTCAGCAGGTCGCGGCGGATATGCCCGAAGTAGTCCTGGTCATGCCCGGCGCAGGCCGATTCCAGCAGGTAGCTGCCCACGCCTATGGCCCCCAGGCGTTGCCGGGAGCTGAAGTTTTCCGGGAAGGCCGAGGCGAAGCCGCCCACCACCAGGTCGGGTTTCAGGCTATAGAGCACTTCTGCCGACGGGTACTGGCGAGCGATGACCGGCACGCCGTGGTAAAGCCCTTCGGCCTGCGCCTGGCCATCGTCGTCCAGATAGGCGACGCCGATCATCGACGGCCCGGCACCCAGGGCCAGCAGCAGGTCGGCGCTGTGCTGGTTGAGGGCGACGATGCGCTGGGGCGGGCCGTCCACCGTCCAGGTCCGGCCACAGTTCTGGTAGCTGTGTGCCAGGGCTGGCAGGGCCGCCAGCCACAGCAGCAGGCCGAGCAGTCTGCTAGGCATCCGCGGTTCCTCCGTAGGGCGCGGGAATCCGTAGGTCCGCCACCGGTTCGCCCTGGACCAGGTGCTGCTGCACCAGGCGCAGCACCTCGCCGTCATCGCGCACCCGGTACCAGCAGCCGTCCGGGTGCACGGTGAGTACCGGCCCCAGGTTGCACGGGAACTGGCAGGCGGTGCGGGTCAGCAGCACGCCACCGGGCGTCTCCATGTGCTCCAGGCGCAGCAGTTCGCGGCGCAGGGTCTTCCACAGCGCCAGGGCGCCGCGCCGCACGCAGCGCGGGCCGGTGCACAGGAACACCTGGCGGGCATGGGGCGGCACCCGCGACCAGTCCGGGTCGCTCTGCACCGCGTTGACGTTGTCGCAGGCCAGGTGGCGCTCGCGCTGGCCGATGCTGGCGCAGGCCAGGGCCGCGTCCAGCCCGCGCCGGCCCAGGGCCTGGGCGGTGATCCACAGCCGCGGTGCCTGGGGGTGGGCCTGGGCCAGGCGCCCCAGCTCATCGCGCAGCCAGTCCAGGTAGGCACTGTCGGAGCTGGGTTCCAGGTCCACCACCAGCAGCTTCGCGCCGTCCTCGGGCAGGGCTTCGCCCAGCGCCGCCCAGAGGCTGTCGAAGCTGTCCAGGGTGTCGATCACCCGGGTGTCGGCGCCGTCGCCGCGCAGGGCCTGGAGCTCCTTGCGAAAGGCTTCGCCGAGGGCGCCGCCGTGCAGGCCGGGGCCGACGAACAGCACCCGTTGATAGTTCTCATGCATGTCGGTCGGCCTCAGAAGCGGTAGGTGTAGCGCACTTCGGTGGTGAAGGGTCGCCCCAGGTTGTCCACCGAGGGCGAGGTGCTGGTCATGCTGGTGCTGTAGTCGCGGTCGAACAGGTTCTCCACCAGCAGGCTCAGGCGGTGCTGCTGGGCCGTATCCAGGTAGCGATAGGCATCGGCGTCGACCACCGAATAGTGGCCGTAGTCGACGTTCTTCGGGCTGTCGATCTGGCCGATGTAGCGGACCGTACCACCCACGCCCCACATCCGGTCCGGGGCTTCGAAGCCCAGCCGCGAACGGGCGAAGAAACCGGGGATGTTGCTCAGGGTCACGCCGTTGCGCGACTCCAACAGGTTGCGGGTCATGTCCGCCTGCAGGGTCCATTGCGGGCTGAACTGCCAGCGCCCGTCGAGTTCGATGCCGCGCACCTTGATCCGGCCCTGGCCGTTGCTCCAGACATCGTTGGCGTCGAGGGTGATCAGGTCGTCGATCTTGCGGTGGAAGGCGCTGACGCTGGCGTTGAATTCGCCGGCCAGCAGGCTGCCCTTGTAGTCCAGGCCGAGCTCGGCATTGAGGCTCTTTTCCGGCTTGAGGTCGGGGTTGCCTTTTTCGTAGTCCTCGTTGGCGTACAGCTGCTCGGCGTTGGGCAGCTTGAAGGCGCTGCCGTACTGGCCGCGCAGTTGCCAGTGGGGCGTCAGGTCGTAGAGCGAGGTGAGCATGCCCACGGTGGCGCTCTCGCCGCCGCTGATTTTCTCGTGGCGCACGCCCAGGCTCGGGTGCCAGTCGGGCAGGGCGTCGAACACCGGGCGCAGTTGGGTGTACAGGGCATTGGCCTGGGCCTGCTTGTTATCGATCTTCAGCACGTCGTCCTGGCCCTTGAACCACTGGTTGTCGGTGCCCAATACCAGCACGTGGCCGCCGTCCAGCTCGGCCTTGCCCTCGGCCTGCAGGCCCCAGTCGGTGAAGCCCCAGTAGTCGTTGTGGTTGCGCACCTTGAGGCTGGCGTCGTCGAGGCTGTCGATCCTGGTGTAGCGGGTGTCCCAGTCGTTGACATGGCCCTTGACGAAGTAGCTGAAGCCTTCGTCCAGGCGCTGCTCGAAGGTCGCGGTGGCGATCTGCTGGATGCGGTCGTTGGTGGTTTTCCGGTTGTTCACCGGGCGGGCGAAATCCAGGTTGGCGTCGCTGTACTGGTAGAACAGTTCCAGCCGCGAAGCGTCGCCAAGGCCCTGGATCGCCTTGGCGCCGAAGGTGGTCACTTCATAGCTGCGTTTCTTGTCCCGG
This sequence comes from Pseudomonas protegens CHA0, assembly GCF_000397205.1. Classification (NCBI taxonomy): domain Bacteria; kingdom Pseudomonadati; phylum Pseudomonadota; class Gammaproteobacteria; order Pseudomonadales; family Pseudomonadaceae; genus Pseudomonas; species Pseudomonas protegens. Next base: position 2,550,252 of record NC_021237.1, read on the forward strand.
GTGTTGGCGTTGTAGGCGCTGTTGCGAAATGGCTGGTAGCCATCGGAGACGTTGTGGCTGACATAGGCCAACAGCCCGAGCTCGCCCAGGCCGTTGCTGAGGATCTGCTCGGCGCGGGCATCGCCGCTCGTGCCCATGAAACTGTCCAGGCCCAGGTTGACCTCGCCGGAGACGTCGCGGGTCTGCGGGCTGCGGGTGATGATGTTGATCACCCCGGACACCGCCTGTGTACCGAACAGCAGGCTCTGGCCACCCTTGAGCACCTCGATGCGCTCGATGGCGTTGGCCGGCAGGGTATCCAGGTACAGGCCGCCGTACAGGCGGTTGTTCAGGCGCACGCCGTCCAGCAGGATCAGGGTGTCGTCGTTGCGCCCGCCCAGCAGGGAGTAGGTGCCGTAGTCGAAGGGGCCATTCTTGGGCGCCACATACAGCCCCGGCACGTACATCTGCAGGACCCTGGTGATGTCGCTGCTAGGGCCGGCGCGTTCGATCTGCTGGCGGTCGATGATCTCCACCTTGCTGCCGTACCGGGCCATTTCGGCCACCGTGGTGGACTCCACCGAGGGGGCGGAAACAAATTGTCGGTCCAGCGTCAGGGGGCTGTCGTCCGCCAGCAGCAGGGGGCTGAACAGGCAGCCGAGCAGGGCGCCGCTCATGGTGCGGCGAGGTGCACGCCAGTCGCGTGCAGGCAAAGTGTCAGGTGTTGTCATTGTTGGTCTTCTCGAAAGTGTCTTCGGGAAGCACGCAGGAGAGGGTATCGGCCACGGGCACGCGACCATACCGGCCCATGCCCGCCCACCGCAGGATTGCCAAACAGACGTCACAGGCCGGTCTCCGGGCTTGCGAGTCTGGCGGCATTCGCCTTCCCATACCTTGGGTACAGTGGCCTGTTGAATGCAGCACTCGCTTACCGTTGCGGGGGCAGCACCGGACTTGCCCGAAAAGGGGCGCACCGGTTTCCCGTTTCACCTCCTGCACGGCGGCAGGAGGCACCTGAAACTGGGCGGCATATGAACATCCGCCCCGGCGTTCGTCAACGTTGCGCCTGCCGCCAGGTGTTACCGGATTCATCGCCCTGACGCCTCTGTAGCCGCTGCCGAGCCCGCGAGGCTGCGCAAAGGCCTGCAGGGCCTTGCTTGGCAGTCTCATGTCGAGCGCCTCAGCGGTCTTGAGATTTCGCGCCCCTGCGGGCCGTGCTTCCGAACGCGGCCCGAGCCTGCGGCTGCGGCTACAGGAGCAGGGCGCTTTGCGGGGCCAGGTGCCGCTGTGCGTGCAGGGCCGTGCGTGACTCGCAGGCCAGCAGCGGCACCGCCCGTACCGAGTCGCCCGGCTGCAGTTGCAGGCGCTTGGCGGTCAGCCGGTCCACCAGCAGGCAACCCGAAACCAGGCGCCCGGGGGCGGCGGTGATGCGGCAGCTTTCCAGGCGCCGGTTGTGGATCAGCCACACCGGCGCCTGTGCGTCCGGAGTGCCCACCAGCAGGGGCAGGGTCTGGCTTTCGCGCACGCTGCGGATCTTCGCCACCTCGGCCTCGATCAGCGGCCCGCCATCGAAGATGTCGATGCAGCCCTGATGGCTGAAGCCTTCGTCGCGCAGGATGCTCACCGCCTGTTCGGTGCTGGCGTGGGCCTGGCCGATGGCGGCCTGCGCCTGGGGGCTGAGCAGGCAGGTGTACAGCGGCTGGCGCGGCATCAGTTCGGCGATGAAGGATTTGCTGCCGTGGCTGGACAGGCGATTGGCCTGCTGGAAACCCATCTTGAAGAAGTGCCGCCCCAGGCTGTCCCAGAACGGCGAGCGGCCCTGGCTGTCGAGCTGGCCGCGCAGTTCGGCCACCAGCTTGTCGCCGAACAGCCGGGGGAATTCGGCGACAAACAGCAGGCGCGCCGTGGACAGCAGGCGGCCGGTGTAGCCCTGGCGGTGATCGCGGCGCAGGAACAGCGAGCACAGCAGCGACTGCCCGGTCATCTCGTTGCACAGGAACAGGGTCGGGATGTGCTTTTCGATGCCCAGCACCGGGGCGCTGCCGTGGGTGGTGCCGACCCGGTAGTTGTAGCAGGGCTCGCGCAGGCCGATGGCGCCGCTCAGGCCGCAGACCCCGATCACCTGCTGCTCGTCATCCTCCATGACGAACAGGTAGTCGGCATCGGCCCGCTCCACCTGGTTGGCGAAGGCTCGCTGCGCCCAGCGCACCCGATGGGCCAGGCGCTCGGGGTCGGTGGACAGGTTGTTCAGTTCGCGACAGCTGCCTTCGAGCAGGCTCAAGACCGCCGGCAGATCGGTGACGCGGATCGGACGGACGATCATTGGCGGGCTCCTGGCAATGACGCCGGGCAGGGGGGCAACAGGGGCCGGTTCATAAGGCAACGCTCCGTACCGGCTCGCCCGGCGCCAGTTGCAGGGCCTGGAACATGGCCGGGTCGAGGCCGATTTCAGCGCCCGGGGCGGTGTCCAGCGCCGCGACTATGGCGCGAAAGCCCTGCAGCCGCTCGTTGCTCAGCAGCCACTGCTGGCCCTGGCCGCTCTGGGGGCTGGGGTAGCTGGTGGCGACCCGGCTCTGGGCGATCGAGCGCAGTTGGTGGCTGCGCCCCTGCAGGGTCGGCCCGGCATCGAACAGGTCGACGTACTGGGTCGGCGCGAAGCCTTCGTCGATCAGGATCTGGCAGGCCTCCCGGGCATCCGGGTGAACCTGGCCGATGCAGTCCTGGGCCGCCTGCGCCAGCATCGGGATGTACAGCGGATACTGGGGCATCAGTTCGGCGAGAAAGCCGCGGCCCTGCAGGGCGCACAGGCGCTCGGCCTCGACATAGGGCAGGTCGAAGAAGTGCTGGCCCACGGCTTGCCAGAACGGCGACTCGCCGTTGGCGTCGCTGTAGCCGACGATCTCGCTGATGCAGCTGTCGGCGAAGCGCTGGGGGTGGGCGGCGATGAACAGCAACCGCCCGCGGGAGGTGAGCTGGGCCAGTGGCGTACCGCCCAGCGGCGGGTCGACATGGAAGCTGCGCAGCAGGGTCTGTTCGCTGAGGTCGTGGCACAGCGACAGGGTGGGCACCCCGTGCTGGATGTTCAGCTCCCGGGAACTGCTGATGAACGGGCGGTTGCGCAGGCTGTAGAACGGGCTGGCAAAACCGGCAGTGGCGAGGATGTCCGAGCAGCCGCGCAACTGGCCGCTGTCGAGGTCCTCGAGCACCAGGAAATAGTTCTCCGGGCCCTGGCTGGCCTCGCTCTTGGCGAAGGAGGCCTGGGAATCGAGGATCTTGTCCCGCAGGCAGGTTTCGTCAGCCACCAGGGAGGTGACGCCCAGCAGGCGTTCGCGGGCCAGGCGCCGCAGTTGGGGCAGATCGGATAACGCCACCGGACGCAAGGCCAGCATGGGTGTACTCCTGTATCAAGGGCCGCTTGCCCCGGGGGGCAGGCACTGGCCAGACATCACTGTCGGTTACCACGCAGTTCCACGGCCGCGGCATCCGGCGGCCAGTCCCCGGGCCGCTCTTGCTGGCAGCGCCGGGATTGGCGCGACGCCCTGGGGCGCCGCGCGGGTGCAACTAGTGCTTGAGCGGGTCGGGCAGGGCGGCGCCGCTGCCCAGCTTGTTCAGCAGGAACAGGTAGACCAGCCCGGCAAGGATCCAGATGGCGCCGAGTTTCTGCGCATCCACGCCCATGTTGTACATGATGGCGCTGACGATCACGAAGCCGATTACCGGGCAGATCAGGTGGCGCACCACCTGGCCGGACTTCTGCCGGCGCCAGTAGAAATTGATCACGGTGATGTGCAGCAGCATGAAGCCGCTCAGGGCGCCGAAGTTGACCAGGGAGGTCAGGGTGTCCACCGAGTTGATGAACAGGTAGCAGATCAGCAGCGACAGCACCGCCACCAGGTAGATGCTGATGTGCGGGGTGTTGTGCTTGGGGTGGACCTTGGCCAGCACCTTAGGCAGCTTGCCGTCGCGGGCCATGCCGAACAGCAGGCGCGATACCGCGGCCTGCGAGGTGATGGCCACCGCCACGCCCCAGGCCAGCGCGGTGGCCACTCCGGTGAGGGTCGCCAGCCAGCTGCCGGCGGCCAGTTCGGCGATTTCATAGAAGGCGGTGTCGGCGGACTTGAAGCCCATGCCGGCGGCCAGGTCGGTGGCGATCCAGGTCTGTACCACGAAGATCGCGCCCATCACCACCAGGGTGATCAGCGCGGCGCGGCCGACGCTGCGGCCCGGGTCGCCCTTGACCTCTTCGGCGAGCGTGGAGATGGCATCGAAGCCGAGGAACGACAGCACCGCAATCGAGACGCCCTGCATCAGCATGCCGAAGTGGAAGTTCTCCGGGTTGTACAGCGGCGCCAGGGTCAGCTGGCCGTTGCCGGCGCCACCGTGCAGGGCATTCCAGGCGTAGAACAGGAAGATCCCCAGGACCGCCAGTTGCGCCAGCAGGAACAGGATGTTCATCCGCGCGGTGAAGGTGATGCCGCGCAGGTTGACGAAGGTGGCGCTGACCAGGAACGCCAGGATGAAGCCGACCTTGGGCACTTCCGGGTACAGGTGGTTGAGCGCCATGGCCGCGTAGACGTAGAGCAGCGGCGGGATCAGCAGGTAGTCCAGGAGCATCAGCCAGCCGGCAAGAAAGCCCACATGGGGGTTGAGGCCGCGCTGGGCGTAGGAATACACCGAACCGGCGATGGGAAAGGCGCGGGCCATGGCGCCGTAGCTCAGGGCGGTGAAGACCATCGCCACCATGCCGATGATGTAGGCCAGGGGCACCATGCCCGGGGCTTCCTGGTTGACGTAGCCGTAGACCCCGAACGGGGCGATGGGAATCATGAAAATCATCCCGTAGACCACCAGGTCACGCAGGCTCAGCCCGCGCTTGAGTTCCTGTTTGTAGCCGAATTCTTCAATCTCCATGAAGCCGTTCTCCTTGAGCCTGTGTAAGTGGGTAAAGGCGGGGCCCTGCGGGTCGTCATTGACACCTCGGGCCGCGCTTTCGTGTTTGAACCTGGCAGGGTTTAAAGACACACCACAGCGGTTTTTCTAGTTGTTGTACCGGTCCTGCAAACAGCGTTTTGGCGCGCCGGGTGAGTCCTTCGGGGCGCGCCGGTGAAACCTTCCTCTCGCCGCGGCTACAGCAGCGGCGCCAGTGTATCGCTCCAGTGCTGCACCGCTTCAGGGGTACGCAGCAGATCGTTGCGCACCTCGATCAATACCGACGCCAGGCCACGGGCGTCGCCGTGCACCGGCACGGTCATGTCGCTCAACGGATCGATCTCGTAGGGCTGGTTGCCCGCCACCTTGATCGGCAGCCTCCACAGCCCTTCGAGGATCCGCGCCGCGTAGTCGGTGGCGCTGCCATACAGCACGCCGATTTCCAGCGCGCGCGGCTGCCCGTAGTAGACCGGGGTGAAGCTGTGGATCCCCACCACCCGCACTTCACGGCCCTGGGCCAGGCGCCGGTCGATGATCCTTTGCAGGCGCTGGTGAAACGGCGTGAACAGCTGCTGGCGGCGGTACTCGCGAGTGGCCTCGTCCAGCTGCTGGTTGCCCGGCACCTGATAGATCTCGCTTTGCAGCGGGATGCTGTCGGGGGCGTGGCGCGGCCGGTTGAGGTCGATCAGCAGGCGCGAGTAATTGGCCGCGATCAGGGTCGCGCCCAGGGCCTGGGACAGGCTTTGGGCCAGTTCCAGGGCGCCCGGGTCCCAGGCGATGTGTTCGCGGGCCGCCAGCGGGTCCAGGCCCAGGTCGTGCAGGGCCGGTGGAATGTAGTGGCTGGCGTGTTCGCACACCAGAATCAGCGGGTGCTCGGAGTCTTCACGGATCAGGCGGTAGGCCGGCTCGGTGTAGAACCCCAGCTCGGCGGATTTAGTACAGGTGTCCATAGTGCTCACAGAGTTGGGCAGCGGTCAGGTGCTCGGTCAGGGACACTTCCTTTTGTTTGACGGCGAAGTAGGTGGCCAGCAGGTCCTGGGGCAGGAACTGCAGCAGTTCAGTGTTGCCGCGCAGGCATTCCAGGGCCTGGGGCAGGGAGCCCGGCAGCGGCACGATGCCACTGGCCAGGCGTTGCTCGGCGCTCAGGTCCGAGGGTGCCTTGTCGGTCACCGCATTGAGCACCCGTTGCTGTTCGAGGCCCAGGCGCCCGGCCATCAGGATGACCGCCATGGCCAGGTGCGGCGAGGCGGTGGCATCCAGGGCGCGGAATTCCAGGTTGTACTGCGGCGCCACCGGCTTGCCGCCCAGGCTCAGGGTCGGGCAGATGCGCAGCGAGGCTTCGCGGTTGCGCAGGCCCAGGCAGGCGTAGGAGGCGCTCCAGTGATGGGGCTGCAGGCGCTGGTAGGAAATCGGCGTCGGCGCGGTGAAGGCGCACAGCGCCGGCAGGTGCCTGAGCACCCCGGCGGCCCAGTGCTGGCCCAGGCTCGACAGGTCGTCGCCACTCACCGCGTGGGGGTCGTAGAGCAGTGGCTCGCCGTCCAGGTTTTGCAGACTCAGGTGCAGGTGCACCCCGTTGCACACCGCGTCGTCGGCAGTCTTGGGCGCGAAGCTGACCCGGTGCCCCAGTTGCCGGGCGATTTCCCGGGTGATCTCGCGCACGTTCACCGCCCGGTCGGCAGCGGCCAGGCCCTGGGTCGGCCGGCAGGTGATCTCGTACTGCTGCTTGCCGTATTCGGGGAGGAACATTTCCGGTTCGGCGCCGGCGGCCCGCAACGCCGCCAGCAGCCAGCCACCGAAGGCCGCGCCCTGGCGCTGGGCTTCCAGGGAGAAGGCCAGGTGTTCGCGCTGGCCGGTGCCGGTGTCGAGGTTGAATTCATGCTCGAAGGCCGCGGTGATCTGGATGCCCAGCTCGCGGTAGCGCTCGATTTCCTTGCGCAGCAGGGTGCGCGGGCAGGCCGCCCAGGGCGTGCCGTCGGTCTCGCAGATGTCGGCGTGGATGAAATCCAGCGGCGCCGCGCTGGCATCCGGCCCGGCGCCGACACTGACCCGGCTGTCCAGGTCGGGGATCAGTCGCAGGTCGCCATAGGCGCCCCAGGGGTTGTCCTCGGCGATCAGGTCCTGGGGCGTCAGCGCGCTGTTGGCCGGCACCCAGCCGCAGCCGCCGACCTTGTAGCGCTCCAGTTCGTCGCTGGGAAAGGAGCGGCCACGGGTGACGCCGATCAGGTCGGTGGTGACGATGCTGGTCATGGCCACCGGGGTCAGGGCCTCGATGCCCTGGCCGCGGCTCATCCGCGGATCTCCCGCAGGCGGCCGAGCACGGTGTCGGTGTCGGTGATCCAGCAGTAGCCCTTGATTGCGTTGAGGCAGGCCTGGTGCCGGGTATCGCCGTAGGTGGCGCAGGCATCTTCCACCAGGGTCACCAGGTAGCCGCGGTCGGCGGCGTCGCGCACGGCCATGTCCACGCACTGGTCGGTGACGATCCCGGCGATGATCAGGTGGCGGGTTTCCAGGTTGCGCAGCACGTAGTCGATGTTGGTGGAGTTGAACACCCCGGAGGAGGTCTTGGGCAGCACGATCTCGTTTTCAACCGGTTCGAGCTCGGCAATGATCGCCGCCTGGGGGCTGCCCTTGGGCAGGTGCATGTCCGACAGCTTGTGGTCCAGGGAGCGGTCACGGCCATCGGCGGTCAGGCTTTCGATAATGGTGTGCAGCACGTTCTGCCGCGCCTCGCGCACCGCCGCCAGCAGCCGTTGCTGGTTGGGGATCACCCGCTCTCGTGCGCGCTTGAGAAAGGCCTCGCCCTCGGGCCCTTGCAGGTGCGGGTCGAACTGCGGTTCAAGCCACGCCCGCTGCATGTCCACCAGCAGCAGGGCGGTGTGGTCGACGACGAAGGGCAGGTCCCGGGGCGAACGGTGGGGCAGGCTGAACATCCTTATTTTTCCTCCAGCACATGGGTAGCAAATTCCGCCCGCAGGGCATCGATGCCCTCCAGGCGTTGATCAAGATGAGGGCTGCGCGGGGTCAGGCAGGCGACCAGCGCCTCGACCTGGGCCAGCGCCGGCACCAGGGTGTCGAATGGCGACAAGGATTCCACCGGTGCACTGATGACCAGGTCCGCCAGCTCCCGCAGCGGCGAGGCATAGATATCGGTGAACAGCACCACCCGGGCGTTGCGTGCCTTGACCGCACTGGCCACGCGCATGGCCTGGGACTGGTAGCGGCGGTAGTCGAACAGCAGCACCAGGTCCTGGCGCTGGACATCGAACAGGCGGTCCGGCAGTTGGGCGTTGTCGTCAAGGAAGAAACAGCCCGGGCGCATCAGCCGCAGGTGGTTGAACAGGTAGAGGGCGAGGAAGCTGCTGAAGCGGCCGCCGAAGCAGTACACCGAATGCCGGCTGTCCAGCAGCCAGTCCATGAGCACGCGGATGTCTTCGGGCTGGGTCAGGGCCTGGGTGTCCTGCAGTACGCGCTGGCTGTCGGCCAGGTAGCGGCCCCAGGTATCGCCCTGGGCCACTTGCGAACGCGGGCGCAGCAGGGTGCTGGGGGAGCGCAGGCGGTCATCCATGTCACTGAGCAGGGCTTCCTGGAATTCGCCGTAGCCGCTGAAACCGAGCTTCTTCACCAGGCGCACGATGGTCGGATCGCTGACCCCGGCGTGTTCCGCCAGGCGTGACATCGGCCCCAGCCCATTGCGCGGGTAGTGATCGAGCAGGGCCCGCACGACCTTGCGCTCGGAGGGCGTGAGGTCGAGGGCGGGGTCGGTGATCAGGTCTCTGAGAGAGGGCATCGGGGTGCCTTGGAAAGTGATGTCGTTTTTATTTCATAAAATGGCGAAATGGATATTTATGTAATAGACGCTACATGTCTAGTGAATTTTCCTCTGATATCAAATTGCCCTGAAATGGGGCGGTTTCAGGTGGGAATCTGTTGTTGGCGGGGCGGGAAGCCACGGTGCGGGACGCAGGGGAGCGATCGCAACAGGGTCTGGCTTACGCCGAGCAGGCCGAATACAGTGGCGCGACCGCACCGGACAGGCACCGGCGTGCTGTTTTGCAATGAACCTTGGAGGCGGTTGCAGCAAAGATGTTGCATCTGCCCGGCCCGTGTAGGTTTGCCAATCGATAACGCCAGAGTAAACACCGTGCAGGCCACCCGTCTGACCCTGATCTGCCATGCCCGTACCGCCGCCCAGAAGCTGGCGCGTTTTCCCCGGGACGAACCCCTGGAGCTGGACTGGCAAGCCCAGGCCCTGAGCCGCGCCGGTGATTTCAAGCGCAGCATCCGGGTGTTGTGCGGGCCCGAGCTGCGTACCCGCCAGAGCGCCCAGCTGTTCAGCGCCGAGCATGAGGTGCAGGACGCCTTGCGTGACTGTGATTTCGGCGCCTGGCAGGGGCTGCGCATCGATGAACTGCAAGAGCGTGAACCCGAGGCGCTGCAGGCCTGGCTCAGGGACCCGCAGCTGGCGCCACCGGGAGGCGAATCCCTGGCCCAGTTGTGCCAGCGCGTGTCGCAATGGCTGGAGGTCATGGCGCAGCGCCCGGGCCACTGGCTGGCGGTGACCCATCCCTTCGTCATCCGCGCCGTGCTGGTGCAGGTGCTGCAGGCGCCGCTGGCCAGCTTCAACCAGATCGACATCGAGCCCCTGTCCCGGCTCGACCTGAGCCACGCCGGCCGCTGGCGCCTGCGCCTGCCCGGCCCCCCGACGCCATCCCGGTAGCCGCTGCCGAGCCCGCGAGGCTGCGCAAAGGCCCCGGGGGCCTTGCCTGGCCATCTCCAGCCGGACATGCGACGGCCTCCAGGCCAGCATCGCCGCGCCGATGCCCGCCGCCCCAGAGGGCTACAGAAGCATTTCTCATCAGGCCAAAGCGCCGCATACTGGCCCGCTGGCAAAACAGCGAGAGCAAGCCCATGAAAACCCTCCTGGTGATCGGCATCGGCGCCGGCAACCCCGACTACATCACGATCCAGGCGATCAAGGCGCTGAACCGCAGCGACGTGGTGTTCCTCATGGACAAGGGGCCGAGCAAGGATTCCCTGATCGACCTGCGGCGCGAGCTGTGCGAGCGCTACCTCACCGAGCGGCCCTTTCGTTACGTCGAGGCGCAGAACCCCGAGCGCGAGCGCGGCGACGTGGACTACCAGGCCAGTGTGCAGACCCTGAACCGCGACAAGCAGCAGGTCTTCGAGCGGCTGATCAACCAGGAACTGGCGGACGGTGAAACCGGCGCTTTTCTGGCCTGGGGCGATCCGGCGCTGTACGACAGCACCCTGCGCATCCTGCAGCAGATCCTGGCCAGCGGTACGGCGTCGTTCGAGTACGAAGTGATCCCCGGCGTCACCAGTGTCCAGGCCCTGACGGCCCGGCACAAAGTGCCGCTGAACCGCATTGGCCGCTCCGTGGAAATCACCACCGGACGCCGCCTGGCAGCGGGGCAGGCCGGCTCCGCCGACAGCCTGGTGGTGATGCTCGACGCCGAGGATTCCTACCGCCACCTGCGCAACCAGGGCCTGGACATCTACTGGGGGGCCTACCTGGGCACCGCGGATGAAATCCTCATCAGCGGCCCCTTGGACCAGGTGGCCGATGAAATCCGCCGTGTACGCCTGCAGGCCCGCCAGACCCATGGCTGGATCATGGACACCTACCTGCTGCGCAAACCCCAGGACTGACGCCCCGCCGGACCAGCGTCGCCCCCTTCGCCGGCAAGCCGGCTCCTACGGGCGCGGTGGTGTGGTGCTTTCCAGGCCGCGGCCGAAGCGTTCGCGGTACACCGACGGCGGTACGCCCACCAGGCCGCGAAAGGCCACTCGAAAGCTCTCCACCGAGCGATAACCGCAGCGCAGGGCAATGCTTTCGGTACTCTCGCTGCCGCTTTCCAGCAGTTCCCTGGCCCGGGCCAGCCGTTCATGCTGCAGCCAGGCCTTGGGCGAGGCGCCAGTGGCGTCGTGGAAACGCCGCAGGAAGGTGCGTTCGCTCATCAGCGCCCGGGCCGCCAGTTCGCTCACGCTCAGCGGTTGATGCAGGCGCTCCCGGGCCCATTGCATGATTCGCGACAGGTCGCTGCGCGGGGTACGGCTGACCGGTGCGGGAATGAACTGCGCCTGGCCGCCGGTGCGCTGCGGCGACATCACCAGACGCCGGGCCACGCTGTTGGCCACCTGGGTGCCGAAATCCCGAGCCACCAGGTGCAGGCAGGCATCGATACCGGCGGCGCTGCCGGCGGAAGTGATCAGTTGCCCGGCATCGACATAGAGCACATCCGGGTCCACCCGGATATTCGGGAAACCCTCGGCCAGCTCGCGGGCGTAGCGCCAGTGAGTGGTGGCGCTACAACCATCCAGCAGCCCGGTCGCCGCCAGAACGAACACCCCGGAGCAGATCGACAGCAGCCGCGCACCGCGTTGGTGGGCCTGGCGCAGCGCTTCCAGCAACTTCGGCGGCGGCGCCTGCTCGCGGCTGCGCCAGCCGGGAATGATGATGGTCCGCGCCTGCTCCAGCAGCTCCAGGCCCCCGTCGGCCAGCACCTGGATCCCGCCCAGGGCACGCATCGGGCCGGGGTCCACGGCGGCGATGGTTTGCCGGTACCAGGGGAAATCGAACTCCGGCCGGGCCAGGCCGAAGATCTCCACGGCAATGCCGAACTCGAAGGTGCAAAGGCCGTCGTAGGCCAGGATCGCGACCAAACCGGGAGGATTGTGCATTTGGCGGAAAGTTACCAGTCAGTGTCCGGGTCGCCACTTTAGCGTGGTGGGGCAGGGCCTATAAAGTCCTTCCCACCCTAATCGCAAGCTTCTGGAGACGCCCATGACCAGCCTGGTCCGCAGCACTGCCGCCGCCCCTTCGGCCATTGCCCTGATGCATTTTTGCAACCGCCTGACCTTTGAAACCGACTGTTCCGACGTCCACAGCAGCCAGGAGGCCGGTGAAGTGGATTTTGTCCTGGTGGATGTGCGTGGCCCCGAAGCCTTTGCCCGTGGCCATGTCCCCGGGGCGATCAATCTGCCCGGGCGCTTGCTCACCGCCGAACACCTGGCCGGTTATCCTCGCGACACCCTGTTCGTGGTGTATTGCGCCGGCCCTCACTGCAATGGCGCGAACAAGGCGGCGGTCAAGCTGGCGGCCCTGGAATACTCGGTCAAGGAGATGATCGGCGGTGTCACCGGCTGGCTCGATGAGGGCTTCCAGCTCAGCACCGGGCAACCGCGCCGCGAGGGAGCGGATCTGTCCTGCGCCTGCTGAAGGGCTGACTCCGCTGGTAGCGGCCTTGGGCTGCGGCTAGCGGGGATGTGTCGGTAAAAATGGCCCGTTCTGAGGCGAACGTCGGGATTTTCAGGGACAAACGCATCATGCCTGGGCGAGGGAGGAGGTAGAGGATCGCGGGCGCATATTTTTTATAAGTATTTGTCGCATAAACACAATTTGCATCCCGGGAGCCGCTCTAGACTGCTGGCCACTTCGATTTGCCCCCCAATCGAAACCAGCCAATAAAAGCCTCCGTCTCCTGGAGTTATAAATGAACAAGTTTGCGCTGTTCGGTGCCCTGGCACTGTCGCTGTTTTCCTTTACCGCTTCGGCCGACGAGGCCAAGCCGATCCGTATCGGTATCGAAGCCGGCTACCCGCCGTTCTCGATGAAGACCCCCGACGGCAAGCTCACCGGTTTCGATGTCGACCTGGGCAACGCCCTGTGCGAGCAGATGCAGGCCAAGTGCACCTGGGTCGAGCAGGAGTTCGACGGCCTGATCCCGGCGCTGAAGGTGAAGAAGATCGACGCCATCCTGTCGTCCATGACCATCACCGACGACCGCAAGAAGAACGTCGATTTCACCATCAAGTACTACCACACCCCGGCGCGCTTCGTGATGAAGGCCGGCACCAGCATCAAGGACCCGCTGACCGAGCTCAAGGGCAAGAAAGTCGGTGTGCTGCGGGCCAGTACCCATGACCGCTTCGCCACCGAAGTGCTGGTGCCGGCGGGTATCGACCTGGTGCGCTACGGCTCCCAGCAGGAAGCCAACCTGGACATGGTCTCCGGCCGCGTCGACGCGCTGCTGGCGGATTCGGTGAACCTCGACGATGGCTTCCTGAAAACCGACGCCGGCAAGGGCTTCGCCTTCGTGGGCCCGGAGTACAACGATCCGAAATACTTCGGCGGCGGTGCCGGCATTGCCGTGCGCAAGGGGGATCAGGAACTGGCCGGGAAATTCAACAAGGCCATCACCGAGATCCGTGCCAACGGCAAGTACAAGCAAGTGCAGGACAAGTACTTCGATTTCGACGTCTACGGCGAGTAAGCCCGGACGTTGAAAAAGGTGGTTGCCGGGGGCCGGCAGCCACCTTTTTTGTGCGCCACTGTTTTATTCTGCGCCACGCCTTTTTCTGATCTCCGGAGTTGCCATGCAACGCATCGACCATTCCTTGCCCTGGGGCCACCTGGGCACCCAGCGCCAGCTCAGTGTGTTCCGCTTTGGCAGCGGCCCGCGCAAGGTGTACATCCAGGCCAGCCTGCACGCCGACGAACTGCCCGGCATGCGCACTGCCTGGGAGCTCAAGCAGCGCCTGGCGCAGCTGGAGAACCATGGGCGCCTGCAGGCAGTGGTCGAACTGGTGCCGGTGGCCAATCCCATCGGCCTCGACCAGCAGGTGCAGGGCAGCCACCTGGGGCGTTTCGAGCTGGGCAGCGGCAAGAATTTCAATCGCGCCTTCGTCGAGCTCAGCGGCCCGGTGGGCGACTTGATCGGCAAGCAACTGGGGGACGACGCCACGGCCAATATCGCCCTGATCCGCCGGGCCATGGTCCAGGTGCTGGATGAGCTGCCAGCGGCTGATTCGCAGCTGCAAGCCCTGCATCGCTTGCTGTTGCGCCATGCCTGCGACGCCGACATCACCCTCGACCTGCATTGCGATTTCGAAGCGGCGATCCACCTCTATGCCTTGCCCCAGCACTGGCCTCGCTGGCAATCCCTGGCGGCGCGGCTCAAGGCCGGGGTGGCGCTGTTGTGCGAAGACTCCGGCGGCAGCTCTTTCGATGAATCCTGTTCCGCGCCCTGGCTGCGCCTGGCCCGGGACTTTCCGCGGGCGGCGATTCCCCCGGCAAACCTGGCCGCCACCCTGGAGCTGGGCAGCATGGGCGACACCCGGGTGCAGCAGGCCCGGGCCAACTGCGAAGCCATCCTGGGGTTTCTCGCCGAACAGGGGCTGATCAGCGGCGAGTGGCCGGCCGCTGCGCAGCAGTGCTGTGAAGGCATGCCCTTCGAAGGCACCCAGTACCTGTTCGCCCCCCACCATGGCGTGGTCAGTTTCCTGCGCGATGCCGGAGAGTGGGTGGAGCGTGGCGATGCGTTGTTCGAAGTGGTGGACCCCTTGAGCGATCGCGTCAGCACCGTGTGTGCCGGCACCAGCGGCGTGCTCTTTGCCCTGGACCGTGGGCGCTACACCCAGCCGGGCATCTGGCTGGCCAAGGTGGCCGGCCGCGAGGCGATTCGTGAAGGCAAGCTGATCAACGACTGAACCGCCACCGCAGGGGTCGATCGGGCGTTGGCTGGCCAGCGCAAGCTGCAGCGCGCCCACCCCTTGATCCGGCGTCACGCCCTGCGCCGGCCAGCCGGCTCCTATGACAGATGTGCCCATGCCCCGAGTGTCGCTGTGTATCCGCCTGCTGTTCGCCCTGTGTCTGCTGGCGGCGACGTTCAATCACCTGCGCGCCGCCTTCGAGCATGGCCTGCTCTGGGATTATGGCTACGGCGCCGCCACGCCCCTGGCCAGCCGGGCCTTCTGGGGCTCCCTGACGCTGTTCGATCCGCTGGCGGCGCTGCTGCTGTTGGTGCGCCCGCGCTGGGGCCTGCTGCTGACCCTGGCAATCATCCTGCTGGATGTGCTGCACAACAGCCTCTACGTGGCGGCCCATGGCCAGTGGCTGGAGACCTTCTACCTGTCCCAGGTGGGGTTTGCACTGGCGGTGCTGCTGTGCTTGCCGCTGGCCTGGCGCGGGCTGGGCAGATGAACGCTCGGGACTGGCAGTGCTAGGCTCTGGCGACCCGTTTTTACCCCTTCAAGGAGCTACACATGATCCGCTACCTGGCGCTGTTGGCGCTGCTGGCCGCGCCTTGGGTGCAGGCCGCCGATGTACTGCACGATGACCTGCCGCTCAAGTACCTGGAGCAGGCCCCGGCCGAGCCGCGCAACCAGCCGCTGGTGATTTTCCTGCATGGCTACGGCAGCAACGAGGCCGACCTGTTCGGCCTTCGCCAGCGCCTGCCGGCGAGCTACACCTATGTGTCGGTGCGGGCACCGCAGACCCTGGAGGAGGGCAGCTACCAGTGGTTCCACCGCAAGGGCCAGGGCCCCTACGACGGTGTGACCAGCGAGCTGGCCAGCGGCGTCGAGCTGATCGGCCAGTTTGTCCGCGCGGCGCTGGCCAAGTACCAGACCCAGCCGGACAAGGTGGTGCTGGTGGGGTTCAGCCAGGGCGCGGTGATGGCCTATGAAGTGGGCCTGCGCCATCCGCAGTCGGTGCGGGGCATCGCCGCCTTGAGCGGGAAGATCCTGCCGGTGCTGGCAGCGCAGGTGAAGAACAACCCGAGCCTGCAGCGCCTGGGCATCTTCATCGGCCATGGCACCCTTGACCAGCGCCTGCCCTACAGCGATGCGGTGGATGCCCAGCGCTTGCTGCAGGGGTTGTCACTGCAACCGCAGTTCCATGCCTACCCGGGCCTGGGGCACAGCATCAGCGAAGCGGAGATCGACGACCTCAAGGGCTGGCTGCAGGGGCTCAACCCCTGAGCCGGCACGGGGTCTACTGACCGAGGATCTGCTTCATCAGCGCGGTGTGGCCGGCCTTGTCGGTGGCCCGGGAAATTATCTGGATCACCGCCATGCGTGTGCCGGAGCCGGCAATCAGGGTGGAGTTCAGGGTCAGGCCGCCGCCCATGGTGGCGGTGCTGTCGATCTGGCGCACGCCAAGGCCCTTGAGGGTCATGTTCTTTTCGCTTTGCTTGCTGAAATCCGGCAGCGCCGCGGCCTGTTGCGCGAGAAAGCCGCTGACCGCGTCATCGAGAAAGGCGGCGTCGTTGTCCTGGACCTTGGCCCCATGGGGAATGGTGTTCTGCGCCGCAATCACCACGGTACGGGTGGTGGCGTTGGAATACAGGGTGCCGCTGGCGCCCTCGGTGCCATTGGCCTCGCTGCCGGCCGGCAGTACCGAAGCGCTGAACCCCTTGGGCAGGGTGAAGGCGAGCTTGCCGTCGAGGACTGCGACCTTCTCCCCCGAGGCCTGCCTGGCCGCGGATTTGCTGGCGGCGACCGCGTTCAGCGCGCCCAGGCCCGCCACGGCGGCGAACACCAGGACCAGGGCTTTTCTAGCGAAAGATGACATGCGCAATCTCCGGGCAGTGATCAAAGGCGCGCATCATCCCACGGCCGTTGCGGCCTGCTCCACAAGGATTTTTCAGCGCGACTCCGATGACGGCCAGCCAAGGCTCGTAGGAGCTGGCTGGCCAGCGAAAACTTCCGCCAGCCCGGTGCAAGACTCAAGAGCCCCTGCGCCGGCCAGCCGGCTCCTGCACAGTGGCTCGCAACAGCCGCTTGCTCAGCCCCAGGACCAGCATCGACGCTGCCAGCGCCACCGCGAAAGCGAGCATGCCCAGCGGGGGCAGGGCCAGTGCCAGGGCCAGGCAGAAGGCGGCGAAGGCGTACAGGCCGGTGGTCAGGGAGCGCAGCAGGACAGTGGTGAAGGCCACGCCACGACTCTGATGGGAGAACACCGCAAGGACGCTGCCAAGCACCGGGAACACCGCGAGCATGCCGCTCCAGCGTTCGCCGACGGTGCTGGCCAACAGGGTCACGGCCAGGGTCAGCAGGGCCCCGGCGAGCATCCGGTAGGGCAGTTTGTCGGAGCGCGGCCCAGGGCTGGCGGGCAGTTCGCCCACCGGCGGAAACAGCCGTGGGGCCAGGAGCAGGGCGCTGGCGGCGCAGAGGCTGGAAAAACCCAGGGATGGCGGCACCTGGGCGATGACCGTGGCCAGCAAGGCCCACACCAGGGTCGCAATGGCCAGGGCCCCGGGCCAGGAGAAGCGCTGCGCGGCATGGGTATAGGCGACGCTGAAGGCGATCATCGCGAACACCGCCGACAGGGCCGCCACCGCGGCATGGGTGGCGAACACCTGGCCCTGCTCCAGGGCCAGGAACAGCAGGATCGGCCCCACCACCACGGGAAATCCCGCCAGCCAGCCAGCGACATTCGGGCCCCAGCGCTTGCTCGCCAGGGAGATCAACCACAGAAATCCGGGAACGGTCAGCAGTTTCAACAGCAGCATGGGCGCACTCGGCGGATGAACGGTGCGCCACGCTAGCATCCAACGAAGCGATTGGCGCGTATCTGCAGGCAGGGAAGTGGTCGGGAGTGAAGTGCAGGGTCGTTTTTTCTTGTACGGATAAAAAGTATTGAATCGATTAAAGGCTTATTTGTACAAGTATTTTGGCTTAAAAGGCATTTTTAGCCGATAAAAATTGTACAAAAATTAAATTGTCGTATAGGTTTTTAAGGTGTGGGATGTGCCGATAGCTGCTCAGTTTTCAAGGGGCGGCGGTCGCTGCCCACGCTTTTTGGGCTCCGAGGTCAGGCCCGGGTGGAACCGGGGCTGGGTCAGTTAGGTGGTCGACCACCTCGGAGGCCTTTTTTCCTTGGCACGTGCAAGGAATTGCCCGCCCTGCCAGCCTTTCGGAAGCCATGCGCCATGCACGATCCTCTCTCCCAGCACTTTCACGGCATTTTGCAGGGGCTGGGTGAAGACCCGACCCGCGAGGGCTTGCGGGACACCCCGCAGCGAGCCTCAAAAGCCTTGCGTTATCTGTGCCACGGTTACGAAACCAGCCTCGAAGAACTGGTCAACGGTGCGTTGTTCAGCTCCACCAGCGACGAGATGGTGATGGTCCAGAACATCGAGTTGTATTCCCTGTGCGAGCACCATTTGCTGCCGTTCATTGGTCAGGCTCATGTGGCTTACATCCCCACCGGCAAAGTGCTGGGCCTGTCCAAGGTGGCGCGGATCGTCGACATGTATGCGCGACGCCTGCAGATCCAGGAGAACCTCACGCGGCAGATTGCCGAGGCGATCCAGGAAGTGACCCGGGCGGCCGGGGTGGCGGTGGTCATCGAAGCGCGGCACATGTGCATGATGATGCGCGGGGTCGAGAAGCAGAACTCGCTGATGAACACCTCGGTAATGCTGGGGGCCTTTCGCGAGTCGGCCAGCACCCGCCAGGAGTTTCTTCAGCTGTTGCGCAGGCAGCCTTGAATGAAACGCATGCGGCGAGTGGGCGTGGCCCGGTTGCTGTGGCTGCTGGTGCTGCTCAGCGCTACGGCCAGTGCCGGTTGGCAAGAGTCGTTGCCCAATGCGCGGCTGCTGGGCAGCGGTGAGTTCAGCTGGTTCGGCTTCAAGGTCTACACCGCGCGGCTCTGGGGCACGACGTTGCCATTGACGGCCGATAGCCCCTTCGCCCTGGAACTGACCTACCGGCGCACGATCAGCCGCGGCGATCTGGTGCAGTCCAGCCTCGACGAGATCCAGCGCCTGTCCGGCAGCGCGGTGAGCCCGGCGCAACTCAAGGACTGGCAGGCGCAGATGCAGCGCGCCTTCGTCGATGTCGAACCGGGCCAGCGCATCACCGGGGTGTTCCTGCCCGGGCGCGGGGTGCAGTTCTTTGTTGACCAGCGCTTGCAGTACAGGGTCGAGGACGAAGCCTTCGCCCGAGCGTTTTTCGCCATCTGGCTCGACCCGCGCACGCGCAATCCGCAGTTGCGCGCACAACTGCTGGGCCAATAGCGGGCGCAGCACAGGAGATATTCCATGCTCAAGCAATACTTGCTAGTGCTGTGCGTCGGCCTGGTCGCATGCAGCGACACCGACGTCAAGCAGTACCGTGACCAGAAGCCCGAGCTGGAACTGCGGCAGTTCTTCAGTGGTCGTGTCGAGGCCTGGGGCCTGTTCCAGAAGCGCTCCGGCGAGGTGATCAAGCGTTTTCATGTGCAGATCGACAGCCGCAGCGAAGGCGAGAAATTCATCATGCACGAAGACTTCACCTACAGCGACGGCACCCGCCAGACCCGGGTCTGGACCCTGGTCCCCGCGGGGCCCGGCCTGTGGCGCGGGACCGCCGACGATGTGGTCGGCGAGGCCCGGGGTGAGGTCGCCGGCAATGCCCTGCGCTGGCGCTACGTGCTCAACCTGCCGGTGGATGGCAAGACCTACCAGGTGCACTTCGACGACTGGATGTACCTGTTGGACGAAAACACCCTGGCCAATCGTTCCTACATGACCAAGTTCGGCTTCGAGCTCGGGCAGGTGACGCTGTTCTTCCGGCGTCAGCCCGGCTGATCGGGCCGGGTCGCGGCCTCAGGACGGGTCGTCGAGAAAGCGCCCCTGGTGATCCGGGCTTGGCAGTAAACAGACGTCGAGACGGCCGAACAACCGATAGCGATTGCGCGCAATAAGGTCGTAGACCCAATCCCGCAGCGGCCGGGGAACCCCGCGCAACAGCCGCAGCCAGCGCCAGGGCGCCGGCAGTTGCGCCATCAGGCGGATAAACGCATCGGAGCGCTGGGACAGCCGGCCTTCCTCGATCAGCAGCACGCTGTCGAACTGTTCGGTGGGCAGGCCGAACCAGACCAGCAGCGCCTGGCCCTGGGGCGATTGCACCGAGGCCAGCTTGATCCGCCGCTGGCTGTCGTGGCGGATGACGAAGCGCACCGAGGCATTGCACAGCTTGCACACGCCATCGAACAGCAGGACCCGGTCGCCGGGTTGCAGGAAAGGGGGCAGAGGTTCGGGGGGCGTCGCAGTGCTGTTCACAGGGCTACCTTGGGCCAGAAAATACTCACTGCCGAAGGTTTCGGCGCAGGGCACAACCTGTGCAGCATACTCGCCTTGGCGGGGTAAACTCAGGCTTGGGTGCCCGCATTGAAACGTCTAAGCTGGGCCCCTGCGCCAATCCGCCTGGGAAATATCCGTGAAATTCAGCTTGCCGAAAATCGCCACCGCGCCCTTTTGCCCGCCGGAGGTGGCGGGTTCCGTCGCCGTCGACCCCGGCGCTTCCCTGTGGCGCCGCCTGCTGCGCTTTGCCGGCCCCGGGCTGCTGATTTCCATCGGCTACATGGACCCCGGCAACTGGGCCACGGCCATCGAGGCCGGTTCGCGCTACGGTTACAACCTGCTGTTCGTGGTACTGCTGGCGAGCCTGGCGGGGATGGCGGTGCAGTGCCTGTGTTCCCGCCTGGGGATCGCCACCGGGCGCGACCTGGCCCAGCTCTGCCGCGAGCGCTACAGCACCCGTTCGGCGCGCACCCAGTGGCTGCTGGCAGAGGTTTCGATCATCGCCACCGACCTGGCCGAAGTGCTGGGCTGCGCCCTGGCGTTCCACCTGCTGCTGGGGGTGTCCCTGAGCACCGGGATCGTCATCACCGCCTTCGACACCCTGCTGGTGCTGGCCCTGCAGAACCGCGGCTTCCGCCGGCTGGAGGCGATCATGCTGGCGCTGGTGGCGACCATTGGCGTGTGCTTCTTCATCGAGCTGCTGCTGATCAAGCCCTACTGGCCGGACGTGGCCCGGGGCTTTGTACCCTCGCTCTCGGCCATCGGCGACGCCGCGCCGCTGTACCTGGCCATCGGCATCCTCGGCGCCACGGTCATGCCCCACAACCTCTACCTGCACACCTCCGTCGTGCAAACCCGGCTGGTGGGCAACGACCGCGCCAGCCGCGCCGACGCCATCAAGCTGGCGCGGATCGACACCATCGGCTCGCTGGCCCTGGCGCTGCTGGTGAACGCGGCGATCCTGATCCTCGCCGCCGCGGCCTTCCACAACACCGGCCACAGCGATGTGGTGGAGATCCAGGACGCCTACCACCTGCTCGACCCGCTGGTGGGCGGGGCCCTGGCCAGCGTGCTGTTCGGCGTGGCGCTGCTGGCTTCGGGGCAGAGCTCGACCTTCACCGGGACCATTGCCGGGCAAGTGATCATGGAGGGTTACCTGAACCTGCGGATTCCCTGCTGGCAGCGGCGCCTGATTACCCGTGGGCTGGCCCTGATCCCGGCGTTCATCGGCGTCTGGCTGCTGGGTGACGGCGCCGTGGGCCAGTTGCTGGTGCTGAGCCAGGTGGTGCTCAGCCTGCAACTGCCGTTCGCCCTGTACCCGCTGATCCGCATGACCAACGACCGGCGCCTGATGGGCGAGTTCGTCAACCGCTGGCCGACCCGGATCCTCGCCTGGAGCCTGTTCGCCATCATCAGCGCGGCCAATGCCTGGCTGATCCTGCAAATGGCCCTGTAGGAGCCGGCTTGCCGGCGAACGGCCCCTGGATCCTGCGCAAGCCTTGCCGCCGCCTTCGCTGGCAAGCCAGCTCCTACGGATGGGTGAATGGCGTGCTCTTGTAGGAGCCGGCTTGCCGGCGAAGGGGCCTCTGGATCCTGCGCAAGCCTTGCCGCCGCCTTCGCTGGCAAGCCAGCTCCTACGGGGCGGGTGAATGGCGTGCTCTTGTAGGAGCCGGCTTGCCGGCGAAGGGGCCCTTGGACTCTGCACAAGTCTTGCCGCTGCCTTCGCTGGCAAGCCAGCTCCTACGGGGCGGGGCGGCGGTCCCAGTAGGGCTCGGGGCCGAATTTCTCGACGAAGAAGTCGATCACCGTGCGCACTTTCACTGACAGCCGTCGGCTGCCGGGCCAGAGGGCGGCGATCTGTTGCGGTTCGAGGCTGGTGGCCACGTCGAAGTCTTCGAACAGCGCCACCAGCCGGCCCTGGTGCAGGGCTTCGCCAATCAGCCAGGAAGGGAACATCACCAGCCCCAGGCCCTGTTCGGCGGCCTGGGTCAGGGTGTCGGCGTGGTTGCCGGTCAGCGGGCCCTTGACGCTGTAGGGCGTCCAGTCTGCCCGCCCCTGGCGGAAGAACCAGCGTTGCTGGCCGGTCTCGCCCTTGTAGGCCAGGCACTGGTGCCGCTGCAGTTGCTCCGGATGGTGCGGGGTGCCGTGCCGGGCCAGGTACGCCGGGCTGGCCGCTACCCGGTAGCGCTGCGGGGCCAGCAGGCGCGCCTGCATCGAGGAGTCTTCCAGGGTGCCGATGCGAAATAGCAGGTCAGTGCCGTCCTGCAAGGGGTCGATGTAGCTGTCGGTCTGCTGGATATCCAGCTGCAGCTTCGGGTAGCGCCCGTGCAGTTCACCGAGCCAGGGCGACAGGTGGCGCTGGCCAAAGACCACCGGGGCGTTGATCCGCACCAGCCCGGCCGGTTCGTCCTGCTGTTCCTGCAACGCCTGTTCGGCTTCCTCCCACTGCGCCAGCACCCGCCGCGCGTGGTGCCCCAGCAGGCGCCCGGCCTCGGTGGGGCTGACGGCGCGGGTGTGGCGGTAGAGCAACTGCTGGCCCAGGGCCTGTTCCATCAGTTGGATCTGCCGTGAAATGGACGAGGGCGCCAGCCCTTCGCGGCGCGCCACGGCAGAAAAACTGCCCTGGTCGAGCACGGCAATAAACAGGCGCAGGGCCTTGAAACCGAGGTCGTTGAAGCCGTGCATGGGTCGATCCTGCCGTGCGTTTTGCGCAAAGGTGTTGTCGGTATGCTCCCATTTATCGCAAAGCTTGCGCAATCGATAATGTCGGCCATTCCTTGATGTCGAGCAGGTGTTGCATGTCCTCTGAAACGATAGAAGTACCGCTGCCCAACCCGGTGGCGAACGCTGTACCCGCTGCCGGCTGGCAGCGTCTGATGCTGTTGCCGCTGGTGATCCTGGCGGGCATGGGCCTGTCGGTGGAGGCCGGTCTGCTGGGCCCGCTGGGGAGCCAGGTGGGCCATTTGTGGGCGACCCTGAGCATCTTCGGCGTGGGCACGGCGCTGCTGTTGCTGCTGCTGTTGTTCAGCGGCCCGCAGCCCGGGCCGGCCTTCAGCCAGTTGCCGCGCTGGCAGTTGCTGGGCGGGGTGCTGGGGCCGATCTACGTGGTGGTGCTGACGTTGGCCACGCCCCATATCGGCATTGCCATGACCATGATCGCGATCCTTTCCGGGCAGGTGGGCAAAAGCGTGCTGATCGACCATTTCGGCTGGTTCGGCAGCGCCCGCAAGCCGGTCAATGCCGAACGCTGGCTGGCCCTGGCGCTGATTGTGCTGGCCCTGATCCTGATTGCCCGAGGTTGAAGATGAATCTGTTTCTATTGCTGGTTGTGGTGGTGGCCGCCGGTGCGGTGCTGAGTGTGCAGGCGGCGATCAATGGCCGCCTGGGGGAAAGCGTCGGTGTGTTGCGCAGCAGCCTGCTGACCTTTGCCGTGGGTGCCCTGATCACCGGGCTGCTGATCGTGTTTTTCCAGCCGCCCCAGGCCATGAGCCTGCTGCAGGCGCCGAAATGGCAACTGACCGGCGCGTTGTTCGGCGTGGTCTACATGCTGGTGATGGTGGGGGCCGTGCCCCGGGTCGGCACTGCGGTGGCCACGGTGGCGGTGATTCTCGGGCAGTTGGGCATGGGCATGCTGATCGACAACTTCGGCTGGTTCGGCAACCCGGCCATCGAACTGTCGCCCAGCCGCCTGCTGGCGATGCTGTGCCTGGCCCTGGCGCTGCTGTTCATGTACCGCAGCAGCGTGCGCCGCGCCTGAACCCGCTTCAATCGCGCTCCAGGCACGCGGCGCCAGCCAGTGCCACCTGGGCGTCTTCACCGGCTTTGACCCCGGAAACCCCCACCGCGCCGACCACCTGGCCGCCGACGCGGATCGGCACGCCGCCTTCCAGGGAGGTGAGCAGCGGCGCCGAGAGAAAGGCGCTGCGCCCGCCATTGACCATGTCCTCGTAGGCCTTGGTTTCGCGCCGGCCGAGGGCCGCGGTGCGGGCCTTTTCGGTGGCGATATAGGCACTGATCGGCGCGCAGCCGTCGAGGCGTTCCAGGGCCAGGGGATGGCCGCCGTCGTCGACCACGGCGATGCTCACCGCCCACCGGTGGCGCTGGGCCTCGGCGCGGGCGGCGGCGAGGATGCGGCGGGCTTCGTCTTGACCCAGTACGGCTTTGTGCTGCATGGCGAGCTCCAGGGGCGTGAGGTTCAGGGCAGGGCGGCTTCCAGCACTTCGATCCAGTGCCGTACCGGGGTCCGGCCGGCGCCGTCGAGGTGGCTCTGGCAGCCGATATTGGCGGTGGCAATGAGGTCCGGCTGGCCGCTTTCCAGGGCCTGCAGCTTGTCGTTCCGCAGTTGCCGCGCCAGCGCCGGCTGGGTCAGCGAATAGGTGCCCGCCGAACCGCAGCACAGGTGGCTGTCGGGCACCGCGGTGAGGTGAAAGCCCAGGCGTTGCAGCAGGCTTTCCACGGCGCCGCCGAGCTTCTGCGCGTGCTGCAGGGTGCAGGGGCAGTGGAAGGCCAGGCGCTGGCCGCTGTGGGCGCCGAGCTGTTCCAGGGGTTCGTCCCGCAGCACTTCCACCAGGTCCCGGGCCAGGGCACTGACGCGCTGGGCCTTGCTGCGGTAGGCCGGGTCATGGGCCAGCAGGTGCTGGTAATCCTTGATGAAGGCGCCGCAGCCGCTGGCGGTCTGGACGATGGCTTCGGCCCCCAGTTGCAGGTGCGGCCACCAGGCGTCGATATTGCGCCGGGCGCGCTGCAGACCGGCTTGCTGGGCATCCAGGTGATAGTCCACTGCGCCGCAGCAGCCGGCCTCGCTGACCGGTTGCACGCTGATGCCCAGGCGATCCAGGACCCGCGCTGCGGCGGCGTTGGTATTGGGTGACAGCCCCGGCTGCACGCAGCCTTCGAGCAGCAGCACGCGCCGTGGATGGCGCAGGGGCGGACGCGGTTTGGCGCTGGGCACCTGGCGCGGCAGCTTGTCCTGCAGGGCCTGGGGCAGCAGCGGGCGCAGGCGGCTGCCGCCATGGATCAGGGCCTTGAACAGCTGCGGGTTGGCGCTCAGCGCCCGCAGGCCGCGGCGCAACAATTGCTGGCCGGCGGGCCGGGGCAGGGCGGCATCCACCGCGGCGCGGCCGATGTCCAGCAGGTTGTGGTAGTCGACCCCGGAAGGGCAGGTGCTTTCGCAGTTGCGGCACGACAGGCAGCGGTCCAGGTGCTGCTGCGTCTGGGCGGTGGCCGGGGCGCCTTCGAGCACCTGCTTGATCAGGTAGATGCGCCCCCGCGGGCCGTCCAGCTCATCGCCCTGCAACTGGTAGGTGGGGCAGGTGGCGTTGCAGAAGCCGCAATGCACGCAACTGCGCAGGATGCGCTCGGCTTCGGCGGCCCGGGGCAGTTGCCGGGCCTCGGGGCTGAGGGTGGTCTGCATGGTCTAGAGCTCCACGTAGAGTCGGCCGGGGTTGAAGATCCCTTGCGGGTCCAGCTGGGCCTTGAGGCGCTGGTGGTAGTGCAGCAGGGTCGGCGCCAGGGGCTGGAACGGGCTGTCCAGCAGGCCGTGGCTGTAGCAACTGGCGTGGCCGCCAACGGCGCTGACAACGGCGCGGATGTCGGCGGCCGTGGCATCGGTCTTCAGCCAGCGCTGGGCGCCGCCCCAGTCCAGCAGTTGTTCGCCGGGCAGGGGCAGCAGCGGGGTGTTGTGCGGCACCGACAGGCGCCACAGCGGCAGGCCGGGGTTGAAGAAGTCCAGTTGCTGCTCGTTGAGCTGGCTCCAGTAGCCCGGGTCCAGGGGCTCGCCGCCGAGCCGGTCATGGGCCGCCGCCACCGAGCCTTCACCGCCCTCCAGGCGCAGGTGCAGGCGTTCGCCGTCATGGCAGGCGGCGCTGATGGGCAAGGGCTGCTGGCCCCATTCGGCAAGCTGGGCGAGGGCCCGCTGGCGGTCCATTTCCAGGCTCAGGCTCAGGCATTGCCGGGGCTTGGGCAGGACCTTCAGCGAGACCTCGGTGACCAGCCCCAGGCAGCCGTAGCTGCCGGCCATCAGCCGTGACAGGTCATAGCCGGCGACGTTCTTCATCACCTCGCCGCCAAACCGCAGGTGTTGGCCGCTGCCGCTGATGACCCGGGTGCCGAGGACGAAATCGCGCACCGCCCCGGCCCAGGGCCGGCGCGGCCCGGACAGGCCGCTGGCGAGCATGCCGCCCAGGGTCGCGCCCGCGCCGAAGGACGGCGGTTCGCAGGGCAGCATCTGCCCGGCGGCGTCCAGGGTGGCGTGCAGCTCGGCGAGCGGCGTACCGGCCCGGGCGCTGATCACCAGCTCCGTGGGGTCGTAGCTGACGATGCCGCGATGGCTGCGGGTATCGAGTATTTCCCCGGCACTCTCGCGGCCGAGAAAGGCCTTGCTGTTGGAACCCTGGATGCGCAGCGCGGTGTCGCTCGCCAAGGCATCGCGCACCTGTTCCAGCAAGGTCTCGGCGGCGTCGAAATCGCTGGCCACGTTCATCAGAATCGCTCCAGTTCGGGGAAGGGCAGTTGCCCGTGGTGGATGTGCATGGCGCCAAATTCGGCGCAGCGGTGCAGGGTCGGGATGTTCTTCCCCGGGTTGAGCAGGCCGCTGGGGTCGAAGGCCGCCTTGATGGCGTGGAACAGGGTCAGCTCGTGGTGGTTGAACTGGGCGCACATCTGGTTGATTTTCTCCCGGCCCACCCCGTGTTCGCCGGTGATGCTGCCGCCCACTGCCACGCACAGTTCGAGGATCTTGCCCCCCAGGGCCTCGGCCCGCTCAAGCTCGCCGGGCTGGTTGGCGTCGAACAGGATCAAGGGGTGCATGTTGCCGTCGCCGGCATGGAACACGTTGGCCACCCGCAGCTGGTGTTCGTCGGCCAGGCGGGCGATGCCCCGCAGCACCCCCGGCAGCTCGCGGCGGGGAATGGTGCCGTCCATGCAGTAGTAGTCCGGGGACAAGCGCCCCACCGCCGGGAAGGCGTTCTTGCGCCCGGCCCAGAAACGCACGCGCTCGGCCTCGTCCCGGGCCAGGCGCACCTCGCTGGCGCCGGCCTGTTCCAGCACCTGGCGCACCCGCTCGCAATCGTCGTGGACATCGGCTTCCACGCCGTCCAGCTCGCACAGCAGGATGGCCTCGGCGTCCACCGGGTAGCCGGCATGGATGAAGTCCTCGGCGGCGCGGATCGCCAGGTTGTCCATCATCTCCAGGCCGCCGGGGATGATGCCCGCGGCAATGATGTCGGCCACGGCGCGGCCGGCGGCTTCCACTGAGTCGAAGGCCGCCAGCAGCACCTTGGCGATCTGCGGCTTGGGCAGCAGCTTGACCGTGACTTCGGTGATCACCCCCAGCAGGCCTTCGGAGCCGGTGAACAGCGCCAGCAGGTCGAAGCCCGGCGCGTCCAGGGCCTCGCTGCCCAGGGTCAGGGGCTGGCCTTCGACGCTGAGCATCTGGACCTTGAGCAGGTTGTGCACGGTCAGGCCGTATTTCAGACAATGCACGCCGCCGGCGTTTTCCGCGACATTGCCGCCAATCGAACAGGCGATCTGCGAAGAGGGGTCGGGGGCGTAGTACAGGCCCCAAGGCGCGGCGGCCTGGGAGATCGCCAGGTTGCGCACCCCGGGCTGGAGCCGGGCGCAACGGGCGGCGGGGTCGATCTGGAGGATTTCCTTGAAGCGCGCCATCACCAGCAGCAGGCCCTTTTCCAGGGGCAGGGCGCCACCGGACAGGCCCGTGCCGGCGCCCCGGGCCACCACCGGCACCCGGTGGGCGTGGCAGATCTGCAGGATGCGCTGCACTTGGTCCAGGTGCCGGGGCAGGGCCACCAGCATCGGCGTGCTGCGGTAGGCGCTCAGGCCATCGCATTCGTAGGGTTTGAGCTGTTGCTCCTGGTCCAGCAGCTCCAGCTCCGGTAGCTGCTGGCGCAGGGCCTGGATCAGGGCCTGGCGGTCGACGTCGGGCAGGGTGCCATCGAGGCGTTCGTCGTAGAGAATCGTCATGGCGGCTAAGGACCTTGTGTGGTTTTTATCAGGTCGCGAATGCTGTACGGCTGCCTTGCATGATTGGCCCGGCGGGCTTTAGTGTCCATGTGCGTTGGCAGTGGTCGAACCACTTTGTTTTCCAGGGCAGGCCGGGCTTTTTCCAAAAAATCAGTTTTTTCAAACGCTTGGCGGGCACGCAGCAATAGCCGGACAAATGGCACAGGGCTGGTCATACCAGTGGGAGGAAGCATGCAGGACACGCAAGCGGGGCGTCGGCCCCAGGTGGCGGACCTGGTCTGCGCACGGATCGAGCGGCTGATCGTCGACGGGGTATTCAAGACCGGCCAGTTGCTGCCCTCGGAACGGCGCCTGACGGCCAAGCTCGGGGTTTCGCGCACGGCCCTGCGCGAGGGCCTGAAACTGCTGCGGGCGCGGGGCATCATCGACACTCGACAGGGCCGCGGCTCCCAGGTGGCGCAACTGTCGGCCCCGGCGGCGCAGTCGCCGCTGATGCATCTGTTCAGCTCCCAGCCCCGCACCCTCTACGACCTGCTGGAAGTGCGCAGCCTGCTTGAAGGCGAGTCGGCGCGGCTGGCGGCCCTGCGCGGCACCGAAGCGGATTTCGTGCTGATCGAGCGCGCCTACCAGGCCCTGCTGCAGGCCCATGAACAGGCCCTGGAGCCCGCCGCCCTGGCGCGCCTGGACCACGCCTTTCACCTGGCGATCTGCGAGGCCTCGCACAACCCGGTGCTGGTGCAGACCCTGGGCTCGCTCACCGACCTGCTGCTGAACTCGGTGTTCGCCTCGGTCAACAACCTCTATCACCGCCCGGCGCCCAAGCGCCAGATCGACCGCCAGCATGCGCGGCTGTACAACGCAGTCACCGGGCGCCTGCCGGAACAAGCGCGCAAGGCGGCGGTGGCGCATATCCAGGGCATTGCCCGCAACCTCAGGGACATCGAGGACGAAGAACAGCGGCTGGTGCGCGCTACCTTGCGTTTGCAGGGCTGGGAGTGAGGGGCCGACCATCAGTCGCGTGCGCCGTGGCCGGGCGGTGCCTTGGCCTAACCTGTGGGGACTCGGCCCGAGCGGGGCGCTCGGTGAAGCACCCGCTCAAAGGCCCGAGCCTTGAACCCGAGGAGCCATGCCATGTCCACGCAAACCTGTGCCTGCCCGGCCTGCACCTGCAAGCTGGGCGCCCATGCCATCGTCCGTCACGGCAAGCACTACTGCTGCCAGGCGTGCGCCGACCATCACGCCCACGGCGAGCCTTGCGCTTCCACCGAAGGCTGCAAATGCGCCAAGGGCGCCCACGGCTGAGGGGGGATCGGCGGGTGGGGCCGTGCGGCTCCACCCGCGTTGCTGCGTCCTAGACCGAAGGGCGCCAGGTGACGTTTTCGATACCGAACTTTTCGGCCATGGGCTTGCTGGTCTTCTTCACCCGTTCGCGGCCGAAACGTCCTATCCGACCCACTCCAGCGTCGCAACTGGCCCAGTGCCAGGCCTCGGCGTTGTCCATCTTTTCCTGGCGGATGATGAAGGACTTGGGGGCGCCGTGGAGGGTGTATTCGATGACGAAAAGTTTTGCGTTGTTCATAAAGCCTTGGTTCCTCCCTGTGATCTTTTAGTGATCCTGGCGCGGCGGAAAAATTCACTCTGATTGTCCGCCCGGGCTACCGACGGTCATGGGCCGCCAGCCGCTCTATCCGAATGGATTCCCGAGCGGCGCCCAGGCCTTCATCCGGATGGGTGCGGCAGCGGTTGGCGGCGCCCCGGGCGGCTGGTTACCATGGGCGCCCGCCGACCTGCCGCGACCTTGCCATGGCCCTAGCCGCACCCCCCGACCTCAGCGACCCCGCGATCCCGGTGCAACCCCTGGCCCGCACCTATCTGCGGGGCTTGTTCATCGAGCCCCATGAACACGATTGGGGCCAGTTGCTCTACGCCATGAGCGGGGTGATGTGGGTCGAGACGCCCCATGAAGCCCTGGTGGTGCCGCCCCAGCGCGCGGTGTGGTTGCCGTCGGGCGTGAGCCACGGGATTCGCGTGGTCAGCGACCTGCAGATGCGCAACATCTACTTGCGCCCGTCCCTGGCGGCGACCCTGGACCCCAGCGTCCAGGTGCTGCAGGTGGACAACCTGCTGCGCGAATTGATCGTGCGCCTGGTGGAACTCGACCCGCCGCAGCCGGAGTACTACGAGGCGCTGGTGGGGCTGGCCCTGCTGGAACTGCGCCGGGCTCGCCGCTCGCAATTGAAGATAGCCCTGCCGGACGCCTCCGACCGGCGCCTGGGCAGCCTGTGCCAGGCGGTGATGGCGGCGCCGTCCCTGGCCATCTCCTTTGAACAGCACGCCGATGCGGCGGGGGCCAGCGTGCGCACCCTGGCGCGGCTGTTCAAGGAGCAGTTGGGCGTGGGCTTTGCCGAATGGCGGCGCCAGGTGCAACTGGCCACCGCTGCCGCGGAACTGATCCAGGGTGTACCGGTGAGCCGCATTGCCCGGGAGCTGGGTTATTCCCCCAGCAGCTTCAGCGACATGTTCCGCCGGGAACTGGGGGTCGCGCCTTCCCAGTACGCCAGCGCCAGCCAGGTGTAGCCGCTGCCACAGGCTCGGGCCGCGTTCGGACGAACGGCTCCGCAGGAGACGTGAAGATCCGGAGAGCGCCGGATGTGCATCAGGCGGACGCCAGCCA
Source organism: Pseudomonas protegens CHA0 (assembly GCF_000397205.1). Classification (NCBI taxonomy): domain Bacteria; kingdom Pseudomonadati; phylum Pseudomonadota; class Gammaproteobacteria; order Pseudomonadales; family Pseudomonadaceae; genus Pseudomonas; species Pseudomonas protegens. The sequence goes on from NC_021237.1 coordinate 2,580,684, forward strand.
AGCGACCGCCAGGGTTTCGGCCTTGGCCGAAATCCTGAAGCACTTGGCCGATGCCGCGGGACCGTGCCACCTAGACTGTGCCGCACACGCCACTTCACCCCGGCATGAGCCGCACGGCCTCTGGAGCGCAGCATGAACTACCTGATTTCCCTGGCCGCCGGCCTGTTGGTCGGCCTGCTTTACGGCGCCTTGCAGGTGCGTTCTCCGGCGCCGCCGGCAATCGCCCTGGTCGGCCTCTTGGGCATGCTCGGCGGTGAGCAGTTGTGGCCCCTGGGGCGCCAGTTGCTCGGCAGCTGGCTGTCCTGAACAGGCATTTTTCCTTTCTCCCCCGACTCATGGAACCGACGATGAAAGCACTGCAATTTTCCGCCACCGGCGACCTCGCGGCCCTGCACGTAGTGGACCTGCCCACCCCGGTGCCGGGTGCTGGCCAGGTGCTGGTGCGCATCAAGGCCGCGGGCCTCAACCCCAGTGATGTGAAGAACGTCCTCGGGCGCTTTCCCTACACCACACTGCCGCGGGTGCCCGGGCGGGACTTTGCCGGGGTGGTGGAGCAGGGGCCGGCGCAACTGCTGGGCCAGGAAGTCTGGGGCACCGGTAAGGAGCTGGGCTTCTTCGCCGACGGCAGCCATGCCCAGTACGTGGTGCTGTCCGCCCAGGGCGTGGCCCGCAAGCCACGGCACCTGAGCTTTGCCCAGGCCGCAAGCCTCGGGGTGCCCTACACCACGGCCTGGGATGCCCTGGAGCGCAGTGGCGTAGCCCGTGACACCCGGCTGCTGGTGATCGGCGGCGGCGCGGTGGCCTCGGCGGCCCTGGCCCTGGCCAAGGTGCGCGGCGCCCGGGTGCTGGCGGCGGCGCGCCGGGTGGAGCAGGTCCAGGCGCTTGAAGCCCAGGGCTACCCGACCTTGCACCTGCAACAGCCGGAAACCCTGGCGGCCCAGGTGGCCGAAGTCTATGCCGGCGGTGCCGAGGTGATCTTCGACACCACCGGCTTCTGGCTGCCGGCCTCGGTGCCGGCCCTGGCCACCTTTGGCCGCATCGCCATCATCGCCGCCCCGGTGGACGGCCATGTGCAACTGCCGGCCCTGGCGCTGTACCGCAAGGGTGGCTCGGTGGTGGGGATCAACTCGCTGTTGTATGGCGTAGAGGCGTGCGCGGCGATGCTGGAGCAGTTCGGCCGCTATTTCGATGAAGGCCTGCTGCCGCTGCCGGAAGGCCTGGTGGAATCGCCGCTGGAGCGGGGGCTGGAGCGTTATGCCGAAGTGAACCAGGGGCGCGGCGAAAAAATCATCCTCATCCCCTGAGCGCAGCGGCCATCCCTGCGTAGGAGCCCGCCTGCTGGCGAAGGGGCCCTGAGATCGCCTTCGCCGGCAAGCCGGCTCCTACGGGGGATGCGTGCGCCGTGTGTTCTGTGTAGGAGCCCGCTTGCTGGCGAAGAGGGCCCAGAGATCGCTTTCGCCGGCAAGCCGGCTCCTACGGGGGATGCGCGCGCTGTGTGTCCTGTGTAGGAGCCCGCTTGCTGGCGAAGGGGCCCTTGAGATCGCTTTCGCCGGCAAGCCGGCTCCTACGGGGGATGCGTGCGCTGCGTATTCTGTGTAGGAGCCAGCTTGCTGGCGAAGAGGGCCTTGAGACCTCCATCGCCGGCAAGCGGAACGCCGCCTGGCCGCTCCCGGGAGAGAAATCAGGTCTCGGGCACGCCCTTTTCCCAGGCCGACCAGTTGCCGAGGATGTCCTGCACCAGGGGGTTGCCCGCCCGGTAGAGGTTTTCCAGGGCCGGGACAAAGCCGCCCTGGTCGGCGTACTTGAGCAGGTTGTCCACTTCGCTGGCCCCCGGGGCCGGGCGGTCGAAGTCGGAACCGGCGCGCACCACCGCCAGGCGCTGGATGTCCAGCAGGCCCTCGCGGCTGGCCCGCAGCAAGGCTTCGTAGGTGGAGTTGTCTTCCTGCTGGGTGGTGCAATAGGTGCCTTTGTTGTCGGTCAGCAAGCGGGTCCAGACCTCCGCCCGTTCGCTCAGGCGGGTGCCGGAAAACCAGGTGTTGCCCGCCAGGGTGTCGCAACGGGTCACCACCGGTGGCTGGTTGGCCGGGGCCTTGGGGTATTTCAGGCGCCAGGCCGCCGACTCCTTGCTCTCGCTCAGGGCCACGTTGCGGCTCAGGGCGAAGGCCTTGGCCTGGAGCTTGGGGTTCAGCTCGAAGACTTCGGTCTTGTAGTCCAGGGGCGGTTTTTCGTTGGGGCCCTTGGTGTTGATCCCCAGGTAGCCGGTGGGCCAGCCCTCGGGCGCATCCCGGGAGTCGATTTCCCACTGGGTGCCGAACTCCACCAGGTAATGGGCCCAGGCGGCGGTGCCGATGGTGCCGTGCTGGGGGCTGATGCCGGCGATCCCGGCAATCAGGAAATAGCTCTTGCGCAGGTCGAATTTGGGCGACAGCGCCAGGGCCAGGGTCGACGCCGCGGCATTGGTCTGGCCCATGCCCGTGGTCAACAGGCACACCTCCCGGTCGTTGCAGCGAATCACCGGATACTCCGCCGCCAGCCCCGGCACGCGGATCTCGCGCTTGAGCTCCAGGCGCTCGATCCAGTGCTGCGCTTCCGGCGCGAACATGCTGATCAGCACCACCTTGGGCTTGATCGGTGCCTCACTGGCCCAGGCGCCGCTAGCCACCAGTGCGCTCAAGCCCATTGCCCACGAAACCTTTTGAATCCCACGCATACAACCTCCATGACTGCCGTTAATTGGCGCTTATCCTGCCTGATCCAGGTTGCAACTCAGCGCAACCTGTTCCGTCTTGGCACTGCTCTAGAACTGATAGCCCACCCCCGCGTAATAGCCCCAGCCATTGGAGCGGGCACGGAACTCGCCATCACCGAAATTCAGCACGCTGCCATCCTCCCAGTTGCCGCCGTTGTGGAAGTAGCGGCCCACCAGGGTGAAGCGCAGGTGGGTGAAGGAATAGAGCAGCACGTTGGTGGCCACCGTGGCATTGGCGGTGCGGGCCGGGTTGTCCTTGTGCAGGTCGGAGCCGAAATCGAAATTGGTGAAGCCGATGTAGGTCAGCGAGGCGCCGTTGCTGAAGCTGTCGATGGGCACGATGTATTTCAGCTGGGCGCGATAGCCGTCCCAGGAATACTCGTTGCTGGCGCCGTAGTTTTCCCACTGGTAGCGGCCGTAGAAGTTGGCCGAGAGGTTGACCCGCGAATGGGTGTCGATGTCGGTGCCCAGGCCGCTGTACAGGGTGTTGGCGCGGTTGGCGGTGCGGCTGCCGTGGTCGTAGATCCAGTCGAAGGCCACGTACCACTCCTTGAACGGGCCGATGGCCAGGCTGCGGCCGGCCAGGTAGTCGATGGAGATTCGCGGCTCGTGCTCCATGAACAGCGGCGAGCCGTGGTCCCAGATGCCCTTGTCGTGGCTGTTGCCGATGTCGAGGATCTTCGGCAGGTCGATGTAGCCGTACAGCTCGAAGGGGCCCTTGCGCCCGAAGTATTCGTATTCCAGGTAGATGTCGTCTGCCGGGCGCGGGCCGAAGCTGATGTCCTTGCTGCCGATGAGCATCAGGTCCTGGTTGTACCAGTCGGAGAGGTAGGCGCCCTGTTTGGCCGGTTGTACATCGGCGCTCAGGCTTTCGCCCTGGGCCGAGTCGTCCGCCGGGGCGGCGGGGGGCTGGGCGAAGGCGCTGGGTAGACCCGTAACGCCGGCCAGCCACAACGAAACAGCCAGGGTACGGCAGGACGCATGGCGTCGCAGAGGGTTGAGCATGGAAAGTCCCTGTTCTTGCAGTGTGAAGTCCCTTGTGCTCGACACTTCGAAAGAAGGCGGCGAACACCCACAAAATTACAACTCGCAAACGTTTGCATATGGCGTACCAACTTGAAACAGCGGCTTGCGACAAAGGCGTGAATGGCCGCGGGATTGGCGCTTGGGGCGGGGTGCGTGCCGATGGCGGGGAGGGCCGGGCGCTGCAGGCCTGGGCAATGCCCGGCCCCCAGGCCCGGCGCTGGTGCAGGCGCGCAATGCTAGAGTGCGCCACTTACCCGCCACCACCTCGGGAGTGACCATGGAGCTGTCCGACCACCTGCTGATGCTTGAACGCCAGTTGCAACAGGCCGAAGTGCGTGCCGATCGCCAGGCGCTGGAGGCCTTGCTGGCCGATGACTTTCTTGAATTCGGCGTCAGCGGCGGGCGCTGGGACAAGGCCCAGGTGCTGGCCAGCCTGCCGCAGCAGGTGTTCATCGAACGGCGCATCAGCGAGTTCGCCGTGCAGTGCCTGGGGGCCGACCTGGCCCAGGTCACCTACCTGTGCCATAACGCCGCAGCGCCCGGGCGGGCGGCCAGCAGTGCCTGGCGCAGCTCGCTGTGGCGCTGCCAGGAGGGGCGCTGGCAGATGCTGTTCCATCAGGGCACGCCGCGGCCAAGTGCCTGAGGGCTCTGCTAGAATCCCCGTCCCAGACTTGACGAGGTGCCCCATGAGCGAGCCGATTCGCCTGACCCAGTACAGCCACGGAGCCGGTTGCGGCTGCAAGATTTCCCCCCAGGTACTGGAGGTGATCCTGGCCGGCAGCGGGGCGCAGAACCTCGACCCCAAGCTCTGGGTCGGCAATGCCTCGCGCGATGACGCGGCGGTGTACGCCATCGATGAAGAGCGCGGCGTGGTCTCCACCACCGACTTCTTCATGCCCATCGTCGACGACCCCTTCGACTTCGGCCGCATCGCCGCCACCAACGCCATCAGCGACATCTACGCCATGGGCGGCGACCCGCTGATGGCGATTGCCATTCTCGGCTGGCCGGTGAACGTGCTGGCCCCGGAAATCGCCCGGGAGGTGATCCGCGGCGGCCGCGCCGTATGCGACGCCGCGGGCATTCCTCTTGCGGGCGGGCACTCCATCGATGCGCCGGAGCCGATCTTCGGCCTGGCGGTCACCGGGCTGGTGGAAAAGCGCTTCATGAAGCGCAACGACACCGCCACCGCCGGTTGCCTGCTGTACCTGACCAAGCCCCTGGGGATCGGCGTGCTCACCACCGCCGAGAAAAAGGGCAAGCTGCGCAGCGCCGACATCGGCCTGGCCCGGGACTGGATGTGCACCCTGAACAAGCCCGGCAGCCGTTTCGGCAAGCTCGAAGGGGTGACCGCGATGACCGACGTCACCGGTTTCGGCCTGCTCGGGCACCTGGTGGAAATGGCCGACGGCAGTGGCCTGACCGCGCGCATTCACTACGACCGCGTACCGCGCCTGCCGGGGGTCGAATACTACCTGGACCAGGGCTGTGTGCCCGGTGGCACCTTGCGCAACTACAGCAGCTACGCCGACAAGGTCGGGCGAGTGCAGGAACTGCACAAGCGCGTGCTCTGCGACCCGCAGACCAGTGGCGGGCTGCTGGTGGCGGTAACCCCGCAAGGCAATGCCGAATTCCTGGCCCTGGCGGCGGAACTGGGCCTGGAACTGGCGCCGATTGGCGAGCTGGTAGAGCGACAGAGCCACGCGGTCGAGGTGTTCTGATGTCTCTGGACTGCACCGACTACCGCGAGATCTTCCTCAACGACCGGCCGATGATGGACACCCGCGCGCCGATCGAATTCACCAAGGGCGCCTTTCCCGGGGTGCTCAACCTGCCCCTGATGACCGACCAGGAGCGCCAACGGGTCGGCACCTGCTACAAGCAGCAGGGCCAGCAGGCGGCGATTGTCCTGGGGCATCAACTGGTGTCCGGCGCGATCAAGGAACAGCGCATCCAGGCCTGGGCGGATTTTGCCCGGGCCCATCCCGACGGCCTGCTGTACTGCTTTCGCGGCGGCCTGCGCTCGCAGATCGTCCAGCAGTGGCTCAAGGACGAAGCAGGCATCGCTTACCCGCGGGTCGGCGGCGGCTACAAGGCCATGCGTACCTTCCTCCTGGACACCACCGAGCAGGCCCTGCAGCAGTGCGATTTCGTCCTCCTGGGGGGCATGACCGGCACCGGCAAGACCCAAGTGCTGGGCCAGTTGGACAACGCCCTGGACCTGGAAGGCCACGCCAACCACCGCGGCTCCAGCTTCGGCCGCCGCGCCACCGGCCAGCCGAGCAACATCGACTTCGAAAACTGCCTGGCGGTGGACCTGCTGAAAAAGCGTGAGCGCGGCGTGCAGAGCTTTGTTCTGGAAGACGAGAACCGCATGATCGGCAGTTGCGCCTTGCCGCTGCCGCTGTACCAGAGCATGCAGGGCTTGCCCATGGTCTGGCTGGAGGACAGCCTGGCCAACCGGGTGCAAAGGATCCTTGACGACTACGTGGTCAACCTCTGCGCCGAGTTTGTGGCGGTGCATGGCGAACAGGGCTTCGCGCTGTTCGCCGAGCGCCTGCTGGAAAGCCTGAACAAGATCCACAAGCGCCTCGGTGGCGAGCGTCACCAGCGCCTGTTCCTGCTGATGGAAGCCGCGCTGGCGGAACAGGCCCGCAGCGGCGACGTGGAACGGCACCGGGCCTGGATCAAAGGCTTGCTGGGTGAATACTACGACCCGATGTACGCCTTCCAGCGCGAGAGCAAGGGCGCGCGGATCGAGTTCAGCGGCGAGCACGGCGCCGTGCTCGATTACCTGCGCCAGCGCTCACCGCGCTGATTCGTTCGCCGGCAAGCCGGCTCCTGCAGGGCCGCTCCCACCGACCGTAGGAGCTGGCTTGCCAGCGAAGGGGCCCGCGAGATCGCCTTCGCCGGCAAGCCGGCTCCTACATGGGCAGCTCCCCACCGACCGTAGGAGCTGGCTTGCCAGCGAAAGGGCCCTCCAGCCCTACAACAACACCGCACCAATCAACCCGCAGACAATCCCCACCAGCATGGTCAGCACGGCCACGGTCACCAGTACCCGGGCATCGAAATCCTTGCGCAGCATCAGCAGCGACGGCAGGCTGATGCTCGGCAGGGTCATCAGCAGGGCCACCGCAGGCCCGGTGCCCAGGCCCAGGGTCATCATGGTCTGGACGATGGGAATCTCTGCCGCCGTGGGGATCACGAACAGGGTCCCGGCGATCGCCAGCGGCACCAGCCACCACAGGCTGTCACCCATGGCGCCGTCGATATGCGGAAACAGCCAGACCCGCGCCGCGCCCAGCACCAGTACCGCCAGTACGTAGATCGGAATGGTGCTCCAGAACAGTTGCCACAGGGTCTTGCCCCAGCGGCTGAGGAACGGCTGGTCGTTCACCGTGCTGGCTTCCACCACCGCATCCACCGCGGCTTCGGGCAGTTGCTCGGGGCCGGCGACACGCTGCGCCACCAAGGACACGCCCAACACCAGGACAATGCCCGCCACCAAGCGCAGGGCGGAAAAGCCCCAGCCCAGGACAAAGCCCATGAACACCAGGGTGGCCGGGTTGAGCACCGGGTTGGCGATCCAGAACGCCAGGGCCGCACCCACCGAAACCTTCTGCCGGCGCAGGCCAGCAGCCACCGGCGCGGCGCAGCAGGAACACATCATGCCCGGCAGGGCGAACAGCCCGCCGCGCAGGGTCGAGCCGAAGCCGGCGCGGCCGAACAGGCGCAGCAGCCAATCCCGGGGAATCAGCACCTGCAGCAGGGAACCCAGGATCACCGCCAGCACCGCAGCCTTCCAGATGGCCAGGAAGTACACCTGGGAATAGGCCAGGGCGGCGCTCCAGGGCGAGCTCTGCTGATCGTTGAGGATCGAGGCTCCGATGCTGTGGCTGTCGGCGGCGACAAAGGCCTTGAGGTAGTAGGGCGACCACTTCACGTAATACAGGCCGATGGCGGCGACCAGCAGGAACAGCAGGGGTTTGCACCAGAACGCCCAGCCGCGGTTGGGCTGGGTGGAGGCGAGGTTGGACATGAAAGGTATTCCGCACGAAGACAATAAGCGCGAATTGTAGCCGCTGGCGCCGGCGCGCTGCGAACCGATCTCGTCCGGCCTTGCCTGGCGATCCCCCGTCGGGAGCTCATCGGCCTTGAGAACGCCGCGTCCCTGCGAGCCGTTCGTCCGAACGCGGCCCGAGCCTGTGGTAGCGGCTACACAAATCCTTGATCGGCACTGGCCCTGTAGCCGCTGCCGAGCGTCAGCGAGGCTGCGCAAAGGCCCGCAGGGCCTTGCCTGGCGATCCCCCGTCGGAACTCTGTCGGCCTTGAGAGCGTCGCGTCCCTACGGGCCGTTCGTCCGAACGCGGCCCGAGCCTGCGGCAGCGGCTACAGGAGAGTGATTTTCAAAGGGTGCGAATCGAGGTGCGGATGGCCCTGGCGCATTCGATCACCGAGGGCGCGAGCTTGCGTTCGGCTTCTTCCAGGGTCCAGCGGCTGCTGGGCACCACCACGTGCACCGCGGCCACCGGCAAGCCCTTGCCATCGAGGATGGGCGCGGCTATCGCCATGTCGCCCAGGAACAGTTCTTCCGGGTTCAGGGCATAGCCGCGGCGCTGGGTGGCGTCGATCTCGCGCTGGATCTCGTCCAGGTCGGTGCGGGTGTGCCGGGTGTGGGCCTTGCGGTCGCTGGCCTGGAGGATCTGCAAGGCCTCGGCGGCGGGCAGGGCGCTGAGGTAGGCGCGGCCCGAGCCGGTGCAGTACATCGGGATACGACTGCCGATGGGCATGTGGATGGGGATGAACTTGGGCGCCACGAAGCGCGCTACATAGACCATGTCCAGGCCATCGGGCTCGGTGAGGTTGGTGGTTTCCCCGGTGACCTGGGCCAGCTCGGCGAGGAAGGGGTTGGCCACGTCCACCAGGGTGTCGGCGGCCAGGTAGTTGTAGCCGATCTCCATCACCCGCGGGGTCAGCTGGAAGCGCTTGGTCTGCGGGTGCTTACGCACGTAGCCCAGCTGTTCCAGGGTGTGGATCATGCGCTGCGCCGAGCTTTTGTTGATGTCGGCGGCCGTGGCGATTTCCGCCAGGTTCATGGTCCGTTGCGCGGCGTTGAAGGCCCGCAGCACCGCCAGGCCTTTCTCCAGTGACTGGTTGAAAAGGGAGTTGTTGTTATCGCTCATGACCAGTCCTTTCAGGTTATTTTGTGTTTTGAATATCGATATTCGATATTTATAAATCTCTTTACGATTTTTGTAAATTGTTTATAGTCGGGCTCATGCCTCCTGCCTTCCACAACAGAGGCTATCCATCACGGACTTCAAACAATAAAACCGTCCAATGGGAGATTCGCCATGCACACCCGCACTCGCGTCCTTGCACCCGCTGTTTTCGCATTCTGTTGCGCCCTTGGCCTGGGCCTTTCGGCGTCGGCCCAGGCCGAGCCGCTGTACAAGGTCGGGGCCACCGCCACCGGCATTCCCTTCACCTTCCTTGACGTCAAGAGCCAGAGCATCGAGGGCATGATGATCGATGCCGCCCGGGCCGTGGGCAAGGCCGGCGGTTTCGCCGTGGACATCCAGCAGACCACCTTCGCCGCACTGATCCCCTCACTGACCTCGAACAAGATCGACATCATTTCCGCTGCCATGCTGCGCACCCCGGTGCGCGAGAAAGTGGTGCAGTACTCCGACCCGGTGTTCAGCTACGGCGAGGGCCTGATCGTCAAGGCCGACGACGCCAGCGACTACCGCCGCATGGAGGACCTGGCCGGGGAAACCGTCGGCGCCCAGGTCGGCACGGTGTTTATCGACGAGTTGAACAAGCGCGGGATCTTCAAGGAAGTGCGCGGCTACGACTCGATTCCCGATCTGATGCGCGACCTGGCCCTGGGGCGGATCAAGGCCGGTTTCGCCGACCGGCCGATCCTCGCCTACCAACTGGCCCAGGGCACCCAGAACAAGGTGCGGCTGGTCAAGGGCTACCAGCCGGTGGTCATGGGCGATGTCTGCCTGATCGTGCGCAAGGGCGATGCCCAGACCCTGGCCGAGGTCAATCGCGGGATCGCCGCGATCAAGGCCGACGGTACCCTGGACCGCATCATCGAGCACTGGAAGCTCAACTGATCCAGTCGCGGCCCGGCGCCTGGCCCGGGTCCCTTTCCTGCTGATTAAACGGGTCTCTCCATGTTTCTCCAGAACGCTCTGGACTTCCTGCCCATTCTGTTGAAAGGCGCAGTGGTCACCCTGCAGGTCACCGTTGGCTCCTTCGTGCTCAGCTCGCTGATCGGCCTGGTCTTCGCCTTGATGATGGTGTCCAAGGTGCGCTCGGTGGCGTTGTTCGCCATCGGCGTGGTCAACGTCATTCGCGGGCTGCCGATCATCGTCCAGCTGTTTTACATCTACTTCGTGCTGCCGGATTTCGGCATCCAGCTCACCGCCATGCAGGCCGGGGTGATCGGCCTGGGCATCGCCTACTCGGCGTACCAGGCGGAAAACTTCCGCGCCGGTATCCAGGCCATCCACCAGGGGCAGATCGAGGCCGCCGAATCCATCGGCATGCGCGGGCCGATGATCATGCGTCGGGTGGTACTGCCCCAGGCCCTGCGCATCGCCTTGCCGCCCTACGGCAACACCCTGGTGATGATGCTCAAGGACTCGTCCCTGGTGTCGACCATCACCGTGGCCGAGATGACCCGGGCCGGGCAGCTGATCGCTTCCTCGACCTTCGAGAACATGACCGTCTACACCCTGGTGGCCTTGCTCTACCTGGCCCTGAGCCTGCCGCTGTCCTTTGCCCTGCGCCGCCTGGAAGCGCGCATCAGCACCCGGAGAAAGCCATGATCCAGATCAAGGGCGTACACAAGAGCTTTGGCAACGTGGCGGTGCTCGAAGGCATCGACCTACAGGTGCACAGCGGTGAAGTGGTGTGCCTGATCGGGCCCTCGGGGTCCGGCAAGTCGACCCTGCTGCGCTGCATCAACGGCCTGGAAAGCTACGAGCAGGGCGACATCCTGGTGAGCGGGGCGCGGGTCGACCGGCAGGCCAAGAGCATCCATGAACTGCGTACCCGGGTGGCCATGGTGTTCCAGCGCTTCAACCTGTTTCCCCATCGCACGGCCTTGCAGAACGTCACCGAGGGGCCGATCTACGTCAAGAAACAGGACCCCCGGCAAGCACGCCTGCGGGCCGAGGCGCTGCTGGAAAAGGTCGGCCTGGCCCATCGCATGCACGCCTACCCGGACGAGCTCTCCGGCGGCCAGCAGCAACGGGTGGCCATTGCCCGGGCGCTGGCCATGGACCCGGAGGCGATTCTCTTCGACGAACCGACTTCGGCGCTGGACCCGGAACTGGTGGGCGAGGTGCTGGCGGTGATGCGCAAGCTGGCCGACGAGGGCATGACCATGATCGTGGTCACCCATGAAATGGGCTTTGCCCAGGACGTGGCAGACCAGGTGTGCTTCCTCCACAGCGGGCGCATCGTCGAGGCCGGGCCGGCGCGTACCGTGCTCAGCACCCCGAGCCATCCGCGCACCCAGGACTTCCTGCGGCGCCTGCTCAACCAGGGCACGGAGGTGCAGGCATGAGTGTGTCCCAGACCCTGCGCATGCCGCCCTCGCTGTGGGCCGCCACGGCCAGGCCGGCCGAGCACACCCCGGCACTGGCCGAGGACCGGGAGGTCGATGTGGCGATTGTCGGCGCCGGCTACACCGGGCTGGTGAGCGCCCTGCGCCTGGCCCAGAGCGGCGCCAGCGTCTGTGTGCTGGATGCCGGCGAGCCCGGTTGGGGCGCCTCCGGGCGCAACGGTGGGCAAGTGATCCCCGGGCTCAAGTTCGACCCCGAGCAACTGCTGGCCAAGTTCGGCCCGGTACAGGGCGAGGCGCTGATCGATGCCGTGGGTGGCGCGGCCGATGAAGTGTTCGAGCTGATCAAGGAACACGGCATTCGCTGCGACGCCACCCGCAAGGGCTGGATCCAGCCGGCGTTTTCCGGCGCGGCGATGCACACCCTGGAGCAGCGCGCCGAGCAGTGGCGCCAGCGCGGCGTGGCCGTGGAGTTGCTGGACAAGGCCGCCGTGAGCCAGCGCATCGGCAGTTCGCAATACCTGGGCGGCTGGGTCGACCCGCGGGCCGGCAGCCTGCACCCGCTGAACTACGCCCGGGGCCTGGCCCGGGTGGCGATGGGGCTGGGGGTGAGCATTCACGGCCAGAGCCGGGTCCGGAAGCTGCAGCGCGATGGCGGGCGCTGGACCCTGGAGACCGACCGCAGCGCTCGGGTGCGTGCCTCGAAGGTACTGCTGGCGACCAATGGCTACACCGACGACTTGTGGCCGGGGTTGCGCCAGACGGTGATCGCCGCCAACAGTTTCATCATCGCCACCCGGCCGCTGCCTGCCGAGCTGCGCCAGAGCATCCTGCCGGGCGGCGAGGTGTGTTCCGATGCCCGGCGCCTGCTGCTGTATTTCAAGCAGGACGCCCAGGGGCGCCTGCTGCTGGGTGGGCGCGGGCCGTTTTCCGAGCCGCGCCGGGATGCCGACTGGAACCACCTGGAGCGTTCGTTGCTGAACCTGTTTCCGCAATTGGCGGGCGTCCCCATCGAGTATCGCTGGAGCGGGCGCGTGGCCCTGACCCCGAGTTTTCTGCCGCAGTTGCACGAGCCGGCGCCGGGGCTGTCGATCCTGCTGGGCTACAACGGGCGCGGCATTGCCTTGTCGACCCTGCTGGGCAAGCACCTGGCGGCGCGGCTGACGGGAGCGGGGCAGGGTTTTCCTTTCCCGGTCACGCCATTGCGGCCGATTCCGCTGCACGGCCTGCAACGCCTCTACCTGGGAGCGGGGATAGCCTGGTACCGGTTGCTCGACGCCCTGGGCTGATCAGCTCGGGCAATCCTGCTCGCCGCCGTCCAGGCCCTGTTTGTAGCTCTGGCTGTGCAGGCTGGCCTTGCCGTTGCGCCAGGTCAGGGTCAGCACGTACAGCGAGTCGAAGTCGCTGGAGGCCCAATCCTCGGTAATCGGGCGCTTCTCGCCCACGGCTTCTTCGGCGACCTTGTTGATCAGCTCCGGCAGGTAGCCGTGGGACCAGGCGGTGTAGATGATCGAGTTGTGGTAGCGGTCATGCAGCAGCTCGTCCGCCAGGTCGCTGGTGTCATTGGCGGCAAAGTCGATGTTCACCGGCAGGCCGAGCTTGATGGCGCTGGGGCTGATGGTCATCAGCGGGCGGATATAGCTGTAGGAGTTGTCCAGCTCGCCTTCCTCGACGTTGCGCGTGGGGTTGGCGGCGAACACGTACTGCGCCTTGCCGAATTTCTCCGGCAGCAGCGAGGCCAGGTCGATGGCCCGGTTCAGGCCCTGGCAGTTGAGCTGCCCGAGGCCGCCGGCGGGCTTTTCCGCGTGGCGCAGGAACACCAGGGTCTGGGTGCCGTCCACCGGTTGCGCGCGGCTGGCGCTGGATTCCAGGGACAGGCACAGGGCGCCGCCCAGCAACAGGGCCGGCAACGGCAGGTAGCGGCGGTGCTTGAAGTGGCGGGCAAGGCGGCGGGGCAGGTTCATGGTGCGGTCATTCTTCAAGTGCGATGCGTGAGGCTGACAAACCCATGTTCCCTGTCGTTGCTCATGGCCTGATCGGGCCGTGGCTTATGAGTCCCTGAACGGCTTTTGGTTCGATTGCAGGCAGCTTAAGCGCTGCATGTTGCCGATTTAAGAAAACCCGGCGGATAATTCCCCGCCGTTGCCCATCCGTGGCGCCGCCCCCTTTTGATTGAGACTGGAAGCCTGTCATGAGCGATCTTTCCGCCTTTGCCGTCACCCAGAAATGGCCTGCGCAATTCCCTGAGTGGATTCAGTTGTATTCCTTGCCGACCCCCAACGGGGTCAAGGTCTCGATCATGCTCGAAGAGATCGGCCTGCCCTACGAGGCGCATCGGGTCAGCTTCGAGACCCAGGACCAGATGACCCCGGAGTTCCTCAGTGTCAGCCCGAACAACAAGATCCCGGCGATTCTCGACCCCCACGGCCCGGGGGACCAGCCGCTGGCGCTGTTCGAGTCGGGGGCGATCCTGATCTACCTGGCGGACAAGAGCGGGCAACTGCTGGCCCAGGAGTCGGCGGCGCGTTATGAAACCATCCAGTGGCTGATGTTCCAGATGGGCGGCATCGGCCCGATGTTCGGGCAGGTGGGGTTCTTCAACAAGTTTGCCGGCAGGGAGTACGAGGACAAGCGGCCGCTGGAGCGCTACGTGAACGAGGCCAAGCGTCTGCTGGGGGTGCTGGACAAGCACCTGGGGGGGCGCGAGTGGATCATGGGCGAGCGCTACACCATTGCCGATATCGCGACCTTTCCGTGGATTCGCAATCTGATCGGGTTCTATGAGGCGGGTGAATTGGTGGGCATCGACAACTTCCCCGAGGTCAAGCGAGTGCTGGCCAAATTCGTGGCGCGCCCGGCGGTGATCCGCGGGTTGGAGATTCCCAAGATTTCTTGACGCACGCACGCCCTGTAGCCGCAGCCGCAGGCTGTGCACGAGCGCGCAGCGGTGGCGGCGATCCCAAGAATGCCAGGGGGGTGTCTGGGGGCGCCCAGCCAGGGCCTGCGTACCGAACGCAGCCCGCTCTTTCGCAGCCTCACCCTGGCTCGGCAGCGGCTACAGCCAACGTTGTGCCTCATAACGCTGGGCCTTATTAAGAAACAGGAATTTTTGCATGCGCCCCTTAAGTTTCAAGCAAGTCGATGTCTTCAGCTCGACTCCCCTCAAAGGCAACCCCTTGGCCGTGGTATTCAACGCTGACGAGCTCAGCACCGAGCGCATGGCCACCTTCGCCAACTGGACCAACCTCAGCGAAACCACCTTTCTGCTCCAGCCCCGCGATCCCCGGGCCGACTACCGCCTGCGGATCTTCACCACCACCCAGGAATTGCCCTTCGCCGGCCACCCGACCCTGGGCAGTTGCCACGCCTGGCTCGAAGCCGGCGGCGTGCCCCGGGGCGAGGAGATCATCCAGGAGTGCGAAGTGGGCCTGGTGCGCATCCGCCGCCAGGGCGATCAGTTGGCCTTTCTCGCGCCGCCGCTGCTCAAGGCCGGCCCGGTGGAGCCCCAGGTGCTGGAGCAGGTGCGCCGTGGCCTGCGCCTTACGCCCGGGGACATCGTGCAGGCGCAGTGGGTCGACAACGGCGCCGGCTGGCTGGCGGTGATGCTCGGCGAACGCCAGCAGGTGCTGGACCTGCAACCGGACTACCCGGCGCTGATCGGTCTGGCGGTCGGGGTGATCGCGCCCTGTGACCCCGAGCGTGATGACAGCGACGCGCAGTTCGAGGTACGGGCCTTTATCGCCGGTGATGGCATGCCCGAAGACCCGGCCACCGGCAGCCTCAATGCCGGCATCGCCCAGTGGTTGCTGGGCGCCGGGCTGGCACCGGCTCGCTACCGCGTCAGCCAGGGCCTGAGCATGGGCCGGGCAGGGCGGATTGACGTGGAACAGATCGGCGATGAAATCTGGATCGGCGGCACGGCACGAACCTGCATCGAAGGGCACCTGCGGCTTTTCCCAAGCAGTGAGCAAACGTGCGAGAACACACCTTCGCCCACTGGACCGAGGCATCCATGAGCGCGCTGGCACCTGGCGATTTTGCAGGCACCGGCACGCACAAGCCGGCACGGCTCCTGTGCGCCTGGGCCCAGGTTGTGTCCTGGAAGGGCTGGATGCTGCGGGCAGGCCTGCTGGGTTTGCTGGCGCTTGATCCACTGCTTTGCATTGCACAAACCACAGCGGTCAAACAACCGCCCGGCCCGGCAACCTTGCCTGGTAATACACCGCGCAGCGAATCCGCGGCATCCGCCAGCGTGGCGGCCACGCCAGGGGACAACGGCGTGGCGGTGAATGCCACGTGCAACCTGCCGGTCAAGCCATCAGCCGGCAAAGTCGTGGAGATATATTGGACCCAGGGCCCGGAAAATCGTCGCGTGGTGGGCCGCGAGGCTGACCATTACGTCGATCTCAATCTGATCGTTCGAACTGTGGGTTACCGGCCTGGCGAGTGCATCGAAGCGACGATTCAGTCCGAAAACGCTGCCGATGAAGTTGCCGACCGGATCAAGAAAATCGTGCTCAGGGGAAAGGTTGACGATACCGGCATGGCCTACTTCAAAACGCCTCTGAAGGACTACACCCTCAATTTGCAGGGCAGTGAGCCGCCGTAGTGTGCACACCCGTGCGGGAGCCAGGAGCTGCTGCAAGCGGTCAACCGCCGGATTTGTCGCACGTAGGTTTTTCAATGGCGGCTGCCGCTGTTGCGTCAGATGGTCGCAGGCTGGCCGCGTCGAGTGGCCGATACCCCCTGGATCGCGGGGCCTCAAGGGCATTGTTACGGCTTGGGCAAGACTCTCTTGAGCCGTGCGGGTTTGTACCGGGGCGGCTGCGGGCATAAGCTTTCAGCCTTTTTTCGCCATAGCTCGTGTTGTTTCGCGCTCAGCCTTAGGAAAAATCATGTCCAGCCAGTTCCCAGAAGCCCGTCCGCGTCGCCTGCGTCGCTCCGAACAACTGCGCAGCCTGTTCCAGGAAACCGAATTCACCCTCAACGACCTGGTGCTGCCGATTTTCGTCGAGGAAGAAATCGACGATTTCGTGCCGATCAAGAGCATGCCCGGGGTGATGCGCATTCCCGAATCCAGGTTGGCCGGCGAGATCGAGCGCTACGCCCGCGCCGGGATCAAGTCGGTGATGACCTTCGGCGTCTCCCACCACCTGGACTGCGACGGCAGCGATACCTGGAAGGAAAACGGCCTGGTGTCGCGCATGTCGCGCATCGCCAAGGATGCGGTGCCGGAGATGATCGTGATGTCCGACACCTGCTTCTGCGAATACACCGATCACGGCCACTGTGGCGTGATGCACGGCCATGAAGTGGACAACGACCAGACCCTGCTCAACCTCGGCAAGCAGGCGGTGGCCGCGGCCCGTGCCGGCGCCGATGTGATCGCGCCGTCGGCGGCCATGGACGGTCAGGTCCAGGCCATCCGCCGCGCCCTGGACGCCGCCGGCTTCACCCAGACGCCGATCATGGCCTATTCCACCAAGTTCGCCTCGGCGCTCTATGGCCCGTTCCGTGAAGCCGGCGGCAGCGCGCTCAAGGGCGATCGCAAGAGCTACCAGATGAACCCGATGAACCGCCGCGAAGCGGTGCGCGAGTCCTTGCTGGACGAGCAGGAAGGCGCCGACTCGCTGATGGTCAAGCCCGCCGGGGCCTACCTGGACATCATCCGCGACATCCGCGAGGCTTCGCGCCTGCCGGTGGCGGCGTACCAGGTCAGCGGCGAGTACGCGATGATCAAGTTCGGCGCCCAGGCCGGCGCCATCGACGAGCAGCGAGTGGTGCGCGAAACCCTGGGTTCGATCAAGCGCGCCGGTGCCGATCTGATCTTCACCTACTTCGCCATGGACCTGGCCCTGGCCGGGATCTGATCAGGCCCCGCAGCACTGCCACGAACGTCGCCCGGCGTTCGTGGCTATTGCCAAGACTTCCGCCTCTACATGACAATGCGATTCATTATCAAATATGAATCCTTACTGTCATGCCCGCCGACGACTTATCCCTGCGCTGTGCCGTCACCGACCTCTACACCCATCACCATGGCTGGCTGCAGGGCTGGTTGCGCCAGCGCCTGGGCAACGCCTTCGATGCCGCCGACCTGGCCCAGGACACCTTCGTGCGGGTGCTCAAGGCGCGCAACGCAGTGGAGATCCGTGAGCCGCGGCCCTACCTGTCGCGCATTGCCCGGGGCCTGCTGATCGATCTGTTTCGCCGACGTTCCCTGGAGCAGGCCTACCTCGAAGCCCTGGCCCTGGTACCCGAGGGCGAGCACCCGTCGCCGGAGGAGCAGAGCGTGCTGTTCCAGGCGCTGATGGAAATCGACCGGCTGCTGGATGGCCTGGGGCCCAAGGTGAAACAGGCTTTCCTTCTGTCCCAGTGCGACGGCCTGACCTACGAACAGATCGCCGAGCGCCTGCAGATTTCCGTGCGCAGCGTGAGCAACTACATGGCCAAGGCCATGGAGCATTGCTGCCTGATGCAGATGCGGATGCAGCTGTCATGAGTTTCGCCGGCCTGCAACTGAGCGTCGGCGAGCGCCAGGCCATCAGCGGCGCGGCACGCTGGTACGCGCAATTGCGCTCCGGCAGCGCCAGCGAGCAGGAGCAGGCCGCCTGGCGCGAATGGCTGGCCGCCGATCCCTTGCACCGCCAGGCGTGGGAACGCATGCAGCAACTGGGCGAGCAGATGTCGGCGCTGCCCGGCGGCCTGGCCGGTTCCGCCTTGCGCGGGGCAGGGCGCTCGCGCCGCGAGCTGATGCGCAACCTGGTGGTGCTGGCCTCGGCCGGTTCCCTGGGCTGGCTGGGCTGGCGCAGCGACAGCGCCCAGCAACTGCTGGCGGACTACCGGACCCAGATCGGCGAGCGCCGGCAAGTGCGCCTGGCGGACGGCACTTCGCTGCTGCTCAACACCAACACCTCGATCAACGTGCAGTTCGACAGCCAGCAACGCAAGGTGCAGCTGTTGTGGGGCGAGATGCTGGTCAGCACCGCTGCCGATCCCTTGCAGCGGCCGTTCCGGGTCTTCACCCGGGACGCCGAGGTGCTGGCCCTGGGCACTCGCTTCGTGCTGCGCAGCGATGAGCGTGAGGAGCAGGTGGCGGTGCTGGAGCACGCGGTGCAGGTCAGCCTGGGCGCAGGCCTTGCGCCGCGTCGGGTCGAGGCCGGCCAGCAACTGGCGTTCAGCGCCGGGGGCTTTGCCGCGCTGCGGCCCAACGATGCCGCTGTGGGTGCCTGGCGCCAGGGCAGCATCATCGCCATCGACCGGCCCCTGGGGGAATTGCTGGCCGACCTGTCGCGCTACCGCCGCGGGGTTGTGCAGTGCGATCCGCAGATTGCCGGGCTGAAGATCTCCGGGGCCTTCCCCGTCGATGACACCGACCGCGCCCTGGCGGCGCTGGAAAGCGGTTTCTCCCTGCAGATCAAGCGCTACACCCGCTACTGGGTACGGGTTTCCGATAGCCGCGTGGGTTGAATCCGCGGGGCGAAAAAAAATTCAAGGGTCTTTGCATGTTTGCCCCTCCTGGTCCGGCTTATCCCCCAGTGGATTCATTTTCGTTAGCGGGGAAGGCAAAGCATGTCTGATGTTCACAAGTCGAAGTTGGCCCAGGCGATCAAGGTCGGGCTTTGGGGCGCACTGGCGGTCTACGGTGCGGCACTGCTGCCGTTGACCGCAGTGGCGGCCAGCGAACAGACCGCGGTGCGCCGCTTCGATATTGCCGCCGGTGACCTGACCGAGGTGCTGAGCCGTTACGCCAGCGCTGCCGGCGCGGCAATTTCCTTCGATGCCCGGCAGACCGCCGGCCTGCGTTCGGCGGGGCTCAAGGGTGAATACGGGGTACAGGAAGGCTTTGCGCGGATTCTCGCCGGCAGCGGCTGGCAGGCCGAGCCACAGAGCAACGGCAGCTTCGTGCTGCGCCCCGTACCCCAGGGCAGCGGCGCTCTGGAGCTGGGCACGACCCAGGTGCAGGGCCAGGAGCTGGGGGCCACCACCGAGTATTCCGGTTCCTACACCACCGGCGCGGTCACCATCGGCAAGGGCCAGCACTCGCTCAAGGAAACCCCGCAGTCGGTGACCGTGATCACCCGCAAGATGCTCGATGACCAGAACCTCAACACCATTGACCAGGTGATGGAGAAGACCCCGGGCATCACCCTTTACGACTCGCCCATGGGCGGCAAGTATTTCTACTCCCGGGGCTTTCGCATGACCGGCCAGTACCAGTACGACGGCGTGCCCCTGGACATGGGTAGCAGCTACGTACAGGCCGACAGCTTCAGCAGCGACATGGCCTTCTATGACCGGGTGGAGATCCTGCGCGGCGCTGCCGGCATGCTCAAGGGCGCGGGCGGCACGGCCGGCTCGGTGAACTTCGTGCGCAAGCGCGGCCAGGCCACGCCGCACACCGAACTGACGATGTCCGCCGGCAGCTGGGACAACTACCGGGCCCAGGTGGACACCGGCGGGCCGTTGAACGATGCCGGTACCGTCCGCGGCCGGGCGGTGGTGACCCAGCAGACCCGGCAGTACTTCTACGACTTGGGCGAGCGCAAGGACCAGGTCTACTACGGCGCCCTGGATTTCGACCTCAGCGACGCCACCACCCTGGGCCTGGGCATGGCCTATGAAGACGTCGACTCGCGCCCGTGCTGGGGCGGCCTGCCGCGCTACAGCGACGGCAGCGACCTCAAGCTGGGCCGCTCCACCTGCCTGAACACCGCCTGGAACAATTCGCGCAGCAAGCGCGCGACCTATTTCGCCGACCTGCGCCAGCAACTCAACGATGACTGGGCGCTGAAGGTAGCCGGGGTCTACACCCGCAACACCCAGGATATCGAGTACGCCTTCCCCAGCGGTTCGGTGCCGGTGGGGGCCAGCCGTTCCAGCACCCTGATGCTGGGCAGCATCTACGACTACGACCAGGTGGACTACGGCTTCGATGCCTATGTCGACGGGCACTTCCAGGCCTTTGGCCAGGAGCACGAGCTGACCTTCGGCGCCAACGCCAGCCGCTCGATCAAGGACGACTTCTACGCCGTGGCCGGCTTGCCCCAGCGGCAGAACGTGCTGGACCCCGATCACCACCTGCCCAAGCCAGATGACAGCTACTACGAAAGCAACTCCACCCGGGGCGGCCCCACTGATCTGCGGATCCAGCAGCAAGGGTTGTATTCCACTGTGCGCCTGAAGCTGGCCGACCCGCTGACCCTGGTCATGGGCAGCCGGGTCAGCTGGTACAAGTCGCAGAACGATTCGGTGGCCTACTGGCGCGATACGCGCACGCCCAGCAGTGCCCGATCCAAGGAAACCGGCGAGGTCACGCCGTTCGCCGGGGTGCTGTACGACCTCAACGACAACCTCACGGCCTACGCCAGCTACTCCAGCATCTTCACCCCCCAGGGCAGCTATCGGACCCTGGACGGCGCCTCCCTCAAGCCGCTGGTGGGCAAGAGCTACGAGCTGGGGATCAAGGGCGAGTGGTTCGATGGCCGCCTCAACAGCGCCTTCAGCCTGTTCCGCACCATCCAGCAGGACGCGCAGCAGGACGACCCGGCCTGCCCGGACAGCACCTGCTCGCTGAACTCGGGCAAGGTCCGCGCCCAGGGCTTTGAAGCGGAGCTCAGCGGTGAGGTGATCGAACGCCTGCAAGTGCTGGCCGGCTACACCTACACCCAGACCAAGACCCTGGAAGACGCCAACAGCGCCAACAACGGCTTGCCGTTCACCACCTACGTGCCGCGGCACCTGCTGCGGGTCTGGGGCGACTACCAGCTGGGCGGTGCCCTGGAGCGCTTCACCGTGGGGGCCGGGGTCAACGCCCAGAGTGACAACTACCGGGTCTCGCCCACCAGCGGCAACCACATCCGCCAGGCCGGCTATGCGATCTGGAACGGACGCATCGGTTACCGCATCGACGACACCTGGTCCCTGGCGCTGAACGGCAACAACCTGCTGGACAAGCGCTACTACACCACCATCGGCACCGAAGGCTTCGGCAATTTCTACGGTGACCCGCGCAACCTCACCCTGTCGGTCAAGGCCGACTTCTAAGGCCCGGTGGCGGTCGCGCAGGCCTTCTGCACGGCCGCGTCAGGCTTTGGGAGCCCGGCGTCGAGCAAGGCCATGAATCGCTGCAGCTGTGGCGAAGGGTTGTCCCGGTGCCAGTTCATGTACAGCCCGATGCTTGGCCCGGGCTGCGTGCCCATGGCCCGCAGCGGGCGGTAGGCGACGCTGCCCTGCAGCACCGCATCGGCCATCGAGCGGGGTACCAGGGCCACGCCGAAACCGCAGCCCACCAGGCCCAGCTGGGTCTGGACCCGGGCCACTTCCTGGACCACCTTCGGGGTGAACCCGGCCGCGCTGCACAGCGCCATCAGCTGGTTGTGGTAGCCGCTGCCCAGGGCCTGGGGCGTGAACACGAAGTCGTCGTTGGCCAGCTCCCGCAGGTCCACCTCTGGCGCCTGGGCCTGGGGGTGGTCGTGGGGCAGGGCGATGACGATCGGCTCATCGAGGATCAGGCGCGAGGCTATCTGCCCTTCGGGCAGCGGCAGCTCACGCATGAACGCCAGGTCGATGTCGCCGCCGAGCAAGCCCTTGAGCTGCTCGGCCGAAGGCAGTTCCCGCAGTTCCAGGCGCACCTCGGGCAAGGCCTGGCGAAAGCCCCGCAGGCTGGCGAGCAAGCTCGGGTAGCCGGCCAGTGACAGGCTACTGACGCGCAGGCTGCCGGCCAGGCCCTGGGCAATATGGCGCGCCTGCTCGATGCCCTGTTCCAGGGTAGCCAGGGTGCGCCGGGCGCTGTGCAGAAAATCCGCCCCGGCCGGGGTCAGGGCCACGCCTCGACGATTGCGCCGCAGCAGGCTGAAACCGAGTTTTTCCTCCAGGCGGGCGATGGCCTGGCTCAGGGGCGGCTGGGCCATGTGCAGGCGCGTGGCGGCCTTGTGAAAGTGCAGTTCTTCGGCGACGGCGATGAACTGGCGCAACAGGCGCGTTTCGATCATGGCGATGCTTCCTGGCTGGGGGCCTTGGGACTGTAAACCCCAAGGCTCATGGTTTCACAGCGAATTCATTGATATCAAAAACCTCTCACAGAACCTGGAATTTAGTATTAAGTCACTGATTTTCATGCTGTTACCCTGGAATTCACACAGGAGGGAAGAGCATGGATTTCAGCGGCAGAACGGCGATTGTCACCGGCGCCGGGCGCGGCCTGGGCTTGAGTTATGCACGGGCCCTGGCCCGTCGTGGTGCCCAGGTGGTGATCAGCGATTGCGGGAGTGACGGCAGCGGTAGCGGGGCGGATGACAGTGTCGCCCATGATGCGGTGCGGGCCTTGCGGGCCAGCGGTGCCAGGGCGCTGGCCGACACCGCCGACCTGGGCACCGAGGCCGGTTGCCAGGGGCTGGTGCAGCGCACCCTGGAGGCCTTTGGCAGCCTGGATATCCTGATTCACAACGCCGGCTGGGTTGGCTACCAGGCGCTGGAGCAGACCGACGCCGGGTTTCTCGAGCGCATGCTGGGGATCAACCTGTATGCGCCCATCTGGCTGGCCAGGCATGCCTGGCCCCATCTGCGGCAGTCCGCCGCACCGCGGCTGCTGTTGACCACCTCCGACCGTGCGCTGTACCCGGAATATGCCCAGCCGGGGCTGCTGGCCTACTGCGCGGGCAAGATGGCCCAGGTCGGGATCATGAATGCCCTGGGCCAGGAAGGGGCGGAGCACGGGATCCGGGTCAACGCGGTGTCGCCGGTGGCCAAGACCCGCATGTGGGGCGTCAGCGAGGAGCCGCCGGAACTCAAGCCGGACTGGGTGACGCCGGGGGTGCTGTTTCTGGTCAGCGAGCAGTGCCAGGACAGCGGCTACATCCTGCGGGCCAGCAATGGCCAGTTCAGTGCCTGGCGCCCCCAGGAGGCCCCCGGTGTGGATTACCCCCGGGACCTGAAGCGGATCGCGGCGGCCACGCCGGAGCAGTTCGCCCGGCGCTGGGGGCAGATCAAGCAGCCTTTCATCGGGGCTTGAGGGAGGGGGCGGCGCTCTGCGGGGAGATCTCCCGTTCGCGGAAGTAGCGCTCCAGCACGCGCGGGTCGGCCGAGCGCTCGGCCAGGGCCACGTAGGTGTCCGGGCGCAGCAGGTAGAAGGCGTTGCGCGCCAGCCCCGCGGCGGCATGGGCCGGGCGCCAGTCGAAGGTGCGCAACGGCACCTGGTGCGCGGTGCACCAGTCGCGCAGGGCGTCACTGGTGACGCCGTAGACATGCACCTGCCAGCCCAGGTACTCCAGGCTGTCGAAGTTGTCGTGTTCACCATCGCGCACCCAGGGCAGGCGGTCGCCGCCGTGCACCGGGCCGACGCCGCCGGCGCTCAGGGGCATGCCGCGGTAGTTCAGGGTGATCTGCGACACGGTACGGAAGAGAAACTCCCGGGCGCTGTCGAAGGCGGCGATCTTCGGCAGCAGCAGGGGCGCCAGGCGGGTGCGCGCCAGGTAGGCCACCGGGCCGTCGGCGGTGGCGAAGCTGAACACCCGGTCGGTGGTGGCCACCAGGCGCCGGGCGAACTCCATGCGTTCGGTGGCGTAGGTTTCCAGCAGGCGTTCGGCACTCTTGCCGCTCAGTACCGCTGCCAGTTTCCAGGCCAGGTTGATGGCGTCGCCGATCCCGGTGTTCATGCCCTGGCCGCCGGCCGGGCTATGCACGTGGGCGGCGTCCCCGAGGAGGAACACCCGGCCGGTGCGAAACTGCTCGGCCACCCGGTGATGCACCTTGTAGGTGGAGAACCAGTTGACCTGGGCCACCTCGACCTTGAGCTGGCGCATGGCGCGCTGGCTGACATCCTCGAAGCGCAGGTTCTCCGGGTGCTCGGCACGCTCGTCGCGCACCGTGCCGATCAGCCGTGCGCGGCCGCTCTGGGCCAGGGGGAACACCGCGAGAAAGTCGGCGTCGTCCAGGTCCACGTGCAACTGGCCGTCGATGCTCGGGCCGCTGGCCTGCACATCCGCGACGTAGAACACCTGCTGGTAGGTGCCGCCGGGAAAGCTGGTGCCCAGGGTCTTGCGCACCGTGGAGCGGGCGCCGTCGCAGCCGGCCAGGTAGAAGGCCTGGCAGTGTTCTTCGCGCCCGTCGGGGCCGCGCAGGCGGGCGTTGATCAGGTGGCCGTGGTCGGTGAAGGCCAGCAGCTCGGTGTTGCGTTCGACCTCCACCCCCTGCAGCGCCAGGCGTTCGATCAGCAGTTGCTCGTGTTCGTCCTGAGGAAAGATCTGCAGGAAGGGGTAGGGCGTCAGGTCTTCGCCGATGGCGTTGAACGGCAGGTGGGCGGCGCGCTCGCCCTTGACCCAGAGGTTCACCGCCGGCACATGGTGGCCGCGCTCGACGATGGCCCGGGTCAGGTCCAGCTGGCGGTACAGCTCAAGGGTTCGCGCCTGCACCGCCAGGGCCCGGGAGGTAGTGCCCGGGCCCGGGGTCTTGTCGATGATCCGCACCTTGACCCCCTGCCGGCGCAGCCAGAGCGCCAGGACCAGGCCGGTGGGGCCGGCGCCGATGATCAGTACGTCGCTGCAATTCATGGGCTTGCCCTCGGTAGACGATCAAGGTCATGCAGGCGGCTGCCGCCGGGCTCAGCGCTGGGCGAAGGCCAGGTTCAGGCCGAGCCCGGCGAAGCTTGCGGCAAAACTGCGGCGCAGCCAGTTCTGCACCTGGGGCGACTCGATCACCGCGGTGCGGAACAGGTTGGCCAGCAGGCCATAGAGCACGAACACGAAGAAGGTCATGGCCATGAACACGCCGCTCAGGAGCAGCATCTGCGGGATCGGGTCGCTGCCGTCATGGGCGATGAACTGGGGCAGGAAGGCCAGGAAGAAGAGGGTCAGCTTGGGGTTGAGGATATTCAGCAGGCAGGCCTTGAGCATCAGCGCGCCGGGGCCATGGCTGACGGCGTTGCTGTCCACGGCGAAGGCCGAGCGGTCGCGCCAGGTGGCGTAGGCCAGGTACAGCAGGTAGGCGACGCCGGCGAACTTCAGGCCCTGGAAGGCCAGCGCGCTGGAGTGCAGGATGGCCGACAGGCCGAGGATCGAGGCCAGCAGGTGCGGGACAATCCCGGCGGTGCAGCCGATGGCGGTGAACAGGCTGGCGCGCTTGCCGGCCACCAGGGCGGTGGAAATGGTCAGGATCACGCCGCTGCCGGGAATCAGCACGACGATCAGGCTGGTGATCAGGAAATCCAGGGTCAACATCCGGGCATCACTCCATTGAGGGCAGGCGCGGGGTTAGGGCTGGGCGCCACACCGAGGTCGGGGGTCATCAAAATACACCCAGCCACACCGCCAATAGAAGGATTCTAGCCTGTAGCCGCTGCTGAGCCCGCGAAGCTGCGCAAAGGTCCGCAGGACCTTGCCTGGCGATCTCCCGCCGATCGCGCAGAGGCCTCAGGGTCGCGGCGTCTGCTGCGCAGCCTGCGGCAGCGGCTACAAGGGCCGCGGCGGGAACAGCGCTCGCATTCCTTGGTCGAACGCCCCAGCCGCTGCTTTACTTGCACGGCCCTCGCCCAGCCATCTCGCGGAGCCCCATGATTTCCTCTCGTCTTCTCAGTTGCTTCCTGGGCCTGTCGCTGCTGGCCGGTTGCGCCAGCCAGCGCGGCCCCCAGGCACCAACACTGACCCCCGAACAGACCCAGGCCCGGATCCTGCGCCTGCTGCCGGCCCAGGTGGCGGACCGCCCGGGCTGGGCCCGGGACATCCAGGTGGCCTTCAGCGCCCAGGGCCTTGAGCCGAGCCAGAGCAACCTGTGCGCGGTGCTGGCGGTGACCGAGCAGGAGTCCACCTTCCAGGTCGACCCGACGGTGCCGGGCCTGGGGCGCATCGCCCGGCAAGAGATCGACCGCCGCGCGGCCAAGGTGCATGTGCCGGCGCTACTGGTCAGCGCCGCCCTGCAAGTGCGCGGCCCGGACGGCCAGTCCTACAGCCAGCGCCTGGCCAGTGCCCGCAGCGAGAAGGAATTGAGTGCGATCTTCGATGACTTCATCGGCATGGTGCCCCTGGGCAAGACCCTGTTCGGCGGCTTCAACCCGGTGCACACCGGTGGGCCGATGCAGGTCAGCATCGAGTTCGCCCAGCAGCATGCCCAGGGCTATCCCTACCCGGTGCAGGACTCCATCCGTCATGAGGTCTTCAGCCGCCGCGGCGGCCTGTATTTCGGCATCGCCCACCTGTTGGGCTACCCGGTGGACTACCCGCAGCCGTTGTACCGTTTCGCCGATTTCAACGCCGGCTGGTACGCCAGCCGCAACGCGGCGTTCCAGAGCGCGGTGAGCCGTGCGAGCGGGATCAGGCTGGCGCTGGATGGCGACCTGATCCGCTACGGCTCGGTCATGCCCGGCAGCACCGAGCTGGCGGTGCGCACCCTGGGCAAGCAGCTGGGGCTGCGTAACCCGCAGATCCGCGCCCAGCTGGAGAAGGGCGACCGCCAGGACTTCGAAGAAACCGAGCTGTACCGTCAGGTGTTCGCCCTGGCCGATCGCACGGCGGGCAAGCCCGTACCGCGCCAGCAACTGCCCGGCATCGAACTCAAGAGCCCGAAGATCACCCGCCAGCTGACCACAGCCTGGTTCGCCAAACGGGTGGACGAACGCTACCAGCGCTGCCTGCAACGCCCGCTGTAGGAGCTGGCTTGCCAGCGAAGGCGGCCGCCAGGGCGATGCAGGGCCTCTTCGCCGGCAAGCCGGCTTCCACAGGGGGCACTGTTGTGCGGGGAGCAGGTGCTTGCTTGTCAGGCCCGGGGGCGGCGTGGCAGGATGCGCCATGAATTTTTTCCAGCTCGTCTCCCGCCCTCATCACCATCGACCTCATCTCCGGGGCCGTGGTCGCTTGTGCGCGTCGAGCCGTCAGTCATCGAGCAATCGCGATCACTGACCTTCGATGAAAAAAAACCAAGGCGCCCCACAAGGCGCCTTTTTTATTGCCTGTCAAAAAACCAGAGGAATGACCCATGACCATGTTACGTGGCACTCGAATGATCACCGGCGAACAAGCCGCCACCCTGCGCACCCTGGAAGGACGCTTCCGGAGCTGGCTTCATCGAAGCGGGCGCTGAAGAAGTCATTGTCCCGGCGCTGTGGGGCCAGGACACCTTTATCGAGAAGGCCGGAGGTAGCGAAGTCATCGGCCAGATGTGGGCCTTCAACGACAAGGCCGGGCGGCCTTGCTGCCTGATCCCGGAAGCCACCGCGCTGTTCCAGGAAACCGCCGGCGAGCTGCTGGCGGGGCGCGAGCAGGCGGCCTTCTTCTACGTTGCCCGCTGCTATCGCTACGAGCGCCCGCAAGCCGGGCGGTATCGAGAGTTCACCCAGTTGGGCCTGGAGATTCTCGGCCCCGATCCGCAGCGCGCCCTGGAGCAGGCGCGGGCGCTGTGCGTGGGCTTTCTCGACGCCTTGGGCCTGGAATACCAGCTCAACCTCGGGGTCAAGCGCGGCCTGACCTACTACCTCAATGGCGAGGGTTTCGAAGTGCGCTGCCCGCGCCTGGGGGCGCAGCAGCAAGTGGTGGGGGCAGGCGCCTATCGCCAGGGTGCCGGCTTCGGCATTGGCCTGGAGCGCCTGCAACTGGCGCTGCAAGCCTGACCGCCTGCGTGCGGTAGGAGCTGGCTTGCCAGCGAAGGCGTTCGCCAGGGCGGTGCAAGGCTTGCGGGCCTCTTCGCCGGCAAGCCGGCTCCTACGGGTGGGGCTCTGGGAAGTGCCTGCTTGCTGTAGGAGCTGGCTTGCCAGCGAAGGCATTCGCCAGGGCGGTGCAGGGCTTGCGGGCCTCTTCGCCGGCAAGCCGGCTCCTACGGGTGGGGTCAGGGGCGCCGGCGCACGAATTTGCGCCACAGCCAGACCCACAGCAGCACCAGGGGGAAGGCCAGGATCACGAAGGGCAGCACATAGCTGCCTTTCTCCAGGGCCTCGGCGGTGCCGTCGGCCAGGTTGTCCAGCAGGTTGCTGAAGGCGCGCTTGAGGCTGGATTCGCGCTGGACGCCGTCGCTGGGCAGGAACTTCAGGGTCAGGAGGTTGGTGTCCAGGCGGCGTTGCTGGCCGGCGGCGGTCTGGGCCAGGGCCTGCAGGTCGTTCTCGATGCCGGCCTGTTCCCGGCTCAGGGCAATCAGGTCGCTGACGCTGATGTCCTTGCGCGCCGCCAGTTCGTCCAGGCGCTGCTGTTGGGCCTTGAGCCGCTGCTGCTGGCGCTGCACATCGGCCACGGCATCGGCCAGGTCTTCGGCGCTGGTGATGCGCTCGCCCAGTTCCGCGCCCTGGGAGGCCTGCTGGACGATGGGCTCCACACCGTCCGGAACTATTCGCAGCGTCACCTGGGCGCGGTACTTGCCCTGTTCCAGGCGCAGGATATTGCACGGGCCGAACTGGGCCTTCTCGCAGGCTTCGCGGGTTTGCGCCAGGCGCGGACCGATCTGCGCGGCTGGCAGCGACAGGCTCAGTTCATGCTCATAGGCCAATTGCGCGCCGGCCTTGCCCTGGGCCCCGCCCAAGGCCACGGCGCTGCTGTTGTGGTCGCCGGGAGAGCAGGCGCTGAGGGCCAGGGCGCCGAACAGGGCCAGGGCCAGTCGACGGAATTTCGCAGGGTGATCGTCCTGATGTTGCATGGGGGCTCCTTGAGGGATGAATCGGCGACAGGGTCGCAGGTGCGCATCTTACCGTCGTTCGGGGAAAGACCACGATCCCGGCTGGGCTTATCGAGGATAATTTTCCTGGCTGATGCTGATAGGCGCGGAGCGGGTTCAGGGCTACACCTGTGGCAGCCCGGGACGACGGTGTTTCGGCGCAGATCAAGGAGTGCGTCATGCGCGAGTCGGCTATCCCCCCAGGCTTTGCCCCCTTGCCCCGCAGCAGCCCGCTGCTGGAACTGATCGGCCCGGTCTACGGCTGCGGCAGTGGCAGCGAACTGCGCGTCGGCCTGCGCGCCGACACCCGCCACGCCAACGGCCGGGGCACGGTGCATGGCGGCATCATCGCCACCCTGGCGGACATCGGCATGGGCTACGCCATGGCGTTTTCCAGCGATCCGCCCTTGCCGTTGATCACCGCCAGCATGACCCTCGACTACCTGGGCGCGGTGCAGGTCGGGGAATGGATCGAGGTGCACCTGGAGCATGCCAAGCGTGGCCGGCAGATGGCCTTTGCCACCGTGGTGCTGCGGGTCGGCGAACAGGAAGTGGCCCGGGCCAGCGGCGTCTTCGCCGTCCCAACCGCAGCCCTGTAGCCGCTGCTGAGCCTGCGAAGCTGCGCAAAGGTCCGCAGGACCTTGCCTGGCGATCTTCCGTCGATCGCGCAGGGGCCTCAGGATCGCAGCGTCTGCTGCGCAGCCTGCGGCAGCGGCTACAGCTGTTTCCAATCCAGGCCGAAACGCGCCAGGTATTTGCGCAGGCGGTCGGCGTCGTTGGGGTTGGCCTTGCCCAGGCGTGACACGCCGAACAGCCGGCGCCCCGCCTCCGACAGGCTGTCGGCGCGGCGGCACTCGGCAATCACTGCCTTGAGTTGCAGGCGGTCGAACAGGTCCAGCTCCACATCGTCGCCCAGCAGTTTCTGCAGTTCGTCCTCTTGGTTCTCCAGCCCCCAGGCGTGGCGCAGGCGCTGGATTTCCTCCTCGACCTGGGCCTGGTCGATGCGTCCGCTGTCGGCCAGGGTGGCCATGCGGGTGATGGAGGCCGACAGCTCGCGGAAGTTGCCCAGCCACGCCGCTTCGCTGGAGCTGGCAAAGGCCAGGTAGCGTCGCCGCGCTTCAAGGTTGAAGCGCACCAGCTGCCCTTGTTCCCGGGCGTGACGCTCCAGCTCGAAATCGATGTTCGGTTCGATGTCTTCGCGGCGCCCCGCCAGCCCCGGCAGGTTGAAGGTCCAGAGGTTGATCCGCGCATACAGGTCCTCGCGGAACAGCCCCTGGGCCACCCGGCCACGCAGGTCGCGGTGGGTGCCGGCGATGATCAGGAAATCGCTCTGCACCTCCTGGTCCGAACCCATGGGAAAGAAGCGCTTCTCCTCGATTGCCTTGAGCAGCATGGCCTGTTCGTCCAGCCCCAGTTCACCGATCTCGTCGAGAAACAGCATG
Source organism: Pseudomonas protegens CHA0 (assembly GCF_000397205.1). Taxonomy (NCBI): domain Bacteria; kingdom Pseudomonadati; phylum Pseudomonadota; class Gammaproteobacteria; order Pseudomonadales; family Pseudomonadaceae; genus Pseudomonas; species Pseudomonas protegens. The sequence continues at coordinate 2,611,114 of NC_021237.1, forward strand.
CCGCCATCCGCCGCCCGCAGCAGGCCTTCGCGGGCATTCTGGGCGCCGGTGAAGGCGCCCTTGATATGGCCGAACAGCGCCGACATGGCCCCGTCCCCACGCAGGGTGGCGCAGTTGACCTCGACAAAGCGCCCCTGCACCTGGTGCCGGCCACGCTTGAGCTCATAGATGCGCCGGGCCAGGAACGACTTGCCGGCACCGGTGGGGCCGATCAGCAGCATCGGTGCCCTGGAGCGCACCGCGACCCGCTCGATCTGCTCGATGGAGCGGTTGAATGCCGGGTTGCGGGTGGCGATCCCGGACTTGAGGAAGGCCAGGCCCTCCAGGCGCTTGTGGGCAAAACGCGAGGCGATGCGGTCGTAGCGCGACAAGTCGAGGTCGATCAGGGCGTGGGTGCCGGTGGCGTGCTGGTCCGGGTCGCGGCGCCGCGCCGGTGAGGTCTGGATCAGCCGGGCAGGGAGGTAGCGCGCCTCGGTCAGCAGGAACCAGCAGATCTGCGCCACGTGGGTGCCGGTGGTGATGTGCACCAGGTAGTCCTCGCGCTCGGTGTCGAACGGGTAGGCGCTGGTGAAGTCGTGCAGGGCGCCGTACACCTCCTCGAAATCCCAGGGATTGTTCAGGCCCATGGGGTGCAGGCGCACCTCGGTTTCCGGCGACACCTGGCGCACGTCGTTGGCCACCCGTTCGGCCAGGCTGACATCCCGCGCGTCCAGGCCATGGATCAGCTCCAGGCGGTTGATCAGCACATCCTGCTGCTGACACAGACCGACCGTGGGCCGCCAATGGCTCCAGCGGTTGGCACCCTTGCCGACGCGATCGAGGGTGGAACCGACAAAACCTATGGCGACCGTGGGCTTGTTCGACATGTTTATACCTGGAGATAAAAAACGATAAGCAAAGATATAAAATTATCGAGGCGTTTGTCTTGCCGGATACGTGATGAAAAAGTGATAAAAAATAAAAACCTTATAAATCAATGAGTTGAAAAATAATTTGTTGGAAAATCAAAACCTGGCACAGCGGCTGCAATATCTCTGGCAACGAACAAGACAACAGAGCGAGACGCCAAGATGGCCAACTTCCAGCTGTTCAACACCCAACAGGCAAAAGCGCCAGCGAGCACCACCCTGAACGCTTCCAAGGCCGGGGCCTATGCCTACAACGCCAAGCATCGCCTGGCCCAGCTGGCGGTCACCGGTTGCCTGAACTCGACCTTCTACACCTCGCCTGAAGGCCAGCTGGAAGCGGTACTGCAATTGGTGAGCGAGCTGGACAGCCGCTTCGTCGCCCAGGCCGCCCGTTACGCTCGGCAGCAAGGCCATATGAAGGACATGCCGGCGCTGCTGCTGGCGGCACTGACCGCGCAACGCTCGGCCCTGGTGCCGGAGCTGTTCGCCCAGGTGGTGGACAACGGCAAGATGCTGCGCAACTTCGTGCAGATCCTGCGCAGCGGCGTGACCGGGCGCAAATCCCTGGGGTCGCAGCCCAAGCGCCTGGTGCAGAACTGGTTGAACAGCGCTACCGAGCGCCAGCTGTTGCAGGCCTCGATCGGCAACCAGCCGTCCCTGGCGGACGTGGTGAAGATGGTTCACCCCAAGCCAAGCGAGGCCTGGCGTGAAGCCTTCTTTGCCTGGTTGATCGGCAAGCCGGTGGATGTGCAGGCGCTGCCTGAGCTGACCCGGGACCTGTTGGCGTTTCGCAGCGGAGCGACCCGGGAAGTGCCCCAGGTGCCGTTCCAGTTGCTCGGCAACGAGACACTGAGCACCGAACAATGGGCCGGGCAGGCCCGCAACATGGGCTGGCAGGGGCTGCGCATGAACCTCAATACCCTGGCGCGCCACGGCGCGTTCCAGGTGCCGGGTTGCACCGAGTACGTGGCGGCGCGGCTGGCGGATGCGGGGGAGGCGGCCAAGGCTCGGGTCTATCCGTACCAGTTGCTGGCGGCCTACCGCATGGCCGGTGACGAGGTGCCGCAGCCGGTCCGCGAGGCGCTGCAGGATGCCCTGGAGCTGTCCCTGGCCAACGTGCCGGCGCTGGCGGGCAACGTGGTGGTCTGCCCGGATGTATCGGGCTCGATGCACAGCCCTGTTACCGGCTATCGCCAGGGCGCCACCACCGCGGTGCGCTGCATCGATGTGGCGGCACTGGTGGCGGCAGCGGTGTTGCGCAAGCAGCCGGCGGCGCGGGTCATGCCGTTCGAGCGTGGAGTGGTGAACATCCACCTCAACCCGCGGGACAGCGTGATGAGCAATGCGCAGAAGCTGGCGAACATCGGCGGAGGGGGGACCAACTGCTCGGCGCCCCTGGCACAACTGGCCAATGCCAAGAGCCGCGTGGACACGCTGATCCTGGTCTCGGACAACGAGTCGTGGATCGATGCGCGGCGCCACGGCGCCACGGAAACGATGCGCCAGTGGGAGCGGATCCGGGCCATCAACCCGCAGGCGAAGCTGGTATGCATCGACATGCAGCCCGGGGCCACGACCCAGGCACCGGACCGCGAGGACATCCTCAACGTCGGCGGCTTCAGTGACGCGGTGTTCGATGTGATTGAGCAGTTCACTGCGGGCAATTACGGTGCGCAGCACTGGGTAAAGGCGATCGAGGCGATGTAACGCTGATCGGTAGAGGATGACACAGACCGTGCGCCGGCCAGCCGGCGCACACCACAGATTTTTTGCTCATTGGCCCTGAATGCCGCTGTGACTACATCCAAAGGCGTCTCAGCAACTCTTGTCAGGGCCGGTGACGGCACGAATGCCAGTGGCTGTACATATTGGTTAAGCCGGTTCGAATCCGGCGATCAGTCACTTCTTTTGTCGTGCCACCTTTTTTGCAGTTTTTGCGACGAATGCTGATGGAACTACATCCAAGGTTCGAGATGCGGGTTCGATTCCCGCCGGTGCCGGAAAACGGCGCCGTGGTTCAATGGTCAGAACGCGAATGCACCGTTTCATCGACTCCTTGTCGTCGCATCTTTTCCCCCCGCCTCGGCGGGATGGCAGCGAATGCCACGGGTACTACATCGTGTCGCGGGTTCGAACCCCGCCAGCCGCAAGGCTGTAGCTCAGTCGGTAGAGCAAATGTGCCTGTTCCCTTGTCGCTGCCCGCAGGCCCGGCCTGCACCGATTGACCCGGCGAATGCCGGTGGAACTACAGGACAGCGTGGTCGCGGGTTCGAGTCCCGTTCACCGCAAGGTGCTAGCTCAGAGGCAGAGCGCGCTGCATGTTTCACCTCCACTTGTCGCCGTTTGCACCGAACACCGCAATTGCGTAGGAGCTGGCTTGCCAGCGAAGAGACCCCCGAGATCGTCTTCTGCGACCCGGCTCCTGCGCACCCTATTGAACAAGGCCGTATCCGCGGCCACAGGAAAAAGAGTCAACGACATGGAACACAAGACCTACCAGCTGCTGGAAGTCGCCAACGGCAAGCCGATCAAGATGTGGACCCAGGGCGTGCCGGTGGAAAACGAAGCCCGCCAGCAATTGATGAACACCGCGAAGATGCCGTTCATCTTCAAGCACCTGGCGGTGATGCCCGACGTGCACCTGGGTAAGGGTTCGACCATCGGTAGCGTGATCCCCACGGTGGGCGCGATCATCCCGGCTGCGGTCGGGGTGGATATCGGCTGCGGAATGATCGCCGCCCGTACTTCGCTGACCGCCTCCGACCTGCCGGATAACCTGGCCGGGTTGCGTAGCGCCATCGAGCAGGCGGTGCCCCACGGCCGTACCTCGCCCCGTAGCGGTCGCGATAAAGGTGCCTGGGGTGATGTGCCGCAGCAGACCGACCTGGCTTGGGCGGCCTTGCATCCGCGCTTCAAGGCGATCACCGATAAGTACCCGGCCCTGGCCAACAGCAACAACCGCCAGCACCTGGGAACCCTCGGCGGGGGTAACCACTTCATCGAGGTCTGCCTGGATGAGGCCAACCGGGTCTGGTTCATGCTCCACAGCGGTTCCCGTGGCGTAGGTAACGCCATCGGCAACCTGTTCATTCACCTGGCCCAGGCCGATATGCGCCAGCACATCGCCAACCTGCCGGACCGCGACCTGGCCTATTTCGAGGAAGGCAGCCAGCACTTCAACGATTACGTGGAAGCGGTGGCCTGGGCCCAGGATTTCGCCCGGCAGAACCGTGAGCTGATGATGCAACTGGTGATCCAGGCCACCCGCAAGGTGATCAGCAAGCCCTTCGAGGTGGCGCTGGAGGCAGTCAACTGCCACCACAACTACGTGCAGAAGGAGCGCCACTTCGGTGAAGAGGTGCTGGTGACCCGCAAGGGGGCGGTGTCGGCGAAGAAGGGCGAGCTGGGGATCATTCCGGGTTCGATGGGGGCCAAGAGCTTCATTGTCCGCGGATTGGGTAACGAGGAGGCGTTCTGCTCCTGCAGCCACGGCGCGGGGCGTACCATGAGCCGCACCAAGGCCAAGAACACCTTCACCCTGGCCGACCAGATCCGCGCGACCGCCCATGTGGAGTGCCGTAAGGACGAAGCGGTGATCGATGAAATCCCGATGGCCTACAAGGACATCGACCAAGTGATGCACGCCCAGCGCGAGCTGGTGGAAGTGCTGCACACCCTGCGTCAGGTGGTGTGCGTTAAGGGGTAGAACAATGGACGACATGGATGCATTGATAGCAACCCCGCCCGGCTGGCAGTACCAGCTGAGCGACTACGAAGCCCGCCGCGTGCGGGAGGTGATGGACGAGTTGGACAGGCACAGCGCCTGGCTGGAGCTGAGCCGCTTCGGCAACGGTTTCGTGCGTCAGGCCGCGGTGCGCGGGCTGGCCGCGCAGCCTTCGGCAGAGGCCCTGGTGGCTTTGCTGGAGCGCCTCAACGACTGGGTGCCCCAGGTTCGCCAGGAGGCCGCCGCGGCGGTCGAGGCCTATTGGGTGCCGGAGCATGCCGGGCTGCTGTTGCAGACCCTGGCACCGCTGCTGGCCCTGGCCGGCAAGCAGCGCGCCGACCACGGCGCGACTCTGGAGCGGGCCAGCGCCGTGTTGCAACTGGCCCAGGTGCGCGACCAGGTGCAAGGGGCCTTTGGCACTTGCCGGGGCAAGGCTGCGCGCTTTGTCTTCGAGCTGTTGCTCAAGGGCGTCGAGGACCGACCGGCGCTGCTGGCCATGGCCCTGCGCCACCCGGAGGTCAGCGTGCGGCAGATGGCGGTGGACGCCTGCGCCGAACTGCCCGATGAGCAGGCGCTGCCCTTGCTGGAAGAGGTGATGCGCAGCTGCGGCGCCAGTGTGCGGGTCAAGGCCCTGCGGCTGCTGCTGTCGCGTCTGGCCGATTGTCGCGAGTATCTGGCGCAGGCCCTGCTCGACCCTTCGGGGGCCTTGCGTTGCCTGGCCCACTGGGCCGCGCCGCGCCATGGGCTGGACCCGCGGGCAGTGCTGCTGGCCCGCTTGCAGCAGCCGGCCCCGGGCAACAAGCGCCAGTGGCTGGGGCTACTGGGGTTGGTCAGGGAGCTGCAGGAGCCACAGGCCGATGCCATGGTGCGCCAGGCCCTGGCTTCGCCGGCGCTGAGCGTGCGCCTGCAGGCCCTGCAAACCCTGGGTGAACGTGGCATGGCCGAGCAACTGGCGGCCCTGGACGATGCCTCGGACAAGGTCTTCGACTGCGCCCTGGGCCTGTTGCGCCAGCAGCCGTGGGCGGTATTCGACGAGGCCCTGGAGCAGCGTCTGGACCAGCATTGGCACGATCTGCCCAAGGCGCGACGCTGGGCCATGCTGGCCCTCAAACCGGGCTGGCGTCAGTTGGAGTACCTGCTGTGGCGCCTGGGGCAGGGCGGCAGTGACGCCGCCTATTGGCGCGAGGCCCTGGCACGCTGGTGCGATAGCCGCTACGGGATGTTCGACCCGGTGACCCCCAAGCCCCTGCGCGAGGCCATGGTGCAACGCTTGCAGGCGATGGAAGCCGCCGGGGAATTACCCGCCGGTTCGGTCCAGCGGCTGTTGTGAGGAAAGGAGAACCGCCATGTTGACCCCGGTTGAAGATGAGCACAGCCAGGCGCTGCGCCAACAGCTGGAAGCGGCGTTTTGCGTGTTCGATTTTGTGCGGCTGGCGGTGGAGCCGGGTGTCGAGGTGAATCAGGCCTTGCATCGCCAGGGCTTGCAGCACCTGTATCAACACCTGATGGCCAGGCGCCGTGAGGCCTGGAAAAAGCTGCGCCAGGACCCGCGCTACGCCGACGTTGGTGAACCGCAGATGCGCTGGGAACCGGAGCGGGCACTGCCTGAGCGGCTCAGCCCGCAGCAGGTCCGGCAACTGGTTTGCGAAGACCCGGAGCAGCAGGACTGGGCCTTGTACCGGGCGTTTTGCCAGCCACCGTACGGGTTGCATTTCCCGGGTGGGGCCGAGCAGGCCCGGCAGGTGTACGGCCAATGGCTGGACCTGCTGGGGCTCGATCTCCAGCAGCAGCCCCAGGTGATCAACTGGGTGGGCGACCTGGAGCTGGATTGTCAGGCCCCGGCCATGGGCCCGCATCTGCTGCCCTGGAGTGAATATTTCGACGAAGGCCTGGAATGGTGGGGCGTCTGGTGCCTGACGGTGTGGAACCCCGAGCGCCGGACCCTGAGTGTGCTGGCCGCCAGCGCCACGGATTGAACAAGGAAAAGGATCATGGAACATCTGGAGCGCCATCCCCTGAGCAGCGCCATGCGCGAACGGGTATTGGCCGAGCTGGCGCGGATCGAGCGCGAGCGCAATGTGCAGGTGCTGTACGCCTGCGAATCCGGCAGTCGGGCCTCGGGCTTTGCCTCTACCGACAGCGATTACGATGTGCGTTTCGTCTATGTGGAAAAGCCCGAATGGTTCATCCAGGTGGATGCCGGGCGCGACGTGATCGAGCGGCCCCTGGACGACGAGCTGGACATCAGCGGCTGGGAACTGCGCAAGACCCTGGGGCTGTTGCGCAAGTCCAACCCGACCCTGCTGGAATGGCTGGATTCGCCCCTGGTGTACCGCAGCGAACCGACCGCCGCCGAGCGCCTGCGTGAGCTGGCCGAGGCGTTCTACAGCCCGCCGGCGGCGCGCAACCATTATCTGTCGATGGCCAGGAAGAACTTTCGCGGTTACCTGCAAGGCGACAGCGTGCGCTTCAAGAAGTACTTCTACGTCCTGCGGCCATTGCTGGCGGTGCGCTGGATCGACCAGGGGCGCGGCCGACCGCCGATGACCTTCGCCGACCTGCTGACCACCGTCGACCATCAGCCACTGCTGGACGAGGTGGCTGAGCTGCTGGTTTTGAAACGCTGCGCCGACGAGTCCGCCTACGGACCGCGACGCCCGGCACTGCACGCCTTTATCGCCGCCGAGCTGGAACGCCCGATGCCGAAACTGGTGCGTACCCATGAAGACAACGCGTTGCTGGACGCTTACCTGCGGGAAACGGTCCGGCACTACGCCTGAGGAATGTGATGAAACAGGATGTAATCGAACTGGACGGCGCCATCGGCGGCGGCCAGGTACTGCGCAGCGCCCTGAGCCTGTCGATGCTCACCGGCAAGACCCTGCGTATCCATAATATTCGCGCCCGGCGCAGCCGCCCGGGGCTGTTGCGCCAGCACCTGACCGCGGTGCTGGCGGCGGCCCAGGTATGTGGCGCCAGAACCACTGGGGCCGAGCTTGGCTCCCAGGTCCTGAGCTTCGAGCCGGGGCCGATCCGCGGCGGCGACTACCGCTTCGCCATCGGCACCGCCGGCAGTTGCACCCTGGTGCTGCAGACCCTGCTGCCGGCCTTGCTGCGGGCGCCGCAGCCGAGCCGCGTGAGCATCAGCGGCGGCACCCACAACCCCCTGGCGCCGCCGGTGGATTTCCTCCAGCAGGCCTGGCTGCCGCAACTGCGGCGCATGGGCGGGCGGGTGGAACTGCAGCTGCTGCGCCATGGTTTTGTCCCGGCCGGCGGTGGCGAGCTGGAGGCCTTTATCCAGCCTTCGGAGCTGCAACCCTTGCATCTTCAAGAGCGCGGAGCATTGCTCGGCAGTCGAGCCTGGGCCTTGAGCGCGGGCCTGCCGGAGCATGTGGCGGAACGCGAGTTGCGCCGGGTGCACGATCGCCTGCAACTGCCTCGCGAGCAGCTCACCCCGGTGCTGCTGGATGAAGAGTACGGCCCGGGCAATGTGCTGCTGCTGGAGTTCGCCTTCGAGCACCTGACCGAGCTGTTTTGCGGTTTCGGCCAGAACAGCCTGCGGGCGGAGAAGGTCGCCGACGGCGCCATCGATCAGGCCCGGGACTGGCTGGACTCCGGTGCCGCAGTGGCGGAACACCTGGCCGATCAACTGTTGCTGCCCATGGCCCTGGCCGGTGGCGGCAGCTTCACCACGCCGTGCATGACCGAGCACCTGCAGAGCAATATCCGGGTGATCGAGGCATTTTTGCCGGTGCGGATCGAGGCGCGGCCACTGAGCGAGCAAGTGCTGCAGGTGCAATGCCACGCCCTGTCGTGAAAGGGCTAATGGGCCCGGGTCATCAAGGAGGTTGTCGCCATGTATCACCTGTATGGAAGCCAGGGCACCGGCTCGGCCATCGTCGAGATCGCCCTGGAGTACTGCCAGCTGGCCTACCGCCGCATCGAGGCCGCGCCCTGGGAGGACAGCCCCGGGCGCGAGGCCCTGGCACGGCTCAATCCGCTGTTGCAGATTCCCACCCTGCAACTGCCCGATGGCAGCATCCTCACCGAAAGCGCGGCGATCCTGATCCACCTGGGCCTGGAGTTTCCCGACTCCGGGTTGCTGCCTGCGCCAGCGTCGGCCCGGGCCCAGGTGATACGCGGCCTGGTGTACATCGCCGCCAACTGCTATTCGGCCATCGGCATTCTCGACTACCCGGAACGCTGGATCAGCGCCCCCGACGAACCGCTCAAGGTCCGGGTGCGCGCCGCCGCGGCCGAGCGCCTGTATCGCAGCTGGGGGCTGTTCGCCGAGCAGTTTGCGTCGCGACCATATTTCGGCGGTGCGGCGCCGGGTGCCCTGGATATCCAGGCGGCAGTGGTGTCGCGCTGGTCCGGTGCGCGAGAGCACCTGCGCGATAGCCATCCCGATTTTCTCGCCCTGCTGCAACGCATCGACCGCGAACCGCGCATCGCCGCGGTCCTGGCCCGCCACTGGCCCCCCGCATCCTCGTAGGAGCTGGCTTGCCAGCGAAAGCATCCGCCAGTCATATGCAGGGCTCGCGGGCCCCTTCGCCGGCAAGCCGGCTCCTACGGTGGGTTTTGATATTGATGGGAGCGGGGCACTTTGCCCCGCATCGTAGGAGCTGGCTTGCCAGCGAAAGCGGCCGCCAGTCATATGCAGGGCTCGCGGGCCCCTTCGCCGGCAAGCCGGCTCCTGCGGTTAGGAGGCGGGGTGATAGAGAGGTGAATCAGCGGTTGAGTTTCCTGGGGCGAAGCTGGCAGTCTGCGCGCCCGGTTCAGTGTCGGTTTTCTCTCAGGGACGTACTCGATGGATGGCAACACCTGGCTCAAGGCCTTGAATACTCTGCTGACGATTGTGCAGCGCCTGGTGCTGCTCAGTGGCTGGTTTATCGCCGCGCTGGTGCTGGGGTTCACCATCAAGTCCGGGTTGCAGCCCTTTCTGGCGATGTTCCTGGCTTCGCTGTTGGGGGTTGTCGCGTTGGTGGTGCATGAGGGTGGGCATTACCTGGGGGCACGCGGGTGCGCGATGCCGGTGTTGCATGTACGGGTGGCCGCCGTGGAGATCCAGGTGCTGCGGCGCGGCTGGCGGGTGCGCTGGGCGCCGCAGCTCAAGCGCAATCGCCTGGGCGGCTATGTGATTGCCGCGAGCAATCTGCAACGGCCGCTGCAGCAGCAGTGGATGCTGGTGGTCCTGTGCGGGCCGCTGCTGAATCTGCTGGTGGGCGGCGCTTCCCTGGCGCTTGGGCTGTCCTGGCCCGGGGTGCCGGGGGCCATTGCCCTGGCGTTTGCCGTGATCAATCTGGCCATGGGGGTGGGTAACCTGATGCCTGCCTGGCGGGTATTGCCCAGCGACGGCATGCTCCTGCTGGGCTGGTACCGGCATCGCGACGATCAACGTCCGGAGCTGGCCCAGGCGCGCCTGTTGGCCCTGACCGTGGCCGGGGTGCCCAGCGCACAATTGCCGGTGGACGATCTTCAGCGCCTGGCCGAAGGCCCCATGCCTGGGCCCCTGGTCGCATTCGGCTGCCGCCTCAATGCCCTGCAGGACCAGGGCGACTGGCCGGCCGCGGTGCAGATGGAGCAGGAGCTGGATCAATTGCTGGCGGCCCGGTCGGCGCAACTGAACGGCATGAGTGGCCTGATCGAGTTATTGAGGGGCGAGTTGGCGTTCTGCCGCGCTTTGCTGCAGCGTGACGCCGCGCCCCTGAACAACACGCCGATGAGCGCCGAAGTGGATTGGAACGCACCCTGGCTGCGACCGCGCTGCCTGGCCTTGCAAGCCATTCTTGAAGGCGACCGGCAGCGGGGCGAGCACCATCTGCAACAGGCGCTGCAAGCGGCCAATAACAGCGTGGTGCTGTCCCAGGGCAAGAGTGAAGCCCTGCTGGCCGAACAGCTGCGAGCCTTGCCGGCGCCCACCCATCTGTAGGCGCTGGCTTGCCAGCGAAAGCGGCCCTCAGCCGGGCGCAAGGCTCACGGGCCCCTTCGCCGGCAGCCCGGCTTCTGCGGCCTGGGGATGAAAGTAGTCGGTGCAGGAGGACAAAACTCTTATACTCCGGCGCTTTATTTTCCCCACTCTGCCAGAGGAACGCCCCGTGGCCAATGACACCGACCAGGATTTCTACAACCGCGCCGACGCCGTTATCGAGCTGGCCAACTCCCATATCGCCGACAGCAGCCGGGGCAAGGCCAGCGCGTCGCTGATGTACGCCAACTCCCGTTTCAGCGCCTGGGTCAGCGCCTGCGGGTGCCGCAATGCCCAGGAGCTGGCGGCGGCCAAACAGCAGGCGGTGGATTATTTCGTCGAGGAGTTCCGCCTGATGATGGAAGAGAACCTCACGGACTACATCGAGAACTTCGAGCTGTACATGGGCGCCAAGCAGGACTGAAGGCGCCAGCGCCGCCAGTTGTGTAGCGCTTCTCGTGCCTGGCCCGGGCTGCCCGTAGCCCGGGGTCTTGTTTCGAGGATGGCAGGGCCCCGGCTACCGAGGGCCCTGCCTGAGTCGCCCCTCTCCAGGTGTACTCCCGCCTGTTGCGCTGACAAAAAAAGTGAACGGCATCACTCTTTGTTCAAGGGAAGCAGGCATCCGGTCGATAAGCTCTGAATGCCTATTGATATGGAGTTCGTCATGGCCTTGCTACCGGTTCGTCTGTCTCATCGTTTGACCCTCGGCAGTGTGTTGCTGTTGCTGTTCACGGCGTTGGCGGTATTTGCCGTGATGACCTTACGGGGGCAGCCCAAAGTGGTGGAGGCAAGCTCGGCACTGATCGAGCAGACCGGCAGCGCCATCGTTCGCCAGCTGGCGTTGCAGTTGGCGGGCATCGAAGGGGTGACCGCGAGCATGGCCCACCTGCTGGAAGGGCTGCCCAAGGAGCAGGCGCTGGTCATGGCTACCCTGCCCAAGGTGATCGACCATGAAGGCGACAAGGCGATCGCCGGGGGCGGCATCTGGCCAGAACCCAATGCCTTCACCCCCGGCGTGGAGCGCCGCAGTTTCTTCTGGGCCCGCAGCGATGCCGGGCCCCTGGCATTCTCAGATGACTACAACGCCGCCGGCAGCGCCGGTTATCACCATGAAGCCTGGTATACCGGCGCCCGCAACAGCGCGCCGGGCCGTTGCCTGTGGTCCGAGGCCTACCAGGACCCGGTGACCCAGGTGCCGATGACCACCTGCAGCGTGCCCTATCGCCAGGACGGCGCCTTTGCCGGGGTCGCCACCATCGACCTGCGCCTGGACGACCTGGCGCGCTTCCTCAAGGAGCAGGGGGCGGTCACCGGTGGCTATGCCTTCGCCCTGGACCAGGCCGGCAACGTGCTGTATTTCCCTGATGCCCAGGCCGGCGGCGGGGGCCAGATGCTCAGCTTCGACGCCCTGAGCAAGCAGCAACCCTGGTTGCTTCCGGTGGCCGAGGCCCTGGCCAAGCCGGCACCGACCGGGCAGGTGCGCAGCCTGGACCTGGACGAGGACGGGCGCTTGCAGGAAGCGGCGCGGGTCAGCTTGTTCAGCATGCCCGGCAGCGGCTGGACCATCGGCCTGGTGACCCCGGAGCAGAAGGTCACCGGCCTGGCCCGGGCCATGACCACCGAGATCTTGCTGTTCCTCCTGCCGTTGCTGGCGCTGCTGCTGTTCTTTGCCTGGCTGGCCGGGCACAAGCTGATTGCCCAGCTGGAAGAAACCACCCGGCAGATCGATGCCCTGGGCAGTGGCCAGGCCAGCGACAACGCCGAGTTGCACGTGGCCCGGGCCGACGAGATCGGCGCCTTGCGCGCCGCGGTGAACCGCTATGCCGGGCAGTTGCGGCAAATGCTGCAGAAGATCGCCAGCGAAGCCCGGCAGTTGCAGAACGAAGCCGCGCGCCTGGGTCAACTCAGCAGCACCCTGGCCCAGCGTGCCGAGCAGCAGCGCCAGGAGAACACCCAGTTGGCCACGGCCATCACCGAGATGTCCTCCAGTGCCTTGGAAGTGGCGCAGAACACCAACAATTGCGCCGACACCGCGCGCCAGTCCCTGGTGGTGGTGCAGGAGGGCCAGCACAAGGTCGATGCCAACAGCCAGTCGATCCAGCAGTTGTCCGCGGAAATGGCCGAGGCGGCGGCAGTGATCCAGCGCCTGGAGCAGGACAGCCAGCAGGTCGGCGCGGTGCTGGATGTGATCAAGGCGATCTCCGAGCAGACCAACCTGCTGGCGCTGAACGCCGCCATCGAAGCGGCCCGGGCCGGGGAGCAGGGCCGGGGCTTTGCCGTGGTGGCGGACGAAGTGCGGACCCTGGCCGGCCGCACCCAGACCTCGGCCAACGAGATCAGCGGCATGATCAACGACTTGCAGCAGGCCTCGCGTCAGGCGGTGCAGGCGATCCAGGCCGGCGAAACACGAACCCGCCAGGCGGTGGGCGAGGCGTCCGGTGCATCGGATGCGCTGTCCAGCACGGTGACCAGCTTCGACGATATTTCCCAGCGGGCGCAGCAGATTGCCGTGGCGGCCCAGCAGCAGAGCCACGTGACCCAGGAGATCAACGAACTGGCGGTGCGCATCCACGGCATCAGCGAGGACAACGCCCGGGACGCCCAGGCCCTGGACAAGGTCAGCGAGGCCATGCAGGCCCTGTCCGGGCGCTTGTCGAACCTCAGCCAGGGCCACCGCTGAGGCATTGTCTGCCCGGGCCGTCGGTGGCCCGGGCGGGTTTCAGTCCCCCCGGGCCGCATTCGCCGGCCCGTTTCAGATCTGGCTGTACATCATCAGCTTGAAGTTCAGCAACAGCCCCAACGACACCCAGCCGAGCCCCAGCAGGCCATTGATCAACGGCTTGCCGGGAGCCACGCGCGTGGCCAGGAAGCGGGCGATGGCGGCGCCGATCAGCGCGCCGGGAAAGTCGAACAGATAGAACAGCCAGCCCAAGGCGCCTTCCGGGGAACTGATCCACAGGCAGAACAGTTGCAGGTGCGCGGCCAGGGCCAGGGCCACCCCGGTGAACAGCGCCGGCGTGGGCCGGGTGCACAGCAGCAGGCCGAGAATCAGCCCCTGGGGCAGCCAGTAGGCGGCGAAGTTCTCCCAGAAATAATCTATCGGTTGCCAGGCCCGGACGATTGCCAGGGACAGCCCCCAGAGCAACGCGGCGGCAGCGGGCAGGTGATTCAGGGAGAGCAGGCGCAGGGAGCTGGAAGACATGCAGGATCTCGCTAATGAAGTTGTGGATCAGCCGGGCTGATGGTCGGGGAGGGCGCTCTGGCTGCACAGCTCATGCACCACCTGGCGCAACCAGCGATGGGCCGGGTCGGCCTCCATGCGCGGGTGCCAGAGCAGGGAGATGGTCATTTCCGGCAGGGGCACCGGCAGGCTGAAACCGTGCAGGCCGTGCCGCAGGTTGCTGGTGTGGCGCTCGGGCACCATGGCGATCAGGTCCGAACCCCGGGCCAGGGCCAGGGCGGCGGAAAAACCGCTGACCAGGGTGACGATCTGCCGTTCCAGGCCCAGGGCTTTCAGGGCCTCGTCCATGCGCCCATGAGCATGGCCCTGGTGGGCGGCGAGGATATGTTCGCCAGCCACGTAGGCATCCAGGGTTACCGGCCCCCGGCTCAAGGGGTGGCCGGCGCGCACCACGCCGATAAAGCGATCGCGAAACAGCGCCCGGGTGCGCAACTCGGGGCTGGTGTCGGCGTCGATCACCGCGGTTTCCAGGTCGACGCTGGCATCGCGCAGGGGCTGGCTGTCGCGGTCCAGCTTGGGTACGAAATGCACCCGCACCCCGGGCGCTTCAGCCCGCAGGCGACTGACCAGCGCCGGGCCGAAATTCTCGACGAAACCATCACGGCTGCGCAGCGTGAAGGTGCGCTGCAGGCGGCCAAGGTCGATCTGCTCGGCCGGGCGCAGGGTGGCCTGGGCGTCTGCCACCAGTTGGCCGATGCGCTGGCGCAGCTCCAGGGCCCGAGGGGTGGGCACCAGGCCGCGCCCGGCGCGCACCAGCAGCGGGTCGCCGGTGGCCTGGCGCAGGCGGGCCAGCGCCCGGCTCATGGCCGAGGGGCTCAGATGCAGGCGCTGGGCAGCCCGCGCCACGCTGCCTTCGGCCAGCAGTACGTCCAGGGTCAGCAGCAGGTTCAGATCGGGAGTCGACATCGGCGCAATGTAGCACGCAGGCAGCTGGCATGGCGTTGAATGCATCAATTAACTGCAAAGGCTGCGCCTTCCGCCTGGTCACGGCTGGCCCTAGGCTGGCGGGCATCACCTTGCCGGAGCCTGTGCGATGCCCATTCCCGAGTCCCAAACCGCCCCCCAAACCGCCCCCCAGGAAGCCCTGGCGCCCCGTGCGCGCTGGGCCCTGGCCAGCCTGTCGCTGGCGATGCTGATGCCGTCCCTGGACACCAGCATCGCCAATGCCGCGCTGCCGAGCCTGGCCCAGACCCTTGAGGCGTCGTTCCAGCAGGTGCAATGGATTGTCCTGGCCTACCTGCTGGCCATTACCACCCTGATCGCCAGCGCCGGGCGCCTGGGGGACCAGTGGGGCCGGCGCCGGGCGCTGCTGGCGGGGATAGCCCTGTTCACCTTGGCCTCGCTGTGCTGCGGCCTGGCCCCTGGCCTGGGCTGGCTGCTGGCGGCCCGCACGCTGCAAGGCCTGGGGGCGGCGGTAATGCTGGCCCTGAGCATGGCCCTGGTGGGTGACGCGCTGCCCAAGGCCCGCATCGGGGCCGCGATGGGCTGGCTGGGCAGTATGTCGGCCCTGGGCACCACCCTGGGCCCGGCCCTCGGCGGCCTGATACTGGCCAGCGTCGGCTGGCGCTGGATGTTCCTGGTCAATGTGCCCCTGGGGTTGGTGGCGCTGTTACTGGCCTGGCGTTGCCTGCCGCCGGACCGGCCTGTGGCGTCGGCCAGTGCCTTCGATGTGCCGGGCAGCCTGCTGCTGGCCTTGAGCCTGGGCGCCTATGCCCTGGCCCTGACCCTGGGGCACAACTTGCTGGCGCCGTTGAACCTGGGCCTGCTGGTGGCCAGCGTGGTCGGGGTCGCGCTCTTGGTGCGTGTCGAGCGCCGGGCCGCCGCGCCGCTGTTCCAGCCGGCCCTGCTGCGCCGGCCACAACTGCGCAGCAGCCTGTGGCTGAGCCTGCTGGTGTCGACGGTGATCATGACCACCCTGGTGGTGGGGCCGTTCTACCTGGCCCGGGGGCTGGGGCTCGGGAGCCTGGCAGTGGGCCTGAGCCTGTCCCTGGGGCCGCTGGTGGCGACCCTGTGCGGCGCCCCCGCCGGGCGTCTGGTGGATCGTTACGGTGCCCGGCCGCTGTCCCGGCTCGGCCTGCTGGGGTTGTGTGGCGGCCTGGGCCTGCTGGCGCTGCTGCCCCGGAGCCTGGGGCTGGCAGGCTACCTGCTGCCGCTGGCCCTGGCCACCGCCAGCTACGCGCTGTTCCAGGCGGCCAACAACAGCCTGGTGATGCGTGATGTGGCGCCGCAGCAGCGCGGGCTGACGGCGGGGTTGCTGAGCCTGTCGCGCAACCTCGGGCTGATCAGTGGCGCGGCGGCCATGGGCGCACTGTTCGCCTGGGGCTCGGGGCCGCAGGCCGGCGTCGAGGCCGTGTCCCGCGGCATGCACTGGACCTTTGGCGTGGCGGCGCTGCTGATGCTGCTGGCCTTGCTCAGCGCCGGGCGCAACCGGCTGTCCGAGGAGGCCGGCTCGCCCTTCATCAGTCGTCTGCTGGCGCACAAACCCACCTACATGATCCTCGACGACCACGAGATCGAGGACAACTGAACGCAGGACCGCATCGACAAGAACGGTAGCAAGCGCACCCTGTTCAACTGGGCGATGGGCGCCTACATGAGCTACCAGTGGAGCCATGGGCCGCGCTTCGAGGACAGCCATGTGCAGAACCGTGCGATGTCCGGCAACGATCAGTACCTCAAGCACCGTTCGGTCAAGCAGCTGTTCTACGACTTTTCCTGTTCCAACTATCCGTTCTTCGTGCTGGATACCCGTACCCAGCGCTTTGTCGATGATGTGCCCGGCGCCTTGCAGGACAACCACCTGCTGGGCCGACCTTCACTGCACCCGGCCGAACCCGGCCAGTTGGATCGCTTGTGCGCCTGGTGACAGCAAGCAGGACGATAGCGTCAACGACCAGACGGAGCGGCTGCAACTGATGCCCTGGTAGCGGGGCTGGCCCTGGGCGCACCTGCTCTAGTGGCCTGTCACATGGAGTTGGTGCAGATGGCTCACCCGCCCGAGAAACATCATCTGGCGCATGTACATCGCCACGAGCAGGGCCAGGGCGCTAAAGCCGTTGAACCCGGGATGCTGGGCCATGGACAGCGCCCCACAGGCGCTGAAGCCGATTTCGATCAGGGCCAGGGCGATACAGCCGGTCAACAGGTTCTGGCAGAGGCTGACCTCCGCCATCGCCTTGACCAGGGTCTTGCCGGCGCCGTCATCTGCCTGGATGACTTCATCCAGTTGCCTGGTCACCGCCTTCCACCTGGCGAAGCTGGAGGATGCCGGGGCATCTGCCAGGCCTACCAGCGCCGCCAGGAACCTGAAGCGGTTCAGCGTAGCGATGGATAGCCAGTCCCAGAGCGGGGCGAAGCCGGTGAAGACGATACCGGACACGTAGCTGAGGATGATCAGCACGAACAACAGGGCGCCGCCGAGAATATCGGGGGGTTGCAGCTGTTCGTGGGGGTACTTGAAGGCCAGGACGATCCAGAACGCCATGCCCGGGCAGATCCGCGCAATCAGATCGTAATAGACGCTGGGAATGAGGTTGAGGATCGAGGTGAGCCCGCTGCCGCCCTCGCTCTTGCCAGGCTCTTTCTTGCCCTTGTCTGCTTCGCACATGGCGCTCTCCCTTGCCCAGGAACTCCTGGCTCCTAACTCTTAGTTCAAGGGGGGAGCGTTGTCCACGGAACGGGCTGGACAAGCACTTTCAGTGCTGCCAGGGCAGGGGGACGCCTCGAACACACGGTTGGGCGAACACAGGGCCTGGGTGCCCTGTGTCCCTTTGCCGGTCAGTACCCAGGGGCGGCTTACAGCCCCAGTTCCAGCGCCAGCAGGTCCGCCAGTGGCTGGCGGCGGCGGATCAGTTTCGGCTGGCCGTTCTCGAACAGCACCTCCGGCAGCAGCGGGCGGCTGTTGTAGTTGGAGGACATGCTGGCGCCATAGGCGCCGGTGTCGTGCAGTACCAGCAGGTCGCCGACCCGGGCCTGGGGCAGGGGGCGCGGGGTCAGGCATTCGTCGTCCTGGGTGAAGATGTCGCCGGACTCGCACAGCGGGCCGCCGACCACGGTCAGCTGTTGCGGGCGCTCCACCGGGTGGCCGGCGGCGTCCAGCAGGCTCATGCCGTGGTAGGCGCCGTACATGGCCGG
Organism: Pseudomonas protegens CHA0; assembly: GCF_000397205.1. NCBI lineage: Bacteria > Pseudomonadati > Pseudomonadota > Gammaproteobacteria > Pseudomonadales > Pseudomonadaceae > Pseudomonas > Pseudomonas protegens. The sequence continues at coordinate 2,629,089 of NC_021237.1, forward strand.
GCGCATCAGGTCGTTGAACCCGGTGTCCACCAGCACGAAGTGATGCTGGCCGGCGGTCTTCACCACCCGCACTTCGCTGACCAGGCAGCCGGCCTCGGCCACCAGGAAGCGCCCCGGTTCGATCTCCATGCGCACGCCGTGGCCCAGGTAGGCCTCGATCTCCTGGCGCGCCACTTTCCAGGCATTGGCGTAACGCTGCACGTCCACCGGGGTGTCGCCCTCGCGGTAGGGGGTGGACAGGCCGCCGCCGATGGAGAAGGCCTCGAGGTCGTGGTCCAGGGATTTCACCGCCGCCACCATGGCTGCGCCCACCTGTTCCAGGTGGTCGTAGTCGACCCCGGAACCGATGTGCATGTGCAGGCCCACCAGGTGCAGGCCATGCTGGCGGATCACTGCCAGGGCTTCGCTCATCTGGTCGTGCCAGATGCCGTGCTTGCTGTTTTCGCCACCGGTGTTGGTCTTGCGGCTGTGGCCGTGGCCGAAGCCCGGGTTGATCCGCAGCCAGACCCGGTGCCCCGGGGATTTCTCCCCCAGTTGGCGGAGCATGTCGATGGAGCCGGCGTTGACTTCCACCTGCAGTTCCACCACCCGGGCCAGGGTGGCCTCGTCGAACAGGTCGCAGGTGAAGACGATGCCGGCATCCACCGGGCTGAAGCCGGCCAGCAGGGCGCGTTCGATTTCCCCCAGGGACACCGCATCGACCCGTACCCCGGCCTCGCGGATCAGGCGCAGCAGGTGCAGGTTGGACGAGGCCTTCTGGGCGTAGCGCACCACGTCGAACGCCTGCAACTGGGCGATGCGCGCCTGGATGGTGGCGGCGTCATAGCACCACAGTGGAGTGCCGTACTGGCGGGCGGCGGCGACAAGTTGAGCGGGGGAAAATGGAATGGCCATGGCGAATGCAATCTGTGATCAGTGGGAATGGAGGCAGCATGCCCGTTGGTGTTTATTCAAGAAAATATCTATTCTTTGCCAAGATATTCATATTTGATATGGGCTGGTTGATTAAGCGAGTTTCCCGCCATGGACATCTCCCTGCGGCACATCGAAGTGTTCCGCGCCATCATGCAGGCCGGCAGCGTCACCGGCGCCGCGCGCCTGCTGTTTACTTCGCAGCCCACCGTGAGTCGCGAGCTGGCCCGGCTGGAAACGCTTTCCGGCTTGCGCCTGTTCGATCGTGAAGGCGGGCGCCTGCTGCCCACGGCCCAGGCCCTGCTGTTGCTGGAGGAAGTCGAGCGGGCCTATGTGGGGCTGGAGCGGATCAACAGCGTGGCCCAGTCGATCCGCCGCTTCGAGCACGGCCAGTTGAGCCTGAGCTGCCTGCCGCTGTTCTCCCAGACCCTGCTGCCGCCGGTGTGCAAGCAGTTCCAGGCGCAGCACCCGGGCATCGGCCTGAGCATCACCGCCCAGGAATCGCCGCTGTTGGAAGAGGCCCTCAGTGCCCAGCGCCATGACCTGGGCCTGACCGAAAGCGAGCACCTGCCCCGGGGCACCCAGGGCGAACTGCTGTTCTGCGCCGACATGGTCTGCATCCTCGCGGACGACCATCCGCTGCTGGCCAGGCCACGGCTGGCGCTTGCGGATTTTCGCGGCCAGGACTTCATCAACCTCTCGGGCCTGGATATCTACCGCCAGACCCTGGATGAGCATTTTCGCCAGGCCGGGGTGGATCGCCGGATAGTGGTGGAAACCACCAACGCAGCTTCGGTGTGCGCCATGGTGCGCCAGCGGCTCGGGGTGGCGATCATCAACCCCTTGAGTGCCATGGAAGAGGCCGGGCGCGGTCTGGCGATCCGACCGTTGCAGCTGTCGGTGCCCTATCGGGTGATGCTGATCCGCCCGGATTACCGGCCCTCGTCGAGTTTTGTCGAGGGTTTCAGTGAAGCCCTGCGCACCCAGGCCAAGGCACTGCAAGAGCAGGTCGGGCGGATAGTGCAGGGAGGGCAAGGGGTGAATCGCTCAGGCTGATGGGGGCGTGGCCCAATGTTCAGCTTGTTGGTGAAGAGGGTGTGTTGGCGCTTCAGGGAAACATGTCCCTCTCGTATGGCGGCAGACAGTTACCGAGGATAGCCCTGCGGTCGGCTGATCTTGTGACAAGCCTCAGGTGCAGGCCCGGACCGTAGCGACTCAATCCCCTGACCAGTTCTGGAGTCAAATAAAATGCCTATTGCCATTCACGCACGCAACAACACCGCCGCTGCGCAGCAAGTCGCCATCAGGAATACCGCCCAGGGCAACAACCTGGCCAACGTCAACATACCTGCCCAAGGAAACGTGGTTCTTTATGTCCTGCAAGCGGATGCCAGTGCCGACCTGTATCTGATCTGCAATGCCAATGCTGCCCAGGCTGCCCAGTTGAGCGTCGTCTACCAGGGCCATAGCAGTGTGGTTCAAGACAGCGACTGGGCTCGCCAATGGACAGTCGATGGTGCCGTGGATGGCGTACAGCTGGACCTGGCATAGCGGGAAAAACTCGCTGGCAAAGACCATCCTGCGCACGCATTCCCCGTAGGAGCCAGCTTGCTGGCGAAGGCGCTCTCACGGGCGCCTTCGCTGGCAAGCCAGCTCCTACAAGGAGGGCGGTTTTGCGCGGAGGTTAGCGCTCGATCGCCAGGGCCACGCCCTGGCCGCCGCCGATGCACAGGGTCGCCAGGCCCTTTTTGGCATCACGCTTGATCATTTCATGCAGCAGGGTCACCAGCACCCGGCAGCCCGATGCACCAATCGGGTGGCCGATGGCGATCGCACCGCCGTTGACGTTGACCTTGCTGGCGTCCCATTCCAGTTCCTTGGCCACCGACAGCGACTGCGCGGCGAAGGCTTCGTTGGCTTCGATCAGGTCCAGCTGGTCCAGGGTCCAGCCGGCCTTGTCCAGGCAGCGGCGGGTGGCCGAGACCGGGCCGATGCCCATGATCGCCGGGTCGACGCCGGCGTTGGCGTAGGCAGCAATTTTTGCCAGCACCGGCAGGCCCAGGGCCCGGGCCTTGCTGGCGCTCATCAGCATCACCGCGGCAGCGCCGTCGTTCAGCGCCGAGGCGTTGCCGGCGGTGACGCTGCCGTCTTTCTTGAACGCCGGCTTGAGTTTGGCCAGGGCTTCGGCGGTGGTGCTGGGGCGTGGCTGCTCGTCGGTGGCGAAGGTCAGCGGCTCGCCCTTGCGCTGGGGAATCTGGATCGGGGTGATCTCGTCGACAAAGCGCCCGGCCTCGATGGCCGCTGCGGCTTTCTGTTGGGAAGCGGCGGCGAAGGCGTCCTGGGCTTCACGGCTGATGCCGTACTTGTCCACCAGGTTCTCGGCGGTGATGCCCATGTGGTAGTCGTTGAAAGCGTCCCACAGGCCGTCGCTGATCATGGAGTCGATCATCTGGCTGTGGCCCATGCGCAGGCCGGTGCGGGCGCCGGGCAGCACGTAGTTGGACAGGCTCATGTTTTCCTGGCCGCCGGCGATGATCACCTCGGCATCGCCGCAGCGGATGGCCTGGGCGCCCAGGTGCAGGGCCTTGAGACCCGAGCCGCAGACCTTGTTCAGGGTCATGGCGGGCACGGCGTGGGGCAGGCCGGCCTTGATCGCGGCCTGGCGGGCGGGGTTCTGCCCGGCGCCGGCGGTGAGCACCTGGCCCATGATCACTTCGTCGACCTGGGCCGGGTCGATGCCGGTCTGGGCCAGCAGTTGGCGGATCACGGCGGCGCCCAGGTCAACGGCGGGAATGCCCGCCAGGGAGCCCTGGAAACTGCCCACGGCGGTACGGGTGGCGGCAACGATTACGACGTCTTGCATGATGGGGCTCCTCAGGCGAACTGCATTTCAGGCACGTGGTCCGGCACGATCAGCTTGCCGGCGGTCTTGCTGACGATTTCCTCGACGCTGACCCCGGGGGCGCGCTCCTTGAGGATGAAGGCGCCGTTCTCGATCTCCAGGTACGCAAGGTCGGTGAGCACGCGCTTGATGCACTGGGCACCGGTCAGCGGCAGGCTGCAACGGCTGAGCAATTTGGATTCGCCGTCTTTCGAGGCGTGGGTCATGGTGACGATGATGTTCTCGGCACCGGCCACCAGGTCCATGGCGCCGCCCATGCCCTTGACCAGCTTGCCGGGGATCATCCAGGAGGCGATGTTGCCTTGCACGTCCACTTCGAAGGCGCCGAGCACGGTCAGGTCGATATGGCCGCCGCGGATCATCGCGAAGGATTCGGCGGACGAGAAGATCGAGGCGCCGATGCGCGCGGTCACCGTCTGTTTGCCGGCGTTGATCATGTCGGCGTCGACTTCGTCCTCGGTGGGGAAGGCGCCCATGCCCAGGAGGCCGTTTTCCGACTGCAGCATGACTTCCATGCCGTCGGGGATGTAGTTGGCCACCAGGGTCGGGATGCCGATGCCGAGGTTGACGTAGAAGCCGTCCTGCAGTTCGCGGGCGACGCGCTGAGCCATTTGTTCGCGGGTAAGAGCCATGTTTGTTGTCCTTTTAGTCGGGCTGGGGAAGGGCGATCACTTGCGCACGGTGCGCTGTTCGATGCGCTTCTCGAAGGTGCCGCAGATGACCCGGTCGACGTAGATGCCGGGGGTGTGGATCTGCGTCGGGTCCAGCTCGCCCGGTTCGACGATTTCTTCCACTTCGACCACGGTGATCTTGCCGGCGGTGGCCGCCAGGGGGTTGAAGTTCTGTGCGGTGTGGCGGTAGACCACGTTGCCGAAGTGGTCGGCCTTCCAGCCCTTGACGATGGCGAAGTCACCGGTGATGGACTCTTCCATCAGGTAGGTGCGGCCCTTGAATTCGCGGGTCTCCTTGCCGTCGGCCACCGGGGTGCCGACGCCGGTGGCGGTGAAGAAGGCCGGGATCCCGGCGCCGCCGGCGCGCATTTTTTCCGCCAGGGTGCCCTGTGGGGTCAGTACCACTTCGATCTCGCCGCTGAGCAACTGCTTCTCGAACAGGGCGTTTTCACCCACGTAGGAAGCGATCACCTTGCTGATCTGGCGGTCTTCCAGGAGCACGCCCAGGCCGAAACCGTCGACCCCGCAGTTGTTGGACACCACGGTCAGGTCGCGGGTACCGCGGCGCTTGATCTCGGCGATCAGGTTTTCGGGGATACCGCACAGGCCGAAGCCGCCGGCGATCACGGTCATGCCGTCTTGCAGACCTTCCAGGGCTTCCTCGTAGGACGCCACGCGCTTGTCGAAACCTGCCATTTGCACCTTCCTCTTTCTTGTTCGTTGGCGGCTGGCCAGCCGTTTGCGGGCCAGTGTTGCGCTGCGGGATTGATTTGTTAAGTTGATTTTTAAGGTTGATTGATTGGAAAAGCAGCATAATCCAGGGCGGCATACACCCAAGAGAATGGCAGATGACGGTTAAACAGATACGGGCATTTCTGGCCGTGGCCCACAGTTTGAGCTTTGCCCTGGCCTGCGAACGGCTGCACCTGTCGCAGTCGGCCCTGAGCCTGACGATCAAGGCGCTGGAGGAAGGCCTGGGTGGGCGCCTGTTCACGCGCAATACGCGCAATGTGGCCCTGACCCCGGAAGGCGAGGCCCTGCTGCCCCTGGCGCGGCGTCTGATCGCCGACTGGGACAACGCCGAGGACGAACTGCGCCAGCGTTTCACCCTGCAGCGAGGCCGGGTGACCCTGGCGGCGATGCCGTCCTTTGCCGGCAACCTGCTGCCGCCGATCCTCAAGCACTTTCGGGCCCGCTATCCCCAGGTCAACGTCACGGTCAACGACGTGGTCAACGAGCAGGTGCTGGAGATGGTCCGTGATCGCGAGGTGGAGCTGGGGGTGGCGTTCGAGCCCCAGGACAGCACCTCGCTGGTGTTCACCCCGCTGTACATCGACCGCTTTGTCGCCGTGGTGCCCCGGGATTCGCCCCTGGCCCGGCGCAGCGAGATCGACTGGCAGGCGCTGTTGCAGGAGCCCTTCATCACCTTGCAGCGGCCGTCCACGGTGCGGGTGATGCTCGAAGATCACCTGCGGGCACGGGGCGTGCAACTGCCGGTGGAGTTTGAAAGCCACCAGTTGGCGACCGTGGGGCGCATGGTCGCCAGCGGCCTGGGGGTGAGTGCGGTGCCGGCGCTGTGCGCCCAGCAGATGCGCGAGCTGGGCGGGCACTGCCTGACCCTGCATGATCCGGTGGTGGAGCGGGCCATTGGTGTACTGACCAAGCCGGGGGACGAGCTGTCCACCGCGGCCCAGGCGCTGTTCGACATCCTGCGCGAGGAAAACCTCGGCCAGCGCCTGGCGCTACTCTGAGGCTCAACGCAGCAGACGTTCGGCCAACTGGGGCAGCAACAGGTCACAGGGCTCGCCGAGCTTGAGGTCCAGCAGCTCGTCGGCGCGGGTCTTGCCGAAGTTGATGGCCAGCAGCGGCTTGCCTTGCTCGGCCACGGCGCGGCACAGGCGGAACGCCGAATAGGCCATCAGCGACGAACCCACCACCAGCAGGCCTGCGGCTTCGTGCACGGCGCTCAAGGCCCGGGCAGCGGTGGCCGCGGCCACGTTCTCGCCGAAGAACACCACATCGGGTTTCAATCGCGAGCCATTGCAGTAGGGGCAGTGGGGCACCTGAAAGCGTTCCTCGAAGGCCGGGTCCAGCAGGGTGTCGCCGTCCGGCGCCTGCACCGCGTCAACGCCGGCCAGGTAAGGGTTGTGCGCCTCCAGTTGCTGCTGGATGGCCTCCCGCTGGCTGCGCTGGCCGCAGTCCAGGCACAAGACCCGCTGCAGGCTGCCGTGGAGCTCGATGACCTCCAGGCTGCCGGCCTCGTCGTGCAGGGCATCGACATTCTGAGTGATCACCCCGGCGATCCGGCCTGCGGCCTGCAATTGCGCCAACGCCTGGTGCGCGGCATTCGGTCGGGCCTGGCGAATGCGCGGCCAGCCGAGCATGGCCCGGGCCCAGTAGCGACGACGGGCGTTGGCCTCGCTGACGAACTCCTGGTACATCATCGGCTGCTTGCCGCGGCGCACGCCTTCGCTGTCGCGATAGTCGGGGATGCCCGAGGGGGTGCTGATGCCGGCCCCGGTCAGGACCATGAACGGCTTGCCGTGCATGGCGGCGGCGAGTTGCTCGAGCAGCGGGGCAGTGGGGCGATCGATCATGGGCTGCACTCGTTTCCAGTGGCCAGGGACGCCTACCAGAAATAGACGCAAAGCCCTCGCGGCGCCAGTGTTTTACCCAAGGTTCAGCGCCGGGGACCGAACACCGACTTGGGTGGCTTGCCATAGAACCGGGTAAAGGCCGCACTGAAATTGCCGGGAAAGCGGTAGCCCACCTGATAGGCCGCCTGGGCCACCTGGCACCCGCCCTCCAGCAGGCGGTGGGCGTGGCCCATGCGGATTTCCAGGAGCATGCGCTGCGGTGTGGTGTTGTAGTGTTCGCGCAGGCCCTGCTTGAGCTTGAACTCGTTGAGACCCACAGCGGCGCACAGGTAGGCCACGGTCAAGGGCTGGTGCATCTGCTCGAACATCAGGTCGCGCACCTGCTGTAGCCGTTCAAGATCGGCGGCCTTCAGGCGCCGGCCCGGGACGGCAGGGGCGGGTGCCAGGGCCTGCAATTGCAAGGACAGCAGGCTCAGGGCGTGGATATGCAGCTCCAGCGTCGGTGGCTGTTGCAGGCCCAAGGGTTGGGCCAGTGCACTGAGATGGCCGGCACTGGCCCGGGAAGTGGGCCCGCAGGCCAGCAGTTGCAAGGCGTCCTGGCCCAGCAACTCACAGGCCCGGGCGGGCCCCAGGTACTGCTGGAGCAGGGCTTCGCCCACCAGCAGGCGCAGTTGCTCCACCGTTTCATTGGCGCCATAACGGCGTTCGCCTCGGCTGGCCTGGAAGGCGGTGACGGTGGTGTGTCCGGCGCGAAACGCCAGGCTCGAACCCTTGGCATCCAGGTAGCCCGAAGTACCTTGCAGGGCGCAGGTGATCACCAGCAAGCGGCCTGCGTGGCAACTGCTGGCCTCCTCGATCAAGGGGCGATTGGGGTGATAGCGCGAGCGCACCAGGGTCAGGCCCTGAGCCAAGGGCAGGCTCTCGAAATGGCAATCGCCCAGAATCTCGGGCAACTGCTGGCGTGACCCGCCGCCCGGGGCCTGGCTGTGCTCGCGTGGTGCGTGGCACGGCAAGCGATAGGACTGGGAAGAACCGGGTGCAACGGCCATGTTCGCGCTCCTGCAATGGATGTTCTGCGTTTGCCATGGGAATGGATCCGTTTCCCATATGAACACGCATGATAAGCATTCTCGCTAAAAAGTAAGCTGTTTCCCAAGCAGGGGCGAGCCTCGCAATCTTGCGGCGCCCCACCTGCAAAGGAGCAAGCAATGAACCTGCAGAACTTGAAAACCGCCGGTCCCCGGGGGCTCTGGCTGCGCACGGTACTGGTGTGTGCCATGGGTCTGCCGATGCTGATCTTCTACGCCATCGGCACCCTCGGGCCCTTGCTGATCGCTGATCTTGGGGTGGCGCCCCACTGGCTGGGCTGGCTGGTGATGAGCGCTTTTGGCCTGGCGGCATTGCTGTCTTTGTGGGCGGGGCCGCTGGTGAACCGGCTCGGCACTCGGCGGGCCCTGGCCTTGCTGTTCTGGGCGACCCTGGCGGGGTATGGCCTGCTGGTCAGCCTGCCGGGATTTGCCGGGGTGCTGCTGGCCCTGGCGATCTGCGGAGTGGCCCAGGCCCTGGCCAACCCGGTGACCAATCTGCTGGTGTCCGAGTGTGTCGAGGCTCGTAGCAAGGCCGCGGTGGTGGGGCTGAAACAGTCTGGGGTGCAGCTGTCCGTGCTGATCGCCGGCCTGTTGCTGCCGCCTCTGGCCGGGTCTCTGGGTTGGCGCGCGGCTCTGGCCTGCCTGCTCCTGCCGACCTTGCTGCTGGCCCTGTGGGGGCCAAAGGTGGCGCCGGGCAGCGCAGCGGGCAAGACCATGAGCTTGAAGATTCCCCGGCCGAATTCACGGCTGACGCTGCTGCTGAGCGTGCAGTTGTGTGTCGGCCTGGTGCTTTCGTCCTTCGTGACCTTTCTTGGGGTATTCGCGGCTCGCCAAGGGATGGCGGTCGGCGAGACCGGAGCCATGGTCGCCGGGTTCGGGGTCATGGGCATCCTGGCCCGGACCTTGTTGACGCCATTGGCGGCACGTATGGCCGAGGAATCCTGGCTGCTGCTGACGTTATTGCTCCTGGCCAGCCTGGCCCTGGCGGTGACCGCCCAGGCCACGGCCCAGGCGCACTGGCCCTTGTGGTTCGGCGCCCTGGGCATGGGCCTCACGGCGGTGGCCACCAATGCCATCGCCATGAGCATGCTGCTGCGCGATCCGGCCTTTGGCGGCCCGGCCGCGGCCTCGGGCCTGCTCTCGGCAGGCTTCTTCGCCGGGTTCGCCCTCGGGCCGGTGCTGTTCGGTGCCGTGCAACAAGGCGCGGCGGGTTTTGCCAACGCCTGGCTGATGCTGATCACGGTCTTGCTGCTGGGGGCGGGGCTGAGCCTGATGCTGGTGCGTGCACGGCGCCTTCAGCCGGGCAGTGCTGACGCCAGCCCTAGAGCCTGAACACGTTCACCTGCTGCTCCAGGTTCTGCGCCAGTTGTTGCAGGGAGCGGGCCGTCTCGGTGGTTTCTTCCACGGCCTGGCTGTTCTGCTGGGACATCTGGGCGATGCGTTCGACGTTGCGCGCCACATCCTGGCTGGCGGCAGTCTGTTCCCGCAGGGCCAGGGAGATCTGGTCCACCACCCGCACCACATTGCCGGACGAGGTGCGGATGTTGACGATGGCCTCGCCGGCCTGCTGGGCCAGTTCGACGCCGCTTTTCACCTGATTGACCCCGACGTCCATGCTGCTCACCGCTTCTCGGGTGCCCAGTTGGATCTTGTCGACCATCTCGGTGATCTCCTGGGTCGAATTGGCCGTGCGCTGGGCCAGCAGGCGCACTTCATCGGCGACCACGGCAAAACCACGGCCCTGCTCGCCGGCCCGGGCAGCTTCGATGGCCGCGTTGAGGGCCAGCAGGTTGGTCTGTTCGGCAATGCCCTTGATCACGCTGACAATGCTGGAGATCTGCTCGGCGTGCTGACCCAGTTCGCCGATCTGAGTGGCCGAAGCCTGCACGGTCTCGGCGATCAGGCGCATGCTGCCCAGGGTGTCCTGGATCACGCTGCCGCCTTCCTCGGACTGGCGCCCGGACTCGCTGGACAGGGCGTGGGCATCCCCGGCGTTGTCTGCCACATGGTTGATGCTCACGGTCAGCTCTTCCACCGTGGCGGCCATGGAGGAGGCCGAGTGGGACTGTTCCTGGGCCGAGGCCGAAAGCTGCAACGAGGCGCTGGAAATGCTCTGGGAGGCGCTGACCAACTGGTCGGCCCCCAGTTTGATCTGACTGATCATGGTCCGCAGGCGCTCCTGCATGGCGGCGAAGGCTTGCAGCAGATTGCTCACCTCATCACGGCCGGTGACGCTGATGCTGCTGTCGAGACGGCCGGCGGCGATGGCCTTGGCCACCTCCACGGCCTGGCGGATACGGCCCACCAGATTGCTGGACAGCGACCAGGCAACGAGCATGGCCAGCACCGCCGCCAGCAAGCCGCCGCCGATCAGGATCGCCAGGGCTGAAGACTTGGCAGCGTCCATGGCCTGGCTGCGGGCGTCCTGCAGGCTTTTTTCCGCTTCGCGCAACTCACTGGTGAGCTGGCGCATGGCGTCCATCTTGGCTTTGTCGCGGCCGGCGCTGATCTGCGCCGCCATGGCTTCGGCAGGCCGGCTTCCGGCATTGATCGCCCGGCGCAGGGCCAGGTTGCCCTGGACGTCGTCTTGCAGCCACTGGTCGTGAAGGGCCTTGAGTCGCTCCAGGCGCGCCTGCTGTTCGGGGTTGTCAGCGGTGCTGCTCTTGATCCGGGCGTAGTAGTCGGTAAAGGCTTTTTCGCCTTGCTCCAGAGGTTCGAGGAAGCTGTCGCGGCCGGTCAGGGCATAACCGCGCATGCCGGTCTCGATATTGATCAGGCTGCGCAAGAGGGCGTCGGACTGGCTGAGTACTTCGTAACTGTGGATGTTGCTTTTGACACTGCTGCTGACCTGATCGAAACCGCGCAGGGCCGCCAGCACCAGCAGCAGGAGGATCAGCAGGACGACGCCGAAACCGGCATAGAGCTTTTGCGAAATGCTCAGATTGGAAAACATAGGAAGGACCGCTCCTAAACCGTTGACTGAATGCTTCACAGGGCTGTGTCTAGATGAGGCAGCGTGATAGCTCAATGATGTTCAAATGACATCAACGGTCCGACTTTTCCTGTACAAAAAAAGTTTCATGTACAGGAAGATATTTTTTGCGGGCTTGTAGAGGTGTGCATCGAGCATCGCCCGAAAGGGCGATGCTCGATGTCCGGCAGGGTTCAGCTGGAATGGGCGCTGCTGTCTTCTTCGGGGTCGACGTTTTCAGGTTGCCCCGGCAACTCGGTGATTACGCTGAAGTCGCTGACTTCCACCGCGCCCAGGCCGTAGCCCAGGAGGTGGAAGGAGAACGCCTTGCGGGTTTCCGGGTTGTCGAAGCTGAAGTCCATCTGCAGCGGCTGGTCCGGGGTTACCAGCATTTCTTCCGGCAGGCCCAGGGGCACGTCCTGTTCCAGTTCCTTGCCCTTGAGCAGGATGTAGGCGTTCTGCTGCGGGTCGGCGGAGCGCACGGTGAAGCGCACCCGGGTCTGGGAGCCCTTGGGCATTTCCAGGTACTGGGCGCCGATCAGGTTGTCGGCCCAGTCATCCTTGATCTGCGCCTGCAGCGGGATGATCGCCGGGCTGCCGAACTGATAGTGCTGGTTCAGTGGCGATTGCAGCAGGCTGCGATCCAGATGCGTGGCTCGGGCACTGATCTGCCGGGCTCGCAGGCCTCCGTATTGACCCTGCAGACTGGCGCTGTCGACGATGAAGCCGGGGCTGGCGTAGTAGCGGCAGCGTTGCTGGAAGTCGCACTCGGTGAAGGTGCCCTGGCCATCGTGGTAGCGCAGCTTGCCGTTGGTGTAGGACATGATTTCCCGGCCTTGGGCGTAGTCGCGAAACAGCGAGCGGCCGCTGAGGCTGGCGGGCACCGGCAGGCCGAAGTAGTCCAGCACCGAGGCGCTGAGGTCGACGTGGCCGTAGGTCCCGGACTTGAGATGAGGCAGCAGGTCCTGGTCCGGGGCCAGCATTAGGTTGAAGCCCCAGGACGAGGCCAGACGCACGCCGTCGATGCCGTGGGATTCATCGGAGGTGATGATCACCAGGGTGTCCTTGAGCACGCCCTTGCGTTCCAGGCCCTTGAGGAACTGGTCGATGGCGTCGTCCAGGTAGCCGACGGCGGCCTGCTTTGGCGTGTCATAACGCTCCAGGTATTCCTCGGGCGCCGAGTAGGGCTGGTGGGTGCCGACGGTCAGCAGGGTGAGCATCCATGGCTGCTTTTTCTTCTTCAACTGATCGACGTAGGTCAGTGCGCCTTCGAAGAACGCCTTGTCGTCCTTGCCCCAGGGGAACTCCAGGTAGTTGTCGTTCTTGAACCACTCCAGGCCATGGGTCGCGTCAAAACCGATGTGCGGCATGATCTTGTCTTTGGCCATGAAGCGCAGGCCGGCGCCTTGCAGGTAGTGGGTGTTGAAGCCGAACTTGTGCATCTGCGCCGGCAGGCAGGCCTGGTTGCGCTGGCTCTGGGTGAGCATCTCGACGCCCTTGGGGGTGCCGTTGTCGAGCTTGTCGTAGTCGCCGCAGAGCATGGCGTACAGGCCGCGGATGGTCTGGTGGCTGTGCAGCACGTAGTCCGGGGTGTTCATGCCGCGCTCGGCCCAGGCGCTGAGCTTGGGCATCAGGTCTTCCTGGTAGCGGCTGTTCAGGGCTTCGCGGTTGGTGCGGATATAGGCACCGGGAATGCCTTCGAGGGTGATCAGCAGCACGTTGCGCGCGCGGCCTGCGCTGGGCAGCAGCGGCTGGCCTTCCAGGTCCAGGCGGGTGAGCCCGGCCATGGGCGGTGGGGCATCGGCGACGTCGCCTTGCAGCCAGTCCTCCACCTGCATCTGCGCCTGGCCGGTGGCGGTGGCCAGGGCCTGGTGGGGCAGGTTGAACAGTTGCCACTGGTCGGCTTCGCTGGGCTTGAGGTACTGGATGCCGCCGTGGGCCACCAGCAACAGCACCGGCAGGCTCCAGCTATGGCGCGGCAGTGCCGGGGGGCGCACCCCGCGGTGGGCGCGCTGGACCACCAGCCACAGCACCAGCCCCAGCAACAGCGCCAGGCCCAGGTCCGGGTGGGTCAGGCCGCCGCCGGTGGAGTTGCCGACAAACTGCGGGTCCACCAGGTAGTGCAGGTCGGCGAGGTTGGGCATGCGCCCCACGGCGCTTACCAGCTCGGCGCTGACCAGGGTCAGCAGGGCCCAGACCAGCAGCACCGGCAGCGCCAGCCACCAGGGCCGGCGGTACAGGAGTACGGTCAGCAGGCTGGCGCTGGCCAGGTCCGACAGATAGCCCAGCGGGTTGGACCAGCCCAGGGCCAGGCGCGCGCCCATGGGCAGCAGCAACAGCAGGCCGAACAGGGCGCACAGGGGTGCAAGAGGGTGTTGTAGGCAACGACGGATCAACTTCACAAATAACCTGCCTGTCATCAAATCTTCACGCAAATGTGCGCGATCTTAACAAGAGCTGACGGCAAGACGTTTCTTAATCGTCAAGGAAAGACCTGGGGACAGGCTTTGCGAATCGCCCCCCAGAGGCTGTGGAAACCGTGCAAAGCCCCAGCCTGGAAGGCTGGCGGCGAGCAGGGGCAGGTTTCACACCGCTTGGATTTACTATTTCAGGTTGTTAAAAAAATGTGCCTTGGGTGCTGATGCCGATCAATCAAGGGCAAGCACTGTAGGGGGGGGCAGGGGAGCTTGCTCCGGCACCTATCGCGACCACTTGATGATCAGCCGGGCGAAAAACGCGCCGCTGACAATCACCGCGAACAGGCGCAGGGTCTGCATCGCCAGCACCAGGCCGACATCCGAATGGGTGTCCACCGCGATGATCGCCATGGCGTCCAGGCCACCGGGGCTGGTGGCCAGGTAGACCGAGAGAAAGTCCTTGCCCATCCACAGGGCCAGCCCCCAGGCAGAGAGGGCACAGAGGGCGATCAGCAGCAGGGCGCCGCCGATCATCGCCGGCAGGTGGCCGAACACATAGCTCAGGGTCGGGCGGTCGAAGCGCAGGCCGATATAGCCGCCGATGGCGCCGTAGGCGCAGGCCAGCAGCCAGGACGGCAGGCTGATCTGCAACAGCCCGCTGACCTGCAGCGCGCCGCCCAGCAGCAGCGGCACCAGCAGGGCCCCGGCAGGCACCCGCGAACCCAGGAGCACACCGCAGACGATCGCCACGATGCTCAGGCCAACATTCGGCAGGCTCATGCCGTGCAGGGCCATCTGGCTGGCGTGGGCCTCGCTGCCGCTGGCCGGAGCGCCAATCCAGTGGCTGACGAGGGCCCCGACCATCACCACGCACACCACCCGCACGTATTGCATGGTGGCCACCACCCGTGAGTCGGCGCCGAACTCGTCGGCCATCGACACCATGGCCGAGGCCGCACCGGGCGCCGTGCCCCAGGCCGCGGTGCTGGCGGCAATCGCGCCGAAGCGCACCAGCACCAGGCCCACCAGGGCGCTGAGGCTGACGGTGAGCAGGGTGGCCACCAGCATCACGTGCCAGGACTGGAGCATGGCCGTGAGCACGGCGAGGGTCATGGAGTGGGCGGCGAGCATGCCCACCGAGCCCTGGCCCAGGCGAAACGCCAGGCGCGGCACGCGGATGCTGGCACCGCACACGCCAAACAGGATCGCCGTGAGCATCGGCCCGAGAAACTGCCCGGCGGGAATCTCCAGGTACTTGAGCAACTGGCCGCTGATGCCGGCCAGCAACAGCCAGGCCGGCCATTGCAGCGCCTGGGGCCAGGTATTCAGGGATAGACGAAGCGATGGCGACAAGGGACGACTCTCCAAGACGCTGGCCACTCCTGTTGCGGGAGCGGTAAAACCTGCGCCGGAGCAAATTATTGATAGCGCGATTGATCAAGTCCAGTTTCTAATTGTGATCAACTCATAACTATTGTTGATCGATCATGGACCTGCGCGACCTGACCTATTTCGACACCATCGCCGAGCTCGGCCACCTGGGCCGGGCGGCGCAGAAGCTCAATCGCAGCCAGCCGGCGCTGACCAAGAGCATCCAGCGCCTGGAGGAGTCCTTCGGCACCAAGCTGTTCGAGCGTGAAGGCCGCGGCATCAAGCTCACCGCCGTGGGTGAGTTGCTGCAGCGGCGCAGCCGGCAACTGCAGCAGAACATCGCCGAGACCCACCGCGAGGTGCGGGACTTCGCCAGCGGCGTGCTCGGCAATATCCGCCTGGGCTGTGCCGCCAGCATGGCCGAACACCTGCTGCCGCAGATGACCGCCACCTTGCTGGAGCGGGCCCCGGACATCACCTTGAACCTGGTGATCGGCCAGGACGACCTGTTGCGCGAGTCCCTGCGCTCCGGGCGCCTGGACATGGTCATCTGCCCGATGTTCGAAGGCGACCCGCACCTGAGCCACCACACCCTGTTCGAAGACCGGGCGGTGGTGGTGGCCAGCCGCGACCACCCGATATTCGCCACGCCCATGCGCCTGCGCGACTTGTGCGCCTACCGCTGGGTGCTGCCGGGCACCCGGGTGTCGGCGCGACGCTGGATCGACAACGTGTTCCAGAGCCATGAACTGCCGCTGCCCTCGGTGCAGATAGAGACCAACACCATCTCCCTGTTGCCGCGGCTGATCGCCAAGACCGGGCTGCTGAGTTTTCTGGCCCGGGAAACCCTGGACGACTTCAAGGGCATCGCCCACCTGCGGGAAGTGCCCCTGGCGCAAACCTGCATGCGCCGCAGCATCGTGGTGCTGGTACGCGCCGAAGGCTACCTGTCGCCCGCAGCCCAGGCCCTGCTGGATCTGCTCAAGAGCGATGGGCGGCAATTCTTCACGGCGGGTGACGCCCTGTGAGCCAGGGCGGCGCAGGGCCTGGGGTCATTCGCCGCGGATGTACTGCTCCAGCTGGCGGATCAGGTCGGCCTGTTCGGCGATTGCTTCCTTGACCAGGTCGCCGATGGACAGCAGGCCCAGCAACTGGCCGTTTTCCACCACCGGCAGGTGGCGCAGGTGGCTGTCGGTCATGATGTTCATGCAGGTGTCCACGCTCTGGTGCGAATCCACGGTGATTACCGGCGAGCTCATGATCGCGCTGACCGGGGTGCCCACCGAGGAGCGCCCGTGGAGCACCAGCTTGCGCGCGTAGTCGCGCTCGCTGATGACCCCGACCACCACGCCATTCTCCAGCACCGGCAAGGCGCCGACGTTTTTCTCGGCCATCACCATCAGCGCCTCCAGGACCATCTGGTGCGGGGCGATGGTGTGCACTTGCTGGTTGTGCTTGGCCTTGAGTTTCAGCAGTTCTGCGACGCTCTTCATGGGGCGCTCCGGTTGTTCTACGTGGGGCGGCGATGCGCCGCCCTGAGGGGTTTCTAAAGAATCGTAGAGACTCGGCCAACCAGCAAGGCTGAAAACGGCAGATAAACGGCGAAAAACGTCACCCCGAGGATTTTTTTTCACCACGGCCCCGATAAAGGGGCCGTTGCCTTCAGTTGAAGCGGTGCAGAGAAAAACTGCTCAGGTCGATTTCGCTGCAGCCGTCCACGTGCTGCTGGGCCAGGGCTTCGCCAATCGCCGCCGAATGCTTGAAGCCATGGCCGGAACAGGCGCTGACCACGGTGACATTGGCCAGGCGCGGGTGGCGGTCGATGATGAACCCCGAATCCGGGGTCACGGTGTAGGCACAGACGCTGGCCTTCACCAACTCGGGGGCCAGCCCGGCGATATGGGGGGCGATCAGCTTGTGGAACAGGCGCTGGGCGTCGGCGCTGCTGGGCTGGCGGTCGAGGCTGTCCGGCTGGCTGCTGGCGCTGTACTGCTCGGTGGCGATCTTCACGCTGCCTTCGCCGGGAATCGGCGGGAAGCCGTAGCAGGCGTCCACGTCATCGGCGCTGTGGAGAATGAAGCTCGGGGAGCGGGCCGGGTAGCGCTCGGGCTCATCCAGGCGGAACCAGTACAGCTGCTGGCGGCACACCTGCAACAGCGAATCGAAGGGCGCCCCCAGCAACTGCGCCGACCACATGCCGGCGCTGACGATGACCTGTCGGGCAAACAGCCGCGAGCCGTCGCTGATGATGTGCACCCCGTCATCCTGGGCGTCCAGCTCCAGCACTGTCTGGCCGGTGATCAGGGTTGCCCCCAGTTGCCGGGCCCGGGTCAGTTGGGCATCGATGCAGCGTTCCGGGCGGACAAAGCCGCCGCCGGGTTCGAAGTAGCCCCGGGCGCTGTCATCCAGCGGGGCGAACTGCGGGAAGCGCCGGCGGATCTCGGCGGCGTCCAGCTCCTGGTGCTCGATGCCATAGCGCCGGGCCAGCTCGATGCTGTTGTCGGTGAAGTCCCGGGCCCCTGCCGGGCGCTGCGGGTCGGTGCTGGCGGTCATCACCAGCACCCCGCATTGCTCGAACAACTGCACATCCAGCTCCGCCTCCAGTTCGCGCCAGATCTGCTGCGAGCGGATCGCCAGGGGCACATAGGCCGCCCCTTCGCCCACCGCCTGGCGGGTGATGCGGGTGTCGCCGTGGCTGGAACCCAGGTCGTGGGGCGGGGCGAAGCGGTCGATGCCCGCCACCCTTACCCCGCGCTTGGCCAGTTGATAGAGGGTGGCGGCGCCCATGGCGCCCAGGCCTACGACTACAACATCGAAATCCGGTGTGTGCACGGCAAGATCCTTGGGATAGAAGGCTCAGCAGTTATTGATAGTGGCCAGGGTCATGGGCGCGATGATCCGGTGGAACGGCGCCACCGGCAGCATGTACAGGCGCCCCAGGCGGTTGTGCGGGTGGACCACGGTGGACAGCACCACCGGGCGCCGGCCCTCGGCGTCCAGCGGCAGGCGGTTGAGCGACAGGTGCACGTCCAGGTGCTTGTCGCGGTCCACCACCAGCACCTCGTCGGGGCTCTGGGAAATCAGGGTGAAGATACCCACCCGGTCGCCGGGCTGGTAAGCCTCGTCGGGGCGCGACAGGTCGATGCGGGTCAGGCGCCCCAGGTCCTTGAGGCCGAACAGCTGCACCACGCGGTTGCGCAGGCCCATCAGGCGGTCGATCCAGGCTGGGGTCTGGCTCATCAGGCACAGCAGGTGACGCATGGCGCTGCGTTCGGGGTCCTCGGCCAGTGTGCGGCGGCAGTCGATGAAGGTGGCACCCGGGGCCAGGGCCGCGATGCTGGAGTCATGGGGCAACGGGCAAGGGTGTACGGCAGACTTCATCGGTGCAGCTCCCTGAAAGTTGGCGGCCTTGGCTTCATGCCGATCAGCCACGCCAGAAGCCGCAAAAAATACCACTTCCTGAGGCGAGGAACCTGCTGTTGTGTAGCGGCCAGTTGCCGCTGGGCAATGGCCGCGCCGGGATTCGGCTGTTATCAGCCCGAAGGGGGCCGGTGCGAGCAGGAACCCTCGGGACCCGCCGGGCTGCTCAGTCCTGGTCCGCGCTCCTGTGTTCCAGCCAGCCAATGCTCTGCTTGCCATAGCCGGTGCTGTCCAGCAGGCGCCGGGCATCGAACCATTGCTGGCCCTCGTGGTTCTGCCATTGCTCGCCCCAGCTGTTGAGCACCTTGAGCCCTTCCTGGCACTGGCCCTGGGGCGTACACAGACGGGCATGTGCGTAGGCCACCAGGCTGTGCCGGTACTGCTCGGGGCATTTTTTCTGCTTGGCGCCGCGATACAGGCAGACGTTGGCAATGATCACCGGGTTGTCGGCATTGATTGCCTGTTTCAGCGCCGGGTACAGGCCGGCGAAGTTGTTCTGCGCGGCCGTTTCCGGCAGGGCGCGGATCTGCAGCTTGTCCTGGAGTTCGAAGAGTGCCCGGCGGCTCAGGCGCCGGCATTCGGGGGGGATGATGATGGCCGAGAAAAAACCGCCGAAGTGCGGCTTGCCCAGGGCCTGGGCGATGCCCCGGGGATCGCGGGTGGTGGCGTAGATGGCCTGGAGTTCGGCCACCTGCGTCGCGCTGGCGACACACTCGGCACAGGGGGCCTTGAGCCGGTTCTGTTGATAGAAGTCCTCCAGCGCTTTGAGTACTGCGCGCTGGGCCTTGACGTCCTCGGCGCTGATGGCGCCGCTGGGCACGAACTTGTCCTTGAACAGTTTCTCTTCGGAAAAGCACGCCTGGGACACCACGGAGCCCACCATCAGGGCCGCGGTTTCCAGGGTGTAGAGCGGGTCACCGCCCTCGTCGATGTCCTCGTAGGAGGCGACGCTGTCTACCTCGCCCGTGGGTTTGCGGCCAAAGCGCGCCATGTCCAGGGGCGCCGCCAGCTGGTTCTTGTCGATGCGGGTGCAGTCTTCCTTGGCCGCCTGGCACTGGTAGTAGTTGAATACCGCCGCCGCGCTGTGGCTGAAGCACAGGCCCAGGCCCTGTTGCGAGGTCGCCAGCGGCATGTTGCCGATGGAGTGTTCGCTGCCCGGCGCCGGCTTGGCCGTAGAGGGCAGGGCCACCAGCGCCAGCACCGGTGGTGCGGCGCTGGCGTACAGCGGGAACAAGGCAGAAGCCAGCAAGAGCGCACGTAAGGTTGCATGCATGTCGAAGGACCTATGCCGGTCATTGAACGAAGTGGGAGGGGAGCCGTGTCGGCTGAATCTAGCCAAAGTAATGGCTGTCTGCCAGCTGTAGCCGCTGCCGAGCGTTAGCGAGGCTGCGAAAGGGGCCGCAGGACCCTCTGTTGCCGGGATCGCCTATGTCGCTCCAGCCATTCGCGCCTGCGCCAGCGGCTGCAGGGAACGCAAAAAAGGCGCCCGAAGGCGCCAAGGATTCACCCCAACCGAGGGAGCCGGGTGAAGCCGTTCGCAGGAGTGTCGCGGTGGTAAGGCGCGACGTGAACGGAAAAAGGCGAGCGGTGCCCGCCAGCGGCGGGCAGCTTGAGTCATTTGCCCAGCTTGATCCTGGTCCAGCCGCGGTTCATCACGCGCTGGATGGCGATCGGCTGGTCCGGTACTGCGTAGAGGGTGGCCAGTACGGCCTGGGGCGGGTAGGACGCCGGGTCGTTGCGGATCGCTTCGTCCACCAGCGGCGTGGCCGCCGCGTTGGCGTTGCTGTAGCCCAGGCTGTTGGTGACCTCGGCGATGATGTCCGCGCGCATCAGGAAATTCATGAACAGGTAGGCGTTGTCGACGTTGGTGGCGTCCTTGGGGATGGCCATCATGTCGTAGAAGCTGCCGGCGCCTTCCTTGGGAATGCTGAACGCGACCTTCTCCTTGTTGCCGGCCTCTTCGGCGCGGGAACGGGCCTGCAGCACGTCGCCGGAATAACCCACGGCCACGCAGATGTTGCCGTTGGCCAGGTCCGAGATGTACTTGGAGGAGTGGAAGTAGGTCACCGAAGGACGGATCTTCATGAACAGGGCTTCGGCTTCGAGGATCTGCGCCTTGTCCTTGCTGGTCACCGGGTAGCCCAGGTAGTGCAGGGCGGCGGGGAGCATCTCGGTGGGCGAGTCGAGGAAGCTGATGCCGCAGGCCTTGAGCTTCTCGGCGTTCTCCGGCTTGAACAGCAGGTCCCAGGAGTTGGTCGGGGCGTCGGCGCCCAGGGCCGCCTTGACCTTGTCCGGGTTGTAGCCAATGCCGATCGAACCCCACATGTAGGGAAAGGCATGGGCGTTGTCCGGGTCGCTGGCGGAGGCGTTTTTCAGCAGCACCGGGTTGAGGTTCTTCCAGTTGGGCAAGCGGGACTTGTCCAGTTCCTGGTAGACCCCGGCCTTGATCTGCTTGGCCAGGAAGCTGTTGGACGGCACCACGATGTCGTAGCCGGACTTGCCGGTGAGCAGGCGCGCTTCCAGGGTTTCGTTGCTGTCGAAGACGTCGTAGGTGACGTGGATGCCGGTCTCGGCCTCGAACTTCTTCAGGGTGTCCGGGGCGATGTAGTCCGACCAGTTGTAGACGCGCAGCACTTTGTCGTTGGCTTGAGCGCCGGTAACCATTGCGCCCATCAAGGACAGTGAGAGCAGAGTCCTGCCAAGCATTTTCATCACTACAACTCCATTTCTTATTGTGCAGATTGCTGCGTGTGCAACTCGAGGGTTCGGGGTGAGCCTTTTTCGCCAGCAAGCTGGCTCCTACAGGTTTGGGTTATCCGTAGGAGCCAGCTTGCTGGCGAAGAGGCGGTTAGGCCGTCGCAGGTGTTCGTACCGCAGGTTTTTTCGCTGCCGGTGGCTGCCAGGATTCGTTGGCGGTGAAGTCCATGGCCTCCTGGATCGCCCGCTTGCGGGCCGCTTCGGCGCGGCGGCCAAAGTACCAGACCAGGAAGGTCACCAGGGACACCGCCAGCAGGATCAGGCTGGCCACGGCGTTGATCTCCGGCTTGACCCCCAGGCGCACCGCCGAGAACACTTCCATCGGCAAGGTGGTGGAACCCGGGCCGGAGACGAAGCTGGCCAGTACCAGGTCATCCAGGGACAGGGCGAAGGACATCATGCCGCCGGCCGCCAGTGACGGCGCGATCATCGGGATGGTGATCAGGAAGAACACCTTGAACGGTCGCGCTCCCAGGTCCATGGCTGCTTCTTCGATGGACAGGTCCAGCTCCCGCAGGCGCGCGGAGACTACCACGGCTACATAGGCTGCGCAGAATGTGGTGTGGGCGATCCAGATGGTGACGATGCCGCGCTCCATGGGCCAGCCGATCAATTGCGCCATGGCCACGAACAGCAGCAGCAAGGACAGGCCGGTGATCACTTCCGGCATCACCAGCGGCGCGGTGACCAGGCCGCCGAACAGCGTGCGGCCCTTGAAGCGGGTGACCCGGGTCAGCACGAAGGCCGCCAGGGTGCCCAGGGCCACCGCGGCAATGGCGGTGTAGCAGGCGATCTCCAGGGAGCGCATTACCGAGCCCATCAGTTGCTGGTTGTCCAGCAGGCCGACGTACCACTTGATCGACCAGCCGCCCCACACTGTCACCAGCTTGGAGGCGTTGAACGAGTAGATCACCAGGATCAGCATCGGCAGGTAGATGAACAGCAGGCCCAGCACCAGCATCAGTTTGGAAAATTCGAAGCGTTTCATGCCCGTGCCTCCATCTCTTTGGCCTGGCTGCGGTTGAACAGCAAGATCGGGATAATCAGGATCGCCAGCATCACCACCGCCAGGGCGGAGGCCACCGGCCAGTCACGGTTGTTGAAGAACTCCTGCCATAGCACGCGGCCAATCATCAGGGTTTCCGGGCCGCCCAAGAGTTCCGGAATCACGAACTCACCCACCACCGGAATGAACACCAGCATGCAGCCGGCAATGATGCCGTTCTTGGCCAGGGGCACGGTGATTTTCCAGAAGTTGTTGAAGTTGCTCGAACCCAGGTCGGATGCGGCTTCCAGCAGGCTCTGGTCGTGCTTGACCAGGTTGGCGTACAGCGGCAGCACCATGAACGGCAGGTAGGCGTAGACCACACCGATGTACACCGCGGTGTTGGTGTTGAGGATTTCCAGCGGCTGGCTGATCAGCCCGGTCCACATCAGGAAGCTGTTGAGCAGGCCGTTGTTGCTGAGGATGCCCATCCAGGCGTAGACGCGGATCAGGATCGCGGTCCAGGTCGGCATCATGATCAGCAGCAGCAAGACGTTCTGCGCCTCCTTGCTGGCCTTGGAGATGGCATAGGCCATGGGGAAACCCACCACCAGGCACATCAGGGTGCTCAGCAGGGCCACCTTCAGCGAACCCAGGTAGGCCGAGAAATACAGCTCGTCGCCGGCCAGCATGGCGTAGTTGCCGAGGTTCAGCAGCAGCTGGAATTTCTGTTCGGCGTAGCTGTAGATCTCCGAGTAGGGCGGAATCGCCAGGGCCGCTTCCGAGAAGCTGATCTTCATCACCAGGAAGAACGGCAACATGAAGAACAGGAACAGCCAGAGGAAAGGAATGCCGATCACCAGCTTGCGACCGCTGGGCAGCATACGGAACAGCTTCTGATTGAAAGTGCTCATGGTCGATGTACTCATGCTCGCAGTACCACGCCGCTGTCGTCTTCCCACCAGACGTAGACTTCGTCATCCCAGGTTGGCCGCGAGCCGCGACGCTCGGCGTTGGCCATGAACGACTGGACAATCTTGCCGCCAGGCAGCTCGACGTAGAACACCGAGTGACCGCCCAGGTAGGCGATGTCGTGCACCTTGCCCTTGGACCAGTTGTAGCGGGCATCGGGCTTGAGGGTGGTGACCAGCATCTTTTCCGGGCGGATGGCGTAGGTCACCGACTTGTCCTGCACCGAGGTGCTGACCCCGTGGCCGACGTAGATCTGCTGCTCGAGGTCCGCGCAGTCGATGATGGCGTAGCCTTCCAGGTCTTCGGTAACGGTGCCATCGAAGGCGTTGACGTTGCCGATGAATTCGCACACCAGGCGGCTCACCGGCGCTTCGTAGATGTCCACCGGGCTGCCGGTCTGGGCGATCCAGCCCAGGTGCATGATGGCGATGCGCTGGGCCATGGTCATGGCTTCTTCCTGGTCGTGGGTCACCATCACGCAGGTCACGCCTACGCGCTCGATGATCTCAACCAGTTCCAGCTGCATCTGCGAGCGCAGCTTCTTGTCCAGGGCGCCCATGGGCTCGTCCAGCAAGAGCAGCTTGGGGCGCTTGGCCAGGGAGCGGGCCAGGGCCACGCGCTGGCGCTGGCCACCGGAGAGCTGGTGCGGCTTGCGCTTGGCGTACTGGGTCATGTGCACCAGCTTGAGCATTTCCTCGACCCGGGCGTCGATCTCGTTGGCCGGCAGGCGGTCCTGCTTGAGGCCGAAGGCGATGTTCTGGGCCACGGTCATGTGGGGGAACAGGGCGTAGGACTGGAACATCATGTTGATCGGCCGCTCGTAGGGCGGCATGTCGGTGATGTCCACGCCATCCAGCAGGATGCGGCCTTCGGTGGGGCGTTCGAAGCCGGCGAGCATGCGCAGCAGGGTGGATTTGCCGGAGCCGGAACCGCCCAGCAGGGCAAAGATCTCGCCTTGGTGGATCTCCAGGGACACATCGTCCACGGCCACGGTTTCATCGAACTTCTTGGTCACGCGGTCGATCTTGACCAGGACCTTCTGCGGGCTCGGAGTGCCTTCGAGGGCCTTGCGGTAAGTGCTGGAGGCGTTTGCCATGTGAAACTCCCAACAGGTGTCAGCAGCCCGATCAATTCGGCCGGGCCTAAAGGTTGATTGCCAGCCCGCAGTGAGTGCGGGCTGATTCGGCGCTGCCTCCCTGGCGGCCTGACGCTATTTGTTGTTGTGGTCTTGCCGTGTGTTGCTCACGCTGGACGACGGGCGCGCACAGGCGCGCTCGCCGCGGGGCAGGGCGTGATGAATCGTCTGGGTTGTGGCCGCGGCCGGTGGTTCAGCGCCGTTGTGCGGCCCGTTGCCGGCAGGCGTCGCCAAAGGCCTGGAAGATCCGCAGGTAGGCCGGGTTCGACAGCACCTGCCATTCCGGGTGCCACTGCACGCCGAAGGCGAAGGCCTTGCTGTGTTCCACCGACAGCGCCTCGATCAGGCCGTCCGGGGCCACGGCCTCGACCCGCAGGCCGGGGGCCAGGCGGTCGACGCCCTGGCTGTGGATCGAGTTGACCCGGATCTCGCCGCCCAGGCCCATGGCCTCGAACACACCGCCGGGCTGGATCGCCACCGGGTGCGCCGGGGCGTACTGCACTTCGATGCGCGGATCGTCGGCTTCGCGGTGGTCCATGTAGCCCGGCAGTTCATGCACCTTCTGGTGCAGGCTGCCGCCGAAGGCCACGTTCATTTCCTGGAAACCGCGGCAGATGCCGAGCACCGGCACGCCGGCGGCAATCGCCGCGCGCAGCAGGGGCAGGGTGGTGGCATCGCGCTGCGGGTCGTGGGCGGTGCCCGGCTCGCTGGGAGTGCCTTGGTAATGGAAGGGTTCGACATTGGATGGCGAGCCGGTAAACAGCAGCCCATCCACTTGCCGCAGCAGATCGTCGATGTCGATCAGATCCGCCAGGGAAGGAATGATCAGGGGCAGGCCCTCGGCCGCGACGCTGACAGCACGCAAGTACTTGTCGCCGCTGACGTGGTAGGGGTGCAGGCCGATCTCTTTGACGCACGCAGTAACGCCGATCAATGGCTTGAATGCCATTTTTATCACCTCGAAATTCACGCTGGAACGAGTTTTTCCAGAGCTTATCCTCGTTGATTTTAATTAACAACTTCCATGTAAAAAATTCTAAACATTATCTGCTTGAAACCCGCAGGCGGCGCGGATTGCGCGGCGTATCGACCTTTAGTGAGGCAAAATAATTGACGAATGGTGGCTGCTGTTGGCTATTGACTCCGGTTTTTCTTTCGGGTTGACTGCTGGCGTGTCACAGCAGTGAACATAATAATTAACACAATAGGTGCATCATGTCGGTCCCCCCGCGTGCCATTCAACTCAATGAAGCCAATGCCTTCCTGAAAAAACACCCCGAGGTTCTCTACGTCGATCTGCTGATTGCAGACATGAACGGTGTGGTGCGCGGCAAGCGCATCGAGCGCACCGCGCTGCACAAGGTCTATGAGAAGGGCATCAACCTGCCCGCCTCGCTGTTTGCCCTGGATATCAACGGTTCCACGGTGGAAAGCACCGGCCTGGGCCTGGACATCGGTGATGCCGACCGCATCTGCTACCCGATCCCCGGCACCCTGAGCGTCGAGCCCTGGCAGAAGCGCCCCACCGCGCAACTGCTGATGACCATGCACGAGATCGAAGGCCAGCCGTTCTTCGCCGACCCCCGCGAAGTGCTGCGCCAGGTGGTGAGCAAGTTCGATGAGATGGGCCTGACCATCTGCGCGGCCTTTGAACTGGAGTTCTACCTGATCGACCAGGACAACGTGAACGGCCGTCCGCAGTCGCCCCGTTCGCCGATCTCCGGCAAGCGTCCGCATTCCACCCAGGTCTACCTGATCGACGACCTCGACGAGTACGTCGACTGCCTGCAAGACATCCTCGAAGGCGCGAAAGAGCAGGGCATTCCGGCCGACGCCATCGTCAAGGAAAGCGCCCCGGCGCAGTTCGAAGTCAACCTGCACCACGTCAGCGACCCGATCAAGGCCTGTGACTACGCAGTACTGCTCAAGCGCCTGGTAAAGAACATCGCCTACGACCATGAAATGGACACCACCTTCATGGCCAAGCCCTACCCGGGCCAGGCGGGCAACGGCCTGCATGTGCACATCTCGATCCTCGACAAACAGGGCAACAACATCTTCGCCAGCGAAGACCCAGAGACCAACGAAGCCCTGCGCCATGCCATCGGCGGCGTGCTCGACACCCTGCCGCAGCAGATGGCCTTCCTGTGCCCCAACGTCAACTCCTATCGCCGTTTCGGTGCGCAGTTCTACGTGCCGAACTCGCCGACCTGGGGCATCGACAACCGCACCGTGGCCGTGCGCGTACCCACCGGTTCTGCCGATGCGGTGCGCATCGAGCACCGGGTGGCTGGCGCCGACGCCAACCCTTACCTGCTGATGGCTTCGGTGCTGGCGGGCATTCACCACGGCCTGACCAACAAGATCGACCCGGGCGCGCCGGTTGAAGGCAACTCCTACGAGCAGAACGAACAAAGCCTGCCCACCAACCTGCGGGACGCCCTGCGCGTACTGGACGACAGCGAAGTGATGGCCAAGTACATCGACCCGATGTACATCGACGTGTTCGTGGCCTGTAAGGAAAGCGAGTTGGCGGAGTTCGAAAACTCCATCTCCGACCTGGAATACAACTGGTACCTGCACACGGTCTGATGACCGTGTCACTTCCTGCGTTGAGTATTTGCCATGACTAAATCCCGCAGCGACTGGGAGCAGCACTTCCAGTCCCTCAGCCTTGAAGGCCGTGCCTTTATCGACGGCCAGTACTGCGCCGCCGCCAGCGGTGCCACCTTTGAATGCCTGAGCCCGGTGGACGGGCGCTTTCTGGCCAACGTCGCCAGCACCGATCAGGTCGATGCCGATCGTGCAGTAGCCGTGGCGCGCCAGGCGTTCAACAGTGGCGTCTGGTCGGGCAAGGCCCCGGCCGAGCGCAAGCGCATTCTGCTTCGCTTCGCCGAACTGATCCTTGCGCACCAGGAAGAACTGGCGCTCCTGGAAACCCTGGACATGGGCAAGCCGATTGGCGACTCCATGGCCATCGACATTCCGGCCACGGCCAACGCCATCCGCTGGAACGCCGAAGCCATCGACAAGCTCTACGACGAAGTGGCGGCCACGCCCCACGACCAGCTGGGCCTGGTGACCCGGGAACCGGCGGGCGTGGTGGCGGCCATCGTGCCGTGGAACTTTCCGCTGATCATGGCCAGTTGGAAGTTCGCTCCGGCCCTGGCAATGGGCAACTCGTTCATTCTCAAACCGTCGGAGAAGTCGCCGCTGACCGCGATCCGCATCGCCCAGCTGGCCCTGGACGCCGGTATCCCCCAGGGCGTGTTCAACGTCCTGCCGGGTTACGGCCACACCGTCGGCAAGGCCCTGGCCCTGCACATGGACGTGGACGTGCTGGCCTTCACCGGCTCCACCGCCGTGGGCAAGCAATTGTTGGTGTATTCCGGCGAAAGCAACATGAAGCGGGTGTGGCTGGAAGCCGGTGGCAAGAGCCCCAACGTGGTGTTTGCCGATGCCCCGGACCTGCGCGAAGCCGCAGAAGCGGCAGCTGCGGCCATTGCCTTCAACCAGGGCGAAGTCTGCACCGCCGGTTCGCGCCTGCTGGTGCAACGCTCGATCCGCGAGCAGTTCATCCCGCTGCTGGTGGAGGCCCTCAAGGGGTGGCAGCCGGGCCACGCCCTCGACCCCGAAACCCGGGTCGGCGCCGTGGTGGACCAGCGCCAACTGGACAACGTGCTGCGCTATATCGAGATCGGCAAGGAGCAGGGCGGCCAACTGCTGGCCGGCGGTGTCCGCACCCTGGAAAGCACAGGCGGCCTGTATGTCGAGCCGACTGTTTTCGATGGGGTGACCAACGCCATGACCATCGCCCGGGAAGAAATCTTCGGACCGGTGTTGTCGCTCATCAGCTTCGATACGGAAGAAGAGGCGCTGCAGATTGCCAACGACAGCATCTTCGGCCTGGCGGCCGGGGTCTGGACCAGCAACCTCAGCCGCGCCCATCGCTTCGCCCGTGGCCTGCGGGCCGGCAGCGTATGGGTCAACCAGTACGACGGCGGCGACATGACCGCGCCGTTCGGCGGCTTCAAACAGTCCGGCAACGGCCGCGACAAATCGTTGCACGCCTTCGACAAATACACCGAGCTCAAAGCGACCTGGATCAAGCTCTAACTCTTATAACAACAGCGGCGGCGGGCCTGGGCCCGTACCCGCTGGGGAATTTCTCATGCAAACCTACGTGAACAGCTACTACGCGGCGACCCGCAACCAGACCACCGACTACCCGCAACTCGAAGAGAGTGTGGAGTGCGACGTCTGCGTGATCGGCGCCGGCTACACCGGCCTGTCCTCGGCCTTGTTCCTGGCGGAAGCCGGTTACAGCGTCACCGTGCTGGAAGCGGCCAAGGTCGGCTTCGGCGCCAGCGGACGCAACGGCGGGCAATTGGTCAATTCCTATAGCCGCGACGTCGACGTGATCGAAGAACGCTACGGCGAAAAAAGCGCCGAAGTGCTCGGCAGCATGATCTTCGAAGGCGCCGACATCATCCGTCAGCGCATCCAGCACTACGACATTCAGTGCGATTACCGCCCCGGTGGCATTTTCGCCGCCCTGAACAACAAGCAGCTCAAGGGCCTGGCGGAACAGAAACGCAACTGGGAACGCCTGGGCAACCACAACCTGAAGATGCTCGACAAGGCGCAGATCGACCGCGAAGTCGGGACCAAGAACTACATCGGCGGCCTGCTGGACATGCAGGGCGGTCACATCCATCCGCTGAACCTGGCCCTGGGCGAAGCCAGCGCCATCATCGGCCTGGGCGGCAAGATCTTCGAACAGTCGGCGGCGGTGGAAATCACCTACGGCGAACCCAACGTGGTGCG
Organism: Pseudomonas protegens CHA0; assembly: GCF_000397205.1. NCBI lineage: Bacteria > Pseudomonadati > Pseudomonadota > Gammaproteobacteria > Pseudomonadales > Pseudomonadaceae > Pseudomonas > Pseudomonas protegens. Next base: position 2,658,114 of record NC_021237.1, read on the forward strand.
CACCGCCAAGGGCGTGGTGCGCGCCAAATACCTGCTGATCGCCGGCAACGCCTACCTGCAGCAAGACCTCGACCCCCGCGTCATCCGCAAGAGCATGCCCTGCGGTTCACAGATCGTGGTCACCGAACAGTTGCCGGAACAACTGGCCCGCAGCCTGATCAGCAACAACTACTGCGTGGAAGACTGCAACTACCTGCTGGACTACTTCCGCCTCACTGGCGACAACCGCCTGCTGTACGGCGGTGGCGTGGTCTACGGCGCCCGGGAACCGGACGACATCGAGCAACTGATCCGGCCGAAGATCCTCAAGACCTTCCCCCAGCTCAAGGACGTGAAGATCGACTACCGCTGGACCGGCAATTTCCTGCTGACCATGTCGCGCATGCCGCAATTCGGCCGTATCGAAAAGAACGCCTACTACATGCAGGGCTACAGCGGCCACGGCGTCACCTGTTCGCACCTGGCGGGCAAGCTGATTGCCGAAATGATCCGCGGCGACGCCGAGCGCTTCAACGCCTTCGCCTCCCTGCCACACATGCCGATGATCGGCGGCCGCACCTTCCAGGCCCCACTGACCGCCCTGGGCGCCGCGTACTACGCCTTGCGCGACCGCTTCGGCATCTGACGCCACCTCGCTCCTACAGCCCCCACTCCTGTAGGAGCGAGCTTGCTCGCGAAGCTCCGGCCCTTGACCCGCCCCGGAAAAAGCCTCGCAAAGCCCCGGAAAACCGACACTCCATCACCCAGCCTTCACGCCCATCGCCAGTCTTTACAGCTTGCCTGTCAAACATGTTTAAATAGCCGCCTTTTCAGGCTCCAGGGGCAGCCAAATCGCGAAGTTCGCGACCCAACCGCCGCAAAAATACCCTTAAGTTTCTCTCACATAAGGCTGTTATGGACACGGGCACCCGACTCAAACTCGTTCGCGAAAGCTACAAACTCTCCCAGCGCGAGCTGGCCCGGCGTAGCGGCGTCACCAATGCCACCATTTCCCTGATCGAACAGAACCGCGTCAGCCCCTCCGTCAGCTCCCTGAAAAAGCTGCTGGAAGGCATCCCCATGTCCCTGGCCGACTTCTTCACCTTCGACCAGCCACCCCGGGAGCACCAATACGTGTTCCGCGCCAACGAACAGCCGGACCTGGGCCGCGACGGCCTGCGCCTGTTGATGATCGGCGCCCCGGTGGCCAACCGGCAGATGCGCTTTCTGCGCGAGCAGTACGCCCCCGGCGCCAGCTCCGGCGAAGAAGCCATCGTGCACAGCGAAGGCGAAGAGTGCGGCCTGGTAACCCGCGGCACCGTGGAATTGACCGTGGACGGGCAAGTCAGCGTGCTCAACCCGGGGGATGGCTATTACTTCCCCACCACCTTGCCCCACAGCTTTCGCAACATTGGCCAGGATGAGGCGGAAATCATCAGCGCCAACACCCCGGCGAACTTCTAAGTGGCTGGGTGACTGATCCGGCTCGACCTGTTGCAACCCTATCCAGCCTGCGCCTTGTGTCGCGGGCTTTGTTTTTTAGACCGGCCCACGCCCCGGAGACTGCCGTAACCACGCTTGCGGACAGGGTCTGGAGCGGGCGTCGGGCAAACAAGGACGACAAATGATCAAGGACAGACGACAAGCATTCCTCAGCGCCGCACGCCTGGAGAACTTCTTCAGCAACTACCAGCACAGCGTGGAATTCTTTGCCGAACACACCTTTGAGTCCGACTCCGAAGCACAGGAAAAGTCCCTCAGGGCCCGGCATTTCCAGAAGTGGATCTTCAAGGAAATCCTCATCCGCTACACCGCCGGCCACAGCATCGACCTGCTGATTCCCCTGCTGGAAACCCTGGTGGACAGTTACGAACACCTGCAAAAACAACTGGCCGAATACAACCAGATTCCGAACATCACCCCCTTGGCGATCGACGATTGGCTCGACCAGTACCAAGAGTGCGTCCAGGTGTTCAGCCTGTGCATCCTGCTGCACCGCAGCGACCTGCTCCAACGCTTCGTGGCCCTGATCGACCCGGCGGGCTACGCCGGGGACGACACCCTCTACGAGGACCTGCTGTGCAAACTGCTGCCCGATCGATATGACGTGGACCGTTGGTACCACGATGTCTACACACCGCTGATACAGGCCATCTACGCCGACGACCCGGCCGAAGCCAGCGACCTTCTGCAGCAGTACTGTGACGACTGGTACCCCGAGTTCGAACAGGCACCCTGGCACGACAGCCACCTGCAAGGGGACGAAGGCAGCTATTGCGGGTATTGGGCGTTCGAGGCAGCCGCCATCGCCTTTCTGTATGGCATTGATGACAGCGGGGTCGAGCACAGGGTCTATCCCAAGGATCTGGTGGCCTATGCGAGGAACCTTCGGCCGAGCCACCCGAAACGTATAGCGCCGGTGGCTGCAGGGCAGTCCTGCAGCAAGGCCGGATATTGGTTTACCCCGGCGCAGCCGGAGTCGCGGCGCTGCTTTGCGCAGGGGGAAGTGATGCCGGAGTTTGAGGGGGGAGCGGTTTGGTATTGGGTGGCGCAGGGGTAGGGGTGGGCTGCCATTCGTTGTAGCGTTTTCCAACCCTTGTTTCTGGTCGAATGCAGAAGGGGCTGCTATCGACTCAACGGCATCGTCCTTGAGTGCCAGTTTTCGGTCAGCATTGGACTGCCCCTCGTCCGACGTACATGAGGTGCTTGATGGATAGCCGCTATTGCTTTTCTCATACCAGGGCAGCCCAAGACTTGCACAGGGCGCGTTTGCTGGTGGGTAAGCGGCTGAACGCGCTGATGCATGACCAGTACTATTTCAACGGGGAAAGGAGTCTGGGAGATGTCGGCTCTATTGAATGGCATTTCGGCGGGCAAGAGGTGATATCCATGTACCTCTTGAGTGATGGTGAGAGTGTTGGGGCTGACATATACCCCATCAACACGCCCGTTTCCTTCGAGATAGAGCCTGACGTGACCTGCGCCTGGAAGAGGGAAAACCTCCTTGCAGCGTTATCAGCGTCCCACCTCGAAGGCGAGAAAGTTCTCGAGGTCAAGGGCATTCTCGATGCCCTCAATGGCCAGGCATCTCGGCTAGTCGGATTTAGGATCGAGTTTGAGTCCGGGGACTTCCTGATTTTTCTTAACCAGGGCGACGATGCCGCCATGCTGGTCAATACGCTCCCGCCAGCATGCGTCGAAATTGAAACCAGCTTCGTGACCTTCATTCAATGAAAGCTATGGGGTGAAAAGCTTTCTTGTGGTGGGCTGTTTTCGGCCAGAGGGAGACTTTGCGTGCGTCCGTGTTCAGCAAAGGTATTGGCGGTATGAGCCTCGTTGACAGCACCCTGAACACAACCTTTTCAAACGCGTCGTTTTCAGGTGGAACCATTAGTGTCACTTTGATAGCTTCCATGCCCGTAGTTCGCCCCTCAAACAGGCAAGTTTTTCGAGAAGGAATAATGGGCCCACAATACGAACAAAAGACGCTATCGCCATTGGCGAACCTTATCGTTGATCGCGCGATTGAGAACACCAATCGAAAGCTGATCGCCGGTTTTCGCAACAAGAAGAACTCCCGTCCGAACGCCAAGACAGTAGACCCTTTGCAGGTCGGTAAGGACACCCTTGCCGCCACGTCGGCGAAAAGTGCGATGGATGTTGCCAATCGGGGGGTAGCGTGGAAGGAGATTCTGCTCAAAAGCTTGTCAGCGGGAATCGGTTCACTTGCTACCTTGCAGTTCGATGGAGAGTTTGACCTCAGCGCTGCCGACACCTCCAACACCAGCCAACTGCCCGAGAAGCCAGGTGTTTATGTGGTGTATGACACAAGCGGCAAGCTGGTCTATATCGGTGATAGCACTAACATGCGACAGCGTTGGCAGGACGGACACCTGAACGACCATCGCAATGGCAACAAAAAAGGAGAATCGTACAAGCTTTCCGAGCAACTGGAAGCGGGATGCAAGGTGAAATTCGTGACCATGGACTCGGCCGAAACAGCTGCTGCCTTGGAAGCACACCTCATCAAGACCGAAAACCCGCCCATCAACAAGCGCCAGGAGCTGCATCAGGAACAAGGCACTCGCAGCAACATCGAAGCCAAAAAGCTCAAAGATACTTTGGGTAATGCCACTGACGTTGCTCTGGGTGCTGGCAAAGAAGCGCTGAAAAATTCAGGCTGGCAGTTGCTGGAACAACTGACTTCAGCCGCGATATTGGCCGTTAAAGACGAACTGGTCGACGTGTTCATGGGGGGCGCTGCTCGCCTGAAACAGCGCGTGGAGCGCTTCCTCAAAAAGATCTGGGCGGTGATTGAAAAAATCATCGAGGCGCCTCTGAAACTACTCAATGGCATCGTCGAATTCATCGTCAATGCCTTGTCCAAGGCGGTCCGCCAAGTCTACAACCTCGCTCGCAACCTTTTCGACCTCGCTCACGGCGCCTGGCAATTGTACAAAGGCGCGCAATCGATGAGCCGGGAAGAGTTGATCCAGAAGGTCGTCGAGACAGTAGTAGTCAGTGGCACGCTGGTGCTCTGGGACGGCCTAGAACCAGTGATCGAGTCGCAATTAATTCCGCTTACCGGGGTGGCAGCCCCCTATATATCCTGCGTGTTGTCGGCCATCGGTTTCGGGCTGTGCAGTTATCACTTGCAGAACCTCGTGCCCCCTATCGTTGCCTACTTGGTGGATTTCAAGACAGGGTGGGGCGATTCGCTGGAAGCCAAACGAGAGGCAGCGTTGCAGCTTATTACGGTGCAGGAAAACGAATGGCTGATGGCCGAAGGGCTGATCGAATATACGCGTTCAGTAGAAGCGCTGGCCACGGACGCAATAGACCACCGCAAACGGCTGGCTCGACACACCAGTGTGCGTGCAATCGATTTTTCGGCACTTTTGCCGACCAAACGTATTTCGCAGGAGTCCTGACGTGTTCAATTTTCTGGGTGGCAGAGTCGTACTTACCGTGTCGCCGGCCGATGAAGTAGCCCTTCAACCGGCACAGCAGTTGCTTCCGACGCCGCGCTCCGAAGAGAACCAGCTGAAAGACTTCCATGAAGGCCTGCAAAAGCTCAACGTTGCAATACAGCGTGGCTCGAAAATCAGAGCGCAATTGAACGACTTTCAGAACCAAGGCAGTTGGGACTCTTTCTGGGGTAGCTTGTCGGGCAGGAATGACAAAGACCTGGCCAAATTACTGACCGAATTTGGGGCGAGCCTTGAGGTGACGCAGAGCGTGGTGCAACTGGTCACTCAGGTGCATACCGTGAACAACAATGTACTGCGCGGTTTCAATGATGCCCTTGTGCGTGAGATCGAACGCCTGCAAGCGGATACACAGACCCTGGAAGGAAACCAAAACGGGGCGTTGGTGGTGCTCTATGAGTTCAAGCATCAGATCGACGAACTGTTAGCGCTGGCAGACGGGTATGAGTACTGCAGGCATGCATTGAACCAATTGGCCATCGCGCAGAACAACCATGAGACGGAGTTGCAGGCATTGAGTCTGGCCTGCTTGAACGGCACCCGGATGCAGGAACAACTCAACGCAGCGTCCTCGCATCAGTTAGCCCAGCAGGGGGAGGTTCAGCGGGCCCAGCAGAAGCAGGTCGAGCGAGTGACCAAGCTGCTCGGCAGTGAAATCCAGGCGAGGGAACGCCTGTCGACCTCTACGACGGCGTCATTTAAAGAGGTGAGCGACGCCAGCGAGACGCTAGCCCAGCGTCTGGAACGTGTCGAGTCGAAGATGGGCGAACTACTGGAAAACCAGCAACAAACTCAGGCTCGAATCGAGCAGCTAGAGGCGCAGTTGTTGACCAAACCGGGCTGGCTCCGGCAGCAGGCTGTGGCCCTTGTCGCGGTGGTGTTTTCAGGCGCAGCGCTCGCATCGATGCTTGCCTTTTGAGGCAAGCGCGTAAGGAATATCGATCTCGACGACTCTTACTGTCTGAATCGTTCCTGGTCTCGCTGATACCTCCAAGCCGCCGTTTTTTGGCGGTTAGTGGGGTCTGCATTGGGTCGATAGTTGCCGTTCGAGAATGGCAGCCCTCGGCCAGAAGCGGTCATAAACTAAAAGCGGCACACGATGCGCGCGCCGCAATGCCGAATCCACGGCGCCGAACGAACGGCAGGCCTCGATATGGCTATAGCCTTGATCCGTACTAGGGCCGAGGCCTCTCGCTTGAGCTCGGCAGAAAACGTAAGTCGTTGCTTGCTCATCGGACACCTCTCTAAGGGCGAGGATATTCGTCTAAGTTGATGTCTGGGATCAAGACCCACTACAGTGTGACCGGAGTCAAATATACGCGACACTCCGGCCGCCGTATGGCATAGCGAATAGGTAAACGCGCACTCGGGCGTCTAGCAATGTGTGTCAGGCCACTCGCTTCGAGTAGATATCCATCCAGTCCGCAAGTGATCGCATATCGGTTTCGAGTTGAACAAGTTCTGGGGGGACTGCTGGGAGATCGTCTGCCTGAGAATGCTCATACACAGAGTATCGTGTCATCAAATCGTCGATCAGATCACAATCTGCCTGAGTGATGTTGCTTAGCTGCCTCAGTAGCCCTTTGGTCATCACTTCCCTGCGGAATCGCAGCACGACGCTGTTCAGCATCACCACCTCAACAGTGCGCTCCACGATGATTCGGAAGTCACTGCAAATACTCTTGGCCATGAGGTCGTAGCTTTCGGCATCGCCTTCTGCCTGGTGCCTCTTGAGTCGGGCTAAGCTCTCATTTAGGAGCTTGTTGATGGCCGGCTTTGGTTTCGAGTCTCGAGGACTTTGTCCAGTCAGAATGCCGGATGTTTTGTCGAGACGCCGAAGCGTCTGAACGTCAAAGGTTATGTCTGGGATATTTGGATGTTCCTTCACTTTCTTCACTGCAGATTCCAGGAGTGTCACCAGCGACAGCCTGTGGGTGAAGATGATGACCTGGCGGGTCTGTGCTAAATCTACGAGTCGCGCGACAACCCGCTCCTCAAAATCTTGATCGAGTGAGGAAATCGGGTCGTCGAAAATAAACGGGGCTACTTGATTTGAGCCAGTAATATCAGCCAGGAATGCAGCCAAGGCCACAATTCTTGTCTCACCCTCACTGAGAATTTGTTCTGGCGGACGGGCTCCTTTCGCGCCGACAAGCGTCAGTCCGAATGTTGTCCTGCCTTTACCGACTGTTTTGCTTTGAGGGGCTACAGGCAACCTCGAGCCCCCTAGTAGCTTGAGTTCGGCGGCGAAGCGAGTTTGATATCCGGCCTCCACTTCGGATTTCGCCAGCTCGTTGTTCTTGATCGTAAGCGCGTTGGTTGCAGTAAGTCGGATGGCTTTCCCATACTGGTCAACGGCCAACAACCTGTCACGTTCGGTCAGGATTGCTGGTTTGTTTTGCGACAGCCACTGCAGGGCTTTCAGCTTACGGAGTTGCGCCTCCATCTGCTGTCGTTTTCCGTCTTGAGAGAGCTCGGTTAGCGACTTTTCTTCGCCGCCTAATTGCTCGGTTAAATCTGTCAGTGCCTGATCTACCGGTGACCATTCGAATACGGCAACATTTTCGATTTGTTCAGCTGTCTCGAGATCAGAACGTCTTTTCACCAAGGTTTTATGCAGATCGATGGCCTGCTGTTGATCCAGTTTGATCAGTGCCATGTGAGCTAACCAGTCCTGTTCTTTCGGCGATTGGGGTAGGGCACGAACAAAGCCCTGATGTTTGTCTTCTGCTTGTTTTGCGCCTAGCTCCAAACCTTCGGTGACAAACTGCTCAAAGTGGCTCAAACGATGGCTAGCATCCTCATTGAGCTCTTGCTGGCAAAGCACACACCTTGCTTGCTCACCCACAACAGGAAATGGTTGACCGGGGTAAGCATTATTTTGAGAGAACAATCGAGCCTGAGCCCATAACTGCTGCCACACCGCCTCGCCGACTCCTTCGAGTGGGGTTTCGGTGAAAAGTTGTTGAGCAAATTTCTGAGCGGCTTGCCGCTTTTGCTTGGCATCAGCGTTGGCACTTACGATGATCTGTGCTGTTTCGTTGGAGAGCTTGTCCTTGAGCTGGCTCATAGCCAGCCGAACTGTTTCCACTCCCTGCTTTTCTTTCGTGATGGAGGCCAGTCGGCCCGCCACGTCCTTCTGGGCCAGCGCACCTTCTATGATGATCCGCTCAGCGTCCTGCTCGGGAGAGTACGTACAGAGTTTGTCGATAGCAGCAGTAGTCGTTGCAGGCTTAATACCTGCAAGCCACTTACGTTCCTCAGTGACTTCTAAGTCCGCTGGGAATTGTGGCAATGCACTTAGCAATGCATTCTTCGATGCGGTGAGGTGCTGATTAACCTTGTCTGACACGGCGATCAATGAGGCCACGAATTTCATTTGGCTTGGCTCGTAGCTAGCCTCGTTTTTGCCCATGTATTGGGAAGCCGTTCTCGAGTCAAATATCTGGGCGTGACGAAGTAAAGGATCTGCCCCCTGGGCAAGCGTCCATTCAATTACTCCTTTCTTTTCTCCTGCCGAGACTTGGAAATTAGCCCTGCAGGCCTCAGGTTCTTCAATGAAGACGTTAGGGTGAATTTCGTCCTTCGATCTTGAGCCACATGCCTGTTTCAGCAGGCGTGCATATCCGCTTTTTCCTGAACCATTTTGACCGTAGAACACTGTGATGTTGCTTGGACCAATGGGTAGTGCTGCGCCTGATTTGATCGCATTCAACCCGTGGACTTCTGAGATCCCGTCTATGCGGATGGTAGGACGGCTCGCAGCAAGTGCCAACGAGCCTGCCGATACGGTGCCGAAGCCTAGATCTTCTTCCTTCTTCGATTCGACCATGCAAAGCCGGGCAAGCTCCGTGATCTGGTCGTCTGTAGGGGGCTTCTTGGTCTCGATTAAATTCTTGGCGGCTGTCTGTAACCACCGGCTTCTTTCGCCGAGCCAAATTTCAAAATCGTCGGCAACGGGAGCGTCTAGCCCATTCAAATCTGGAACACCCATTGAGACATCTCCTTGAAAAGACTGCTGACGACCGAGTATAGGCCAGTAGTGGCAAATTGCTTTTGGTGCGGCTCGACCAGGTAAGCGTCCCTCCTTAATAGTTAGAAAAAGTACAGATTTGGTATTGGCTGGAGCGACCGTTTTTGACCTAAAACGGTCGCTTGTGAGAGGCTGCTTCCGGGCGAAGGCAACCTGTCACAAGCTGATCACCGTGTGTTTTTGAAACGATTCTGGCTGTGAATGCAACCGGTCGATGCAACTTGCCAGCGATGGCTGCGATCTGCTGCGCGCCTTGGGTGAGAGAACCATGGGGCAGGCTGATCCTGCGTACACCCCGGTTGAGTTCTGAAGATACGAAAAAGGCGCCGCAATGCGTCGCCTTTTTACTGGAGGGGCAGGCCGTTGCTGAAGTCTCAACGACCTACCACCAGTCCGTAACCAAATCCCAGATGCTACTGACCACATAGGCCGCGCCTACTGCGACGGCTGCTGTTGCCACCGCCGGGGCAAGTGCTGTGCCTCCGACGATACCGACTGTGCTCAGCCCCACAGCCGTCATGCTGGAAACTCCACCCGTAGCCGCGAAACCTGCAACGGTGCTGACTGCACCCTTGGCCACGGCCTGTCCAGCCAATGATCGGGCCACGTGATTGGCTGCGGTCTTGGTTGCCTGGCCGGCCAGTATTTTGCCTGCGGCCGAGGTCCCCGCTTTAGTGAGTAGAACCTTGGTCGTTTGTTCGGCCGTTTGCTTTGCCACTTGGCGCATCAGCAGGTGGGTTACGAGGTTGCTACTCAGGCGTTCGGTCGCGGCGTTGATCTGTTCGCTGGAGTGCCGGTCGGTGGCGCACCAGGTGGCGAAGTGTTCGCAATTGTTGAACAGAAGATTGTATTCATCCTCGCCCAGCCTGGAGCGCGCCCGACGACAGATTTCGGGCCCGCGGAAGTAGACCTTTTTGTAGGTCTTGATTCGCGCTTTCTTGTTTTGCAGGAAGGCTTCAAGAGAGGTCGACTCGATACATCCCTTATGAAGACCCGAGCCCATACCGGAATAGTGGATCACGCGATTTCTGCCGACAAAAATCCCGTGGTGGGTATAGAGACCTCGACCAACAATAAGATGAGTTCCAGTGGGGTAAATGTCCAATCAGGCTCCAGTGATGTGCTTTTGAAGGCGGCACTCGCAAGCGTTCCGGTGATATCGAGGGGCTTGATCCGTGTCGCAATCTTCATGCAGGCATTTCCAGCTGTTCATGGGCGTATCGCCAAGATTGTCGCCCCGAGCATAGGTTGCATCATAAACATCGGGCCCCAGTGGTTGCCATCAAAATGCCGCTATTTACGTTGCGTCTTTTCGCGGGCTGGGCGCTTCGGGTATCACTGCGGTATGTGCGCTCGAAAGCACGGGTATTGGGTAGCGCAGGAGTAGGGCGTCCTAACCCTTGTCGCCATGCACCAATATCCGGCCGTCATACCCACAGCTGATCCAGCCACCGGAGCGGGTGGGGAGCACATCGGTTGCAAAGTTGTCGTGTGAGCCGATGCTCACCCCTTGCCGTGAGGGCAGGTTCCAGCGCTTGACGAATCCGTCCTCGCCGCAGGTCAGCAGCATGTGTCGCGCCTCGAAGCGCACGCGTCGGACAGGCCCGTCATGAGCGGCAAGGCAATCCAGGAGCGCCAGCATCGGTTCGGTCGCTAGCAGGTGCACCGCGCCGTCGAGATCACCAACGGCCAAGGTGACGCTGCCATTGGCGTCGATCCAGCTCGCCAGCGTTCTCAGGGGGCGGCCCAGATCGAGCACTTGTACGCAGTCCCGCTCCTCGGGTTGCCACAGCCTGACGGTTCCATCCTCCGATGCGGTGGCGAAACCACCCTTGGCCGTAGGCGCGATCGCCCAGACCCAGCAGGCGTGGGCCTGACGTCTGTCCGTGGCACCTGTCGCCAGGTTCCAGACTGTCACGCGACCGTCAGCAGCCCCGGTTACGAAGCGGCCAGCGCCTAACTTTGCCGAGGACAGGACGGCCGAATCCGATGTGCCGACCAACCTTGACTTGCCGGTCGCCAAGGACCAATGCCGGACTGTTCGATCCCGCGAGTGAGAAACAAGCTCGCCAGGCGCCACGTCCACCAGACCCAGAATGGATTGTGTATGTCCGTCAAGCTGGCCCAGGCACCGGCCCTCGCGATCCCACAGCCGGATGGTTGCGTCACGCCCGGCGCTTGCCAAGCCCCTGTCGCCAAGGTCGGCAAGCGCCCATACGTAACCGCGGTGGCCCGGCTGGAAGGGGCCGTCGACGTGCAAGGATTGCTGTGGCTCGTACATCAGGTCACTGCGCATGACGTATTTTTGGCCAGCGTCCACTAAGGCGCCGGCGTGCCAGAGGGTGTGGTCGAATACGATCAGGCTGCCCTTTCGGGGGCGCAGCCTGAGCGTGGAATCCCGGTTCGACATGGCGGCGGACCGTCCCTCAAAGAACACGGTCTCTCCGCCGCTGAATGCATCGTCGTTAAGATAAATCATGAAAGTCAGGCGTGACTGTTGGTGCTGGCGATGGTGTACACCATCCTGATGGGCGCGGAACTGGGTGCCGGGCCGGTAGCGGCAGAAGCGCAGCCGCTCATTGATGCCGACCGGACGCCAGCCGTCCTCATCGATCACCGTCCCGAGCCTCGGCATCCGCAAGGCGCAGTGCTTCAAGCGTTCGAATAGCCGCCCGGCCAGAGCTGGGTCGTCTGCCACGATCCGGTCATTATCGCGGTAGGAGGACGGGTAGTCAGACCCTGCGCTGGCGAATCCGCACTGCTCCGTGGCTTCTATCAACGCTTCGCACTCGCTGGCTGAAAGAAACTCGTGCACCAGGACACACCGCACCTTGTCACCCAGCGGTAGCTCGACCGAGGCCGACGGAGCCGTGGCCCCCGCCACCAGTTTTTCAGCGAAGGAATTCATCGTGATCTCCAAAATTGGTCTGATAACCAATATTCGGAAAGCTAGGGTGTGGCAGGGTCAATGTCAATGCTAAGCTGGTCGCGCAACCAACATTGGAAAGGTGACATGGCACGGCGCTCGAACACTGATGAAAGACGCGGCCAGATCGTGGCGGCACTCCAGGCCGTCATGGCCAAGGCCGGCTACGCTGGCGCAACCGTAGCGGCCATCGCCCGGCATGCGGAGCTAGCGCCTGGCCTCGTGCACTACCACTTCAAGGACAAGCGCGAGATCTTGGTGGCACTGGTCGACTCACTGGCCGGCTACGCCCATCAGCGCTACGAGTCCCGGGCCGCTGAGGCCCAGACCGCCGAGCAAAGGCTTCAGGCCTACATTGCAGCACACCTTGCCTACGGTTCGGACGCACAGCCCGATGCGGTGGCGGCCTGGGTGATGATCGGCGAGCAGTCGGCCCACGACCCAGACGTGCGTGAGGTCTATCAGGCTGTGCTAGCGGCGCAGATGAAGCTTCTCAAGGGCCTGCTCCGGCAGCGGTTCGCTGAACGCGGACGCCGCGCCCGAGGGCTCGATGCGCTGGTGGCGGGCATTACCTGCTTTATCCAGGGGGCGTTCACGCTGTCCACCACGGCGCGGCCATTGCTGCCGACGGCCTTCGCCGCACCGACGTTGAGCGCCTGGGTCGAGCGTTACATTGATGGGGAGGAGGAGCGATGAGGGGAACACCTGAAGGGCGCAGCCTCTTCCCGGTCGGCGCGCACAGCGCCCCCGAGGTGCCTGAGGGTGTGGATTTTGCCGCCTGGGCGCGCGTCTGGGCGGAGCTTGGCGTCGGATGCCCGGCGCGAGCAACCTATGAAGAGCTCCTTCGACGCTACCGCGAGCCCCATCGGGCATATCACAACTGCCAGCATTTGCAGGAATGTCTCCAGGTGCGCCGGCTCATCAACGCTGCTTGCCACGCCCCCGCTGAAGTCGACCTCGCACTCTGGTTTCATGACGCCCTATACGACCCCCTTCGCAGCGACAACGAGCTGCGCAGTGCGCAATGGCTGGACGACGTGGCACGGGATAGCGGCCTGGGGGATGAAATCCGGCGCAGGCTTTACGGCCTGATCATGGTGACGCGACACGACGGCGCTCCAGCGTCGGCAGACGAGGCCGTGTTGGTGGACACGGATCTGGCGATTCTTGGGGCATCGGCCGCGCGGTTTGAGGAGTACGACCGCCAAGTCCGTCGCGAGTACCGATATGTACCTCTGTTTGTGTACCGCCGAAAGCGGCGCCAGGTCCTGGAGGGCTTCCTGGCACGCGGACGCATCTATACGACCGGCCCATTCTTCGATGCATTCGAACAGCAAGCGCGCGCTAATCTTGCACGCGCCATCAACCGCCTCGACTGAGGAGCGCTCCCAGGTTGCCTTGGTGAGCGGCGGCAATCGGCCACCAGCGGTCAATCCAAGAGTCTACGAAATTGGGGGCTATCCGGACGCACTGTCGAGGCGGCGGCGTCCGACGCATAAACATTCAGGGTTAACACCCCGCGAAATCACAATGACCTTCACAAGGAAAAATAAGCACAGCATGGAAGATATCTCTGATTTTACCGAGGCCGAATTCATTTCCTTCGTCAAAGACATCCGGGTCGTCAACAAGGGCGGGACGGCAGATGAGCTAGGTGAGTTGCTTGAAAGGTTCAGTAATCTCGCAGGCCATCCAGATGGCTACGACCTGATTTTCCACCCTGAGCCCGGTGCGGATCATTCCGCCGAGGGTGTTACTGAGACAGTGAAGCAGTGGCGCAAAGCCCAGGGACTGCCGGGATTCAAGAACGACTGATTGAGGCGCCAGTGATATCAATCTAAGGCTTGGCTCGATCCCACCGACAGGCTGCCAACCGGCTGATATTCGTTGCACTTGTCTGACCTTGGTCGATGTCGCCGTCGGCGTTCAGGTAGATATCGGTAGTGGGCCATTGCGGGCTGATGCTGATGCAATGATTACGCCTGGTGATTTTGCTCCACCACGAAAACTCCATAAAGAACTCCTCGTCCGGGAACAGTGCGCCATGATCGGTTGCGCCGCCTCCGGGAAGCATTCCTCCTTTATCAATCCGATCCTGGACATTCCAGATGTACCTGAGCGCGTCCTGGCCTGAGGGCGAGTAGTGGACATTCACCCTTGGCAACGCGAAGTCCCAATGAGTAGCCAGCCACAACAGTAGCGCTATCCAGAGCAACGTTACGTACCAGGGCCGGCGCGTGCCTGCGTGGCGGGGCAAGAATTTCATCTCCATCCCTTGGGCGTTTTTTTGGGGAGGGGGGGCGGGTTGAGAGTGGAGACGGTAGTGTCGCAGCCGGTCGTTGTCCACTTCCGGCTGCTGTGTGGCGTCTTGTGCTGACTGTCAGCACAAGACGCTTTGAGCCCGGTGCCGATGGTGACCGCGCTGACCTGCACTTTTTCAAAGGCCTTGTGACGCGGCCAGTGGCTTGAAACACTTAACAAAACACCGATCACCAGAGTAATCAGAGACCCAGAGCAGCTCATTCGGCCGACGCGACTGATGCTTTGCTGCCCAAGCGAATCAGTTCATTGGAGAAACACAGGCCGAGGATGATCAGTGCCGCTCCTGCATACAGGCTTTCACGGGGAACTTCATTGAGCGCCACAAACGCCAGCAGCGCGGCGAACAGCGGCTCGGTCAGCTCCAGGGCTTGCACTTGGGATGGCTTGAGATATTCGATGGCCTTGGTAGTGCAGAAGAAGCCCAGGATTGTCGGCAGCGTGGCCAGCGCCAGCAGGGCGGCGATCGCCAGCGGCGACAGCTCGCCCATTGTGAATCCATCGGCTGCCGCTGGCAGCAGCAGGTACAGGCCGCCGAAGAACAACAATTGGCGAGTGAAATGCAGTCCTCCCGACACCCCCATGCGCTTCATGGCAACCGAAAAGGCCCCATAGCCGCAGCCGGCCATGGCGGCAAGCGCCGCACCTTGCAGGGTAAAACCCTGCTGCAGGTCGCCGCCGAAGATCACTGAGATCCCGGCGATGGCCAGTGCGGCGCCAACGGTGGCGTTCGCGGTGATGGGATCCTTGAGGAAAATGCGCCCCAGAATGATCGAGGAAATGGAAGCGCTGGCCATCAGGACCACCACCACACCTGCTGCCGCGTAGTGTCGATAGGCGGAGGTTTCGAAGTGGAACAGCACAAAGATGCCAAGAAATGCGCAGATAGCTGCCTGGATCCATTGGCTCGATTTCTCCGGGCGCTTGAGGAAAAACAGCAAGATTGATAGCAGCACGCAACCCAGTAGGGTCTTGATGACAGCGACACTGCTCGCGGTGAAATCATTATTCATGAGGACTTTGCTGAGTACACCGATCGTTGCGTTCAGTGCCGCAGCGCACAGTGCAAATATGACGCCTTTGCTGAAAGTGGATGGCATCGATGACGATCCCTGTCGCTGAATGGTTGTTCGATAGAATGCCGCTCTACATCGGCGGCGCACAGTTTGAGTGGACGAAACTCCCGGCACTCCCGGTGGTGATGGGGGGGTAAGTGAGTTCGTCCGGCAGGACACTGCCGACCTTGAAGGGAGAGGTCAGCCGGCCTGACCCTTGGCCATGCAATGAGCGTTGACGAAGGTTGCAGTGTGCTGCAACGACTGACGTATATCCGGTTTGGCTATGCCATGCCTGCTAGCAAATTGCTCGACGGCCGCGGTATCAAAACGAGTGGTCTGGATGAAGTCCAAGGCTTCGGGTTGGGTATTCATGAATCGCGCGACGGGAGGAATGCTCAGTAGCCACTTCAGCAGTCGGAGCGAAACGTGATGCTTGGGAGACTTCAAGCCCAAAGGTTGTGCCACCTGCACCAACATTTCTCGCAAGTTGGGCGTTTGCGCATCCAGCGCCAGCAGTTCCTGGCCCGCCATGGCCGGATCAAAAGCACTCGCCGTCATCAGCTCCACCAGGTAGTCCACGGTGACCAGTGGCAGCCAGTGCCTGGCGGTACCGGGCACGGCCGTGAGCTTTCCCTGCACCAGGTTGCGTATCAGCGCCACCAGCGGCTGGCCGTCGAGGATATGCCCCGTGCGGCTGTGGCCACACACTGTCGCGGGGTGGACAACGGTCAACTCTCCGCCCTTGGCGGACATGGTCTCCAGGGTCACAAAATGCGCTTCCAGCTTGCTCGCCTCGTAACCACCGACATGCCGGTAAAGCGCAGGCCAATCGGTCCGCTGCGGATGGTGAGGATCGATGCCGATGCGTCGCAGGTGTTCATGATTTTGCAGCATGTAGCCGCCGATCATCACCAACCGGCTGTTTTGCTCAGCCGCCAGCAGCGCCACGCGCTTGGCTCCTTCCACGTTCACCGCACGAGACTGTTCCAAGGTAAGCCCCCAGGCGAAGTGGGCACCCAGGTGGAAGACGACTCTGGCGTGCCTCAACGCTTCTCGGTCGGCAGGACTCAGCCCGAGCTGATCCCGTTCCAGATCGCCGGCCACGGCCAATACCCGGGAGGCGCAGCCGCCCAAATGGTCGACTTGCTCCCGCAGTGCCGCGAGTCGCTCCGGGCGACGCATCAGCACCCGAACGGTGTGACCTTTTGCACTCAGGTGTGCCAGCAAATGTTGACCGATGAAGCCGGTACCCCCGGTGACAAAGCACTCCACGCTCATTTCCCTGTTCCTTGTTGAAGGTGAGAAACCAAGCGTAAACTATCGACCCAACTCTATGGTCAAGTGGTGTTTTCATGAAAATTGGTGAAATCGAGGCCCGCAGCGGCGCCAGCCGTCATACGCTGCGTTACTACGAGCAAATCGGCCTGATCTCATCGCAGC
This sequence comes from Pseudomonas protegens CHA0, assembly GCF_000397205.1. Lineage (NCBI taxonomy): Bacteria > Pseudomonadati > Pseudomonadota > Gammaproteobacteria > Pseudomonadales > Pseudomonadaceae > Pseudomonas > Pseudomonas protegens. The sequence continues at coordinate 2,674,857 of NC_021237.1, forward strand.
GGCGAACGAACAACTATCGTGTTTACAACGCACAAACTCTGCAGGATCTTGACTTCATCCAGCGCGCGCAAAGCATGGGGTTTTCCCTGGGGGAAATAGGCGAGATTCTCGATGCGCAGCGCAACAAGCTGATCGACTGCGCCGAGGGCGCCAAGCTCATTGAAAAAAAGATGGCAGAAATCAAACAGAAAATCGCCAACTTCCAAAGCATTTATCGGTATCTGGATGAAGAGCGTGCAAAGCTCGAAGCCAGTGCTGCCGAGCAACTAGCGCTGCAGCGGTTGAACGACGCTTCCAGCTGAGCGCTCAGCTATTTTTGGCGGCCAGTTGTCGCCATATCAGGGCTTTTGTTTGCGGTGTCTCCATTGGCGGCAAGGCGTCTCGCTTGCGCCGGGTCATGCGCAAATTCGAGATGGCGCGAGAGCATGTCATCTACAACGGCCCCCGACATCCCCCTTTGACTCTGTGCCTCAGGCATGCAAATGCTTTTTCAAGAACGACCGAGTTCGTTCGTGAGTCGGGTTTTGCAGGATTTCTTGTGGCGCGCCTTCTTCGACCACCACGCCACCGTCCATGAAGATGATCCGGTCCGCCACTTCGCCGGCAAAGCGCATTTCATGGGTGACGATCAACATGGTCATGTGTTCGGCGGCGAGTTGCTTCATGACCTGGTTGACCTCTTCCACCAGCTCGGGGTCCAGCGCCGAGGTGGCTTCATCGAACAGCATGACCTTGGGGCGCATCGCCAGGGCCCTGGCAATGGCCACGCGCTGTTTCTGCCCGCCGGACAGGCGAGAAGGGTACTCGTCGAACTTGTTGGCCAGGCCGACCTTCGACAGGTACTCCATGGCCAGCTCGTGAGCGGCTGGCCTGGTCAGCCCTTTGAGCTTGATCGGGCCGAGGGCGATGTTTTCATGCACGGTCAGGTGCGGGAACAGGTTGAAGTGCTGGAACACCATGCCCATCTGCTGGCGCACGCTATTGATGTGCTGTTCAAAGGCTCGACCTTTCAAGGCTCGGTTGACGTGTTCGCCTTCCAGCCAGATCTCCCCCTCGTTCAGCACTTCCAGGTGGTTGATCGAGCGCAGCAGGGTGCTTTTGCCCGAACCACTGGGGCCGATGATGGCGATGATCTGTCCGCGCGAGACAGACAGATCGATGCCTTTGAGCACTTCAAGTGCGCCATACGCCTTGCGCGCGCCCTTGACTTCAACCATGAGCTTTTCGGTGGTCATCGTGACATCTCTACCTTATTTTCAAGAAGGTGCAGGCCAGCTTCCAGGACAAGATTGACCGCGTAATAAATCACCGCGACGGCCAGATAGAACTCGAACGGGCTGTAGGTTTCGCTCACGGCGCGCTGGGCGCTGTAGACCAGTTCGGCGATGCCGATGATCGACACCAGGGAGGTGTCCTTGAGCAGGACGATCAGGTTGTTGCCCAGCGGGGCCAGGGTATTGCGTAGTGCCTGTGGCACCACCACGTAGCGTTGCGCCTGGCTGCGGCTCAGGCCAATGGAGCGCGCACCTTCAATCTGCCCGGGGTCGACCGACAGGACTCCGGCCCGAATCACGTCGGCGTTGTAGACCGCAAAATGCAGGCTCAGGCCGATGATGCCGGCCGCGAGGGCCGGGATATCGATCCCCACTTGCACCAGGCCGTAATAGATCAGGTACAGCTGAAGCAGCAGGGGGGTGCCCATCAGCAGCCAGGTCATGAAGCGTATGGGAAGGGATACCAGTTTGGGGGTGTAGAGCACGATAAGGGCGAAGGCTATGCCCGCTATCAGGCTCAATACGCTGGAGCAGAGGAACAGGACGATGGTCCACCAGAGTCCGGTTGCCAGCAGCTCGGAATAGGGGGTGAGGATACTGAGATCGAGGCTTTGCATTGACGCGTCTCACTTTGCCGCGAAGCGTTTATCGAGGTGGTCCACCATCAGCCTGACCGTGTAGACCATGGCGATGTACAAAATGGCCGACACCGTGAAGATCTCGAATGGCTTGTAGGTGGAGCTGATAAAGCGCTGCGCCGTGTAGGAGAGTTCCACCACCGAGATGGTCGACACCAGGGCCGAGCCCTTGATCAGCGCGACCGCATTGACCCCCAGTGGCCTGATCATCAGCTTGGCGGTTTGCGGCAGGGTGATCAGCCACAGGGTCTGGCCCTTGCCGAAACCGATTGAGCGGGCCGCTTCGACCTGGCCGGGATCGACGTTGCTGATGGCGCCGCGAATGGATTCAGCCATGTAGGCCGCGATGTTCAGGCCCAGGCCGATGACGCCAGCGGAAAACGGCTCCAGCTCAAGGCCGATCTGCGGGCCGCCAAAGTAGAGGAGGAAGAGTTGGACCAGGCAGGGCGTGCCGCGAAAAACGCTGATGTAGACCCTGGCCAGGCAGCGAAGCAGGAAAAAGCCGGACAGCCGGGCCGCCACCAGCACGATGGCGACCAGCAGGCCCAGCAGCAGTGCCAGTAGCGAAACGTGCACCGTGACCCAGGCCGCCTCCAGAAAAAACGGCAGGGTGCGCTGTATGAGTGTCAGATCCATGGGCAGGCTCGAAAAGGTCAGGTTGACCGGCCCGACCCCAGGTCGAGCCAGGCTGAAGATGAGTCAGCGAATGTCCTTGCCGATCCACTTCATCGAGATCTTTTCGTAGCTGCCATCGGCGAGCATGTCGTTCAGTGCCTGCTGCATCGCTGCCTTGAGCTCGGGGTTGTTCTTGCGCAGCGCAATGCCCATGCCTTCAACCCCACCGTCACTGTCGGGTGGCGTGATGATGCGCACTTTCTGCCCGGTTTCCTTGACGGCCACCAGTACCGGAACGCTGTCCATCACCAGCGCGTCGAGGCGCCCGGCTTCCAGGTCGACCAGCATCTCGGGAAGCCCTTTGTAGGTCTTGACCTTCAGGTTGCCGCGCGCCCTGGCCCATTTGTCGTGGGCATCGCCGAGGGTGACGCCCACCGTCACATCCTTCAGGTCAGCCAGGCTGTTGATCGGCGAGTCTTCCTTCACCACGATGGTGCGGCCGGCGTGGTAGTAGGGGCCGACGAAATCCACGGCCCTCAGGCGTTCAGGGGTGATGGTCATGGAGGCGATGATGGCGTCGTATTTCTTGGCCAGGAGCCCGGCAATGATCCCGTCGAAGGGCGTGGTGACAATGCTGACCTTCACCCCAAGCCGCTGGGCCAGGGCTTCGCTGATGGAGGCGTCGAAGCCGACGATCTGGTTCTGCTCGTTGGCAAAGCTGAAGGGCGAGTATTGCCCGCTCATGGCGATGCGGATCTCTCTGGATTCCCGGATCGATTGCAAGTCATCAGCCTGAGCGGCTGCGGGGCAGAGGAGCGCCGCGGCGGCGACGGTGGATGCGGCAAGCAGACCCTTGAGCGTTCTGGTTAGCATGGGATGGCACCTTTGAAGAATTATTATTTTTTGTTGTGGGCTCTTCACCCTGGCCTCGGGAAAAGCTTTGCACAGGTCATTGCGCAAAGCACCCGGCAAGGTGTCCGCGTGCCGGACACATTGCCGGAGTTGGCCGACACTATGTCGGCCAGCCCGGTTTGGGGCGCTGCGGCCTCGATCCTGATGCTCTAGCGCAGTGCCGCCTTGAAGCTTTCGTCCAGGACCTCAAGCAGGAAGTCGGCATTCTTCTGGCTGAAAATCATCGAGGGGCGCATTTTCAGTACGTTGTCGTAGGGGCCTTCGGTGCCGATCAGAATTCCGCGCTCCCGGGCACCATCGGCGACCTTCCTGGCCAGTTGCGTAGCGGGAGCCTTGCTCTTGCGATCGGTGACCAGTTCAATCCCGAGGAACAGCCCCAGGCCGCGTACGTCGCCAATGGCATCGTAGCGCTGCTGCAGCGTGCGAAAGCCATCGAGCAAGTAGTTGCCCACCGTCAGTGCGTTGAGTTTCAGGTTGTCGCGTTCAATCACATCGAGAACGCTGAGCCCCACGGCACAGGAAACCGGGTTGCCGGCGAAGGTGTTGAAGTATTCCATGCCATTGTTGAAGCTGTCGGCGATCTCGCGGGTGGTCACCACTGCCGACATCGGGTGCCCGTTGCCAATGGGTTTGCCCATGGACACCGCATCGGGCACCACGCCCTGGGTTTCAAAGGCCCACCAGTGGCTGCCCACTCGACCAAAGCCGACCTGGACTTCATCGGCCAGGCACAGGCCGCCCTCGGCACGCACCATTGCATAGACTTCCTGCAAGTAGTTTTCCGGGAAAAACAGTTGCCCGGCGACGCTGGGAATGGACTCCGCGAGAAAGAACGCCGGGGCCCGGCCCTGCTTGCGCATGCTATCGATCTGCTCGGCGACACTTTGCGCGAAACGCTTGCCCAGCTCCTCGACCGGCCAGTGATCCGCAGCGCGGTAGGCATCCGGCACGGCCGCCTCGAATACGTGTTCTGCACGGCCTTTGCCGGCCTTTCGCTTGTACTTGTAGGGGCTGAGGTCGATCAGCTCCTGGGTGGTGCCGTGGTAGGCCCAGTCCAGCACGATGGCATCGTTGCGCCCGGTGTGATTGCGCGCCATGCGCAGCATCAGGCTATTGGCTTCGCTGCCCGAACAGCCGAAGGAGGCCACCGCCAGGCCTTCGGGCAAGGTCGCGGTGAGCCGCTCGGCGTACTCCACGATGTTGTCGTGCAGGTAGCGGGTGTTGGTGTTCAGGCGTGAAGCCTGGCGCGCCAGGGCCTGCACCACGTCGGGATGGGAGTGGCCCAGGTGGCAGACGTTGTTGAAGCAGTCCAGGTAGGCCCGGCCAAAGTTGTCTATCAACCAGACCCCATCACCGCGTACGAACTTGATCGGGTCCGAGTAGGAAATCGACAAGTTGGGCAGCAGCAGTTGTTTACGCTTGGCCACGATCTCTGCTTTGCTTCTGCCTTCCTGGCTGTAGGTTTCCGCAGGGATTCCGGCCAGGGTCGATGCATCCGGGAACAGGTCGGCCCACACCTCAAGGTAGGCGCGCTCACCGACGCCGATGAACTCGCTCGCTTGCAACTGGGTGTCGGTGGACATCTGGAAATGCACATGGGGCAGCCAGCCGCCGTTTTCCGTGTCTGCGCCCATGTGGCCCACCAGGGCGCCCGCCTCAAGACGGTCCCCGGGCTTGAGGCGGGTCAGCGCTTCGTGGGCCATGTGCCCCCACAGGGTCAGGAACGGCGGGCAGCCCTCAGGCGAATGCTCAAGCATGATCAAGCCGCCATAGCCCAGCGGTTCACGCTCGACCTCGACGCTGCGCACTACGCCGGCAAGCGGTGTGTACAGCGGCGTTCCGGCCGGCATGATCAAGTCGACGCCCAGGTGAATGATCCGACGTTGCCCTGCAATGAAGCGCGATTCAAATGCCGCATCGGTGTAGATGGTCCGTTCTTCGCCCCAGGGGCCGATGCCCAGTGGCACTTGATGTTCAGCCGCAAAATCGTTCCACCATTTCGCCGCCTCTGCCGGACGCTGCTCGGCGGAGGCGACCGTCAGCACATGGGCGGCATCGGCGAACGGCACAATGGCCTTGTTCAGGGTCGCCGCCGCCGGATGCACGATGTCCGCGAAGGCGTGGCGGTTTTCATCCACCCAGCGGCGAACCGCCCCGGCACCTTCTATCGCGTCATAGCCGCAGGCCTTGCGCAGGATCGCCGTCGCCAGGCGCGGGTTCATGCGGTCCATTTTTTCCAGCAGGCGCCAGGCCGGGGCTTCGCTGATGGCCAGGTAAGGATTGTCCTGGGTCTGCTCGTGGCGCGAGGCCGACAAGGTGACGCTGATGACCAGGCGCATGGCGATCAGGTTGAACAGCACGTCCAGTTCTTGCGGCTGCAGCGGGTAGCGCTCGTGGAAGCCGGCGGTGAGCGCGGCGGCCGCGCCGATGGGGTCCTCCATGTCGAGAATGGAGTAGGCGCAGGTGATGGCGACTTCGGCAATCAGCACCGTATGCACGGCATCGCCAAAGTCGATGATGCCCGAGACCTGCTGATGAGTCTGCGGGTCGACGAGGATGTTCCAGTCATTGCCGTCATTGTGAATGACCTGCGTGCGCAACCGCGCAAGCCTGGGTTGCACGGTGTTTTCGAACGCGGAAATGAAGCGCTCCAGAATGGCTCGTCGGCCAGGGTCCTTGACGAAATGCAGGCGCGATCTGGAGCGCGCGGCGTGCCGCAGGTCCCAGTCCAGGTCGCGCACCGCACCGGGATGCATGAAGCCCTGCAACGCACGATCCATGTCGGCGAACGATTGGCCCAGGCTGCGCATGAGGGCGAAGGTGCGCTTGACCTCGGCCAGGGGAGTGCCGTGCAGCCAGCTCACCAGGCGCACCGCATGGGTTTCACCGGAGGGCGCCACGGCCGAGGCGAGGAAGCCACCGGCAAGGCTCTTCTTCAGCTGAGGCACGGCAAGCTCGGGGTTGTAGCTGGCGAGGTGGCTGAGGATGGCCGTCTGCAGCTCGCTTTCAGTACGCGGTTCACTCGAATTGACCACCTTCAGAATCCATCCCGCATCGCTTGCAGTGTTCAACCGGTAGTTGCAGTCGCGCTCGCCATCCAGGGGCGAGGCCGTGGCGACGACATTGAAAAGCTGCTCGGCCAGTTGTTCGGCATCGCGGGGCGAGAACTGCGGGGCGGGATGGGAAAGGTTGGTCATGGTAATGGTTTTCCAAGTTATTGTTTTCAGTTAGCTTGGCATGCGAAATCCTTGACGGCAGTAGGTATGCGGTCGGTGTTGGCCTGCATATTGTCGGAATCGACCGGCACAAATTCGGTAGTCAAAGTGAGGAGTCTTGATGCGCGACCTGGACGTGAAAGATCGCGAAATACTGGACATTCTGTCTAAAGAAGCGCGGATTGCCCTGAAGGCCCTGGCCGCGAGAATCGGACTGTCCAGAAGCGCCACCAGCGAGCGTGTCCTCAACCTTGAGCGCAATGGCGTGATCAGGGGCTACCGGGCGGATATTGGCGAAATCGACGCCAACGTGATTCGCGCCATGTTTCTGGTGTGCCTGAAACGCACGCCGGCCATCAGCCTGCTGGACATGCTGGCCCAGCACTCCCAGGTGCGACGCATCTCTTCGGTCAGTGGCCAGCTCGATCTGGTGATCGAGATCGAATCCCGCACCATTGATGACCTGAACCGAGTCCGGGATGCCGTAGCCAGTCATGAGTCCGTCGAGGACATCACCACGGCGGTGGTGCTTCGGCGCGACATCGACCGGCAGACTTCCTGATTCTGCGACACGAAGAGCGGGCGGGATGTGCCTGCGAGAAGTGCCGGGCGCACCCGCAAAAGCTCTGAAATGCTCGCTTGGCGCCCGTCCCCGGCAGCCGGATGTGGGAGGGCGGGCCCATTCCCTTGCGGCAATCGCCCGCTTCCCACCCTGTACAAGGTGCATCGCAAAACCATAAAATGAGAAGCATTATCATTAATGCGAATCTGCCATGCACAACCACAGCCTCTCTTCGCCCGTCGCCCAGTTGTATGCGAACCATCACGGCTGGCTGCGGGGCTGGCTGCACCGGCGCCTGGGGCACAGTGCCGATGCCGAGGACCTGGCCCATGACACCTTTATCCGGGTGCTGCGCTCCCAGGAGGATGTGCGTGAGTTGCGCCAGCCCATGGCCTTTCTGGCCACCATTGCCAACGGCCTGCTGATCAATCGCTGGCGCCGCCAGGCGATCGAACGGGCTTATCTGGAAGCCCTGGCGGCGCGGCCGGTGGGGGAGGAGCCTTCGCCGGAGGAGCGGCATCTGATGATCGAGACCCTGTTGCAGCTGGATTCGCTGCTGGTGGGGTTGTCGTCGCGGGTGCGGCAGATCTTCTTTCTGTCCCAGCTCGATGGCCTGACCTATCCGCAGATCGCCGCGCAGTTGGGCTTGACCGTGGCCCAGGTGCAGCGGGCCATGGGCAAGGCCTTCAGTGTCTGTTACGCGAGCCGTTTTGAATGAGTGGCGCTGCGGTCGATCCCCGAGTGCGGGATAACGCCATCGACTGGCTGGTGCGGATGCAGTCCGGGCTGATGAGCGCCGCGGACCATCAGGCCCTGCAGCAGTGGCGGCAAGCCAGCCTCGAGCATGAATACGCGTGGCAGCGGGTCAGCAGCCTGCCGCTGATGTTGCAGCCAGGGGCCAATCTGTTGGCCGATGCCACGGCGCGCCGGGCATTGCAAGCGGCGGGCGCCGATCCGCAGCGACGGCGACAGGTGCTCAAGTGCCTGCTGGCCCTGGGGCTGTTGGGGGGCATTTCCTGGCAGGGGGCGGATTCCACCCTGGTGCGCTCAGCCCTGGCCAGTTATCGCACCGGCGTCGGCGAGCGACGCCATTGGGCCCTGGCCGACGGTGGCTCGCTATGGCTGAACACCGCCAGTGCGGTGAACCTGGACCTGAGCGCCCGGCAGCGCAGCCTGCAATTGATCGAGGGCGAACTGGCCCTGGACACCCCGGCGGGCTCTGCATCCCTGCAACTGTCGACCCCGGATGCGGTGCTCTATAGCCGTGGTGCCAACCTGCTGGTGCGTCACGATCGCCTGGGCACCCAGGTGACGGTGTTGCGCGGGCTGGTGCAGGTGAGCGCACGGCAGCACCCAGCACCGCTGGCGTTGCAGGCCGGCTGGCAAACCCGAGTCGATGGCCGGGGAGCAGGGCGGCCAAGCCCCATCGATACGTTTCTGGCCCAGGCCTGGATGCGCGGCATCCTGCCCGCCGAGCGCATGCGCCTGGATCAGTTGCTGGCAGAGCTGTCGCGCTATCGCCCGGGCTTCTTGCGTTGCAGCGAAGCCGTGGCGGGCCTGCGCGTAACCGGCAGTTTTCAGTTGGACGACACCGATGCCGCCCTGGCCCTGGTAGCCAATACCTTGCCGGTGCGCATTGAGCGAAGAACCCGTTACTGGGTGACCGTGGTGCCGGCCTGAAACTTTTTTTTCACCGGCGCGATAGTTTTTTCGATCTGGCTTGGCCTTCAGGTATTACCCACCGGCACAGGTGGGTTTCGATCCCTAGGAGCCCTGCATGATTTTCCCTGCTCGTGTCTTGCGTACCCATACCTTCGGCCTGCTGTTGCTCGGTTTGCAGCCGCTCTGTAGTGAAGTGGTGTTGGCTGCCGGCGAGCGCCACTACAGCATCGGCGCCGGTCCCCTGGACCAGGTGCTGTCGCGCTTTGGCGCCGAGGCGGGCATCAGCATGGCCGGCAGTGCGCTGCTCACCGCAGGCAAGACCAGCCAGGGCCTGCAAGGGGATTTCAATACCGAGGCGGGCTTGAACCAGCTGCTGTCGGGCACCGGCCTGGGCTACGTGCGCCAGGCCGACGGCGGCTATGCCTTGCGCCTGCGCCTTGATGCTGTGTCGCTGCCGACCCAGAAGGTCAAGGGCGAAAATCCTGACGAGGAAGAGGTGTACCGGGCACCGCGTTCATCGGTGTACATCTCTGCCGACGACATGCAGCGCTTTGGCGTGGTGTCGGTGGGCGACATGCTCAAGGGCCAGCCCGGGGTCCAGGTCGGTGACAGCCGCAATGGCGGCGGCCTGGATGTGAACATCCGCGGCATCCAGGGCCAGAGCCGGGTGGCGGTGACGGTGGACGGTTCGCAGCAGGCGCTGGATGTCTATCGCGGTTATGCCGGGACTCAGCAACGCAGCTACATCGACCCGGACATGATCAGCGACATCGCCATCGACAAGGGCCCGAGCCTGACCTCCAGTGCCATAGGCGGCACGGTGAAGATGCGCACCCTCGGGGTCGGCGACATCCTCAAGGACGGTCAGAATATCGGCCTGCGGCTAAAGGGTGATGTCTGGAACAACGGTGTGGCCCCGGCCTCCCGCGATCCGCACTCCAAGACCCAGGATCTGTACTCCGAGCCGCATCAGAGCCGCGGCGGGCTGTTCGGCTCGGAGGCCGAGGCCGGCAGTGCCGCGTTCGCCTATTCCCATGAATTCTTCGATGTGGTGGCGGCCTACGCCCATCGCAACCAGGGCAACTATTTCGCCGGCAAGAAGGGCCAGGATCGCTACCGCACCTATGACCGTTACGGCGATGAAGAGACCAGCGTCGCCACCACCTACAACGCCGGGGAAGAAGTGCTGAACTCCTCGTCGAAGACCGAATCCTGGCTGCTCAAGACCACCCTGCGCCCGGCGGACGGCCACACCTTCGACCTGGGCTACCGGCGCTACGACGGACGCATCGGCGAGATCATGCCCTCGGACATCTTCCGTTTCGGCACTGGCGGCATCTACCAGTACCCCCTGGGCCACACCCAGATCGACACCTACACCGCGCGCTACAACTACCTGCCTGCAGGCAACCCGCTGGTGGACCTGAGCGCCGACCTGTGGATGACCGATGCGCAGACCAGCCAGTTGACCGCCGTCTCGGCGCCGGCATCCCAGGCCTACCGTTCGGACCGCAACTGGAGCCGCCAGGCCGATCGCCGGGTGGGCGGTGGCCTGGCCAATACCTCGCGTTTCGAGACCGGCTACGGCGACTTGAAGCTGGACCTGGGCAGCTCGTTCCAGCTGGAGGAACTGCGCCCGCAGAAAAGCGTGGCCACCACCCAGGACGATATCAACGCCAACCGCATGCTGCGCGAAGGTTCGCGGCAGGAGTTCAGTTTCAACGGCAAGCTGGAGTACAAGCCGGTGGACAGCCTCACCCTGTGGGGCGGCGGGCGCTACACCCACTATCGCAGCAAGGATCACGTGCCCACGGCCACGGCGCGTCGCGAGGAACGTGACCTGCGCTACCTACGGGTTTCCAACGGCGACAATTCCGGCAACATGATGTGGTTCCCCGACCAGAACGGCCAGTACACCGACGCCACCGACCCGCGCCTGAACAACGGCATCGTCTTTCAGAACACCAACTTCCCCTTCGAGGGCGTGCGCTACAACGACTTTGGCGCCACCGACTCCACGGTCTATCCGTCCGAGGTCGGCGAAGTGGTCACCGGCTACAACTACTCCGGCAAGAACAGCAACAGCGGTGGCGCCTTTGCCCCGGCCTTCGGTATCAATATCGAAGTGCTGCCGGACACCTTCGTATATGCCTCGTACACCCAGGGCTTTCGCATGCCGTCGCTGTTCGAAACCAGCCAGGGCGTGCAGCAGACGATGCCCGGCAAGGGCCTCAAGCCCGAGCGTTCGAGCAACTGGGAGATCGGCGCCAGCACCCTGCAAAAGGGCCTGTTGGTGGATGACGACTCGGCGGCGTTCAAGCTGGCCTACTTCAACAACACCATCAAGAACTACATCACCCGCTACTACGACCCGAGCCCGGGCCTGTGGGGCCTGATGCGCTTCAGCAACACCGACAGCTACAAAACCAGCGGTCTGGAGCTGCAGACCCGCTACGATGCCGGGCGGGCGTTTGCCGACCTGTCGTCCACCTACTACCTGAAGACCGAAACCTGCGACGCGGCTTTCGCGGCCACCCTGCGCGCCACCAGCAATCCCTACCAGAAAACCGCCGACACCCCGGACTGCACCCCGGGCAGCTTCATGGGCTCCTACACCAACACCCAGAACCCGCCACGCTTTGCCGGCAACCTGACCACTGGCCTGCGCTTCTTTGACCAGAGCCTGACCCTCGGTACGCGCATCACCTACACCTCCGGCCCCACGGTTACCGCCGATAAGCCCTGGCAGACCGGCGCCACCACGCCGCAGCTGAACTACCGCGAAGTGGCGCTGTTCGATCTGTTCCTCAACTACAAACTGAAGGAAGACGCCAGCCTCAACGTGTCGCTGCAGAACCTCACTGACCGCTACTACCTGGACCCGCTGGCACAGAGCTTCATGCCGGCACCGGGGCGCACGCTGCGGGTGGGGATGCAGGCGAAGTTCTAGGATGCGGGCGGCCTTCTCCGGACCAGGCAGCAAGGTGCGGCCTTGCTGCGCCGGCCTTTTACTGCGGCGGGTCGACGCAGTAGAGTAGGCCGCTTTCGCCCCCATTGGCCGGCACTCGCCCCTGACCTGAGCGGTATTGCCAAAGGGATCTGGCCCTCGCTGCGTTACAGATAAGGATATCCAATGAAGACCCTGGTAAAGCGTCTCCGCCCCCTGGCTGTTCTGGTTTCAGTCACGCTCTTGAGTGCCTGTGCCCCGCTGGGCAGTTCCGACCTCAATGGCAGCGCCACGCAGAACCCGACCAACCAGCTCCTGGAAACCATCGATGGCGCGACCCGGGACGGTATGTCCGTGGTGCTGGTGCCGGCGCTCATGCCCAACAAGAGCGTGACCGACCTCTCCAGCTATTCCCATCGCGTGATCTTCAGCAACAAGGACCAGCCGGGCCAGGGCTACATGCAGTCCTTCGCCAATAACGACCTGGAGAAAATCAAGGAAACCGTATTTCTCTGGGACTTCCTTGAAGTGCACATCGTCCCGCCGGGAACCTACCTGATGTCCGGCGGCATTGATTACAGGATCGACAGCAGCCTGGTCCAGGTAGGCGCTGCGAAGGGCCAGCCGACCAGCAGTGCCCGTGGTTCGGTGGACATGTCTGCGGTGCTGTATCGCCAGTTCGTCAAGGAACAATACTGGCGCGACGCTTCCTACGCGGATACCACCCACACCCAGAATGTCTGCAGTACCGTGCATGTCGCCTCCGGCCAGTGCGTGGCCTGGCAAGAGCAGCAATACAACACGCGCCGGCAGGTGTCGGAAGGCGGTTGGACCGAAGGTACCAAGATCCGTGATGTCCAGTCCGTCAAGTTGAAGGCACAGATCCCCGACGCCTACGCGCCCCTGGCCTTCAGTATCCAGCCCGGCCAGATACTGCTTAGCGACCGCTTCCACCTGAAAACCCCGGCCGTGAGCTACGACAAGAAGACTTGCAAGGCTTTCGACCCGCAGAACATCAAATGCGCACTGCGGGATATCCAGGTCTACGTGAGGCCGGCCCCCGTGGAACTGGTCAAGAAGTTCAGCGACAAGGAGCTGGCGAATGTCAACGACACAGGCCGCCGGGTGCTGGCGCGTATCGAACCGATGAAAACCCGCCTGCAAGGGGACACCGGCATGGAAGACCTGGTGTGGGGCATCCCGGTTTCCCTGAAGAAGACCGCCAGGTAAGGGAGGCTGGCCGAACCGGCTGATTTACAGCCACTTGGGTTTGAGCTGCTGCTCGAGGTTTTTCTGCACCCTGGCCAGCAGGCTGCCAACCCCGTCAGGGCGCTCTCGGGCAGCTCGGCCAGTGAATTGACCCGGGATCGCGAGCCCAGCATCAGGTAGCCGGGCAGGGCGGACGACAGGTGATGATTGAGCACCCAATGGTCGGTTTGCAGAATGATGAACTCGGGGGCTATGCCCACCTGCTGAGCGGTGTTCAAGGCATGGGCTCCTGTTCGGGAAGGTCGCTCTTGTATTCGCCCCACTGCATGTACGCGTAGTACCGGGTCATTGCTTCGAAGTGGCTGGGGGCTTCCACTTCCCACACAAGCCGGGCGTCGGGGTGAAGCAGTTTGCGTGCGGTGTTTCCCTGTGGGCCGCTCAGACAGAAGGTCTGGCAGTCATCCGGTTCCATCCAGAGTTGGTAGTTCATCTCTTGCGCTTCTGAGTGTGGGGGAGGCTATCGTCGTTGTGGCTCGAGCAACCTAGATCGAGCCGACCGAACGCAGGTATTTCCGTGCCTGAGGGCTGGTGATCTTTTCGGGTTCAAGGACATACAGCGAGCTCCAGAGCGGTGGTAAACCCAGTTCCTCCATGTAGGACGTGAAGCTGTTGAAAGGCTCGGTACCAATGACTTCGGCGCTGAGCCAGAGCAACTCGCACTCCTGGCAAAGGTGCAGGATTTCCTGCGTTGCCCGCACTTGAACCTGGGTTACTTCGCCTTGTTCACATTCCGGACACAGCATTTTTTCACCTCCCCAATGGGCGCGCAGTCTATCACTGACCAGGTTGCACGCGGCCAGCAACGAAGGTCTGCCTGCGCTCAGAAACCCGCCATGGAGGACGCTGCTTTCGACCCTGTCCGGAGCGGGCCTTTGCGGCACCCGCATTCCCGGCCCCGGTCGCATAAATTTGAAATGCCCGGCATTGCTCGCCAGAATCGCCCCCCGATCCGGCACAAGGTGCCGGACCTTGGTGGTGAAAAGGGGCAGCAGTTGAATCAGCAGACATTGTCCATGCGCCTGGCGCGCGTGGCGGCGCATGTACCAACCGGCGCACGCCTGGCCGATATCGGCTCGGATCACGGCTATCTGCCGGTGGCCTTGCTGCTGCGCGGCAGCATCAGCGCGGCGGTGGCCGGAGAGGTGGCGTTGACGCCGTTCCACGCGGCCCGGCGCACGGTGCGCGACAACGGCCTGGAGCAGCAGGTCAGCGTGCGCCTGGCCGATGGCCTGGCGGCGATCGAACCGGGCGACGCCATCAGCGCCATCAGCCTGTGCGGCATGGGTGGCGAGACCATCCGTGACCTGCTGCAAGCCGGCAAGGCGCGCCTCAATGGCCAGGAGCGGTTGATCCTGCAGCCCAACGGGGGCGAGCAGCCCCTGCGCCAGTGGCTGATGGACAACGGCTACCGCATCCTGTGCGAAGAGGTGCTGCGGGAAAACCGTTTCGACTACGAAATCATCGTCGCCGAGCGCACAGGGCCGGTGAGCTACAGCCCCCGGGAGCTGTACTTCGGCCCTCTGCAACTGCAGGCCCGCAGCCCGGCGTTCCTGGCCAAATGGCAGCGCCTGCTGCGCCTGAAACAGCGCACCCTGGAAAACTTCAGCCGGGCACAGGCGGTGCCCGAAGAGAAGGTGCAGGACATGGCCCGGCAGGTGCGCTGGATCAGCGAGTTGCTGGGCTGAGTGCGCCAGGCGGCCGTTTGCCTGGGCCCGGTGCCAATCACCGCCGGCCCGTACGACACGCTACCGAGCCGCGCAATGTCCCACGCTCAGCGCGTTGCCGGCTCCAGGCCTTATGCCTGGGGCTGGATGGCCGGCGGCGTCGAGACCTGGTGCAGGAACCGTTCGATCAGCCATCGCGCCGCCGGGCCCGGCGGCGTGTCGCTGCGGTAGATGGCGTCGAAGGGGTAGATCCCGCTTTGATATTCCGGAAGATTCAGGCGCACCAGCCGGCCGCTGCGCAGGTCCTCCTCGACCATGGGCCGGGGCATGTTGCCCCAGCCGATGCCGGCACGCAGCAACATGTGCTTGGCGCCCAGGTCCGCCAGCCGCCAGGTGCGGTTGCTCAGCACCGCGAAATCCCTGCCTCGGGTCAGCGTCGAGCGGTCCGACAGCACCAGCTGGATGAATTCGCGCCCGGCGCCGGTCAGGTTGGCATCGCTGGCGGCCAGGGGATGATCCGGCGCGGCCACCGGAATCAGCTCGACACTGCCCACACCGATTCTTTCGATCCCGTCGATGCTTTCGTTCATCGGCCCACTGATGCCGACGACTGCGCCGCGCTCGATCACCCGCTCGGTGACTGCTCCCAGGGCTTCCATGTGCAGGTGCAGGGCCACCGTGGGAAAGGCTTCGCGAAAGGCCTTGAGGGCGTCCACCACACGCTCGGGGGCCAGCATCACATCGAGCACCAGGTGGACCTCGGCCTCCAGGCCTTGCAACAGGCCCCTGACCTTGGCACGCAGGCCATGGACGCCGTTGGCGATGGTCCTGGTCTCCACGAGCACGGTGCGTCCGGCCTCGGTGAGTTGCGGCTTGCGCGTGCTCTGGCGGTCGAACAGCGAGACCCCGAGCTGCATTTCCAGGTTGGCGATGGAGTAGCTGATGACGGACGTAGCGCGGTGCAGTTTTCTTGCGGCGCCGGCGAAGCTGCCGACTTCCACCACGGTCAGGAATACGCGCAATTGGTCCAGCGTCGGGGTGCCGGGGTCGGAGATCATCTCGGGTTCCTTGAGCGTTATCGGCGTTGACGCCCCGGCAGTGTGATCGATTCCAGCCGGGGAGGGGTTGAGGCAGTGTCCAGTGAGCGTTGTATTCTTGCCTATTTTATCGAACCTAATGATCTAAATTAGTCGGCTATTCAGAGAAGCTGTGGCGGCGCAAGCTTTCTTCACCCGGGCGATTCATCTCGGATCGCACCCAACTGAAGGAAATACCTCATGTCCGCTTCTGCCCATATTGCTCAGCCCGACACTCGCCAACAAAGCCGCTCCGATACTCCCCAGGCCGTGGCCGCACTGGCTGGCCGAGTGCTGCTCAGCGCGATCTTCCTGCTGTCCGGCGTCTCGAAGCTGGCGGCACCGGCGATGATGATCGGCTACATCGGCTCTGTCGGCTTGCCATTTCCGCAGCTGGCCCTGGCCCTGGCGGTCATCGTTGAAATCGGCGGCGGCCTGGCCCTGGTCGCTGGCTGGCGGACCCGCACTGTCGCGGCATTGCTGGCGTTGTTCAGCGTGGTCACTGCCTTGGCCTTCCATAACGCACTGGGCGACCAGAACCAGTTCATCCACTTCTTCAAGAACCTGGCCATGGCCGGTGGCCTGTTGCAGGTCGTGGCGTTCGGTGCCGGTCGTTTCAGCCTCGACGCCCGCCGTCGCTGATCACCCGCCAGCGGGGGCCGGTTCCCTCGCGGCGGCTGCGGTTTCCCTGTGTTTTCTTGCCTGATCGAGGTGTCCATGAAAGCCATACGTGCCTACCAATACGGCAGTCCCGATGTCCTGCGCCTGGAAGAAGTTGCCGACCCTGTGGCCGGCGAAGGTGAAGTGCTGATCGATGTCGCCGGTGCTGGAGTCAACCCTATCGACTGGAAGATCCTGTCCGGTGCCATGCAGGCATTCATCCCGCTGCCACTGCCTTTCACCCCGGGGGTCGAGGTGGCCGGGCGGGTGCTTGCCACCGGCCGGGGCGCCAGCCGGTTCGAGGTCGGTGACCGGGTGTTCGGTTTCATCAACATCACGGGCGGCTATGCCGGCAAGGCGGTTGCCCGGGAATCCACGCTGGCGTTGCTGCCCCGTTCCCTCACTGCGTTGCAGGCCGGCGCCGTGCCCGCCACGGCGCTGACCGCCTGGCAGGCCCTGACCGAACATGCCGGCGTGCAGCCCGGGCAGAAGGTGTTGATCCATGCCGCGGCAGGAGGTGTGGGCAGCATGGCGGTGCAGATCGCCAAGTACCTAGGGGCCGAGGTCATCGCCAGCGCTTCGGCGGACAACCATGCCTACCTCAAAGGGCTAGGGGCCGATCAGGTCATCGACTATCGCCGCCAGGATTTCACTCAATGGCGGCCCGCGGTCGATGTGGTCCTGGACCTGGTGGGGGAGCAAACCCAGGCGCTGTCGTTCGCCCTGTTGAAACGGCACGGGGTGCTGGTTTCCCCGGTGAGCCAGCCCGACATCACCCTGGCCAACGACTATGGCGTGACCCCGGTGAATTTCGCCACCCGTGGTGATGGTGGCCAGTTGGCGAGGATTGCCGAGCTGTTCGACCAGGGCCGCTTGCAGGTCGCTGTCCAAGCCTTCCCCCTGAGTGACGCCCCGCAGGCGCTGGAAAAAAGCAGGGGCCGCCATGGCCATGGCAGGCTGGTCCTCGACATGGCCCGCTGATCGCTTGGCGGGCTCCCAGAACAGCCGGCACCACCGGCAAGCCAGGGCGGCGGTCCAGGGTACGGGCCTGCCGCTTGCGGCATTGGCGAGGGCTAACCGGCGGGCCTGATGCCGAAGGGGCCGTTGCAGTCAGCCCTGCACTGTCCAGAGCATGGTTTGCACCTGGATGTGGGGGTGGCTTTGCAGAGGCTCCCACTCATCAATGAACGCGAACCCCTGGCGCAGATAGAAACTCGCGGCCCTGGCATTGGCGGGGGAGACGTCGAGGAACACCCGCTCATGGCCTTGTTCCCGTGCGCGCGACTTCACCGCTTCCACCAGCCGGGCCGCCACGCCGGAGCCACGGGCCGCGGGTGCGACCCACATGCCGATCAGGTTGTAGCGGTTTGCCTCACTGACTGCGGCGCCGATCATTCCCAGGGGCTGGCCATCCTCGATGGCCAGCCAGAATGCGCTGGTCGCGCCCGAGGCACGTTCCTGCCACTGCTGGTCACTGTACCGGGCGGCACTCTGGTAGCTGACCCCGAACGCGGTCGGGGCGTCCTGCAGCGCGGCGAGGCGAACTTGCTTCAACAGCCTCCAGTCCTTGGTTTGCGTCGGTCGAATATCCATGGTGGTCTTCAGGTCGAGTGAGGCAGCAACCTCTCACAAGGCTGGCGCAGGAACAAGCGCGCCTTGCCCGGTGCTGCGCTTGCCGGCGGCCTGCGCTTGCCATTTGCCAGCATCTTGTCGCTGATGAAACGCTGGCTATATGATCGCGCGTCATGCCATTGGCCACTTGCGTGGCCGGCGTTTCCTCATCGGTTCTACAGGGATGTTCCAGGGATGAAAATCAAGAGCAATACAGGTCTGTACAAGGAAGGCCGGCTGGCTGCGCGACTGGCCGGCTGGTTGCTGGCGCCGTGCATGCTGGCGGCTTCGATGCTGGCCCAGGCCGGTGCGCCGATCCCTCCCGGCGCAGTGCTGGCGGTGATGCAGAACGTCGAGGTGCCGGACCAGGATGAAGAGGTGGAGCTGGAAGACGGCGTTACCGCCACCTTCTGGTACGGCCAGGAGCTGGACTTCGACGGCAAGCACTACTACGCCACCTTTGTCTGGCACACCCGGGACCGCGCCGCCCGCGAAGGCGAGGATTTTGCCGCGCCGGAGGTTCAGGTACGGCTGGCCGATGCCACCTTCGAACTCACCAACCCGGGCCAGAAGCAGGCCTATTCCATTCGCAGCATCGAACGCAAGATCGGCTTCTTCGGCGGCGGCGAGAAGCCCGAGGAAGTGGACACCAAGCGCAAGGCCGTTGAGCACCGTACCGCTGACGGCCGCCTGCTGCTGGCGGTGCCCACGGCCACTTTCGACAATGGGGTGATCACCAGGGGCTACACCATGCTGGTGTTCAATCCGAACAAGAAACCCGAAGACGATGGCTGGGTCTGGTCCTATGTGGGCCAGGTGCGCACCGGCGAGGACAACTCCGCGGCCTGCGACGACGGCGCGGTCATGCCCTGCATCGGCAGCGACGGTGAGCTGAGCTTCGTCGCCGGCCAGGAGCCGCTGCCGCAGGTGCAGGTCAAGGTCAGCGGCACTACCTTCGAGGGCCCGGGAAAGGTCCGTTCGCTGGCGGCCGCAGACAACCTCACCTATGTCTACGACAGCAAGACCGAGCAGTACGTCAGCCGCTAGTTGCGACAGCGACGGCCAGGTAGCGCAGCCTTGCCAAACCCACGATCCTCCAGAGAGGATCGTGGGGCGCTTTCACCCCGGTCCGGCACAGCCATCATCCAAGGAAACGGCGAATGAGTACGCGTATCGACATGCTGATGAACCCGGGGCCGGAGGTGCGCGCTGCGATCCTCGAGCCCTTGCGGGCCCACAACCGGGCCCAGGCGGGCGATCCCAAGCCCGAGGCCATCGCCCTGGTGGTTCGCGACGAGCACAGCGGTGAGATTCTCGGTGGCCTGCAGGCGGAAATTTTCTATCGCTGGATGTTCATCGAGCTGCTGGCGGTCCCCGAGCAGACACGGGGCCAGGGCACGGGCTCGCAATTGCTGAACATGGCCGAGGAGCTGGCTCGGGAAAAGGGCTGTATCGGCATCTGGCTCGATACCTTCGACTTTCAGGCGCCGCAGTTCTATCAGCGGCATGGCTTCAGCGAATTCGGCCGGCTGGAGGATTTCCCGCCGCAGCACCGGCGTTTCTTCCTGCACAAACGCCTGGTCTGAACCCCCGGGCCCTGGCTGGCGAACCCGCATGCAGCGCGTTCCCGCAGCCTGGGCTGCGGCTACTCAGGCGTGGGCATCGACGCCGATCCGCGCCAGTAGCCAGTCCTGATAGAGCGCGGGGCTGTCGGTGGTCTGGCCGCCGTTTTTGGCAACGACCGTCTTGCCGTCCAGGCGCCCGATTTCCATCAGGTATTGCAGGCCCTTGAGCACATGGGTGGCGTCGTCCTTGCCCAGGGACTGCACATCGGGCAGTTGGACGGAGTTGCTCTTGTCGTCGAATGTCGCCCAGGTGGGGTTGGCTCTGTATTGGGCTATCAGTTTGGCGTCCGAGATTTGCGATTCATGAAAACTGGCGTCGATCTTCGCCTGCATTTGTGGCGTCGCATTCTCTACCTGGATTTTCATGGACTTCAGCGTGCCATTCTCCAGCGCCCTGGTGATTCCCTTGAGGCCCATGGCTACGAGGGATGTCGAGTTTGAGATGCTTCCTGTCATGAGACTGCTCCTGGGTGGGTTCTGGCCAAGCAGAGCAAAACCCGGGCCATGGGCCCTGAACATGATGCGGCGCGGTGTTGGCAGCGGCGCCAGCAGCGATGGCGGGCAGAAGTTGGCCGTAGTGGGCAAGGGATTGCCATTGGATCGCCTGCTTTTGCCAGCCACTACTGCTCCGAGGCGGATATCGACCCGTGTCCGCCGCCCTGGTGGCCGTGAAGAAAAACTCGATCTGCATGGCCAATCGGCGCACAGTGGCCGCCTGTACTGTTGCCACTTCCGATTGCCCGCCCATGACCCAGCCCCGAACCTCCACCGCACTCGCGGCCCTGATTGCCCGGCACACCCCGCACTCCGGCGACTTTCCCAGCGCCGTGCCCAACCTGACCTTGCACCGCCGTTCCACGCCGACCTCGGCCATTCCCTGCATCTACAGCCTGGGCCTGGGGGTGATTGCCCAGGGCGGCAAGCAGGTGCTGCTGCAGGAGGCGGTGATCAATTACCGGGCCGGGCAGGGCATGCTGACCAGCATCGACCAGCCGGTGGTGGCCCGGGTGACCCAGGGCTCGGCGGCCGAACCTTTCCTGGGCATGATGCTGACCCTGGACATGCACCAGATCCTGCAAACCGCCGCGCAGATGCAGCCGCCACCGCCTTCGCGGGCCAGCGATTATCGGACGGTGGTGGTGGATGAACTGGAGCCGGGGCTGGCCAGCGCTCTGGAGCGGCTGGTGGGCTTGCTCGACGAGCCGGCGCTGATTCCCCAGCTGGCGCCATTGATCCAGCAGGAAATCATCGTCCGGCTGTTGGCCGGGCCCTACAGCCTGGCGTTGCAGCAGCTGCTGGCGGTGGGTTCGCCGACCCAGCAGATCTTCAAGACCGTGGCCTGGCTCAAACAGAACTTCACCCAGCCGTTGCGCGTCGATGATCTGGCGCAGCGCGCCCATATGAGCCCGTCCACCTTCCGCCAGCATTTTCGCGCCATCATCGGCGTCAGCCCGTTGCAGTTCCACAAGCAGTTGCGCCTGCAGGAAGCCCGGCAGTTGATGCTCAGCCAGAACATCGATGCAGGGCGCGCCGCGGGGCTGGTGGGCTATGAAAGTGCTTCGCAGTTCAGCCGGGAATACAGCCGGGTGTTCGGCGCGCCGCCGCAGCGGGATATCCGCAGGATGCGCGAGGCCGGGTAAGGGCCAGGTTGCAGTGCAGGGTTCAGCGAAATAGGCAAACAGTCTGTGGCACGGCTCTGGGCGCCTAACCATTTGATCCGCCACGGATAGGCCTGTTTCTAGCTGTTTGTGTTGCAGCGAAACAGCCTTCGGGGTGAGCCGGCAGAATCCGCAAAACAGGCAAACTTGCCGTCAGAATAGGCAAGGTTTCGCCGCGAGCCATTTCTATACTGGTGCCCGACGACGCAGCAGCCCCAAGGCCTGCCGTGTCCCGGGCGCTTTCGGTAACGCCCGACTCCGCACTCCCGCACACGGGAGCGAGCGGTCCGCCTATCGATCCAGACGAGCCTGCCCAGGGCGGCTCAAGGAGTACGGTCATGAGCAACAGCATCGAACACGTCAGCTTCCCCAACTTCGGCTGGGACAACGCCGCGGACATCTATCTGCCGGCGGATTTCGACCCGGGCAAGCGCTACCCGGCCATCGTCAGCACCCATCCCATCGGCAGTTGCAAGGAGCAGACCTCCGGCAACATCTACGCCGCCGGGCTGGCCCGGGCCGGGTTTGTGGTCATCGCCTTCGACGCCAGTTTCCAGGGCGCCAGCGGCGGCCAGCCACGCTTTATCGAAGACCCGGCCATTCGCGTGTCGGACATCCGTTTCGCCATCGACTACCTGGTGACCCTGCCTTATGTCGACCCCGAGCGCATCGGTGCCATCGGTGTCTGTGGTGGCGGTGGCTACACCATCCAGGCGGCAATGACCGACTACCGGATCAAGGCCCTGGCCTCCATTACCGGGGTCAACTTCGGCCGCCTGATCCGCGAAGGTTTCAGCAACTTCGATCCGGTCAGCGCCTTGCACGCCATGGCGAAGCAGCGCACCGCCGAGGCCCGGGGCGAGGCGCGTCATGTGATCGACTACCTGCCAGCATCGGTAGCCGAGGCGCAGCAGAACGGCATCAGCGACATCGACGTACTGGAAGCCACCGAGTACTACAAGACCGCCCGGGGCCAGCAGCCAAACGGCGCCACCAGCGGTCTGTTTTCCTTCAATAGCGCGGCCTTTGGCTGGGATGCCTTCCTGCAGGCCGAGGTGCTGCTGACCCAGCCACTGATGGTGGTGGTCGGCGACAAGCCCGGCGGCTTCGGTGCCTACCGCGACGGCCTGGAAATCCATGGCCGCGCGGCCTCCAGGGACAAGCATCTGGTGGTCGCTGAAGGCGGGTCCCACTACGACCTGTACGACCGCGCCGAAACGGTGGCGCTGGCCATGGCGCAATTGGTGCCGTTCTTCCAGCAGCACCTGTAAGGGGAGAGGCAGCCGCCGCTGTCGCCTGGCCGGCGACGGCGGCTTTGTCGCGCCCGGGCGCCAAACCGCTCCCCCGGCAGGCCGCCGGTGAGCAGCAGGCTGGCGAAGCTTAGGGGGTAGGCATTGATGACTCATTGCAGGGCCGTGATGCCGGCATCCCGGTCCCGGGCGATGGATTCCAGGGCGACATTGACGATCGAGGTGTCGAGGATCACCACCCCATAGCTCCGGCAGGGGGCGATCAGTACCTGGCGTCGCAGGCGGTGCTTGAGGTCCATGGGGGCGTATTTCCTTTGCCGCAGTGCGGTGCGACTATACGAACCTTTTTGCACACAATGCTTCGGGCTGGATCGAAGTGTGCGGCGAAACCTTCGCCGAGCCGGTGCGGGGGGCATGCTCATCATCCTGTCCGATGGCAGCTCGCTGTCCGCCAGCGCCCTGGCCGAAGCGGCGGGGATGTCACCGCAGACCGCCAGTTCGCATCTGGCCAAGCTGCTGGAGAGCTTTTGCAAGCTGGGCTGGGAGCAGTTGCAGCGCCAGCTGGGTGTCCAGCCGCTGGCCTGAAGCCCTTGTGGCCAGCCAGCGTAAGCCCCTTCAAGCCATCACCCCAAGGAATGACGAATGAGCCGCCTGCCCCTGCAACATATCGACCTGAGCCAGGTGACGAGCACCGCTGAATTGCACCTGGTGCTGCGCGATGCCCTGGGTTTTCCCCATTGGTACGGCTGTAACTGGGACGCCTTCTGGGACGCCATTACCGGGCTGGTGGAAATGCCCGAACAGTTGCATATCAGCGGCTTGCCAGCATTGTCCCGGCGCCTGCCCCGGGACGCGCAACTGCTGCTGCAATGCCTGGAGCGGATGAAGGTCCAATACCCGACGCTGGCTGCGGACCTGCTGTTGGAGCCAGCCAAGCCTTAGTCCTGCCTATCGCCGGACGCGCAATTGAGCCACGACGCTGCCAGGCAAGGGTTTATTCTTTCCCGAGGCAGTGAACAGCCACCCATGGAGACGCCTGTGAGCATCAAAGACCATCCCGCGGATTACCAGGACCTCAAGCGCGCCGTCGCCTTGCTGGAGTCGCCTTCACTGACGGCGCGCCTGTCCGGGCTGCTGGGTTCGCCCATCGAAAGCGCGGTCAAGGCGCTGCCGGCAGTGGTGGCGAAAAAGATCAACGGCGCGGTGGTGGCGGCACTGCACAGCTCCGCCGATGCGGCGCTGTGGAGCCTGGACAACGCGCCCAAAAAACCGGCGTCGACCTTGTTGCACAAGATGTACGCGGCCACTTCCGGCGCTGTGGGCGGGGCCTTCGGTTTTGCCGCGCT
This sequence comes from Pseudomonas protegens CHA0, assembly GCF_000397205.1. Classification (NCBI taxonomy): domain Bacteria; kingdom Pseudomonadati; phylum Pseudomonadota; class Gammaproteobacteria; order Pseudomonadales; family Pseudomonadaceae; genus Pseudomonas; species Pseudomonas protegens. The sequence continues at coordinate 2,698,841 of NC_021237.1, forward strand.
GTTTGTCGAGCTGCCCATTTCCACCACCATCATGATGCGCTCGGTGGCCGATGTGGCCCGCAGCGAAGGCTTCGATCTGGCGGATTTTGCCACCAAGCAGGCCTGCATCGAAGTGTTCGCCATGGGCGGCAACAGCCAGGCCGACGACGCCACGGAAACCGGCTACTACATCACCCGCAGCTTCACCACCCAGGCCATGCAGCAACTGTCCAAGGAGCTGGCGGCCATTGCCGCCAAGCGCGGGGCCGGGGCGGTGGGCAGCTTGTCGCCGGGGCAGGTGGGCAAGTGGCTGGCGCTGCTGATCGAGAAAGTCGCTAGCCGTTACGGCGTGACCATCTCCAGCAAGTTCGCGGCCCAGGCGGTGCCGGTGATCGGCGCCTTTACCGGCGCCACCATCAATGCGCTGTTCACCGACTTCTACCAGGACATGGCCCGTGGGCACTTCACCGTCAAGCGCCTGGAGCACAAGTACGGTTTTGAGCAGATCAAGGACGAGTATGCGCACATCCTGCGCAAGCAGCTGGCAGGCTAGGGCGGTATCCACATGAGCGACTTTCCCGTTATCCGCACCCCGCGCCTGATCCTCAGGGAACTGTGCCCGGCCGATGTCCCGGCACTGTTCGCGATCCACAGCGACGCCGATACCATGCAGTGGTTCGGCACCGACCCCATTACCGACTACCCGCAGGCCGAGCAACTGCTGGCGCTGTTTACCAGCTGGCGCAGCCTGCCCAACCCGGGGACGCGCTGGGCCATCGAGCGCCACAACCAGCCGGGTCTGCTGGGTACCTGCGGCCTGTTCAAATGGAACCGGCAGTGGCGCAGTTGCGCCGTCGGCTTCGAACTGGCGAAGTCGGCGCAAGGGCAGGGGCTGATGGGGGAAGCATTGCAAGCCATTGTTGGCTGGGGGTTTGAATACATGGCATTGAACCGCATCGAGGCCCAGGTACACCCGCAGAACCTGGCGTCGCTCCGGTTGCTGGAGCGGGCAGGGTTTGTCCGCGAAGGGGTTTCACGGCAAGCGGGTTACTGGCTGGGCGCCCATCATGATCTGGTTCAGTACGCGCTGCTGCGGGCAGAGTTTACAGCGCGATGAGCCTCCCCAATCGCCCGTGTACTTGATCCAGACCGTGCACCCTTCATAAAACTCAGGCGTTGCGCAGGATCGCGGCGGCCTGCGTGACCTTGTTGTCTTGAACCAGTTGAAACAGACCACGTTCCACATCGGCGACGCGAGCCTCTGGCAGGTAGCTCCGAGCTATGTCAGCCAGGCGTTCGCACCAGCCCTCGTAAGCGTTCGAATTGGCTTTACTGATACGGATCCGGGTCGGGTCCTGTTTGATTGCCGCCAGGACGGTGTCGCTGTGGACCTGCTGGATTTTCATGATCTGCAGGTCCAGGGTGGCCGACTGGAGCGGGTCGAGAAACATGCGGATCTTGCTGACAAACGACACACTGGAAAACTGCGGCATCTTCAGGCTGGCGATCTCGTAAAGTGCCGGGCGCGGTTGCTCCTTGAACAGCGCCGAGGCCTGTGCGATCTGCAAGTCTTTGACCCCGGAGCGGAAGCGGCCAACACGAACATTGGCCAAGCCACCCATTTGAGTGAACCCCCAATAGAGAACATTCGATAGCCCGTCCTTGACGGTGTTCAGCGAGTCGCTAAGGAGTTGTTGGCGAATCCGGGTTTCCAGTTCGGACATGGACAGCCGCACAACGGGCGTCTGGCGGGCAAAGTCAAAATGCGCAGTGGGGAAGGCATAGCCTGCTACCGCATCGGCCAATGTTTTCGCTTGCTCAGGACTCAGTGGCATTACGTGTTCCTTGCGTCGTTATAGGGGGGATGGCGGGCGACCTTTCAGCTGTTGCCCGGCTCCGGCACATCGCTGTCTGCGACGGGCTCCAAGTCGTGATAGGAAGGAAAAACCTTCCTGTTAGTGATCTTCAAGGCGGTTGGTTGCTCGAGCCCGTGGGTTTTACTGGAGTTCCAGGTGCGCCGTTCGCCGCAGTAGGTATGCACCACCTCCGAGTTGTCCCAGAACAGGCACTCCAGCAGGGCTTCGTACTCGGCCAGCCACGAATCATCGAAGATGTAACTGCCTTTGGGGTAGGTGGCGAAGTGCACCATATGCCCGTAGTAGCAGTGCCCCCGGCTGTTTGGCAGCACGCTGAAAAGCGCCCGGGTGATCTGCGCCCCCGTCACTGGCAGGCTTTGCAGTACCGCACGATTGTGCGCTTCGGCAGCCGGCGAAGGGTCAAAGCAATGGATGTATCCATACAGGTTGCCGCTCATGGGGTCAGATGCCTGCGTTATGGGTTGATTGGCGGCATCCGTTGTTGCGGGCGAGCCGATCGATCGCTTGCACACCCGCACGCATCTTTTCCACGGCGCTGGCATTGGCCGAGTGGATGTGAATACGCGGCGGATGAAAACCATTGAGGGCCACGGCCTCTTCGATCCACAGGATCACGTCGTAACCGGTGCCGCGCTGATCATCTCCGAGGTCGTGGTCGAGGCTGATGTCCTCGACGCCACCGGCCTTCAGCAGCGCGATGACTTCGTCCGGCCAGTAGGTGCGAACCCAGCCTTGCGGGGTTTGGCGTTCGTCGTCGAGGTAGATTTTCATGGGCCTGTTTACTCTTTCAGATGCAATTCAAGCATCGGCGTCGTTCGCGATGACATGCAGCACAAGGCTTAGCGAGTCGTCGGTGAGCAGCGGTGGGTGATCCTGATGCCGCTTGTCGATGAAAAAAAGCGCACCCGGCGCTGTTTCAGCGGGCATGGAGAGGCAAGGGTAGAGTCGGTTTTTACTGGCCTCGGCATACTGGATATGAACCTCGCTGTGCTCAATCCAGATCCTGCTCGATTGACCGGAGCAACTCAGGAACAAGGTGCTGAAACTGGATTGCTCCTGCTCCAGCGGCATTGATTGAGACTCGCCGTGCCGGCCTTTGCGAATGGCTCGTGCCATGGCATTGAATGCTTTGGGTGTGCCAAAGAAATGCAGTTCCTGTCCGTTCAGTCTTGCCAGCACGTCAAGTTTCCTTTCGTATCGCATCGGTCAACGTTGGGTCATTGCAACCTGCGCCGGAGCGCTGACAGGACCGCGTCAGCGTGACAGAGTGGCCTGTCCAGAGGAATGGCGCCGGCTGTTTCAGGTGCCAAGGTGATCGTGCTGGGCACGCCCTGGTCGCAGAGCTGCTGTTGAACTTGCAACAGGACTCGGCGGCTGCCTGTAAGCCAATGCTTGTTCTGCTCTGACAGCAGTGCAGCGACTTGCGGTGGGTGGTCTTTTACGGTGGATGTCTGGATGGATTTTCGCGCAGTTGTATACCCCGATATTGAGCAATAAGCCATTGCCGGGCTCAAGGTTGCATTGTTTCTCCGGCACTGGATTAGTCCGCCGCACTTGTGTAGAAACGCACCTTCCTTCAACCCGGCACCCGTTGCCACCCCAGGTAGAACCCCATGCGGCCCAACGCCGAACTGCGATTGTTTGCACTGCCCCTGTGCGCTGGCCTGGTCTACGCCGTGATCAAGGGCCTGATCAAGGGCTGGAATGGCACGGAGCTGTTTTCCGGGTTTCTGTTTGGCAGTGTGATCGCCATGGTCCTGGGCATTCCCCTGTTGCTGTGGACTGAGCGGCGCTGCCCGCAGGCCAGGGCGCGCTACCTGTGGATCAGCCTGATCCTGAGCCTGGTGGCCACGGTGCTGGTGCGTACTTCATGGATGCAGCTGTTGCTGCTGCCGCTGGCGGGCGGGCTGGCCTTGGCTGGCTTGTACAGCCTGCTGAGCCGTGGGATTGATCAGCTGTCGGTGCCGCCCCATGGGCGAGGGCAGGGCTTGCGGCGGCTGCTGGCGGTGCCGCTGTCGGGGGCGCTGACCCTGGGAGGCGTCGCGGTAACCCTCTATCCCAAGGGCGCGGAAAGCCTGCCGGTATTCTTGCTGGGGGCCATGATCGGGGCCTGGATCAGCATGCTGGTCAGTTGGCCGGTGCTGTGGCTGGTGGAGCGCTTTCTCGCCACTGGCTGGCGCTATGTGATCGGCGGTGGCCTCAGTGGCGTGCTGATCTGGCTGCTGTCCGGCGCCCCGGGGCTGTTCGCCGGGTCCCTGAAGGGGGCTTCGGGGCTGGACTACTGGATCCCCTTGCTCAACCGTGGGATCTTTCCGTTCCTGCTGCTGGGGCTGCTGGGCGGTGGGCTGTTCACGGTGCTCCACGGCATCGGCCCGCGCCGCCGTCCGGCCGCTTACGACTGAATTACATTGCCCAAAGGTCCTGCCTGATGAACCTCAGCCCCATCACCCACGTCGCCTTCGAGGATGAAATGCTCTGCCTGAGTTGGGCCGACGGCTTGCGGCTGCGCCAGCCCCTGAGCCGTTACAGCCGGCTGCGGGAGGCCACGCCCGAGCAGCGGGCGGATTTTGCCATCGCACCTCGGGGCTGGTCCGTGTCCTGGCCGCACCTGGGCGAGCCGGTGCTCAGTCTCAACGCCATCGACTGGATCTGGGAATGCCTGTGCGATGAGTCCATGGCTCGCCTGAAGGCCCTGGGCTGGCAACTGCAGCAACTGCCGGCGGACGACCAGGCCATCGTCGCGCTGTGGCGGCTGGAGGCGGACGGCTACAACGGCGGCTTCCTGCAGTTCTTCTGCAACTGGGGGCAGCAGACCTGCGAGCTGGCGCTCAGCACCCTGGCCGCGATCGGCGCGCGCAACACTCGGGCCCTGGTCAGCCGCCAGCGCCAGCTGATCGCGCACCTGGAAGGCCACCCGCAACTGGAGCAACTGTGGGACATTCCCGGGCTGCTGAGCGACGAGGAACATGAGCTGATCAGTGGCGAACTGGACGAGCAACTGTGGTCGGCGATGGAGGAGGTCCCGGCCTTGGCGGTGAAGTATTTTTACGTTGGCTGAGGGGCCTGGCGCCGTGTTCTAATGCCGCGCCTCGTCTCGGCAAATGGACTTCACCCCATGTCTGAACCCCGCATCCGCGCGCTCGCGCTGTGCATCTTCCATCACCAGGGCAAGATCCTGGTCAATCAGTTCTTTGATGCCGACAAGCAACAGATGCTGTTTCGCCCCCTGGGTGGCGGCATCGACTTTGGCGAGCACAGTGCCCAGGCAATCGTTCGAGAAATACAGGAAGAGCTGGGGCTGTCGATCAACAGCCTGCGCCTGATCGGCACCCTGGAAAGCCTGTTCACCTATGCCGGCAAGCCCGGCCATGAGTTCGTCCAGGTCTACGACGCCCGCTTCGACGATCCGAGTGTCTACCAGCGTGCCCAGCTCGATGCCCGGGAAAGCGATGGCGCGCCCTTCGTGGCCCGCTGGCAGGGCAGCGCCAGCTTCACCGAGCAGACGCCGCTGGTTCCCGCGGGCTTGGCGGACCTGCTCAAGCAGGCGGGCCTGCTTGGCTGACGGGCACTGATGCTGCTTGGTGCCCTGCCGGGCGGGGTGGCCCGGCAGGGCCGCCGGCTCAGAAGTCCCAGCGGGTGCTGAGCATGAAGTTGCGGGGTTCGCCGTAGGCCGCCGAGTTATAGAAACCGACGTTGGTGTAGTAGGACTTGTCGAAGATGTTGTTGACGTTGAGGGTCGCCGACAGGTTCTTGGTGATCTGGTAGCGGGTCATCAGGTCCACCAGCCAGTAGGCCTCCTGGGAAATGTCTTCGTTGATCTTGCGCGGTGCGTTGTAGACCGAATACCAGCCCTCGCTCTGCCAGCGCAGGCCGCCACCGACGGTCAGCTTGTCCAGGTCGCCCTTGAGCTTGTAGCTGGTGTAGAGGTTGACCTGGTCCTGCGGCTCGAAGGTGGAGATCTTGTCGCCCTCGTCATCACGCACGATCTTGTGGGTGTAGCCGGCCTGCACTTGCCAGCCCGGGCTCAGTTCGCCGGAAATCTCCAGTTCGTACCCCTTGGTCACGGCCTTGGCGCCCTTGAAGGCGTAGTTGTCGGGGGTGGGCGACTGGTTGTTGTAGGCATCGTCCGGCACCGAGCGGTTGGTCTCGTGCACTTCGAAGTAGGCCAGGCTGCTGTTGAGGCGGCCTTCGAAGAACTCGCCCTTGAGCCCCAGCTCGTAGTTCTGGCCTTCGTCCGGGTTGAGCAGCTTGCTGTCCTTGTCCTTGTTCCAGCTTTCCTGGGGCATGAAGATATCGGTGTAGCTGGCGTAGACCGAGAAGTGGTCGTCGAGGTCGTAGACCGCGCCGACGTAGGGCACGAAGCGTCCGCTTTCCTTGTAGGACGGGGTCAGGCCAGTGAGGTGATAGTTGACCACGCGCCCGCCCAGAAACAGGTTCAGGTCGTCCATCAGGTTGAGGCGGGTGGTCATGTAGGTGCCGGTCTGGCGCACGGTGTCGTCGGTACGCTGGGCCGGCAGCCCCCAGATGGGCCGTTCGATCTTGCCGTGCCAGTTGTAGAAGTCCACCACGTTACCCTTGCCCCCGGGGAAGTCCGGGGACCAGTAGCCCTTGCCGGTCCAGCGCGAGTTGGCAATGGAGCCGCCCAGCACCAGTTCATGCTCGCGGCCGAACAGATTGAAGGGGCCGCTCAGGTACAGGTCGGCGGAATCGCTGGTGGTGTCGCCGGTGTACTTCTGTGCGTTGACCTTGGCCGTGCCATCGGTCTGCGGCTCGTCGAACTGGATCGAGCCGAGTTCGGCGTGGTAGCTGTTGATCTTGTGGTCCAGTTGCAGCTTGGCGACCCAGCCATCCCCCAGGTCGTGTTCGAGCATGGCAAAAGCGGTGCGGGTGTATTGCTCCCAGCCGCTCCAGGTCGCGCCGTTGTTGTAGGAGCGCGACATGCTGTTGTGCCCGCCGGTGGCGTTGATCAGCGGGAAGGTGCCGGACCAGCTGGAGCCCTTGGGGATGTTGTCCTGGTAGTCGCCGCCCACGGTCAGCAGGGTGTCGGGGGACAGGTCGAATTCGAGGATGCCGTAGTAGGTCGAGGTCTTGCGCGAATAGTGGTCGAGGAACGACTGCTTGTCCTGGTAGGCCGCCACTGCGCGGCCGCGAACATTGCCGGTTTCGGTCAGCGGCCCGCTGACGTCCAGTTCGCTGCGGTAGTTGTCCCAGGAACCCATGCCCAGGGAGGCGTGGCCCTGGAACTGGGCGGTGGGCTTCTTGCGCACCAGGTTGATGGTGGCCCCCAGGGAGCCGGCGCCGGTCAGCAGGCCGGTGGCACCCTTGAGCACTTCCACCCGGTCGTAGATGGCCATGTCGCTGAGGGTGTTGCCAGCCGAATAGGCGACGTTGCGCACGGTGGAGGGGATACCGTCGTACTGGAAGTTGTTGATCGAGAAACCGCGGGCGTAGTAGTTGGTGCGGTCGGTGTCGTAGGCCGAGACGGTGATGCCCGGGGTATGGCGCATCACGTCGTCGACGTTGTTGAGGCCGAAATCTTCCATGTGCTGCCGGGTGACCACGGTGATCGACTGCGGGGTCTGCCGCGGGGTCAGCACCATGCGGGTCGCCGTGGCGATGGTGCCTGGGGTGTAGGAGCCGCTGCCTTCGGTGACGGTGCCCAACTGGTTGCTGACGATCTGGGTGGCCTCCAGCTCCACGGCCTGGCTGCTCTGGGGCAGGCGGGTCAGCAGCACCGCGTTGGCACCGTTGCGTTCAAAACCCAGGCCGGTGCCGGCCAGCAGCTTGCCCAGTGCCTGTTCCGCGCTCATGCGCCCGCTGACCCCCGCCGACTCGATCCCCTGGGCCAGTGCCGCGGAGTAGGCAATCTGCAAACCGCTCTGGGTACTCAGTTGGTCCAGGGCATTGGCCAGGGACTGGCGGGCGATGGCAAAACTGTAGGTGGCGGTTGCCTGGTTGCCGGTAGCGGTGGTGGGCTCGACCGCCATCACGGGGTTGCAGGCCAGGCAGATGGCCAGTGCGAGGATGCTGCGGGCCGGGGTGAGTGTTGGAAGGTGCATGGAAGTCCCGTACGAAATAGGAATGATTTGCATAAGCAAACACCCTGACGGGTTGGCCTCGGCAAAGCCGTAAAACTTTTTTCAGCCCCCCCGGGCAGTGTTTCAGCGCAGTACCAGGATGCCGCCCGGCAGGCGGGTGAGCTCGGTGGCGGTGACTTTGCTCAGGGCCCGGACAATGGCCTGCGGGTCATCGAGCTGGTAGTTGCCGCTGACTTTCTGCTGCGCCGCGTCGGCGTTGAACAGCAGGATCGGCGCGCGATGGTAACGCTGCAGCTCTTGCAGAACCTGGGCCAGGGGCGCGTCCTGGAAGGACAGGCGGCCGTTGATCCAGGCCAGTTGCCGTTCGCTGCCCTCGGGGTTCAGGGGCTGCAACCGGTGGCCCTGCAACTGTTGCCAGTTGCCGGCTTGCAGCAGGCTCTGCTGGCCGTTTTCGTCGGCCAGGCGTACCCGGCCTTCGCGTACGGCCACGGTCACCCCGTCGGCCTGGCGGTTGACGCTGAAGCGGGTGCCGACCACGGTCACCGTGGCGCTGCCGGCCTCGATGGTCAGCGGCCGGGACGGGTCGTGGAAGGCCTCGACATAGAGCTCGCCGCGCAGCAGCTGGATGCGCCGCCGGGCGTTACTGAAGTCGCTGCTGATGGCGCTGTCGCTGCCCAGCACGATGTGCGAACCATCGGCCAGGTCGAAGCGCTGGAGTTCGCCGACCGCGCTCAGGTGATCGGCCTGCAGGCGCAGTGGCAGGTCGCCGAACCAGCCGGCACCGAGCATCACCAGCACCGTGGCCGCGGCGGCCAGCCAGCGAGTGCGGTGGCGTTTTCTGCGCGGCGTGGCGGGGGCCGGCGCGGCCGGCAGGTCCAGGCCCAGCGCCAGCTGTTCCAGGGCCTGTTCGAAGGCGCTGGCCTGCCACAGGTCTTCCAGGGCGCGGTAGGCCTCGGCGTGCTGCGCATGGCTGTTGCGCCACTGTTCAAAGCGCTGGCGCAGCGGCAGGTTGTGGGTCATGGCCTCACGCTGGGTGAACCAGTAGCTCGCCTGCTCGCGAATGGCGTCGCCGGGAAGGGCGCTGAGGTGTTCAGTCATCGGGGTTCTGCCGGTCGGTGGCTTTGATGCAGGCATTGAGTGCATGGCGCAGGTCCTTTTCCACCGTGCTCAGGGAAACCTGCAAGCGCTGGGCAATCTGGCTTTGCGAAAGATCATGCAGTTTATGCAAAACCAGGATTTGTTGCTGGCGCTTGGGCAGGGTGGCCAGTACCTGTTGCAGCAAGTGCAACTGCTGCTGGCCCTGGACATGGCTTTCCGGCCCGGGGGCAGCGGTGGGCACTTCGCTGAGCTGGCTGGCGTCGGTGGGCTGGTACTCGAAGCGGCGTTTGCTGCGCTGGCTGCGCAGGTGATCGAAGGCCAGGTACTGGGCGGTCTGATAGAGGAACGGCTGCAAGTGCTCGATGGGGCGGGCGTTGAGCGCCTTGGCCACCCGCAGGTAGGTCTCCTGGGCCAGGTCCTCGGCCAGGTTGGCGCACCCCACCACCCGCGCAAGCATGCGGATCAGCCCCCCGCGCTGTGCAATGAACAGCGCGCTGAGTTGTTGCTGGTCGTCTCCGGTTTCCATCGCCCACTGCTCCCACTACCTGATACGGCTCAGCGTGAATGGCTGGGCATTCTAATGAGAATTCTTATCATTACCAGCGAATTTCCACGGGAGCCTTGTCCTGGGCTTTGTGCAGGGCTTGCGGCACCAGGGAATGATTCGCGCGGCCCATGGTCGATTCAACATGGCCCCCGGTGACCCGTTCGCTCCCCCTCGACGCGCCATTGTGCCGGCCATGCTGCAACCGGTTGCGCCGCTCTGCCGCCAGGTACGTTCAGGGGCGGCGCTGGCAGGGGGTAAAGGTTTTTCGGGAAGGATCGATCATGCGCTGGATTGTCAGGACCCTGTGTTTTGCCTTGTTGTTGCCCGCAGCCCAGCTCTGGGCCGCCGACCCGCAGCCGGCGGTGCAGGCCGCTGCCCAGGACAAGGCCCAGGCGCTGGAGCAGAAAGCCGCGGACAAGGAGAGCCCGAAGGCCGAGCCCCAGGCGGCACCCATCACCAAGACCGAAGTGCAGGCCGTGGACCCGGCCGGCCAGGCCCCGGTGGACGACGCCATCACGTGCCTGTCGCGGACCATCTACTGGGAAGCCAAGGGCGGTGAAAGCGCCGATATGGAGGCCGTGGCCAATGTGGTGCTGAACCGCCTGGGCCATGAGGGTTTTCCCGGGACGGTGTGCGAAGTGGTCAAGCAGGGTTCGGAAAAAAGCCCCTGCCAGTTCTCCTGGTGGTGCGATGGCCGGCCCGACCAGGTGGAGGAAGAGGGCCGCTATACCATCGCCAAGGAAATTGCCCGCAAGGCGCTGAACCAGCAGCTCAAGGACCGTACCGGCGGCGCGCTGTTCTTTCACGACCGCAGTGTTTCGCCGGACTGGTCCCGGGCCTATATCAAGACCACCGAGATCGGCAGCTTCAGCTTCTACAAACCCAAGGACGTCGCGGCGCGCTAGTGGCGTGGGTTTGAGTCGTGGGTACGGGCCTGGTTGTCCTGGCGTAGCCAGCGTTTGCCGAGGGTGGTCAGCCGATGGCGGATGGGCTGGCTGAACATTTTTTGCGAGACCTGGTGCAGCAGGCTTTCGCACAGCTCGCGATCCAGCGGGAAGCCGGCTTCCAGCCATGCCACAGCACAGTGCTCCCAGTGTTCGGAGCCGGACCCCAGGGCGCTCAGCAGCAACTGGCGCAGGCACAGCGGTTCACCCGGCGGGGGTTCTATCCTGAGCCCGGCGAGGGCGCCAGGCAGGTCGGCTGCGACCGATTCGTAGGGGCGTTCAAGCAACGGCAGGAGCCAGACGTAGCTGAAGTGCCGGGTCATGACAGGGGCATTCCTCTGGGTGCGGCGTGGCTTATTGCACTTGGTCGAACTGATCGGTGATTGCATACCAGTCGGCTTTCATGGCCACGCAGTAATGCTGTTGCCTGGGGGCTGCGAAGGGCGTGTCCAGGGTGGCAATGGCGATGGAAATCCACTGGCGATATTCGCCCTGGGTGTCCTGCCAGAACAACGAAGAGCCGCAGTGGCAGCAGAACTGGCGCAGCACGCCAGGGGAGGATTCGTACACCTTGAGCGCCGATCTCTGGTCGCGGATTTCCAGATTCGCACGCGGCGTACTGGCGTAGGAAGCAAAGGCCGCGCCGTGGCCCTTCTGGCACTTGTGGCAATGGCAGTGGGTGACGGCTTTCAGCGCGCCGCACACTTGGTAAGTCACCGCGCCGCACAGGCAACTGCCTTGATGCTGGTTTTGCATGGTCAGGGTTTCCGAAGTTTCAGGGCCAGCATTGCCGCGAGTGGGTGAACCCTTTATAAAACGCCGGCTGCTGATCGCAGCAGCTGCCCAGGAACCCGACCCGCAAGGAGCGACATAGTGAGTCAATCGCCTCATCCCCTCAACACCTGCATAGGGCGCGTGCGCCTGCCGGGTCTCGCCGGCCTGTTGCTGGCGCTGGCCGGCTGCGGCGCCCTGACCGATGTGCGGTCCTTTTCCACGCCCTATTCCACGCCGCCGGGTGGCGAAACCGTGCGCCTGCGGGTGATCAGCGACGGCATGGTGCGCGGTGTGCCCAGGTCCGACTGCGTGGATTTCCGCCTGCCCGGTGCCGGGGTCGTGGTGGCTGCCCGGGACGGCTACGCCAACCGTAACGGTGAAAGCCTGGGCATGGCGGCGCCGCAGACTCCCGCAGTGCCCGGTACCCGGACCGAAGTGCTGGTGCCGACCGGGCAGCCCATGGCGTTTCACTACCTGGGCAACCAGTGCTACAACCTGTTCAGCTTCGTGCCCAAGGAAGGCATGGACTACCAGCTGGAAGCCTCGGGGATGTACAAGTGCGCGGTGATGCTCAAGCAGGCGCCGCTTGGCTCGAAGGAATATGCTGCGGCCCCGTTGAAAGACAGCAAGCTGTGCCGGGTGACGGACAACCTGTAACGCCCCGGACCTGAACCCGGGCAGAGGAGAGAGGCACCATGCAGGCCTTGGAAAACCGCATTCCACCCCCCCTTGTCGCGGTCCTGTTCGCCGTGTTGATGGGGCTGCTTGCGCGCGGCTTGCCGGGCCTGGATCCGGGCTTGGGCACACGCCTGTTGCTGGCGCTGCCGCTGGTGATGGCCGGGCTGCTGTTTGTCCTGGCCGGAGGGCTTGCCTTTCGCCGGGCCAAGACCACGGTCAACCCGCTGAAACCCGCCAGCGCCTCGGCCCTGGTCACCTCGGGGATCTACCAGTACACACGCAACCCGATGTATGTCGGCTTTGCCCTGTGGCTGCTGGCCTGGGGGCTGTACCTGGCCTCGCCCCTGGTGCTGCTCGGCGTGCTGGGGTTCGTCCTGTACATGAACCGCTTTCAGATCTACCCCGAAGAACGGGCGCTCGGGCAATTGTTCGGGGCTGATTTTGCGGCGTATCGCCAGCGTGTGCGGCGCTGGCTTTAGGCGGTACGGCTGTTCAAGCCGCCACTTGCGCCTGCAGTTGCAACTGGCCATCCACTTCGCGGGTCAGGCCGCTGGCGACGAATAGCGGAACCAGCAATTTGTGCAGTTGGGGGTCGACGAATTCCTTGACCGTTGCCAGGTCCAGATCGCCGCTCGCCGGCAGCTCGGCCTTGGTGAAGGACAGCCAGGCTTTCTTCAGGGCCTGCAGCACATCGCTGCCGGCGGTGGAGGCGAAGCGCCGGTTGGCCACCCGGCCGGCGAAGTTGAAGGTGTGCTGGTAGTCGTAGCCGCTCTCGTCACCCTGGCTGGTGACGCAGCGACCACAGGAGCAGGGGCCATCGGCGAAGGCCGCGCGCAGGTAACTGTTGAAATCGACGATGGGCTTGAGGGCCAGGCGCTTGTCGACTTCGAACAGGTCCCCGGTCATTTTTGCTTCACTGCTCAAGGTCATTTTCCTCACTGTCAGGCGGTGTATTTCTCAAGGGGCGCACCATACCAGCCGGATCGGCCCAGGGGTACTTTTCTGGCATTGTTCGCGGCTTGAGAGAGGGGGGACATCTGCTAGGATCCATCGGCTTTTATGGCGGGGCGACGGGCAGCACCCGGCCCCTGTGTCTTGATCTCATCGAGGAACACCCATGTCGATCTACACCCTCACCGTTCCTTGTTTTGCCCAGATGCTGCGCGCCCTGGAGGGCTTTCTCGCCAAGGGCGAAGAGCAGGCCCGGGAGCGGGGGTTCGAACCCCAGGTGCTGTTGCAGTCGCGGCTGGCACCGGACATGTATGACCTGGCGGCCCAGGTGCGTTTTGCCTGCACCCAGGCCCGGGAAGCGGTACAGCGCCTGAGCGGGCAGCCTGTGACTGCATTGCAGGCGCCGGCCGGTATGGCCGAGGCCAGGGCACTGATCGAAGACACCCTGGCGTTCCTGGCGGCGGCGGACCGCGAGCTGATCGACAGCAGTGGCCAGCGGGCCATCGCCATCGAGCTGCACAACGGTATTGCCTTCGACATGAACGGCGAGGAGTTCGCGCGCAACTGGGCGACGCCGCAGTTCTATTTCCACCTGGTCACGGCCTACAACATCCTGCGGCACAACGGTGTGCCCCTGGGCAAGGCCGATTATGCCCAGCACATGTTCGCCTACCTGCGCCAACCGCAAGAAGCCTAGCCGCGCCGGCCGCAGACTCCCCGGCCAGCGTCAGGTCAACGCCGATGGCCGCATCACCCGGCGCTCCAGGCCCTACAGCGCCGGCCGCGGCAACTGCACCCATTCCTGCACTGCCGGCCGTTGCCACTGGCGCCGGGCATAGTCCACCAGGCTCGCCGGCACCGGGTCACCGTTGAGGATCAGCCGGTTGAGCATCAGCGCCAGGTCGACATCGGCGATCGACCACTGGCCGCACAGGAAGTCGCGGCCATCCGCCAATAGCTCCTGCGCGGCCTCCACCAGGGTGTTAGCCGCCGCTTGGGCCTGGGGCGACAGCGGTTCGCCCTTGCAGCCGTAGAACACCACCAGGGTCGTGCGCTCCTGGCGGATCGGCAGCAGGTCGCTGCGCAGCCAGGCCTGGACCTGGCGGGCCTTGGCACGCTGGCGCAGGTCCTGGGGATAGACCGGGTTGTGCGGGAATAGCTGTTCCAGGTATTCAGCGATGGCCGAGGATTCGGACAGGGCAAAATCGTCCAGCACCAGGGTCGGCACGCGCTGGGTCAGGGACAGGCGGGTGTAGGCCGGCTCGCGGTTCTGCGCGGCGTCCAGGTCCAGGGGCAGCAGGTCGAAGTCGATACCCTTTTCCCGCAGCACCACGAACACGGACAGGGCATAGGGGCTGGTGAACTGGGCATCGACGTACAGGCGCGGGCGGGAAGCGGTCACGGCGGTCTCTCCAAGGGGGGAGCGCCCACGCTAGGAGATCCTGGTCGATAAATAAAATGCAGGTTTTTTATCCGTGCATTCCTCGTAGGAATACTGGCGTTTCGGCCTCCGTGCGCGATGCAGCCGTGGCGATGCGGTTCTGGAGTCGCGGGCGGGCGTCGGAGGCGGACCGGGGCGTGCAGCAGTGGCTAGCGTCGGTTATCGAGTCGGCCCACGGTGGGCCCTCCCGGGGTGCGGAAAAACCCGGCTTCAGCGTGTTGCAGTTGATCGACTGGCGTCAGCGGCGGGTGCGCCTGTGCCGCGCGAGTGGCCAGCATTGGCAGGCACATTGCCTTGATCGAGAAGGCAAAGTACTGGCCCCGGGCAGTCTGAAGTGTCGCCAAAATCACTTTATTTTCAGGTGGTTAGGTGACCGCAAAATGCGCCATGTGTTGATTACGCTGACTTCGTTTGCCCTGTTGGGCGGGGCTTCTGCGGCCCAGGCCCGGGAGCTGGCGGCCAATGACCGGTATGTCTGCAGCTGGGGGGCGGGCACTGCCGCCAGGGCCCAGGAATTGAAGTTGTCCGGGGTGTCGCTGTATGCGGCGCGGCAGAAGATCCAGACCTACAAGTTCAGCAAGGGCTGGATGCGCATGATGGCCCTGGGCATCACCGAGCAGACCTACGACAGCCCCTCGCGGATCAAGCCCGAGGCACTGCGCAAAAGCTTTAACGAGGATTGCCTGAGGTATAAGTTGGCTCGCCGCTGAGGGGGCGCAGATCTGCACCGGGTCGCAGGCCTGTAGCTGGCCCGGGCCGCCCCGGGCAGGAGCCTGAAGGGCGCGCGGCCTCCTGCGGCAGTGTCTGATCTGCCTGTTTGATCATGAATGGAACTTGTGATCATCGCGATTAAAATGAGTTTGTCTCACTAAGTGCCGAGTGCCGACAATGGCTCCCATCAAACACAGGGGAGTTGCATGTCATGGCTTTGGCCCATTCTCTAGGATTTCCGCGCATTGGCCGCGACCGTGAACTGAAGAAAGCGCAAGAGGCGTTCTGGAAGGGCGAACTCGACGAAGCCGGCCTGCGCGCCGTGGGCCGTGATCTGCGCAAGACTCACTGGGAGCTGCAGAAAAACGCCGGTATCGACCTGCTGCCCGTAGGCGATTTCGCCTGGTACGACCAGGTTCTGACCCATTCCCTGATGTTCGGCGTGATCCCCCAGCGTTTCCGTCCGCAGCATGGCCCAGCCACGCTGCAGACCCTGTTCGGCATGGCGCGTGGCGTCAGCGACGGCTGCTGCGGCGGTGCCCACGCCCAGGAAATGACCAAGTGGTTCGACACCAACTACCACTACCTGGTGCCTGAATTCGGCGCCGACCAGCAATTCCAGCTGGGCTGGGAGCAGCTCTTCGAAGAGGTCGAGGAGGCCCGGGCCCTGGGGCACGCCGTCAAGCCGGTGCTGATCGGCCCGCTGACCTACCTGTGGCTGGGCAAGGCCAAGGGCGCCGAGTTCGACAAGCTGGAGCTGTTGGACCGCCTGCTGCCGCTGTACGGCCAGATCTTCCAGCGCCTGGCGGCCCAGGGTGTGGAGTGGGTGCAGATCGACGAGCCGATCCTGGTGCTGGACTTGCCCCAGGATTGGAAAAACGCGTTCGAACGTGCCTACAACCAGATCCAGCGCGAGCCGCTGAAAAAACTCCTGGCGACCTATTTCGGTGGCCTGGAAGAGAATCTCGGCCTGGCCGCGAACCTGCCGGTGGATGGCCTGCACATCGACCTGGTGCGTGCTCCCGAGCAGTACCCGACCATCCTCGATCGCCTGCCGGCCTACAAGGTGCTGTCACTGGGCCTGGTCAATGGGCGTAACGTCTGGCGCTGCGACCTGGAAAAAGCCCTGGCCACCCTGCAGCACGCCCATGAGCGCCTGGGTGAGCGCCTGTGGGTGGCGCCTTCCTGCTCGCTGTTGCACAGCCCAGTGGACCTGGGCCGTGAAGACCAGCTGGACGCCGAGCTCAAGAGCTGGCTGGCCTTCGCCGTGCAGAAATGCCAGGAAGTGGCGGTACTGGCCCAGGCGGTGAACCAGCCGCAGGCCCAGGCGGTGCTCAAGGCACTGGCGCAGAGCCGCGCCGTACAGGCCAGCCGCGCGGCCTCGCCGCGCATCCACAAACCGGCGGTACAGGCTCGGGTGGAGGCCATCACCACCAAGGACAGCCAGCGGCGCTCAGCCTTCACCCAGCGCATCGCCAAGCAGCGCGCCGGCCTCGACCTGCCGCTGTTCCCCACCACCACCATCGGTTCGTTTCCGCAGACCGCCTCGATCCGCCTGGCGCGCCAGTCGTTCAAGCAGGGCAAGCTGAGCGTGGCCGAATACACCGAAGCCATGCACAGCGAAATCCGCCACGCGGTGCTGGTGCAGGAACGCCTGGGCCTGGACGTGCTGGTGCACGGCGAGGCCGAGCGCAACGACATGGTCGAGTATTTCGCCGAGCAGTTGGACGGCTATGTGTTCACTCGTTTCGGCTGGGTGCAGAGCTACGGTTCCCGGTGCGTCAAGCCGGCGGTGATCTTCGGTGACCTGAGCCGCCCCAAAGCCATGACCGTGGAGTGGATCCGCTACGCCCAGGGCCTGACCGACAAGGTGATGAAGGGCATGCTCACCGGCCCGGTGACCATGCTGATGTGGTCTTTCCCGCGCGAAGATGTGAGCCGCGAAGTACAGGCCCGGCAACTGGCCCTGGCGATCCGCGACGAAGTGCTGGACCTGGAAGCCGCCGGCATCAGGGTCGTGCAGATCGACGAAGCCGCGTTCCGTGAAGGCTTGCCGCTGCGCCGGGCGCAGTGGCAGCACTACCTGGACTGGGCCACCGAAGTGTTCCGCCTGTGCGCCTCTGGCGTGCGTGATGAAACCCAGATCCACACCCATATGTGCTACAGCGAATTCAACGATGTGATCGAGTCCATCGCCGCCATGGATGCGGACGTCATCACCATCGAGACCTCGCGTTCGGACATGGAACTGCTGGACGCCTTCAAAGCCTTCGCCTACCCGAACGAGATCGGCCCGGGCGTCTATGACATCCACTCGCCACGGGTGCCGGATGCCTCGGAAATGGCCAACCTGCTGCGCAAGGCCGCCCAGCGCATTCCTGCCGAGCGCCTGTGGGTCAACCCGGACTGCGGCCTGAAGACCCGCGGCTGGCCGGAAACCGAAGCAGCCCTGGTGCATATGGTCACCGCGGCCCGTCAGTTGCGTAAAGAACTGGCCTGATCGGCCAACCCCGCCACCGGAGCACGTCGGCGTGCTCCGGTTTTCTGCTTCCAGCATGGCATCGGGGGCAAGTGGTGCGAGGGCGAGCAAGCAGGTAGCGGAGGCCGGTGCGGCGCATCTGATCCGTATTTTTCTTGCGCATCTGCGTCTGTTATCAGAACAGCCATGGTTTGAAAATGGCGCGCCCGGCCGGCTTTACGGCTGGAGACCGGGCCCGCTGCACCGCATACCTACTGTTCAGGAGGCCTGATGACTAAGATGGCGTTTTTCTTGTTTGGATTTTTAGCCTTGACCATCGCGCTCGGTGCGCTCGCGACTATCTCTCCGACCTGACCCCCGAGCCCTTTGCGGCTCTTGCTTCATATCCCCGCGCAATCAGTGGCAGCCCGGCAAGCGCCGCCACTGCCTTGTACTTATTTGGAACACTTTCGTGCCCCGACCACGCAGAGGATCACCGCCACGGTGACCCCGAGCATGCCCAGGCTGACGTGCTCGTGGAGCAGGCCGGCGGCCAGGGCCAGGCCGAAAAAGGGTTGCAGCAACTGCAACTGGCCGACGGCGGCGATCCCGCCCTGGGCCAGCCCGCGGTACCAGAAGACAAAACCGATCAGCATGCTGAACAGCGATACGTAGCCCAGGCTGACCCAGGCCGGCAGGCTGATGCCACTAAAGGAGGCGGGCATGCTGAACAGGGTCAGTGCGGCCATCAGTGGCAGCGACAGCACCAGGGCCCAGGAGATCACCTGCCAGCCGCCCAGGGTGCGCGACAGCTTGGCGCCTTCGGCATAACCCAGGCCGCATACCAGCACGGCCAGGAGCATGAGCAGGTCACCCTCGGGCGAAGCCGTGAGGCCCTGGGACAGGGCATAGCCCACCACCAACAGGCTGCCGAGCACCGAGAACAGCCAGAACACAGGGCGCGGCCGCTCGCCGCCGCGCAGCACGCCGAACACCGCGGTGGCCAGGGGCAACAGGCCAAGGAACACAATGGAATGGGCCGAGGTCACGTACTGCAGGGCCAGGGCCGTGAGCAGCGGAAAGCCCAGCACCACGCCCAGGGCAACGATGGTCAGGGGCAGGAGCTGGGCGCGGCTCGGACGGCGCTGCTTGAACAGCAGCAGGATGCACAACGCCAGGAGCCCGGCGATGGTGGCCCGGGCCACGGTGAGGAATAGCGGGTCGAACTCCAGCACCGCGACCCGGGTGGCCGGCAGTGAGCCGCTGAAGATCAGCACGCCGATAAAGCCGTTGAGCCAGCCACTGGCGGTTTTTTCCAGGGCTGGGGATTGCAGGGTCGATGTCCGTTCCATTCGGGGAGTGCTCAAGAAGTGGGGGCCGTAGCGGCGGGGCTTGTGTCGAGCCCATCCTAGGATTGAAAATCAGCACAATCAAAAAATTGTCATGGATACAGCGCCTATGGCCCGTGCCCGCTACAAACAACTGGTGGACACCTTTGCCGCCGATATCCGTACCGGCATCCTTGCCCCCGGCACCCGCCTGCCCACCCATCGCGAGCTGGCGGCGCGGGAAGGGCTGGCCCTGGTCACTGCATCGCGGGTCTACGCCGAGCTGGAAGCCATGGGCCTGGTCAGCGGCGA
Source organism: Pseudomonas protegens CHA0 (assembly GCF_000397205.1). Classification (NCBI taxonomy): domain Bacteria; kingdom Pseudomonadati; phylum Pseudomonadota; class Gammaproteobacteria; order Pseudomonadales; family Pseudomonadaceae; genus Pseudomonas; species Pseudomonas protegens. Next base: position 2,717,977 of record NC_021237.1, read on the forward strand.
AACCGGGCGTGGGACCTATGTCCGGGAAACCGCCTTGCCGCCAGGGCAGGGCGTGGACCAGCCCGCCACGGCACCGGGCACCCTGGACCTGAACTTCAACTACCCGGCGTTGCCCGGCCAGGCCGAACTGCTGCGTAGCGCCTTGCGCCAGTTGGCGGCGACCGGCGACCTGGAAGCCTTGCTGCGCTACCAGCCCCACGCCGGGCGCAGTCATGAGCGGGCCACGGTAGCGCGCTACCTGGCAGGCCATGGGCTGGTGGTGGAGGGCGAGCAGGTGCTGCTGGTCAGCGGCGCCCAGCACGGCCTGTCGACCACCCTGATGGCGTTGCTCAGGCCCGGTGATGTGGTGGCGGTGGATGCCTTGACCTACCCCGGGTTCAAGGTGGTGGCCGAGGCCCACGGGCTGGAACTGCTGGCCATTCCCCTGAGCGAGCAGGGGCCGGACCTGGAGGCCTTCGAGCGCCTGTGCCAACGGCGGCGGGTGCGCGCGGTATACGCCATGCCGACCCTGCACAACCCCATGGGCTGGGTGCTGGACCTGGCCTGGCGCCAGCGCCTGGTGGCGATTGCCCGGGCCCACGGGCTGCTGATCATCGAAGACGCCGCCTACGCCTTCCTGGCCCAGGATCCTCCCGCGCCGCTGGCTGCCCTGGCACCAGAGATCACGGTCTACATCTCGGGGTTCTCGAAGAATGTGGCCACCGGCCTGCGGGTCGGTTATGTGGTGGCGCCACCGGCCTGGGTGGCGCTGATCGAGCGTGCGATCCGCACCAGCACCTGGAACACCCCGGGGGTGATGACCGCCATGGCCTGTGCCTGGATCGAGGACGGCACGGTGGCGCGCCTGGAGCACCAGAAGCGCGAGGATGCCCAGGCCCGCCAGGCCCTGGCCCGGGAAGCCCTGGCCGGGCTGGCCTATGTCAGCCATCCGAACTCCTACTTCCTCTGGCTGCCCTTGCCCGAGGAAGTCCGGGCCGATCAGGTGGCCATGGCGCTGCTGCGGGAGAAGGTCTCGGTGTCCACCGCCGAGCCCTTTGTCGGCGCCGGCCCGGTGCCCCACGCCATTCGCCTGGCGTTGGGCTCGGTGGCCATGGCCGATCTGGGCGTGGCGCTAGCCAGGGTCCGGCAGGTGATCGGCCGCTACGCCTTCTGAAGCGGCAAGCGTCAAAGCTTGAACTGGGTCACCAGGGCATTGAGGTCCACCGCCAGGCGTGACAGCTCCTGGCTGGCGGCATTGCTCTGGTTGGCCCCGGCCGAGGTCTGGGTCGACAGGTCGCGGATATTGATCAGGTTGCGGTCTACCTCGCGGGCGACCTGGGCCTGTTCCTCGCTGGCGCTGGCGATCACCAGGTTGCGCTCGTTGATGGTGGTGATGGCCTGGGTGATCTGGTCCAGGGCCAGCCCCGAAGCGCGGGCGGCTTCCAGGGTCAGGTGGGCGCGCTCGTTGCTGTTGCGCATGGCACTGACCGCACCTTCGGTGCCTTCCTCGATGGTGTTGATCATGCTTTCGATTTCCTGGGTCGACTGCTGGGTGCGATGGGCCAGGGCCCGCACTTCGTCGGCGACCACGGCGAAGCCGCGTCCGGCGTCCCCGGCCCGCGCGGCCTCGATGGCGGCATTGAGCGCCAGCAGGTTGGTCTGTTCGGCAATCGAGCGGATCACTTCCAGCACCTGGCCGATATTGCGCACGTCCACCGCCAGGTTTTCCACCCGCTGGCAGGTCTGGGTCACGTCTTCGGCCAGTTGGCCGATGGAGTCGACGGTGTGCTGTACCTGCTCGCGGCCGTGATGGGCCGTGCGGTCGGTTTCCTGGGAGGCTTCGGAGGTGCTCACCGCATTGCGCGCCACTTCCTCCACGGCGACGGTCATTTCATTGACCGCGGTAGCCGCCTGTTCCACTTCATTGCTTTGCTGGTGCAGGGTCTGGCTGGAATGCTCGGTGACCGCGTGCAGTTCCTCGGCGGCGGAGGCCAGCTGGTTGGACGAATCGGCGATCCGCTGCAGGGTGCCGCGCAGGCTGGCTTGCATGGTCTGCAGGGCGTGCAGCAGGCGCGCCGGTTCGTCCTTGCCGCTGACTGCGATGCTCTGGCCGAGATCACCGCGGGCGATGGTTTCCGCTACCTCCACGGCCTGGCCCAGGGGGCGCACGATGCTGCGGGTCAGGAACAGGGCCAGGATCACGGTCAGGGCCACCACGACCAGCATGATCAGCAGGACCATGCCCACCGCACCTTTGAACACCTGGTTGCTTTGCGCCGCCGCGGCGATACCGCCCCGGGTGTTGACGTCGATGATGGTCAGCAATTCCTTGAGCATGGCGTCGGCATTGGCCAGGAACGGGCCGCCGTCGACGATGTCGATCGCCGCTTCCTTGTGGCCCTGGCGCATCAGGTCGGTGATCCGGTGCTGGTCCTTGAGGTACAGCGCCTCGGCTTCGACAAAACGCTCGTAGGCGGCGCGTTCGTCGTCGACGTTGATCAGTTTTTCATAGGCCTGCTGTTGCCGATCCTGCTGTTGCTCCAGTTCGTTGAGGCGCGACAGCAAGGCCTGCACGTCACCGCTGTCGCGCACCACCAGCATGCGCAGGGTCAGGGTTCGGATCTGGGTGCTGGTCAGGGCCAGGGCATTGGCGGCAACGATGGATGGCTGCCAGTTCTGGTCGACCTCAAGGGATTGCTGGTTCATGCGTTGCATTTCCAGCAGGGAGAAACCTCCCAGGGCCAGGGCCAGCAGGGCGATCAGGGCGAAGCTGAACCCTGCGCGGCGGGAAATGTTCATCGTTCTCAAGAGCATGACTGTGTTCCTTGTGGCGGCAAAAAGTACAACCGGCGAGGCGAGTCGCGGTTTGCATCGGTGCGGTGCGCGGTGGGGCCAGGCCCCACGGCACCGTCGGCTTTTTGCACACAAGGCAGGCGGCAGGCGCATCTGATCGGCGCCTTTGTCCAGTGCTTTCCAGGATCGACAGGTTGCACGGCCTGCCTGGAAAACCCGCCAATGATAGCACGGTGACATCTGTCGCGGGCGCCTGGCCCGCGGCTTTCACCGGCCTTCGGTCTGGAGAAAGCCCTGGATGGAGCGGGCGCTGGTGGCCGGGTCGACCTGCATGAAGCAGTGCTGGCCATCGATCACCTGAGTGCTCAGGTGCCGGTTGATGGCCGCCCAGCGCTTGATCGAGCGAGCCACGTAGGGGTAGCTGTCGCGGCCATGGATCACCAGGCTTGGGGTCTTCACCTGGCGCAGCGAGCGCCACAGGCGGCGGGGAAAGGAGCTGTAGATATCCACTTCGCGCTCGGGGGCGCATTTGAGGGCCACGCCTTGTTCGTCGTCCTTCAGGCCGTGTTCGACATAGGCGGCCAGGGCCGCGTCGCTCCAGCCCTTGAAGATGCCCCGGTTGGCCAGCGCGGCCTTGGCGGCGGCGCGATCCGGCCAGCGCCGGCGGCGGGCGGCGGCCTTGCGCGCGAGGCTGTGGCGGCGGTTCAGGCCCAGGGCCGACAGCACGCCCAGGGAACCGATCATGGAGGGGGTGAAGATCACCGGGTCCAGCATCACCGCCTTGCGAAACAGTTGCGGGCGTTCGGCGACGATCAGGCAGGTGAGCACCCCGCCAAAACTGTGGCCCAACGCATAGCGCGGTACCTCGCCATAGACATCGAGCCCGGCTTCGAAGGCCTCGGCTGCCAGTTCGGCGGTGCGGTTCCAGCCCAGGAACGGGCCGCCATGGTCGGTATCGCCGTGGCCCTGGACGTCACTGAGCCACAGGTCGAAGGACTCGGCCAGCAGCGCCAGCATCGGCTGATAGGCCATGGAGCAGAAACCGTTGCCGTGCAGGAAGTGCAGCAGCGGCTTGCCCGAAGGCGCGGAGCGCAGGCCGCGCAGGGTGAAGCCTTCGGGACAGGGGTACGACCAGGGAAGCAACTGCATGGGGCCTCGGGGCAAACGCTGAATACAGCCGGGCATTGTCGATGGCCCGGCCCTTGAGTCAAGGGCCGATCCTGACCGAGTCCAGCACTACCCGGTCTTGAGCTGGCGAAACGACAGGCTGATGCGCTCGCCGGCGTCCGGCGCCTTGGGGATCGCGTGCAGCCAGTGTTTCTGCAGTTCGTCCGACATGTGCAGCAGCGAGCCGCTGGCCAGGCTGTAGTCGAAGGTGGCGCCGCTTTCCTTGTGGCGAAAGACCATGGCCCGGGCGTGGCCCAGGGAGACGATCACCACCCCGGTGCCTGTCACCAACTGTTCATTGGCGTCGGAATGAAAGCCCATGGAGGATTGGCCGTCGGGGTAGCAGTTGAGCAGGCAGTTGTTGGGGCGAAAGCCCAGCAGTTGCTCGATGGGCCCGCACAACTGCTCCAGCGCTTCGGGCATCGGCACGGCGGGGTAGGTGATCTGCGAGTAGTCGTAGGGCGCGCCGAAACTGGCGGTCTTGCGCGCACGCATGCGCTCGTCCCACAGCACGGAGTCCTTGAGGTGGTTGAACAGCCGATGCGGGTCGGCGATGAAGTCGGGGAAAAAGTCGATTTCGGGTGGAGTCATGGGAGTACTGCCTGTCGTGAAGGACAGCGCCTGCGGGGGGCAGGGCGTGATCCTTATCGGTCCTTGATGGGGGCCTGGAGTGTGCCGCCTGCCACCGACTGGATAAACTGTGCGGCCTTTTGCCCCAGGTCCGCCTGGGAAGCGCGGATCAGCAGGACCAGGGGCGCCAGGGACAGTGGCTCGATGTCCAGCCGTTGCTGGCTGGAATTGCGCAGTATCAGGGTCAGCTCGGTCCACTGGTCATCGTCGGTGGTCCGGCTGTCGCCATCGGAATCCACATTGCAGCCAGCGCCCCACAGGTGTTCGGCCACCCGGTAGAACGCCGGGCGTGGTCCGGGCTGTTGCAGAAGCAGGGCATGTGGCGAAGGCATGGCGTGGAGCTCGGGCGAGGTGGCGTTCCAGGTCGGTAACGGTATCTCGCCGCCGGCGTGCGGCGCAACTGCGAAGAGGGCAGGCGCCGAGCATCCGGCCGGCTTGCTCAGCCGCCGTTGGCGCTGAGGATGCTCGCCACCTGGCGTGGCTGGCAGTTGAGGTAGGGCGAGGTTTTCAACCAGCGCTGGTCCGGGTACCAGGAGAACATGAACTGGCCATCCTTGAGCTTGTCTATCACCTGGCGCGCTACTTGCGGGCGCACCGCGGGGCAGCCCTGGCTACGGCCGATGCGGCCCTGGCGCTGGCTCCACAAGGGGTTCACGTAGTCGGCGGCATGGATCACGATGTCGCGGTCCCGGGCCCGGTCATTGAAGCCCGGTTCCAGGCCGTCCATGCGCAGCGAGTAGCCATGGCTGCCTTCGTAACTTTCCTGGGTGCGGAACAGGCCCAGGCTGGATTGGTAGCTGCCCAGGCGATTGGAGAACTGGGTAGCGAAGTTTTCCCCGGATTTCTGCCCGTGGGCCACCAGGTCGCGCAGCACCAGTTTTTTGGTCCGCAGGTCGAAGATCCACAGACGCCGTTCGGTGGAGGGCTGCGAGTAGTCGATCACCGCCAGGTGGCGGGCTTGTCGGGCGCCGCTGCCTACCGCGCATTGCATGGCGCTCAGGGCACTTTTCAGGGCCTGGGGATTGAGTTGCGGGGCGGCGTGGGCGAGGCTGGCGTACAGCGTGGGGCTGGCGACGGGCTGGACTTCGCTGGCGGCGAAGGACGAAATGGAAAAGGCGCCCAGGGCAATGGCCACCAGGCAGAACCGGCACGAGAAATTCAACATGTATAGAGCGTCCCCATGGTCACTTTGGCTCCTGACGTCCTGTCGTTCCCCCGGCAGTCTGGTCTATATGTTTAATGCCCAGGCCCGATTGTTTTCCGCATCTGCCGTAATGGTTGGCCGCCCGCTGGGCGCCCACGGATTGGAGTAAAGCAGTTGTTCAAAAAAACCGCATGTTACTTGACCCTGTGCCTGCTCGCTGCGCCATTGGTCGCGCTGGCCGATGAGCTGCCACAGCTGTCGGCGAGCCCGATGCAAACGGCGCTGACGCAACTGGCCGTGGCCTGCCCGGCCCTGGCGCCGCGGCTCAATACCCCGGCCCAGCAGCTGTTGCAGGGCTTCTACCAGCAACAGGGCGAACAGCAGGTGTGGTCCGTGGCGGGCCGCCTGGCCAGCTTGCAGGCGCAGTTGGCGCAACTGGTGGACGACGGGCTGGACCCGGGCCACTACCGCCTGCCGCAGGCGAGCCCGGCGGGAGATGGCCTGTGCAGCGATATCGATATCACCCATCAGTACCTGCAAGCCCTGCAGGACCTGCATTACGGTCGCCTGGCGCAAAGCCGCTTCGAGCCTATGTGGCGGGCCCAGCCGCTGCCGGACGATCGCCAGAGCGCGCTGCTGGCGATTGCCGTGCCGGGCATCGCCCACATCGCCACGGCCTTCGAGCAGGCGCGCCCCAGCCTCGCGCAATACCGCAACCTGCGCCAGGCCTATGCCCATGAGCGCCAGCAACCCTTGCCCCAGTGGCAGGCCGTGGCCGGCGGCCCGTTGCTGCGCCCGGACATGCAGGACAAGCGGGTGCCGGAGCTGGCCCTGCGCCTGTACCACGGCGGCTACCTGCAAAGCCCGGAGGTCAACCCGGACAACGCCTACAGCGGCGAGCTGGTCAGCGCGGTGAAGAACTTCCAGCTTGGCCATTCGCTGCAGGCCGACGGTGTGGTCGGCGCGGGCACCCTGAAAGAGATGAACATCAGCCCGGCCGAGCGCCGCGAACAGCTGCGCATCAACCTCGAACGCCTGCGCTGGCTGGCCCAGGATTACGAGCCGAACCTGGTGCTGGTGAACGTCGCCGCCGCCCAGCTGACCTTCTATCAGCATGACGCGGTGGTCTGGCAGACCCGCACCCAGGTCGGCCGCGCGGAGCGCCAGACGCCCTTGCTCAAATCCCAGGTCACCCGGCTGACCCTGAACCCCACCTGGACCGTGCCGCCGACCATCCTCAAGGAAGACAAGCTGCCGGAAATCCGCCGCGACCAGGGATTCCTCAACCGCCAGAACCTGCAGGTGCTGGATGCCAACGGCCAGCCCCTGGCGGCCGAGGACATCGACTGGGACCGCCCCGGCAACATCCTCCTGCGCCAGGGCGCCGGCCCGCGCAACCCCTTGGGGCGCATCGCCATCCGCTTCCCCAACCCGTTCTCGGTGTACCTGCACGACACCCCGAGCCAGGCGCTGTTCAGCAAGGGGCCGCGGGCCTTCAGCTCCGGCTGCGTGCGGGTCGAGCAGGCCCTGCAACTGCGCGACTGGCTGCTCAGCCCGGCGGAGCGGTTGCGCACCAACGAGCTGTTGGCCACCGGCCTGACCCACGAGTTCCGCCTGGCCAAGCCGGTGCCGATCCTGCTCAGCTACTGGACGGTGCAGGCCGACAGCCACGGGCAACTGCTGTATGCCCCGGACATCTACGGGCATGATCAGGTGCTGTCGACTGCGCTGGGCAGCAAGATCTGATGTGGCTGTGTGGGTGAAGGCAAACCCTGGCCAGGGAGCTTGCTCCCTGGGGGGCGTAGCCGCCCCGAGGCCTTCATGGCGCTCTAGCGGACGCAGGCTCTCTCGCCACCGTCGCCTTAGCGCGAGCAGAAAAAACGCCGCGGTGCCTGGATGGGCGTCGCGGCGTTTTCCATAGCAGGTTTCAAGGCTGCACAGGCGCCAGCCGGTCGTAGATCACATCCAGGGCCGGGCCCAGGTCGCCGTCGCCCTGGGCCACGGCCCTGATGCCCTGGGGTACCGGCAATGACGGATCGCCATGCATCCCGAACGGCGGCGGCAAGCTTGCCACCTTTGCCGGACGCTCATAGATCACCCGGCCTTCCTTGACGGTCTTGAGCACTTGGATCTCGCTCAGGGTCTCGGGTTTGACGGTCAGCGGGTTGGCCGAGAGCACCGCGAAATCCGCCAGCTTGCCCGGGGTGATGGAGCCTTTGCGGTCTTCTTCGAAATGCTGGTAGGCCGACCACAGGGTCATGGCCTTCAGCGCCTGCAAGGGCGTCACCCGCTGGTCCGGGCCGAGTACGTAGGCGCTGCGGGTGGTGCGGTTGACCGTGGCTGCCAGCACTCGCATGGAGTCCGGCAGGGCCACCGGTGCATCGTGGTGGGTGGTGAATTTCATCCCGGCCTGGAGCACCCACTGGGTCGGCGAGATGTTTTCCGCGCGTTCGGGCCCCAGCACCGACTGGCGATGCCAGTCGCCCCAGTAGTAGGTGTGCATGGGGAACAGGGAAGGGAAGATCTTCAGTTGCTTGAGTTCGGCCACCTGGTCCTTGCGCAGGGTCTGGCCGTGGATCATTACCGGCCGCACATCGACCCCGGGGTAGGCCTGTTCCGCGGCACGCATGGAACCGAGCAACTGGTCGATGGCGCGGTCGCCGTTGGTGTGGGAAAGGATCTGCCAGCGGTTGGCCAGGGCCTCTTTATAGATGGCCAGGGCGTCGGCGTCCTTGACCACGCCGTAGCCGGCATAGCTGGCGTCCTGGCCCTGGGGCGGCTTGAAGTAGGGCTGGCTCAGCCAGGCCGTCTTGCCCTGGGGCGAGCCGTCCAGGGTCAGCTTGACCCCACCGATGCGAAAGTGCTGGTTGTACACCACCGGCTGGTTGCTCGGGTGATACCAGGGGGCGACCATCAGTTGCTTGACGCCGGGGGTGAGGATATCCGGGTAGGAGACGATGTCCGCCAGCAACTTTCCATCGCCCGCGGCCTTGATCGCGGTCTTGACCTGGTCCGGGGAAGAGCGGCCGTCCTGGATCGTGGTGTAGCCATAGCTGACATACAGCTTCTGCCCGGCGCTGAGCATGTCCACCGCCTGGTCGGCGGTGAGCTTGGGGAAGATCTTGATCAGGGCGTTGAAGAAGGCGTTTTCCTCCAGCACTCCGTTGGGTTCCTGGCTGCCGTCGACGCGGCGGATCACCCCGCCTTCCGGGTTGGGGGTCGACGCGTCGATCCCCGCCAGTTCCAGCGCCTTGCTGTTGAGCACCCCCAGGTGCGAGGACTGGTGGACGATGGCGATGGGCAGGTCGCGGGTCACGGTGTCCAGATCGGCCTTGGTGGGGTGGCGCTGTTCCTGCAACTGGGAATCGTCATAGCCAAAGCCGAACAGCACGCCGAACTGCTTGGGGATCGGCGACTGCTGTTCAAAGCGGCGCAGGGTTTCCTGGAGCCCGGGGATGCTGTTGTTGGTTCCATCCGGTGGCGGCAGCAGGTTGGCGCTGGCAGCCTGGAAACCCACCATCGACACATGGCCGTGGGGGTCGACGAAGCCCGGTAGCAGGGTCGCGCCCTTGAGGTCGAGCATCTGTGTGGCCGGGGCCTTGTTCTTGAGTACCTGTTGCCGGTCACCCACGGCGAGGATCTTGCCGTCCTTCACCGCCACTGCCTGGGCCTTGGGGTGCTGGTCATCGATGGTGATGATCGGGCCGTTGAACCAGATGGCGTCGGCCACCGGCGGCGTGGCCGCCAGGGCGCTGGCACTGGCGAGCTGGAGCGCTGCCACGAGCAGCGCGAAGGAGGTCTTTTGCATGTGCGTTCTTCCTTGAAGCGGGCAGGAGCGCACTAGCCTAGCCGCAAAGCGCCGCCGCGGGCGAGTGGCTTGAGGTATGGTGTGCGGCCTTTTAGCTGCGACTCAAGGCTTGTCATGCCATTCAACAAACGCCAGCAGGCGGCCACGGAGCGCCTGCTGGCCGCCACCCTGACCGAAGCCTGCGAAGCCGCCAAGGCCGAAATCGTCGGTTTTTCCTGGCTGACCCACGAAGTGGACTACGCCGCCTTTGCGGCGAGCCTGGTGGTGGTCTGGGTCTTCGACACCCAGGCCCACAAGGAGCAGGCCCTGGCGGCCGGGCAGGGCGCGCGGATGCTCGAACTGACGGCCCGGGCCCTGGAAGAGGCCGATGTTCACCTCGACGCCCTGGAAACCCGTGTGTTCTTCGACAGCGAAGAGCAATGCCGGCGGATCAATGGTGGCGATTGGGCGCAACGCCTGAAGCGCCTGCGCCCGGGCCGGGGTTGAGCCATGGCCAAGGAAATCGACAACCCCTGCATCGCCCTTTGCCAGCTCAGTGGCGACCTGTGCCTGAGTTGCGGGCGCAGCAAGGACGACATCCGCAAATGGAAGCGCATGAAGCGCCCGGAAAAAATGGCCGCCGTGCAGCGGGCCGGCATCCGGCTCAAGGCCTTGCAGAAAAAGAAGGGCTGATCAGGTATCGCTCTGGAATTGGCCGGCGCCCAGGCGCCGCACGCTCAGCCAGAAGTCTTCCCCAGGTTCGTACTCGGCCAGAGACAGGCGGTGCACCTGTCCCTGCTCGTCCTCCACCGTCAGGCTGGTCTCCCAGTCGAAATCCGGGTTCTGGGAAATGGTGTAGGACGGGTAAGGGCTGTTGATCTCGAAATGAATCGAGTAGACCTCCAGTGGCGGGCACGACAGCAGGCCTTGTGCGTACAGCTGCCAGACCTTGCGCATGCCGGGCACGCACAGGCGCTCGGCAAAGGCCAGGGCCTGGGGGATGTCGTCCCAGGCGGCCTGTACCCCTTGCTGCGCGGTCGCGAGCCGGCGCTGGGGCGGTTCGTTGCTGGGGTGCTGGACGTAGACCAGGCGGCTGCCGAACTGCAATTCGCATTGCAGCACGCCGGCAGTGGTTTCCCAGTGGCCCAGCAGCGATTCCTTGAGCAGGTCTATTTGCATCGCGCCTGAGGGCTCAGGCCGTTTGCCGGCGCATGGCCAGGATGGTGGTGCCAAAGAAGATAAAGGTGGAACCCACCACCCGGTTGACCCACTTGGACAGGGCCGGCCGGGTCAGCACGCCCTTGGCCCGGGAGGCCAGCACCGCGTAGACGCTGAGGGAGGTCAGGGACAGCGCCATGAAGATCAGGGTCAGGATGAAGAACTGCGGCAGCAGCGCGGCGTGCTGGTCGATGAACTGGGGGAACAGGGCGGTGAAGAAGATGGTCGCCTTGGGGTTGGTGGCGGCGGTCAGGAAGGCCGACTTGAACAGCTTCAGGCGCGGCGGCTTGCCGACCTTGGTGCTGTCTGCGCTGGCTTCGCTCAGCAGTTGGCTCTTGCTGAACAGCTGCTTGGCACCCAGGTAGAACAGGTAGCCGGCACCGACGATCTTCACCGCGTTGAAAATCCATTCGGAACTGGCGATCAGTGCCCCGAGGCCGAGCATGGCCGCGGCAGACATGCAGAACAGCCCGCTGACATTGCCCAACGATGACCAGATAGTGGACTTGGCGCCGTAGGCCACGCTGTTGTGCAGCGCCACCAGGGTAGCGGGGCCGGGGCTGGCGATGGCGATGGCTGCCACCAGGGTGTAGGTCAGTATCGAGTGAGCATCCATGGTCCGGACTCGTCTTGCAGAAAAAGGGGGCTTGATTCTATCGGGGCCAGGGCGAGCTGTATGCCAGAAATTGACGGCTTTATCGAAGGGCGCGAACGGCGCAGGCCACCGCCTTCGAGGCGCATCGGTGCCCATTGTCAACCATTGCTGCAATCGATAGTTATCATCAAAAAGTGCAGGTTCCGTTTTTCCGGCAAAGGAGGAAGATAGCGCTTACACCGTGCTTGCTGCAGAAGGAAACACCCGATGAGAATCTCGACTCTAGTGACCCTTGTGGTGCTTTTGATCGCGGGAACCGGGGCTTCTGCGGCCACCCTCGCCACTGACGACGCCTCCTGCCACTTCCTGCCCATGGCCGACAGCAGCACCGACCTGCAACACGCGCAGTCGGTAGGCGTGCTGTACAGCGAAAACACCATCAGCACCCTGCAATACCTGGAGCACTACCATGCGGTGGCGCTCAACGGGGCGAAGAATGCCGGCCTCGATCCGCGCATCAGCCAAGCCTTCGTCAACAGCTCGGACCCGAAACGGGCAATCGACTGGCTGATGGCTTCGCTGCAGAAGCATTTCGGTTCGGTGACCGTCTATGACAGCCTTGACGCGGTGGTCCAGGCCCACCCCGATGTGGTGGTGATGCTCGATACCTACAACCAGTTGGTGACCAAGCGCAACAGCAAGGTCGAGGCGCGCTTCATCGCCAAGTTCTATGACGCCAACCTGCAGTACATCGGCCAGGCAGCCGGGATCCAGGCCAAGGAACTGCCGTCGGTCTGGGTACGGGGCAAGGCGGCGCCGGAGATCGCTGCGCAGATCAACCAGCAGACCGAGTTGCAGGTCGATGCCCTGAAGCAGTTCGACGCATCGCTCAAGGCCCTGGTGAGCCAGGGCGAAGCGGGGCAGATGGCGGCCAACAAATGAGTTGCAGGCAGGCCTGATGAAAAAAAGCCCCGAATGTTCGGGGCTTTTGCTTTGTGCCTGGCCGGGGGCAGCCTGTGGCGCGGTGCCTAGGCCGAGGCCAGAACCCCCGCGACCAGCAGCGCTATGCCCAGGTACCAGCCCCAGAGAAAGGGCCGGGCTTGCGGGTCTTTCCTGGCGTAGACGTACACATAGAAGGGAATGAACAGGCTGAGGATGGCATTGCCCAAAGAATTCTTCAGGGCCACGCAGAAAATCGCGAACTGCATCGCCACCGTAAGTGCCAGCCCTGACAGGATCAGGAACATAACCATTGAATCGTCTCGCTATCGAATGAAGGTCGGTCACCCCCTCTGGTGCGTCGCGGCCCGGATGCGGGCAGCGGCGCGCCAGAGGGAGCGGTGTGACGGGTTATCGACACGGCGGTGCAAAGCAATAGGCAAGGGTGCCGTCATCGACCCTTCATTCACTTGCGAGCGTTCACTGCTGGTGCCAGGCCGGGTTTCAGGCGCCGTTGCCCAGGGACGCCATGTCGATCACGAAGCGGTAGCGCACATCGGCCCGTTCCATGCGTTCGAAGGCCTGGTTGATGTCCTGCATGGCGATCATTTCGCAGTCCGGGAGGATGTTCTTGCGCGCGCAGAAGTCGAGCATTTCCTGGGTCTGGGCGATGCCGCCGATGGGTGAACCGGCCAGCCGGCGCCGGCCCAGGAGCATGGGCAGGGTCAGTTGTTCGTCGATCGGCCCGACCTGGCCGACGATCACCAGGGTGCAGTCGATGTCCAGCAGGGGCATGTAGGGCGAGACGTCGTGGCGCACCGGAATGGTGTCGATGATCAGGTCGAAGTTCGACTGGGCGCGGGCCATGGCCTGCGGGTCGCTGGACACCAGCAGTGCATCGGCGCCCAGGGCCAGGGCGTCGGCGCGCTTGTCGGCGCTGCGGCTGAGGACCGTGACCTTGGCTCCCATGCCCACCGCCAGCTTGACCGCCATGTGCCCCAGGCCACCGAGGCCGATGACCCCGACCCGGCTGCCGGGCCCGACATTCCAGGTGCGCAGCGGCGAATAGGTGGTGATGCCGGCGCACAGCAGCGGCGCGGCCTTGGCCAGCTCCAGGCCCTCGGGCACCCGCAGGACGAATTCTTCGCGCACCACCAGGTGCTTGGAATAGCCGCCGTAGGTCACCTCGCGGGTGATGCGGTCCAGGCCGTTGTAGGTCTGGGTATTGTGCTCGCGGCACATCTGTTCTTCGCCCTTGCGGCACTGGTCGCACACCTGGCAGGAGTCCACCATGCAGCCGACGGCGACGCTGTCGCCGACCTTGTACTGCTTGACCTCGGGGCCGACGGCGGTGACCCGGCCGACGATCTCGTGGCCCGGGACCATGGGGTAGCGGCTGGCGCCCCAGTCGTTGCGCGCCTGGTGCAGGTCGGAGTGGCAGACCCCGCAATAGAGGATTTCCATCGCCACATCGTTGGCGCGCAGGGCGCGACGCTGGAAGGTGAAAGGCGCCAGGGGAACCCCGGCGGACTGCGCTGCGTAACCGAAGGTTTGCATGATCAGCGTTCCTGTGTGAGGGAGAGCGAATGATCCGAAGGCAGGGCTACAAGCATAGAAGCCCCGGGCGCACCGTGAGGACGGCCGACCGATGGTTGTGCGGGCCAACCGGCCTTGCACCGCAAAGGCCGGTGCGAGTAAGTGGCGCTCCTTCGTTGTCCTGGGGGCCCGGTTGCAGCTTCAGGGCGTGGCAGCCACGCCCCGGGCACTGGGCTCAGGGCGCGCCGAACATCGCGGTCCAGTAAATGCCGGCATCGCTTTTCGGGTCCACCGCGTAGGCCGCGCCCAGCTCGCTGTAGGCCGGGTTCATCAGGTTGGCGCAATGCCCGGGGCTGGCCAGCCAGCCGTCCACCACCTTGCGCACCGTGTCCTGGCCGGCGGCGATATTCTCGCCCACCTGCTGGCCGGCATAGCCTGCCAGTTCCGCGCGGTCACCCGGGGTGCGGCCGTCATGGTCCTTGTGGTCGAAGTAGTTCTGGTTGGCCATGGCCCGGCTGTGTTCCTCGGCGGTGGTGCCTAGGGTGGCGTTCCAGGCCAGGGGCGCGGTGGCGGCAAAACCCTGGCCACCGCATTGCCGGGGCTGGCCGCGGGCACTGTTGATCTGCGCGAGCAGTTGCTGGCCCTCGGCCTGCCAGTCCCCCAGGCGCGCGGACAGCAGCGGTCGCGCGAGCACGATGCGCCACTGGTTGGCCTGGCGATTGACACCGATATCGACGAACTGCGGGTCCAGCACCACCTGGCAGAAGCTCTCGCGTACCGCCTGCATCGCCGCCTGGGCATCCCGGGGGCCGGAGAGGCTGATGGCCTGCACGTTGACCATGGGGTATGCCGCCCGGGCCAGGGCCTGCTGCAGGTCACCGACGTTGTCCACCGGCAGGATCAGCCGTGGGTCGCCGGTCAGCGGCGGCAGCTCCGAGGAGGCCTGGTTGGCGCAGCGTTGCGGCTGGCTGCGGTAGGCGTTGATCGATTCGATCAGTTGCGACTGGTCGTCGGCGACGGCGCCGGTGGCCGCCAGCAAGCCCAGGGCCAGGGCTGTGGCGGGCAAGAACAGTGAGCGCATGGGCATGCAAGTCTCCCGGGAATTGGACAGCGCCCATGATGCACCCGGCGCCGGGGCATTTCATCCGCCGGTGGATGAAATCGGTGTTAGCCGCTGCGCCTCAATGGAAGTCGTAGTACAGCGCCCATTCGCCGCTGGCGGGGTGTTTCCAGAACATCAGGCTGCCGCCGTGCACCACGTTGAGTCCGATCTTGGCGTCGGAGGAAATCTGCATCACGAATTCGAAGCCGTCCCCGACATCGATTCCCGACTGGCAGAACGAGGGGTAGCCCCCGAGCTTGTGCTGGTAGCAATGATTCACCAGGTCGTAGTAGCACTCGATCTGCCCGGAGTTTTCCAGTTCGAGGATTTCCCGCTCCAGGTCCTCCGGCACGCCACCGCCGTCCCACAGCGGAAAGTCCGCGGGCACTGCCTCGGGCTTGAGCGGGAAGGGCTTGAGAAAGGCCCCGGGGGCAGTCAGGTCCTTGCGCACCAGCACATCCTCGGCACGGTACTCGCGAATCAGCCAGCGCTCGCCCATGGGTTCCAGGGGCTCGGGAAAGGGGTTGGCGACGAACACCGTGAGCACCCGCACGCCTTCCAGCAGCGGGCTGTGGAAGGGCAGCGCCGGCAGATAGAGCTGGGCGAACGGCAGCAGGGTTTCCCCGGCGCTGTTGCGCGGCAGCTCTTCATCCTCGCGAAACATAAAGACCCGGCCCAGCCAGCTTTCCTCGTCGCTGCCGGAGGGGCGAAAACCGCCGGGAATCAATTGCAGCGCCGGCTTGGCCAGGCGGCGCTGGATTTCCTGAATGTCCATGGTCAGGGCAGGTGTCCTGTTCGAAAGAAAGGGAGCGGCAATGTATCAAAAGTCCTCTTGCCTGGGGACCGTGGTGGGCTCAGCGCAATTGCCTCGGAGTGGCGTTGAGCAACTTGCGCATCAGCCGGCGCAGGGCCGTGGCGTCCTGGTATCCCACCTGCTCGGCCACGCGCTCCACCGAATATTTGCTGCTTTGCAACAGAGCCCTCGCCCGGTTCAGTTGCACATTCTGGATCAGGCGCAAGCTGCTGTGGCCGGTGACCTTGCGTATCTGGCGACCCAGGGTCCGTTCGGACATGCTGAACTGTGCGGCCAGTTCGCCGACGCTGGGCAGGTTTGGCAAGCCGGCTTCGATATGGGCGGTAAGCCGGCTGATCAGGGTGCTGCCCTGGGCCATCATTGCCGGTACCCGAAACGGTGCCTGCAATTGCCGCCGATCAATCAGCAGCGTCTGCCCCACCGCGTCTGCCAAGCTCGTGCCGAAACGGCTGCGCAGCAGATGCAGCATCAAATCCGATTGGCCAAATGCTGCTCCGGCGGTGGTTAGCGGAGGGTCGACCACAACCATCTGGTCCGGATCCACCTTGGTGTCGACGGCCCACTCTTGCAGCAGCGGCGCCAACCACCAGGAGGTCGTAACCCGGCGCCCGGGCAGGAGCCCGGCGGCCTGCAACAGGAAAACGGCGGAACAGGATGCCGCCACTTCGCCTCCGAGTTCCAGATGATCGCGCAATGCATCCAGCAACGGGGCAATGTCTGCTTGCAGCAGGCGCTGGGCGATGGCCTCGGGGGTGTCAATGCCCAGCCCCGGCACTATCCAGCAGGACCGATCATCGTCCCTGGCATCCAGGGCCTCGACCTCGAGCAGCAGGCCCTGGCCCAGGGCTACCTGGCCAGCCTGCAAGGCACAAACCCGCCAGCGCGGAGCCCCGAGCCCCAGGCGTGGGGCCAGCAGCGCGGCGCTGGAAAGCATGTCCAGGGTCAGGGCGACGCTGGAGGCAAAGGAACCGGGTAGGAGCAAGACGGTGAAATCGTTCATTGGCGGATTATGCATGAAAGATGTCGAATCGGTCGCTGTTGGCCAGGGATGAGCACAGGCTCAATAGCCGCTCCTTTTCTGTGTAAGTGGTGATGCCGATGCCTAATATTCTGATCAAGATCCCCCAGGGCGCTTTCGATGCCCGGCAGCGTGCCAAGGTCTTGCAAGAGGTTACCCAAGTGGCCCTGACGGTGGAGCAAATAGGTGATGACCCCCGTCAGCGGGCGTTGTGCTGGGTACTGCTGGAAGAGCTGGCGCCGGGCTTCTGGAGTTGTGGAGGTGCCGACTCCAGTGCCCAGGCGGTTCCTTGCATGGTCCGGGTCAAGGTCCCGGCGGGCGTGCTCGATGCTGCCCAGCGCCAGGCCTATGTCGAGGGCTTGCATCAGGCGCTGGCCGCCTGTCTGGCAGAGGACGATCCGCGAATGCTGATGACCTCGATCCTGCTGGATGACGTGGCTGATGGCACCTGGGGGGCTAACGGTTCGTTGTGGCGGCTGGCGGATTTTGCCCGAGCGGCGGGCTATCGGCACCTGTCCCACCTGCATACGCGATAGTTCCGACCGCCTTCCCAGGCCCTCGGCTCAGGCGTCTCTACCGTGAGCCGCTGCCGCGAGCTGGCTGGTATCGACCCGCACGAAGACCGAATCGCCAATGGCGGTCAGCACATCGCCGGCATACACCTCGCAGATCACCTGGCTCTTGCGGCCTACTTCACCCTCGACCCTGGCGCGCAGGGTCAGGGGCACGCCCATGGGGGTGGGCTTGATGAACTTGATGCCCAGGTTGCCGGTGACGCAGTCGATGCGTGGCAGGCTGCCGGGCTCGCGCTGTTCGTTGCGGTAGTGGTAGGCCATGGCGGTCCAGTTGGAGTGGCAGTCCACCAGCATGGCGATCAGGCCGCCGTAGACCAGGTCCGGCCAGCCGCAGTACTTGGCGTCGGGCAGGTGCTCGGCCACCACGTGCACACCGTCCTCGTGCCAGTGGCTCTTGATGTGCAGGCCGTGATGGTTGCTGCTGCCGCAGCCGAAGCACACGCCTTCGGGGGCGGTGGTGTCTTGCAGTGAGGTCGGGTGCATGGTTGTTCCTTGTTGTTCTTGGGGGCGCGGCGCCGGGTGCTTTCCCGGCGTTGCAGCGCAGCATCCTATCCAATTTGCCTGAACGATCGAAGGACGGATTGCAGCTAGCTGGGGTAGTGCATGGTCAGCACGGCCCAGCGCAGGTTCTCGACCCCGGGTACTTCGCCAATATCGCGGGAGGCGTGTTCGACCCAGCCGGTGTATTCCTCGACCGCCTCCAGATGCTTTGTCCATTTATCCTCTGTGAAGCCGACGCCGAAGATGATCACGCTGCCGCTGGCGACCTTTTCTTCCTTGGCCTTCAGGCGTGTCATGTACCAGTAGTCGTCCGATGCCGAGATGAACAACTTGCCTTGGTTGGCGTTGGCAAAGGGCGCCTTGAGTTCGATGAAGTGGAAGCGCTGCTTGTCTGCGTCGCGGATCCACAGGTCACATTGCTTATGGTGAATGTCCATGTCGGACCAGCGCTGGTCCAGGGCGACCTTGTATTCCACGCCCACGTCGCCGAGCCAGCCGTCGCGTGGCCCGGCCAACCCCCGGTGCTGGATCAGCCAGAAATAGAATTCGAACTTCAGCCAGCCCTCGAAACCATTGCCGAGCACGCTGAGGGCCGAGGGAAGGTGCGGGCGCTCCTGTTCCCAGGACTTCAGGAACGCGCGGAACTCTGTTGCAACACTGTCGATACCTGGCATGGCCGTCCTTTGCAGCAAATGGGTGAAGGTGGTGTTGTGGCGCGGTGCCATCATGCATCAAGGTCGCCTCTTGGCGAAGGCGCATTTGCCGCTGTGAATGAGGGGCGGCCAGCGTCGTTGTGACGCATTGATTGCGGCAGGTGTCGTACAGCGTCGAGGTTTTCCCGGGCGGGCGGCTCGTGGCTCCGGCCAAGACAGGCTGATGCCGTAATGATATTCTTGCGCTGAATCGGTTCATCGTTTGTGCAGAAATACCTTACCCGTGCTTAGCTTCAAGTGGCCTGTTCGGGTCCCTTGCAAGGCTGTGGGAGTGTCTGCACGACCCCGCCGAATGTAATGTCAGGCAGTGTTCGTTTACCTCTTTGGTTGAACCCGACCCCTAATTTCCTGTTGGCCCCCGCAGTTGCGGGCGTCATTCTTGTTCGTCCGGCAGTTTGCGACGCGCAAGGTCGGGCAGGGGGAAACTGCCTGTTGGTTGCGTCCCGTGACGTGCCCTGAGAAACACTGTCACTCAAGTAGCTGAAGCCAAGAACGACAAGAAGTCAGCGCCGGAGCGATATAAAACTGAGGTCGAGCCTGTCTCGTCGGCCTTGTGTGCCCACCCTCCAGTTCTTTTGAATGTGTTGGTCCAGGACCTGCGAAATGACTGTTTCGCAATCACCGGAGTACGCAGGATCGAGGATGGGGCGGCGGATGGCGTTCTATCGTAGGTACTCAGAATGTTTAAGAAAGTGAACACGGCCCTGATCGGGCTGGCGATGTCGATAGGCCTCACGACCGCGCACGCGGCTGAGCCGAAGAAAGTGGATGTGCTGCTGATCGGTGGCGGCATCATGAGTTCGACCCTCGGGGTCTGGCTCAATGAGCTGCAGCCGGATTGGTCGATGGAGATGGTCGAGCGCCTGGACGGCGTCGCAGAAGAAAGCTCCAACGGCTGGAACAACGCCGGTACCGGCCACTCCGCTTTGGCCGAGCTGAACTACACGCCGGAAGGCAAGGACGGCAAGATCGAGATCGCCAAGGCCATCGAGATCAACGAAGCGTTCCAGATTTCCCGGCAGTTCTGGTCCTGGCAGGTCAAGAACGGCGTCCTGAAGAACCCGCGTTCGTTCATCAACTCCACCCCGCACATGAGCTTTGTCTGGGGCGATGACAACATCAAGTTCCTCAAGGCCCGCTACGAGGCCCTGCAGGCCAGCCCGCTGTTCAGCGGCATGCAGTACTCCGAAGACGCCGAGCAGATCAAGAAGTGGGTTCCACTGATGATGGAAGGTCGTGACCCGGCGCAGAAGATCGCTGCGACCTGGACCCCGATCGGCACCGACGTCAACTTCGGCGAGATCACTCGCCAGTTCGTTGCCCACCTGCAGGCCCAGCCCAACTTCGCGCTGAAACTGTCCAGCGAAGTGCAGGAAATCGAGCGCAATAAAGACGGCTCGTGGCGCGTGACCTACAAGAACCTCAAGGACGGTTCGAAAACCGAGACCGACGCCAAGTTCGTGTTCATCGGCGCCGGCGGCGGTGCCCTGCACCTGCTGCAGAAGTCGGGCATTCCTGAAGCCAACGAATACGCCGGCTTCCCGGTGGGTGGCTCGTTCCTGGTGACCGACAACGCCAGCGTGGCCGAGCAGCACCTGGCCAAGGCCTACGGCAAGGCTTCGGTCGGCGCGCCACCGATGTCGGTTCCGCACCTGGACACTCGTGTGCTGGACGGCAAGCGGGTGATCCTGTTTGGCCCATTCGCTACCTTCTCCACCAAGTTCCTCAAGGAAGGTTCGTACTTCGACCTGCTGACCAGCACCACCACCCACAACTTCTGGCCGATGACCAAGGTGGGCATCGAGCAGTACCCGCTGGTGGAATACCTGGCCGGCCAGCTGATGCTGTCGGATGACGACCGCTTCGCCGCGCTGAAGGAATACTTCCCCAACGCCAAGCAGGAAGACTGGCGCCTGTGGCAGGCCGGCCAGCGCGTGCAGATCATCAAGCGTGACGAAGAGAAGGGCGGCGTGCTGAAACTGGGCACCGAGATCGTGGCCTCCGAAGACGGCAGCATCGCCGGCCTGCTGGGCGCATCCCCAGGTGCTTCGACCGCCGCGCCGATCATGCTCAGCGTGCTGCAGAAAGTCTTCAAGGACCAGGTCGCGACCCCGGCCTGGCAGGAGAAGCTCAAGCAGATTGTGCCGAGCTACGGTACGGCCCTGAACGACAGCCCTGAGCGTGTGGCCAAAGAATGGGCCTACACCGCTGAAGTGCTGCAACTGACCCCGCCACCGCCGGTCAAGGGCGCGGCGCCTCAGGCTCCGGCCAGCCTGGCCAAGCCAGAGAGCAACCCAGCGGCCGACATGGCGCTGTAAGCCCTCGGCCCCGCCCGCGTTCGTCGGGCGGGGCACCGCGGATGCCCCGGTGCATCCGTATCCTGTGCCGGTTGCGGCCATGGCCCCGCCATAGCCGCAGCCAGCCAGTCTCTTGCTCCCGATCCCATTCGCGCTTTTTCGCCGATGCACGCGCCCGATGCGCTGCCCGGTTGTGCGCCTGTGTCACCCGCGCCGGGTTATCATGGCGCGCCCGCCGTAGCCGGGCATGCCCCAATCCTCGGAGTCACCGCCTCGATGTCCAGCATCACCCTGTTCCAAGCCCCGCCGCCCGAAGCCATCCAGAGCCAGATCCAGCAGATGGTGGTGGACTACATCACCGATGTCAGCGCGGTGGCCATCGCCCCGAGCAACCCGCTGTACAACCTGTACCAGTACGGCGTCGGCTATGAGGTGCACCTGTACCTGCAGGCCATGGACGGTTCCCGGGGGATCGCGGTGGAGCTGGTGGTGGCCACCGACCCGCAGGCCCCGGACCAGGTGCTGGGTTTCACCCTGTACCTGCCGGTCAAGGACGATCCCCAGGCCTGCGCCGTGGCGTACATGGCAGTGCTGCAAGGCCACCGGCGCCAGGGCATTGCCCGGCAGATGCTGCAAGCCATGCTGGCGCGTTACCCCCATGCGGAACTTGCCTGCAACGTGGCCAAGGTGGGGTGTTTCGAGGCCCTGGGCTTCCAGCTGCTGGGCGCCCGCGGCCCGCAGGTGCTGATGAACACCCGGGACCACGGCAGCGACGGCCTGCTGGCGGTGCTGGATGTGGCACCGATCTACCAGTCGGTGGAAGTGCGGCAGATCCACACCTACCTGCTGGCCCAGCACGGGCGCAAAGCCATGCTGGAAGCGGAGAAAAAGCGCGACCGGCAGCTGGACCAGATGACCCGCCAGGCCCAGGCGCTGGTGCGCGAGCGCCTCGGGGAAGCGGCCTTGTACCGCTCACGGGCGCCGCAGTTGATCAACTGATCGGGTTGCTTGTTTTTGCCCGAGTGTCTGTGTAGTTTGGCGAAAACACGCAATAACGGGCATAAACATGCAAGGTCAACACCCGCCAGCCGAGCTGCCATCCTTGCGTCGGCAAAAAATCCTTCTGCTGCTGGAGCGCGACGGCAAGGTCATGGCCGCCGAACTGAGCCGGCATTTCGCGGTGTCCGAAGACACCATCCGTCGCGACCTGGCGGAGCTGGATGCCGGCGGCCTGGTGCAGCGGGTCCATGGTGGCGCGCTGCCGCGGCCCAAGGACAGCGGCAAGGACTATTTCACCCGGGTCGGCGAAACCAATGAGGCGAAACTGCGCCTGGCGCAATATGCCGTGCAATGGGTGCAGGACGGCCAGACGGTGCTGTTCGATTCCGGCTCCACCACCCTGCACATCGCCCAGTCGCTGCCGGCGGACATCAGCCTGACCGCGGTCACCGCCTCGCCGATGATTGCCGTGGCCCTGGCCGAGTACCCCAAGGTCAGGGTGATTCTCGCCGGTGGCCAGCTCAACCCGGCAACCCTGTCCGCCAGCGGCCATGAAGCACTGCGCATGATCCAGGGAATCAAGGCCGACCTGATGTTCACCGGCGTCTGCGCGATCCACCCGGAGATCGGCATCAGCTCCCTGCATTTCGACGAGGTGCCGATCAAGCAGGCAATGTTCGACAGTGCCAGCGAGGTCATCGCCGTGACCACCGCCGACAAGCTCGGCGCCATGGAACCCTTCGTGGTGGTGCCATGCAACCGCTTGCACCGGCTGGTGACCGAGCAGGAGGCGCCGGGTGTGGACATCGAAGGCTATCGGCAGTTGGGGATCGAGGTGCTGCAGGTCTGATCCGGCAGCGACCCCCGTTCCGGCGCCGCTTGCAGTAGATGGGGCAGCGCCTCGCGGGGTTGAGCCGTTTTGAAACCCAGGTGCAGCCGTTGCCGGGTGCGGTGCAATTGCATGGGTCAATTCCTGGATGGCGGCGGGGTCAGTGCCTGGCTCATCCACTGCGCCATCTGCCGCAAGCGGTCGCTGAAACCGGCGCCGGCGGGGGCCGTTGCCTCGGCGGCCTGGCGAAACACGTCGATGGTGCCTGCCATTTCCGGGTAGTGCTGCACAAACAGCCACACATGCTCATCCAGGCTCTGGGGCCAGCTCGGCTCCTGCTCCTGGCGCAGCAGGTTGGTGGCGCGAACGAGTTTGCGCGAGGCCTGCCGTTGCAGCCGGAGGACTTCGGCGGGCTTCTGTTCGCGGTCGATGCGCTTGGCGTAGTCGTCCAGCACTGCGAGAAAGTCACCGTTCACCGCCAGGGCAATCTCCCGGCTGGGCCTGAAAGGTGCAAAGCGCGAGCGCAGGTCTTCGCCCCACAGGCAGCGGCAATGGTGCTTGAGCCAATAGCCCCAGCTGCCGAGGTTCCGCGTTTCCAGCACCTGGTTGAGGTCGCCGATATCGAAATCGATCTTCGACACCAGCGGGTGGCGCGCTTGCAGGGCTTGGCGCAGGTTTTCCAGATGCTGGCACGCGGTCGGGTCGGCGGGATCTTGCAGGATCAGGCACAGGTCCAGGTCGGAAGCTCCAGGCCGGGCTGTGCCACGGGCGACGCTGCCGTACAGGTACAGGCTATGCAGCGGCGGGCTGGCGGGAGCGGTGAGGGCGGCGCACAGCTCGTCGAGCAGGGCTCGGTACTCGGGCTGCAGGGGGGGGGCGGCAGGAAGGGCGATCAAGCCGTCGGCATCGACGCCGAATGCGCTATCGGGTGACATGGGGTGGCCTGTAATGCGGGTTCAGCGGCCACCTTAGCAAAGTCTGCCCGGGCCGTTGGAGCGGCCCGGGCAGGGTTGGGTCCAGCCTCAGTTCTTGAAGGCCGAGTGCTTGCGGCCCTGGTCGAGGAAGGCGAACACCACCACCAGCACCGCGGCGACGGCGAGAATGATCACCACGCCGTCGGTGGAGTGGGTGGCCGAGGCCGTCACCAGGGACAGAGCGCCCAGCGGCGCCAGGCCACCAGCGATGGCGGTGCCGATCTCGCGCCCTGTGCCGAAGCCCGAAGAGCGGGTCGCGGTGGGGAACTGGCGGCTGAGGAAGGAGCCCTGTGGGGCGAACATCATCGGCGCCAGAATGCCGGTGCCGACGCCGATGGCGATGTAGATCATCAGGCTCTCACCGGTGTTCAGCAGGGCCAGGAAGGGGTAGGCGAACAGCACCGAGAACAGCCCGCCGAGGATCAGCACGGTCTTGCTGCTCCACTTGTCGCAGAGCCAGCCGAAGAACGGCACGGCGACGATGGCGATCAGGCTGGCGATGGTCACTGACAGCGAAGTGACGTGCACATCGACGTTCTTGTACTGGGTCAGGTAGGCCAGGGAGAAGGTCTTGAAGATGTAGCTCAGGGCGTTGTAGCCCACCGCCACGAAGAACACCACGGCCAGGCCCTTGAGGTCGTTCTTGAACAGCGCCTTGAGTGGCGAGGCCTTGGCTTTCTGGCTTTCCTTGCTCAGTTCCTTGAACTCCGGGGTTTCCGGAATGCTGTTGCGCACCCACAGGCCGACGGCCACCAGGACGATGCTGCAGACGAACGGAATGCGCCAGCCGCCGGCCAGCAGGAAGTCGTTGCCGTTGATGGTCAGCAGGTAGATGGTCAGCGACGACAGCAGCAGGCCCAGGTTCAGCCCCAGCGCCGGCCAGGCGCCCTGGCTGCCGCGCTTGCCTTCGCTGGCATGCTCATAGGAGGTGACCGCCGCGCCGGACAGTTCGGCGCCGGCGCCCAGGCCCTGGATGATGCGGATTGCCACCAGCAGGATCGGCGCCCAGATGCCGATCGACGCATAGCTGGGGATCAGGCCGATCAGCGCGGTGCACACGCCCATCAGGCAGAAGGTCAGCACCAGTACCTGCTTGCGGCCGAACTTGTCCCCCAGGTAGCCGAACAGGATGCCGCCGAAGGGGCGGGCGATAAAGCCGATGGCAAAGGTCGAGAAGGCCATCAGGGTGGCGCTTTTCGGGTTGCTGTTATCGAAGAAGATCTTCGAGAAGACGATGGCCGCCATGGTGGCGTAGAGGTAGAAGTCATACCACTCCAGCATCGAGCCGAAGATGGTGGCCGCCGCGACCTTGCGCAGGCGTTTCTTGGTTTGCTGTGGGGTTTCCGCTGCAGTACTGCTGGTTTCAACTGCGGTCATATCCGTACATCCTCATGAATCATTGTAGTTATTGTCGAGTTGACGCGAGCCTTGCGCGACGCGCCCTAAAGGGCGGCCAAGGGGTATTGCGGCGACACGCGGCCCGCTTGGCAGTGCCGGGGCACTGCACTGCAAGGTGATGGCGCGGGGTGTTTCAGGCGGCCTGGAAAATCCGGTCGGCAATCATCGAGCCAATGGGAATCGCCGAGGTGGCGGCGGGCGAGGGCGCGTTGCACACATGCAACATGCGCGGGGTTTCGGCGAACAGGAAATCGTGCACCAGGCTGCCGTCGCGCATCACCGCCTGGGCGCGGATCCCCGCCTCATAAGGCAGCAGGTCTTCCACTTGCAGGGAAGGGCAGTACTTGCGGCACTGCTCCAGGTAGCCGGACTTGAACAGCGAGTTCTTCATCTCGGTGGTGCCAGAGCCGAGGTTCTGCCAGATGGTTTTCCAGAAACCGGGGAAGCTGGCGTACTGCGCCACGTCGCGCCAGTTGATGGAGAACTTCCTGTAGTTCTCCCGGCCCAGGCCCAGTACCGCGTTGGGGCCGACGGTAACGCTGCCGTCGATCATGCGGGTCAGGTGCACCCCGAGGAACGGCAGCTCCGGATCGGGGATCGGGTAGATCAAGTGATTGACGATGTTGTTCTTCGACGCCGGCAGGCGGAAGTACTCGCCGCGAAAGGGGATGATCTGGTGGTCGATCTTCACCCCGGCCATCACCGCCAGGCGATCCGATTGCAGGCCGGCGCAGGCCACCAGCTTCTTCGCCCGCCAGCTGCCGCCATGGCTGCTGACGGTGACGCTGTCGGCGCTTTCCTGGATCGCGGTGACGGTCTGGCTCAGGCAGATCTCGCCGCCCTCGCGGCGGATCACCCGGGCCATGGTGTCGCAGACTTCGCGGTAGTCGACGATGCCGGTGGCGTCGAGGAACAGCCCGCCAAGACCGACGATATTCGGTTCGCGCTGGCGCAGTTGCTCGGCGTCCAGGCGCTCCACCTTCAGGCCGTTCTGTTGCGAGCGCTGGTACAGGGCCTCCATGCGCTGCACTTCCAGGGCGTTGGACGCCACCAGCACCTTGCCGCAGACCTCGAACTTGATCCCGTGCTCGCTGCAGAACTGCTTGGTGGCCTCGGCGCCACGCTTGCACAGGTCGGCCTTGAGGCTGCCCGGGGCGTAGTAGATGCCGGCGTGGATCACCCCGCTGTTGTGCCCGGTCTGGTGCTTGGCCAGGACGTTTTCCTTTTCCAGGATGACCAGCGAAGCGCCGGGCTGGCGCTTGAGGATCTCCATCGCCGTAGCCAGGCCGACGATGCCGCCGCCGATGATGCAAAAGTCGTAAATCATTGTTCTTAGGTACCTTGGATCCAATGCGTTTCGGTCTGGTTATCAGGTTGTCAGACTAACTAATCCGACAAAAAACCGCAGGCCGTGGCATGCGGCTCGAAGCGTGAAGCTTTGGTCAATCGATAGTCGGCAGTTCCAGGCCCAGGCGCTTGGCCGAAGCCCGCAAGTGGGCGTCGGCGCAACCGGCGGCGGCCTGGCGGTCGCCAGCGGCAATCGCCTGGTACAGCGCCTGGTGTTCCTGGGTGGCATCGGCGGAACCGCCCACCATGCGCAGCGCCGAGTTCTCCCAGGCGGCCTTGCGGGCGCTGGTCAGCTGGCTGCGCAGAAAATCATGGAAGGCCACGAAATAGTCGTTCTTGCTGGCCTCGGCGATGGCCCGGTGGAACTCCACGTCGGCCAGCCCCGCGGCTTCGAAATCACTGCGCTTGTCGTGCATTTCCTGCAACGCGCCCTGCATCCGTTGCAGGTCGGCGGCGTCGCGGCGCTGGGCGGCGATCGACGCGGCCTGGGTTTCGATCCACAAACGCATCTCGAACATCTGCGCCAGGTCCGGCAGGCGGCCATCGCCCTGGGGGAAACGGAACACGGTGCCGGCGGGGGTCTTGGAAATGTACGAACCCAGGCCACGCCGGGCGATCAGTACGCCGTCGGCTTTGAGCTGGGCGATGGCCTCGCGAATCACCGAGCGGCTGACGTTCAACTGCTCGGCCAGTTGCTGCTCGGTGGGCAGGCGCGATTCGGGGGCCAGGCGGCCGGAGTCGATCTCGGTGCGGATCGCATTGACCACACGCACAACGAGAGAGTCGGGTCGCTGGAGTTCAAGCATGGGTGGGTAAAACCTTGGTAGTCAGGTTGTCAGACAATAGCCGTTGGGAATTTTCGCTGTCAAGAAAAACCCACGCCAGGCAGGCGTAGGCGGGGGCCACAAACCCGCACTCAGGCCGTAAGGGGGCAACTGAAAATCAGGTCGTCGAAGTCTTCGCCACCCATGCGGAAGGCCCCTTCGTCACGTTGCTGGAAGACGAAACCGCATCGCTGCAGAACCTGGCAGGACGCAGCATTGCCGTCGGTGACCGTGGCCACCAGGCGCTTGATCCCCAGGCTGTGGCGGGCGTATTGCATCAGCGTGCGCAGGGATTCCGTGGCCAGGCCCTTGCCTTGATGACCGGGGGCCAGCAGGTAGCCGACCTCGGCTTCGGCGCCGGACCGGTCGCTGACTCGCAGGCCGGTGAAGCCCAGCTCCTCGCCGCTGTGGCGATCGCGGATCACCAGGCACAGCCAGTGGTCGCAATCCATGTCCCAATGGGGCAGGCGCGAGGTGAAACGCTCCTCGATCTGCATCCGGGAGAGCGGATCGCAGACATAGCGCAGGTTTTCCGGGTCGCTGTGCAGGGCCAGGAACAGCTCCCAGTCATGGACGTTCAGGGGGCGCAGGTTCAGGCGAGGGGTGTGCAGTTCCAGCATGGGGGCTCCCGATCCGTGGGCAGGAAAGATTTTGGGCACTTTACAGGAGAAAAGTCTGACCGCTGCGCTGCTTATTTCGCATAAGATCCCGGGCCTGGGTTTTCAGGGATAGGGCAGGTAAGCGTGAACTGGGACGATCTGCGGTTTTTCATTGCCGTCGCCAATGCCAGCAACATCACCGACGCCGGGCAGGCGCTGAAGGTGTCGGCCTCGACGGTCTCGCGCAAGATCCTGGTGCTGGAGCAGGCCTTGAGCAGCGTGCTGTTCCTCAAGACCACCCAAGGCTATTTCCTCACCGAAGCCGGCCAGGCCCTACTGCCCATGGCCCTGGAGATCGAGGAGCGCTTGCGCCTGATGGAACGTCAGTTGTCCCGGCCAGGCGCGCGCATGGCCGGGGTGGTGCGCATCGAATGCCCGGAGTTGATGGGCAGCCACCTGATCATTCCCGCACTGGCGCAGTTTCGCTTGCAGCATCCGCAGATCAGCTTCGATTTCGTCAATGCGGCGCGCTCGGTCAAGCTCACCCAGAGCCACAGCGACCTGCTGCTGCGCCTGCAACGGCCGGAAGCCGGCAACTTCACCCTGCGCCGGGTCGGCGAGTTGACCCAGGCGCTGTTCTGTTCCCCAGGTTATGCCGCAGCCCATGGCTGCCCCGAGAAGCCTTCGGAGCTGCGCCAGCATTCGCTGATCGGCTGGAACCAGACCCTGGCCCACATGCCCCTGGCCCGCTGGCTGGACCAGCTCAGCGGTAATCAGCCGTTGTGGATGCGCACCGGCAACCTGGAGGCGCAGCTCAAGGCGGTGCAGGCGGGCCTGGGGATTGCCGCCTTGCCGGCCTATATCGCAGAACCCCTGGGCCTGCACCGGGTCTTGCCCCAGGCTCCGGCCCACCGCGCGGATATCTGGCTGCTGCGCAACCTGGCGACCCAGGGCCAGGAGCGGGTCGAGCGGGTGGCGGAATTTCTCTGCGATCTGCTGGCGCGCCAGGGCTTGCAGGGTGAGGGCAAGGCCGGCTGACGCGCTAGGCGCCACGCAGCAATAGCCACCCGGCCACCGCCATCAGCAGCAAGCCGAATAGCGCATTCTGCGCCAGCAGCAGGCGAGGGCGGTCGTGCATCAGCCGCTGCAGGCTTGAGCCCAGGCTGGCCCACAGCAGGTGGCCGAACAGGTTCACCGCGATCAGCGCGGCGCTGAGCGCCAGCACCACGGCAGTGCCCGCATCGGCGCCCGGGCTGAAGGTGGAGAACATGACCAGCAGCATCACCAGACCCTGCACATTGCCCAGTTGCAGCATCACGCCATCACGAAACTGCAGGGCTTCACTCTGCTCGCCAGGCTTGCGCAACGGCCGCAGCAGCAGGCGCAGGCCCAGCCAGAAAATGTACAGGCTGCCCGCTATCCGTAGCCCCCAGAGCAACCCTGGGTACGCCGCCAGGCTGTGATACAGCCCCAGCCCCACCAGTAGCGCCAGGAGCAGGTAGGTCAGGTCCAGCCCGCAGATGAAGCGCAGGGAACGCCGCACGCCGCTGCGGGCGCCGGAGCTGGCCACCATCAGATTGCCGGGGCCGGCGCTCAGGGCCATGGGCAGCATGGTGGACAGCCACAGCGGCCAGTTGATGTCGTGGATCGGGGGCACGGGCGGCTCCTGGAAGGCAGTGCGGATTGCACTGGCGCCAGCTTAAGTCGCCGCCACGCGTGGGGTTAGGGGCAGGAATGGAAAGCGGTTTTGCATCGCTCCAGTCCTTGCCGGGCGGGCGCCTCAAGCTTCGGCCGAACCCTGCAGCGCAGCCTGTAGCCACTGCGAGAAACTGCGGGTCAGCGGGCTGCTTTCACTGTCGCGGTGAATCAGCCAGGCCCAGGTCGGGCCGCGCACGCTCTGTTCGCACAAAGGGCTCAGCAATTGGCTGACCAGG
The DNA here is from genome assembly GCF_000397205.1 of Pseudomonas protegens CHA0. NCBI lineage: Bacteria > Pseudomonadati > Pseudomonadota > Gammaproteobacteria > Pseudomonadales > Pseudomonadaceae > Pseudomonas > Pseudomonas protegens. The sequence continues at coordinate 2,747,689 of NC_021237.1, forward strand.
GCAAGGCCCACCGCCTGCTGGCCAGCCTGTATCCCGGGCGGCAGGTGATCCGGCTGGATATCGACGCTATCGCCGCAGGGGGCGGCGGCATTCACTGCGTGCCCCATCAGCAGCCCGGGCTGTGAGGGTTTGGGCAAAGTGGTCTGTTACAGATGGCAGAATTGGCCTGATAAAATCCGCCACTCACGCACTAACCTGCGCACTCTTCAATAACCGGGGCTGATCCCGGTGTGGATGATCAAGAGGAGCGCGTAATGAGCGATCAACAACCTGCGGTGACGGTACGGGCGATTCAGCCTGGGGATTACCAGCAATGGCTGCCGCTGTGGCTGGCCTATCAGGATTTCTATCAGGTGACGCTGAGCGAAGAGGTCAGTCGCCGCACGTTCGAGCGTTTCCTCGATTCGCGGGAACCGATGTATTCGGCGGTGGCGGTGCAGGGCGATGAAGTCATCGGCTTCGTCAACCTGGTGTTGCACCGTTCGACCTGGGCCGTCGGCGACTTCTGCTATCTGGAAGACCTGTACGTGGCCCCGTCGATTCGCGGCAGCGGGGCGGGGAAACTGTTGATCGAGTGGGTGCAGGCCTTTGCCCGGCAACACCAGTGCGCTCGTTTGTACTGGCATACCCAGGAGAGCAACAAGCGGGCGCAACGGTTGTATGACTGGGTGGCGCACAAGCCGGGGGTGATCGAGTATCGGATGGAGTTGTAAGGGCCTGGCTGGACGCCCGTTGCTGCAGCAACGGCTATCCAGCCAGGATCAAGGCCTATGCCCCATGCCGAAATACCAGTGCCTTGAGCCCGCACTGCGGATCCGCATCCGGAAACTCCGGCGGGTTCTCCAGCCGCTGTTCAAAGTGCAACCCCGGCGCCGCTTCGGCCATCCCCTCCAGAAGAAAATCCACGCTAAACGCCGGATCATTCATGCACGCCAGGACGCAACCATCGGCCGTGAGCAACTCCGGCAGGCGCCGCAGCACCCGCGCATAGTCCTTGCCGAGGACAAAGCTGCCTTTCTGGAACGACGGCGGGTCGATGATCACCAGGTCATAGGGTCCGCCCTGCTTGACCTTGCTCCAGGACTTGAACAGGTCATGGCCGAGGAAACTCACCCGGCTGGTGTCGTGGCCGTTGAGCCGGTGGTTGTCGCGGCCGCGGCTCAAGGCCGCCCGGGACATGTCGAGGTTGACCACCCGCTCGGCGCCGCCGGCAATCGCCGCCACCGAGAAGCCGCAGGTATAGGCAAACAGGTTCAGGACATTCTTGCCCCGGGCATTGGCCCGCACCCAGTTGCGCCCGTAGCGCATGTCGAGGAACAGCCCGTTGTTCTGCTTGCTGCCCAGGTCCACCTGGTAGCGCAGGCCTTCCTCGGTGATGGTGCAACTGTCGATGGCCTCGCCCAGCAGCCACTCGCCACGGCTGTCGGGCAGGTAGCGGTGTTGCAGCATCAGGCTGCGGGCGCCGCTGGCCACCCATTGCGGGGTCGAGCCCAGCTCCGCCAGCAACTGCTGCAGGGCTTCGAGTTGCCCGGCTTCGGGTTCCTTGAACAAGGACACCAGCACTACCCCCTGCAGCCAGTCCACGGTCAGCTGTTCCAGCCCCGGCCAGCAGCGGCCGCGGCCATGGAACAGGCGCCGGGTTTCGCCGGGCGCGGCGGCCAGGGCGGTCAACAGGTGCTGGTTGAGGGTGGCGAGGGCGAGAGGAGTCATCAGTGGGGCCGGTCATTTTTTCGGGGCGGCATTTAACCACGGGCAGCAGCCCGCCCGCCAACCAGCAATTGCTGCTGGCTGGCGGCCGCCTGCTGTCGGGCCAGGGGCTTGTCGGCAGGTGTTTCAACGCGGATCTGGACAGCGGTGGTGATGGCGGGTAACTGCACGCCAAGGGCGACGAGCTCGAACCGTGCCGCACGTCGAGCAGGCTGCGCCCGTTCGCTCTTGCCCCTTGCCCCCGCTAGAGAATGGCGTTTGCCCATTTCTGGGTGCCGGCCAGGCGGCGCTTGACGCTGTCGATGCGCCATTGGCCGGCAACCCGCTTGACCACGAAGCGATGCTCGTAGCAAAGGGCCCGGGACGCCGGGTCGCGCACCAGCACTTCGGCCTGGGCGGGCTTGAGCAACTGGCAGCCCAGTAGTTCGTCGGCCTCGGCGTGGGTCGTGGGGTAACCATAGGAGGCTCGCGGATAGGCCCGCGGTCGCAGGGTACAAAAACGTTCGAGCAGCTGTTGCGGTTCGGCCCAGAAGGCGGCGTCGAGCGCGTCGTGGCCCAGGGCGTTGCCGCGCTGTTCCCAAGAGTACAAAGCCAGGGTATAGGCCCGCACCTGGGTGACCGGATCTGCGCTGCTGTCAGTGCCAGGCACCAGCGGCGGCCAGGGCAGGGAAGGGGCCGGTGCAGGTGCTGGCGGTGCCCCGGTACCGGCCTGCTCCAGCTGTTGCATGACCTGGGCATGGCCATTTTCTTCGGCCAGGGACCAGGCGTTGCGTTGTTGGAAATCCACGGGCGAGGGGTTGGCGCCGGCCTTGAGCAGCAAGGCCACCATTGCCTCGTGGCCAGCCTGGGCGGCGTTCATCAGGGCGGTGCGTTGCAGTTCGGGGCTGGCCTGTTCGAGCGCTGCGCCATGGGCGATCAGCAACTCGGCCAGGGCAGTGTCGCCGTGGCTGGCGGCCCAGGCCAGGGGGCTGTAGCCCAGGGCCTTGCACGGCTGCTGGACATTCGCGCCGCGCGCCAGCAGCAGCGCCACGGCCGGCCGGTGCCCGGCGATAGTGGCGGCCAGCAAGGCCGTGCGGCCGGTGCCCTTGTGCTGCCATTCAAGGTCCGCACCCGCATCCAGCAGGCGCTCGAGAGCAGCAAGGTCGCCGCGCGCGGCGGCTTTTTCCAGGAGATGGGACAAGGTCGGAAATCCGTTCGGTCAGGGGGCAGATGCCGCCGCATGGTAGCGCTCTGGGGCCAGGTTCTGCCACGCCCGGGCTACTCCACGCCCCGGTTCCGGCAGGCCGGGCGCGCCGGGCTGTACTGCGATACGCGACGCCGGCGTGGGCAGTGGGCTGTTTCGAGCGTCGCGGGTGGGGAGGGGAGGCTCATGGACGCCTTGCAGAGGCTTGCGTAGGATGGCGCGTTCGCGCTCTACGCCGTTGCAGCCAGCGCTGCAGCCTCCCTTGCCAACAGGAGTCCATGATGTTCAAGGCCATTGTGATCGACAAAGACACTGCAGGTTATCGCGCCCATCTGCGCGAGCTGGAGGAGGCGCAACTGCCTGAGGGCGATGTCACGGTCCGGGTGGCCTACAGCACCCTGAACTACAAGGACGGCCTGGCAATCACCGGCAAGAGCCCGGTGGTGCGGCAGTTTCCCATGGTCCCCGGTATCGACTTGGCAGGCACCGTCGAAGCCAGCAGCCATCCGCGCTTTCGCCCGGGTGAGCAGGTGCTGCTCAATGGCTGGGGCGTGGGCGAGAGCCACTGGGGCGGGCTGGCGCAGAAGGCCCGGTTGCAGGGCGACTGGCTGATCCACCTGCCTGAAGCCTTCAGCGCGCGCCAGGCCATGGCCATCGGCACCGCCGGCTACACTGCCATGCTCTGCCTGATCGCCCTGGAGCGCAGCGGCCTGACCCCCGAACACGGCGAGGTGCTGGTCACCGGTGCCAGCGGCGGGGTCGGCAGTTTTGCCATCAGCCTGCTGTCGCGCCTGGGCTACTCGGTGATCGCCGCCACCGGGCGTCCGGAGGAGGCCGACTACCTCAAGGCGCTGGGCGCCAGCCGCATCATCGAGCGCGCCGAGCTGTCCCAGCCGGGGCGTCCGCTGGCCAAGGAACGCTGGGCGGCGGCCATCGACTCGGTGGGCAGCCATACGCTGGCCAACGTCTGTGCCGGCACCGCCGCCGATGGCCTGGTGGCCGCCTGCGGGTTGGCCCAGGGCATGGATTTCCCGGCCTCGGTGGCGCCCTTCATCCTGCGTGGGGTGAGCCTCTTGGGGATCAACAGCGTGACCCGTCCCTATCACGAGCGGGTGCATGCCTGGGAACGCCTGGCCGCCGAGGTGGACCAGCAGCACCTGCAGCGGATCACCCGCGAAGTGGGCCTGGAAGAGGCCCTGACCGTCGCCCACGAGTTGCTTGAAGGCAAGGTTCGCGGGCGGGTGGTGGTCGACGTCAACCACTGATATAAACCCCGGGCCGCGCTGTCGGAACGCCGTGCGCGGCCTGGGTTGTTGCATGTTTCAGGTCCGACGCGAGCCCCGTGCCACGGGGCTTCTTCGCGGCCCTTCGTCCTCTTGATCCGAGGTTGCCTGTTTCATGTCCATTTCCCCTCAGCGCCCCCTCTGGCAGGTGTACCTGGTCTTCCTGCTGCCCATGGTGCTGTCGAATTTCCTGCAGTCGTTTTCCGGCACCCTCAACGGTATCTACATTGGCCAGTTGCTGGGCACCCAGGCGTTGGCGGCGGTGTCGGGGATGTTCCCCATCGTGTTCTTCTTCATTGCCCTGGTGATCGGCCTGGGGGCCGGTGCCTCTGTGCTGATCGGCCAGGCCTGGGGTGCCCGGGAGCTGGATGCGGTGAAGTCGGTGGCCGGCAGTACCCTGATGCTGGGGGCCTTGATCGGCCTGCTGGGGGCGGTGCTGGGCATGCTGTTCGCCCGCCCGGCCCTGCAGGGCCTGGGCACACCGGCGGATGTACTGGACGACGCAGTGGGCTATGCCCGGGTGATGATGCTGATCATGCCGCTGCTGCTGGTGTTCGTGCTCTACACCCAGTTGCTGCGGGGTGTCAGCGATACCCTGTCGCCCCTGCTGGCCTTGATGGTCTCGACCCTGGCGGGGCTGCTGCTGACCCCGGCGTTGATCCGTGGCTGGCTGGGCCTGCCGCCCATGGGTATCCAGAGTGCGGCCTTCGCCGGGCTGGCGGGAAATATCCTGGCCATGGGGTTTCTGGTCTGGCGCCTGAGTGGCCGCGACCACCCCCTGGCCCCGGACCGGGCGCTGTTCGCGGCGCTGCGGCTGAACCGGGCGATACTCGGCAAGGTGCTGCGCATCGGCCTGCCCACCGGGGTGCAGATGGTGGTCATCTCGCTTTCCGAACTGGTGATCCTGGCCCTGGTCAACCGCCACGGTTCCCAGGCCACGGCGGCCTATGGCGCGGTGACCCAGATCGTCAACTACGTGCAGTTCCCGGCGCTGTCGATCGCTATCACCGCCTCGATCCTCGGCGCCCAGGCCATCGGCGCCGGGCGCCTGGAGCGCATCACCCCGATCCTGCGTACCGGGCTTGCGATCAACCTGTGCCTCACCGGCGCCCTGGTGCTGCTCGGCTACCTGATTTCCCACTGGCTGCTGGGCCTGTTCATCATCGACCCGGCAGCCCTGGTGCAGGCCCAGCACCTGCTGCACATCATGCTCTGGAGCATCCTGGTGTTCGGTTTCCAGGCGGTGGTCGGCGGCATCATGCGCGCCAGCGGCACGGTGCTGGTGCCGGTGGCGATCTCGATCTTCTGCATCCTCGGGGTGCAGGTGCCGGCGGCCTATGTGCTGGACGCACATTTCGGCCTGCAAGGGGTGTGGATGGCGTTCCCGGTGGCCTACCTGACCATGCTGGTGCTGCAGGTCTGCTACTTCAAGCTGGTGTGGCGCCACAAGGAGATCCAGCGCCTGATCTGAGGCCCGCGCTCAAGCGCCGCCGGCCAGTGGCTGCCGGGGCGGGCGCAGGTCGCGAACCACCAGGTACAGCAAGGGCCCGATGGAGACGAAGACCGCCGTCAGCAGCAGATAGGGCAGCACCGAACGCCAGGAGCGCCCACGGGCGCGGGCGTCTCCCAGCATCCACGCAGCCGCCAGCAGCGCCATCAGGTACAGGTCGATCACCACTTGTGCGGTGTCCGGGCGCGACAGCAGTTGCAGGCCGAATTGCAGCAGCGACTGTTCGGCCTGGAACAGGCAGTACAGGGTGTAGGCACTGAAGCCCAGTAGAGCCAGCAGGGCGGGGTAAGGGTGGCGCATGGCGCAGTCCTCGATCAGGGATGGGCAGGGTGTACGGCGCGGCGGTTGCGGGTGGCCAGGCCCAGCAGCAGATACAGCAGGCCGGCTGCGCCACAGCCAAAGATCAGGCTTTGCGACAGCAGGGAGTCGAACAGGTACAGCGGGTCGTCGCGCAGGCGTTGATGTAATCCGGCATGCAGCAGGGCGAGCGCCGCCAGCCACTGGCGGGCAAGCTCGCGCACGCGACGGCGCCGATGGCCGCACAGCTGGACCAGCCCGGCACACAGGGGGACGTGCAGGGCAATGAACAGGTGCTGCCCGAGCATGGGGTCGAGGTTGCGCAGGCCATACAGCAGGCGCCATTCACGCTGCGCCACGGCATCCAGCTCATGGCCGGCGAACAGCCCGATGCAGAGTCGCCAGAGTGTGTTTTTCACGGTGAAAATCCTTGAACAAGCGGGAGCGAACAGGCTAAGTGGCAAGCCTGTTGTCACTCAATGACCCCCCAGGTCATAGACAGCGGGGCGCTTCAGGCTGTCAGCTGGGGCGGTGCGACTTTCACTTTCAAGGATTGAACAGCGATGACTTCCAACCAGCAGGCTCCCGGCGCAGGCCGGGTGATCCGCGTGGCCGGGCCCGATGATGTACCGGCCATGCTCGAGTGCGACACCTATGCCCAGGCCCACGCCAGCCGGGGCGATGCCGTACGCGTGGCGGTGGGCCGTGGCCAGGGTTGGGTGGAGGTGGCGGCCGGCCGGGTCGTCGGCTACCTGCTGCTGAACCATGACTTCTTCGACCATGGCTTCGTGTCCCTGGTGGTGGTGGCTCCGGGGCAGCAACGCCAGGGCGTGGCCCGGCGCTTGCTCGACGCCGCCGAGCAGGCCTGTCGCACGCCCCGGCTGTTCATCTCCACCAACCAGTCGAACCTGGCGGCCCGGGGCCTGATTGCCAAGGCCGGTTTCCAGCCCAGTGGGGTGATCGAGAACCTCGACGGGCAGGACTCCGAACTGATCTTCTGCAAGCGTGTGGGCTGAGCCGGGATGCCTGTGCCCGACAGCGGTCGCGCCGCCATGCCCTGCACCCTTGAAGCTCCCCGCGCCGGGCCCTTGCCGGTGGGCGCACAGTTGCGCCAGTTACGGCGCCAGGCGCGCTTGAGCCAGTTGGACCTGGCGTTGCAGGCGGGGATTTCCCAGCGCCACCTGAGCTGCGTCGAGACCGGCCGCGCCCAGCCCAGCCCGGCCTTGCTGGATGCGCTGCTGACCACCCTGGACACCCCCTTGCCCCAGCGCAACCGGGTGTTCCTCGCCGCGGGCTATGCGCCGCGCTACGCCGCCTTGCCCCTGGCCGACCCCGGCCTGGCGCCGGTGCGCGCAGCGCTGATGCACCTGCTCAAGGCCAACAACCCGGCGCCAGCCATCGTCATCGACAGTGGCTGGCAAGTGCTGGCGGCCAATCAGGCTACCGCGGCGCTGTTCCAACTGCTGGGGTTGTCGCAACACGCCATGGAACAGGGCTTCAACCTGTTGACGGCCCTGCTGGAGCCCGGTGGTTTCGGTGACTGCCTGATCAATGCCGAGGAGGTGCGCCAGGTGGCCTGGCAGCGGGCCTCCCGAGAGGCCATGGGCGACCCCGGCTTGGCGGCGCTGCTGGCCGGCCTGCCGTTCCCCGGAGAGTCGCCGGCGACCCCGAGCCCGGCCGAGCCGTTGCTGCTGACCCGGGTGCGCGGGCCCGGGGGCGAGCTGCGTTTTCTGTCCACCTTCACCACCTTCGGCATGCCCCAGGACATCACCGTGGCGTCGCTGCGCATCGAACACCTGATTCCCGCTGACGAGCCGACCTGGCAGGCCCTGACCCTGGCTTGCGAACGCCTGGGCGGACTCGAACCGGGTTAGATCGCCAGGGCCCGGGCCGGCAGCCCCTGGGCGCTCGCCAGCGCCGGCAGTGCCCCGGCCAGCACCATGCGGGTCAGGGTGGCCGCGACGCTCTGGAAGTCCCTGCTGGAGGGCTGGGCTACGCCGCTCATCAGGGCGATCTGCCAGCCCAGGGTGGGGTAGGTCTGGGTCGCCGCTCCTATGAACAGCAGCAGGTGCTCCGGGGCAATGGCGCGGATCAGGCCACGTTCGGCCCAATTGCGCAGGCAAGCGATTTCACTGCGGTTCTGCGCCTCCAGGCTTTCACGCCAGGCCTCTGGCAACTGCTGCGCGCCGTGCAGCAACTCGCTGCAGAGAATCTTCGAACGCAGGGGGAAATCCTCGACGATCTGCATCCGCGCCTCGATGTAGGCCTGCAACGCCTGCGCCGGATCGGCCTCCGGGCGCAGCAGCCGCGACGCCTGGTGCAAGGGTTCCAGCAGGGGCTGCAGGACTTCGGCGTAGAGGTTTTCCTTGGTGTGGAAGTAGTAGTACAGGTTGGCCTTGGGCACCCCGGCGCGCAGCGCGATATCCAGGGTCTGGCAGGCACTGAAGCCCTTGGCGGCGAACTCGTTGCGGGCGGCATCGAGGATCAGTTGCCGATGCCGCAGGCGCGAGCGGCGTTCCTGGCGGGCTGGCGCTGGCACCCGGGGCGCTGCCGAGTCGGCCTCAAGCGCCTGCGGGGTCAGGCAAAACGGGGTGGATGAGGGGCAGTGCATGGGCAAATCTCGGGGGTGTGAAATCGCAATATACAAAAGTATATAGCGAAACACCTGCCTCAGGCGTCGGCGCTGCTGTCTCGGCTGTTTCATAGAGGGGCGAACAGAGGAGGCAAGGCCGGAACGGTGCGCCGTTCCGGCTGGCGGCAGGCTCAGGCGCGGCGCTTGCGCAGCCAGCGTCGTGCCAGGTAGCCATAGACCCAGAGGTTGATCAGCAGCACCAGGCTACCCAGCCACAGCTGAATGCCCGGGGTCAGCCCGGCGGGGTAGATCAGCGGGATCAGGTAATGCTCGATGAAGCCGGCGCCGTAGCCGTCCTGGCCGGCGGCGTGGCGCAGCAGGTTTTCCCAGCGGGTCAGCGGGCACTCCAGGTGCAGCACTTCCACTGCCACGCCCCAGGCCGCGGCGGGCAGGTGCAGCAGCATCAGCCGCGGGTGGCGCAGCACCAGCAGGCCGCCCAGCAGCACGAAGACGATAAAGGACAGGTGAAACAGCACCAGGCTGTCGGCGGCAATACGGTAGAGCATGGGGGTTCCTTGTAGGGGGCAGATCCGTGGCGCAGGCGCCGGGGCGCAATATACCGAGGGCCGGTAGGCGGTGGCAGTGTTTCTTCGTGGTGCAGGAAAAAAGCCCGGCTCGCAATCGATCGGGCCCGCCTTTGCGCTACCTATACTGCTGGAACGCCAGGGCGACCTGTCGAGCCTGGCGCGGCCTTTGCGGGAGGTACATGCCTTGCGGCCAACGATGCTCTGCTGCCGCCACGGGGTCCTGGTGCTGATGCTGGTGCTCGCCGGCTGCGCCCATCGGGTCCCCGAGCCGGTGGCCGCGATGCCGGTCAGCCCGGCCACCTGGCGCCAGGTCAACCATGAACTGCTGGAAGCCTCCCGCAGCGCCACTGAACAGGCCGAGGTCTATGCCCAGGGCTCCATGGAGCACTGGCGGACCCGGGTCTACCAGCAGACCGAGGAAAACTTCATTCCCTGGTTCAGCGGCTACTGGACCCAGGAATGGCTGTCGCTCAAGGTCGGCTGGTATTCCCTGAACGATAAAGGCGACGCCGGGCAAGCTTCCCGGCGCCTGGCGGCCTACTTGCAGGAGCAGTACCAGGAACGGGTGCTGGCACCGGTGGCGCTGGAAGTCGATGCCGATGCGATCACCGGCGAGGCCATGGAGTTCTATGTGCAGTTGCTGCGCCAGCAACTGGCGCAGATCCGCAGCCGTTACCCACTGCCGGCACCGCAACTGGAACTCCATCTGGACCAGGTGCTGGCCATCGACCTGGGGCCGGCCCCCGAGCAGCGCGCCTCCTTGAACCAGTTGATACGGGCCGAGCCCATTGCCCGCTTGCCCGCCTATGGGCCCTTGCTGCAGCAGATCCATGGCACCCCGACCGGCGAACAGGGAGCGCCGGCCCCGGGGGTGTCCCAGGTGGCGCAGGTGACCAGTGACAAGCTCCAGGCCCAGTTCGCCAGCCGCAGTGTGGCCGGTGCGGTGGCGGCGGCGGTGGGGCGGGTGGCCGGCGCGCTGATTTCGGTGGGAGTGGCCGGGGTCCGGGCGCTGGTCCAGGACCATGACCGGGAAGACCTGCAGGCCCAGACCCGACGGGACCTGGGCGCGGCCTTCGATCAGGCCTGGGCCAGGCAGTTGCATGACCCCGAGCATGGGGTCATGGCCGGGGTGTATTACCTCGGCCAGCAGCTCGAACGCCAGCTGCAGGCGCCGCTGGTCAATGAGGACGCCGGCGATGGCCGGGGCCCCTGAGCCCGTCCTGGCGGCTCAGCCCCGGGTGGCCTCGGCACCAGGATCCAGCGGCACTTCGTAGTCACTGACCCCGGCCGCATGGCGCCCGGCGATGTAGCCGAAGGTCATGGCCGGCCCCAGGTTGATACCGCCGGAGGGATAAAAGCCGCCCATCACGCTGGCCATGTCGGTGCCTGCGGCATACAGCCCGGGGATCGCCGTGCCGTGCGAATCCAGCACCTGGGCCTGGGCGTTGGTCTTGAGCCCGGCAAAGGTGCCGAAGCTGCCGGGCAGCACTTTCACCGCGTAGAAAGGCCCCTGTTCGATGGGCGCCACGCAGGGGTTGGGCCCGGGATACAGGGCGTCGCCCTGCTTGCGATTGTAGGGCGTCGAGCCGCGGCCGAACTCGGGGTCCTGGCCGTTGCGGGCATGCTGGTTGAATGCCTGCACCGTGGCCGCAAGGCCCTGGGGGTCGATGCCGCACTGGCTGGCCAGGGCCTGGATGGAGTCGGCCCGTACCAGGTAGCCGCTGCGCACCAGCGGCCCCACCGGCAGGGGGAAGGGCCGGGCATAACCCAGGCCGTAACGACGCTGGAAGCGGTGGTCGCAGATCAGCCAGGACGCCACTTCCTCGCCCGCGGGAACCGCCTCCAGCATGGCCGCGGTGTAGTCGTAGTAGCCGTCCGCCTCGTTGACGAAACGCTTGCCGTTGGCCAGCACGCCGATCAGCCCGGGTTTGGCCCGGTCGATGATGTGGGGAAAGTGGCCGATGCTGCCGTCGGCATGCCGCACCCGAGAGACGGGGGCCCAGGCCACCGGGCTGGCAAGGTCCGTGGCCAGCACGGCACCGGCCTGTTCGCCGAGGCGGATGCCGTCGCCGCAGCAACTGCGCGGCGGCAGGGCCAGGTGCTCGTCCGGCCCCGGGGCACGGGGAAACAACGCCTGGCGGCGGGGCAGGTCATTGGCGAAGCCGCCGGCGGCCAGCAGCACTCCACGCCGGGCGCGGATTTCCCGCGGCCCCTCAGGCGTGTCCACCAGGGCGCCCTGCACGCCCTGGCTATCGCGCAGCAGCGAGCGGGCCGGGGTGGACTCCAGCAGGTTGACCCCCAGGTCCTCGGCGGACTTGCCCAGCCGGCCGATCAGCGCCACGCCGTTGACCAGGTGCATGGCCCGGCCGTGTAGCGCCAGGTCCCGCAGGTGGCGGGCAAAGCGCCCGGCCACATGCAGCAGCGACCTGAAGGAACGGGTCATGCTGAGAAAGGCCCCCAGGTCGGCCCCGGCCATGATCGGCATGCCCAGGAACGAGGTTTCCCGCAGGGTCTTGCGCAGCCGTTTGAGCAGTGGGCCGATGGCCCGGGCGTCATACGGCGCGGCGATCACCTGATGGCCCTCGATCCCGGCCCCGGGCACCTGGCCGTGGATATCCGGGATGCCATTGCCGTCGACGAATTGCAGGGCCGTGTGTTGTTCGAAGAAGGCCACCATCTGCGGCCCGTTATCCAGAAAGGCGTCGATGCGTGCGGCATCGTAGCGCTCCCCCAGCTCATGCTTGAGGTAGGTGCGCGGTTGCTGCGGGTTTTCATGGATGCCGGCGCGGCGTGCCAGGGGATTGCCCGGCACCCACATCCAGCCGCCGGACCAGGCGCTGGCACCGCCGAAAGTGGAATCCTTTTCCACAACTATCACCTTCAAGCCATGCCACGCGGCGGTCACCGCACAGGCCAGGCCGGCGGCGCCGGAGCCGATCACCAGCAAATCACAATCCAGGGGCAGGAGGGTTGCAGCGGGAACGTCGCTCACAATGACAGGGCCTTTTTTTGAATTATGATAAAAATGGAATCAAGTTCCATTAATTTGAAAAACTATTTCACACTGCCTGGGAAGCTGTCAAACCGCGAGGAGGACCAGGCAGGCTCATTGGTGCAGGGGAGCAGAAGGTGCTTTTAGCTACGGGGGCACCTTCAGGAGGGGCTGCCGGAAGGGCAGGAAGGCGATATCGCTCAGGTGGGAAAGTCAGAGTGGCCAGCAGGCCTCTTTGTGCTGCTCAAGGACGCAAGGCCGCTGCACAGAGGCGCTTGCGCTGCGGGTGGATGCCGGGCAAAAAAACGCCGCGTTCCCAGGCAGCGAACGCGGCGTTGTTCAAGGCAGCAGGGCAGGGCTCAGTTGACCACGCGGTAGCACGGTACGTAGGCGGCGCCGCCGGGCAGCTTCATGCGGTGCTGCTCGACGAAGGCTTTGAGCAGCTGGTCAAGGGGCTGCATGATCGCCGGGTCGCCGTGGATGCTGTACGGGCCTTTCTGCTCGATCAGGCGGATGCCCTGGTCCTTGACGTTGCCGGCGACGATGCCGGAGAACGCACGACGCAGGTTGGCCGCCAGTTCGTGGGGCGCCAGGGCATGGCTCAGTTGCAGGTTGGCCATGTTCTCGTGGGTCGGATCGAAGGGACGTTGCAGGCTCTCGTCGATCTTCAGCAGCCAGTTGAAGTGGAAGGCGTCGTTGCGCTCGCGGCGGAACTGCTTGACGGTCTTGAGCCCCTCGGTCATCTGCCGCGCCACTTCCGGCGGGTTGTCGATGATGATCTGGTAGTGCTGGCGCGCCGCTTCGCCCAGGGTTGCCAGGACGAAGGCGTTGAGCTGCTCCAGGTAGGGCGCCGCGCTCTTGGGGCCGGTGAGGATCACCGGGAAGGGCAGGTCGCGGTTGTCCGGGTGCATCAGGATGCCCAGCAGGTAGAGGAACTCCTCCGCGGTGCCGGCGCCGCCGGGGAAGATGATGATGCCGTGGCCGACGCGGACGAAGGCTTCCAGGCGCTTCTCGATGTCCGGCAGGATCACCAGCTCGTTGACGATGGGGTTCGGTGCTTCGGCGGCGATGATCCCCGGCTCGGTCAGGCCCAGGTAGCGGCCGCCGCTCATGCGCTGTTTGGCGTGGGCGATGGTGGCGCCCTTCATCGGGCCCTTCATCACGCCCGGGCCGCAGCCGGTGCAGATGTCCAGCTTGCGCAGGCCCAGTTCGTGGCCGACCTTCTTGGTGTATTTGTATTCTTCGGTATTGATCGAGTGGCCGCCCCAGCACACCACCATCTTGGGCTCCACGCCGGGGCGCAGGGTGCGGGCGTTGCGCAGCAGGTGGAAGACGTAGTCGGTGATGCCCTGGGAGCTGTCCAGGTCAATGCGCTGGCTGTCCAGTTCGTTCTCGGTGTAGACGATGTCGCGCAGGGCGCTGAAGAGCATTTCCCGGGTGCTGGCGATCATCTCGCCATCAACGAAGGCATCGGCCGGTGCGTTCAGCAGTTCCAGGCGCACGCCGCGATCCTGCTGGTGAATGCGCACTTCGAAATCGTGGTAGGCGTCGAGGATGGTCTTGGCGTTGTCGACGTGGGCGCCAGTATTGAGGATGGCCAGGGCGCACTGGCGGAACAGGGTATAGATGCTGCCGGAACCGGCGGCGCTGAGCTGTTGCACTTCACGTTGCGAGAGGGTCTCCAGGCTGCCTTTCGGGCTCACCGAAGCATTGATCACTTGTCTTTGCGGCATTCATCCATTTCCTGAAAGCGTCGCCACCGCACCATGCGCGGCCAGTGGCGAAAAAATAGCGGGGCAGTGAACAGAGCCACCGGTACGGGGCTTGGTTTCCAGCGGCAGGGCAAGAAAGCAAACGTCGTCGCGAGATTGTTCGCTGCTTGAATCTACCTCATGCGGGCCTGGCGTGGCGGGAAAAATGACGATCCGCCCTGGTCGTGGCGGATTTTCCACCGGCCTTCAGCACAGGCTGGCTCGGGTCGGGTCCAGCACCGGCGCTGCCCCGGCCAGGGCTAGGCGCTCCATCAGGGCCGGGTAGCCCTCGGCCTGGCCCCAGGCGTGTTCGGCCAGGGTCAGGCCGATGATCTGCAGAAATCCGAAGCGCCCGCTCAGCAGTTGCCGGGGGCCGGCAAAACCCGGCGCGGGGATGAACAGCAGTGCCTGCAACAGGCTGTCGCCGCCATTGATCGGCTCGCCGGTACGCATGCGGTCCCATTCGCCAAACGGCGGCTGCTCGCCACAACGGCCGGCGGCCAGCAGCAATTGGTAGGCGCAGAAATTGCGTAACAGGCGCAGGGCCCAGGGTGACTGTTCGCGGGTTTCCAGCAGTAGTTCGTGGCCCATGCCGGATTCGCCATCGGCATCGGGCCGGGCATCTTCCCAGGCATTGGACAGGCCCGAAGTGACGTATAGCCAACTGCTGCGTCCGGCATTGGGCGGTGATTCGAAGACCCCGTGGGTGAGCCAGCGCGGATCGACGTCGTGCTGGCCAAAGACCTGGCTGAACAGCGCCATGTCCAGGGGATAGATTCCCGGGCCCAGTGCGCCGAACAGCGCCGGGTAGATCTGTTCTTCACGTTGCGCCCAGGCGGCTTCGAGCCATGAAGAGTCGGGGGATTGCGGCATGTGAAAGCGTCCTTGAACAGAAGCGGCGGCCCGGCTTGAGCTGCCAGGGAATCAGGCAAAGGCCTGGCGCAATAGTTCCGGCAGCAACTGCCCGGCCTTGCCCTCCAGGCTGTATTCCTCGGCGCCGGTGCAAGCCTGGGGCTGGGGATTGATATGCACCACGCAGGCGCCGTGCTGCAGCGCCAGTTGGGGAATTCGCGCCGCCGGCTGGACCAGCCCGGAGGTGCCCACCGACAGCAGCAGGTCGCATTCTTCGGCGGCGTTGAAGGCGGCCTTGAGGGTTGCCTGGGGCAGGGGTTCGCCGAACCACACCACCCCGGGCCGGATCTTGCCGTTGCAACCGGTGCAGCGCGGCGGCTCCAGGCTGGCGCCCTGTTCCGGCAAGTCCGGCAAGGGCAGTTGGCCCTTGAACGGGCGGTTGCAGGCAAAGCACTTGGGGGTGTGCAGGCTGCCGTGCAAGTGCAGCACCGAGGGGCTGCCGGCGCGTTCGTGCAGGTCGTCGACGTTCTGGGTGATCAGGGTCAGGCGCGGCACCCGCCGGGACAGTTCGGCCAGGGCCAGATGGGCTGGATTGGGCTGGGCCTGGAGCACTTTCTGGCGTCGCCATTCATACCAGCCCCAGACCAGCGCCGGGTCTTCGCGAAAGGCTTGCACGGTGGCCAGGCGCGCCGGATCGAAGTGTTCCCACAGGCCGGTCAGGGCGTCACGAAAGGTCGGGATGCCGCTTTCCGCCGAGACCCCGGCACCGCTGAATACCACCACATGCCGGGCCAGGGCCAGGCGCTTGGGATCGAACTGCATGGTTGAAGATGTTCCTGCCGTGGGTGAAAGAACGGGGCGCCCGCTTCCGCGTGCGGATCGGACCGGTACTAAAAACGCGCCGGCCTTGCAGCGTAAATGAATTTATCGTCAAGGCGCCGCTCATAACTCTTGTCAGCGGTCCTGTGTGTAGCCGCCTCAATCCGTCAGGGAGTGTCACCCTCATGAACCCAGCCACGCCAGTCAATCCCGGCGCCCAATCCCGTTTGATCCTGGTGGTGGAGGATGAGCCGACGGTGCTGGAGTTTCTCTGCGAGATCCTGCAGGACGAAGGGTTTGCCACCCAGGCGATGGACAGCGCGGATCGGGCCTGGGAATTCCTGCAGGAACAGGCCGCGGACGTGGCCCTGCTGCTGACCGATATCACCATGCCCGGCACCCTCAATGGCGCGAGCCTGAGCAATTTGTGCGGCGAGCGCTGGCCGCAGTTGCCGATCGTGGTCATGTCGGGTTTCGAGACCCCCGAGAGTTCCGGGGTGCGTTATCCGGTGTCCTTCATCCGCAAGCCCTGGACCATCGGGCAGATCCTCGACTGCGTGGAAGGCGCGCTGAAATCGGCCCAGGGTTGAGGCGTGGCGCCTCACCCCGGCCAATCGCCGGTGTTACTCCTTGACGCTCATGAACTCCTTGGCCCAGACGATGTACTCCTCGGGCTGGGTGTAGGTGTGGGCCAGCTCGGTAGCGCTCAGGTCCGACGCCTGGGTGAAGATCTGCCGCTGCTCGCGCAGGCAGTCGTAGGTGGCCTTGATCGCGGCGAAGTAGGCGGCATGACCGTCCACGGCGATCTTCACGCCCAGCTCGGCCAGGCGCGCATCGTCCCGTAGCGCCGGGTTGCCGTAGGTCACCAGCATCAGCGGCACGCTCAGGTGCTCGGAGATCTGTTCCAGCTGTTCGAAATCACGGATGCCCACCATGCAGATGGCGTCGGCGCCGGCACGCTCGTACTGCTGGGTACGGCTGATGATTTCCTGCACCGGAAGGATGCCGGCGTTGGTCCGGGCGATGATCGCCAGTTCCGGATCAACCCGGGCTTCCAGGGCGGCGCGGATCTTGCCGACGCCTTCGGCCACCGAGATGAGATCGGTGGATTTGCGCCCGAACTGGGCCGGCAGCAGGGTGTCTTCGATGGTCAGCGCGGCAATGCCGGCGCGTTCCAGTTCGACCACGGTGCGCATCACGTTCAGCGCGTTGCCATAGCCGTGGTCGGCGTCGGCGATGACCGGCAACTGCGCCACGCGGCCGATGCGGGTGGCCTGTTCGGCGAATTCACTGAGGGTGATCAGGGCGAAGTCGGGGGCCGCCAGCACTTGCAGCGAAGCCACCGAGCCGCCGAGGATGCCCACTTCGAAACCCAGGTCGGCGGCGATACGGGCAGACATCGGGTCGAATACGGAAGCGGTGTGGTAGCAGGAGTTGGAAGCGATCAGTTCACGGAAACCGCGGCGCAAATCTTGATGGGAAAGCCTGGACATAACAGCTCCGAGATAGGATCGAGAGATCGACCTTGAGGTCGAGTCAAATTTTGCAATCAGTTCCCTTGGCGAGCCGGGGAAAGAGCGGCTCACAGCGAAACGTTAGTTGGGCAGATGAAGATGAAACAAGGTGGGTAGCAAGGCGTCTTTATCCCGTTCGGTTGCGCGAACCGACGGGTTTATTATGCGAGGCCGACATAGCAGGACGAGGCTATCACGCTCCAGGGCCGTAGATGATGAGGATTTTGCATAGCATTATGCCGGACCGGCATTGGCATTTTTTTTCTAACTGAATATTACAAGCACTTGCCAGGGGCGTTTCGGGGGCATGTCGAAGGTTGGCGGGGGCTTGTCGAGCGCTGGCAAATCCACCAAGCTGCCGCGCCTCGAATGGCAGCGTTCACGCTGCGCAACGGCTTAGTTCAAGGATGCAGGCAATGGCGCTCAGGGTGTTGGTGGTGGGTGGTTATGGCAATTTCGGCAGCATCGTCTGCCGCTATCTGATCCATACCCCTGGGGTGCATCTGCTGATTTCGGGGCGCGACCCGCACAAGCTCGCGGCCAAGGTTCAGGCCTTGCAGGCTGAAGGCGGGCAGCCCTGCGAAGGCTGGTGCGGCGATGCCATGGGGCCGCAATGGGTGCCGGCGCTCAAGGCCCTTAAGGTGCACTGGGTGATCCATACCGGCGGGCCGTTCCAGGGCCAGTCCTACGCGGTGGCCCGGGGCTGCATCGAGGCCGGGGTCAACTACTGCGACCTGGCCGACTGTCGCCAGTTCGTGCGCGGCATTGGCACTCTGGATGAGGCCGCCCGGGCCGCCGGGGTGACGCTGCTCAGCGGCTGCAGCTCGGTGCCGACCCTGTCGGCGGCGATGATCGATGAGCACCGTGAGCGTTTTTCCCGCATCGAGCGCATCGAGCACGGCATTTCCTCCTCGGCGAAGATGCCCGGCCTGTCCACCATCCAGGGCGTACTGGCCTATGCCGGCAAACCCATCCTGCAACTCAAGGACGGCCGGCCGCACCCGGTGATCGGCTGGCAGGGCCTGACCCTGCGCAAGCTGCCCAGGCTGGGCACGCGGCTGGTGGCCAATGTCGATGTGCCGGACCTGGATCTGTTCGCCGAGCGCTACGGTGCCCACACCCTGAGCTTCCAGGCCGGCGCCGGGCTGAAGATCGCCGGGCTGGCCAATGCGCTGCTGGCCCAGGCGGTGAAGCTCGGCCTGGTGCGCGACCCGGCGCCCTGGGCGGCGCGCCTGCATCGCTGCGGCACCTGGTTCGAACGTTTCGGAGATGGGCTCAGTGCCCTGTACATCGACGTGCACGGCCTGGGCCAGGACGGCCAGCCACTGTCGATGAGCGTGCAGCTCACCGCAACCCATGACCACGGGCCGGAGATTCCCAGCTGCGCGGCGGTGGCGGTGGTGCACAAGCTGCTCGCCGGCCATGTGCCGGCCCCGGGGGCCCGGTCCAGTGCCGGCGAGGTCAGCGTGGAGGAGTACCTGCGGGCGATCGACGATCCGGATCACCTGCAACTGCAAGTGAGTTTCTCGCGCCCGCCGGTTTAACCCCCGGTCACCACAGCAGCGGCTTGGCGAAGTCTTTCCAGAACAGCCAGCGCTGCACTTCAAGGTGCTCGCCGGTGCCGATCTGCCAGTCCGGGCGCCCGGCGTCCAGGTCAAGCTTGACGATGATCCCGGCATAGGTGGCGGCCACCAGGGTCTTGCCATCGGGGCTGATGTCCATGGCGGTGAGGGTCGAGCCGATATAGTGCTGCCAGCGTTCCTCGCCGTTTTCGCTGAAGGCCCGCAGATAGCCGTAGGCGTCGCCGATGATGAATTCGTCGCCCCGTGATGCCGCGGCATACACCCGGGCGCCTTCCTGCAGCACCGGGGTGCGCGCATCGTCACTGTAGAAGTCGGTGCTCAGCCCTGGCAGGTCGGCCACCGCCACTCCCACGCTGGCACCGCCATAGAAGTGGCAGGCATTGAGCAGCAGGCGATCGCCGCGCTGGTTGAAATGGGCGAAATGCGGGTACTCGCTGGCGGGGCCGATCTGCGCTACCCGTTGCAACCTTGCATCGAACACCAGGTGCGAGCTGCTTTGCTCGCCCACGGCGATCCACTGGCCATCGGGCGACACCGCGCCATGCTCCATGCTCAGGCCGATGCCCAGGTCCTCGGGGGCGACGCCGTCGGCCAGCTCTTGCTGCAGGTCTTCCAGGCTCGGCAGCAGGCGCGTGGCGCCCTCGGCCTGCAGGACGAAGATGCCGTCGGAGCTCACCAGCAGTACCCGGCGCCCGTCGGGGAAGGGGACCAGGCTGCTGGGGCTAGGGCGCCCGGTGTCTTCAAGCGCCACCCCCGCCGGCAGGTTCGCGTGGGGATCGGGCCAGGCAAAACTTGCCACCTCTGGCCCGTTCCAGCCGTCGGTGAGCTGGATGCCGTCAGCCCGGGCCCAAGCGAAATAGCGCCGCTGGGGGCACATGCCGAAGCCTTCCACCTGCTCCAGGGTCTGGATCCTTGCGTCGTCGATATGCACCACCTCGCCAGCCTCGTAAGGTGCGCCGATGCGCGCCAGCAGGCTGCCGTCCGGCAACAGGGCCAGGGTCGGAATCATCCGTCCCTGGCTTTCCAGGCGTGGCGACAATGGGAAGTGCGCCGGCGGCCACTCCTGGCGGAATGCCTGGCGCCGGGCTGCGTCGTAGGGCTCCTGGTTGCTCGCTTCCAGGGCCGCCTGCCAGTCTGGCAGCAGGTGCTCGGTATCGGGCAAGTGCGGTTCCTTCAAGCCCTTCCAGCCGTCGCGGTTGCCGGTCTCGACATAGCGATTGATGTCGCGGGCATAGGTCAGCACGGCTTGCTGCCATTGCTCTTGCGGGGAGTGGTTCGAATTCGACTGGGACATGCGCGCAGGACTCCTTGTGGCGCTGGGAAAGGCGTAGCAGACCGGGGGATGGACCGGAAAAGCGCGCAGTTTATCCCTCGGGAGCGAGTTTTTTTCAGGTTTTTCCAGTGCTGCCGTTCAAGGCGCGTAGGTACTGACCCGGTTGCGCCCGGCGCGCTTGGAGGCGTACAGCGCCTGGTCGGCCCACTCGATCAGGCAGCGATGATCCCGGGCCGGACGGTCGAGGCAGGCGATGCCCAGGCTGATGGTGAAGGCGATGGCCTGGCCGTTGTGGATCACCTCCTGCTCTTCCACCGACTGGCGCAAGCGCTCGGCCAGGGTGCGGGCCCCGGCAAGGTCGGTGTGGGGCAGGAGAATGGCGAACTCCTCGCCGCCATAGCGCCCGGCCACGTCGCTGTCGCGCACATGCTGGTGGATCAGCTCGGAGACGCGCTTGATCACTGCATCGCCGGCCTGGTGCCCATGGCGGTCGTTGATCGACTTGAAGTGATCGATGTCCAGCATCAGCAGGGCGATGCTGCTGCCGTGGCGGCTGTATTCGAACTGCAGGCGCTGTTCCCAGTGGCCGCGGTTGTAGAGCTGGGTCAGGTGGTCGGTGCGCGACAGGTGCTGCAACTGCTGGTTCGCCTTCTGCAAGGCCAGGCTGTTGATTGCCACGTCGGTCAGGTCGTAGATCACCAGGCAGACGTGGTGGATCTCACTGTTGGAGGAACGCAGCGGCAGCAGGGTGGTGTTCTGGTACATGAACTCGCCCTGGCCGGTGATCGGCTGGTAGTTGTTGAAATGCACCAGGTACGGCCGCTGCTTCCAGATGGTGAAGGCCGGCGTGCCGAGGGCTACCACGCGCCCCACCTTGCGGGTGAACCAGGGGCGCTCGACCTCGGGGAACAGCTCGAAGAACGACTGGTCGATGGCCTGCTTGGAGGGCACTCCGGAGCGGTTCTCCATGAAGCTGTTCCACACCTGGACCCGGCACTCCAGGTCGAGCACGACGATACCCACGTCGATGCTCTGGACCACCGCCAGCAACCAGTGCAATTCACTGAAATCCATTCTCTTGGGCATGGCTCAACTCATCAGGTAGGCGAGCTTCTGTTCCAGCAAGGCCATGGAGCCTTCGGTGAACAACAGCAACAGGTCGAAGTGGATGTTCTGTTCTTCCAGGCTGTAGCTGATCTCCACCGCCTGGGTCTTTTTCCAGCGCTGCTGGTTGAGCACGATCAGCTCGTCGATGGTGGTGTGTTCCCCCAGTACCTGGGGATGGCCCACGGAAAAGAACACGTCCAGCTGGTCGGCGATGCTGCTCAGGCAGGCGCCGATCAGCACGCTGGAGAGGTCGATCAGCACTTCCATTTCCTGGTAGGGGTCGGTGCCTTGCTCTATCAACTGGGCGATGTCGGCCACTTCGGAGTCGTAGAACATCAGCAAGGCTTCGCCGGCGATGCCGCTGCCGATGTAGCTCTGGCAGATGGCGGTCAGTTGCCGGGCGCGGTTGGCATCGGCCAGGAGCATCTGCAACTCGCCGGCTTCCAGCACATTGACGTGGGGAATCGGCAGGTGCACGAAGACATCCAGGACCTTGGCGATCAGTGCCGCGGCGTAGCCCATGGAAACGTTGACGGTTTCCCGGAAGGCGTCGCGAAAGGTCACCACCGGTGCTGGCGAAGGGGCTGCCAATGGCTTGGCGTCAGTGCTGTCCAGCAGTTGCAGTTCGTTGAGCAGGGCGCGCAGTTGCTGCGGGTCGAAGGGCTTCTTGAGGAAGGCCCGTGCGCCCAGCTCGCGGGTGCGGCGCACGGCTTCTTCTTGAATGTCGCCGGAGATGACAATGATCTGCGCCTCGATGCCTTCTTCCTGCACCGCACTCAAGACCTGGTAGCCGTCCATCACGGGCATGGTCAGGTCCAGCAGCGCCACCTTGCCCAGCCCGCGGCGCAGGGCTTCCAGGCCTTCGCGCCCGTTGCAGGCCTGGGTCACGGACACCCGCCACTCGCTGGGCAAGGTCCGCAGCACCTGCTTGCGGGCCATGCTCGAGTCATCGCAGATGAGGAGGGGGATCATCGGTATCGGACGCTCATTCGAAAAAACCCGTAAGGGATAGTGTTCGGTAATAGGGCGAGTTGCCGCTTTATAGTTGTGCCGTATCGGGCTGTCCGTGCCGCGCCGCACTATAGTTCCCTCGGCAATAAAAGAACAAGTAGTGATGGCTTCGGTTATTTGCTCCAGATCATTGTCTGCTGCAATTCAAGCAGGCCTGGGCATGTAACTTAGAGTTGTTGCAGGGCAGCAGTTAAAAGGCCGCGGCGGCCCGTGGCGTGGGCTGTGGAAAAAAACTGAGAGGCCTCTGTAAGCCTTGATATAGACAGATTTTTCTATCGGGGTAGGAGATTCGCGCCTGTTTTCTGACGTTTGAAAAATGACACTTTAGGCATAAGTTTCAAACTTTCGGAATCTTCTTGTTGATTGTTGCCGGAGGTTCTGCGAGTGGTTCGTTTCAATGGTTGTTAAGAGCGCTGGAGTTGTGTGGGTTGAATGTGTCGTGCAGCGGTTCTTATAAACAACCCAGGGCCGCTGTTGTATTGATTCGAATATTAAAGAACGGGCGCAAGGCTGTTGGAACGAGTGCTGCAGGGGCGTCGTTGTCGGGCTGCGCTCCTGCTGCATATGCAACAAAACCTTACCGCGAACCTGGTTGTGCCGACCGCTCGAAGGGCGCCAGCCCCGGTCGAGCGCGGCCTGTGGCAAGCCGATGACCAGCGCGGCGCCGTGGGCAAAAAAATGTCAGATTTTGAGTCCCGGCCTGGACCTTTTCCCGCAATGCGCAATCATTACTGCGTGGAAAACATAAGGAGAGACGCATGTTCATTCGGTCATTGACCTTCGCTACTCTGCTCGCTGTTGCCGGCCCTGTCCTGGCGGCCGACAACGACGGCCCATTGACCCAGGACCTGGGCAAGTCACGGCCACTGATCGTGATTGCCCCCAGCACCGTGGACCCGACCCTGGTGAGCCTGAAGAAGTCCCTGGAAGAGCCGGCCACCCGTCAAGCCTTCAACGAACGCAACATGGTCCTGTACACGGTGATTAACACCATCGGCCAGCGCGATGGCAAGGACATCGACCCGCAATCCACCATGGCCCTGATCCGCAGCCTCAAGCTGGGCGCCGGGGCGCAGACCAAGGTGATCCTGGTGGGCAAGGACGGCGAGAAGAAGCTGGAGCACTCCGGGGCCATCCAGCTCAAGGAAGTCTTCAGTGCCGTCGACCAGTTGCCGGCGGCGGAGAAACAGGCCGCAGCGCCGGCTCCGGCCCCCGAGCCGGAGGCCAAGCCGGCCAATGCCAAGGCCGGCAAGGCGGCCAAGCCCGCCGCAGCGCCCAAGGCGCTGGACGACTGAAGCCCATGGGCGGAGGCCGGGGCAGGCGCTGACCGCCCCGGTGCCTGCCGACTGCATTGCCCCGCCTCGCCCAGGCTAGAGCGCCTCCAGGGTCTGACGCAGCCCATCGACGATCATCTCCACTTCCTGCCCATCGATCACCAAGGGTGGCAGCAGGCGGATGGTGGTGCCCCGGGTGACATTGATCAGCAGCCCGTGGTCACGGGCGGCGACCTGCACCAGCTCTCGGGCCGGCTGCCGCAGTTCGATACCCACCATCAGCCCCAGCCCACGAATCTCCCGCACCGCCGGATGCGCCGCCAGTTCCTCGCGCAGCCGCCGCAGCAGTTGGGCACCGCGCTGTTCGGCGTTGGCCAGCAACTGCTGGTCCTCGATGACGTCCAGTACGGTGCAGGCCGCGCGGCAGGCCAGGGGGTTGCCGCCGAAAGTGCTGCCGTGGCTGCCCGGGGTAAACAGCTGGGCAGCCTTGCCCCGGGCCAGGCAGGCGCCGATGGGAATGCCGTTGCCCAGGCCCTTGGCCAGGGTCATCACATCCGGCACCACGTCTTCGTGCTGGCAGGCAAACCAGCGCCCGGTGCGGCCGATGCCGCTCTGGATCTCGTCGAGCATCAACAGCCAGTTGCGCCGGGTGCACAGCTCGCGCACGGCCTTGAGGTAGCCGGGTGGGGCCAGCTGGATGCCGCTTTCCCCCTGGATCGGCTCCATCAATACGCCACAGATGCGTGGAGCATGCTCGGCGACGGCCGATTCCAGGGCGGCCAGATCGCCGAAGCGCACCTTGAGAAAACCGCCTGGCAACTGGCCGTAGCCCAGGCGCACTGCCGGGCCGTCGCTGGCGGCCAGGGTGGCCAGGGTCCGGCCATGAAAGGCGTTTTCCATGACCACCACCAGGGGCTGCTCGATGCCTTTGTGCCAGGCGTGCAGGCGTGCCAGCTTGAGGGCGGTCTCGTTGGCCTCGGCCCCGGAATTGTTGAAGAACGCCCGGTCCATGCCGCTCAACTGGGTCAACTTGGCGGCCAGTTGCCGCTGCCAGTGGATGTCGTAGAGGTTGGAGCTGTGCAGCAGCAGGCCGGCCTGTTCGCTGATGGCGCCGACCAGCCGTGGGTGGCTGTGGCCGATGCCGGTCACCGCGACCCCGGCGATGGCGTCCAGGTACTCTCGCCCGGCCTGGTCCCAGAGACGGCTGCCCAGGCCTTTGCAGAAGCTCAGCGCGAGGGGTTGGTAGGTGCTCATCAGGCAGGCGGCGGTCATGGCGGGCGGCTCCATCTTGGGGGGTGTGCTATCAGTATCGTTAGCCACCCAGGCTAGATAAACTCGCTATTTCTTTAATCATCTTGAATTCAGGGTTGATAATGGATCTGTTCCAGGCAATGTCGGTGTACGTCAAGGTGGTGGAGGCGGGGAACATGACCGCCGCGGCCCGGGAGTGCGGCATGTCCACCACCATGGTGGGCAATCACCTGCGGGCCCTGGAGCAGCGCCTCGGGGTGCGTCTGCTCAACCGCACGACACGGCGCCAGCGGCTTACCGATTTTGGCCGTGACTACTACCAGCGCTGCCTGGCGGTGCTGGGGCTGGTGGCGGATTCCGAGCGCCTGGCGGAGCAGGTCCAGGGCGAACCCACCGGCACCTTGCGCATCACCGCACCCCTGACCTTCGGCACCGAACGCCTGGCGCCAGCGCTGGACGAGTTCCGCCAGCGCTGCCCCCAGGTCAAGGTCGAGCTGACCCTGGCCAACCAGCGCTTCGACCTGACCGATGGCACCTTCGATGTGGCGGTGCGCCTGGGCAACCTGGACAACGCTTCGCTGATTGCCCGGCGCCTGCAGGACTACACCCTGACGATCTGCGCTGCGCCGGAGTATCTGGAGCGCTGCGGCACGCCCCAGGTCCCCGAGGACCTGCAGCGGCACAACTGTCTGGCATTTGCCTACCCGGCCGGTGATGAGTGGAGCGCCACCGCCACCCTGTGGCCGTTGCGCGGGCCTGAAGGCGATGTGCAGGTTCCGGTGTCGGGGTCATTGCTGGCCAACACCTCGTCCGGTTTGCATCGTGCGGCGCGGGGTGGCCTGGGGCTGGTGATGATGCCCGATGCGCTGGTGGAGGAAGACCTGCAGCAGGGCCGGCTGGTGCCGGTGCTGCAGGACTATCAGTTGCCCTTTCGGACGATGCACCTGCTCTATGCCCAGGACCGCTATCGCCTGCCCAAGCTGCGCAGCTTTGTCGACTTTGCCCTGGAGAAGTGGGGGCGTCAGGCCGACTCGCTGGCCAGCAGCATCATCGCCGCCGACAGCGTGTGACCATCGGTGATCTGGCCGGCGGCGATCATTGCCAGCAACTCCTGGCGGCTGGCCCACAGCACATGGTCCACTTCGCCATCGGTGGCGGCGGCCTGCTGCTCGGCGATCTGCACCTGGCACACCGCCACGGCGCTGGCGATCAGCGAGGTGTTGCTGTGCAGCAGCCCCAGCTGGCGTACCTCTGAGGCTTGCCAGCCGGTTTCCTCCAGCAGTTCCCGGGCCGCCGCGTCGCAGGCGCTTTCCCCGGCATCGATGGCGCCCCGGGGAAACTCGATGGACTGGCCACCGATGGCCCGGCGCCGCAGGTTGACCAGCATCAGTCGGCCATCGGCCAGGGTCGGCACGGCCACGACGCCGTTCACCGCCTGGGCTTCCTTGATGATGAAGTAGCCGTTTTCACGGACCACCTTGAAGTACGGGGTTTCCAGCAGGCACTGGGTGTCGGGGGTGGAACTCATGGGGCTATCACTCCAGGAAACAACGATCGAACAAATACAGCTCGGCGGGCTTGAGCTGCTCCACGGTGGCCTGGGGCCGGCCGCCGTCGCCGCTCTTCTTGCGCCCGGTGTCGCGCAGGTAGCCGGCCTCGCTCATCTTCAGCAGGCGCTGGCGGATGCTGGTCTTGAGCACCGGACGCTGCAGCACCAGGGAGAAGATGCTCACCGCCTCGGGGGCGCTGAACTCGTTGCCGAGAAACATCAGCGGCAGGCTGCTGTACAGGGATTTGGAAAACAGCCGCTCGTGCACCTGGGCTACCAGGGCGTTGTGGTCGAAGGGCAGCTTGAAGGCACCGCTGGCCACCTCGTCGAGGGCGAAGAAGCCCTGTTGCGCGGCGGGCTCCACCGGCTCGCTGAGGATTCCCAGGTAGAAGGTCGAGGACGACCAGCAGCGCGGGTCGCGAAAGGCGTCGCCCACCGTGCCCACCTGTTCCAGCCAGGCCAGGGGCATGTCCACCTTGCTCGAACGGCGCAGGCGTTCCACTGCGTCATTCAGGCTGCGGTCTTCGACGTCGCCGTTGACCACGATGCCCGGCAGCGCCCAGTGCCCGGCGAAGGGCTCAGCATCCCGTTGATGGAGGAGGATCTGCAGCTCGCCGCGTTCGCGGTGATAGCGCAGCAGGCACAGGTCGATGGTGTGCAGGTAGGCGCTGGGGAGGGTGGTGCGGTCGTGCATATCAACTTCCGTGGACGGCGTAGAGGCCGTAGTTTAGCGGATTCATTCCCGGGGCCAGCCATTGCCCGGGCGGCGTTTCGCCACGGGCCAGGCATTGGCGCAACACGCTGCTGCGCACCCCGGGCTGCTCTTCGATGCAGAGGACGGAAAAGCGCCGCCGCAGTTCCTCGCCGCGATGGAACCTGGGCAACTGGCGCGCCACGTCTTCGCCCACCACCAGGGCGATGCGTTTACCGTCCAGGGCCAGGTCGCCGGCCAGGCGTTGCAACAGGGTGAAGCTGTAGACCGGGCCCGGGTCGGCCAGGGCCAGTTGCCGTTCCAGGCGGCTGACCGCCAGCTCGGCGTCGCACTCTGGCTGCAGGTGCGCGGTGATTGCCTGCAACCAGCTGGCGCGCTGCTCGAAGTCGGCCATGCGCTTGCCGTCCGGGTGGCGGAAGCTGGGCACCACCAGTACCCGGCGGGCATGGCGGGCGGCTTCGAGCATCACCTGGGCGTGCCCGGCGTGGGGCGGGTTGAAGGCGCCGCCATAGAGGGCCAGTTCAAACATCTGCTTTTCCTCGTTTGGTACATGACGTGTACTTTAGCATCGCTTTTGTCAGTGGGAAATAATCTTCTGCACCTTATTTGTGCGTGTTTGTTGAATTTTTTTCGCGAAAAATAAAACGTGCAGGGTCTTGCCATGAAAGTACATGACATGTACTTTATGCTCCATGCAGAGGAGAGACCCAGCATGAACAGCCAAACGATGAAGACCGCTTCCTTCGATGTCGATGCGCAAAAGAGCTTCACCCCGCTGTGCCCGGACGAGTTGCCCGTGGCTGAAGGCGACCGCATCGGTGGCGAGCTGAATTTCATGGCGACCCTGGCCAGCCTGCGTATCGGCAGCAAGGACGCCCACAGCCCCCAGGCGCCCTGGGTGGTGGCCGGGCACGCCCAGATGCTCCAGCCCACGGGCCTTGAACATGCCGATCTGACCTGGGTCAGCCACTGCGTTCCGGGCACTGAAGGCTTCACCCTTTTGGACGAACTGCCTGCGCCCTATGACTACGACTACTTCGTGTGGAAGGGCGTGGAGCCGGACCTGCACCCCTACGGCGCCTGCTACCACGACCTGCACGGCAAGCTGTCCACCGGGGTCATCGAGTACCTCAAGGGCCAGGGCGTACAGCAAGTCATAGTCGGCGGCCTGGCGTTGGATTTCTGCGTCAAGACCACTGCCCTGCAACTGGCCGCTGCCGGTTTCAAGGTGCTCATTCACCTGCCGGCGTGCCGGGCCATCAGCGCCGAGGGCGCTACCCAGGCCATCGCCGACATGCAACAAGCGGGCATCACGGTTGCCGCGACCCGCGAAGAAACCGCCAGATTGGCCAAGGTTTGAGGAGTCACCATGGAAAGTGCATTTGACCGCAACAACGGCGTGATCCAGAGCCTGCTGGATACCGACTACTACACCTTCACCATGATGCAGGCGGTGTTGCACCAGCACCCCAATGTGGACGTGGAATACCAGTTCATCGTTCGTTCCAGAGAGTCCCTGGTGCACCTGATCCCCGAGATCCGCCAGGAGCTGGAAAAGCTTGCCGGCCTGCAGATGCGCGAAGGCGAACAGCGCTTTTTGTTCAACAAGCGCTTTCGTGAATACCTGACCCCTGACTTCGAACAGTTCCTCGGCCTGTTCCGCTTCAACCTGCGCTACATCCACGTGGCGGCGGTCGACGGCCAACTGAGCATCCGCGTCCGTGGCCCGATGCTGCACTGCATCATGTTCGAGCAGCCGGTGCTGGCCATGGTCAGCGAGTTGCGCAACCGCGATAAGTACCCCGAGGTGGAGCTTGAGGATGTCACTCGCCGGCTCTATCAGAAGTTCGAATGGCTGGAGAAAAACGCCAGCCGCGACGAGCTTGCCGAGTTCCGCGTTTCGGATTTTTCCACCCGCCGGCGCCTGTCGTTCAAGGCCCAGCGCGAAGTGGTGAAGATCATGCGCAGCGATTTCCCCGGGGTCTTCGTCGGCACCAGCAATGCGCACCTGGCCTATGAGTTCGACCTGCCACTGATCGGCACCATGGCCCACCAATGGCTGATGGTGCACCAGCAACTGGGGCGGCTGCGCGAGAGCCAGAATGCGGCCCTGGAGAATTGGGTGCACGAGTATCGCGGGCGCCTGGGCATTGCCCTGACCGACTGCATCAGCACCGATTTCTTCCTCAAGGACTTCGACCTGTACTTCGCCAAGCTCTACGACGGCCTGCGCCAGGATTCCGGGGACCCGATCCTCTGGGCCGACAAGGTCCTGGCCCGCTACCGGGAACTGGGCATCGACCCGCGGACCAAGGACCTGATGTTTTCCGATGGCCTGAACTTCGAGAAATGCCTGCCGATCCTGCGCCACGTGCGTGGCCAGGCCCGCTTCGGTTTCGGCATGGGCACCAGCCTGGCCTGCGATGTGGAGGGCGTGGAGCCGCTGAGCATCGTGATGAAGCTGGTGCGGGTGCATGGCGAACCGGTGGTGAAGTTCTCCGACGACCCGATCAAGAACGTCTGCGAAGATCCGTCGTTCCTCCGGTACGCGGCCCAGGTGTTCAACGTCGATCTTGCCCACTCGCCCCTGGAGGCCTGACATGAGCAATTCAACCCAAGCACGCATCGCCCGGGAACTGGGCATCGACCGGCAACTGGTTCGCGGTGGCGAGGCCGCCGAGATTGCCCGGCGTGTGGCCTTTATCCAGCAGGTACTGCGCGAGTCTGGCTGCAGCACCCTGGTACTGGGCATCAGTGGCGGGGTGGATTCCCTGACCGCCGGCCGCCTGTGCCAGTTGGCGGTGGAGCAGATGCGCGCCGCGGTGCAGGAGGCCCGTTTCATCGCCATGCGCCTGCCTTATCGGCAACAGGCGGATGAAAGTGATGCCCAGGCTTGCCTGGACTTCATTGGCCCGGACGCGGTGAGCACTTGCAACATTGCCGACAGCGTCGAGGGCCTGATGAACCAGGTGCGGATCGACGGCCTGCAGCCTTCGCCGGCCCTCACGGACTTCGTCAAGGGCAACGTCAAGGCCCGGGCGCGGATGCTGGCCCAGTACGCGGTGGCCAACTTCAGCAACGGCCTGGTGGTGGGCACTGACCACGGCGCCGAGGCCCTGATGGGTTTCTTCACCAAGTACGGCGACGGCGCCTGCGACCTGGCCCCGCTGTCGGGGCTGACCAAGACCCAGGTGCGGCTGCTGGCCGAGGCCCTCGGCGCGCCAAGGCATCTGGTGTACAAGGCGCCCACCGCGGACCTGGAGGAACTGGCGCCGGGCAAGCTGGACGAAACGGCGTACGGTTGCAGCTACGCAGAAATCGATGCCTACCTGATGGGCCAACCGGTGCCCGATAGCGTGCGCCAACTGATTGAAAGCGCCTACCGGCGCACCTCTCACAAACGCGCCTTGCCCCGCAGTCCCGCCTGAGCCGACGCCTTCGCCGGCAAGCCGGCTCCTACTCCATCACCCCCGGCCGTAGGAGCTGGCTTGCCAGCGAACAACCGCGCCAGCCAAGCGCGGCCACCCGCCCTTCAATCCGGCCATTTCCTCAAGCTCGCCCGGCATTCTTCAATCAGCTCGGGCATATGCTCGCGCACGTCCTGCCAACCCAGCATGCCCAGCAGCTCACGCGCTTCCTGGCGCAGGGGCAGCCATTGCGGGTGTTTGAAACCGTTGTCCTCCAGCGTTACCCCGTAGGCCTCTCGGCACAGCG
Source organism: Pseudomonas protegens CHA0 (assembly GCF_000397205.1). Taxonomy (NCBI): domain Bacteria; kingdom Pseudomonadati; phylum Pseudomonadota; class Gammaproteobacteria; order Pseudomonadales; family Pseudomonadaceae; genus Pseudomonas; species Pseudomonas protegens. The sequence goes on from NC_021237.1 coordinate 2,778,230, forward strand.
CTTCACAGCCGCTCAACAGGGCTTGCAGGCGCGGGTGCAGAGTGGGCGCCAGGTACGCCGGAAAGTGCTTCACGAAGCCCTCGAGGTAATCCAGGTGGTTGGACCACAGGCCACAGTCGGCGCAGCAGCCGACCTCCGTGCGCTGGCGGTCGGCCTCCAAGGCCAGGAACTCCAGGGCCGGGCCCAGCTCTCCCAGCAGGATGATCTTTCGGTACTCGTCCTGGCCGTACCAGGTCCAGACGTTCGAGGCGAGGGGGGAGCTGCAGCGAGTGGGTGCTTCACTCATGCTGTCCGCCTTTATCCTGCGTTGTCGGTGCGGGCTGCCAGCCCTCGGGCCAGCGGTCGCTGAACGAATGGCTGTGCGGCATCAGCTCCGGGTCGCGGTTGTCATCGAAGCAGCCCAGGAGCAAGGCAATGGTCGGCTGATCATCGATGGCCCCCAGGGAGCTGCCGCAAGCCCGGCAAAAGGCCCGGCTCGAAGAGTCTGACGACCTGAAGGTCGCCGGAGCGCCGGCGGGGCCGGTCCAGGTCACCCGCTCTCGGGGGAATTCGACCCACGCCAGCGTCAGCGCGCCACTGTGGCGCTGGCACAATTGGCACGAGCAGGTATGGGGATTGGCGGCAGGCCCGCGGGCTTCGAAGCGGACCTGGCCGCACAGGCAGCCGCCCTGGTACAGGCTGGCAGTCATCAGCGTGGGTTCTCCTGAGGAATCAAACGGTCCTTTTCCAAATCGCGCAGCAGTTCATCGAGCATCTCTCTGCGACTTTCGATCTGCACCGGCGGTACATACCAGGCCGCCACACTATAGCCTTCACGACGGTAGTCGTAGGTCTTGAGCAGTTGGCCGTCCTTGAGCAGGCTGCCGCGCAAGTTGCTCTGGTAGGAGTAGGGCATGGGGAAGGTCAGCAGGGTGATGGCATTTAACGCGCCAAGCAGTCCCGCACTCTTGCCTCCAGGCTCGCTGATCAGGAGGCTGTAGCCGCTGCGACTATAGCCACCATCGAGAAAGGAGAAGGCTCCGGTTTGACGCAGGGCGGCGATGGTCTCCCGTTGCTCCTGTTCGTCGAAGCGACTTTTCACCGGGCCCAGGTCCAGGGTCAGCGGTACATAGGGATGTTGACTGCGGTAGTCCAGCGGCGCCATTCGGGTGCCACAACCGGTGATGATCAGTGCGCTGCACAGCAGGGCGGTCAAACCTATGGGGTTCATTGGGCCTGACTCGCGGTTGGCAACAGTTGATCCTGACGCAGATCGCCAGCAAAGGCGCGGGCGATGCGCTGGATATTCTGCTCTTGCATTTCACCGCCTTGATCCAGCAGCCAGGTGTATTTATGCGTCAGGTTGCGATAGCTGTAGCGCTTGAGGAGCTTGCCCTCGTGCAGCAGGCTGATGTCGGTGTGGGTGTCGATGCCATTGGAGAGCGGCATCAGGAACAGAGTGGCGGCACTGAGGAAGATCAACGGCATTGGCGGCATGTCCCGCTCGGACTTGAATTGAATTCGGGCGCTGTAGTCGCCAGCTTGTCCGGCGCCGGTCTGGACATCTTCGAACACCCCGGTGGCACGCAAGGCGTTACGTAACTCAGCGGCGCGTAATGGGTCATCGACCATCACATGCAGGGGCATCAAATAGGCTTGGCCATCCGTCAGCGGACGGTCCGGCAAGGTGTCGGTTGCCGCGCAGCCCGCGAGCAGCACAAGGGCGCAAAGGCTCAGGCAGGATTTCATGGATGAATCTCCGCAGTGGCGTTGGCTGGGCTGGTTTGCTTGTCGACGGGAAGGATGAAGGGCTTGGCCTTGTCCAGATCCAGCGGCATCCATTGCAGCTCCGGCAGCCCCGGTACCTGGCGCTGGGCAATCACGGCGTCACGGGGCATCTGATTGCTCCAGGCAAAGAAGCACTGGGTCACTTGGCTGCAGACCGAGCGAAACTCGCCGATGTAATACGCCTTGCCCGCCTCCAGGCGCAGCGGCAGTACGAACTCTTCGCGCGCTTCCTGGGATTGCAGTCGTGAGCCGAGCCCCGGGGTGTAGACCATGGACCAGAACTGGAAGTTGTAGAACTCGTAGTCACCCGGTTTGAGCGGCATGACAAATACACTGCCGGCGGCGCGGGGTTCATGGATGTCCTCAGGCGTTGGTCGTGGGTCGCCCTCCCAGAGTGCCGCGGCGCCATTGATTGAGCCGCGCTTGCGAATCAGCAGGCGCAGGTTGGTGGCGGCACCGCCGCCGCCCAGGTACTGCGGGCCAATAGCGCCCACCAGATAGGTCGTGGGTTCGTTGGCTGCGGGTTGCAGAGGGGCGCTGACGATGGCGGCGGGTTGGCTGATGCAGCCAGAAACTATGCTGGTGGCCAGCAGCAAGGACGAAGCCTTGAGTACGCGGAACATGGGGAACCCTGAAAGTGACTTTGGACAAGGCGCAGGTAGGGAGGGAGGTATGAGTGTCTGTACATGGCCTTCCCTGGCGCCGCTCGTGAGCGGCGCGATGGTACGAGAACCTTAGGGCTTTGTGTAGCGCGTTACCCGGAATGACCTGCCCGGCGGCGCTATTGACCGAACCCCGGCGCTGCCTCTTCGACCTTTCTTTTGTACTGCACCTTGGCTTGGTCGGGGTTGCAGGACAGCAGGGCATCGACCTGGACAAAACCCTTGGACAGCACCTGCCTTTCTCGCCACAGGTTGCCGCACGCGCCGAATACCCCGGCGCTGAGCAGCCAGCCCAGGGCGAACCAGTGGTGGCCGGCGCCTGTATCAGGGATCAGCAGGGTCAGGCCCAGGGCAGCCAGGGTGAGGCCGGTCACCCAGTACAGGCTGACGCAGTACGACCAGAGTACGGTGAGAAAGCAGGCGGCAAAATTGAAGCCGATGGCCACGGCTTCCAGTTCGCCCTGGGGGTTGCGATAGAGGCGGTAGAGGCGTTTGTGTTGTTCCTCTAGGTCCTGGTTGATCCGCTTCTCACGCTCGGCGATCTGGATTTTCTCCGTAGCGCTGAGGTCGCTGTCATCGAAGATTTCCTTGAAGGTTTCTTCCAGAAGGTAATAGCCGGTGTAGGCGCTGGAATGGCCTGTGAGGTACAGGGCGTCGACGCGATAGCGGCGGTTGAGCTTCAACTGGGTGTCGCCACTGAAGAAGCTGCAGGCCGAGGTCTGGATGTGCAACCAATGCTTGCCAAAGCTGTATTCGATATAGGGCTTGCCGCCGTTCCGAACCCAGCGGCGGTCGAAGTAGCCTTCCAGTTGCTCCACCTGTACGCCCGTGATGTCGGTCCTGGGTTGCGCCTGGGCGTTGAGCCATTTGGCGATGCACCAGCCACCGACCATCAGGCAGAGGAAGGTGCACAGGATGACCTTGGCAAACAGCGGGCCATCCAGCAGGCAGATGAGGATGAGGCAGGGGAGCAGCAGGATGCCCGAGAGGACGCAGGTGGTTTCAACATCAGCCTTCCAGGCGCGGGTCAGGTCTTGATTGATGCGGTCGATTCTTTCCTGGTCGAGGACTCGGATAACGGCGGTCTCGCTGGGCCCAAGCCTCAGGCTTGGGCGGGTCTTTACAAGACGAAGCACAGGGACCGCCCGCGGGTTCGGGGCGGTCCATGCCTTCGAGGGGCGGGCAGCCTACTGAACAAAGGGCCGGCTCATCAAGCTTTGCTGGCGCCTCGGCTGCCGCCCGACTCGCGTCGTGCCATCAGCGCAGTTTCTCCAGCATCTGGTAGTACCACATGCCCGCCGCGAGCATCGGGTTGCCCAACTGGTCGCCGAAGGGCACACGGATGTGCTGGCAGGCGGCGAAGGTGTCGTAGTGGCCGAGGTGGCCGGTCAGGGCCTGGGCCATGATCTCGCCCATGATGTGGGTGGTGGCCACGCCATGCCCGGAGTAGCCCTGGCAGTACCAGACGTTGTCCGAGAGCTTGCCCAGCTGCGGGATGCGGTTGATCACGATGCCCATGGCGCAGCTCCACTGGAAATCGATGCCTACGCCCTTGAGCGCCGGGAAGGTGCGTTCGATGCACGGGCGCAGTTCGCTGGCGATGTCCCGCGAATCCTTGCCGCTGTAGTTGGCGCCGCCACCGAACAGCAGGCGGCCATCGGCAGTCATGCGGTAGTAGTCGAGCACGAAGCGGCAGTCGTAGACCGCCAGGTCCTCCGGGTTCAGGCGCTTGGCCAGGTCGCCCAACGGCTCGGTGGTGACGATGCCGCCCATGGCCGGGAAGATCTTGCCCTTGAGTTTTTTCGGCTCCAGCTTGTGGTACACATCGCCCGCCAGCAGCACTTGCCGGGCGTCGATGCGGCCCTGGGCAGTGACCACCGCCGGGCGCTCGCCGTGGACGATCTCCAGCACTTCGCTGTGTTCGAAAATCAGCGCCCCCAGGCTTTCGGCGGCCCTGGCTTCGCCGATGCACAGGTTCAACGGATGCAGGTGCAGGTTGCGGGTGTTCTTGATGGCGCCGTGGTAGAGCTCGCTTTCCAGCAGCCCGCGGACCTGGGCCCGGTCCAGCAGGCTGACCTCGTCGCCCATGCCGCGGCGCACCGCTTCTTCGTAGTCGGCGCGCAGGCCCGGCAGGTGGCTGGGTTTGTAGGCCGCGTGCAGGTGGCCGTGCTTGAGGTCGCAGGCAATGGCGTATTTTTCTACTCGCTGCTGGATGATCTGGTGCCCGCGCCAGCGCAGGTGCCAGATGAAATCGTCCACTTCCTCGCCCAGGTGGCGGCGCATCTGCTTGCGCATGGCTTCATCGCCGGAGAGGCTGCCGGTGACCTGGCCGCCATTGCGCCCGGTGGCGCCCCAGCCGATCTTGTGGCTTTCGACGATGGCGACTTTCAGGCCGCGCTCGGCCAGTTCCACCGCGCTGGCGACGCCGGTGAAGCCGCCGCCGATGATCACCACATCCACTTGATGGGTGCCTTGCAGGGTCGGGTAGTGGGTTTCCTGGTTAAGGGTGGCGCTGTAGTAGCTGGGGCAGCGCTCGGCTGCCGGGGTCCGCGGATCGAAGGCGGCTGTCATGAGTAGAACCTCGCAAAAAAGTGAGCCGGGCCGCTGCGGGCAGGCAGCGGCCAGGGCTTTGAAATCGGTCGATGGGCCGGCGGGTTCGGCACGCAGTGGATGCGCCTGAGCCCTGCACGGCAGATCGGCAACGGACCTCAGGCCTGGGTCAGGTACCAGCGCCAGTCCTGCTCGCCGACTTCGGCCATGAACTGGCGGTACTCGGCACGCTTGACCGCCAGGTACACACCGAGGAATTCGGAGCCCAGGGCATCCCGTGCCCAGGCCGATTGCTCCAGGGCCACCAGCGAGGTCAGCCAGTCGGTGGGCAGCAGTTCGGTGGCCTGGGCGTAGCCATTGCCCTGTACCGGCTCGCCGGGGTCGAGGTTTTCCCGCAGGCCGCGATGGATGCCGGCGAGAATCGCCGCCGCTGCCAGGTAGGGGTTGGCGTCGGCACCGCAGATGCGGTGCTCGATGTGCCGGCTATTGGCCGGGCCGCCGGGCACCCGCAGGCTCACGGTGCGGTTGTCGACGCCCCAGGTGGGGGCCAGGGGCGCGTAGCTGTTGCTCTGGAAACGCCGGTAGGAGTTGGCGTTGGGGCAGAACAGCAGCAGCGACTCCAGCAGAGACGCGAGCATGCCGCCCACCGCCTGGCGCAACAGCGGGGTGCCGGCCGGGTCCTGGCTGGCGAACAGGTTACGGCCCTCGGCGTCGGCGATGCTCACGTGCATGTGCATGCCGGTGCCGGCCAGGTGATCGAAAGGCTTGGCCATGAAGGTGGCCTGCATCCCGTGCTTGTGGGCCACGGCCTTGACCAGGCGCTTGTAGCGCACGGCCTGGTCCATGGCTTCCAGGGCGTCGCCATGTTCCAGGGTGATCTCCACTTGCCCGGGGGCGTATTCGGAGATCGCCGTGCGCGCCGGAATGCCTTGCAGCTTGCAGGCGGCGTAGAGGTCGGCGAGGAACGGTTCGATCTGCTCCAGCTCGCGCAGGCCGTAGACCTGGGTGCTGCGCGGGCGACCGCCATCGGCGTCCAGCGCCGGTTGCGGCCGGCCATTGCCGTCGCGCTTGGCGTCCAGCAGGTAGAACTCCAGCTCGCAGGCCATCACCGGGTGGTAACCCTCGGCCTTGAGCCCGTCGATCACCTTGATCAGCAGGTGGCGCGGGTCGGCGATGCTGGCGGGCAGGCCCTCCTGGGGGTGCATGCTGACCTGCACCGCGGCGGTAGGGATCTGCCGCCAGGGCAGGCGTACCAGGCTGCCGGCCAGGGGGTAGGCACGGCAGTCGATATCGCCCACATCCCAGACCAGGCCGGAGTTCTCCACGTCGTCGCCGTTGAGGGTCAGGCCAAGGATGGTGCTGGGCAGGGGCCGGCCGCTTTCGTACACCGCCAGCAGTTCTTCGCGGTGCAACAGTTTGCCCCGGGGCACGCCGTTGGCGTCGAGAATGAACAGCTCGATCATGTCGATATCGGGGTGGGCGGCCAGGAAGTCACGGGCTTCATCGAGGGCGGCAAATTTCATCGGATTCTCGCTTGCGCCATTGGGGCGCGCAGGTTTTCAGGTCCTGCAACGATGCCGCGCACGGCTCGGTTGCAAGGGCAGAAATCAGTTCTGGGGCGTTACGCGCAGGGGCGCGCGATCAGGCCGCAGGCGAGCGATCCGGAGGACGTGAGGAGTGGCGCAGACGGGAGCGGCACAAGGCCATGGGCAGGTTGACCAGAAGCTTCATGGGCAGGACCTGTCCAGCAAGTACAAGCCGATAACGGCGGCGCGGTCCTCATGAACCTCATGAGGCGTGACGGGGCGTGAGCGGGGCAGCGAGAGCCGAGCGTCGACATCACCACCGCGGCCACAGTGCAGGGGCGCGGGAGCTGATCTGTCGAATCCGTGATACGGGCTCAGGGGGCACATCGCCGGGTGATCTCGCTGTCGAGTTCGTGGTGATTATTCTTGATAGGAACCGGGCACTGGCAGGGCGAATACAGGGCGCCGCAGGCTCAGGTCGGATCAATACTGCAAGAATCCGCCAGCCAATGTAAGGGGGGTAAAGGGCCCAAGGCCCCTGGCGAGCGCCCCTCAACCATGGGCAGAGGCGCGTGCTAGAGCGGTACGTCCTTATCGGCAGAAGTGTCTGATTTTTTTTACAGCGCTTCAGTAGACACCGGGCAGCAGGCGCCAGCTGCGGGCGCGATAGGCCTCGTATTCCTCGCCGAAATGCTTGAGCAACAAGGCCTCCTCGGCGTGAATCCGCGCGATCAGCGGGACCAGGGTCAGTGCTGCCAGCAACAACCCCAGCCCCGAGCGAAACGCCAGGGCCCAACCCAGGGCATTCACCAGCAGGCCCAGGTAGCTGGGGGTGCGCAGGTGGCGGTAGAGGCCGTCCACCACCAGGCGGTGGTTGGGCTGGATCGCCACCAGCCCGCTGAAGCGCCGGCCGAGGATGAACACCGGCCACAGCCGCAGCCCGCCGCCGAGGATGAACAGCAAGGCCCCGAGCCAGCGCAGGCCTTCGCCGCCGAAGGTGCAGAAATCGATGCGGTCGCTGTAAGCCGGGACAAAGCCGCTCAACAGGCCGATCACCCCGAACACCGGCAGCACCCAGCGGTTGCCCTGGTCTTCCTGCTCGCCGCTGCTCAGGTTGACTTCGCTGTACAGCGCGGCGACCACCATCAGCAGGGTGGCGATGGCGATCAGGGTCAACTGTGGATGGCCGAAGAAGGCGGAGAAACCGCCCATGCCCCAGATCGCCAGGCCCAGGTAGGCGAGGGCACCGAGGATGCTGGAAACGGCCAGCCTGAGGGAGATTTTCATGATGCGCTGCGCCAGTAGCGGGAACCTGTGCTGAGTGTAGGAGCCCGCCTGCGGGTGAAGGCGTACGTTCGTCCGCTGCAAGGTTCAGCCCGCGGTTTTCTGGGTCAGGTGCCCCGCCAGAAAATCGATGAAGGCCCGGGTCTTCTGCGGCACCCGCCGCGCCGAGGGGTAGACCACGTTGATGCTGATGGGCGGCGCCTGCCATTCGCAGAGCACCGGCACCAGGCGCCCGGCCGCCAGGGCGTCCTCGACGATGAAATCCGGTAGCAGGGCGATGCCCATGCCGGCCTCGGCGGCCTGGGCCAGCAGGTCGCCGTTGTTGGCGTGCAGCGGCCCAGTGACATGCACCCGCTGCACGTCACTGCCGTTGCTCAATTGCAGGCTGACGCCGCTTTGCAGGTAGCCATAGTTCAGGCACTGGTGGCTGCTCAGGTCCTTGGGCTGGCGCGGGATGCCGGCGCGGGCCAGGTAGGTGGGGGAGGCCACCATGATTCGCGGTGCCGGTGCCAGCTGGCGGGCCACCATGGACGAGTCCGGCAGGCTGGCAATGCGCAGGGTGACATCGAAGCCGCCGCGCAGCGGGTCCACCTGCTGGTCGCTGAGCACCAGTTGCAACTCGATCAGCGGATGCTGTTCATGGAACAGCGGCACCAGCGGCCCGAGCCGACGCAGACCGAAGGACATCGGTGCATTGACTCGCAGCACTCCGCGCAACTCGGCGATGCCATCGCGCGCGCGCTGTTCGGCCTCGTCCACCGCGGCCAGCACTTCCCGAACGCTTTCGTAGTACTCGGCACCGGCTTCGGTCAGGCGCAGGCTGCGGGTGGTGCGTTGCAGCAGTTGCACGCCGATGGCCTCTTCCAGCGCCTGGATCTGTTTGCTGACCTTGGAACGGGGCACGTCCATGGCGCGGGCGGCTGCGGCAAAGCCGTTTTCGTCGACGGTGACGACGAAGGCGCGCATGCATTCGATACGGTCCATGATTGTCCCTGTTTTAGAATCAATGATTCTCGATTTTAGGTAATTGTTCCTTTTTCGGCCAGGCCCTAGATTAGCCACCAAGCCGGACGCCACGGGGCGCAAGCAGCGCCATCAGCCGGTCATGTTCGACCCTCACTCTCTGACTGCAAAAGGAACGCGCCATGTCCATTCGTGAATTGCTCAACCCGACCAACTCCGCCCTGATCCTCATCGACCACCAGCCGCAGATGGCCTTCGGCGTGCAATCGATCGATCGCCAGACCCTGAAGAACAACACCGTGGCCCTGGCCAAGGCGGCCAGGATCTTCAACGTGCCGAGCATCCTCACCTCGGTGGAGACCGAAAGCTTCAGCGGCTACATCTGGCCGGAACTGCTGGCGGTGTTTCCCGGCCAGCAGCCCATCGAGCGCACGTCGATGAACTCCTGGGAAGACCGCAAGCTGGTGGACGCGGTGAAGGCCACCGGGCGCAAGAAACTGGTGATGGCGGCGCTGTGGACCGAGGTCTGCCTGACCTTCCCGGCGCTGGAGGCCATGGCCGAAGGTTACGAGGTGTACATCGTCACCGACGCTTCTGGCGGCACCAGCCAGGAGGCCCACGACATGGCCGTGCAGCGGATGATCCAGGCCGGCGCGGTACCGGTGACCTGGCAGCAGGTGCTGCTGGAGTACCAGCGCGACTGGGCGCACAAGGACAGCTACGACGCGGTCATGGGCCTGGTACTGGAACACAGTGGTGCCTACGGCATGGGCGTGGACTATGCCTACAGCATGGTGCACAAGGCCCCGCAACGTCAGCTGTAGGCGCCGGCTGGCCGGCGAATGCGATCGCACCCACCGCTTCGCTGGCGAGCCAGCCCCTACGGGCCTTAACTGTGATGCGCGAATGCATCTCCTAGCAGACACTGGAGCCTTCTGATGAATATCGAACTCACCGACGGTGTCGTGACCCTGCTGGTCCGTCACCGGATCAAGCAGGGCCAGGATCAGGCCTATGAAACCTGGCTGCGGCAGATCATCGCCAAGGCCCGCAGCTATCCGGGGCACCTGGGCATCGACGTGGTGCGTGGCCACAGCGGCGGCCTCGGGTTGTTCACCAGCGTGCTGCGCTTTGCCAGCACCGAACAGTTGCAGCACTGGCTGGATTCCGCCGACCGCCGCGAGCTGGTGCAACAGGCCCAGCACCTGCTGGCCGACGGTGACCAGACCGAAATCAACGCCGATCGCGAATTCTGGTTCACCCCCCAGGACGGCGGTGCACCGACCCCGCCACCGCGTTGGAAACAGGCGTGTGTGACCTTCCTGGTGATCCTGCCGCTGAGCTTCCTGGTGCCGCAATTGTGGAAGCCGCTGTTCGCCCAACTGCCCTGGCTTGGCGGCTATGTGCCGGCCACGGTGCTGATCACCCTGAGCATCGTGCTGCTGGTGGTCTACGTCTTCATGCCCCGGGTCACGCGCCTGTTCAGCCGTTGGCTGCAGCCACGCAGTGCGGCCTGATTCCTTCCCGACCTTCGTTTGGAGCAATGCCATGAAACCCGATGCAATTGCCGACCTGATTCTGTTCAACGGCCGCCTGCACACCGTGGACCGGGCCAAACCCCGGGCCAGCGCGGTGGCAATCAAGGACGGGCGCTTCATCGCCGTGGGCAATGATGCCCAGGCCATGGCCCTGCGCGGCGCCGGCACCCAGGTCATCGACCTCATGGGGCGCACGGTGATCCCCGGGCTCAATGACTCGCACCTGCACCTGATCCGCGGCGGCCTGAACTACAACCTGGAACTGCGCTGGGAAGGCGTACCGTCCCTGGCCGATGCCCTGCGCCTGCTCAAGGAACAGGCCCTGCGCACCCCGGCGCCGCAGTGGGTACGGGTGGTGGGCGGCTGGAACGAATTCCAGTTTGCCGAGAAACGCATGCCGACCCTGGAAGAACTGAACCAGGCGGCGCCGGATACCCCGGTGTTCGTCCTGCACCTGTATGACCGCGCCTTGCTCAACCGCGCCGCGCTGCGGGTGGTGGGCTACGACCGCAACACGCCGAACCCGCCGGGGGGCGAGATCGTCCGCGATGGCAACGGCAACCCCACCGGCATGCTGATCGCCCGGCCCAACGCGATGATTCTGTATGCGACCCTGGCCAAGGGGCCCAAGCTGCCGTTGGAGTACCAGGTCAACTCGACCCGCCAGTTCATGCGCGAGCTCAACCGCCTGGGGGTCACCAGCGCTATTGATGCCGGCGGCGGCTTCCAAAACTACCCCGACGACTATCAGGTGATCAACCAGTTGGCGGCCCAGCAGCAACTGACCGTGCGCATCGCCTACAACCTGTTTACCCAGAAGCCCAAGGAAGAACTGGCGGACTTCAAGCACTGGACCTCCAGCGTCACCTACGGCCAGGGCGACGACTTCCTGCGGCACAACGGGGCAGGGGAGATGCTGGTGTTTTCCGCTGCGGATTTCGAGGACTTCCTCGAACCGCGTCCCGACCTGCCGCAGAGCATGGAGCAGGAGCTGGAACCGGTGGTGCGCCACCTGGTGGAGCAGCGCTGGCCGTTCCGCCTGCACGCCACCTACGATGAATCCATCTCGCGGATGCTCGATGTGTTCGAAAAGGTCGACCGCGACATTCCTTTCAACGGCCTGCCGTGGTTCTTCGATCATGCGGAAACCATCAGCCCGAAGAACATCGAACGGGTGAGGGCCCTGGGCGGCGGCATCGCGATCCAGGACCGCATGGCCTTCCAGGGCGAGTACTTCGTCGAGCGCTACGGCGCCAAGGCCGCTGAGATGACCCCGCCGATCCAGCGCATGCTCGCCGAAGGCGTCCCGGTGGGCGCCGGCACCGACGCCACTCGAGTCTCCAGCTACAACCCCTGGACCTCGCTGTACTGGATGGTCAGCGGCCGGACTGTCGGCGGGCTGGAGCTGTACCCCCAGGGCCTGAGCCGCGATACCGCGCTGGAGCTCTACACCCACGGCAGCGCCTGGTTCTCCTCGGAACAGGGCAAGAAGGGCCAGATCAAGGTCGGGCAACTGGCGGACCTGGTGGCCCTGTCGGCGGACTACTTCAGCGTCGAGGAAGAGGCGATCAAGTGGATCGAGTCCCTGCTCACCGTGGTGGATGGCAAGGTGGTGCATGCCGCCGGTGACTTCGAAAAACTGGCCCCACCGAGCCTGCCGGTGACCCCGGACTGGTCGCCGGTGGCCAAGGTGCCTGGGCATTGGAAGCCCAACGCACCGTTGCAGAACCGGGTGCACCAGTGCAGCGGCCCGTGCGCGGTGCATGCCCACGGGCACCAGAAAGCGCGCATGTCCAACGTACCGGTGAGTGACTTCCAGGGGTTCTGGGGGGCGTTTGGGTGTTCGTGTTTTGCGTTCTGAGCTGTAGGAGCTGGCTTGCCAGCGAAGGCGGTTTCAAGGCTAACACCGCTTTCGCCGGCAAGCCGGCTCCTACGGGTTTGAAATTGGCTTCAATAAAAATGGGCGCTCATGAAGAGCGCCCATTCAATTGTTTAAACAACTAGTTGGTGATTAACGAATTGATCGCGTTACTTAGCAGAACCGATCAATAACCCGAACTTCCGATTTATCCCGCAGCGATTGCCATTCGGCTTTCAGGGTCTCCAGGACCCGGCCGATGAAGTCCTTGTCGGCGGCGGCTTTCTTGCCGACGTAGCCCTGGCCGCGGCGGTACATCTTCAGGCGGGCCGCGAGGTCCCGGTTGTTCTGGTCGAACTCTGCTTCATGGCTATGGGGCGACAGGCAGTCGATATGCACTTGGCCCGACTTGGCGATCCACAGGATGTGGCTGTCGTGGCTGTCTTTCTGTGCGGCGAACATACGTGCCAATTCATCAATAGTGGGTTGGTTATTAAGATTCATTTGTAGCCCCCTTGACCATTTATCGATCTATCTAAGTTGATTCGCTAATTCATCTTGCTACGTCGGTAAGTTGAACCCTGATACCGGAAACAGGGCGACAGAGGGTGTCTGTCGGATACAGATAAGGCCCAGAGCCTGATGCGTGTAGTTGCCTTGATTAACTGCTACGCAATAGCGTCACAACGAAGAGAAGCAGCGTAAACCTGGATGAAGCTGCCGACATTCCCACCATCGGCCACAAGCATCTTGAAGAGTTTTCGCCGGCTTCCCGTCGTGGTACTGGACGGTCAATGCCAGGTCAGTTTCATCAATCTGCCTTGTGGGCAGTACACATCCGGGTCACAGCTCGGCGGTCAGACGAGCTTGCTCATAACACCTTTGCCTCGTCCCCCGATCGGGGAGACGTCTGCATCATGCAAGGCCGAAATCCTCTCGTCAACGGTTTTGTAGTGAAAATTTTCAGGCACTACATATTGTCTGACAAAAGCCGAAAAGCCATCATCCGGCCCCCCCAACGCAGGGCTGGGCAGGTAGAATCGGCGCCTTGAAATGTTCTGAGGTTGCAGCGGTGGATGTACAACAAGGCTTCGTCCTGACTCGGCACTGGCGCGATACGCCGGCGGGCACGCAAGTCGATTTCTGGCTGGCCACCGACCGGGGGCCGCGCCAGATCCGCCTGCCGTTGCAGACTTCCGTGGCCTTCGTCCCGGCGGTGCAGCGGGCCCAGGCTGAGCGCTTGCTGACCGACGACCCGGATGTGCAACTGCGCCCATTGCAGTTGCGTGACTTCCACCAGCGCCCGGTGCTGGGCCTGTACTGCCCGCAGCACAATCAGCTGATGCGCCTGGAGAAGACCCTGCGGCGCGCCGGGGTCGAGGTGTTCGAAGCCGATGTCCGACCGCCCGAGCGCTACCTGATGGAGCGCTTCATCACCGCGCCGGTGTCCTTCGGCGGCCAGCCCGGCCCCGATGGCTTGTTGCTGGAGGCGCAGATGAAGCCGGCGCCAAACTACCGGCCGAGCCTCAAGCTGGTGTCCCTGGACATCGAGACCAGCGAGCGCGGCGAGTTGTATTCCATTGCCCTGGAAGGTTGCGGCCAGCGCCAGGTGTACATGCTCGGCAAGGCCCGGGACGACGACAGTGCGGTGGATTTCGACCTGGAGTTCTGCGCCAGCCGCGAGCAGTTGCTGGAGAGGCTCAACCAGTGGCTGGCCGAGCATGACCCCGACGCGATCATCGGCTGGAACCTGGTGCAGTTCGACCTGCGCGTACTCCACGAACATGCCCGGCGCCTGGCGGTGCCGCTGCGCCTGGGGCGTGGTGGCGAGGAAATGCAGTGGCGCGAGCACGGCAGCCGTACCCACTATTTCGCCTCGGCTGCCGGCCGCTTGATCATCGATGGCATCGAGGCATTGCGTTCGGCGACCTGGAGCTTCCCTTCCTTCAGCCTGGAAAACGTCGCCCAGACCCTGCTGGGGGAGGGCAAGTCGATCGACAACCCCTACCAGCGCATGGACGAGATCAACCGCATGTTCGCCGAGGACAAGCCGGCCCTGGCCCGCTACAACCTCAAGGACTGCGAACTGGTGACGCGGATCTTCGCCAAGACCGAGTTGCTGACCTTTCTTCTGGAACGGGCCACGGTCACCGGCCTGCCCGCCGACCGCAGCGGCGGTTCGGTGGCGGCCTTTACCCACCTGTACATGCCGCTGATGCATCGCCAGGGCTTTGTCGCCCCCAACCTGGGCGAGCTGCCGCCCCAGGCCAGCCCCGGCGGTTTCGTCATGGATTCGCGGCCCGGGCTCTACGAGTCGGTGCTGGTGCTGGACTACAAGAGCCTGTACCCGTCGATCATCCGCAGCTTCCTGATCGACCCGGTGGGGCTGGTGGAAGGCCTGCGCCAACCGGACGAGCAGCATTCGGTAGCGGGCTTTCGCGGCGCGCGCTTCTCCCGCACCCGGCATTGCCTGCCATCGATCGTGACCCGGGTCGCCGAGGGCCGGGAAGTGGCCAAGCGCGAGCACAACGCGCCGCTGTCCCAGGCGTTGAAGATCATCATGAACGCCTTCTACGGCGTGCTCGGCTCCAGCGGTTGCCGCTTCTTCGACCCACGCCTGGCGTCATCCATCACCCTGCGTGGCCACGAGATCATGGCCCGTACCCAGCAGTTGATCGAAGCCCAGGGGCATCAGGTGATCTACGGCGACACCGATTCCACCTTCGTCTGGCTCGGCGGCCTGCATGACGAGGAGCAGGCAGGCCTGATCGGCCGTGCCCTGGTGGCCCACGTCAACCAGTGGTGGCGTGATCACCTGCAGCAGCAATACGGCCTGGAAAGCGCCCTGGAGTTGCAGTTCGAAACCCACTACAAACGCTTTCTGATGCCCACCATCCGTGGCGCCGAGGAGGGCAGCAAGAAGCGCTACGCCGGCCTGGTGCAGCGCGCCGATGGCAGCCAGGAGATGGTCTACAAGGGCCTGGAGACGGTGCGCACCGACTGGTCGCCCCTGGCCCGGGAATTCCAGCAGGAGCTGTACCAGCGCATCTTCCACCGCCAGCCCTACCAGGACTATGTGCGCGACTACGTGCAACGCACCCTGGCCGGGCAACTGGATGACCTGTTGATCTACCGCAAGCGCCTGCGCCGGCCCCTGGACGACTACGAGCGCAACGTGCCGCCCCATGTCCGCGCAGCGCGCCTGGCGGACGAATACAACCGCGAGCAGGGCCGCCCGCTGCAGTACCAGAACGGCGGCTGGATCAGTTACGTGATCACCCTGGCCGGCCCCGAGCCCCTGGAAAACCGCCGCGCGACCATCGACTACGAGCACTACCTGACCCGCCAGTTGCAACCGGTGGCAGATGCCATCCTGCCGTTCGTGCAGGACGATTTCAGCACCCTGGTGGGTGGGCAGATGGGCCTGTTCTGAGAGGCCTCAGTCGTCCACGGCTTCGCACAGGCCACTGGCACCGTGTTTGTCGCTGTATTTCACGGTCACCGAATCGTCGTCCTCGACGCTGATGGTCAGGGTTGTTTCCGGCGTCTTGACCTGGAAATGCCGGTCATCCACGGCGCTACTCTTGACCGCCTTGCCATTGATGTAAATCGGTCCGCCCTGGTCGGCACTGACGGCCAGATTGCCGGGGCAGGAAACGTTGAACAGCGGTACACCTTCGGCGTGGGCGGCGCCGGTGAAGATCATCAAAGTGCCCAGCAGCAGGATTTTGCGCATCGCGGACTCCTCGTGGAACAGCCTTGGGGCAGAGGCTTGAGCGAGCTTTGCAGCCCCGGATTGATGCTTAGCCTATCTGCTGCCAGAGCCGTGCGCGAGTGGAATATTTACCCCGGGCCAGAGCGCTTTTCGGGCTTTTGTCGGACAAAAAAAACCGTGGACTCGCGGTTGACGAGTGTGTCAGGTTTCCAGCGCCTCAATGGGCGAGTGATAGGACGATCTCGCAGGCGGGGTCGCAGCTGTCCTATCGGATTTTTTGTCTGGAACAAGGACGTAGCAATGTCAAAAGCACTCTCGGAAGCAGTCGGCAACGGCATCGATTCGGCCGCTCAGGCCAGCCATGCCTACCAGCAAGTTCTGGCCTTCAGCCACCTGTATGACCGTGGCGGCAGCGAGCTGGTGAACGGCAAGCCATCCTTCACCGCCGACCAGGCGGCGGATTCGATCCTGCGCAAAGGCCTGTCCTGGCACGACCAGAACGGCGACGGCAAGATCGACCTGAGCTACAGCTTCCTCACCGAAAAACCGGCCAACTACAACCCGGCCCTGGGCAGCTTCAGCGAGTTCAGCGCACTGCAAAAAGCCCAGGCGCTGCTGGCTCTGCAATCCTGGGCGGACGTGGCCAACGTGACCTTCACTGAAGCGGCCAAGGGTGGCGACGGCCACATGAGCTTCGGCAACTACAACGTCAGCACCGGCGGCGCGGCCTTTGCCTACCTGCCGTCCGGCAGCAGCTACGACGGCCAGTCCTGGTACCTGATCAACGACCAGTACCGGGTCAACGAAACCCCGGGCAACGGCAACTACGGCCGCCAGACCCTGACCCACGAAATCGGCCACAGCCTGGGCCTGTCCCACCCGGGCGTGTACAACGCCGGCAGCGGCAGCCCTACCTACAACGACGTGACCTACGCCCAGGACACCCGCGGCTACAGCCTGATGAGCTACTGGAGTGAGAGCAACACCGGGCAGGACTTCAGCAAGGACGGCGGCGGTGCCTACGCCTCGGCGCCGTTGCTGGACGATATCGTTGCGGTGCAGAAGCTCTATGGCGCCAACCTGGAAACCCGTGCCGACGACACTGTCTACGGCTTCAACTCCAACACCGGTCGGGACTTCTACAGCGCCCACAGCGCTTCGGACAAGCTGGTGTTCGCGGTCTGGGACGGCGGCGGCAACGATACCCTGGATTTCTCGGGTTTCACCCAGAACCAGAAGATCAATCTCAATGAAGGCGGCTTCTCCGATGTCGGCGGCCTGGTGGGCAACGTGTCCATCGCCCATGGCGTGACCGTGGAAAACGCCATCGGCGGCTCGGGCAATGACCTGCTGATCGGCAACGCTGCGGCGAACATCCTCGAAGGCGGTGCCGGCAACGACATCATCTATGGCGGTGGCGGTGGCGACACCCTGTGGGGTGGGGCGGGGGCTGATACCTTCGTCTACGGCGCGGCCGCGGATTCGACCTTCGACGCCCCGGACTGGATCATGGATTTCGTCAGCGGCGAGGACAAGATCGACCTCACCGGGATCCCGCAATTCGCCTCCGGTGGTGCCACCCTGAACTTCGTCAGCGGCTTCACCGGGCATGCCGGCGACGCGATCCTCACCTACTACGCCGAAACCAACCAGACCAGCCTGATGATCGACCTGACCGGTCATGGCGCGGTGGACTTCGCCGTGGGTACCGTGGGCCAGGCGGCGGTCACCGACATCATCGCCTGATCGACCCTGGGTAACGGGAGCGGCGCCTCAAGGTGCCGCTCTTTGGCGAATTTCAGTCACCGCCCCCGCCGCCACAACCTCCGCCCCCGCAGCCACTGCTGTCGCCCCCGCCACCATCGCTGCCGCCACTGTCGCCATCACCGCCGAAACGCGAGCTGTCGCTGTCGCTGCTGCCGGAAGAGTCGCTGTCCAGGGAGCTGCTGTGCAGCTCGCTGCCGCAGTGCACCAGGGTGGCGCTGCCGCCGTTGTCGGTCAGGCGGCGCAGGGACTGGCAGTCGGCGACGTAGTGAAAGCCCCCGGCGATCTTCAGCTTGGCGTCCAGGGCGAACAGCAGTGGCAGGCGGCTGGGCTGGGCCGGGTTGATGTTTTCTTCCAGGCAGGCCTGGCGCCAGACCCGGCGCAGGCCGTTGTCGCTTTGTTGCGCGGCGTTCTGGCCGAGCACCGCCGCCGGGGTGTGGTGGAGGAACTGGCCGAAGGCCTGGTTGCAGAACTGCTGGTAGTCCCGGGTATGCAAGATGAATTCGTGCCACAGGTCGTCCACCACCTGGGACGGCATCGACACGTAGCGCTGGCCGCTCTTGAGGTAGGCGAGAAAGAACTGGCGCAAGCCCTGGGCCACCAGCTGGCAGTCCTTGAGGTTCAGGTGCGGGTGCTGGGTGCGCAGGGGCTCGAACAAGCGCGGCGGCAGGGTGAAATTGCGGATGTGGGCTTCCCGACGCAAGGCCGTGAGGGCTTTCTGACGGCGCCAGAACACCAGGATCAGGGCCAGGGCCACCACTGCGGGCAAGATCAACAGCATGTTCGGTCTCCGCCGGAAAAAGTGCCGAGACAGTGGCGCAATGCGGCGTTTTATTCAAGCCATCGCCGTGCGCCTGCTGCCGGTGGTGGGGATCGGGGACACAGGCCGGGAAAAGTCCATCAGGGCCAACCAGCACTTCTATCTTCTGCTTATTGCCGGACCACGACTTGGCTGGCCAGGGTTTACACACCACACGGAAGTCACCCCATGAAAGCACGCAGAACCTCCATTGCCGTTGCCATCGGCCTCGCCGGCCTGTGCCTGTTGCCCACGGTGCAGGCCGACCAGGGCAGCGACACGGTGGCCCGCCTCAACCAGTTGTACAACGACACCCGCCAGGATTGCGGCGGCCCGTCGAAACCGGCATTCCTGTGTTCCGGGGTGCTGTTTCGCGCCACCTGGCCGTCCACCGACTACCAGTTCTACAGCATCAGCCCTAAAAGCCAGGCCAGCGGCGGCGTATCGGCGTCCTACCTGCGCAAGGATTCGAAGTTCCGCAAGCTGGCCTACGGACTGCAGAGCGGCTTCATCTTCGACACCATCTTCGGCAACCCCAAGGATCACCAGGACTATGCGGTGCTCTGTTCCTTCCCCATCGACGCCGCCACCGACGACCGCGGGCAGCAGGGCTGCACCGACTCGCGGCGCACCCCGGGCAATGTCGAGAAGTACTGCCACGAGATCGGTGTGACCACCGCCGAGCAATGGGGCGCCAACTACCGACAGAACCGTGGCGACCACTCGCGCCAGTGTTCCTTCGATGTACGTGACGAACGCAACAGCGCCGCCGGCCCGGCGTTCTACCAGAGCATCCGTTCCATGGCGCAGATCGCCGCAGAATCCTTCGGCACTCAGAATGAGCTGCGCCTGGCCAAGTGGGAGGAAAAACCGCCGCAATCGCCCTCGATCCTGGCCCTGTTCTACACCGAGGATGGCGGCCTGGAAGGTGCACGGCTGAACCAGATCCAGTGGTACAAGGCCGTGCAGCAGTACCTGCCGGTGATCAACATGAAGCTGCCGCAGACGCCCCAGCAGGACGCGAGTTTCGTCTACGACAACAAGAAGCAGGTGATCTACCCGATCACCGAGAAGAACAGCTGCGATCGCTATGTGCAGAGTGCGGTGTGGATCGAACGTGATGACCCGGGCTTCGGCAAGAAAGTCATGACCCTGGAAGTCACGCCCACCGATTGCGGGCGCAACGTCAAGGACAACCAGACCAACAACTTCTTCAACGAACTGGCCAGCGACCACTACCTGGACGCCCAGTGGAAGAACAACCCGGACAACCGCGACAGCAGCGTGGGCAGCATGCGCCGGCAACTGGTCTGCCACTTCAATATTGCGCGCAACAAGCCGGAGTGGAACCTGGAGCCTTCACGGCCCTACACCTCCAACGAAGACTCCATCGCCAAGGGCTGCAACAACACCTGAGGCCCGCCAGACCGCCTTCGCCGGCAAGCCGGCTCCTACGGGCTCCCCGCACTATCACCGGCCACCGTAGGAGCTGGCTTGCCAGCGAAGAGGCCCGCAAGACCGCCCCCGTCGGCAAGCCCGAGCACGCTGCTCAGTTGTGGTTGATGTCGACGTCCCGGGTTTCCCGCAGGCACAACAACCCCACCACCAGGCTGACCCCGGTAATCAGCACCGGGTACCACAGGCCATAGAAGATATCGCCGGTGTAGACCACCAGGGCAAAGGACACGGTCGGCAGGAAACCGCCGAACCAGCCGTTGCCGATGTGGTAGGGCAGGGACATGGAGGTGTAGCGGATACGGGTCGGGAACAGCTCCACCATCAGCGCCGCCAGCGGGCCGTAGCACATGGCGGCAATCAGGATCAGCGCGACGATCAGCACCACCACCATGGTCTTGTTGACGTTCTGGCTGTCGGCCTGCTGCGGATAACCGGCCAGGGTCACTGCGCCGCGCAGGGCGGCCTCGTCGAAGCCGTTGATCTTCACATCACCGACGCTGACCTGCACCGGGCTGCCGGCGGGGGCGGCGATGCTGCTGTAGGGCAGGCCCTGCTTCACCAGGAAGGTCTTGACCTTGTCGCAGGGGCTGTCGAAGCGCGCCTTGCCCACCGGGTCGAACTGGAAGGTGCAGGTGGCCGGGTCGGCGGTGACGCTGATGGGCGCCTGGCGGCTGGCCTGGTCGATGGCCGGGTTGGCGTAGTGGGCCAGGGCCTTGAAGATCGGGAAGTACAGAAGCGTGGCCAGCAGCAGGCCGAGCATCAGCACCGGCTTGCGGCCGATCTTGTCCGAGAGCCAGCCAAAGAAGATGAACATCGGCGCGCCGATCACCACGCTGATGATCAGCAGGCTGTTGGCAAGGGCCGGGTCCATCTTGAGGAACTGGGTGAGAAAGAACAAAACGTAGAACTGCGCGGCATAGAAGGTCACCGCCTGCCCGGCATTGATGCTGAACAGGGCGATCAGCACCACCTTGAGGTTTTCCCACTTGCCGAAGGATTCGCGGATCGGCGCCTTGCTGGCGCGGCCTTCCTCTTTCATTTTCAGGAAGGCCGGCGACTCGTGCAGGCTCATGCGGATCCAGGTGGAGATGCCCAGCAGCACGATGGACAGCAGGAACGGCAGGCGCCAGCCCCAGACCTCGAACTGGTCGCCGGTGAAGTAACGGCAGGCCAGCACCACCAGCAGCGACAGCAGCAGGCCCAGGGTTGCGGTGGACTGGATCCAGCTGGTGTGCAAGCCGCGCTTGCCCTGGGGCGCGTGCTCGGCCACGTAGGTGGCGGCGCCGCCGTACTCGCCGCCCAGGGCCAGGCCCTGGAGCATGCGCAGGGCCACCAGGATGATCGGCGCGGCGATGCCGATGCTGGCGTAGTTGGGCAACAGGCCCACGGCGAAGGTCGCAACGCCCATGAGGATGATGGTGGCAAGGAAGGTGTACTTGCGCCCGATCATGTCCCCCAGGCGGCCGAACACCAGGGCGCCGAAGGGGCGCACCACGAAGCCGGCGGCAAAGGCCATCAGGGCGAAGATGAAGGCCGTGGTGTCGTTGACCCCGGCGAAGAACTGCTTGCTGATCACCGCCGCCAGGGCGCCGTAGAGGAAAAAGTCGTACCACTCGAACACCGTGCCGAGGGACGACGCGAAGATGACCTTCTGGCTGCCCTTGGCAGTGGAGTCCTGCAGGGGCGCGTTCAGGGGCTGTGCGTGTTCTGACATAGGTGGCTTCCTTACAGTGATTATTGTTGTTGTTCCACTGCCGACGCCGTTTCCGGCGCCGCTGTTGCAGATTCACCGCGACCGCACGATGAACCCTCGTTTCCCTCATCCGTAGGAGCTGGCTTGCCAGCGAAGAGGCCCGTGAGCCGGGCGCCAGCCTTGGGGACGCCTTCGCCGGCAAGCCGGCTCCTGCGCTCATGCCGGGGTGGCGGGCTCCTTGTGCTGGACCGTGCTCCTGGGGACGCTGGCAAGGATCAGTTCAGCGGCCTTTTCAGCGATCATCAAGGTCGGTGAGCAGGTATTGCCCGAGGTGATGCGCGGCATGATCGAGGCATCGGCGATGCGCAGCCCCGCAATGCCGTGCACCCGCAGTTGTGCGTCCACCACCGCCTGGGCATCGCTGCCCATGCGGCAGGTGCCCACCGGATGGAAGATGGTGGTGCCGATGCGGGCCGCGGCCTCGTGCAGTTGCTCGGTGCTTTGCAGCTCGGGGCCGGGCAGGTATTCGCTGGGCTTGAAGGGTTGCAGGGCCGGGGCGCCGACGATGCGTCGGGTCAGGCGGATGGCGTCGGCGGCGACCCGCAGGTCCTCGGGGTGGCTCAGGTAGTTGGGCTGGATCAGCGGCGCATCGCCGGCCTCCACGGAACGGATCTCGACCCGGCCACGGCTCTGCGGGCGCAGGTCGCAGACCGAGGCGGTAAAGGCCGGGAAGGCGTGCAGCGGTTCGCCGAAACGCTCCAGCGACAGCGGCTGCACGTGGTACTCCAGGTTGGCCCGGGTCTGTTCCGGGCCCGAGCGGGCAAAGGCGCCAAGCTGGCTGGGGGCCATGGACAGCGGGCCGCTGCGGTCATACAGGTAGCGCAGGCCCATGCCCATCTTGCCCCACAGGCTGCCCGCGATCTGGTTCAGGGTGCGGGCGTTCTCCAGTTTGTAGATCAGGCGCAGTTGCAGGTGGTCCTGCAGGTTGCCGCCCACCCCGGGCAGGGCATGGCTGACGCCGATCCCCAAGCGTTGCAGGAGCGGCGCCGGGCCGATCCCCGAGCGCTGCAGGATGCTCGGCGAGCCGACGGAGCCGGCGCAGAGGATGATCTCGCGGCGCGCCTTGAAGTTCTCCAGGCGCCCCTGGCAGCTGGCCCGCACCGCTGTGGCGCGGCCGTCCTCGAGGATCAGCCGCTGCACCTCGATGCCGGTCAGCACCACCAGGTTCGGGCGCTGGGCGATGGGTTTGAGAAAGGCCTTGGCGGCGTTCCAGCGCACCCCGGCCTTCTGGTTGACCTGGAAGTAGCCGCACCCTTCGTTGTCGCCGCCGTTGAAGTCGTCGATGTTGCGAATGCCGCTCTGCTCGGCAGCGCTGCGAAAGGCATCGAGGATCGGCCACGACAGGCGCTGGCGCTCGACCCGCCATTCACCGGCGGCGCCGTGCAGTTCGCTGCCGCCGGCAAAGTGGTTCTCGCTTTTCTTGAACAGCGGCAGCACCTGGTCCCAGCCCCAGCCCGGGTTGCCTTCAGCGGCCCAGCTGTCGTAGTCGGCAGCCTGCCCACGCATGTAGATCATGCCGTTGATCGACGAGCAGCCTCCCAGCACCTTGCCCCGCGGGTAGCTCAGGCTGCGGCCCTGCAGGCCGGGCTCGGCCTCGGTCTTGAAGCACCAGTCGGTGCGCGGGTTGCCGATGCAGAACAGGTAGCCCACGGGGATGTGGATCCAGGGATAGTTGTCGCGGCCACCGGCTTCCAGCAGCAGCACACGGTGCTGGGGGTTGGCCGACAGGCGATTGGCCAGAAGACAGCCGGCGGGGCCGGCGCCGACCACGATGTAGTCGTAGGCGTCAAAGGCAGGGAGCATCCTTAACCTCGTTTTTCGTTCTTATTGGGAGCCATCCTAGTTGTTAGCTTTCGTTAAAAGAATGTTAGTTTTTACCCACCCGCTGTGCGTTTTCTAACAGCGTTGGCCTTCGACTCCGGCAAGGAAACCCCATGTTCGACTGGAATGACCTGCGCTTCTTTCTTGAGCTGCAACGCAGCGGCCGCCTGCTGACCGCCGCGCGACGGCTGAACACCACCCACGCCACGGTGGCCCGGCACATCGAGGCGGTGGAGAAGGCCCTGGGCACCGCACTGTTCGTCCAGCACGCCCAGGGCTACGAACTGACCCCGGCCGGCGAAGCGCTGCTCAAGCACGCCGAGGCCATGGAAAACGTCGCCTTGCTGGTGCAGGAAGAGATCACCCAGTCCAGCGCGCCTTTGGGCAAGATCCGTGTCGGGGTCACCGAGGGCCTGGGGGTGAAGTTTCTCGCCAGCCGCATGGTTGGGCTGTTCGAGCGGTATCCAGGGCTGGAAGTGGAACTGGTGGCGGTGCCGCGCTTTGTCAGCATTCTCAACCGCGAGGCGGAGATCAGCATCCACCTGGAGCGGCCCAGCGCCGACATGCTGGTGACCCGCAAGCTCACCGACTACCGCCTGGCGCTGTACGCCAGCCAGGCCTACCTGGACCGCGCGCCGCCCTTGCGCAGCCGCGAGGACCTGGGCCGGCATGCCTGGATCGGCTACGTCGATGATCTCTTGTTCAGCCAGGAGCTGATGTTCCTCAACAGCTTCTGCCGCAACCCCCAGGTGGTGTTCCACAGCACCAGTGTCATTGCCCAGCAGGAAGCGGCCCGTTCCGGCCTGGGGATCGCCGTGCTGCCGTGCTACATGGCCGCCGCCGACCCGCAACTGGTGCCGCTGCTGCCGGCGGAAAGCATCCAGCGCGCCTACTGGATCAGCACCCGCCGCGAGCTGCACAAATCGGTGCGGCTGCGGGTGGTCTGGGATTACCTGGTGGAGCAGTGTGCGGCGCAGCAGCAGGTGTTGCTGGGGCCTGAGATCTAGCCTGGTTCAGAGGATCGGCCCGCAATGGACCGAGCTGCGGATCGGTGCCCCGGGCGTGATATCGACGAAGCGCGAGCCGTAGGACACTGGGTTCAGCGGGCCACCGTCCAGGCCCATGCCCAGGCCTCCGGCGCTGCGGGTTTCGCCTTCCTGCATCAGTGGATCAAGGCATGCGCGCCAGTCCAGCAGGCGCAGGGTCACAGCCTGGCGGCGTTCCAGGTCGCCGGCCAGCAAGGGGCTGGAGCGGTGCCACAGGTACTTGCTGAACAGCAGGGCGTCGCCGGGTTCGAACGAGTCTTCGATGCGCTGTGCTTCGAAGCTGTCGGTGAGCATCCCGGGCGTGCAGTAGGTCTGGTGCAGGTGCGCGGAAAATTCGGCCACCGACTCGCCCCGTGCCAGTTTGCCTGCCAGCAGGCGCGAGAACTGAAAATTCTCCTGGGCCGAGAATTGCGACAGGGGCACCCAGGCCATGCCGCCACCTTGCACTTCGGGGCGGATCGGCTGCAACGGCATCCACAGGCTGAAGGCCGGGTCCTGGGGGCGGATGTAGCGAAAGTTCAGCGAGTCGTAGTGCCAGGCAAAGCCCGAGCGTCCCACCCCCAGCTCGAAACTCTGGGCCTCGCTCATGATCAGGCGGCAGCCGCTGAGGCGGGTCAGCACCTGGGCGAAGGCCGGTTGCCGGTAGAGGCGTTCGAGGATGCCGACCTGGGTCACCCGGTGGGTCAGGCGACTGAAACCGTCGCCATGGGCCGAGGTACCCGAGGGGGCAGGACGCAGTTGGCTGTTGGCCAGCTCGCGCAGTTGCAGGATGGCCGCAGGCGTCAACAACCCCCGCAGCTTGATGAAGCCACGCTCCTTGAAATGCCGTAGATCGTCCTGGCCCAGGCGTAGCGGGTTGACCAGGGCAGGGGCGGTGTCAGGCAGGACCGGTGGCAGGTTCACGGGGGTATTCCATTACCAGGGGACAAGGCCCTTGAGTATGGACAGTGCGCGCTGGGGCGGCAGGCTGGATTCGACCTTGAGCAACGCCTTTGCGACATCGGGCAGGGAGGACGGCGCCTTAGTCGTCAGGCCGGATGTAGCGGTCCCGGGCCTGGAGGGTCGGTGCCACCACGGCGCTTGTCAACGAGCCGGCCTGGTGCCGGGGCTGCCGGCAGGCTCGCGGACCGCTTGCTGGCGAGTTCCCAGCAACAGCCCCATGGCCAGCAGGCTGGCGCAACCGGCCAGGGCCATGGCCAGGCGAAAACCGCTGGTCATGGCGGCGCCATAGAGGTCGGCGAACAGCGGGTCGTGCAGCGGCAGGCGGTGTTCGGTCACCGCTTGCCGGGCCAGTTCGGCGGCGCCGTCGAACCCGGCCGCGGCGCCGGATTCGCTGAGCACTTGCACTGCCCGGGCGCTCATCAGGCTGCCGAGCAGGGCGATGCCGACGCTCATGCCGGTCTGGCGCAGGGCGTTCATGCTGGCCGAGGCGATGCCGGCGCGCTCTGCCGGTGCGCAGGCCATCACCACCAGCCCGGTGGCCGGCACCGCCAGGCCCATGCCCAGCCCCAGCAGACCGAACAGCGAACCCACCCGCCAGTAGGGCGTGTGGGCATCGAAGCCGGCCATGGCGCTCATGGCCAGGCCTACCAGGCCATAGCCGCCAACCATCAGCCAGGGCAGGGGGATGCGCCGGTGCAAGCGGCCAAAGAGCATCGATACAACGCCTGTGACCACGAACTGCGGGAGCATGCGCAGGCCGGTGTCGGCGGCGGACCAGCCCTGGATCTGCTGCAGGAAGATCGAGAAGAAGAACAGGCTGCTGTAGCAGGAAAACCCGAGGATGAACGAGGCCAGGTTGGCCACCGCAAAGGGCCGCTGGCGAAACAGGGCGACGGGCACCAGGGGCCGCTGCACTCGACGCTCGACCTGGATCAGGGCCAGCAGCGCCAGCGTCGCCAGCAGCAATGAGGTGAGTGCCTCGCGGCTGCCGAAACCGTCCTCGCCAGCGACGATCAGGCCGTAGGTCAGGGCCCCCAGGCAGAGCACGCTGAGGATCTGGCCCTGGGGGTCGAGCGCGGCGTGCTGGGGGTACTTGCGCTCGCTGATGCCCCAGCCGCCCAGGGCCAGGGCCAGCAGGCCGATGGGCAGGTTGATCAGGAAAATGCTCTGCCAGCCCAGGTGCTCCAGCAACAGGCCACCCAGCAGCGGGCCGAGAATCAGGGCCAGGGCGCTGAAGGCCGACCAGCCGCCGATCACGTGGGCCCGTTGCCGAGGCTCGGGAAAGGCGTGGCTGAGGATCGGCATCGCCCCGGGAATCAGTAGGGCCCCGGCCAGCCCCTGCACTGCGCGCCCGGCCAGCAGCAGCGAAAGCTCCTGGGCCAGCGCGCACAGCGCCGAGCCGAGGCAGAACAGCAGCACACCGATCAGCCAGCAGCGTTTGTGACCAAAGCGATCCCCAAGGGGGCCTGCCGAGAGCATGAACGCCGAGAGGCAGATGGCGTAGGCATTGACCACCCATTGCAGGCCGCCCAGGTCGGTGGCCAGGGCCTGCTGCAAGGTTGGCAGGGCGACGTTGACGATGCTGATGTCGAGGGACGCCAGGAAGGTCCCGAGGTAGGCGGCGGCGACCAGGGCCGGGCGACGATAGCGCTGCATGGTGTATCTCCCGCAAGGTCTGGAATGGGCTTGCAGGGCGAGCATAGTATTTCGACTGACCGTCGGTCAATGGAGAATGAAAAAGATTCTCAACTCTCTTTTCCCCCACAAATCCCCTAGAATGGCGACCTTTGTCGAACAGCCCGGATTCGTTCATGAGTGTCAAAACCTCCCCGGTTGCCAAGCGCGCTGCCCAGCCGCGGCCGCGCACCAAACCGGCCGAAGTACGCCTGGAAGAGCTGATGGCCGCCGCCCAAGACCTGTTCCTCAGCCAGGGCGTGGAAGCCACCACCATCAGCGAGATCGTCGAGCGCGCCGAGGTGGCCAAGGGCACCTTCTATCACTACTTCCAATCCAAGAACGACATGCTGGTGGCCCTGGGGCAACGCTATACCCAGCACTACCTGCAGCGCCTGGAGCAGGCGGTGGCGGCCTGCCCCGAGGACGACTGGGTGGCGCAGCTCAGCAGCTGGATCCGCACCAGCGTGCAGGCCTACCTCGACACCTACCGCCTGCACGACATCGTCTACCCCAACCACCATCATCACGACCGCGGCAACCCGGAAAAGAACGCGATCCTCGAGCAGTTGCTGGGCCTTCTCGAAGGCGGCCAGCGCGCCGGCTGCTGGTCCCTGGCCCAGCCAGGGGTGATCGCTTCGCTGATCTACGCCGGGGTGCATGGCGCCACCGACGATGTGATCGCCGCCGGCGAGGACGATGGCCGGGCCCTGGCCGAGGCCATTGTCCAGGCGTGCCTGCGCATGCTGGGCCTGCCTCCTTCTTGATGTTTCCACGGGTAAAAGGAACGACCCTGCAATGAAAAAGATCAACCTCATTCTCGGCGCCGCGCTGGCGCTGTACCTGGCGTACCAGGCCTATGGCTCGTTCTACTACGGCACGCCGTATCAGGGCCGCGACTACAGCGCCGACCAGGCCTTCTACTACCAGAAGTACCGCTTGTTCAGCTGGCGCACCTGGATTCCCACCATGACCATGCCCGGCGATGGCGACAGCTCGCGCTACAGCGTTGGCGGCTACCTGCGGGTGTTCAAGGCCGACGGCACGCTGGTAGGGCAGTCCTATGACGGCTGCATCGCGGTGGTGGAAGTGTTCTGGTACGACGACGCAGTGGGTGGCTTCGGCTGCAGCGAGCACTTGATCGCGCTGCCCATGAAGGCCACGACGGGCTGAGCGCCCAGTCGCGGTTTGCGGGCCCTGTCGATCGCTTCAGGCCCCGGCCTTCCACAAGCCGAACTTGCCCGCCAGATCCAGCTTGGGATCACGCACCCGGGTCAGGTTGATCGCGGCGCCGGACCAGCCGCCCTCCATCTCTTCACTCAGGTGGTATTTCAACAGGTTGTACTGGATCGCCGTCCCCCCCAGTTGCTGGTAGCCGATGCGTGAGGTCACCGCCTCCAGCAAGCTGGAAATCAGGTATTGCAGCGGCGTTTCGTAGGCCTTGATGGCGATGCCGTAGTCGAAGCTCTCAGCGTTGCTTTCGCGAAAGCAACCGAAGAACTCCTGCTTGCTCATGCTGCTGGACATGGCCGTGTTGTAGCTCTGGCGACAGGCCTCCAGGTCGGCGGCGCCGGGCCGGGGCAGGGCCAGGTGGTTGTTGAGGTTCTTCAGGGTCACACAGCCCTGGGTGGCAATGACCTCGGGCATCAGGGTCACGTCCAGTTCGCCGGCACGGTCGGGGATGTTGTGCCAGGCGTTCAGGCTGTTGCGCAACGGCTCCAGGCTGCTGCCGGGGTAGCCTCGATACCCGTACACATAGGCTGGCGGCAGCACCAGGCCCATGACCGAATTCATCTGCGAGACCGTCAGGTTCTGATAGTCGCGGTCATAGATGCGCGCGCTGTATTCGTCGAGGGAATGGCGCAGCACCGAGGGCTTGAGGTTGCGCACCGACTTGCCGTTCTCCAGGGCCTCGAACAGGCTCTTTTCGTTGAGTTGGGACTTGACCTCCACGGTGGCGATCACCCCTTCGATCAGGTACACGTCCGCCGAGCCGAAAGTGCGCAGCGTGGGGAAATCGTTGCGATAGATGATCAGGTCGATCTGCTTGGAGATGCCTCCTTCGGAGTCGATGATCTGCCCGGCACCGATGCTGATGTTGCTCGGCAGAAATCGCTTGAGGACGTCACGGATGAAACTCTCCCGGGCGTCACCGAGGACGCCGGAGTGGCTGGCGATGGTGCTGCTGACGCTGAAGCTGCTTTCCAGGACCCGGGCGATGGATTTCGCCCATTTGCTGATGATTGCCATGGGGCTTCCTTGGGGATCAGGGGACGAGCAAGTCGAAATGGCCTGTGGCCAGGGGTTCGCCGTTGACCAGCAATCGCACGCCGTGGCGCCCCGGATAGTGGCGGCGGGTGGTCAGTTCGCGGATCTGCTGGCTGCGGCCAAGCTCCACCTGGGCCAGGCCTTGCAGGGTGAAGGTCTTGAGCTTGAACACCTTGCTCGCGGTGGCGCCGGAGGCCTTGACGTAGTCGATGGCGTAATCCACCACCAGGCGCTGTTCGTGCGAGCAGGTGGAGACCAGGGTCAGGGACAGGTTGAGGCTGTCCCCCAGGCGCAATTGCCCGGGGGCCACCTGGAAGCGGCAAACCTGGACCTCGGCCCGGGCCCCGGCGCCGATCAGCGCCAGGGCCCGGCGGTCGCCCTGCTTGATCAGGCTGCGCAAGGCATGACGGGCGATCCAGGCACTGTGCGGCTGCTCCAGGGGCCAGCCTTCAAGACGTTCCAGGACCCACTGCGGGTGCTCTTTGGTGATGTCGTTGAGGTGGTTGGCCACCGACTTGCGCACGTACAGGCTGGGGTCATTGCGCAGGCGTTCGAGGATCGGCGCCGCCAGTTGCGGGTCGGCCTGCAACTGCTCCAGGCGGAACGACCAGGGCAGGCGCGGGCGGCTGCCTTCGCTGGCCAGGCGGCGTACGTGTTCATCGCTGTCCGTGGCCCACTCGTGCATCACGGCCAGCGTGCGCTGGCAGTCCTGGCGCAAGAAGTGGCGCACGGCGAACTCCGATGAGCCGAAGCCGGTGAAATACTTCAGCGCCGCCATGGACAGCTCGAAGTCATGCAGGCCGTAGCTGGCCACGTAGTGGGGCAGGAAGATGCACACGAAGCGGCTGTTCAGGCGCGGCGCCAGGGCTTGCAGCAGCTCCAGGCTGCTGGGGTAGTCCAGGCCCAGTACCTGGTGCAGGCTCTCGCTGACCCGGGCCAGGCGCTGCATCAGCGACAGCTCGGCGAGGCCGTGGCCGGCCCGTTGCAGGAACCCCTGGCGGTCGAAGGCCGGATGCACCGTGTGCATGGCGTCGGCGATATGCATCAGGCGCTGCTGGTTGAAGATTTCCTTGAGGGCGGGGGCCTGCTCTTGGGTAGAACTCATGGGGCGTATCCATTCAAAGCCGGGGCGGCGTCCACTCTACACGCCCTCTGCTGACAGAATCTGTCGGTAGCCGCCGGAGGGCGTGTTGCGTCATGCAGATCGTTTTCCGGTGTTGCTGAGGCCGCCTTCGCCGGCAAGCCGGCTCCTACGGTGTGTCGTGCCGGGCCTGTAGGAGCTGGCTTGCCAGCGAAGGGTACACCACGGCCCTCAGATCATTACCCGGCGTCCTTGAGACCGCCTTCGCCAGCAAGCCGACTCCTGCGAGGTGGCGCAGGGCCTGGCGCCTCAGCGCATCGGCGGCAGCGGGCTTTCGATCTGTTCGTCCTGTTCGTCGGCTTCGAACAGCCGGGCCAGTTCGGCGCGGGCTTCCTGGGCGCTTTGCAGGACCTTGGCGGCGTCGTCGTAGACGGCATGCTGGGCCGCCAGCAGTTGTTCGTCGTGCTGGGTGAAACGCTGGATCCGCGAATCGGCCTGGGCCTGGCTCAAGCCCAGCCCCACCAGGGTGCGGCGGCTCATTTCCAGGCTGGAATAGTAGGTCTCCCGCACCGCCTGGGCCCCCAGGTCCACCAGCCGGTGCACGTGCTGGCGGTTGCGCGCGCGGGCGATGATCTTCAGGTGCGGGTAGAGCCGGCTGACCTGCTCGGCGGTCTTGATATTGGTTTCCGGGTCGTCGGTGGCAATGACGAAGTACTCCGCTTCGCCGACCTTGGCCGCGCTGAGGATCTCCGGGCGCAACGGGTCGCCGTAGAACACCGGCATGCCGCCGAAACTGCGGATCAGTTCAATGGTTTCCACCGAGGTGTCCAGGGCCACGAAGGGCACTTTCTGTGCCCGCAGGATCCGCGCCACGATCTGCCCCATGCGGCCCATGCCGGCAATCACCACCCGCGGCCCGTCGGAATCGATCCGGCGGTACTCGGCGGGCATTTCCACCGGCTTGGCCTTGGGTTTCAGCCAGCGGGTGCAGGCCAGCAACAGCAGTGGGGTGAGGGCCATGGACAGGGTGATGGTCAGCACCAGCAGGTCATACAGGCGGGGCTCGAACAGGCCCTGGTCGCGGCCGATCTTGAACACCACGAAAGCGAACTCGCCGCCCGCCGCCAGCACCACCCCGAGGCGCACCGCACTCTCGCGTCCCAGGCCACCGGCCAGGCGCCCGACCACGAACAGCAGCGGCAGCTTGAGGGCGATCAGCAGCAGGGTCAGGCCCAGCACCGCGATGGGCGCGCTGAGCAGCAGGCTGATATTGGCGCCCATGCCGACGCTGATGAAGAACAGCCCCAGCAGCAGGCCCTTGAAGGGTTCGATCTGTGCTTCCAGCTCGTGGCGGTATTCCGAGTCCGCCAGCAGCAGGCCGGCGAGGAAGGCGCCCAGGGCCATGGACACGCCCACCAGGTCCATCAGCCAGGCGGTGCCGATCACCACCAGCAAGGCAGTGGCGGTGGAGACTTCCGGCAAGCGGGTCTTGGCCACGATGCGAAACACCGGGCGCAGCAGGTAGCGCCCGCCCACCACCACCACGGCGATGCTGCCCAGCACTTGCAGGCCGTGGCGCAGGTCCTCGGCGCTGCTGGTGTGGTGATCGCCACCGGCCAGCACCGGGACCATGGCGATCAGTGGAATGGCGGCGATGTCCTGGAACAGCAGGATGGCGAAGGCCATGCGCCCATGAGGGCTGTTCAGCTCCTTGCGTTCGGCCAGGCTTTGCAGGCCCAGGGCGGTGGACGACAGGGCCAGGCCCAGGCCCAGGACAATGGCACTGTTGAGCGACTGGCCGAACAGAAACAGCGCCACCACGCCGATCAGCATCCCGGTCAGCAGCACCTGGGCCAGGCCGACGCCGAACACCGCCTTGCGCATCACCCACAGGCGCTTGGGCGACAGCTCCAGGCCGATGATGAACAACAGCAGCACCACCCCCAGTTCGGAGATATGGCTGACGCTCTGGGGGTTGCCCACCAGGCCCAGCACCGAGGGGCCGATCAGCACCCCGGCCAGCAGGTAGCCGAGCACGGCCCCCAGTTGCAGGCGCTTGGCCAGGGGCACGATGAGCACGGCGGCGCAGAGGAACACGACGGCGGCTTGTAGCAGGTTGCCTTCATGGGGCATCGGGGGGACTCCAGGGAGAACGGGGCGCAGGTGATGATAAAGGCTCGTCGGTGACGATGAGCGGATTGGTATTGCCAGTCTGCGCCCGGATAAAAACGGCGTGGATGTTCTGAGACTGGCGGTGCGCCCTGCAAGGCACGTCGGAGTACGGGAGAGCAGGGGGGCGGGCGGGTCAGTGCGGCCACTGCTCCAGCAGAATCGAGACAAATTTTTCCGCGGCCGGCGATAGCGACGCGCCGCGCCGGGACACCAGCCCCAGGGTGCGATTGACCACGGGCTCGGTCAGCGGAACGCTGACCAGGGTCGGGTGATCGGCGGCCGGCATGGCCAGGCTCGGCATCGCCGAAACCCCGAGCCCGGCCTCCACCATGCCCAGTGACGTGGACAGGTGCTGCACCTCGTAGAACCACTGGGGACGCCAGCTCAAGCCGGACAGGGCATGGTCCAGCAACATGCGGTTGCCGCTCAGGCGACCGACGCCGATCAAGCGATAATCGCTGAGTTCCGACCAGGTCACCGAGCTGCGCTCGGCCAGTTCATGGTCGCGCCGGCAGGCCAGGACAAAGGGCTCGTTGACCAGGGGCACGAACTCGATGTCCGGGTGTTGGCCGCTCATCATGTTGATGCCGAAGTCCGCTTCGCCGCGCAGCACCGCTTCAAGGCCCTCGTTGGCGCTGAGGTCGAGCAGGCGGATGCGGATTTTCGGATAGCGCAGGTTATACAGGCGGATCACTGACGGCAGGAAGTAGAAGGCCGCCGTGGGGATACAGGCCAGGGTCACCTGACCGATCTGCCGTTCTGCCAGCTCACGGATGTTGAGGATCGAGTCGTCGAAGTCGTCCAGCAGTCGTCGGGCCTTGGGCAGGAAGTCGCGACCGACGCTGGTCAGGCTGACCTTGCGCGTGGTGCGGTCGAGGAGCGCGGTGCCCAGGCCCTCTTCGAGCTTTTTCATACGTCGGCTCAGGGCGGGCTGGGACAGGTGCAAAGCGTCGGCGGCTTCGTGGAAACTCCCCAGTTCGGCGATTTTCACGAAAGATCTTATGTCCTGGAGCTCATATTCCATGCTGGTTTCTCAAGGCGGGCGTCGGGTGTGGCGGTGCCGGACACGATATTTAATTCATGCTCGTAACGCAATAATCTCTCTGATCTTTGCATTGGAAACACTTTTTAATCCCTGACACTCTTGTGTCCAGAACATCAATTACCTCGATTGATCAACAAGAGTCAGTGTTCATGCAACGAATTCCTTGTGTGTTGATGCGCGGCGGCACCTCCAAAGGGCCGTTTTTTCTGGCCTGGGATCTGCCTGTGGCGGTGTCCGAACGTGATGAGCTGTTGCTCAACCTGATGGGCTCCGGCCATGAGTTGGAAATCGACGGCATCGGCGGCGGCAGCCCGCAAACCAGCAAGGTGGCGATCGTCAGTCCGTCGCTGCACCCGGACGCGGATGTCGATTATCTGTTCGTCCAGGTCATGGTGTCGCAGCGGCGGGTCGATACCGCGCCCAACTGCGGCAACATGCTCTGCGCCGTCGGGCCTTTCGCGATCGAGCAGGGGCTGGTCAAGGCCACGGGGGCACAGACCCAGGTGCGGATTCGCAACCTCAACACCGGCACCCTGGTCAATGCCCAGGTACAGACCCCCGATGGCAAGGTCAGCTACGAAGGCGACACCACCATTGACGGCGTGCCGGGCAGCGCGGCGCCGGTGGCCCTGACCTTTCTCGATGCCGCCGGCAGCAAGACCGGCCAGTTGTTCCCCACGGGCCAGCCTCAGGACCTGATCGACGGCATTGCCGTGACGTGCATCGACATGGCCATGCCCATGGTGCTGGTGCAGGCTGCCTGCCTGGGCAAGCGCGGCGATGAAACCCCGGCCGAGCTGGACGCCGACGCGGACTTTCTCAAGCGCCTGGAAAACCTGCGCCTGAAGGCCGGGCTGGCCATGGGCCTGGGGGATGTCAGCGACAAAGTGATTCCCAAGCCGGTGCTGGTGTCCCAGGCCCGGGCGGGGGGCACCCTGGCGGTGCGCTATTTCATGCCCCACAACTGCCATCGGGCCCTGGCCATCACCGGCTCCATCGGCCTGGCTACCGCCTGTGTCACCGCCGGCAGTGTGGCGGCCGAGATACTGGGCGGGGTCCACGAACCGCGTCTGCAAAAGGTCCGTATCGAGCATCCCAGCGGGGCAATAGATGTCGTATTGTCCTACAGCGGAAAAAGCCCTGAGACCATTCGCGCCTCGGTGGTCCGCACCGCCCGCCGGTTGTTCTCCGGGTATGTCTACGCGCCGGCTTCACAGCGCCTGGCCGGTTAGTCGTTGCTGTCGACCCGCGTTGCATCAACACAATTCTAAAAATGGGTGATGCCATGAAAGTTGTTAAATCGCTCTATTTCCAGATCCTCTGCGCCGTGTTCCTCGGGGTCCTGGTGGGGCACTTCTGGGCCGCGCAAGCCATTGCCCTGAAGCCTCTGGGAGATGCCTTCATCAAGCTGATCAAGATGATGATCGCCCCCGTGGTGTTCTGCACCATCGTCACCGGCATCGCCGGCATGAGCGACAAGCGTTCCCTGGGGCGCCTGCTGAGCAAGACCATGCTGCTGTTCCTGGGCCTGACCCTGATCAGCCTGTTCATCGGCCTGGCGGCGGTCTACCTGTTCCAGCCCGGCGCGGGGATGAACATCGACCCCACCCGCTTGAGCACCCAGGGCCTGTCCCAGTACACCGATTCGGCGGCCAAGCTGGGGGTGGTGGAGTTCTTCATGCACATCATTCCCGAGACCTTTGTCGGTGCCTTCAACAAGGGCGAGGTGCTGCCGGTGCTGTTTATCGCGGTGCTGTGCGGGTTTGCCCTGTCGTCCCTGGGCGAGCGCGGCAAGCCGGTGCTGGTGGTGCTGGAGTCGGCCTCGCAGATGGTGTTCAAGATCTTCTCCTACCTGATGCGTTTTGCCCCCGTCGGCGCCTTCGGGGCCCTGGCCTTTACTGTGGGCCAGTACGGCATCACCTCCCTGGGCGCCCTGGCCAAACTGATCATGACCCTCTATGTCGCCTGCGGCTTCTTTGTCTGCGTCGTGCTGGGCGGCATTTGCCGGGCCAACGGCTTCAGCCTCTGGAAGCTGCTGCGCTACCTGCGTGAAGAGTTCCTGGTGGTGCTCGGCACCTCGTCCACAGAACCGGTGATGCCGCGCATGCTGGAAAAACTCCAGGCCCTGGGCTGCAAGAAGAGCGTGGTAGGGCTGGTGCTGCCCACCGGCTATTCGTTCAACCTCGACGGCACGGCGATCTACCTGTCACTGGCGGCGATCTTCATTGCCCAGGCGTGCAATATCGAGCTGAGTGCCGGGCAGGTGGTCACCATGCTGGCGATCATGCTGCTGTCGTCCAAGGGCGCCGCCGGGGTGACCGGCAGCGGTTTCGTGGCCCTGGCCTCGACCCTGACGGTGATTCATGACATTCCCCTGGCAGGCCTGGCATTGCTGATCGGTATTGATCGCTTCATGTCCGAGGCCCGGGCCTTGACCAGCCTGGCCAGCAACGCAGTGGCAACCGTGGTGATCGCCCTTTCGGAGCAGGCCTGCGACCGCCAGGTGCTGTTGCGCACGCTCGATGGCCAGCCGCTTGCGGCCCAGGCTGCTGCCGCCGATGACAGCCCAGCCGCCGCTTTGGCGAGCAAGCTCGGCTAGACCCGCCAAGCACCAGCGCTTTACCCCAAGTACCGACTCAACACCTGTGCCGGGCGCCCCTGAGGGGCGCCCGGTGCCCGGGTGGCCGCGCCTGCGTGCCGGTCACGCTCACCATAAAAACAAGAGAATCGACTTATGCTCGCCTTACTCGGCCTCGCCATGGTGGTGGTCTTCACCTTCCTGATCATGACCAAGCGCCTGTCGCCCATTGTGGCGTTGACCCTGGTGCCGATCATTTTCGCGGTGCTCGGCGGGTTTGCCGGCAGCACCGGCAAGATGATGCTCGACGGCCTGAAAATGGTCGCGCCGTCGGCGGCGCTGTTGCTGTTCGCCATTCTGTTCTTCGGCTTGATGATCGATTCGGGGCTGTTCGATCCGCTGATCCGCAAGATTCTCAAACGGGTCAATGGCGATCCGACCAAGATCGCCATCGGCACCGCGTTGCTGTCGCTGGTGGTCGCCCTGGACGGCGACGGCACCACCACCTACATGATTACCTGCGCGGCCATGCTGCCGTTGTACAAGCGCATCGGCATGAACCCGATGATTCTCGCCACCATCTCCATGCTGT
The DNA here is from genome assembly GCF_000397205.1 of Pseudomonas protegens CHA0. Taxonomy (NCBI): domain Bacteria; kingdom Pseudomonadati; phylum Pseudomonadota; class Gammaproteobacteria; order Pseudomonadales; family Pseudomonadaceae; genus Pseudomonas; species Pseudomonas protegens. Next base: position 2,815,086 of record NC_021237.1, read on the forward strand.
CTTTGAGCATCATGAGCGGCATGACCCCGTGGGGCGGGCCGGCAACCCGAGCCATCGCCGCCCTGGGCCTGGATGCCGGCGAGTACTTTGTACCACTGTTGCCGACCATGATCGGCGGCGCCGCCTGGGTGGTGTTTACCGCCTACCTGCTGGGCCGGGCCGAGCGCAAGCGCATCGGCAATACCCAACTGCAAAGCGGTGGCGGTGACTGCTACATCAAGGCGATTCTGGAGGACACGCCGCATAAGCGGCCCAAGCTGGCCTACGTCAACCTGCTGCTGGTGGTGGCGGTGATGACCGCGCTGGTGCTGGGCCTGATGCACTCGGCGGTGCTGTTCCTGATCGGTTTTGTCCTGGCCTTGATGATCAATTACCCGCAGCTGGACATTCAGAAGGAGCGCATTCTCGCTCATTCAGGCAACGCCATGACCGTGGTGCTGCTGGTGTTCGCCGCGGGGATCTTCGCCGGGATTTTCTCCGGTACCAAGATGGTCGACGCACTGGCCCAGACCCTGGTGGACTGGATTCCGCCGTCCTGGGGCCACCTGTTCCCGCTGGTGGTGGCGCTGACCAGCATGCCGCTGACCTTCGTCCTGTCCAACGATGCCTATTACTTCGGCGTGGTGCCGATCCTGGCCAACGCGGCGGCGGCCTATGGCATTTCTCCCCTGGAAATCGCCCGGGCCTCGATCCTCGGCCAGCCGGTGCACCTGATGAGCCCGCTGGTGGCCTCGACCCTGCTGCTGGTTGGCATGGTGGACCGTGACATTGGCGACTTCCAGAAGGCCACGGTGAAGTGGGCGGTGCTGACCTCTCTGGTGATTACCGCCCTGGCCTTGCTGACCGGCGCCCTGACCCTGTTCGTCTGATTCGTTCGAAACCCTCTTTGGTGGCCCGGCGCGCTTGTTTCAAGGGCGCCAGGGACAACTGCGCCTTGAATAACAACAACGAGAACTACCTCATGAGCCATTGGCAAAGTCGCACCCTGATTCTGTCCAGCTTGAGCCTGCTGCCCCTGGCGGCGGTCCAGGGCGCTGGATTCATCGACGACAGCAGTCTCAAGCTGCAGCTGCGCAACGTCTATTTCAACGAAAACTTCCGCGACGAACATGGGCTCAGCGCCAAGGCTGCGCGCAGCGCCAAGAGCGAGCGCACTGAGTGGGCTCAGGGTTTCCTGCTCGATTATCAGTCCGGATTCACCCCGGGTACCCTGGGGGTCGGGGTCGATGCCCTGGGGCTGCTGGGTGTCAGGCTCGACTCCGGCAAGGGGCGCAGTGGAACGGGGCTGTTGCCGGTGCACGACGACGGTCGCGCCGCAGGCGAATTTGCCAGTGCCGGCGCCACGGCCAAGGTGCGGCTGGCCAAGACCACGCTCAAGTACGGCACCCTGCTGCCCAAGACCCCGGTGCTGGTCTACAACGATGCCCGTCTGTTGCCGCAGACCTATCAGGGCACCCAGCTCACCAGCACGGATATCGACGGCCTGAGCTTGACCGGCGGCTATCTGCAGCGCTTCAAACTGCGCGATTCCACCGACAGCGTGGGGCTGGTCCCCGACGGCTACAGCGGCGGCCAGTCCGGGGACTTCCGCTACGGCGGGGCCGAATACAAGTGGAGCAAGAGCCTGCGCCTGAGCTATTTCCATGGCGAGCTTGAGAACTTCTATCGGCAGGACTTCGTCGGCCTCCAGCATGACCTGGCGCTGGGGCGGGGCACCTTGACCAGCGACCTGCGCTACTTTCGCAGCGCCGATTCAGGCGCGGCCTTTGACGGCAAGATCGACAACCGCATGCTCAGCGGGCAACTGACCTACGCGATCGCCGGGCATTCCCTTGGCGGTGGTTATCAGCGTCTCAGTGGCGATGCCGGCTTGCCGTATATCAGCGGCGCCACGGTCTACTCCTTCAGTAACGCCGGCATCGGCAAGTTCATCGAAGAGGGCGAGAAGACCTGGATGCTCGGCTACGGCTACAACTTCGCTGGTCTCGGTCTCCCCGGCCTGACCTTCAGTTCCCGCTACCTGAGTGGCAATGGCGGCAAGTCCAGGACCCGGGTCGATGAGTGGGAGCGCGACAGCGAACTGGCCTATGTGCTTCAGCAAGGTTCGTTCAAGGGGCTGGGGGTGAAGCTGCGCAATTATGTGTATCGCTCCGACTACGCCCGTGGGCGGGACAGCAACCGCCTCTACATCACTTACGACATTGCCCTCTGGTAGGGCCCTTACAGCGGCTTGAAGCGCCCATCCCACTGCGGGTCCAGGCGCTGGATGCGCGCAGCCAGCGGTGGGTGGGTGGCCATCAGGCGGCCCAGGCGCAGTTTCACCCCCTGGTGAAAATACAGGTGGCTGTACTGCGCGGCGGCGAAGGCGCGCAGGCGCGAACCGGCGCTGCTGCCGCCGATCTTTTTCAGGGCGCCGGCAATGCCCTGGGGGTTGCGGGTGAACTGCACCGCCGAGGCATCGGCGAGAAACTCGCGCTGACGGCAGATGGCGGCCTTGATCAGGTTGCCCAGCAGGCTGCCCAGGGAACCGAAGACCAGCAGGGCCAGGCCCAGCACGGCGAAGATGATCTGCCAGAAGAAGCGGTGGCGGTCGCTGCCCAGGTGCTGCTTTTCAGCCTGGCGCAGCACCGCGATGCCCGCCAGGCTGAACACCAGCAGGCCATGGATCACCGCCAGCAAGCGGGTGTTGAGGCGCATGTCGCCGTTGTGAATGTGGCTGAACTCATGAGCCACCATGCCCTGCAACTCGTCGCGGTCGAGGTGGACCAGGGCTCCGCGGGTGATGCCGAGCACCGCCTGCTGCGGGGTCAGTCCGGCGGCGAAGGCGTTGATCCCGTCTTCCGGCAGCACATACACCGCAGGCATGGTGGCGCCCGAGGCCAGGGCCATTTCCTCGACGATATTGAGCAGTCGCTGTTCCTCGCTGCCCCGGGGCGAATCGTTGATCAAGCGCCCGCCCAGGTGCTCGGCGATCACCTTGCCGCCGGCCCGCAGGCGCCAGCTTTTGTACCAACTGCCCAGCAGCACCACCAGCAGCATCAGCAGCGCCACCACGGCCACTGCGGTCCAGCTCAAGACCTTGGGCTGCTTGTATTCCTGGCTCAGCTCGCGCCATGCAAGGCCCAGCCCCAGGCTGCTGAGGCTGACCAGGGTGGCTACCGCCAGGGTCATCAACAGCACCAGCTTGAGGGTGTGGCGCCGGGCTCGGGCCTGGTGTTGAAAGAACTTCATGCAGGTTTCCGGGGGCAGGTGCAGTTACTGGAAGGAGACTTTGCTGGCGTCTTGAATGCGCGCGCTGTCGGCGAATTGCAGCAGGGCGGCATCGGCCCGGTGGCCGAACAGCCCGGCGAAAAACAGTGCCGGCACCCGCTGCTTGCACAGGTTGTAGTCGGTCACGGCGTCGTTGAAGGCCTGGCGCGCGTAGGCGACCTTGTTCTCGGTGCTGGTCAGTTCTTCGCTGAGTTGCGCCATGTTCTGCGAAGCCTTGAGTTCCGGGTAGGCCTCCAGGCTCAGGTGCAGGCGGTCGAGGACCTGGTCCAGGGCACCCTGGTCCTGGCCCAGGCGGGCGATGCTGGCGCTGTCACCGGGTTGCGCAGCAGCCGCTTGCAGGCTGTCCCGGGCACTGTTGCGAGCCTCGGCCAGGGCGGTCAGGGTCTGGCGCTCGTGCTGCAGGTAGCCCTTGACGGTTTCCAGCAGGTTGGGGATCAGGTCGTAGCGGCGCTTGAGTTGCACCTCGATCTGGGCGAAGGCATTGCGCAGACGGGTACGCCGGGTGGTCAGGCGGTTGTAGAGGCTGACCAGGTACAGCGCCAGAGCGGCGAGCAGCACCAGGGCGACGATATCGGCGGTGGCCATGGGATGTCCTTATCGAGTGAGGCGTGGGGGCGGCAATGGTAACGGAATCTTCCTGTTCGGTGACACACCTTCGCCGGCGACCCGTCAATGATTGCCAAGGGGCGGCAATTCTGCGAAAAAGCGCTCGGCTTGCGCGGGGACCGAAGGGCTCCGCTGCCTTTTATTCAATGAACCAGGGACAGGTGATGGACAAGATCATGCTCAGGTTGACGGTGGTGGACGACTATCCGCCGGTGGCCAGCGAAGGGGTCTGGGCCGAACGCCAGCCCGATGGCCTGTACCGTATCGCCAACCTTCCGTTCTACTCCCAGGATGCCTGTTACGAGGACGACGTCGAAGTCCAGGTGGAGGCCGATGGCCTGAAGTGGTTCAGGCGGGTCGGGCGCAGCAGTGGCAACAGCACGTTGCGCCTGGTGTTCTTTGACGCCGGCAGGGCCCGGACCCCCGAGGTGCTGGCGCGGATCAACGCCCTGGGCTGCAGCTGGGAGGGCATGAGCAAGGCGTTCCTTGCTGTCAATGTGCCTGCCTCGGTGTCGCTGGACAGCGTGCTGGAGTACCTGCAGGAGTGCTTTGAGCAGGATTGGCTGGATTATGAAAGCGGGCTGTTGCGCCAGTGACCGCGAATAAGGAGCAAGGAGCGATGAGTTTGAAATTTCATGCCACTGGCTACAGTGCCTGCACTGAAGACGAGGTGCAGATCCTGGGCTTTGCCGACGACGGGCAGCAGCCCGGGCACTACCTGCTGTTGCAGCGCGCCGAATGCTTTGACGAGCAGGACCGGCAGTTGGGCATGGACACTTACCATGTGGAACTGGGCGGCCAGGCAGTGTCCGGCTATGGCGGCATCCGCCAGGTGCTGCTGGCCCCGGGCCGCCTGACCCTGCATTTTGGCGATTCCCAGGCCTGGTGCCGGGGCTTGCCCAGCCTTGAGATCAGTTGGAAGCCGGGGCTCGCCAGCGTCGAGGAGGTCGCGATGGCGCTGGGGGCGATCTTTCTCGATACCGATACCCTGATCGAGGTGGCGCCACAGTGATTGCCAAGCCGGGGCAATTCTGCGAAAAAGCGCGCCGCAGTCCCGTGACGGGGCAATGCTTGAACGGGAGTGAACCATGAGCGACGAATTGCAGGTCATCGATATCCAGCCGGGCGACGGCAAGACTGTGGTCAAGGGCGCCTTGATCACCACCCAGTACCGGGGCTTTCTGGAGGACGGCAGCAGCTTCGACTCCTCCTATGATCGTGGCAAGCCGTTCCAGTGCGTGATCGGCACCGGCCGGGTGATCAAGGGCTGGGACCAGGGCCTGATGGGCATGCAGGTGGGCGGCAAGCGCAAGCTGCTGGTGCCGGCGCACCTGGGTTATGGCGAGCGTTCCATGGGCGCCATCCCGCCCAATTCCAACCTGATCTTCGAGATCGAGTTGCTGGAAGTGCTGACCCGGGACGATTGAAGGCTTGAGGAGCGAGGGGCCTATGCGTGCCAATAAAGCCTGCCCGGTGGTGCTGCGCCATTCCACCGAGCTGGAGATCCTGGCTTTCCGCCATCCGCTGGCCGGCCTGCAACTGGTCAAGGGCACGGTGGAGGCGGGGGAGTCCACGGCTACTGCAGCCGTTCGCGAGCTGGCGGAAGAGGCCGGTCTCCAGGCCGGGGAAAGCGGTTTCCTGGGGCTCTGGCATTCGGGTTTCTGCGGCCAGGTGTGGGCCTTCCATGAATGCCGGGTGCCAGCGCCGTTGCCGGAAAGCTGGAGCCATTTCACCGCGGATGACGGCGGCCATCGGTTCGAGTTTTTCTGGCAGCCCCTGGCCAGCTTGCCGTCGGAGCAATGGCACCCGCTGTTCCAGGGCGCCCTGGGATTCCTGCGCCAACGCCTGCTGGGCGAAGGCGCCGAGGCCTAGGCAGCGGCTTATTGCCCGAGACGGTAGTGGTTGTTGCCGCTGCGCCGGGCCTCGTACATCGCCTGGAAGCCGAACATGCCGTAGATCGCCTCCGACCAGTACAGGCGCTGGGTATCGACCTCCCGGTCCCAGGTGTCGATCCGCGCAAAATACTGGCTGCGCTTGAACCGTTCGGCATCGTCGGGCCGGCTTGCGTCGTCGAGGGCAGGGGAGCAAGATGCGCTCTATATAGGTATAGGGGGTATAGGTATGTCACACACTCATGCGCAGAAAGATGAGCTGCTCAAGCGGGTCCGGCGCATTCTCGGCCAGGTCCAGGCTGTGGAGCGAGCCCTGGAAAGCGGGGCCGACTGCGGCAAGACCCTGCACCTGGTGGCCGCCACTCGGGGCGCCATCAGCGGCCTGATGGGCGAGATCATCGAAGCCCATGCCCTGGAGCACGTGGCCAACCCCGAGCTCAGCGATGCCGAGCGGGCCCGGGGCGTGGATGAACTGCTTGAAGCCATCCGCCGTTATTCCAAGTAGGAGCCGCTCATGAACCTGTCTCAGCAGGCTGCACACCTGGCCCACGATCATCGGTTTCTCGGTGCTGATCACGACGACAACGCCCGCCGCACGCTGTGGGTGGTGCTGTTGACGGTGGTGATGATGGCGGGGGAGATCGTCGCCGGTTACCTCACCGGCTCCATGGCCCTGTTGGCCGATGGGCTGCACATGGCCACCCACGCCGGGGCCCTGGGCATCGCGGCGGCGGCCTACGGTTTTGCCCGGCGCAATGCCGGCAACCGGCGTTTCAGTTTCGGCACCGGCAAGGTCGGCGACCTGGCGGGCTTTGCCTCGGCCATCATTCTCGGCCTGGTGGCGCTGGGCATTGCCGGCGAATCCCTGGTGCGGCTGTTCCAGCCCACTCGCGTGGCCTTTGGCGAAGCCACGCTGATCGCCGTGGCGGGGTTGCTGGTGAACATTCTCAGCGCCTGGCTGCTGGGCGGGGGGCACGACCATCATGGCCATTCCCACGGCCTCTCTCATGATCACGAGCATCACGAGCATCACGAGCATCACCAGTCGCACCGGGCCGGGGGCGACAACAACCTGCGTTCGGCCTATGTACATGTTTTGGCCGATGCCCTGACGTCGGTGCTGGCCATTGCCGCGCTGCTGGCCGGGCGCTACCTGGGTTGGGTCTGGCTCGACCCGGCGATGGGCATTGTCGGCGCGCTGGTGATTGCCCGCTGGTCCTATGCCTTGATCAAGTCCAGCGCCGCGGTGCTGCTCGATGCCAGCGATGAGCAGGTGGCCGGGCAGATCCGCGCATCGGTGGAAGGGCCGGGGGATGCCAGTATCGTCGACCTGCACGTGTGGCAGGTGGGCCCCGGGGCCCGGGCGGCGATTGTCAGTGTGGTGGCCCGGGCCTCGCTCAGTGCCGAGACCGTGCGTGCGCGCCTGGCCGCGCTGCCCGGGCTGTCGCACCTGACCCTGGAATTGCGCAGCGTCTGAAGCCGGGCGCCTCAGGTGGCGCCCGGGCGGTACAGTTCCAGCAGCGAATAGGCCAGCCCCACCACTGCCACTGCCAGCAGCACCAGGCTCGACACCCCCGTCACCAGGCGCTTGTACTTCAGCGAAAAGCCCTGGCGTGCCACCAGGATATAGGCCCCCAGCACCGCCAGGTCGATCAGTACCCAGACCAGGGTCAGCAGCAGGGCGCTGTGTTCGAAGGTACGGCCGACCTGGATGAACTGGGGGAAGAACGAGACAAAGAAGATGATGTCCTTGGGGTTGCCGATGCCCACCACAAAGCCGGTGGCCAGGCCCCTGCCGCGTCCGGCCAGGGGCTTGGCCGGTGCTTGCGCAGCGGGTTGGGCGGCCGCCTCGCGCAACCCCTGCACGGCCAGCCAGGCAATGAAGCAGCAGCCCAGCACGCTGATCCAGTGGATCAGCCGTGGGTCCAGGGCCAGCCCGCCGGAGAGCATCAGCACCGCTAGCAGGGCCAGCAGCAACGACGCTGCGTTGGTGCCCAGGGCGGTCAGCAGCGCCTGGCGCGGGCCGGCGTTCATGCTGGTGCTGACGATCAGCGCCACCACCGGCCCCGGGGTCGCCACCAGCATCAGCACGCTCAGGGTATAGGCCAGCAATAACGACATGTTCACATCCACCCGGCAACTCCTCGGTCATTGGCAAAGGCCCTAGCCTGAAGGCTTGAGCCTGCGTTGAAAAACGCAAAAAGCTGTGACTTACTATGATTTTTAATCATGCTGAGTGCTTGCCGATGGTCGAGTCCCTGCCGCCGCTCTATGCCTTGCGCGCCTTTGAAGTGGCGGCCCGTTCCAGCTCCTTCACCCGGGCCGCAGAGGAGCTGTCCCTGACCCAAAGCGCCATCAGCCGGCATATCCGCACCCTGGAAAGCCAGTTCGGCTGCCGCCTGTTCGAGCGCCACGGCCCCAGGTTGGTACTCACGGACGTTGGGCAGCGCCTGGCCCGGGAGCTCAAGGCGGGGTTCCGGATCATCGAGGACGCCTGTCTGCCGCTGCGCAGCGGCAGTGGCCAATTACGCCTCAAGGCCCCTTCGACACTGACCATGCGTTGGCTGCTGCGGGCCCTGGACCAGCTCAAGCACCAGCAGCCGTCGCTGGCGGTGCAACTGGCCAGCGTGTGGATGGATTTCGATCATGTGGATTTTCATGCCGAGCCCTATGACTGCGCGATTCTGCTGGGCAACGGGCAGTTCGGCGCCGGGGTCGAGGCCTGCAAGCTGTTCGATGAGTGGCTGATTCCCATCGGCCCTCCGGAGGCTGTGGATGCGCCGCCCTGGACCCTGGAACGGCTCAGGGAGGCGCCACTGATCCACCCTTCGGCGGACCGCCGCGACTGGCGGCGCTGGCTACAGGCCCAGGGCCTGCTGGAGCAGGTACGGCTGGACCGGGGCAACGTCTTCGACACCCTGGACCAGGCGATCTGCGCGGCCATGCGTGGCCACGGGCTGTCCATCGCCGACCTGTACCTGGTGGCCGAGGACATCCGCCAGGGCCTGGTCAGCCTGCCGTTTCCCCGTGCGCTGGCGTCGGGGGACGGCTATTACCTGGTGTGGCTGCGGGACAGCCCGCGCCGGGAACAGATCGACGGCCTGCGCGCCTTTCTGCTGGAGCAAGTGGTATCCATCGATGACCTTGAACTGGGTGACCTGACGCCTGGCGCGGGCTGATGGCGGGGCCGCTTCAACGGCGCAGCATGACCCAGTCGCGGTGCAGGTCGGCGCCGCAGGGGAACAGGGTTTCGCCGCCCCTCACAAAGCCGTTGCGCTGGTAGAAACGGATCGCCCGGGCATTGTGTTCGTTGACGGTCAGGCGCTGGGTGTCGTCTTGCGGTGCGTTGCGCAAACATAGCGGCATGGCTCTGCTCCCTGAAGAAAACCGCCAGCATAGCCGGCCTGTGCGCGCTTCACTGGCCTGCCAGCCGGCGGCTACAGGATGATGTAGTCGTTGTGCTGCACGATGCCCTGGTGAGGGCCCTTCACCAGGTGCACGTAGCGGCCGTCCGCCAGGTCGATGGGCAGGCAGTCGTCGACGTCCAGCAGGGCATCGGTGTGGGATTTGTGCCAGTGGGCAAGCATCTGCTGCTTGCCTTTGGCCTTGGCCTGCGCCTTGTCCCGGGCCACCACCAGCAGGTAACGGTGGGCTTCGCCGAAGGTCGCTGCTTCATAGCCGCCCAGGTTGATGAAGTACAGGCGTGGCGCATCCGCAGCCGGGGCCAGGGCGCTGAGTTCGAGCCTGTAGTCTTCGATACCGTCCACCCGCATCCATGAGTCGATGTGCAATCCCGCCGGGCTGCCGAACCAGCCTTCGCGCAGTTGCGGGTAGGCCGCTTCGAGGCTGTCGGCGACCACGAACTGCACATCATGGACTTCGATTTTCGCTCTGGGGTGCTTGCCCCCCAGCATCACCACAAACAGCATGCAGGCTCCTTGTTCCGGGCTAGGTGGTGGCGCGTGCCGCCACCGCGGGCGCACGTTTTACCTCAAGCCGGGCGCCGGGCCAAGGCCGACGGTGTCAGCGGCCATGCAACCGGCGGCTGTCCGCAGGGGCCTGGCAACGCTCTTGCAGTCCATAGTCGCGCAGCACCGTCGCTACCCGCAGCCGGTAGTCGGCAAATACCTCACCGCGGCCCCGGGCCTGCGCCTGGCGGTGGCATTCCAGGTTGCGCCACTGGGCCACGGCCTGCTCGTCACGCCAGAACGACAGGGACAGCAGTTTTTCCGGCTGGGCCAGGCTCTGGAAGCGTTCGATGGAGATGAAACCGTCGATCTCCTCCAGCTGGTTTTTCAGCCCGGCCGCCAGCTCCAGGTAGGCGTCGCGCTGGCCCGAAGCTGGCAGCACTTCGAAGATCACCGCGATCATTGTTCGGCCTCCCCGCGGTCGCTGAACAGCGGAATACGGCCGTTGACCGAGGCCTGGTACTGCCAGTCCAGGGCCAGTGCATCCAGGCCGGGACCCTGCAGCAGGGCGTGCAACAGGCATTGGACTATGCCCAAGGCCAGCTCCCGGCCAGGGCAGCGGTGGGTTCCGGCGCCGAAGCTGAAGCCCTGATGCGCCGGGTTGCTGCCGGTAATGGCGGCTAGCGCCGGGTCCTGGTTGGCCGCGGCCAGCAGCACCAGAATGGTTTCGCCGGCTTGCAGTTCCACGCCGTGCACGGTGCAGGGCGCGGTGACGAAGCGCCGGGTGTTCTGCACCGGCGGGTCCAGACGCTGGCGCTCCAGCAGCCAGTCGCCCAGCAGGCCCGGTTCCTGGCGCAGGCGCTGCTGCATGGCCGGTGCAGCCAGCAGGGCGACCAGGCTGTTGCCGACCAGGCCGGCGCAGGCGTCATGGGTCTGCGCCAGCAAGCCCGCCAGATTGGCCCGCAGGTCCGCTGGAGCAAGCTCACCACTGCGGTCGAGAATCTGCCGCAGCAGCGGGCTGTGTTGCGGGGCCTGCACCAGGGCCTGCATTTGCGCGTCCAGCTCCAGTGCTGCCCGGTCGGCGGCCTGCAATCGGGGTTGATCGCTCAGGGGCGAGAAGCAGGCGACGAATTCCCCGGTGCGCCGGGCGAGTGTTTCGCACTGTCCGGCGGGGACGCCAAGCAGGCTGGCCAGCAGCGCCACCGGCAGTACGAACTGCCAGCGTTGCAGGTCGCCAGCGCAGGCCGGAGCCACAAGGGCCGGTTGCCACCGGGCCAGATGGGTCTCCAGCCCGGCGGTACAGAGGCCCTGCAAGGCCGGTTCGATGGCCGCACGCGGGCAACGCTGGCGCGGGCCATCGTTCATCCGCATCAGGCGGCCGAACAACTGCCCGGCCGGCCTTCCGGCAATGGCCTGGGGTATCGGCTCGGTACTGGGACGCACCTGGCAGGCCGGGTGGTCGAGCACCGCTGCCACCGCCGCGGCGCTGCTGGCGACCCATAGCCTGAGGGCGCAATCGTAGGTCAGGCCGCCCCGGGCGCGGAGGCGGGTGTAGTAGAAGTACGGGTCTGAGTGAGTAGCAGCGCTGATCGCGTCCATGATTTATCTCTTTGTTCGGCAGATATCCAGGCTGCTACTATCCTGACCCTTTCGAAGACACGATTCGTCAGGGAGCGAAATATGAATGTAGTGCAGAACGACGTCGGGGTATCCCAAGTGGCTGCGGCCATCGCCGAGCCGGCGCGCACCCGCATGCTCTGTGCGCTGATGGACGGCCACGCACGCACCAGTACCGAGCTGGCGGCGATTGCCGAGGTCAGCACCTCCACCGCCAGCGCCCATCTGGCCAAGCTCAAGGAGGCGGGGCTATTGCGGGTGCAGGTCCAGGGCCGGCACCGTTACTACTGCCTCGGCGACCCGCTGGTGGCCCAGGCCCTTGAGGCGCTGATGGTGATTGGCCACGGCCGCGCGCCCCGCTTCACCCCGCGCACCCCGGACCGCCTGCAGTTCGCCCGTACCTGCTACGACCACCTGGCGGGCACCCTGGGGGTGCAGCTGCACGACCGGATGTTCGAGGCCGGCTGGCTGCTGGCGGCCGGGGAGGGCGAGGCCTACCGGGTCAGCGACAGCGGCGAAGAATTTTTCCGCAGCCTGGGGATCGAGGTGGCCGGGCTCAAGGCCTTGCGTCGACGCTTCGCCTGCCCGTGCCTGGACTGGAGCATGCGCCGTCCGCACCTGGGGGGCGCCCTGGGGGCGGCGCTGTTGCAGGCCTTGCTGGAGCGCAAATGGCTGATCCAGGACCTGGACAGCCGCGCCCTGAGCCTGACCGGCACCGGCGGTCGCTACATCAGCAAGCGCTTTGGCATGGCCCTGATCCAGCCGGCCCGGCCGCTGTCGTCCTCGGCCGTCATTGAATTGCAACGCCACGGCGGCTGAAGCCTGCAAGCTCCAGTTCGAAAGCCCGGGCCGTGCTTCATTCGGGCTGCAGGGCATCGAGCAGGTCGCGATCGAGCCCCAGCATGGCCTGCTCCAGGCGAGCCAGTGCGGCCTTGATCTCGGTGCTGGCGGCGCCCTGCAGGCAGGCTTGCTCCAGGTATTCGCATTCCTGGATCAGCGCCTGCGCCTTGATGATTCGTGCCGCGCCGCGAATCCGATGGGCCAGGTCGGCAACCCCCTGGTGGGTCTCGCTGGCCAGCAGTTCGCGGATGTGCATGAGGTCTTGCTGGTTGCTCTGGTGCAAGCTGCGCAGTACTCGCTGGATGACCTTGGGGTCGCCATCGGTGAGGTAGTCGAGCTGCTGGATGTCATAGCGCTCGCGGGGGGCCTGCGATTGCACGCGGGGCAGCGCGGCCAGGTGGCGCAGGCGCAGGTCGAGGTCGGGCAGGGCGATGGGCTTGAACAGGCAACCGTTCATTCCGGCATCGCGGCAGCGCTGTTCCTCTTCAGGCTGGACATTGGCGGTAAAGCCGAGGATGTGCACTGGCGTGCGCTGCTGTTCGCGTTCGCTCGCGCGAATATGCCGGGCCAGTTGATAGCCACTCATGACCGGCATGTTGCAGTCGGTGATGACCAGGTCGAAGGGCTCCTGGTGCCAGATCTCGAACGCCTCGGCGCCATTGCATGCCTGGCTCAACGAGTAGCCGAGGTACTTCAACTGCTCGCAGAGCAACTGCCGGTTGGCCTGGCTGTCATCCACCACCAGGATGTGCAGCGCCTGCCGCGCGGCGACCGCTGGCGCTGCCGGCGGGAGCACGGTGGGGGCCTGCGGCAGGGCGGGCAGGCGGCTCAGGCGCAGTTGCACCTGCACCTCGGTGCCCTGCCCGGGCTGGCTGTGCAGGGTCAGGGTGCCGCCCATCATTTCGCACAGGGTGCGACAGATCACCAGCCCCAGGCCGGTGCCGGAACGGGCATCCTGATGCTGCCCGAGCACCTGGCTGAACGGCTTGAACAACTGTTGCAGGTCGTCGGCGGCGATGCCGATGCCGCTGTCCTTGACCGTCAGCAGCAACGCCAGGTACTCCGGTTCGCTGGGCCCGGTCGCCAGGCGCACCTGTACACCGCCTTGCTGGGTGAACTTGATGGCATTGCTGATCAGGTTGGAGAGGATCTGCTTGAAGCGCAGTGGATCCACCAGCACATCGTCACCGGCGTGGCTGTCCAGCTCCAACTCCAGGCGCAGGCCCTTTTGCCGGGCCAGGCCGTCGAAGACCCGGAACACCGGCTCCACCAGCCCCCGCAGGTTGGCTCGCGCAGGGCTCAGGCTCAGGTGGCCGCTCTCGATCCGGGCAATGTCGAGGATATCGCCGATCAGTTCCAGCAGGGTTTGCGCCGAACCGTAGGCCACCTCGATCGAAGGCCGGTCGAGCTGGCCCTGGTCGGCGCGCTTGAGCGCCAGTTCGAGCATGCCCAGCACCGCGCTCATGGGCGTGCGGATCTCATGGCTCATGGTGGCCAGGAAGGTGGTCTTGGCCCGGTTGGCCTTGTCTGCCTCATCCTTGGCCTGGGTCAGCTCTTGCAGCAGTTGCTGGCGCTCGCTGATGTCCAGCCAGCCGCCGATGATGCCCTGGATTTCGCCCTCGGCATTTCGATAGGGCAGCATCCAGTGGTAGATCCGCATCTCCTGGCCGCGGATATGCACCGTACGGTCGATCAGCAAGGGCGGGCCACCGTCGAAGATGCTTTGGAGGTCCTTGGCGAACTGCTCGGCTTCGGGCACCGTCAGTTGTTCCAGATCGGTCCCCAGCATGCTCTGGCGATCGCTGCCCATGCTCTTCAGGTAACTGTCGTTGCAGATCACCAGGCGCCGCTTCAGGTCGCGCACGTAGATCGGGTTGGGCGTACCGTTGATCAGTGCGTCCATGAAGCGCAACTGATCGTTGAGGGCGTGTTCGGCCTGTTCGCGCTGGCGAACCTGGCGTCGCATGGCGTAGCCCCAGGCCAGGGAGATCAGTAACAGGAGTATCGAACCGGCCCCGGCCAGGTAGAGGGTGGTGCGGTAGTCGCGCCAGGAGGGCGGGGCGACGGCGGCCTTGGAGCGCCAGCGATTGTTGAGCTCGGTGATGGCGTCGGGCGAGATGCTGCGCAAGGACTTGTCGATGATGCTGAACAACTCCAGCTGGTCACGGCGCACGGCAAAGGATTCATTGAGCAACGGCAGGTCGAGGGCTGGCCTGACCTTGAGCTGGTCCTCCTTGATGCGCGGCAGGTTGAAGCTGACGGCGATTTCCGCCTGCACCGTGCCGTCTGCCTTGTGGTCGCGCAGCAGCGACAGGGCTTCGAAGTTGGTCTGCACCTCTTTGATGCGGATCTGTGGATAGCGCTGGCGCAACTGCGATACCAGGGCATGCCCGCTGCCGATCAACAGGGTCTTGCCGGCCATGTCTTCGAGGCTTTTCGGCGCATCGGCGGCGTCGCGGGTGACCAGCATGTAGGGCCCGACCAGGTAGGGCCGGGTGAATTGCAGGTAGGTTTCGCGCTCTGGGGTGCGCGCCCGGTCGGCAACCATCTGCACCCGGCCGTTGCGCACGGCCTCGTTGAGGTCCTTGAAGCTGGGCAGCGCAGTGATGTCGAAGCTCAGCCCGGTCTTGGCCTCCAGCATGGTCAGCAGGTCGGCGGTAATGCCCAGGTAATTGTTGTCGGCGTCGAAGTAGGACATCGGCGGCAGGTAGCGGTGAATGCCGATGCGCACCACCGGGTTGTTTTCGATCCAGCGCTGTTCCTCGGCCGTCAGGCTGGTTTTCTCCATGCTCAGCAGCAGACGGTCGCCCCAGCGATTGCGGATGCTGGTGCCTTGCTCCTTGTGGACTGCTTGCAGCGCGTTGTCGAGCAGGTGC
Source organism: Pseudomonas protegens CHA0 (assembly GCF_000397205.1). Taxonomy (NCBI): domain Bacteria; kingdom Pseudomonadati; phylum Pseudomonadota; class Gammaproteobacteria; order Pseudomonadales; family Pseudomonadaceae; genus Pseudomonas; species Pseudomonas protegens. The sequence goes on from NC_021237.1 coordinate 2,830,095, forward strand.
TGCAAGCGTTGGTTGTCCGGGGCCATCGCGAAGCTAAAGCCGCTGGTGCTGGCCGGGCCGCTGTAGATGATCCGCAGGTAGTCGCTGTAGTTGCGCGAGATCAGAAACTGCGCCAGCACCGCGTCGCCAAGCAGCATGTCGGCATCGCCGAAGGCTACCGCGGCCATGGCCGCATCGGCACTGGTATAGCTTTCGATCCGGGCCTTGGGGTACATGGCCTGGGCCACGGGCAGGCTGATGGTGTCCAGGGAAATGGCCAGCCTGTACCCCTGCAAACCGTTTTTCAGCGACGGTGAATCCCCCAGGCGAGCGACCAGTGTCGGGCGAGTGGCCAGATAGGTCTGGCTGCGCAACAGTTGACGTCGCTCGGCCTCGCCTTGAGTGACGCTGCCCATGAAGTCGATCTCACCCTTGGCCAGGGCACTGAACACCTGCTCGCGGGTGTCATAGGCGCGAACGCTGATCTTCACGCCCAGGGCATCGCCCAGCAGGCCGGCATAGTCGGCGGTGATGCCTTCGTATTCCTTGGCTTCGTTGACCATTTCCAGCGGTGGCAGGTTTTGCTGCGAGGTGCCCAGAACCAGTTCACGCTTGTTGCGCAGCCATTGCCAATCGTCGCCGCTCAATGGCAGTGGCTGGTGGTGGGGAGATTCATAGTTGAGCAGTTGCAAGGCGCGCGCGGGGTCGCCCATCGCCGGGAGGCATGTCAGCCACATCAGCATGGGCAGGATGAAGCGAGGCATTGGGGCTCCTGAACGAATAACGGCCCAAGGATGAGTCGAGAAGGAGTGGCAGGCTGAGCAGCCACCATACAAGAGCCTACCGTCAATGCTGGAAGTCAATATAGATCACGGGAGGGCGCAGAAAATCGGCCCATTTTCCTGGGTTGCCGGGGCTTGGGCAAGTGCGCTGCCGGGCGGTGGTCGGGCGTCCCTGGATCAGGGCTAGTGGCGGCCCGTCCTCAAGCCCGGGGCTGGACGCCTGTGGCAATAGTGGTAAAGCTGTGCGTCCTTCAACGTTGGCAGGGCCTTGCATGCTCATCGTTTTCAGCGGCTTGCCGGGCACCGGCAAGACCACCATCGCCCGTACCCTGGCGCCACACCTGGCGGCCACCTACCTGCGCATCGACAGCATCGAACAGGGCCTGCGTGACGCTGGCCTGGCGCAGGTGGGCAAGGCCGGCTACCAGATTGCCCTGCAACTGGCCGAGGCCAACCTGGCCCTGGGCAACCGGGTACTGGCCGACTGCGTCAATCCGGTGCAGGAAAGCCGCCAGGCCTGGCAGGACCTGGCCAGCAGGCAGGGGGTGAGGCTGCTGGAGATCGAGGTGGTGTGCTCCGATCTTGCGGAGCATCGGCGCCGGGTCGAGACCCGCCAGTTGGACGTGCCGGGCCTGCGCCCGCCCAGTTGGCAATCGGTGCTCGAGCATGACTATCAGCCCTGGGCGAGCTCGCCTCTACGCCTGGATACCGCGCAGCTCTCACCGCAGCAGGCGCTGGCCCTGATTCTGGCGTGCCTGCAGGGCGCCTGAGGTTGGCCAGGAGCAGCGGCGCCAAGTCTTTGAACCTTGATGGTGCGCTGATGGTCAGTGCTCAGGGCCCCGCGATGGCGCCTCGAGGCCGCGCTGTGGGGCGGCATTGGCCGGAAAGCTCCCGATAACGGGGCAAAACATTCAGCGCGGGGGCTTTGTGCACCGATTCTGTTCGCGCAGAGCCACGAGCGGCGCCGGCTACGCTGCTGGGGCTTTGCTGCTGGGTGTTCTCCAGCTTTCTTTGTGTCTCTTTTTTGAATCTATTTGTCGCTAAGAGGTTATTTTTGCCACGGGCCACCTCCGGGGCGGCGCACCGTGCATTTGCGGCATAGCGATTGCTATCACTCTTTCAGGGGGGCTGTGCCCCTCACGCTCGAAGCCGGGTCACGCACACACAGGGTTCAAATAAAAAGCCGTTCACGTCACGGCAAGGAGTTGGCTATGTCCCGCGCTTTCTTTGATGAAATGTATGCTGCCGATGGCGTCTGCCGGCCTCACTACCAGGGGTTTGCCCGCTGGCTGGCGGACACTCCTCTGGAACTTTTGGACCAGCGCCGGCGCGAAGCCGACCTGCTGTTCCACCGCGCCGGTATCACCTTCACCCTGTACGGTGACGAGCAGGGCACCGAGCGCCTGATTCCCTTCGACATCATTCCCCGCAGCATCAAGGCCAGCGAATGGCGCACCGTGGAGCGCGGCTGCATCCAGCGGGTGCAGGCGCTGAACCTGTTCCTCGCCGACCTCTATCACGGCCAGCGGATTCTCAAGGAAGGCATCATCCCCGCCGAACAGGTGCTGGCCAACGAGGGCTACCAGATGGCGATGCAGGGCCTGGACCTGCACCGCGGCATCTATGCCCATATCGCCGGGGTCGACCTGGTGCGCGACGGCGACGGCAGCTACTACGTGCTCGAAGATAACCTGCGCACCCCCAGCGGTGTCAGCTACATGCTCGAAGACCGCAAGATGATGATGCGCCTGTTCCCCGAGCTGTTCGCCGCCCAGCGCATCGCGCCCATCGACCATTACCCGAACCTGCTGCTGGACACCCTGAAAAGCTCCAGCCCCCTGGATAACCCGACCGTGGTGGTGCTGACCCCGGGGCGCTTCAACAGTGCCTATTTCGAACATGCGTTCCTGGCCCGGGAGATGGGCGTGGAACTGGTGGAAGGCGCCGACCTGTTCGTGCGTGACGACCGGGTGTACATGCGCACCACCGCCGGTGCCCAGGCGGTGGACGTGATCTACCGACGCCTGGATGACGCCTACCTGGACCCGCTGTCGTTCAACCCCGATTCCATGCTCGGGGTGCCCGGGCTGATCGCCGCCTACCGCTGCGGCAACGTGGTGCTGGCCAATGCCGTGGGCACCGGGGTGGCCGACGACAAGTCGATCTACCCCTATGTGGACGAGATGATCCGCTTCTACCTGAGCGAGGAGCCGATCCTCAAGAACGTGCCCACCTGGCAGTGCCGCAAGCCCGCCGAACTGTCCCACGTGCTGGCCAACCTGGCGCAGTTGGTGGTCAAGGAAACCCAGGGTTCCGGCGGCTACGGCATGCTGGTGGGGCCGGCGGCCACGGCGGCGCAGATCGAGGAATTCCGCGTGCGGATCAAGGCCCGGCCCGAGGCCTATATCGCCCAGCCGACCCTGTCGCTGTCCACCTGCCCGACCTTTGTCGAAAGCGGCATCGCGCCGCGGCATATCGACCTGCGGCCGTTCGTGCTTTCGGGCCGGGAAACCCGCCTGGTGCCCGGCGGCCTGACCCGGGTCGCGTTGCGCGAGGGCTCGCTGGTGGTCAACTCGTCCCAGGGCGGCGGCACCAAAGACACCTGGGTGGTGGAGGACTGAACCATGCTTTCAAGAACCGCAGCCGATCTGTACTGGATGTCCCGCTACCTGGAGCGTGCCGAGAACCTGGCACGCATGCTCGAAGTCAGTTACTCGCTGTCGCTGATGCCCCAGGCCGGGCGCGGCGACGGCCAGGCCGAACTGGCCATGTCGCTGCTGGCCGCCGGCACCCTGGACGATTACCACCAGCGCCACGGCGAACTCAACAGCGAGCGCATGCTGCATTTCTTCGCCCTCGACGAGAGCAACCCGGGCAGCATCTACTGCTGCCTGCGCGCGGCACGCAGCAACGCCCACGCGGTGCGCGGGCGGATCACCGCCGACATGTGGGAAAACATCAACGCCACCTGGCTGGAGATGCGCAACATCGCCCGCAACGGCCTGGGGCGCTACGGCATCAGCCAGTTCTGCGAGTGGGTCAAGGAGCGTTCGCACCTGTTCCGCGGCGCTACCGCCGGCACCATCATGCGCAACGATGCCTATCGCTTCATCCGCCTGGGGACCTTTATCGAACGCGCCGACAACACCCTGCGCCTGCTGGATGCGCGCTATGAAATGTTCGGCGAGGAGTCCGAGGAGGTCAGCGACGATTCGGCCCGCGGCTACTACCAGTGGAGCGCCTTGCTCCGCGCCTTGTCCTCCTTCGAGGCGTTCAACGAGATCTACCGCAACGCCCCGGGGGCCGAGCAGGTGTCCGAAATGCTGCTGCTGCGCGCCGATGTGCCGCGCTCGCTGCACGCCTGCGTCGAGGAGCTGGACCAGATCCTCGCCGCCCTGCCGGGGGACAACGGCCGCCCGGCACAGCGCCTGGCCGCCGAGCTGAATGCGCGGCTGCGCTACACCGGGATCAACGAGATTCTCGACTCCGGGCTGCACCAGTGGCTGACCGACTGCATCGCTCAGATCCGCCACCTGGGGCAAACCGTGCACGAGTCCTATCTGGAGGTGGTATGAAACTGTCCATTCGTCACGACACGACCTACAGCTACACCGATGAAGTCTGCACCAGCATCCAGTTTCTGCGCCTGACGCCCCAGAACAGCCTGCGCCAGCAGATCCTCCAATGGCACCTGGAGCTGCCGCGGCGGGTGCGTGCCCAGCTCGATCCCTACGGCAACATCCTCCACGTCATGACCCTGGACGAGCCCCACGGCGCGATCGTCCTCAGCGCTTTCGGCGAAGTGCAGATCGACCCGCTGCGCGAAGTGGAGGGCGACAGCCAGTCGCCGCTGCCGTTCCTGCGCAGCAGCCACCTGAGCAAGGCCGACCCGGCCCTGAGCGACTTTGCCCGACAGCATTGTGGCGAGCGCCGCGATCGCGCCGCGCTGATCGAGCTGATGCAGGCCCTGGCCGAGCACATGCCCTACAGCCCTGGCGCCACCGGGGTCGGCAGCACCGGCGCGCAAGCCTTTGCCGGCGGTGCCGGCGTCTGCCAGGACCACACCCATGCGTTCCTGGCCTGCGCCCGCAGCCTGGGCATACCGGCGCGCTACGTGTCTGGCTACCTGTGCACCGAGGACCAGAGCCACCTGGCCAGCCATGCCTGGGCCGAAGCCTGGCTGGATGACGGCTGGTACAGCTTCGATGTGACCAACCGCCTGGACCGCCCCGAGCGCCACCTGAAACTGGCGGTGGGCCTGGATTATCTGGACGCCTGCCCGGTACGCGGCATGCGTCGCGGTGGCGGGGCGGAGCAGATGCACGCGCAGGTGCAGGTCAGTTCCATGATGCAGGTGCAGCATCAATAGGCGCGTCGGGCTCAGTCGCGGCCCATGGCTTGGCGGCGGTATTCATCCGGGGTGGTACCCATCATCCGCCGGAACATGCTGATAAAGGCCGAGGCGCTGCTGTAGCCCAGGTCCAGGCCGATGCTTTCCACGGTCCGTCCCTGTTCCAGCAGGGCCAGGGCCTGCACCACCTTCAGGCGCTGGCGCCATTCCACCAGTGACATGCCCAGCTCGCGCTGGCTGCGCCGCATCAGCGTGCGTTCGCTGGTGTTGGCGGCATGGGCCAGTTGCGGCAGCGAGCGCGGGTCGCCTGGGTTGGCCTTGAGGGTGCGCAGCACCGGGCCCAGCAGCGGGTCGTCGGACGAGGGCAGGTAGCTGCCGGCGCAGGAGGCATGCCCCAGCTTGTCCACCAGCACCTGCAACAGGCGCTGTTGCTCGTCGCTCTGGGGCAGACCCGGTGGCGCCTGGCGTAGGTCGTCCAGGAGCGCCAGGACCAGCGGGCTGAGGCTCAGGGCGCAGTGCCGGGCGGGCAGGGCGGCGCACAGCTCGGGCGCCAGGTACAGCGAGCAGTGGCAGGCTTCGTGGCGGTTGAAGCCCATGTGCTCGACATTCGGCGGCAGCCAGATGCCGTACTGCGGCGGCGCCAGGTAATGGTGGTCACCCAGCTCGATTTCCATCACCCCGCTGTAGGCATAGACGAACTCGCCCCACGGATGGCGGTGGCGCGGGTAGGTGGCGTGGGCCGGCAGGTTGGCCGCGCGAAAGAAGATCGGCGCCGGCAGGGCTTCGCTGAAAGGCGGCAGGTGCAACTGTTGCGCGGCTTTGTTCACGGCGGGCACCGGTTGGCGGATAAGTGCTATGGGCTGGCGGATTAAAACTATATCTAGGAAAACTGTCAGGCGGACAATCCTTCATCACTTTTTCTCGATGAAGGATCTGCCATGGCCACTCGCCAACCCCTGGATGCCACCGCCTGCAGCCTGATGGTCGGCCTGTGCGCGATCTGGGGCCTGCAGCAGGTGGCGCTCAAGGCCACTGCATCGGACATCGCCCCGGTGCTGCAGATTGCCCTGCGCTCCGGCGGCGCGGCGCTGCTGGTGGGCCTGCTGATGTGCTGGCGCGGCGAGCGCCTGGGGCTGGGCGACGGCCATTGGCGCCCGGGCCTGCTGGTGGGCGGGCTGTTCGCCCTGGAGTTTTTGCTGGTGGGTGAAGGGCTGCGCTACACCACGGCGTCGCACATGGCGATCTTTCTCTATACCGCGCCGATCTTCGCCGCCCTGGGGCTGCACTGGCTGATGCCGGCCGAGCGGTTGAAACTCGCGCAGTGGCTGGGTATCAGCGTGGCCTTTGGCGGCATAGTCGTGGCCTTTAGCGGCCCCGCCGCGGCCGGGCACGGCGGTGGCAGCCATGTGCTGCTGGGGGATTTTCTCGGGGTGCTGGGCGGGGTCGCCTGGGGCGCGACCACCGTGGTGGTGCGCTGTTCGCGGCTAGCCTCCAGCCCCACCACCCGGACCCTGCAGTATCAACTGCTGGGGGCCTTTGTCTGGCTCGGGCTGGCGGCGCTGCTGACCGATCAGACCAGCATCCATTTCACTCCGTTGGTGGTCGCCAGCCTGGGCTTTCAGGTGTTGGTGGTGTCGTTCGCCAGCTTCCTGATCTGGTTCACCCTGCTGCGCCGCTACCAGGCCTCGCGGCTCGGGGTGCTGTCGTTCATGACCCCGCTGTTCGGCATCGGTTTCGGGGTCTGGCTGCTGCATGAGCCGCTGGAGCCGAACTTCATTTTCGGCGCGTTGCTGGTGCTGGCGGGGATTGTCATGGTCAGCGGCTACGAGTGGCTGCGCCAGCGGCTCAAACGCAACACCCAGGTCGCTGCTGCGCCGGCGAGCCTGCCCGGGAGCGGGCCACGCGCCTGAGGCTAGACCCACTGGCCGCGGCTGGCGTCGGCTCGCCCGTGGTCTTGAGCGTGTCGTGCCCGCAGCAACGGTTGCGGACAAGGTTTCGGATCAATCGTTGATGTTATAAAGTAACGACAAATTGTCCTGCTTAGCCAAGCTGACGCCCACTCTCTGAACCTGACGCTGCGATCCCTCCCTATGATTTCTTCAGCCCATCCTCCCGTGCGCCTCGGCGCGCGCTTGCTGAGCATCGACGCGCTGCGCGGCCTGGTGATGCTGTTCATGCTCCTGGACCACGTCCGCGAAACCTTCTTCCTGCACCGGCAGGTCAGCGATCCCATGGACGTGGCCACCACCGAGCCCGGGCTGTTTTTCAGCCGTACCCTGGCGCACCTGTGTGCGCCGGTCTTCGTGCTGCTGACCGGGCTTTCGGCCAGCCTGTTCGCCCACAAGCACGGCAATCGGGCCGAGGCCAGTGCCTTCCTGTTCAAGCGCGGGTTGTTCCTGGTGCTGCTGGAACTGACCCTGGTGAACTTCGCCTGGACCGGGCAGATGCCGCCGAGCGTGATCTACCTGCAGGTGATCTGGGTCATCGGCCTGAGCATGCTGGCGCTGTCGGCGCTGCTGTGGTTGCCGCGCGCGGTGCTGCTGGTGCTGAGCCTGCTGCTGATCGGCGGGCACAACCTGCTCGATGGCGTGCATTTCGCCGCGGGCGAGGCGCTGCAGGTGCCTTGGGCGATCCTGCACGACAGGGGCTGGATCGAGTTCGGCGATGCCTTGCGCCTGCGCACCTCCTATCCGCTGTTGCCGTGGATAGGCGTGATTGGCCTGGGCTATGGGCTGGGGCCGTGGTTTGCCGCCGAGGCCGATAGCGCGCGGCGTCAGCGGCGGTTGCTGCTGTGCGGGCTGGCGGCGCTGGCGGGGTTTGTCCTGCTGCGCCTGCTCAACGGTTATGGCGAGCGGCCCTGGGTCAGTGGCGACAGCGGCCTGCAAACGCTGATGAGCTTTTTCAACATCACCAAGTACCCACCGTCGCTGCTGTTCATCGCCCTGACCCTGGGTGTGGGGCTGCTGGTGCTGCGCGCCCTGGAGCGCTGCCAGGCACACCGCTGGGTCGCGGTGCTCGGGGTGTTTGGTGGCGCGCCGATGTTCTTCTACCTGCTGCACCTGTATGTGCTCAAGGGCCTGTACCTGCTGGCCGTGGCGCTGCTGGGGCGCAACCAGGGGGCCTACTTCGGCTTCGACTCGCTGGGCTGGCTATGGCTGATCACGCCGCTGCTGGCGGTGCTGCTCTACCCGCCGGTGCGGGCCTTTGCCCGGCTCAAGGCACGGCGTCGCGACCTGGGGTGGCTGAAGTACTTTTGAGGGAGGGTTCGCCGGTACGCGTTGCGCAGCAGCCGGCTGGCCGGCGAAAGCATCCCCCGACGGTTGTCAGGGCCGCGCAGCGCGAATGGCCTCGCGGATTTCTTCCTGCAACTGGCGAGCGCCGCTGCAGGCCGGGTCGGCGGGGCCGTACTTGCAGGATTTATCCAGCACCTTCAGCGCCAGATCGGCGTCGGGCGCTACGCCTATGCCCCGGCTCAGGTGGAAGCCGTACATGGTGCAGGCCCAGGGGTCATCCAGCTCACAGGCCTTGTTGAAGGTCTGCACTGCACAGTGCCGGGTGCCCTGGCTGTCGGCGTCGGCCGTGAGCATGCCGGCGGCGCGGTTGGTGCAGCCGGAGACCAGGCCCAGGCTGCAAGCGCGCTGGTACAGCGGTTCATAGCCTTCGACCGGCCCTTTGGCCTGTTGCAGGGTGGTTGCCAGCCAGTAGCAATCGTTGCCGTCGCCGGCCTCGCAGCGCTGCAGGCAGGCCCCCAGCTGCTCCGGGATTTCGCAGCGGTTGGCCTGCGTGACCCGTATCGCGGCCCTGGCCGGCATGTTGTCGCCGGGGCATTGCCTGGCCTGGGCCTGCCAGTCCTGCCGGGCCTGGACTTTGGCGTACAGGGCAGCGATCAGTTCCTGGTCGGTGGGCGCGGCGCTGGCGGCAATGCTCGACAGCAAGGCCATGCCGAACAGGCAGAAACGGTAGAGGCGATGCATGGGGCAGAGTCCTTTCCAGGGGGCGTGGGCGCGGGGGGTATCTTAAGGATTTTCGCCAATAGCTCCAGGCTGCCGACGGGGTGGCGAGACGTTTTTTTTCAATTTGCCCCCGGCAGCTCTCTTGTGGTCCCGGGGTTTTACTCTGTACTGTATATAAAAACAGTATCCGGGCCCGACCATGCAACTGATCGACAAGCTGAGCATCCTCGCCGATGCCGCCAAGTACGACGCTTCCTGCGCCAGCAGCGGCGCGCCCAAGCGCAGTTCCGAAGGCAAGAGCGGGCTGGGTTCGAGCAATGGCATGGGCATCTGCCACAGCTATACGCCGGACGGGCGCTGCGTCTCGCTGCTCAAGGTGCTGCTGACCAATTTCTGCCTCTACGACTGCCAGTACTGCGTCAATCGCCGTTCCAGCGACGTACCCCGGGCACGCTTCAGCCCCGAGGAAGTCGTGCGCCTGACCCTGGATTTCTACCGGCGCAATTGCGTCAGCGGGCTGTTCCTCAGCTCGGGGATCATCCGCTCGGCGGACTACACCATGGAGCAACTGGTGCAGGTGGCCAGGCTGCTGCGCGAAGAGCACGAGTTCCGTGGCTACATCCACCTCAAGACCATCCCCGACGCCGACCCGTTGCTGATCGAGCAGGCCGGGCGCTACGCCGACCGCCTCAGCGTCAACGTCGAGCTGCCCACCGACCAGGGCCTCAAGGCCCTGGCCCCGGAAAAGCACCTGGGTTCGATCAAGCAGGCCATGGGCACCATCTATACCGGCGAGCAGACGGTGCTCAACGAGCCCCGGGCGCCGCGCTTCGCCCCGGCCGGGCAGAGCACCCAGATGATCGTCGGCGCCGATGACACCGACGACAGCACCATCCTCCACAGCGCCGAGGCGCTGTACGGCAACTTCCGCCTGCGCCGGGTCTATTACTCGGCCTTCAGCCCGATTCCCAACAGCCCGAAAAGCGTACCCCTGGCCGCGCCACCGCTGATGCGCGAGCACCGCCTGTACCAGGCCGACTTCCTGCTGCGCGGCTATGGCTTCAGCGCCAACGAACTGTTCCAGGGGCCGGGGCACCTGGCCCTGGACATGGACCCCAAGCTGGCCTGGGCCCTGGACAACCGCAGCGTGTTTCCCCTGGACCTGAACCGTGCCGAACCGGCGCTGATCTCGCGCATTCCGGGGATCGGCCTACGCACTACCCAGCGCCTGGTGGAACTGCGCCGCGAGCGGCGTATCCGCTACGAGGACCTGGCGCGCATGCGCTGTGTGCTGAGCAAGGCCAGGCCGTTCTTTATCACCAGCGACTATCACCCGCAGCAGGCGGAGACCAGCAGCGCGCTGCTCTACCAGCAACTGCGGGAACGCCCGCAACCGCAGCAGATGGGGCTTTGGGGATGATCAGCCTGGACTGTGACGACCTGTTCGACACCTGGCGCCAGCAGGCGCGCTGGCTGCTCAGCCATTCCATCGACCCGAGCCGGGTCAGTTGGTCCGGGACGCAGGAGGCCGATCTGTTCGCCAGCGATGAGGCTTGCCCTGAGCAGCCCGGTCCGTTTCGTGCGCGGATTCCCCTGGCCCTGCTGGAGCTGCTGGAACGGGCCGCCTGCTATCGCGGCGAGCAGCGCTGGAGCCTGTTGTACGAGGTGCTGTGGCGGGTCAGCCATGGCGACCGCACGGCCATGCTCAGCGGCGATCAACTGGGCAGCGAGTTGCAGCGGCGAATCAAGCAAGTCGGCCGCGAGGCCCATCACCTGCATGCCTTCGTGCGCTTCGTCAGCTTGCCCGCGGGCCGCTCACAGCTGGCCGAGCAGCCTGAATACGTGGCCTGGCACGAGCCGGCCCACGACATCCTGGCCCAGGCCAGCCGGCATTTCATCGGGCGCATGGGGCGCCACCGCTGGATGATCGCCACGCCCCGGGACGGGGTGTATTTCGACGGTACGCAACTGCACCACCACAGGCGCTGCCCCAGCGCCTGGCGGCAACTGGCCCAGGCCGGTGAAGACCCCGGGGGCGAGCTGTGGCTGGCCTACTACAGCCATATCTTCAACCCGGCGCGGCTCAACCCCCGGGTGATGCAGGGGCATTTGCCGGCGCGCTTCTGGAAGCACCTGCCGGAGGGGCCGCTGATTCCGGCACTGATCAACCAGGCTCGCCACGGCAAGCAGCGCGACGGCCAGGCCAGCCAGGTGGCAGCACGGCCAGGCAAGCGGATCGGCCAGCCGCGCGGCGATAGCGCTGGGCAGGCCCCAGGGCCTTCCCTGACAATGGGCGGCTTTGAACAATGAGGCAGGCAGCCAATGGATGACGGCGTGGATGACGGCAAGGGCATTACCGAGGAATTCTGGTCGAAGGGAGTGACTGACGACGCGAAGATGATGTGGCGGGTGGGCAGCCGCGGCGTGACCTTCCTGGCGGCGCTGCTGCTGCTGCCCAAGACCGGGTTCAAGGTCGTGGACATCGCGGTTGGAGTGCTGACCATGCTGATCCCCTTGCTGGTGATCGAAACCCAGAGGGCCTATTCGAAGTTTTCCCCCGGGTTTCTTGCCTGGGTGATCCGCATCAGTGTGTTTGCCAGCGGTGTGGCCATGGCCAGCCTGGGGCTGGTGGTCTACTTCGGGGTCGTGATGCCTTTGGTTTCAGCGGTGGGCATTCCTTTTTTTCAACAGAGCGCCAGCCTCCAGTTCCAGGGGCAGAGCGGGGTGGAACTGGTCGGTTTCTGGTGGATGGCGGCTGTCACCGGCTTTGCCGTGATGTATGCAGTGTTCAAGAATTTTCGCGAGACCAAGGTGTTCGAGATCGTCTATCACCTGCCACGCAACGGCGTGAGGCAGCTCATGCAGGAGCGGCCGCTGCGCGCCAGCAACTGGCCGATGTTCGTCTGGTTCGAGCTCTGCGTGTTGATCGCGAGCTTTTTCTACACCTTGATGGCATCCCAGGCCGCGCTGCTGGTGGTGGATGGAACGCAACAGGTGCTGATGTTGTTCGGTATCAGCCTCTGAGGGGAGCCCCGCCTTCGGCTGGCATTCTGCAGGCTCCAGGCATGAAAAAGCCCGCCCCTGGCAAGCAGGGGCGGGCTCGGCTGAAGCAGGGGGGATCAGACCTTGACGATCCAGCCCGCTGGCGCTTCAACATCGCCGGTCTGCACGCCGGTCAGCTCTTTGTAGAGCTTCTGGGTGATCGGGCCGACGTCTTTTTCGCTGTAGAACACGTGCAGCTTGTCCTGGTACTGGATGCCGCCGATCGGCGTGATCACCGCGGCGGTGCCGCAGGCGCCGGCTTCCTTGAAGTCCGAGAGCTTGTCGATGAACACGTCGCCTTCGACCACTTCCAGGCCCAGGCGGGTCTTGGCCAGCTCGATCAGCGACAGGCGGGTGATACCCGGCAGCACCGACGGCGAGTTGGGGGTGACGAATTTGTCATCGTGGGTGATGCCGAAGAAGTTGGCCGAACCGACTTCCTCGATCTTGCTGTGGGTCAGCGGGTCGAGGTAGATGCAGTCGGCGAAGCTGGCTTTCTTGGCCTGGGAGCCGGGCATCAGGCTGGCGGCGTAGTTGCCACCGACCTTGGCCGCGCCGGTGCCTTGCGGGGCCGCGCGGTCGTAGCTGGAGATCAGGAAGTTGTGCGGGGTCAGGCCGCCCTTGAAGTAGGCGCCGACCGGGATGGCGAAGATCGAGAAGATGAACTCCGGCGCGGTGCGCACGCCGATGTTGTCGCCGACGCCGATCACGAACGGGCGCAGGTACAGCGCGCCGCCGGTGCCGTAGGGCGGGATGAAGCGTTCGTTGGCCTTGACCACGGCCTTGCAGGCTTCGATGAACTGTTCGGTGGAGACCTGCGGCATCAGCAGGCGGGCGCAGCTGCGCTGCATGCGTGCGGCGTTCTGGTCCGGACGGAACAGGTTGATCGAACCGTCCTTGCAGCGGTAGGCCTTGAGGCCTTCGAAACATTGCTGGCCATAGTGCAGGGCGGTGGAGCCCTCGCTGATGTGCAGCACATTGTCTTCAGTCAGGGTGCCTGCGTCCCACTCGCCGTTACGCCAGTGCGACAGATAGCGCTTGTCTGTCTTGATGTAGTCAAAACCCAGCTTGTCCCAATTGATGCTTTCGTTACCCATGACACCCTCTATCGCTTAACAACCGTCGGAACGGCTCAAGGCTTCTGACGTTTTTTTGGATGGGCACAACAATACTGCATTCCGGGGGCGTGCCGCATCCCGGACGATGGGAGGGGGCGCAAAAAAACTTAGCCTGCTTATGAAGCTTCCCCCCTAACAGCCCCATACCCCTGTAGGAGCGAGCTTGCTCGCGAAGGCCCCGGCGCGAACGCTTGGCTATCCCCGTCAGCCCTTTCGCGAGCAAGCTCGCTCCTACCTGGGCACTGTCCTGTGTGCCCCTTGAATGGTTACAGATGCAGGGCGTGGCCCAGTGCCCGCAGCGCCGCTTCCTGGACCGCTTCACCCAGGGTCGGGTGGGCGTGGATGGTGCCGCCGATGTCTTCCAGGCGCGCGCCCATTTCCAGGGATTGGCCGAACGCCGTGGACAACTCGGAGACTCCGACTCCCACTGCCTGCCAGCCGACAATCAGGTGATTGTCACTTCGGGCCACCACCCGCACGAAACCGCTTTTCGATTCCAGGGTCATGGCCCGGCCATTGGCCGCGAACGGGAAGCTGCTGACGATGCAATCCAGGCCGGCAGCGCGGGCCTCGTCCGGGGTCTTGCCCACCACCACCAGTTCCGGGTCGGTGAAGCACACCGCGGGGATCGCTGCCGGGTTGAATTCCCGGTGCTTGCCGGCGATCAGCTCGGCGACCATCTCGCCCTGGGCCATGGCCCGGTGCGCGAGCATCGGCTCACCGCTCAGGTCGCCGATGGCCCAGACGTTGCGCATGCTGGTCTGGCACCGGTGGTCGATCTTGATGGCCGCGCCGTTCATGTCCAGGTTCAGGCTTTCCAGGTTCCAGCCCTGGGTGTTGGGCTTGCGGCCCACCGCCACCAGTACCTGGTCGGTGGCCAGGTTCAGGGTGTCGCCATTGGGCTCGCGTACCTGCAGGCTGCTGCTGGCGGCATCGAAGCCCAGCACGCTGTGCTTGAGGTAGAGCTTGATCCCCAACTGCTTCACCGAGTCCAGCACCGGCTGGGTCAGTTCGCCGTCGTAGGCGGGCAGGATGCGTTCCTGGGCCTCCACCACGCTGACCTCGACCCCGAGCTTGCGGTAGGCGATGCCCAGTTCCAGGCCGATGTAGCCGCCGCCGACCACGGTCAGGCGGTTGGGCAGGGTCTTGGGCGCCAGGGCCTCGGTGGAGGAAATGATCGGCCCGCCGATGGGCAGCATCGGCAGGTTGACGCTTTTCGAACCGGTGGCCAGCAGCAGGTGCTCGCACTGGATGCGGGTATCGGCGCCTTCGATTTCCACGGTCTTGCCGTCGATGACCCTGGCCCAGCCCTGAATCACCTGGACCTTGTTTTTCTTCAGCAGCGCGGCGACCCCGGTGGTCAGGCGGTCGACGATGCCGTCCTTCCATTCCACGCTCTTGCCGATGTTCAGGGTTGGCGCCGCCACTTCGATGCCCAGGGCCGAGCCCTGGCTGTGGTGGCGGGTCTGGTGGAACTGCTCGGCGACATGGATCAGCGCCTTGGACGGGATGCAGCCGATGTTCAGGCAGGTGCCGCCCAGGGACTGGCCTTCCACCAGAATGGTGGAGATGCCCAGCTGGCCGGCACGGATCGCCGCCACGTAACCGCCAGGGCCGCCGCCGATGATCAGCAGTTGGGTATTGAGAGTCTGTTGCATGTCTTACTCCACAAACAGCGTGGCGGGTTGTTCGAGCAGGCCGCGAATGGCCTGGATGAATTGCGCAGCGTCCATGCCGTCGACCACCCGATGATCGAAGGAGCTGGAGAGGTTCATCATCTTGCGGATCACGATCTGGCCCTTGATCACCATGGGCCGCTCGACGATGCGGTTGACCCCGACAATCGCCACTTCCGGCAGGTTCAGCACCGGCGTGCTGACGATCCCCCCCAGCGCGCCGAGGCTGGTGAGGGTGATGGTGGAACCGGACAGTTCATCCCGGGCGGCCTTGCCGCTGCGAGCGGCCTGGGCCAGGCGCGCGATTTCCTCGGCGTTGCCCCACAGGCTGCGGGCCTCGGCGTGGCGCACCACCGGTACCATCAGGCCGACGTCGCTCTGGGTGGCGACCCCGACATGCACCGCGCCGTGGCGGGTGATGACCTGGGCTTCGTCGTCATAGCGGGCGTTGATCTGCGGGAAGTCGCGCAGGGCGACGACCATGGCCCGCACCAGGAACGGCAGCAGGGTCAGCTTGCCGCGGGTGGCGCCGTGCTTTTCATTGAGGTGGATGCGCAGCTCTTCCAGGGCGGTGACGTCCACTTCCTCGACATAGCTGAAGTGCGCGGCGCGATGCTTGGACTCCTGCATGCGCTGGGCGATCTTGCGGCGCATGCCAATGACCTGGATCTGCTCTTCATCATGGCGCTCGGCATAGCCGGCCCCTGGCGCCGAGTAACCCTTGAGCGGCTGGCTGTCCTGGGCCAGGTAGGCGTCCAGGTCTTCGTGCAGGATGCGCCCGGCCGGGCCGCTGCCTTGCACCAGGCGCAGCTGGACGCCCAGGTCCAGGGCGTGCTTGCGTACCGCCGGCGAGGCCAGCGGACGCTCGTCGGCTTCCCGGGCCACCGGTGCCTGGGGCGCTGGGCGGCAGGCTGCTGCTGGACTGGCGACGGTTTTTTCCGCTTTGGGGGCTTGGGCCACTGGCGCGGCGGCCACGGGCTTATTAATAGCTGCCGGCTCTTTTGCCGCCGGTGCGGCTGCCTGGGCGGATTCCTTGAGGTTGCCCGCGCCTTCGACCTCGATGCTGATGAGGATGCTGCCCACCGCCATCACTTCACCGGGCTCGCCGCCCAGGGAGATGACCTTGCCGTGCACCGGGGAGGGGATGTCGACCATCGCCTTGTCGGTCATCACGTCTGCCAGAACCTGATCTTCCACTACCTGATCGCCGACCTTGACGTGCCACTGCGCCAGTTCAACTTCCGCGATGCCTTCGCCGATGTCCGGCATCTTGATAACGTGCGTGCCCATTCAGACCTCCATGACCCGTTGCAGCGCCGCGCCCACTCGGGACGGCCCTGGGAAATATGCCCACTCCTGCGCGTGGGGATACGGCGTATCCCAACCGGTGACGCGCTCGATCGGGGCTTCCAGGTGGTGGAAGCAGTGTTCCTGCACCAGCGACACCAGTTCGGCGCCGAAACCGCAGGTGCGGGTGGCTTCATGCACCACCACGCAACGGCCGGTCTTCTTCACCGACTTGACGATGGTGTCCAGGTCCAGGGGCCACAGGCTGCGCAGGTCGATGACCTCGGCGTCGATGCCGGTTTCCTCGGCCGCCACTTGCGACACATAGACGGTGGTGCCGTAGGTGAGGATGGTCACGTCCTTGCCCGGGCGGGCGATGGCCGCCACGTCCAGGGGGACCTTGTAGTAGCCGTCCGGCACCTGGGCCGCCGGGTGTTTCGACCAGGGGGTTACCGGGCGATCGTGGTGGCCGTCGAAGGGGCCGTTATACAGGCGCTTGGGTTCGAGGAAGATCACCGGGTCATCGTTCTCGATGGAGGCGATCAACAGGCCCTTGGCGTCGTAGGGGTTGGACGGCATCACGGTGCGCAGGCCGCAGACCTGGGTAAACATCGCCTCGATGCTCTGGCTATGGGTCTGCCCGCCGTAGATGCCGCCGCCGCAAGGCATGCGCAGGGTCATGGGCGCGGTGAACTGGCCGGCGGAGCGATAGCGCAGGCGCGCGGCTTCGGAAATGATCTGGTCCGAGGCCGGGTAGACGTAGTCGGCGAACTGGATTTCCGCCACCGGGCGCAGGCCGTAGGCGCCCATGCCGATGGCCGCGCCGACGATGCCGCTTTCCGAGATCGGCGCGTCGAACACCCGCGAGGTGCCGTATTTGGCCTGCAGGCCTTCGGTGCAGCGGAACACGCCGCCGAAGTAGCCCACGTCCTGGCCGAACACCACGACGTTGTCGTCACGCTCGAGCATCACATCCATAGCCGAGCGCAGGGCCTGGATCATGGTCATGGTGGTGGTGGTCATGGCGGTGTCCAGCTGGATATTGTTGTTGTGATCGTTCATTTCAGATCCCCAGTTCCTGGCGTTGGCGTTTCAGGTGCTCGGGCATGTCCTTGTAGACATCCTCGAACATGGTCGCGGCGCTGGGGATCTGGCCGCCGGCGAGGGTGCCGTACTGCTCGGCTTCCTTCTGGGCGGCGATGACCTGGGCTTCCAGCTCGGCACTGACCGCGGCGTGTTCCTCTTCGGACCACTGGCCGATCTTGATCAGGTGCTGCTTGAGGCGGGCAATCGGATCGCCCAGGGGGAAGTGGCTCCAGTCGTCGGCCGGGCGGTACTTGGACGGGTCGTCGGAGGTGGAGTGCGGGCCGGCGCGGTAGGTGACCCACTCGATCAGGGTCGGGCCAAGGTTGCGGCGGGCACGTTCGGCGGCCCAGCGCGAGGCGGTGTAGACGGCGATGAAATCGTTGCCGTCGACCCGCAGGGAAGCGATGCCGCAGCCCACGCCGCGTCCGGCGAAGGTGGTGGCTTCACCGCCGGCGATGGCCTGGAAGGTGGAGATCGCCCACTGGTTGTTGACCACGTTGAGGATCACCGGTGCGCGGTAGACGTGGGCGAAGGTCAGGGCGGTGTGGAAGTCCGACTCGGCGGTGGCGCCGTCGCCGATCCAGGCCGAGGCGATCTTGGTATCGCCCTTGATCGCCGAGGCCATGCCCCAGCCCACGCCCTGCACGAACTGGGTCGCCAGGTTGCCGGAGATAGTAAAGAACCCGGATTCCTTCACCGAGTACATGATCGGCAGCTGGCGCCCCTTGAGCGGATCGCGCTCGTTGGACAGCAGTTGGCAGATCATCTCCACCAGCGGCACTTCCCGGGCCATCAGGATGCTTTGCTGGCGGTAGGTGGGGAAGCACATGTCGTCGAGGTTCAACGCCAGGGCCTGGGCACTGCCGATGGCTTCCTCGCCCAGGCTCTGCATATAGAAGGACATCTTCTTCTGCCGTTGGGCGACCACCATGCGGTTGTCGAAGATCCGCGTCTTGAGCATGGCGCGCATGCCCTGGCGGAGGATCTCCACAGGCACGTCCGCGGCCCAGTCGCCCAGGGCGTTGCCCTGATCGTCGAGCACGCGGATCAGGCCACGGGCCAGGTCGGCGCAGTCGGCAGGTTCGATATCGATAGGAGGTTTGCGGGCCAGGCCGGCATCGTTCAGACGCAGGTAGGTGAAGTCGGTCTTGCAGCCGGGACGCCCCGAGGGCTCGGGAACGTGCAGGCGTAGCGGTGCATACGCTGGGGTCATGGCTTTCTACGCTCGATCTTGTGGATTTCTTGTAATTGGGCGCGCTAGCTGACAGTCATTCCCTGGGTAAGAGAAATCTTGTCCTACAAACATCATAGGCCGGGCGTAGAAGAATATTTATCTCTGTTTCATTGCGCTGGACGGTATTTGCAGATAAAAAATCTGCATAAACATAAAAAACAGGTTGTTTTGTCTCATGCGCAAACTGGACCGTACCGATATCGGCATTCTCAACAGTCTTCAGGAGAATGCCCGCATCACCAACGCTGACCTCGCCCGCTCGGTGAATCTTTCGCCCACCCCGTGCTTCAACCGGGTCAAGGCCATGGAGGAGCTGGGGCTGATCCGCGAGCAGGTGACCCTGCTGGATGCCGACCTGTTGGGGTTGCACGTCAATGTGTTCATCCACGTCAGCCTGGAGAAGCAGGTGGAAGAGGCCTTGCAGCACTTCGAGGAGGCCATCGCCGACCGCCCGGAGGTGATGGAGTGCTACCTGATGGCCGGTGATCCGGACTATCTGATCCGGGTGCTGGTGCCCAGCATCCAGTCCCTGGAACGCTTCATGATGGACTTCCTGACCAAGGTCCCCGGGGTGGCCAATATCCGTTCCAGCTTCGCCCTCAAGCAGGTGCGCTACAAGACCGCGCTGCCCTTGCCGGCCAACGGCCTGACCCTGGGCACCTGAGGTTCAGGCCGGGACTTCGCTCCACAGCTGTTGCAGTTGCTTGAAGTCCCAGGCCTCTTGCGCTTCCCGGGCGACGATGTGTTCCTCGCCCTGCAGCCGTGAAAGGTCCAGCACCCGTTGCGGCAGGGGCATCTTCGAGCGTGTGGAAAAGAACACCTTGACCTTGGGCAGCAGCAGCGACTCGCTGTTCTGCTCCAGGACCACAGCCAGCTTGCCGCTGTTCAGGCGCACCAGGGAACCCACCGGGTAGATGCCCACGCACTTGACCAGGGCCTGCAACACCCGCGGGCCGAAATGCCCGGTCCAGCCGGACATGCGCTGCAAGGCTTCGGCCGGGTCCCAGCCCCGGTTGTAGGGGCGGGTCGAGGTCACGGCGTCATACACGTCGCAGACCGCACCCATCTGTGCGAACAGACTGATCTGCTCCCCCGCCAGGTGGTGCGGGTAGCCGCTGCCGTCGATCTTTTCGTGATGGTGCAGGCACACATCCAGCACCAGCGCGTCCAGCTGCGGGTTCTGGCGCAGGATGGCACCACCGGCGGCAGGGTGCAGCTTGATCCGCTCGAACTCGTCGGCGGAGAGTTTTTCCGGTTTGTTGAGGATGCTGTCGGGGATGGTCAGCTTGCCGATGTCATGCAGCAGCCCGGCGACTCCGGCCTGGTGCACCTGCTCCACCGGCAGCTCCAGTTGCCGGGCCACCGCCACCATCAGCGCGCAGACCGCCACCGAGTGCATGTAGGTGTAGTCGTCGGCGGTCTTGAGCCGGGCCAGGCTGATCAGCACGTCGGGGTGGCGCAGCAGCGAGCTGGAGATGTTGTGCACCAGCTCGTCCACCTGGACCAGCTCGATGGCCTGGCCCATGCGCACCTCCTGGAACATCTGCATCACCGCCTTCTTGGAGTGGGCGCAGATCTTCAGCGCACGCTGGATTTCCTCGGCCCGCTCGACCCGCAGCGGGGCCTCGCCCTTGAGCGGCGGCTGGGCGGCCGGCGCGCTGGGCTGTGGGTTCGCCGGCAGGTCCAGGCCCTTGTCCGAGTCGATCCACAGGCTGCTGACATTGGACTGGCGCAGGCGCTGCAGGTCGGCGTGGCTATTGAGCACGAAGCCGGCTTTCCAGAACGAATGGTCCAGCCACGAACCGCAGAACTGGTGGATATACATGCCCATCTGCAACTGCTGCACGGAAATGAGTTTGAGCACGGTCGAGCCCCCCACCTGATTCAGACCGGCCCGGGCGCCAAGAGGCAGCCCGGGCTGGCTGATCGATAACGCTCCTTGCCGTTACTTATCCTGAACCGCTTGACCGGTCGCGCCCGGTCAGAGGGAGAAGCGTGCCACCAGTTTGTTCAGACTGACCGCCAGTGACGACAGTTCACTGCTGGCGATGGAAGTCTGGCTGGCGGCGGACGAGCTTTGCAGCGACAGGTCGCGGATGCTCATCAGGTTCTGGTCCACCGAGCGTGCCACCTGGGCCTGTTCCTCCGAGGCGGTGGCGATCATCAGGTTGCGTTCGTTGATTTCGCTGATGGCCTGGGTGATATGACCGATGGCGGCGCCGGCCTCGTGGGCGATGGCCAGGGTCTGGCTGGCGTCCTCGCTGCTTTGCTGCATAGACAGCATAGCCTTGCTCGAACCGCTCTGGATGCCCTGGATCATCTGCTCGATTTCCTGGGTCGAGAGCTGGGTACGGTGGGCCAGGGCCCGCACTTCATCGGCCACCACGGCGAAGCCGCGGCCCTGTTCCCCGGCCCGGGCGGCCTCGATCGCGGCGTTCAGGGCCAGCAGGTTGGTCTGCTCGGCAATGGCGCGGATTACATCCAGGACCTTGGTGATGTCCTGGGCCTGCTGGGCCAGGCCGGCCATTTCCAGCCGGGTGTGTTCCACGGTGCCGGTGAGTTTCTCGATGGAGTGGATGGTCTGCTCGACCCGCTCCTTGCCCAGCCCGGCCGAGCGCTCGGAGGCCTGGGTGGATTGCGAGGCGGACACCGCGTTGCGTGCCACTTCCTCCACCGCAGCGGTCATTTCATTGACCGCGGTGGCGGCCTGGTCGGTCTCCATGCTCTGTTGCTGGATGCCGGCGTTGGACTCGCGGGTGATGGCGCTCATTTCCTCGGCCGCGGAAGCCAGTTGGGTGGACGAATCGGCGATGTGGCGGATGGTGGATTTCAGGCTGTCGAGCATGGCCTGGGTGGATTTCTGCAGGTCGGTCAGCTCGTCCTGGCCGCTGACGTCCACCTGGGCCCGCAAGTCGCCCTCGGCGATCTTCTGGGTGGTGGCCAGCAGCGACAGCACCGGGCGGATGATGCTGCGGGTGAACAGGGTGGCGATGAGGATCGTCAGGACAATCGCCAGGACGATGATCACCGAGGTCAGGGTCAGGCCGGTGTCGAACTGTTGGCCTGCCTGGTTGGCGGAGTGCTCGGCGCCGTTTTCGTTGATGGCGATCAGTGCCTCGATGGCGGACTGCAGTGTATTGGCCAGGGGCACGGTGACCTGGTTGATGTAGTCGCTGGTCTGTTGCGCAGTGTTGGTCTTGCTGCTCTCGATCAGCACCGCCAGCTTGTCCAGGTAGTCCTGGGCGCCGCGCTTGACCTGATCAAAGGTGGTTTTTTCCTCGGCGCTGGAAACCAGCGGTTCGTAATCCTTGATGGCCTGGGCCAGGCTGGCCTTCAGGGTGCCCAGCTTGTCCAGGGAAGCGGCTTTCTGGGCATCGTTCTCAGTGGCGTAGTGCAGTGCTTCCAGGCGCACGCGCAAGGTGCCGGATTCGATTTTCGTGGCTTGCCTGACGCTGGGCAGCCAGTTGGTTTGCAGATCCAGTGCCGCGTCGTGAATCTGTCCCATTTTCCACAGTGCCAGCCCTCCCAGACCAATCAGCAGTACACAGATAGCGCCGAAACTCAGTAGCGCCCTGGAAGTCAGTTTCATGTTTCTTGTCACCATAAAGGCACCTTGCAGGTTGGAGTGATACCGCCAATTTTTTTCGACTCCTTGTCGCCTTGATAGCACTGTGACTCCAAAGAGATGAAAAATCTGTAGAGATGTAAAAAAATATTTCTCTGCGTGCATGGGGCTTCCATCCAGCGGCAGAGCCAAGGCAGGCAGCCGGGTAGCTTGACCTTCATCAACGCGCTTTTGGCGGTTTTGTAGCAAGCTGGGCGCCTCTCCAATTGCAAAGGAAAAGGCCCATGACTACGCCTCTGACAACGGCGCCCACGGCCAAGGCTGTATTACCGATTGGATTGCTGATCGCCGTGCTGGCAATGGTTGCCGTGCTGCTGTTGCCACTGCCCGCCGACCTGCCGGTGGCGGGGCACCGGATGCTGGCGATCCTGGCCTTTGCCGTGGTGGTGTGGATCAGCGAGGCGGTGTCCTACGAGGCCAGCGCGATCATGATCACCGCCTTGATGGCCTTCCTCATCGGCACCGCGCCGACCCTGCAGGACCCGAGCCAGCTCTATGGCAGCTCGGCGGCCATCGGCCTGGCCCTCACCGGGTTTTCCAATTCGGCCCTGGCCCTGGTGGCCGGTGCCTTGTTCATCGCCGCGGCCATGACCCACACCGGCCTCGACCGGCGCATCGCCCTGGTGACCCTGACCCGGGTCGGCACCAGCACCCGGCGCATCCTCATCGGCGCTATTGCCGTGACCATCCTCCTCAGCCTGCTGGTGCCCAGCGCCACGGCCCGCAGTGCCTGTGTGGTGCCGATCATGATGGGGGTGATTGCCGCGTTCGGCGTCGACAAGCGCTCCAATATCGCCGCCGGGCTGATGATCGTCGTGGCCCAGGGCACCAGCATCTGGAACGTCGGCATCCAGACCGCCGCGGCGCAGAACCTGCTGACCGTGGGCTTCATGGACAAGATGCTCGGCCAGCGCGTGGCCTGGCTCGACTGGCTGATCGCCGGCGCGCCCTGGGCGGTGATCATGTCTTTGGTGCTGCTGTGGCTGGTGCTGAAACTGCTGCCGCCGGAAACCGACAGCATCCCTGGCGGCAAGGAAGCGGTGGCCCAGTCCCTGGCGGACATCGGCCCCATGACCGGGCCGCAGAAACGCCTGCTGGCGGTATCGGTGCTGCTGCTTTTGGCCTGGTCCACCGAAGGCAAGCTGCACCCCTTCGACACCACGACCACCACCTACGCCGGGCTGGTGATACTGCTGCTGCCGCGGATCGGCATCATGACCTGGAAGGATGTGCAGTCGCGCATTCCCTGGGGCACGGTGATCGTCTTCGGGGTCGGCATCAGCCTCGGTTCGGCGCTGCTCAGCACCCAGGCCGGGCAGTGGCTGGGGAGCCAGGTAGTGGCCCATACCGGCCTGGACCAGGTGGGGCCGCTGGCGGTGTTCACGATTCTCGCGGCGTTCCTGATCCTCATCCACCTGGGGTTCGCCAGCGCCACGGCGCTGACCTCGGCCTTGCTGCCGATCCTGATCGCCGTGCTGCAGACCCTGCCGGGTGAGTTCAGCCGCCTGGGCATGACCATGCTCCTGGGCTTTGTGGTCAGCTACGGCTTCATCCTGCCGATCAACGCGCCGCAGAACATGGTCTGCCTGGGTACCGAGACCTTCAATGCCCGGCAGTTCGCCAAGGTCGGGCTGCTGGTGACGCTGATCGGCTACCTGCTGATGCTGGTGTTCGCCATGACCTGGTGGAAATGGCTGGGCTGGATGTAGGAAAAGTAAATCCCTTCACAGTGACCCGCTGAACACCCGGGTCACGCTGCCGGCCAGGCGCACCTTGCCTTGGCCGTCCCAGCTCACCGTCACCGGCCCGCCATCGCACAGCACCCGCACCGGGCTGTCCAGCAGGCCGCGGCGGATGCCGTTGACTGCCGCTGCGCAGGAGCAGGAGCCGGAACCCAGGGGGATGGCGCCATTGCGCTCCCAGATGCGCAGGCGGATGGTCTGGCGGTCGATCACCTGAATGAAATGCACATTGGTCTTGTGTGGAAACAGCGGGTCGCTCTCGATCTGTGGGCCCAGCGTGGCAATGTCTAGCGGTGCCAGGTCGTCGACGAAAAAACTGCAATGGGGGTTGCCCATGCTGCACGCCGCCGGTGTTCCCGGCAGTGGCAGGTGCAGGCTGTCCAGCTCTCGGACCAGGGGGATGGACTGCCAGTCGAACGAAGGCAGGCCCATTTCCACCGACACCGACCGATCCTCAAGGCGCAGGCATTGCTGCAGGCCGCGGGCGGTTTTCACCTGCACCGAGGTGACGCCGCTTTCCTGCATCAGCAGGTCGGCGGCGCCCCGGGTGGCACTGCCGCAGGTGTCCAGGCTGGAACCATCGGCGTTGAAGAAGGTCAGTTGCGCCGCGCTGTCGCTGCAATCGCCGAGCACCACCAACTGATTGAAACCGATGCCACGCCGGCGGTCCCCCAGGGCCCTGGCCAGCTCGCGGGTGATCGGGTTGGTGCGGCCACGGGCATCGATCAGCACGAAGTCGTCACTATTGGCGTGCATCTTCACAAAGTTCAGGGGCATTCGGGCTCCAACAGGCGAGGGCAGGGAAGGGCGGGGGCCAGCGCATGCAGGATTCCGAAAAAAAGCCACCGACGCCAGCGCCTTAAAATAAAATTCATCCTGCAAGCCCGGGCATTGCCTGGGCGGCGGGATTTTCCGGCACACTGCCGGACCACCGGGAATATCGCCGACCGCCGCAACAGCGGCCGGCACAGCACAAGGTCATGGCATGGATCACTACGCCCCGCGCAACTGGCAGCCCCACGAAAAGCCCAGCTTGCCCGGCTCCCCCTCGACACCGTTGCACCCCACCCACAAGCGCCTGGCCTATGCGCTGGTGGGCTTGCTGGTGGCCATCACCGGTGGCCTGGGCAACTCGTTGGTGATCGCCAACCTGCCGTACCTGCAGGGGGCGCTGGGGGCGACCACCGCGGAAATGGCCTGGCTGCCGGCCGCCTACGTGATGACCAACGTGTCGATGAACCTGTTGCTGGTGAAGTTTCGCCAGCAGTTCGGCCTGCGCGCCTTCACCGAAGTGTTCCTGGTGCTCTACGCCCTGGTGACCTTCGGCCACCTGTTCGTCAACGACCTGAGCTCGGCCATCGCCGTGCGGGCGGCCCACGGCATGGTCGGCGCGGCGCTGAGCTCCCTGGGCCTGTACTACATGGTCCAGGCCTTCCCGGCGAAGTGGCGGCTCAAGGCCCTGGTGCTGGGGCTGGGCGCCTCGCAACTGGCCTTGCCCCTGGCCCGGCTGTTTTCCGAGGACCTGCTGCAGATCGCCGAATGGCGCGGCCTGTACCTGTTCGAACTGGGCCTGGCGCTGACCTCCCTGGGCTGCGTGTTCATGCTCAAGCTGCCGCCGGGGGATCGCTTCCGTACCTTCGAGAAACTCGATTTCCTGACCTTTGCCCTATTGGCCACTGGCGTGGCCCTGCTGTGCGCGGTGCTGTCCCTGGGGCGCATCGACTGGTGGCTGGAGGCGCCGTGGATCGGCTACGCCAGCGCCGCCTCGATCCTGCTGATCATGGCGGGGCTGTGCATCGAACATAACCGCAGCAACCCGATGCTGATGACCCGCTGGCTGGGCAGCGGGGCGATAATCCGCCTGGCCCTGGCAGTGATACTGATTCGCATGGTGCTGTCGGAACAGTCCACCGGCGCCGTAGGCTTTCTCCAGGCGCTGAACATGAGCAGCCAGCAGATGCGCATGCTCTATGGGGTGATGCTGCTGGGCAGCATTGCCGGGCTGGCCACCAGCGCCCTGACCATCAACCCGGCGCACCTGCTGATGCCACTGGTCATTTCCCTGGCGCTGATGGCCGTGGGGTCGGTAATGGACAGCTTTTCGAGCAACCTCACGCGCCCGGCCAACATGTACTTCAGCCAGTTCCTGCTGGCCTTCGGCGGTACGTTCTTTCTTGGCCCGACCATGGTCCTGGGCACCCGCAACGTGCTGACCAACCCGCGCAACCTGGTGAGCTTCTCGGTGCTGTTCGGCATCTGCCAGAACCTCGGCGGGCTGATCGGCTCGGCCTTGCTCGGGACCTTCCAGATCGTGCGCGAGAAGTACCATTCCAGCCATATCGTCGAGCAGTTGACCCTGCTCGATCCCCAGGTCCTGGCCCGGGTACAGAGCGGCGGGGCGGCCTACGGCAAGGTCATCGCCGACCCGGACCTGCGCACCCTGCAAGGCATACGCAGCCTGGCCACCGCGGCCACGCGCGAAGCCAACGTACTGGCCTATAACGATGTATTCATGCTGATCGCGGTGATTGCGGTACTGACCATGATCTGGATATTCATTCGCAGCCTGTGGCTGATGAGCACGACCCAAGCGGTCGCGCCTGCCGCCCCGGCTCCCGTTCAACAAAGTGGTGCCTCTTCTTCATGAGCGAAACCGTCAACCCCACCACCAACGCCATTGCCTCGACTCCCGAGCCCAGCGGCCCGCCGACCATGCCGGCCACCGAGCCACGGCCGCTGGCGGTGCGCATCATCTCGTCCCTGGGCTTTGCCGCCATCGCCATCGTTGGTGTGCTGATCGTGCTCTACGCGTGGCAACTGCCACCCTTCTCCAGCGCCATCGAAAGCACCGAGAACGCCCTGGTGCGGGGGCAGGTGACCATCATCGGCCCGCAGCTCAGTGGCTACGTGTTCGAAGTGCCGGTGCAGGACTTCCAGCAGGTCAAGGCCGGCGACCTGCTGGTGCGCCTTGACGACCGTATCTACCAGCAGCGCCTGGACCAGTCCCTGGCGCAACTGGCGGTGCAGAAGGCGGCCCTGGCCAATGCCCTGCAACAGCGCAACAGCGCCGAAGCCACCATCAAGCTGCGCCAGGCGGCCCTGGCCGACAGCCAGGCCCAGGCGCGCAAGAGCGCAGCCGACCTGCAACGCAACGAAGCACTGATTGCCGACGGCTCGGTGTCCCGGCGTGAACTGGACGTGACCCGCGCGGCCAATGCCCAGACCGTGGCCGCCGTGGCCCAGGCCCAGGCGCAACTGGAAATAGCCCGCCAGGACCTGCAGACCGTGATCGTCAACCGCGGCTCCCTGGAAGCGGCGGTGGCCAGCGCCGAAGCCGCGGTGGAACTGGCGCGGATCGACCTGTCCAACACCCGCATCCTCGCCCCGCGGGACGGCCAGCTGGGGCAGATCGGCGTGCGCCTGGGGGCCTACGTCAACTCCGGCGCCCAGCTCATGGCCCTGGTGCCGAACCAGCTGTGGGTGATTGCCAACATGAAGGAAACCCAGATGGACAACGTCCGGGTCGGGCAGCCGGTGAACTTTACCGTGGACGCCCTGAACCACCGCAAATTCAGCGGCAAGGTGCAACGGATCTCCCCGGCCACCGGTTCCGAGTTCGCCTTGCTGCAGGCCGACAATGCCACCGGCAACTTCGTCAAGATTGCCCAGCGGGTGCCGGTGCGGATCACCGTCGACCCGGACCAGCCAGAGCTTGAACGCCTGCGCCCGGGATTGTCGGTGGTGGTCAGCATTGATACCAGCCAATAGCCGACACAGCACCTCACGTAGGAGCCGGCTTGCCGGCGAAGAGGCCGGCAAGATTTGCACCGATGCTGCAAACGCCTTCGCTGGCAAGCCAGCTCCTACAACGGGTCTGTGTTTTACCCGCGTCCGATGCTTTTCGTAGGAGCCGGCTTGCCGGCGCAGAGGCCGGCAAGATTTGCACCGATGCTGCAACGCCTTCGCTGGCAAGTCAGCTCCTACAACGGGTCTGTGTTTTACCCGCGTCCGATGCTTTTCGTAGGAGCCGGCTTGCCGGTGAAGCGGTCCGTAAGATTTGCAGCGATGCTGCCGACGCTTTCGCTGGCAAGCCAGCTCCTACAGGCTGAGGTTTAGACCGCCTGCATCGGCGGCAAGGTGCCCAGCAACGAGACCGCCGCCACTGCGGCCACACCCAGCAGCCATTCCACCTGCACGCTGTTGCTCAGGCTCGACAGGCGCTGGTCGCAACCGCGGATTCGCAGGCGGTTGAACAGCGCCAGCCCCAGCATCCCCGCCACCAGCAGCACCTTGATCAGCAGTATCAGGGCAAAACCATTGAACAATGGAGTCGGCCACCATTGCCCGGTGAGCACCCGCACGTTGATCAGGCCGGTTAGCAGCAAGCCGGTTACCAGCCCATAACCCACGCCGCTGAAGCGCTTTAACAAGGGCTCGACAGACAGCCCAGCGGGTTGCCGCAACACCAGCAACAACACCAGCAAGCCCCCCAACCAGATGGCGACGCAGCTTAAATGCACGATCTGATTGAGGATCAGCATCTGCCCCGCCAACCCATCGAGCATGGCACCGTGGCCCACCGGAGCCAGGGTTGCCAGGAGCAGGGCGCCCAGGCCCAGTTGCAGTGGCAGGCGCCGGCCCAGCGGGGTCAGCAGCAGCCCCAGCAACAGCAGGTTGAGCAGCAGGTGCCAGGTCCAGACCTGGCCGAAGAAGGTCTTGCCCAGCACCAACTGCACGGTCGCCGGGTCCAGCGCTGCCGACCAGGAGCCGGCCATGCTGGCGGTGATCAGCAGCAGCCAGCACAGGCCGCTGCCCAGGCCGATCAGCGTCAACCAGCGGCTGAGTCGATCGAGCTGTCGATACACGGCGCCATGGCCGCTCTGCGCGGAATCTCGGCCCAGCAACAGCGGGCGAAACACCCAGGCGCCCACCAGGGTCAACACCACCGCAAAGTGCACGAAGCGGCACAGCACCAGCCATGACGCCATGGATTACTGGCTCACCTTGAAGCTGTAGCTGCCTTCGCTCTTGTGGGTATCCACCGACACGGCGTGCCATTCCACCTTGTACTCGCCGGCGCGCAGCGGCGTGGCGGCCGGGGTGACCACCAGGGTCTTCTTGTCCGCGCCTTCGGTGGCGACGCTTTTGACCTCCACCGGGGCGCCGTCCTTGCTCAGCTTGACCTGGGTGAAGGCCGCTTCCACGCCTTCGGTGAATACAAGACGCAGCTCGCTGGGCGCGCTGACACTGCCTTGGGCCGCCGGGGTCGAGCTTTTCAGGTGGGCGTGGGCGAACACTGAACTGGCGGCCAGCAGGGAGGTCAGCAGGGCGGTGGTGGTGAAGAGGTTTTTCAGGGACATGGCAGGTTTACCTTTAAAGAGAATGGGGCTCATTGGTCTTGCAACTGCATGTGAATGATCGGAAACGGCCGGCCTTCACCGTCGGTTTCCGAACGACCGCAGTCGACGAAGCCGTAGCGACGGTAGAAACCATGGGCCTGGGGGTTCTGTTCGTTGACGTCGACCTTGAGGCCGGGACGGCGTACGTGATCCAGGAGCTTTCGACCGATGCCCTGGCCCCGTTGGGCCGGTTCGATGAACAGCATTTGTACCGTGTCGTCGCTGGTGGCGATAAAACCGCCGGGGCTGGCGTCGGGGTTCTCCCAGACCCAGGCCTCAAGGGCCGGCAGGTAGCTGTCGCGTACCAGCGGGTACAGGCGCTGGATATCGTCTTCAGCGATAAAGTCATGGGTGGCGCGGACCGAACGCTCCCAGAGCGCGGTCAGCAGGGCGTCGTCCGCAGCGACGCGAGGGCGAATCTTCATGAGCATGTTCCATCGGTAACAGGACAGATGGCCGGCGATGGTGCAGGGCCGGCATTCGGGCAGAGACCTGTATGCCCGTGTCGCGAATTAACGCCTGGACGGAGCACCGCAGTGGCTGCTGCAAATGAGCGGGAGGCCGATCCTACCCAATATGGCCGGGTGGTGAAAGACCGACGCAGGCCGGCGATGTCGCAGGCTTGACAGCTCCCCGCAGCGGGCGGGCGGATGCTAGTCTTGCCCCAGACTGTTTTCGTAGGAGCCCTCATGGGCAATCACAAGATCGAGATTCGTCGCAGCAACGTGGAAAAGATCCTCCTGGGGGCCGAGAAAATCTTCGCTGAAAAGGGCTATGCCGGCACCGCCATGGCCGACATCGCCGAAGAAGTGCAACTGCCGCGCTCCAACCTGCATTACTACTTCAGCACCAAGAACGAGCTGTACAGCGCTGTGCTCCTGGACCTGCTGGATGTGTGGAAACAGGACGCATTGTGCTTCGAGATGTTCGATGACCCGCGGGTGGTGCTCAGCAGCTACATCCGCGCCAAGATGCAGCATTCACGCAGCCGGCCCTATGGCTCCAAGGTCTGGGCCAACGAAATCATGCACGGCGCCCCGACCCTGGGCGAGACCCTGGATGCCAGCCTGTACGACTGGGCGAAGATGAAGGAAGCGAAGATCCGCCAGTGGGTGGAGGACGGGCGGATCCTGCCGGTGGAGCCGTCGAGCCTGCTGTACATGATCTGGGCCTCGACCCAGCACTATGCCGACTTCGATCATCAAGTGATGATCCTCAACGACCATCAACCTTTATCGGATTTGCAATTTGAACGGGCGGTGCAGACCGTCACCAGCGTCATCCTGCGCGGCATCGGCCTGGAACCCTGAACCTGCATCGCCGCTTCCCGTAGGAGCTGGCTTGCCAGCGAAGGGGCCCGCAAGACCGCCTTCGCCGGCAAGCCGGCTCCTACAGAACCTCCCGCGATATTCCTGCCAGCCGTAGGAGCTGGCTGCCAGCGAAGAGGCCCGCAAGACCACCTTCGCCGGCAAGCCGGCTCCTACAGAACCTCCCGCGATATTTCTGCCAGCCGTAGGAGCTGGCTTGCCAACGAAGAGGCCCGCAAGACCACCTTCGCCGGCAAGAGCAGGCCTCTCTCTCAAACAGCTTCGCGGTAGGGGTTGCGCGGGTCGTGCAGCCAGTCGAGGAACGGTTTGCCCGTGTCCTGGGGCACCATCTCGATGCAGTCCTGCACCGGGCAGGTGATCTGGCACAGGTTGCAGCCCACGCATTCGTCGTCGATCACTTCATATACATGGCTGCCGTCGGCTTGCCGGAGGCTGGCAATCGCCTGGTGCGAGGTGTCTTCGCAGGCGATATGGCAGCGGCCGCAGCCAATGCAGGCCTGCTGGTCGATCCTGGCGATCACCTGGTAGTTGATGTCCAGGTACTTCCAGTCGGTGGTGTTGCCCACCGCGCGCCCGGAGAAGTCCTGCAGGCTGCGATAGCCCTGGCTGTCCATCCACCGCGACAGCCCATCCTTCATTTCCTCGACGATGCGAAAGCCATGCAGCATCGCCGCCGTGCACACCTGCACCGCACCGCAGCCCAGGGCGACGAACTCCGCCGCATCGCGCCAGCTGCCGATGCCGCCGATGCCACAGATCGGCAGGCCGCGGGTCTGCGGATCGCGGGCAATTTCCGCGACCATGTTCAGGGCGATCGGCTTGACCGCCGAGCCGCAATAACCGCCGTGGGTGCTCTGGCTGCCCACCATCGGGTGGGCCACCATGCGCTCCAGGTCGACGCTGGTGATGGAGTTGATGGTGTTGATCAGCGACACCGCGTCCGCCCCGCCACGATGGGCGGCGCGGGCGGCCATGCGAATGTCGGTGATGTTCGGCGTCAGCTTGACGATCACCGGCAGCGAGCAGTAGGTCTTGCACCAGCGGGTCACCTGCTCGACATACTCCGGCACCTGGCCCACCGCCGCGCCCATGCCCCGTTCCGGCATGCCGTGGGGGCAGCCGAAGTTCAGTTCGATGCCGTCGGCACCGGTGGCTTCCACCAGCGGCAGGATGGCTTTCCACGACTCTTCGACGCAGGGCACCATCAGCGAGACGATCAGCGCCCGATCCGGCCAGTCCTTCTTCACCTGGGTGATTTCCTTGAGGTTGATCTCCAGGGAGCGGTCGGTGATCAGCTCGATGTTGTTGATCCCCATGACCTCGCGGTTGGGCCCGAAGTGCGCCGAGTAGCGCGACGACACGTTGACCGCCGCCGGGTCTTCACCCAGGGTTTTCCAGACCACACCGCCCCAGCCGGCCTCGAACGCGCGGACCACGTTGTAGGCCTTGTCGGTGGGCGGCGCGGAGGCCAGCCAGAACGGGTTGGGCGCCTTGATACCAGCGAAGACAATCGACAGATCGGCCATTTATGCCGCCTCCACATTGAGCATGAGTTGAGCATGCATGGCTTCTGCGGCCAGCTTGCCGTGTTGTACCGCCTGCACGGTGAGGTCCTGGCCGAGGCTGACGCAGTCGCCGCCGGCGTAGACTCCGGGAATGCTGGTGCGCAGGTGTTCGTCCACCTGGATACGTTCGCCGCTGCGTTGCAGCTCCCGGGCCAGCGGGTCGCTCAGGGCTGTAGCGTCGAAGCTCTGGCCGATGGCCTTGAAGATCGCATCGGCGGCCAGTTCGAAGGTGTCGCCGGTGGTTTGCAGGCGGCCTTCCACCATGCGGGTACGGGCGAAGCGCATGCCGCGCACCCGGCCCTGGTCATCCAGCAGCACCTGTTGCGGCGCGGCCCAGGTCAGCAGGCGCACCTGATTGGCCTTGGCGATGTCCTGTTCATGCTCGGTGGCGCCCATGTCCTCGACGCCCCGGCGGTACACCAGATTGACGTCACTGGCACCCAGGCGCGCCATCTGCACCGCCATGTCGATGGCGGTATTGCCAGCGCCGAGCACGATGCAGCGCTCGGCCAGGGGCAGTTGGCTGAGGTCGTCGGCCTGGCGCAATTCGCGAATGTAGTCGGTGGCGGCCAGCAGCCCGGGGGCGTCTTCATGCTCCAGCCCCAGTTGCTTGCTGGCGGCCAGCCCGAGGCCGAGGAACACCGCGTCGAACTGCTGGTGCAGCTCGGTCAGGCTCAGGTTGGCGCCGAGTTTGTGCCCGTGGCGGATCTCGATGCCGCCAACGCCCAGTAGAAACTCCAGCTCCCGCTGAGCGAAGTCATCCACCAGCTTGTACTTGGCGATCCCGTATTCGTTGAGGCCGCCAGCCTTGTCCCGGGCTTCGAAAATCACCACCTCGTGGCCGTGCAGGGCGCAGCGGTGGGCGCAGGACAAACCCGCCGGGCCGGCGCCGACCACGGCAATGCGCTTGCCGGTGGGCGCGGCGCGCTGGAACGGGTGCTGGGTGAAGTGCGCGTTGTCCAGGGCATAGCGCTGCAACAGGCCGATCAGCACCGGCGCGCACTCCTGGGCGTTGTTGCGCACGCAGGCCTGCTGGCAGAGGATTTCCGTGGGGCAGACCCGGGCGCAGCTGCCGCCGAGGATGTTGGCCGAGAGAATCTTCTGCGCCGCACCCTGGACGTTGTCGGTGTGGATATTGCGGATGAACGAAGGAATGTCGATCTCGCTGGGGCAGGCGTTGACGCAGGGCGCGTCGTAGCAATACAGGCAGCGCGAAGCTTCCAGGTGGGCCTGGCGGGCGTTGAGCGGCGGCGCCAGGTCGCTGAAGTGGCCGGCCAGGGTGGCGTTGTCCAGGGTCGGGTGGGGCAAGTGGTTCAAGGTCTTGATCACGGTTTTGGCCTCACGGTTTTTTTAGCGGCTGCCTCTGATGGGCATGTTTTCCAACTCCACGTAGGAGCCGGCTTGCCGGCGAACAGGGCCTTGGGCCTGGTGGTGCCCTTGAGGACACCTTCGCTGGCAGGCCAGCTCCTACACAAGCCAGCTCCTGCGATGGGGGAGGAGTGGGGTCAGCGTTTGACGGCGCTCGGTTTGTGCCGCTCGGCGCGCTTGCTCAAGAGGTCGAACACCGCCGGGTAGGCCGGGCGCTCGATGTAGCGCCCGGCACCGCGTTCGGCCCGCAGGTCGCCGTCGGCCCACACCAGCTTGCCCTGGCTGATGGTGTGGCTGGGCACGCCGCGCACGGTCTTGCCTTCGAAGATGTTGAAGTCCACTTGCTGGTGGTGGGTCTTGGCAGAGATGGTGCGGCTGCCTTGTGGGTCCCAGAGCACCAGGTCGGCATCGGCGCCGACGCGGATCGCGCCCTTGCGCGGGTAGAGGTTGAAGATCTTCGCGGTGTTGGTGGAGGTTAGGGCGACGAATTCCTGCATCGACAGGCGTCCGCTATTGACCCCTTCATCCCACAGCACCGCCATGCGGTCTTCGATACCGGCGGTGCCGTTGGGGATCTTGCTGAAGTCGTCGCGGCCGGCGGCTTTCTGCTCGGCGCAGAAGCAGCAGTGGTCGGTGGCGGTGGTGTGCAGGTTGCCCGACTGCAGGCCGCGCCACAACGCCTCCTGATGGCCGCGTGGACGGAAGGGTGGGCTCATCACGTAGCCGGCGGCGGTTTGCCAATCCGGAGCGCGGTACACGCTGTCGTCCAGCAGCAGGTGCCCGGCCAGCACTTCACCGTAGACCGGCTGGCCCTTGCCCCGGGCGTAGCTGATTTCGTCCAGGGCTTCCTGGGTCGAGACGTGCACCAGGTACAGCGGCGTACCCAGGGTCTCGGCGATGCGGATCGCCCGGCTGGCGGCTTCGCCTTCGACTTGCGAAGGCCGCGACAACGGGTGGGCTTCCGGCCCGGTAATGCCCTGGGCCAGCAGCTTGCGTTGCAGGTGATAGACCAGCTCGCCGTTTTCCGCGTGCACCGTGGGTACCGCCCCCAATTCCAGGCAGCGCTCGAAGCTCGCCACCAGGGTGTCGTCGGCGGCCATGATGGCGTTCTTGTAGGCCATGAAGTGCTTGAAGCTGTTGATGCCGTGGTGCTGCACCAGCTCGGCCATTTCCTCGCGCACCTGCTCGCTCCACCAGGTAATGGCCACGTGGAAGCCGTAGTCGCTGGCGGATTTTTCCGCCCAGCCGCGCCACTGCTGGAAGGCCTCCAGCAACGACTGCTGGGGGTTGGGAATCACGAAGTCGATGATCGAGGTGGTGCCCCCCGCCAGGCCCGCCGCCGTGCCGCTGAAGAAGTCTTCGCTGGCCACGGTGCCCATGAAGGGCAGTTGCATGTGGGTATGGGGGTCGATGCCGCCGGGCATCAAGTATTGGCCGCTGCCATCGAGCACTTCGCAACCGACGGGAATATCCAGATTGTTGCCGATGGCGCGAATTAGACCGTCTGCGCAGAGCACATCGGCTTTATAACTTTCATCATGGGTAATAACGGTGGCGCCACGGATCAACAGAGACATTCCGAGTTCCTCGCAGGCATGACCGACTGCTGTCGGTTCTAACTTTTTTATTGAACGCACTGACAACTTAAACAATCCTGTCAGCGGTGACAGGATTAGAAGCTAGTCGCACTTCAAAGAAACAGCAAGAATATTTTTTATAAGCTTATATTCAATATAACTTGTTGAAATATAACGATTAAAAGTTCAAATCTGCAAAATGGTGCAGCCTCTCACCATTTTGACGCACTTGACAGGATCGAAAAATAGTCGAGATTTCCTATGTCAAATCAGCTGCTTGAGGAGGCGCTGGGAAGACCGGGAAATAACTAGAAAAATAACCGTGCACTGCTTTGGGTCCTGATCGAATGGACAACTTGCCAAACACCCGGCCTGAGTGGATTGGCAACTAACCAGGGGCTTGAAAGTTTCTTGCATAAAACCCAATGACATCAGTTGTTTACATGGATTCCGCCAACCGTGCAGCAACGACCGCGCAAGTACTTGGCATCTTTATTGAGTGCCGCCGCAGGTCGATGTGCCGGAGGGTGGAAGTCGTAAGTTCTCCGGCCATCGTCCGGCGCGCTGTCCCTTGGTGCGCCGGCCTGATGAGCAAAATAATCAGAACAACAGTGGAGCGGCCATGCAACAGATCAGATCCCAG
Source organism: Pseudomonas protegens CHA0 (assembly GCF_000397205.1). Lineage (NCBI taxonomy): Bacteria > Pseudomonadati > Pseudomonadota > Gammaproteobacteria > Pseudomonadales > Pseudomonadaceae > Pseudomonas > Pseudomonas protegens. The sequence continues at coordinate 2,865,850 of NC_021237.1, forward strand.
GTGACCGAGCGCGCCGGCTTGTACGAGCTGGACGCCGGCAGCGACGTACTCGACAGCCCCCGTTACAACCACGACATCGCACCGACCCAGGTCCAGGAGCGCACCTGGAACAAATGGCACATCACCGCACTGTGGATCGGCATGTCGATCTGCGTGCCCACCTACACCCTGGGTGGGGTGCTCACCGCCTACTTCGGCCTCAGTGTCGGCGAGGCGCTGCTGGCGATCCTGCTGGCCAATATCGTGGTGCTGATTCCCCTGACCCTCAACGCCTTTGCCGGCACCAAGTACGGCATTCCGTTCCCGGTGCTGCTGCGCTCCTCGTTCGGCATCATCGGCTCCAACGTGCCGTGCCTGATCCGCGCCCTGGTGGCCTGCGGCTGGTTCGGCATCCAGACGATGTTCGGCGGGCTGGCGATCCACCTGTTCCTGGGCTCGATCTTCGAGGGCTGGAAGGCCCTGGGCGGCACCGGCGAGGTGATCGGCTTCATGATCTTCTGGACCCTCAACCTGTGGGTGGTGCTGCGCGGCGCCGAGTCGATCAAGTGGCTGGAAACCCTGTCCGCGCCGCTGCTGGTGGCGGTGGGCATCGGCCTGCTGGTGTGGGCCTTGCCCAGCGTGTCGCTGACTGAGCTGTTGGCGATCCCGCCCAAGCGCCCCGAAGGCGCCAGCGTCACCGGCTACTTCATGGCCGGGCTCACGGCGATGGTGGGTTTCTGGGCCACCTTGTCGCTGAACATTCCCGACTTCAGCCGCTACGCGAAAAGCCAGAAGGACCAGATCCTCGGGCAGATCTTCGGCCTGCCGCTGACCATGTTCCTGTTCGCCGCCCTGGGGGTGGTGATGACTGCCGCCTCGGTGAAACTGGTGGGGGTCACCGTCTCCGATCCGGTGAGCCTGATCGGCCACATCCAGAGCCCGGGCTGGGTGGCCCTGGCCATGGCGTTGATCATCATCGCCACCTTGTCCACCAACACCGCGGCCAACATCGTCTCGCCCACCAACGACTTCCAGAACCTGGCGCCCAAGCTGATCGGCCGCACCACCGCGGTGATCCTCACCGGCCTGGTGGGGCTGGCGCTGATGGGCCACGAGTTGCTGAAAAAACTCGGCCTGCTGATTTCCGACGTCAGCCTGGAGACGGTGTATTCCAACTGGCTGCTGGGTTATTCCAGCCTGCTGGGGCCGATTGCCGGGATCATGGTGGTGGACTATTTCATCATCAAGAAACAGCGCCTGGACCTGGCCGGCCTGTACCGCGACGACGTCTACCCGGCGTGGAACTGGCACGGTTTCATCGCCTTCGGCGTACCGGTGGCCCTGACCCTGATGTCCCTGGGCAGCAGCGCCTTCAACTGGTTCTACAGCTACGGCTGGTTCACCGGCTCGGCCCTGGGCGGGATGATCTACTACGGCCTGTGCAGCTGGCGCAGCCCCCAGGTGGCGACCGCCAAGACCCCAACATGAACACCCAGCCAGCGTGCTCGCGGGCACCACCCCCGTCCCGTAGGAGCTGGCTTGCCAGCGAAGGCGTCGGCACGGGCGACGCACATCTTGCGGGCCCCTTCGCCGGCAAGCGGTACGCCGCCCGGCCGACTCCTGGGCAAGAGCAGGTTTTTGCTAGGCCGTTATCCCGGGCGTTGCGCCACGCATCCCCCGACAAAACCAGAAGAAACGCCTGAGGAGATCACCATGAACGCTGCCGTCGAGGTTCTGCAATCCAGCCATCAGCACATCAACCGCGACCGCCTGTGGCAGTCGCTCATGGCGCTGGCCAAGCTCGGCGCCACGGTCAAGGGCGGGGTCTGTCGCCTGGCCCTGACCGACCTCGACCGCCAGGCCCGCGACCTGTTCGTGAAGTGGTGCGAGGAGGCCGGTTGCACCGTCACCGTGGACGGCATCGGCAACATCTTCGCCCGCCGCCCCGGGCGCAATCCGCACCTGCCGCCGGTGATGACCGGCAGCCATATCGACACCCAGCCTACCGGCGGCAAGTTCGACGGCTGTTTCGGCGTATTGGCCGGGCTGGAAGTGCTGCGCACCCTCAACGACCTCAAGCTGGAAACCGAAGCGCCCCTGGAAGTGGTGGTGTGGACCAACGAAGAGGGCTCGCGTTTTCCGCCGTGCATGATGGGCTCCGGGGTGTTCGCCGAAAAATTCACCCTGCAAGACACCCTGGCCAAGACCGACGTCGATGGCATCAGCGTCGGCGAGGCCCTGAACGCCATCGGCTACGCCGGCACGCGCCCGGTCAGCGGGCATCCGGTGGGCGCCTATTTCGAGGCGCACATCGAGCAAGGCCCGATCCTGGAAGATGAGCGCAAGACCATAGGCGTGGTGCTCGGCGCCCTGGGGCAGAAGTGGTTCGACCTCAAGCTGCGGGGCGTCGAAGCCCATGCCGGCCCGACCCCCATGCACCTGCGCAAGGACGCCCTGGTGGGCGCCGCCGCCGTGGTGGCGGCGGTCAATCGCGCCGCCCTCGGCCACCAGCCTCACGCCTGCGGCACCGTTGGCTGCCTGCAAGCCTACCCGGGTTCGCGCAACGTGATTCCGGGCGAGGTGCGCATGACCCTGGACTTCCGCCACCTGGAGCCGGCGCGCCTGGACTCGATGATTGCCGAGGTGCGCCAGGTGATCGACAACACCTGCGAAGAACACGGCCTGAGCTTCGAACTGACCCCCACCGCGGACTTTCCGCCGCTGTACTTCGACCCGGTGTGCGTCGATGCGGTGCGCGGCGCCGCGCAGGGTTTGGGGTTGTCCCACATGGACATCGTCAGCGGTGCCGGGCATGACGCGATCTTCGTCGCCGAGCTGGGCCCGGCGGGGATGATCTTCGTGCCTTGCGAAGGTGGCATCAGCCACAACGAAATCGAGAACGCCGACCCCGACGACCTCGCCGCCGGCTGCGCGGTGCTGCTGCGCGCCATGCTCGCCGCCTCCCAGGCCATCGCCCAGCGCCAAGCGTAGGAGCCGGCTTGCCGGCGAAGAGGCCCCTCAGATGTACGTCGCCGGTGCCGACGCCTTCGCTGGCAAGCCAGCGCCTACAGGGGGCTTGTGGTGTTTCCACGAATCCGCCCACACCACCATTCCCGTAGGAGCCGGCTTGCCGGCGAAGAGGCCGGCAAGACATGCATCGCCAATGCCGACGCCTTCGCTGGCAAGCCAGTTCCTGCAAGGGGCATCGTGGTGGGCTTTGCCTGGCGTACACTGGCGAACTTTTCCCATGGGATGCCGAATATGCACAGGATGGTGCTCTGCCTGGCCCTGGCTCTGAGCCTGGGCGGTTGTATCGATTACAAATGGGGCCACGACTGGAAGGCCGACAGTCCGGGCGGCTGGCAAGACGCAAGCGTTGTCGGTTTCGACAAAGGCACGGCGTTCCAGCTGGCCTGCGGGGGCAGCCCACTCTATGTGAACGTGGAGACCCACGCCTCCCATCAACTTTTATCGCTGTTCTTCATCCCGTTGTTTTCCGCGTCGGACGATGACGGCCATGTATGGATCAGGGCCAGTCACCCCAGCCTGATGGCATGTGCTTCGCCTGCGCAAAACCCTCTGCTGCTGAAGCTGGACAACCGGCCCATTCAGGCAGTTGGCTTCTCGCGGCGTAGCGGCGAAGGCCTGTGCATCATCGACCTGGGCCCGCGCGAGTTGCAGGGCGAACAGCTGTCGATCGAGGTCAACCAGGCCTTGCTGCCCTGCGCAGTGGCGCCGATGACCCTGAAAAAGGACAGTTTCTTCTGCCTGCGGGCTACAAAGTTCGGCGGTTCGACACCGTGCGGTCGGTAGCCAAAAGCAAGGCCCTGCGTACCGAACGCGGCCCGACCTTTCGCAGCCTCGCGGGCTCGGCAGCGGCTACAGGGTCTGTGGTGAGCTGGGTTTTTGTAGCCGCTGCCGCAGGCTGCGCACGCCCGGCACGGGCGTAGGGGGCAGGGCCGAGATAGAGCTGCCAGCCGAACCTAAGCTAATTCCTAAAAAGTATTTATTTTAGATTTGTTAGATCGATTAGCTTTTAGCGACTTTCCTGTCTCCCAGAAGGTTCGCCCCCATGCGCCTGCCCTTTGCTTTGCGTCGTAGCTTGTCGATCACCGCCCTGGCCGGCCTGGCGCTGGGCATGGCCCTCAATGCCCAGGCCGATACCGACCTGCGCATCGGCTACCAGAAATCCTCGACCCTGCTGGCCTTGCTCAAGGCCCAGGGCACCCTGGAAAAACAGCTGGCGGGGCAGGGCGTCAACATCACCTGGCACGAGTTCACCAGCGGCCTGCCGTTGGCGGAATCGCTGAATGTGGGCAATGTCGATATCAGCGCCGATGTCGCCGACACGGTGCCGGTCTTCGCCCAGGCCGCTGGGGCCAAGCTGACCTATTTCGCCACGGAAACCCCGTCGCCCGCCGCTCAGTCCATCGTCATCCCCAAGGATTCGCCGCTCAAATCCCTGGCCGACCTCAAGGGCAAGCGCATCGCCGTGACCAAGGCCGCCGGCAGCCACTACCTGCTGATCGCCGCCTTGCGCGAAGCGGGCTTGAGCTTCGCCGATATCCAGCCGGTGTACCTGACCCCGGCCGATGGCCGCGCGGCGCTGGAAACCGCCAAGGTCGATGCCTGGGTCACCTGGGAACCCTTTGTCGCCAGCGCCCAGCGCCAGCAGGGCGCGCGGGTGCTGCACGACGGCCAGGGGCTGGCCAGCTATCGCCGTTACTACCTGGCTTCCAACGACTACGCCAAGGCCCATCCCGAGGTGCTGCAGCAAGTGTTCGCCGAGCTGCAGAAGACCGGCACCTGGGTCAAGGCGCACCCGGCCGAGGCGGCAAAACTGCTGGGCCCGCTGTGGGGCAACCTGGACGTGCCGACGGTGGAACTGGCCAACAGCCGCCGCACTTACAAGGTGGAAGCGGTCAAGCCCGACGCCCTGGGCGAGCAGCAGAAAATCGCCGATGCCTTCTACCAGGAAAAGCTGTTGCCCAAGCCAGTGGATGCCCGGGCCGTGCAGTTGTGGAGCCCCAAATCCTTGTAGTGGGTCGTTAGGTCGCTTTCGCTTGTAGGAGCCGGCTTGCCGGCGAACAGGCCCCCCTTTTTCTTGTTCACCGCCGGTTACGCCATCCCGCGCCCGGCGTCAGGAGTTCCCGTGTCTGCCGTTCACCCCCAAGAGGCCTTTGCCGTCCCTGCCTCAATCAGCTCGCCCGCGGTTAACGCCGACGTGGTGCTGGAATTGCGCCACCTGACCAAGCACTACGCCCGCCGCCGTGGCCAGTCCGCTCCGCCTGCGGTTGAGCAGGTCAGCCTCAAGGTGCGCCGTGGCGAAGTGCTGTGCTTGATGGGCACCTCCGGCAGCGGCAAGTCCACCTTGCTGCGCCATATCAACCGGTTGATCGAGCCCAGCAGCGGCGAGGTGCTGATCGACGGTTCGGCCATCAGCCAGCTTTCGGCCAGGGAACTGCGCACCCTGCGTTCGCGGCGCATCGGCATGGTGTTCCAGCACTTCGGCCTGCTGCCCCATCGCAGCGTGCGCGACAACGTCGCCTTGCCCCTGGAACTGCGCGGCGAGCCTGAGGCCCTGCGCCATGCCGCGGCCGACGTGCAACTGCAGGCCATGGGCCTGGAAGGCTGGGGCGATCACTATCCCCATGAGCTGTCCGGCGGCATGCAGCAGCGGGTCGGCCTGGCCCGGGCCCTGGTCAGCGAGCCGGACATCCTGCTGATGGACGAACCCTTCAGCGCCCTGGACCCGACCATCCGCCGCGACCTGCAAAGCCACTTTCTGCAGGTGGTGCGCGAGCGCGGCATCACCACCTTGCTGGTGACCCACGACCCGGCCGAAGCCCTGCGCCTGGCGGACCGCATCGCCGTGCTGCGCCACGGCCAGCTGATTCAGGTCGGCACGCCCGAGGAATTGCTGAAGCAGCCGGCGGATGCCGAAGTGGCGGACTTCTTCCAGGAACACGGCGCCCGCAGCGCCACGCCGGTGGCGACGATTGCCCCGCGCAAGAGCGCGACGACCCCGGCGCCGGTCAACCCCGGACTGTCCTCTGCCCAGGCCCTGCTGCTGGGGCCCGCCGCCCTGGCCGCCAGCGGTCGCGGGGGCCTCTACTGGCTGGGCTTCGCCCTGGAACTGGGGGCGGCCGCAGCCTTGGGGCAGGGGCTGGCCACGGCCAGTTTCGCCTGGGCCGCCCTGGCGCTCATCGGCTTGCTGCTCAGCCGCCTGTTGAGCCTGGCCCTGGCCCGCCGCCCCAGCCGCCTGGGGCGTTCGGACTGGCGTCTGCCGTGGCTGGTGTTGCTGCTGTCCCAGGTCCTGGTGCTGTGGCGGGTGTTGGCCACCGATGCCTCTGGCCCCTGGCTGCAATTTCCCGCCGACCGGCAAGTGCTGCTGGGCACCGCCGCGGCCATCGATCAACTGATTGCCTGGTCCCAGGTGACGTTCGAAAGCACCTTCGTCGGCGTGATAGTCGCCGTGCGCACGGTGATCGAAAGCATCGAAAGCCTGCTGGGCTGGCTGCCCTGGCCGGTGCCGGCCCTGGCCCTGGTGCTGCTGGCCTGGCGCAGCGCCGGCGCCGCCCTGGCCCTGACCAGTGCCGCGGCCTTGCTCTACATCGGCCTGTTCGGTTTCTGGGAGCGGACCATCGCCACCCTGGCCCTGGTGGGCTCCTCGGTGCTGATCTCGCTGTTGATCGGCGTACCCGCCGGCATTCTCCTGGCCAAGCGCGCCCTGGCCCGGCGCCTGATCACTCCGCTCCTGGACGTGATGCAGACCTTGCCCACCTTCGTGTACCTGATCCCGGCGGTGGCGTTCTTCTCGGTGGGCAAGACCCCGGCGGTGATCGCCACGGTGATCTTCGCCCTGGCGCCGATGATCCGCCTCACTGCCCTGGGGATTCAGGAAGTGCCCAAGACCGCCGTCGAAGCAGCCCTGGCCCACGGCGCCACGCCGTGGCAGATCCTGACCAAGGTCGAACTGCCCCTGGCCGCCGGCTCCTTGCTACTGGGGATCAACCAGACCCTGGTGATGAGCCTGTCGATGGTGGTGGTGGCGGCGCTGATCGGCGCCGGTGGCCTGGGCTACGACGTGATGACCGCGCTGCGCAACATCAAGGGCGGCGAGGGCATGTTGGCCGGCGCCGCGATCGTGTTCTGCGCGCTGATTCCCGATCGAATCATTCAAGCGACCCTGCGCCAGCGGGATCGCACTATGCATCAATCATGAGGTGTCCCTTGAACAAGTCGTTTACCCGTACCCTTGGCGCCGCCGCGCTGCTGTTGGGTTTGTCCCTGCCGGTGCTGGCCAAGGACAAGATCGTCATTGGCGAACAGAACTGGACCGGCGCCATCGCCATCCAGAATATCCTCGGCGAAGTGATCAAGAGCCGCCTCGACGGCGACGTTTCCTACCTGGCCGGTGACGTTCCGGTGCTGTTCGCCGCCGCTGCCAAGGGCGACGGTTCGGTGGACGTACTGACCGACATCTGGCTGCCCAACCAGTCCGCCGCCTGGGCCAAATACGTCACCGGCGGTACCCGTTCCCTGGTGCCCAACAAGCAACCGTACCTGGGGGTACAGGGCTTCTACATCCCCGGCTACCTGCAAGACAAATACGGCGTGAAGTCGGTCTACGACCTGCAAAAGCCCGAAGTGGCGAAACTCTTCGAACCCCTGGGCGGCGGCAAGGCGCAACTGCTGGTGGGCCCGGCGGGCTGGGAGTCGACCTACATCGGCCAGATCAAGGCCAAGGATTTCGGCTTTGCCGATAAATTCGAGTCTGTGTCCACCGAAGCCTCGGTGACCTACGCCAAACTGGCCGCGGCCTACAAGGCCCAGCGCGGCGTGGTGTTCTACGCCTACACCCCGGACTGGATCTTCTCCGCCTTCGACCTGCGCCGCCTGGATGAACCGGCATTCGACGGCTACGCCCAGGACAACAAGAAGGGCGACCCGCTGTACAAGGCCGATGGCTGCTGGAAATTCATCAGCCCGACAGTGGATGCCGACTGGCTGAGCAAGAGCAAGATCACCTGCGCCTACCCGGATGCACGGGTCTATGTCCTGGCCTCCAGCGCCCTGCAAAAACGCGCACCACGGATCGCCGCGTTCCTGGAGAACTTCAACATCGAACCCCAGACCCTGAATGACCTGATCCTCAAGATCGAAAAGGAACAGCAACCGGCGGCGCAGGCGGCCAAGGAATGGGTCGCGGCGCACCCGCAGATCGTTGATGGCTGGCTGGGTGCCAGCGGCGAGAAAGTGGGAGTGGCGCAATGAGTGGGGCGCCGGTGAACAGCCTCGAACAGGCGACCTTCGGCGCCGGGTGTTTCTGGGGCGCGGAAGCCGCGTTTCGGGCGCTGCCTGGGGTCGTGGACAGCCGCGTCGGCTACGCCGTGGAAGCGGCGGACGAAGCCTTGCAGATTGAAGTGGTGCAGGTGGATTTCGACCCGCAGGTGCTGGCATATACCCGCCTGATCGAACACTTCTGGGACCTGCACGATCCGACCTCGGTGGATCGCCAGGGCGAGCATGGCGGGGTGAAATATCGCTCGGCGATTTTCCACACCAACGCCGCGCAGGCCGAACAGGCGAGGGCGGCCAAGACCGCTCTGCAAGACTCCGGCCGCCTCAACAAACCCGTAGCCACGGTGGTCGTACCACTGGGGCGCTTTGAACTGGCGGATGAAGAACACCAGCGTTACCTGGAAAAGAACGGCCTGAGCAGCTGTCATATCTGATCGTTTGCAGATACGCAGGCTTCTGTAGGAGCTGGCTTGCCAGCGAAGAGGCCCGCAAGACCGCCTTCGCCGGCAAGTCGGCTCCTACGCAACCCGCCACTGAATCACTTCCAGCACCGCGCAGCCTTCTCGGGTGAGCAGGTGCACGCCACGGGTGATGCGGGTCAGGTCGCAATCGCTGATGTCTTTCAGCTCCAGGGTGGACAGGCTGTCCATCAGGTCGCGGACCATGGTGAAACGGTGGGCGGTGCTGCTGGCCAGGTCGCTCAAAGGGGCTTGGGTGTCGAGGTAGAACACCGGGTGTTCGGTGTCGTGGGTGTCGATGGGGGTGAAGCGGGGGAGGTGATGGTCAGTCATAGGTATGGCTCCTGCTTATAGAGCAATCGCCTTTTTTGCCGACCGTGAGGATTGGGGCAGTGATGCGTGAGCAGGTTGGCCGAGGAGAGGGCAACAGCACACCCTGGGGTGTCCCGCGCACCACCGTCATCAACCTTTGATCGCCGGTACAAAAGCGATTGCGAGGATGTTTGAAAGTGGATGCGTTCCTATATTCGACCGGCCAAGGTCGCTCGCGGATTTGGTTGCGAGGGGCGGACTATAGGAGGGATGCCAGAGCGGTGCAACCGGGCATTGAAGTTGATGTTTGAGTGGTTGTGTCGACTGTCTGGTGGCTGGTTTTGATGGGGGACATATCTATTGCTGCGGTCACGGCCACTTAGGGTTTCGCCCTTACGGCGAGTCCCTTTTTTTCAAACGCCAAAAAAAGGAACCAAAAAACGCTTGCCCCTCCATACGGCCCCTCGCTGGGGCTCGGGGTGCCCTCGCTTCGGCATTGCTCCGGGGGCACGCCGCCACAGGCCATCCATGGCCTGATGGCGGCTAGCTCGGCATCCCTGCCGAGCTGCCCCCTACGCAACGCCTGCGCTCGGCCTGCTGGGAAGGGGCCTGAAGATCAAAAGCAAAAGCCAAGCGCGTTTGCGCGCTCTTCGTAGGAGCCGGCTTGCCGGCGAATCGGCCCGCAAGACATGCAGCGCCCTGGCGGACGCCTTCGCTGGCAAGCCAGCTCCTACATGGGGGCGGTGCACACCGCCCCATCTTCAGGCCGGCCGCAAGGCCGCCGTCAGATTTTGCTTTTGCTTTTGATCTTCCTGCCCCCTTAAACACGATGGCCGAACGCAGGCATTGAGCCGTGGGTAACCCGGCAGGACGCCGGGTTAGCCGCCATCAGGCCATGGATGGCCTGTGGCGGCGGCCCACGGATCAATGCCGGAGAGAGGGCACGCAGAGCCTAGGCGAGGCGCCGAGTGGAGGGGCAGGAGCCCTTTGGTTACTTTGGGGCTTTTCCAAAGTGACTCGCTGTAAGAGCGAAACCGTAAGTGGCCACACCCGCAGCAACGGATATGTATACCACCGCGGTAAAAATGAAACGCAGCAACGGATATGTATTCCGAACCTCCCTAACGACCTCTATATCACCCCTTAAAATAGACTGGTGAGTGTCGTCGCAGACTAAAAAAACATTGATGATTGATCTTTCTAGTTAGACGGTCAGCGTGTCGTGGGTCTTGCAACCTATCGGCGTCACGATATTTACGACAATTTATGGAACTCGCTGAAACCTAATTTACCCATCCGTTCATCGTCAGAGGAACTGATGGTGAAGCAATACTTCTGCTCAGATATTTGTATTGCCCTCTGGGCTATCAAAGCTTGTGGGCATGAGATTAAGCAGGCATCTGGGCAGAAAAACATAGTTTGTTTTTATCCAAATCTCTCGCATACGCTGAAAAGTATGGTCCCCGTTGGCCGGGTTTACCCTCGCAGGTACCGCCTAATTCAATCACCTTTTCATGAAAGCTTTTTACTTTTTCTACAGAGTCAACATTAAAACCAATCATCGTGCCATTTCCATTTGTTGCAGGCTCCTTGTTAAAGGGAGTTGCTAGCGCAAATGAGAAATTGCTGCTTTGCCAGTAAGTCATTCTGTCTGTTGATATCACGTACTTGAGTTCTGTTTCCTCAAAGAGTGCATTGTAGAACTCAATTGCGGCCTCCATGTTATTTGTACCTAGGACGCAGTAGTTGACTCTCATAATTTAATATCTCGTATTTGTAGCAGGGTTTAGTACTCATGATTAGCATGTTAAAGCTGCTCATTGTCGTCATTATGCTGCAGGGCAGTGACAGTTTCCGTCAGGATTGATTGATACGCACAACAAGGGTAGGCCGCTGAGTTTGGGGAAATCCTACGTTAAGCCGGCTCGGCTTAAGTGCGTGTCATGCCCTTGCAACTCATCGGCGCCACGATATCTCCGACAATGTGTGGAGTTTGCTGAAACCGCATTTAGCCGGCCGCGAAGGTACCAGGGGAGGACGAGCCAAGGTTCACCAACACCGTATTGTGGGTTTGCGCGCCGGGGCACCTTGGAGAGACCCGCCAGGCGATCATGTTTCAGGTTTCAAGCCCCACCTTTCCACCCCCCACCCAACGCCACCACCAACCCCACACTGGCCTGCAGCTCCCTTGTCTGCACCGCCTGCAACCCCCGTTGCGCCTGCAAGGCTGCAGTCTGCGCCGTCACCACATCCAGGTAACTCACCGCCCCGGCCTGATAGCTGTTCATGGCCAAGGTCTGGGTATGCAGCGCCGCATTCACCGCTGCCTGTTGGTCCAGCGCTTCCTGGTGCAAGTCCCGCAGTTGTCCGAGGTTGTCCTCCACCTCGCGCACCGCTCGCAGCACTTGCCCACGGTAATGGGCGGCGGCTTCTTCGAACTCGGCATGGGCCTGGCGTTCATTGGCGCTCAGCCGGCCGCCATCAAAAATCGGCAGGTTCACCAACGGCCCCAGGGCCCAATAGCGATTGCCCGCCGCCAGCAGGTTGCCCACGCCCTGGGTCTGGCCACCGAGCATGCCGGTCAGGCTGAAATCCGGGTACCAGGCGGCGCGGGCGATGCCGATGCCGGCATTGGCGGCATACACACGGCGTTCGGCGGCGGCAATGTCCGGCCTTCGTTGCAGCAGGGTGCTGGGCAGTTGCCGGGGAATGCTCGGCAGGCTCAAGAGTTGCGCAGAGGGCGTCAGGTGGAATTGGCTGGCCGGCTCGCCCACCAGTTCGCCGATGGCGTGTTCGGTGAGGTTGCGTTGGGCGCGCACTTCGTCCAGTTCGGCTTCGGCGCTGGCCAGTTGGCTCTGGGCCCGGGTCAGGTCCAGTTCCGAGGCGATCTGCCCCTGGTAGCGGTCGCGGGTCAGTTGCAGGGCCTGGGCGTAATCCTCCAGGGAGTGGCTGAGGATGCGGCTCTGGGCGTCCAGGCCATTGAGTTGCACATACAGGCTCGCCAGCTGTTTTTGCAGGCTCAGGCGCGCGGCTGCCAAGTCGTCGCCGGAGGCTTGGGCCTGGGCATCTCCGGCAGCCGCTTGATTGCGAATCCGCCCCCAGAGGTCGAGGTCCAAGCCCAGGGCAAAACCGGCGGTGTTGCTGTTGTATACCGAAGGCTGGGTGCTGCCGCGCAGCGGGCGGCTGTCCGACTGACGCTGGCGCAGCGGTTGGGCGCTGGCGCTGATCTGCGGGAACAGCCCGGCATGCAGTTGGCTGGCGTAGGCCTGGGCAGCGTCGTAGTGGGCCAGGGCCGCCGCCAGATCCGGGTTGGCTCGGAGCAGGCGTTGTTGCAGGTCATCCAACTGTGGGTCCTGGTACAGCCGCCACCATTGTTCGGCGAGCACCTGGGGCGCGGCGGCCGGGTGCCAGGGGCCGTCGGCGCTCTGTTCGCGATAGTGCGCGGGCAGGTCGATAGGCGGCACTTGGTACTGGGGGGCCAGGGAGCAGCCGTGCAGGGCCAGCAACAGCAGGGCGGCGAGGGGCTTAAGCCTTGGGCGCATGTTCGCCTCCCGCGTCCGCCAGTTGCACCAGATCACCTTCGCGCAGGGCGTCCGGCGGGTTGTCGATGACCTGGTCGGTCGCTTGCAGGCCCTGGTCGATCACCAGCCGTTCCCCCAGGTCCAGGCCGATATGGATGCTGCGCAGGTGCACGTGGCGGGAACCGTCGATCACCGCCACCTGGGTGCCCTGGGCGCGGAAGATCAGGGCGCTGGCGGGGATGCTCACGCCGTGGGTGTCGGCGGGAATCGCCAGGGTCGCCTCGGCATAGTCGCCGGGCATCAGCGCGCCGTCCGGGTTGGCGGCGACGAACTGCGCCAGCAGGGTGCCGGAGCGTGGGTCGATGGCGGTGGAATCGCCCAGCAGTTGCGCGCTGAAGTGCTGGCCAGGGTGCTCGGGCACGGTCAACTGCGCGTGCAGGCCGGGGCGGATCACGCTGGCGTAGTTCTGCGGAATCGGCACGTAGAGCCGCAGTTTGTGGGTGTCCGCCAGGTCGAACAGCTCCGGGTCGCTGTCGTTGTCGGCCTTGATCAACTGGCCGATATCGGTGTGGCGGGCGGTGATGGTGCCGGCGAACGGCGCACGAATGGTCTTGTAGTCCTCCAGCGCCGAGAGCCGCGCATAGTCGGCGGCGGCCGCCTCGGCATTGGCTTTGGCGGCGGCTGCGTTGGAGGTCTTTTCATCGGCTTCCTGGCGCGATACCGAGTGGCTGGCCAAGAGGTTCTGCCAGCGCTCGGCGGTGGTCTGGGCCAGCCGGGCATTGGCTTGCTGCTGGGTCATCCGCGCCCGGGCCTGGGCCACTTGCTGGTCCAGGTCGGGGCTGTCGATATGGGCCAGTACCTGCCCGGCGGCCACGTGGGTGCCTATGTCCTGGGTCCAGTCCTTGAGGTAGCCGCTGACCCGGGCATGGATCGGCGCCTTGCTCCAGGCTTCCAGGTGCGCCGGCAGGCGCAGGGTGTCGCCCAGCACGTTGTGCTGCGGCTGGAACACCAGCACTTGCGGCACGGCGGCGGTTTCGGTCCAGGCAACGACGGCCCGTTCATGCCGGGTGCGCGCGGCCAGGCCGCTGGCCACCAGCAGGGCAGCCAGGCTCAGGCCGCCGATGCCCAACAGCATCAGGCGTTTGCGCGAAGGGGTGTGATCAGGCGACATGGGTGTTTTCTCCAGCAACAGCGGATTGGGGACGGCGGCCGTGGACCAGGCTGAAGACCACGGGGACAAAGATCAGGGTGGCCACGGTGGCGAGGAGCAGCCCGCCGATCACCGCGCGGCCCAGGGGCGCGTTTTGCTCTTCGGAAAGGGCCAGGGGCAGCATGCCGATGATCATCGCCAGGGCGGTCATGCACACCGGGCGAAAGCGCGTGTAGCCGGCTTCCAGCGCGGCCTTGAGGGCATCGCCATGTGCCGCCAGGCGCTCGCGGCAAAAACTCACCACCAGGATCGAGTTGGCGGTGGCCACCCCCATGCACAGGATGGCCCCGGTCAGCGCCGGCACCGACAGCGAGGTGCCACTCAAGAACAGCATCCACACGATCCCGGCCAGGGCTGCCGGCAGCGCGGTGATGATCACGAACGGATCGACCCAGGACTGGAAGTTGACCACGATCAGCAGGTAGATCAGCACCACCGCTCCCAGCAGGCCCAGGCTCAGGCCGCTGAAGGCTTCGTGCAGGGCGTCGATCTGCCCGTGCAGGCTGACCGTGGCGCCCTTGGGTCGCAGGGCCGCAGCGTCGTCCAGAACCTTTTGCATGTCGTGGGCCACGGCGCCCAGGTCGCGGCCCTGCACGTTGGCGTACAGGTCCAGTGTGGGCTGGATGTTGTAGTGGCTGACCACCGCCGGGCTCTCGACCCGGGAGATGTCCGCCAGGCCGCCGAGGATCTGCGACTGGCCGTTGCTGCCGGTCACCGGCAGCGCTTCCAGGGCCGGCAGGCTGTCCAGGCGGTACTGCGGGGTAGCCGCGACGATGGAATAGGACACGCCGTTCTTCGGGTTGAGCCAGAAGGTCGGCGCCACCTGGGAACTGCCGGCCAAGGACGCCACCATGCTGTTGGTTACGTCACGCTCGGTGATGCCCAGGCCATTGGCCCGCAGGCGATCGACCTTGACCTGCAAGGACGGGTAGCCGGTGGACTGCTGGATCCGCAGGTCGGCAATGCCCGGCACATGTTGCAGGCGCCGTTGCAGTTCCAGGGCGTAGGCGCGGTTGGCCGCGGCGTCGGGCCCGGAGATTTTCACGTCCAGGGGGGCCGGGGCGCCGAAGTTGAGGATCTGGCTGCTGATGTCTGCCGGCAGGAAGGCGAACTGGCTGCCGGGGAAGCTTTCCGGCAAGGCTTCACGCAGCTGTTTTACATAGTCGGCGCTGGGGGCGTGGCCGGGTTTGAGGGTGACCTGGATATCACCGTCCTGGGGGCCGATGGTGCCGCTGTTGCTGTAGGCCATGTCGATGCCGCTCAAGGGGATGCCGATGTTGTCGATGATGCTGTCCAGTTGCTCGGCCGGAATCACTTCGCGAATCCGCGCTTCGATGCGGTCGAAGGCCGCCGCGCTTTCCTCGATCCGCGTGCCCAGGGGCAGCCGTACGTGCAGGGCCAGGGCCCCGGCGTCGGTGGCGGGGAAGAAGTCCTGGCCCAGGCTCGGCAGCAGGGCGAAGGAGGCCAGCACGCAGGCAAGAAAGCCGAGGATGAAGGTCTTGCGCCGGCCCAGGGCCAGGTGCAGCAGGCCGTGGTAGGTGTCGCGCACGCTGGAGAAACGCGCCTCGAAACCCTGTTGAAAGGCCAATAGCCCGCGCACCAGGGCATTGCGCGGCTTGGCATGCTGTTCGCCTTCGTGATGGTTGATGAAGGCATCTTCCGGGTGATGCCCCGGACCTGCTTCCGGCGTATGGGGCTTGAGCAGGTACATGGCCAGTGTGGGCACCAGGGTCCGCGAGAGGATGAACGAGCTGGCCATGGCGAAGATCACCGCCAGGGCCATGGGCCGGAACAGGTAGCCGGCGATGCCCTGCAGCAGGAACATCGGCACGAAGACGATGCAGATGCACAGCAGCGAGACGAAGGCCGGGCCGACGATCTGCCTGGCGCCGTCGAGGATGGCCTGCTTGACCGCCTTGCCCTGCTCCAGGTGCCAGTTGATGTTCTCGATGGTCACGGTGGCGTCGTCCACCAGGATCCCCACCGCCAGGGCCAGGCCGCCCAGGGTCATCACATTCAGGGTCTGGCCGCTGAGCGCCAGCAGGGCAATGGCCGAGAGCACCGCCAGGGGAATCGAGGCGGCGATGATCAGTGTGGAGCGCCAGCTGCCGAGGAACAGCAGGATCATCGCGCTGGTCAGCAGGGCGGCGATGATGCCTTCCTGGGCCACGCTGCCCACCGACTGCTTGACGAACACCGAGGCGTCCCCCAGCAGTGAGGTCTTCAGCGCTGGCGGCAGGGTCTCATTGATGCGCGGCAGCATCTGGCGGATGCCGTCGACGATCGACAGGGTGGAGATGTTGCCGTTCTTCAGGGCCGGCATCAGCACCGCGCGGCGTCCGTCGACCCGCACGATGTTGGTCTGCGGCGGCGAGCCGTCGCGCACGTGGGCCACCTGGCCGATGGTGATCAGCGCGCCGTCCACGGTCTTGATCGGCAGGTCGTTGAGCTCCTCGATGGCGGTCGGGCTGTTGTTCAGCAGCACCGTGTATTCATCGCTGCCCAGCTTGGCGGTGCCCACCGGGATGATCTGGTTCTGCGCCGCCAGGGCATTGCCCACGTCCTGGGCCGACAGGCCCTTGGCGGCCAGGGCTTGCGGGTCCAGGTCGAGGGTGATCTGGCGCTGCTTGCCGCCCATGGGGGTGGGCATGGCCAGGCCGGGCAGGGCGCTCAGGGGCAGGCGGATGTTGTTCTGCACCAGGTCGCGGATCTTCGCCTCCGACAGGGTCGGGCTGGAAAACGCCATCTGCAGGATCGGCACCGTCGAGGCGCTGTAGTTGAGGATCAGCGGCGGGGTGATGCCCGGCGGCATCTGCTTGAGCACGGTTTGTGACACCGCGGTCACCTGGGCGTTGGCGGTGCGGATATCGACCCCGGGCTGGAAGAAGATCTTGACGATGCCCATGCCCGGCAGCGACTGCGACTCGATGTGCTGGATGTCGTTGACCGTGGTGCTCAGGGAGCGCTCGTAGGTGTAGATCACCCGCCCGGCCATGGCGTCCGGCGACAGGCCGTTGTACTGCCAGACCACCGCCACCACCGGGATGCCGATATCCGGGAACACGTCGGTGGGGGTACGCAGGGCCGCCAGGGGCCCGATGATGCAGATGAATATCGCCAGCACGATGAACGTGTAGGGCTTGAGCAGTGCGGTCTTGACCAGCCCGAGCATGCCGAAAACCTCCGAGGGAGTGGGGTTGCAAACCTCGGCAGCCTGCAGCGACCCACCTAACACGCGGCTTTCAGCCAGGTGAAGGAAGTTTTAGGTAAGGCCTGTATTTCCTTTCATGTGGATTCATTTGTTCTCGCACCGGGGCCTCGACAAGCTTGGTGGCCATCGGCGCAGGGTATTTTTCCGGGCTTGCGCCGCACTCATGACTGTCATTTGCGAGGTTTCGTCCATGTCCCTCAAACCCTTGTTGCTGCTGCCGGGCCTGGGCCTGGTGTGCCTGCTTTCGGCCTGTGCCGGGCCGCTGCCCAAGGCCGATCCTCAGCAGGCCTGGATCGATCTTGCTCCTGAGTCGCCGAACGACTTGCTGGCCGACAGCGTCGATGGCCAGCGCCTGAACGATGGCCGCTATTTCCAGGTCAGCCCCGGCCAGCACCGCTTGCGGATGGCCTTGCTGCAAGGGGCCAACGGCAACTCGGCGCAACCCGACTGCCTGGGGCGCCTGGACTATGCCGGGTTCCAGGCGGGGGGGCATTACCGACTGGTGGAGTCCAGCCAGGGCCAGGACGTCAGCGCCGCTCTGCTGGACGCCCAGGGCCGGCAGGTGGCCCAGAGCCGGCCGTTCAGTTGCCTGTAGGGCTTCTTTTTTCATTGCCAAGGTAGATTTTTATGACACTCAAACCGCTGCTGCTGATACCCGTCCTGGGCCTCGCGTGCCTGCTCGGCGCTTGCGCCGGGCCCATGCCCCGGCCCGATCCCAGCGAGGCCTGGATCGGCCTGCAGGAAGAGGCGCCCAACGACCTGATGGCCGAACGGGTGGACGGGCAGAAGATCGACGATGGTCGCTATTTCCAGGTCAAGCCCGGTGCTCACCGCCTGGACGTGACCCTGTTTGAAGAGAACGTCGGCGACTCCAACCAGCAAGACTGCGACGGCCACATCAGCTACGGCGGCTTCAAGGCCGGGGAGCATTACACACTGGTGGAGTCGAGCCTGGGGAACGAGGTGTCGGCGCGCCTGTATGACGCCAAGGGCAAGCAGGTAGCCAGTACCCACGACTTCAATTGCATGCCCGGCTGACGGGGCTGTTTACCGCGCTCAAACAAGGACATTTCGCTCACCACAAAGAGACGGGCCTGACTTCAGACCCATGGCGAGCCAGGGGATGATAGGGGCCTGTCTCCCAGCAAACGGGCGTGCGTCATGAAGCAAGAGGCTGAAGCGGCGATCTCTTCCACCGAAGTGGCATTTGGCGAAGTGGCGCAAATGATCACCGCCGCGCGGCAGCGGGCAGTGCGCGCGGTGAATACTGAACTGGTGGAGCTGTATTGGCAGGTCGGGGCCTATATCAGCCGCAAGATCGAGGCGGCGGAGTGGGGTGATGGCGTGGTCCGGCAATTGGCGGATTACCTGGCGCGGCAGCAGCCGGGCCTGCGGGGTTTTACCCGGGCAAACCTGTTTCGCATGCGCCAGTTTTATGAGGCCTATCGTGCTGACGAGAAAGTCGCACCACTGGTGCGACAATTGTCCTGGAGCCACCATCTGGTGGTGATGGGACAGAGCAAAGGGCCCAGTGAACGTGAGTTCTACCTGCGCTTGGCGGTCCAGGAACAATGGTCACGCAGAGAACTGGAACGGCAGATCAAATCCGCGCTGTTCGAACGCACGCTGACCCGCCCGGCCAATGCCTCGGCAACCTTGAAGCAGGCCCGTCCCGAGGCCCTGAAGGTCTTCAAGGATGCCTACATGGTGGAGTTTCTCGGCCTGGCCCAGGGGCATGACGAAGCCGACCTGCACCAGGGGCTTCTGCGCCAACTCAAGGATTTCCTGATCGAGATGGGGCGCGACTTCTGCTTTGTCGCTTCAGGCTATCCGCTGCAGGTCGGCGGGCGCGATTTCGCCCTGGACCTGCTGCTGTTCCATCGCGGGTTGAATTGCCTGGTGGCCGTTGAGCTCAAGGTCGGGCGCTTCGAGCCGGAGTACCTGGGCAAGCTGGACTTCTACCTGGAGGCCCTGGATCGCCAGGTGCGCAAGCCCCACGAGAATCCGGCCCTGGGCGTGTTGCTCTGTGCCAGCAAGGAGGACGAGGTGGTGGAATATGCCCTCAACCGCTCCCTGTCGCCGGCGCTGATCGCCGAGTACCGGACCCAGTTGCCGGACAAGCAACTGCTGCAGGCCAAGCTGCAGGAGTTCTATGCCCTGGACACCCAGGCGCGGTGAGTCGGGTGGCCATGGTGTCCGGGGCGCTGCACTGCCTTGGTGAGTCGAATGCCCAGCCTGGCGCCGCCCTCCGGTTCATTGCGACTCACTGCCGAACCAGTCGGCCAGGCGTGCGCTGGCTTGTTCCCGGACCTCGGCGTTGATGTGGGCGGCCACTGTCACCACTGAGCCGGTCAACAGGCCGAGATCATCCACGTACCCGGCCCCGGGGAGCAGGTCGGGGATGATGTCCAGCGGCAGTACGAAGTAACCCAGGGCGGCATAGATGGTGGTCTTGGCCCAGATCGGGGTTTGCGGCCGTTGCGCGGCGTAGTAGAGCCATAGGGCTTTCTGGATCAAGGCCCGGCCGATGCGTGAGGCGTAGCGGCCGATCTTGCGCCAGAAACAGAGTTCAAGGGACTGGGCGGTGGACATGGCGCACTCCTGAGGGACATGGGTCCAGGTCATGGTCGCCCCCCGAGCGCTGGACCGGCAGAGGCCAATATTTCCCCGGTCGTTCTCAGCGTAGGAGCCGGCTTGCCGGCGAAAGGGCCGGACCAGGCGCCGTGAATCTTGCTTCAGGACAGGGGCGCCTGTGAGTACGCCTTCGCTGGCAAGCCAGCTCCTACGTGTGGGGCGTACACGGTGCTGCAGGAGCCGGCTGGCGAAGGGGTCAAGGGGCAATCAGCCCCAGGGCGCCGCCGGCCAGCAGCAGGGCAGCGAGGATCCCGGTAATGGCGAACAGCTGTTGCAGCCGCGGGCCGGCCAGGTGGCTGGCTACCTGGCGTCCCAGCACCAGCCCCAGGACCGCCCCCAGGGCAAAGGGCGCGCCCACCGCCCAGTGCATGATCCCGCTGAGGCTGGCGGTGACCACGCTGCCCAGGGAGACCAGGGCGATCACCGCCAGTGAGGTGGCGACGATGCTCTTGCTGTCCAGGTTGGTGTAGCGGCTCAGGGCCGGGATGATGATGAAGCCGCCACCCACCCCCAGCAGCCCGGAAAGCAGCCCCGAGAGCATCCCGGTGAAGGTCAGCGCCCGGGCGCAGGGCAGGGTCCAGCGCAGGCGGCCCTGGGCCGGGTTGAGCACGCAGGGCATGAAGGCCGGGCGCGGCGCCGGCTGGCCCTGTTTCAGTTCCAGGCTGGCTTTGCGCAGGATGCGCCCGCAGGCGTACAGCAGCACCAGGGAGAACAGCAGCGCCAGCGGCAGGTTGGGCAGGCGGTGGGCCAGCCACAGGCCCAGCGGCGCCATGAGGATGCCGATGCCGGCCACGAAGCCCGCCGCGCGGTAGCGCACGATGCCCTGGCGCAAGCCCAGCACCGCGCCGACGCTGGCTGCCAGGCCCACCGCCAGCAGGCCGATGGGCGCGGCCTGGACCATGCTCAGGCCCAGGCCGAAGACCAGGAGCGGCACGGCGAGGATGCCGCCACCGGCCCCGGTCAGGGCCAGGATCGCGCCAATGATCGCCCCCAGCCCGGCGCCCAGAAGACTGTGCTCGCTCATGCTTTCGGGGTGTCCGTGGCCAGGGTCGGGTGGGCCAGCCATTCGTGGCCCTTGAGCATGCCGCGCCAGTACAGCGGTGGCAGGATCCGTTCCTTCAGCCACCAGGCGCGACGGGTTGGCTGGCGCCCGTCCAGCAGCCAGCGCGGGAAACTCGGAGCCAGCTTGCCGCCATAGGTGAATTCGGCGAGGACGATCTTGCCCCGTTCCACGGTCAGCGGGCAGGAACCGTAGCCGTCGTATTCGGCCAGGCGGGTCAGGCGCTTGAGGGCAACCAGCACATTGTTGGCCACCACCGGTGCCTGTTTGCGTGCCGCTGCGGCAGTCTTGGCATTGCTGGTATTGGTGGCGTCCCCCAGGCCGTGGATGTTCACGTAGCGCTTGTGGCGCAGGCTGCCCGGGTCGACGTCGATCCAGCCGGCGGCGTCCGCCAGGGGGCTCTGGCGGATGAAGTCCGGGGCGCACTGGGGAGGCACCACGTGCAGCATATCGAAGGCCCGTTCCAATGTTTCCTGGCGGCCATCGGCCAGGGTGCGGACAAAGGTCGCGCGTTTGGCCGGGCCGTTCACCGCCACCAGGTTATGGCCAAAATCCAGTTCGATGCCGTACTTCTTCACGTATTCCATCAGCGCCGGCACGTAGTCGGCGACGCCGAACAGCACACCGCCGGCATTCAGGAAGCGCGGCTTGATCTGCCCCAGGCGGCCGTGGCGCAGCCAGTGGTCGCAGGACAGGTACATGGCCTTTTGTGGCGCTCCGGCGCACTTGATCGGCATCGGCGGCTGGCTGAACAGCGCCTCGCCCTGTTGCAGTTGCTGCACCAGTTGCCAGGTGTAGGGCGCCAGGTCGTAGCGGTAGTTGGAGGTCACGCCGTGGTTGCCCAGGGCCTGGGGCAGGCCGTCGATGGCGGCCCAGTCGAGCTTGAGCCCGGGGCAGACGATTAGTTGGTCATAGGCCAGCACCCGGCCGTCCTCCAGCACGAGGGCGTTGTGTTCCGGGTCGAAGCGGCTGACCGCGTCCTGGATCCACTTGACCCCCTGGGGCATCAGCTCGGCCATGGCGCGCTCGGTGGACTGGGCGCTGAATACTCCGGCGCCCACCAGGGTCCAGCCGGGTTGGTAATAGTGGTGCCGGGCAGGGTCGATGAGTGCCACGTCCAGGTGTGGATCGCGGGTCAAGAGGCTGGCAGCAACGGCGATGCCGGCGGCACCGCCACCGACGATCAGCACCTGGTGGCTGCCGTCGACAGTGGGCAGGGCCGGGTTGAAGGGGCGCATGGCAAGGTCTCCGTGTGGAGTAGGTAATAGTTATAGGGTGTTCAGGGGAATCTTCAGGTAGCTCACGCCGTTGTCCTCGGGCTCGGGGAAGTGCCCGCTGCGCATGTTGACCTGCACCGAAGGCAGGATCAGCACCGGCATGTCCAGGGTCGCGTCGCGGGCTTCGCGCATGGCCACGAAGCTGTCTTCGTCGACCCCCTGGTGAATGTGGATGTTGTTGGCGCGCTGCTCGGCGACGGTGGTCATGTACTGCAGCTCGCGGCCGTTGGGCAGGTAGTCGTGGCACATGAACAGCCGGGTGCTGGGGGGCAGGGCGAGGATCTTGCCGATCGAGCGGTACAGGGTCCGCGCGTCGGCCCCGGGGAAGTCGCAGCGGGCGGTGCCGTAGTCGGGCATGAACAGGGTGTCGCCGACAAAGGCCAGGGTTTCGTCGCCGACCTGCACCAGGTAGGTCATGCAGGCCGGGGTATGCCCCGGGGTGTGCATGGCCCGCGCGGTGAGGCCGCCGATGGCGAATTCGGCGCTGTCTTCGAGCAGCACGTCGAACTGGCTGCCGTCCCGGGCAAAGGCCGGGGCTTCGTTGAACAGCGCGCCGAAGGTCTTCTGCACCCGGGTGATCTGGTTGCCGATGGCCACCTGGGCCCCGAGCTGCGCCTTGAGGTAGGCGGCGGCCGACAGGTGGTCGGCATGCACATGGGTTTCCAGGATCCAGTCGACCCGGGCGTCCAGCTCTTTCACCCGGGCGATCAGGCGGTCGGCGGACTCGGTGTGGGTGCGGCCGGATTTCGGGTCGTAGTCCAGCACGCTGTCGATCAATGCGCAGTGGCGGCTGGCCAGGTCCATCACCAGGTAGCTGATGGTCCAGGTATGGCTGTCGAAAAAGGCTTCTACACGCAGCGTGTCGCTGATGATCATGGGGCACTCCAGGCAATGAAGGTGAGGGCAGTCTGCGCTGACGCTCGTTTCTTGAAGTGTCAATAAGCGTGCCAACCCGAAACGGCGTCGTTTGGCGCCTGTTCATTGGTCTAGACGCTTTTTCAACCCCTTGGTGATGTGTTGTCGCCAGGACTGTCACCCGAGGTTGGCAGTCATTTGGCAGTTGCTGGCAGAAAATGGCAGTGATGGCGCCCATGCTTTAAGCTGCCGCCTCTGCCCCGGAGTTGCCCATGTCCCTGATTGCCACCGACCTAGTCCCGCCACCGATGTCCGCCCTGGTGTCCTACCTCGAACACGACCCGCAGCCCACCATAGTGCTGGACACCGACTACAACATCATCGCCGCCAACACCGCCTACCAGCGTCAGTTCGGCGTGGCCGGCAAGCCCCACGTGGGCGCCAAGTGCTACCGGGTGTCCCACCAGTTCGCCGTGCCCTGCGACCAGGCCGGCGAGCATTGCCCGATGCGCAAGGCCCATGACAGCCGCGTACCGGAACGCATGCTGCACATCCACCACACGCCCCGGGGGCCGGAGCATGTGGACGTGGAGCTGCGGCCGATCATTGGCCAAGACGGCACGGTGGTGGCCTATGTCGAGCGCCTGAGTTCGGTGGCCGTGGCCTCGGTACAACCCCAGCAGAAGGGCCTGGTGGGGCGCTCGCCGGCCTTCAACGAAGCCTTGGGCGCCTTGCAGCGGGCGGCGCCGGCGCCGATCCCGGTATTGCTCCAGGGTGAATCCGGCACCGGCAAGGAGCTGTTCGCCCGTGCCCTGCACGACGGCAGCCCCCGGGCCAGCGGGCCGCTGGTGGTGGTGGACTGCACCGGGCTTACCGAAAGCCTGCTGGAAAGCGAATTGTTCGGTTATGAAAAGGGCGCCTTCACCGGTGCCCTGCAGCGCAAGATCGGCCTGGCCGAAGCCGCCCATGGCGGCACCCTGTTTCTCGACGAGATCGGCGAAGTGCCCCTGGCCATGCAGGTCAAACTGCTGCGCCTGATCGAGTCCGGCAGCTTTCGCCCGGTGGGCAGCCTGCGCACCGTGCACTCGGATTTCCGCCTGGTGGCGGCGACCCACAAGCCGCTCAAGGAAATGGTCGCCGCCGGCACCTTCCGCCAGGACCTGTACTACCGCATCAGCGCCTTCCCGATCCGCCTGCCTGCCTTGCGCGAACGCAGCGACGACCTGCCACTGCTGATCGACAGCCTGCTGCGCCGGCTTGACCCCGGGGTAGTGCCGCGGGTCGATCCCCAGGCCCTGGCCCAACTGAGCCTGTACACCTACCCGGGCAATATCCGCGAGCTGCGCAACATCCTCGAGCGGGCGCGGCTGTTCAGCGACGACGGGGTGATCCGCCTGGCGGACCTGCCGCCGGAGCTGCGCAGCACGCCGGCACCAGCGCCGCCGGGCCGCCGCCGCGGCAGCAAGGACCTGGAGCAACTGGCCCATGCCCTGGAGGTGTTCGAGGGTTCGCGCAGTGAGCTGGCCAGGGCCCTGGGCCTGAGCGAGCGGACCCTGTACCGGCGGCTCAAGGCCCTGGGTCTGTAGCGGCGGGCGAGGGTGGCAGGGCCACCTCAATCTTGGGCGGGGTGGTTCTGGAGGGGCAGGTCGCAGGCCATCACCCACATGCCGATCTGTTCCAGGTCGGTGCTGAACGGCACCTCGTCGACCTGCCGCAGGCCGGCGCTTTCATAGAAGCGCCGGGCGCCGCCGTTGCTCTTGAGCACGTCCAGCCAAAGGCAGGGCTCACCGGCAGCGCTGGCCCGTTGCAGCACATGCTCCAGCAACCGGCGGCCATAGCCCTTGCCGGCCTCGGACTTGAGCAGATAGATCTTCTGCAGTTCGGCCCCGCGCCGGGCTCCATCGGGCAGTGGCCGGTTCCAGTTGAGCTTGGCAAAACCGATGGGCTGCTGCTGCGGGTCCAGGGCCAGCAGCCACAGGTGCAGGTGCTTGTCGGCCAGGGACTGTTCCAGGGGGGCGGGGGCAAAGTCCTGGGCCAGGAACTGCTGCATGCCTTCGGTGCTCCAGATCGCGGCGAAGTGCTCGCGGTAGGTGGCGCAGCCAATGGCCTGGAGGGTGTCGATATCGCGGCTGTCGGCTTCACGGATGGTGATCATGCGTCATTCCTCGAGGGGCGGCTGGCCGGTGTCGCCGGGCTGGCGGCTGGCCCGCAATCCGGACGGGGCAGCTTACTCCGTTGCCCAAAGGGGCTCCAGCGCTCGGGCCGGGGCACGATGGCGGCGCGCCGTGGTCGTAGTTGCAGCCCCCTTTTTTCCGGCGTGCGGGATGTTTGGCGCAGCGTCGGGTTCTTCCGGAGATGCCATGAGCCAGGCCGTACTTGCCACCGAAACCAACCGCCGCCAATTGCAGCAGATCATCTCCGGCCTGTCCGACGGGGTGATCCTGATCGAGACCGACAAGCCCCGTACCCTGCTCTGGGCCAATGAAGCGGCCCTGGCCATGCACGGCGTCAGCACGGTCGAGCAGTTGGGCGGCAATCTGCGCGAATACGCCCGGCGCTATGCCTTGCGCTACCGCAACAACCATCCACTGGGCCTGGACAGCTACCCCATCAACCGGGTGGCTGCCGGAGAGACCTTCAGCGACGTGGTGGTGGAGGTCCAGGCCGAGATCGATGGCGAACCCCGGCACTGGGTGCACCGGGTGCGCAGCATGATCCTCGAGGACCGCAATGGCGCGCCGGAGTCCCTGGTGCTGATCCTCAGTGACGCCACCGACTGGGCCAGCGCCGAGCAGCGCTTCGAGAAGACCTTCAACGCCAACCCGGCGCCGGCGGTGATCTGCCGCCTGGGGGATTTGCGCTACATCAAGGTCAACCAGGGCTTCCTGGAGATGACCGGCTATGCCCGGGACCAGGTGATCGGCCGTTCGGTGTACGAGCTGGACGTGCTGGAAGACGCCGAGCACAAGGAACTGGCCGTCGAACGCCTGGGGCAGGGCGCGACCATCCCGCAGATGCAGGCCGAGCTGCGCCTGCCCGAGGGCGGCAGCAAGCTGGTGATCGTCGCCGGCCAGCCGCTGGACATCAACGACGAGG
The DNA here is from genome assembly GCF_000397205.1 of Pseudomonas protegens CHA0. NCBI lineage: Bacteria > Pseudomonadati > Pseudomonadota > Gammaproteobacteria > Pseudomonadales > Pseudomonadaceae > Pseudomonas > Pseudomonas protegens. The sequence goes on from NC_021237.1 coordinate 2,891,767, forward strand.
ACTGCATGCTGTTTTCCTTCATGGACCTGGAGCCGCGGCGCAAGGCCGAGATCGCCCTGCGCCAGAGCGAGGAGCGTTTCGCCAAGTCGTTCCGCCTGACCCCGGTGCCGACCCTGGTGTGCAGCGCCGAGCAGCAGATCGTCGATGTCAACGAAGCCTTTCTCGACACCTGCGGCTACAGCAGCGAAGAGCTGCTGGGCAAGACCGTGCAGGACATCGGTTTTATCGCCGAGCCCCAGGCCGCCGAGCAGTTGTTCGGCCGCTTGGAGAAAAGCGGCAACGTCATGGGCCTGGACCTCAAGGTGCGCAAGAAGGGCGCCGAGCAGGTGGACTGCGTGGCCTACGCCGATACCGTGCTGATCCAGGACAGCCCCTGCTACCTGCTGGTGCTGATGGACATCAGCGAGCGCAAGCGCTCGGAGCTGGAGCTGGTGGGCGCCATCGAGGAGGTGATGCGTGATGCCTCCTGGTTCAGCCAGACCCTGATCGAAAAACTCGCCAATGTGCGCAACACCCGCAGCGCGCAAGCCCCGGCGGTAACCTCTGCCGAGCTCACCACCCGCGAGCGCGAGGTCCTGGGGCTGATCTACCAGGGGCTGGCGGACAAGGAAATTGCCGCGCAACTGCAGTTGGCCCCCAACACCGTGCGCAATCACGTGGCCACCCTGTACTCCAAGCTCGATGTGCACAGCCGTGGCGAGGCCATTGTCTGGGCCCGGGAGCGCGGGCTGTTTGCCGGCAGTGCCGGCTGACCCGGTGCAAATGCACCAGTGCAACCAGTGCAAATGCGCCTTTTGCCCAGGGGCGGGCCTTTCTATCCTGTGATTCTGCGCAGGGCTCTGTATCGGGCCTCTGCCATTCATGAACCGCAGTAGAAGGAGCGCCAGCATGGCTAGCGAACAGATCAAGGGCACAGTGGGCAAGGTGGCCGGCAAGGCCGAGGCCGTGGTGGGTGAGTGGCTGGATGATGAGCAACTGCAAGCCCGCGGCATGGCCCGGGAAGCCGCCGGGCAATTGCAGGAAAAGTACGGCCAGGCCCTGGACCACGGCGCGCGCTGGGTCCGGGACAAACCGCTGTTGAGCGTGGCCCTGCTGGCCGGCGTCGGCCTGTTGGCGGGCCTGCTGCTGCGGCGCCGCTGAAATGCCGGCGGCCATCACCCTGGCGCAGTTGCGCGCTTGTATCGAGCAGCGCCTGGCGCCCCTGGCCTGCAGCTTCAGCAACGCCGGTGACGGCACCCTGACCTTGCGGGTGTTCGAGCCGGCCAGCGGCCGGGTCGACCTGGTGGTGACCGGGCTCAGCGCCCGGGCGCTGCAGAGCGAAGCCGATGTGCAGAAGATCATCGACGAACTGCTCTATGAGCTGGGCAGCAACTCCCTGGGCCAGCTCGATCTGGCGCCCTGACCCCGGCCTTGCACGGGGGCCGGTCGATGGCGACAGCCCACGGCCTGAACTATAAGCAAAGGGTCGACGGTCGGGTTCCCGGCCGTCATCTCCAGCCTTTTGCAGGTGCCCGGGCATGCCTTCAACCCTGTTGCCGCGCCGTATTTTCCTGATCACCTCGCTTTTCTGGATGGGCCCATGAACGCCCGGGCCCAGGGCTTGCCCCGGCGCCTGGAAAACATCGTGCTGGTGGCGGATCTGGCGGGCACTGCGGTGTTTGCCGTGGAGGGTGCGATCAGCGCCATGCGCGCCCAACTGGACCTGCTGGGGGTGATGGTGATCGCCTTTATCGTTGCCCTTGGCGGAGGGGTGACCCGTGACCTGCTGATTGGCGCCACGCCGCCCAAGGCCGTGGCCGACTGGCGGTACCCGGCGCTGGCGCTGCTGATGGGCGGACTGGCCTTCGTGGCACGGGACTGGGTGCTGGGGTGGTCCGGGCCGCTGCTGATTCTGCTGGACGCCGCGGGACTGGGGCTGTTTGCCGTGGCGGGCACGCAGAAGGCGCAGAACTTCGGCATCTCGCCCTTTGTCTCGATGCTCATGGGCACGGTGACCGGGGTGGGGGGCGGGGTGATTCGCGACATTGTCCTGGCCCGCATTCCTCTGGTGCTGCAGGTCGACCTGTATGCCAGCTCGGCTTTTGTCGGCGCGGCCAGCCTGGTCATCGCCCGGCGCCTGGGCGTGCCGCCTTTATGGTCGGCCTGGCTGGCGGGCACCGTCTGTTTCGCCCTGCGCATGCTCTCGGTGCGCTACGGCTGGCAACTGCCCAAGGCCTTGTAGCCGCTGATGCAGGCTGTGAACGGCTTGGGCGGCATTGCGACGCAGAAGACACCGGGAGCGTGAGAGCGCGGAAGGTTTGGCGCAAGATCGTCAAGCAAGGCCCTGCGTACCGAACGCGGCCCGGCCTTTCGCAGCTTCGCAGGCTCAGCAGCGGCTACAGGGTCACAGGGTCACAGGCACCGGATCATAGGGGCGTGGAGGCCGGGATCAATTGTCGGCAATCAGGCTCGGCCGGCAGTCCAGGCTTAGGCGCGCGCCGCCGCGTTCGCTGCTGCCCACCTCAAGCTTGAAGCCGTGCAGGCTGACAATCGCCGCGACGATCGACAGGCCAAGGCCAAACCCGCCCTGGGCATTGTTTTCATCCACCCGGTAAAAGCGCCGGAACACCGCCGCCCGTTCCGCTGCGGGTATTCCGGGGCCTGAGTCGAGCACTTCCAGGCGCGGGCTGCCGTCGTCGTCGATCCCCCGCAGGATCACTTCGCCCCCCGGTGGGGTGAACTTGATGGAGTTGCTCAGCAGGTTGGCCAGGGCCTCGAACAACAGGGCGCGGTCACCGGTGAGGCTGGGCAGGCTCGCCGGTACATCCAGCACCAGGGTCAACTGGCCTTCCTCGGCCAGGGGCAGGTAGAAGTCATAGAGCTCGTGCAGCAGGGGCAGGGGGTCGAGCACCAGGAAGCCCGAGCGCCGCTGCTGGTCCTCCAGTTCGGAAATCCGCAGCAACCCGCGAAAGCGCGCCATCAGGGTGTCGGCCTCGGCCAGCAGCTGGTCCATCTGCAGGGCCTGGGGCGAGCCTTCCTCGGCCTGTTGCTGCAGGCGATAGAGCTGGGCCCGCAGGCGGGTCAGCGGGGTGCGCAGGTCGTGGGCGATGTTGTCGCACACGCCCTTGACCTCATGCATCAGCCGTTCGATGCGTTCGAGCATGGCGTTGACGATGGCCGCCAGCATGTCCAGCTCGTCACGCCGGTCCGACAGCGGCAGGCGCCGGGTCAGGTCGCCGGCGACTATGGCTTCGGCGCTGGCCTGGATCTGGCGGATGCGCCGCAAGGGCCGGCGGCGTAGCAGGTGCCAGCCGGCGGCGCCGGGAATGATGGTCAGGGAAATGCCCCAGAGCAGGGCGTGGAGAATGATCCGGGTCACCGCGAACAGCGAGCCGTTGTCGCGCACCAGCACCAGCCAGCGGCCATCCCGGGTGTGGGTGGCCACGGCGTCGCAGCTGTCGCGGGGCAGGCTCGGGTCGTCGGAGTCGATGCAGTTCTTCAGTTCGTGGATCTTGCCGTCCAGGGGCAGGTCGTCGGGTATCTGCCGGATCGGCCCGCTCAGGGGGCGGCGCTGTTCATCGAACAGGCCGTAGGCGTCGATGGCGCGCATGTCGAAAGTCATGCTGGTGGTCAGGGCTTCCACCAACTGGTCGCCCTCGAAGCGCGCGAACAGGTGCTGGCGCTGCATCAGCGAGTGCTTGGCCAGGCTGTCCAGGTAGGTGGAGACCTCGTAGTACAGCACCCCCATGAGGATGCAGCTCCAGGCCACGAACAGCGTGCTGTAGAGCGCCAGCAGGCGGCTGCTGGAGGAACGCCAGCCTTTAGAGGGGTTCAGCAATGACATAACCCGAGCCTCGCACGGTGCGGATCAACGGGGTCATGCCGGGCGGGTCGATCTTCTTGCGCAGGCGGCCGATGTGCACGTCGATCAGGTTGGTACCGGGGTCGAAGTGATAGCCCCAGACCTCCTCGAAGATCATCATCCGCGAGAGGATCTGGCCGGTGTTGCGCATGAGGAATTCCAGCAGCTTGTATTCGGTGGGCAACAGGCTCAGCAACTGGTCGGCGCGGGTTGCCTCGCGGCTGATCAGGTTCAGTTCCAGGTCCGCCACCCGCAGGCTGGTGTCGAAATCCTTGACCGTGTTCTTGCGCCGCAGCAGCACTTCGACCCGGGCCGCCATCTCGTCGGAGGCGAAGGGCTTGGTCAGGTAGTCGTCGCCCCCGGCCCGCAGGCCGCGCACCCGTTCATCGACGTCGGAGAGGGCGCTGATCATCAGGATCGGTGTCGACACACCGATGGTGCGCAGGGTGGTGACGATGGCCAGGCCGTCCAGTTCCGGCAACATGCGGTCCAGGGTGATCAGGTCGTAGTCGCCGCTCACGGCGCGCACCAGGCCCTCGCGGCCATTGTCCACCCAATCCACGTCGAGGCCGTGGCTGCTCAGTTCGGCGACGATTTCCCGGGCGGTCACGGCGTCGTCTTCGATGGTCAGAATGCGGGTCATAGGCGTTACCTGTTTGGCGGTTCGTGACACAGGCGGGCATTTTGCCAAGAAACGGCGGCCGCAATTCTAAAAAAACTTTCATCTGCGCCTCCAGGCCTCTGTCCAGACCTTGAACAAGCCCCTGCCAGAGGCCGCGCTGCCTGATATTATCGCGCCACTTTTATGGCCAGGAGGCACATCCATGACGGGCCTGCCCCGGGTTGGCTGGAAGCCAATGTCCTTTCTCTGCCTGATGGTGCTGTGCAGCAGCGTGGTGCTGGCGGCCAACCAGCCCTGTTCCGGGCGCAAGGGCGGCATCGCCCGTTGCGACGGCGAGCTGTTCCTGTGCAACGACGGCTCCATCAGCGCGTCGAAAAAGAACTGCGCCCTGATGTCCGGCCAACGCTCCACTACCCCGCGGGCCGAGCCCCTGCTGCGCGACGCCCAGGGATGCAGCTGTGGCAGCGGCAGTTTCTGCACCGGGCCCCGGGGCGGGGTGTACTGCCTGACCCCCAGTGGCAACAAGAGCTACAAGCGGCATTGAAAACCCGATTGACCTTCTGTGTATCAAGGTGTTGTGCAATGAACTACGCATCACGTTTCAAAGGACTGCTGTGGCTGCTGCTGGCCAGCCTGCTGTTGAGCCTCGCCGTGGATCTGGCGCTGCGCCTGCCGGGTTACCTGGAGGCCTATGCTGCCGACCCTCGCTATGCGCGCTGGATGCTGGCGTATCGCGGCCTGGACGTCCTGGTCATCGCCCTGATGGCGGTGGCCGTGCCGGCAATCATGCGGCTGCTGGATTTTCGTCGTTCGGCCTGGCTGGCATTGCCGCTCTTTACCTTGTGGGGGCAGGGTATCGGGCAATTGGCCCTGGTGGGCAACCTGCTGCTGGCCCTGTGGGTCCTGGTACTGGTGGTGCACCTGTGCTGGACCCGCGGCCGGGAGCTCTACCGGAGCCGGCAGGCCTGAGCACCGGGCGGGCCGTGCAGAACGCCCGCCCGAAAACTCCCGGGCCGGTAAATTGCACGATCCGGGATTGTCTGCTTATCGCAAGTCATTGAAATAAAAGAGCTTATAAAGTTCGTGCGACTGGCACGGTGGCTGCACTTGTCCCTTCGAGACGTGTAACACCATTTTTCATGCCTGGAGCTGAACAACAATGAACAGACCCTCTGAACACCTGCTGGTCACCGCAGATGCCTCGAGTCATCACTCGGGCGTGTCCTGGGCGGCGATCTTCGCCGGCGCCGCGGCGGCCGCCGCTCTTTCGCTGATCCTCCTGTTGCTGGGCTTCGGCCTGGGCTTTTCCGCGGTTTCGCCCTGGGCCGGCAGCGGCATCAGCGCCAAGGGCCTGGGCATTTCCAGCATTGTCTGGCTGGCCGTGACGCAGATCATCGCTGCCGGCCTGGGCGGTTACATCGCCGGGCGCCTGCGGGTGAAGTGGGCCAACCTGCATGGCGATGAAGTGTATTTCCGCGACACCGCCCATGGCTTCCTGGCCTGGGCCGTGGCCACCCTGGTCACCGCGACTTTGGTGGTGGGGTCGGTCAGCAGCGTCATCAGCGGCGGCGTGCATGCCGGCGCCCAGGTGGCTTCCGGCGCCGCCGGTGCCATGACCCAGGTGGCCGGCCATGCTGCCGCCCAGGGTTCCCAGGATGACTACGGCTACTTCGTCGACAGCCTGTTCCGCGACGATCGCCCGGCGGCGGTCAGCGATGACGCGGCCCGTGGCACGGTATCGCGGATCTTCGTGCGCACCCTGAGCAACGACGGCCAGTTGGCCCCTGAGGACCGCAGCTACCTGGCGCAATTGGTGGCCCAGCGTACCAACCTCAGCCAGGCCGATGCCGAGCGTCGGGTCGATGAAGTCTTCGCCAAGACCCGCCAGGCCGTGGAAGAAGCCAAGCAGGCCGCCAAGGAAGCTGCCGACACCGCAGCCAAGGTGGCTGCCTGGTCGTCGCTGTGGATGTTTATCGCGCTGCTGTGCGGGGCCTTCTTCGCCAGCCTCGCGGCGACCTTTGGCGGTCGTCGTCGGGACGCCGTGGTCTGGCTTGAAAGCGATGTCCAGCCGCGCACCGTAGCCCCCACCCCCGTTCACTGATCCAGGAGATTTCCCATGCGCTCATTACTCTTGTGGTTCCTCGGTGTGCCGATCCCGGTGATTATCCTGATCGCCCTGTTCATGCACTGATTCAAGCTATAAAGCCCGGCCCGAACGGGCCCGGGCCTTCCCGAACGCCGCTGCCGGCCATTGCCGCCAGCGGCGTTTTTGTGCGCGGTATCGCAGTTTTGCAAGGGCTGGCCACCGCCCCGTGCGAGGCAGCCGTTTGCTTGGCCCAGATCAATATCCGTGTCCGACAAACCGACTAGATTGGCCCGCGCTCGGTTCTGACAAACAGCTTGGGACCGGGACGTTGCCCGGTCCCGACCGCAGCAGCATGGACGGCGGGACGCCGGCAACCCCATTCATTTTTCACGGATGAACCCACAATGCGTCAGATAGACCGCAACTTCGATATTCAGCCGCTGCAGCATGCGGACATGACCATCAGCCTCAATGGCCAGCCAGTCACTGCCGCCCTGGGTGAAACCGTCCTCAGCGTGATCCAGGCCACCGGCCTGCGCCAGGTGGCGCGTAACGATCACGGGCAACTGGTCGGCGCCTACTGCGGCATGGGCGTGTGCCATTGCTGCCTGGTGCAGATCGACGGCCGGCACAAGCGCCGCGCCTGCCAGACCCTGGTCAAGCCGGGGATGCAGGTGCAGACCCTGAGCAACCGCATCACTGAAACGGAGCCCACGTTATGAGCCTGAACCCGGTGATCGTCGGCGGTGGGCCGGCGGGCATGGCGGCCGCCATCGAACTGGCCGAGCACGGCGTGCGCAGCACCCTGATCGAAGAGGCCTCGCGCCTGGGGGGCGTGGTCTACCGCGGGCCGTTGCGCGACGGCGTGCAGCTGGATTACCTGGGGCCGCGCTACTGCGAAATGCTGGCCAAGCTGCACGGCGATTTCGCCGACCACGAACAGATGATCGACGTGCGCCTCAACAGCCGGGTAGTGGGCGCCGAGGGCACCCAGAGCCTGGTGCTGCTCGATGGCGAAGAGCAGGTGCAGCAGGTCAGCTACGAGCAGTTGATACTGGCCGCCGGCTGCCATGAGCGCAGTGTGCCGTTCCCCGGCTGGACCCTGCCCGGGGTCAAGCTGCTGGGTGGCCTGCAATTGCAGATCAAGAGCGGGGTGGTCAAGCCCCAGAGCCCGGTGGTGATCGCCGGTACCGGCCCCTTGCTGCCCCTGGTGGCGTGCCAGCTGCATGCTTCCGGCGTGCGCGTGGCGGGGGTCTACGAGGCTTGTGCCCTGGGCAAGATCGCCAAGCAGAGCCTGGCCATGCTCAACAAGCCGCAACTGTTTCTCGACGGCCTGAGCATGCTCGCCTACCTCAAGCTGCACGGCATTGCCCTGCGCTATGGCTGGGGCGTGGTCGAAGCCCAGGGCCAGGACGCCCTGAGCGTGGTCACCGTGGCGCCGTACTCCAGCGACTGGCAGCCGGACATGGCCAAGGCCCAGCGCATTGCTGCCCAGACCCTGGCGGTGGGCTACGGCTTCATCCCGCGCACCCAGTTGAGCCAGCAGATGGGCCTGGAACACAACTTCAGCGACGACGGCTACCTGCGCGCCAGCGCCAACGCCTGGCAGCAGAGCAGCGAGCCCCACGTGCACCTGGCCGGCGACATGGGCGGCATCCGCGGCGGCGAGGCGGCCATGCTCAGCGGGCGTATCGCCGCGCTGTCGATCCTCATGCAGCGTGGCGTACTGAGCAACGAAGCGGCCCTGCAACGGCGCCAGGGTTACGAGCGCAAGCTGGCCTCGATCCTGCGTTTTCGTGGTGCGGTGGACCGCTATACCGCGCGTGGCGCCGGGCAGGTAGAGCTGCCCAAGGGCGACACCGTGATCTGCCGTTGCGAACACACCACCCGCAACGACATCGAGCGTGCCCTGAGCCAGGGCGTGCAGGACATGGCCAGCCTGAAAATGCGCACCCGGGTGAGCATGGGCGACTGCCAGGGGCGGATGTGCGTGGGCTATTGCAGCGACCGCCTGCGCCAGGCCACCGGGCGCAAGGACGTGGGCTGGATCCGCCCGCGCTTCCCCCTGGACCCGATTCCATTTTCCGCGTTCCCGCCGTCTGACCAGGAGGTCTCCCAGCATGATTAAGCATTACGACGTGGTCATTGCCGGTGGCGGCGTGATCGGCGCTTCCTGCGCCTACCAGTTGTCCAAGCGCAAGGACCTGAAGGTGGCGCTGATCGACGCCAAGCGCCCGGGCAACGCCAGCCGCGCTTCGGCCGGCGGCCTGTGGGCCATCGGCGAGTCGGTGGGGCTGGGCTGCGGGGTGATCTTCTTTCGCATGATGTCGGCCAACCGCAAGCGCGAGGCCCAGGGTTCGGCGGTGGTGGTGGATTCCAGCACTCCGCACATCCTGCCGCAGTCGTTCTTCGACTTCGCCCTGCAGTCCAACGAGTTGTACCCACGCCTGCACCGCGAGCTGATGGGCCTGCACAACATGGATTTCAAGTTCGAGCAGACCGGGCTCAAGTTCGTCATCTATGACGAGGAAGATCGCCTGTACGCCGAGCACATCGTCGGTTGCATCCCGCACCTGAGCGACCAGGTGCGCTGGCTCGACCAGGCGGCCCTGCGCGCCTCGGAACCCAATGTCAGCCATGAAGCCCAGGGCGCCCTGGAGTTCCTCTGCGACCACCAGGTCAACCCGTTCCGCCTCACCGACGCCTACACCGAAGGCGCACGCCAGAACGGCGTGGATGTGTACTTCAACACCAACGTCACCGGGGTCCTGCACCAGGGCAATCGGGTCAGCGGGGTGAAAACCGACGTTGCCGGATTGTTCCGCTGCACGACCCTGATCAACGCTGCCGGCGCCTGGGCCGCCGAGCTGAGCCTGCAGGCCACCGGCATCGAGATTCCGGTGAAGCCGGTGAAGGGCCAGATCCTTCTCACCGAGCGCATGCCCAAGCTGCTCAACGGCTGCCTCACCACCAGCGACTGCTACATGGCGCAGAAGGACAACGGCGAGATCCTGATCGGCAGTACCACCGAGGACAAGGGCTTCGACGTCACCACCACCTACCCGGAGATCAACGGCCTGGTGCAGGGCGCAGTGCGCTGCGTACCGGAGCTGGCCCATGTCAACCTCAAGCGCTGCTGGGCGGGGTTGCGCCCGGGTTCGCCGGATGAGCTGCCGATCCTCGGGCCGATGGATGGGGTCGAAGGCTACCTCAATGCCTGTGGGCACTTCCGCACCGGCATCCTGACCTCGGCCATCACCGGCGTGTTGCTGGACAAACTGGTGAACGAAGAAGCCCTGCCGCTGGACATCACCCCCTTCCTGGCCCGGCGCTTCGCCACTGCCCCCGTGAAGAAACAGCCCGAACCGGCCTGACCGCTGCTGTAGGAGCTGGCTTGCCAGCGAAGGCGTCTTCGAAGGCGCTGCAAGGCTTGCAGGCCTCTTCGCCGGCAAGCCGGCTCCTACGGGGAGGGTGTGGCTCAGGTGGCGGGGGTGGCGAGGAACACCGGCAATTGTTCGGCGTACTCGGCAAAGCCGCGTACTGCCGGGAATTGTCCGGGGTTGAACTGGTCCGCCACCATCATCTGGCTGAAACTCCAGGCCACCGCCAGGCTGATGCCGGCCTGGCCCAGGGAACCGTCCCGGGGCAGGGGCTGTTTCTGCAACTCCTGCTCCAGCTCGCCATAGGCGGCCTGCAACTGGCCGCCAACCCGCTCCAGCCAGGGGCCGTGCTGTTTCTCCGCAGGGCGCAGGTTGCGCTCGTAAACGATCTGTACCGACTTCTCGCAGGCCGCCAGGGCCAGGCCGACCAGCCGCAGCTCACGCAGGCGCTGGGGCAGGGCGGTGGGCATCAGGCTGCGTTGCGGGCCGGCCAGGGTTTCCAGGTAGTCGATGATCAGGCTCGAATCCATCAGCACTTCACCGCCCTCGCAGACCAGGGTCGGGGCCTTGACCACGGGGTTGATCGCCTTGAACTGCTCGAAGGTGCTGAACACCGAAAGCGAGTGATGCTCGAAGGGCAGGCCCAGGCTCTTGAGGCTGATGGCGACGCGGCGCACGTAGGGTGAATCGAGCATTCCAATAAGCTTCATCACGTATTTCCTTGTCTTGAACGGCACAACGGATGGGAAAGGCGCGGTCAATTTAGCGGTATTGAAGCAACCTTGCACAGTGCAAACCTGTAGCCGCTGCCGCAGGCTGCGAAGAAGACGCGGGAGGCTTGAGGGCGCCCGAGGTTCGGCAGGAGGCCGCCAAGCAAGGCCCCGCGTACCGAACGCGGCCCGGCCTTTCGCAGCTTTGTAGGCTCAGCAGCGGCTACAGGGGTGCAGGAAGGCGTTCTGAGCCGGCGCCTACCACCGCCGTGGCCGCAGGCACCACCAGGCCAGCCCCAGGGCCAGGCTGAACAGGCCGGTCAGGGCCTGCAGCGAGCCCGCCGGGCTGTCCGCCAGCAGGCTGGCCAACAGCCCGCAGCCGGCGGTCATGGCCATCTGGATAAAGAAGAACAGCCCCGAGGCGGTGCCGGCCACCGCCGCATAGGGCTGCAGAATCGCCAGCTGGCAGGCGGGAATCGCCAGGCCCACCGAGAGCATCAGCGCCAGCATCGGCAGCACGATGGCCCACAGGCTGTCGGGCCACAGGCTGCGGGTGAGCAGCAACAGGCCGGCGCCGGCCAGGTTCAACAGGCAGGCCGCGGTGATCAGGCGGTCGGCACTGTGGCGTACCCCCAGGCGCTGGAACAGCCGCGACCCCATCAGGTAGCCGGCCACGGTGGCGGCGAACACCAGGGCGTAGGCCGTGGGCGACAGCCCCAGCTGGCGCTGCAACAGGGCCGGCGATTGCACAATGAACGGGAAGTAGGTGCAGTAAAGGCAGCCGATGGCCAGGGAATAGCGCATGAAGTAGGCCTCGCCCAGCAGGCGCAGGTACAGGCTCGGCAGGCTTTTCACGGCCACTGGCGCGAGCTGCGGCGGGCGGGTTTCGGCCAGCCGCTTGAACATCAGCAGCCAGGCCGCAGCGGCCACCAGGCTCAGGCACAGGAACAGGCCACGCCAGCCCAGCAACTGGTCGATCAAGCTGCCCAGGGGCGGTGCCAGCATTGGCGACAGGGCAATGCCCATGGACAACAGCCCCAGCAGCCGCGGCTGCTCCTCGGGCGGGCAGCGGTCGCGGACCATGACCCGGCCCACCAGGGTGCCGCAGCAACCGCCCAGGGCCTGCAGCAGGCGGGCGGCCATCAGTACTTCGACACTGGCGGCCAGCATGCAGGCCAGGCTGGCCGCGAGAAACAGCGCTGTGCCCGCCAGCAGTACCGGGCGCCGGCCATAGCGGTCGCACAGCGGGCCACCCAGCAGCATCGACAGGGCATAGCCGAGCATGTACAGGCTCAGGGTCAGTTGCAGCTGGGCGTCGCTGGCCCCCAGTTGGTCGGCCATGGCCGGCAGCGCCGGCAGGTACAGGTCGATGCTGATCCGCGGCAGGCAGACCACCACCAGCAGCAACAGGGTCCAGAGCCAGGGGGCGAGGGGGCGTTCAACAGCGATGGAGCGGGTGGTGATGGGGCTGGCGGGCGGCATGGCAGGCTCGGGGCAGAGGGCGATGGCGCTGAAATTAAGGGGTTTGTGGTTTAATGCCGAGCACCATTTAGGCCGCTTTTGACTGGACCACTATGAGCCGTGGAAAACACCCCGTGCCCCTCGACCTGCCGCTGCCCCAGCACTGCGATGAAGCCCCGGGCAAACAGGACAGCGCCTACAGTGCCCTGCGCCAGGCGATCCTGGAAAAACGCCTGCCTGCCGGCTGCCGCTTGCCCTCGACCCGCACCCTGGCCCAGCGCTGGGGCCTGTCCCGGGGCACCCTGGAAGTGGTCTTCGACCGCTTGCGCAGCGAAGGTTATGTGAGCCGGGCCAGCGGTTCCGGGACCCGGGTCTGCGCGGTGGTGCCGGACCTGTACCTGAGCGCCCCGGCACGGGCGGCGGCACCCATCGTCAGCGAGAGCGAACCACCGTACCCGCCGCTCAGCGTGCGGGCCGGCCAGCCCTTTGTCGCCCGGCTGGCCGACCCGGCGCTGTTTCCCCTGCAACGCTGGACCCGCTCCCTGACCCGGGCCCTGGGCAATGCTTCGGCGCAGTCGCTGTGGGACGCCGACCCCGGCGGCCTGCCGGCCCTGCGCCAGCAGATCGCCCAGTACCTGGGGCAGCACCGGGGCATCGCCTGCGAGCCGCAGCAGGTGATGATCACCACCGGCATCCGCCATGGCCTCGACCTGCTGGCCCGCAGCCTGCTGCAAGCGGGCGACAAGGTGTGCCTCGAAGACCCCGGCTACCTGTCGGCCCGGAGCCTGTTCGCCCTGGCCGGAGCGCGGCTGGTGCCGATTCCGGTGGAGGAGGACGGGATCGATGTACAGCAGCTGCAACACCATCAGGATGCCCGCATGGTCTATGTCACCCCGGCCCATCAGGCGCCCCTGGGCATGACCATGCCGGTGTCCCGGCGCCTGGCCCTGCTGGAGTGGGCCCGGCACAGCGAGGCCTGGGTGGTGGAGGACGACTACGACAGCGAATTCAACTACCAGAGCGCGCCCCTGGCGGCCCTCAAGTCCCTGGACCGGGACGACCGCGTCATCTACTGCGGCAGCTTCAACAAGACCCTGTTCGCCGGCCTGCGGGTAGGGTTCATGCTGCTGCCCGAGCGCCTGCGCCCGCGGTTGCTGGCCACCTTGCAGGACACCGGGCGCTCGGTGGGGGTGATCGAGCAACTGGCCCTGGCCGACTACATCGCCAGCGGCGCCTTCCTGCGCAATCTGCGGGCGGCGCGCCAGGCCTATCAGGAACGCCGCGACCTGCTGCTGGCGATCCTCGCCAGTGAAGCGCCAGGCTGCTACAGCATCAGCGGCCAGCAGGCCGGGCTGCATCTGCTGCTGACGTTGCCGCCGGGCAGCGATGAGGCGCGCTTTCGCCAGCGCGCGGCCCAGCAGGGCCTGCTGTTGCAGGGCCTGGCCGAGCACTGCCAGCAGGTGCGCCGGCCGGCGGCGGTGATCGTCGGCTACGCGGCCCTGAGCCTGGCGCAGATCCGCTTCAGCGGCTCGCGGCTGGCGGCGCTGCTGGTGGCCGAGGCAGGGCCTGTAGAGGGCCGCTGACTGTCATCTGGCTGTCATGTGGCTCAGGCACCCTCGGCGCCCCGGCCTCCGGCCTTTGTGGATTACAGGGACGTCATGATCATTGTCACCGCCGGCGCGGCTTATCTGGATATCGACGCCTACGCCGGCTGCATTGCCTATGCCGAATGGCTCAACCTCAACGGCCGCCCGGCCCGGGCCCTGAGCAGCGCGCCGCTCAACGAGAGCATCCCGGGCACTTTCCGCCAGCGTCTCAAGGGGCTGGACGCCCATGTTCCGCAAGGGACCGAGCAGTTCGTGCTGGTGGACATTTCCAACCACCTGCACCTGGACCCGCTGGTGGACCTGGACCGGGTGGTGGAGGTCATCGACCATCACCCGGGTTTCGAGGCCTTCTGGAACGAGCGCCTGGGCCAGCACGCGGATATCCGCCAGATCGGTGCCGCCTGTACCCAGGTCTACCAGCGCTGGCGCGACTCCGGGTTGCTGCCCAGGATCAGCCGCGACAGCGCGCAACTGCTGGCGGCGGGCATTCTCGACAACACCCTGAACTTCACCGACCAGGGGTGCACCGCGGCGGACCGCCAGGCCTACGCCGACCTGGCCGCGCTGGCCGGCCTGGGCCCCGACTGGCCCGAAGACTATTTCAAGGAGTGCCAGCAGCAGATCGAAGCACAACTGCCCGAGGCCCTGCTCAAGGACCTGAAAGTGTTCGAAGCGTCCAGCAACCTGCCGCGGCGTTTCGCCCAACTGACCCTGTGGCATGCCCAGGGCCTGCTGGTGCGCCAGCGCAGCCTGATCGAGCAGGTGCTGGGGCAGTGGGGCGATGACTGGCTGCTGAACCTGATCAGCCTCGGCGAAGGCACGAGCTACCTGCTGACCGGCAGCCCGGGCAGTGCCCGCAAGCTGGAACGGCTGCTAGAGTGCAGCACCCTGGACGGCGTGCATTGCCCGGGCCGGCCGATCCTGCGCAAGGAACTGCTGCGCAAGGGCCTGGCGCTCCAGGCAACGTCCTGACCCCGGAGAGCCCCAATGGACCTTGAACAACGCTTGCAGCAGGTGCATGACGAGCAGAGCTTCCTCGACTTCGTTCAGGCGCTGATTGCCGACCGCCGCCAGGCGCAGCGCATGGCCCAGGCCGGCGAGGCCGACAGTTGGCAGAACCATTGCATCGAGGATTTTCTCGACGGCGCCCACGCCTGGGCCGAGGCCACCGGCATCGGTGCCACCCAGGGGCTGGTGGAGGCTTCGCCCTGGCAGCGCTTCGCGGTGTTCCTGTACTGCGGCAAGATCTACGAATAGCGCCGCGCCAGCCGAAGGGCTAGTCGTCGAAGCCGCCCTGTTCGTGAATCTCGTCCATCTTCAGTTCCAGGCGGTAGGCCACGGCAATGAACAGCGCCTGGCACAGGCACAGGGTGGCGCTCAGTGAGCGGAAGGCGAAGGAGCTGCCCTCGTTGACCAGCAGCACGCTGTTGGCGCGCTTGGCCAGGGGCGACAGGGTGCTGTCGGTGATGATCAGGGTCTTGGCCTGGTTGTGCTGGGCAATGCGCAGGCAGTGCTGGGTTTCCTTGGCGTAGGGGGTGAAGCTGATGGCGATCACCAGGTCGTTGGGGCGGATACTGCGCATCTGCTCGCGGTAGCTGCCCCCCAGCCCCGACACCAGGTGGATGCGCTTGTTGGTGTGCTGCAGGTTGTACACCAGGTAGTCGGCCACGGCGAAGGAGCGGCGCACCCCCACCACATAGATATTGTCGGTGTTGACCACCAGGTCCACGGCCTGCTCGAAGGCCGCGTCGTCCAGCTCCAGGCCCAGGCGCTCGATCCCCGACAGGGTGGCGCTGATGCAGTCGCGCGCCAGGTCGCCGTCGCTGGCCTTCTGCGACTTGTTGGCGATCAGGCTGCGGATGCGCTGCTGGTAGTTCTGCACCGGCGTGGCCTTGTGGGTGTAGGCCTGGCGGAACAGCGCCTGCATTTCACTGAAGCCGCTGAAGCCGAAACGCTGGGAAAAACGCACGATGGCCGAAGGGTGCACCTCGCACTCGCGGGCGATGTCGCTGATCCGGTCGACCATGATCCGGTCGCTCTGCTGGCTCATGTAGCTGGCGATGCGCTTGAGCTGGCGCGGCAGGCTCTCGTACTCCTCGGTGATCAACTGCAGCAGCCGCTCGGCATTGGCCGGAGGGCTGGCAAGGTCGCTCTCGGGCGTGCGATCGGACAGGGCCGGCTGATCGGTGCGGGACATAACGGATCCTTCTGAGGGTACTGATGGGAGCGACCGCGGGCGTCGCCCCCTGACAATAAATGGGCTGCGGGCAGTCTACAGGGTCGGCGCCGGGAAAATCTTGAGGGGCCCGGCCCCGGGCGCCTTGCTGAAACGATGCACGGCGCAGCCTTGGGCATTGCAGAAAAGTTTAATGGAAAAAATATTCCACGTAAAAAATTTATAGAATAAATATTGATTGGTGCCGGGAGACGTTCTAGTCTGCATCCACCAAGTAGGCCTGCCGGGGCAGTGCGCGACGGCAGGCAGCGGCTGATAAAAATAACAGGAGCCAGCATGGGCCAGACTCGTTTTGCCAGTGGGCGTCAATTGGATCTGATCTGCCTCGGACGCCTGGGCGTCGACCTCTACGCGCAGCAAGTGGGGGCCCGGCTGGAGGATGTCGCAAGCTTTGCCAAATACCTCGGCGGCTCGTCGGCGAACATTGCCTTTGGCACTGCGCGGCTGGGCCTCAAGTCGGCGATGCTGAGCCGGGTCGGTGACGACCACATGGGGCGCTTCCTGCTGGAGTCGCTGGTGCGCGAAGGCTGCGACGTCAGCGCCGTCAAGGTCGACCCGCAGCGC
This sequence comes from Pseudomonas protegens CHA0, assembly GCF_000397205.1. Lineage (NCBI taxonomy): Bacteria > Pseudomonadati > Pseudomonadota > Gammaproteobacteria > Pseudomonadales > Pseudomonadaceae > Pseudomonas > Pseudomonas protegens. The sequence continues at coordinate 2,908,274 of NC_021237.1, forward strand.
CTCACCGCCCTGGTCCTGCTGGGCCTCAAGGACCGCGAAACCTTCCCCCTGGTGTTCTACCGCGAGAACTGCGCGGACATGGCGCTGTGCGCCGCCGACATCGACGAAGCCTTCATTGCCTCCAGCAAGGCCCTGCTGATCACCGGCACCCATTTCTCCACCGATGGCGTCTACCGGGCCAGCCTGCAGGCCCTGGACTACGCGCAAAAGCACGGGGTCAAGCGGGTCCTGGACATCGACTACCGGCCGGTGCTCTGGGGCCTGGCGGGCAAGGCCGACGGCCAGACCCGGTTCGTGGCCGACCCGCAGGTCAGCCAGCATGTGCAGGGCATCCTGCCGCGCTTCGACCTGATCGTCGGCACCGAAGAGGAATTCCTGATTGCCGGTGGCAGCGACGACCTGCTGACGGCCTTGCGCACCGTGCGCTCCCTGAGCGCCGCTACCCTGGTGGTCAAGCTTGGCCCGCAAGGGTGCACGGTGATCCACGGCGAGATTCCGGAGCGCCTGGAAGACGGGGCGATCTACCCCGGCGTGCGGGTGGAGGTGCTCAACGTGCTGGGCGCCGGCGATGCCTTCATGTCCGGCTTCCTCAGTGGCTGGCTGGAAGAGGCCAGTGATGAGCGCTGCTGCCAGTTGGCCAACGCCTGCGGCGGCCTGGTGGTGTCGCGCCACGCCTGCGCCCCGGCGATGCCGACCCGGGCCGAACTGGACTATCTGTTCAGCAGCCCGGTGCCCATCACCCGTCCCGACCAGGACCCGGTCCTGCAACGCCTGCATCAGGTCAGCGTGCCGCGCAAGGCCTGGAAGCCCCTGTTCGTCTTTGCCTTCGACCACCGTGGGCAACTGGTGGAGCTGGCCCAACAAGCCGGTCGCGAGCTCAAGGCCATCGGTCAGCTCAAGCAACTCTTCATAGAAGCGGTGCAGCGGGTCGAAGCCGACCTGCGGCGCCGGGGCATCGAGGCCGATGTCGGCCTGCTGGCCGACCAGCGCTTCGGCCAGGAGGCGCTGAACGCCGCCACCGGGCGCGGCTGGTGGGTGGCGCGCCCGGTGGAAGTGCAGGGCTCGCGGCCCCTGGCGTTCGAGCACGGGCGCTCGGTGGGCAGCAACCTGATCGCCTGGCCCCAGGAACAGATCATCAAGTGCCTGGTGCAATTTCACCCGGACGACGACCCCCTGCTGCGCCTGGAACAGGAAGCGCAGATCCGTGGCCTGTACCAGGCGTCCCAGGTCAGCGGGCATGAACTGCTGCTGGAAATCATCCCGCCCAGGGACCTGCCCGGCGCTCATCCCGAGGTGCTCTACCGCAGCCTCAAGCGCCTGTACAACCTGGGCATCTACCCCGCGTGGTGGAAGATCGAGGCGCAGTCGGCCGAGGAATGGAAAAAGCTCGATGAGCTGATCCAGGAGCGCGACCCCTATTGCCGTGGCGTGGTGCTGCTGGGCCTGAATGCCTCGGCCGAAGCCCTAGCCGAGGGCTTCCGGCAAGCGGCTGACAGCCGCACCTGCCGGGGCTTTGCCGTGGGCCGCACGATTTTCCAGGAGCCCAGCCGAGCCTGGCTGGCGGGGGAGATCGACGACGACACCCTGATCCGGCAAGTGCAGGACACCTTCGAACAACTGATCAACGCCTGGCGCAGCGCCCGCCCTGTGTAGGAGCCGGCTTGCCGGCGAAGAGGGTCTTGAGCCTGGTGCCAGGCTCGCCGGCGCCTTCGCTGGCAAGCCAGCTCCTACCAGTGCGAGGCCGTTCTCCACGCTTTCATGAATAACAACAAAAGGTGCAGCCATGCCCGCGATCCGAATTGGCATCAACCCGATTTCCTGGAGCAACGACGACCTGCCGGCCCTGGGCGGTGAAACGCCCTTGAGCACCGCCCTCAGCGAAGGGCGCGAGATCGGTTACCAAGGCTTCGAACTCAACGGCAAGTTCCCCAAGGACGCCAAGGGCGTGGGCGATGTGTTGCGCCCTTATGACCTGGCGCTGGTCTCGGGCTGGTACTCCAGCCGCCTGGCCCGGCGTTCGGTGGCCGAGGAAATCGACGCCATTGCCAGCCACGTCGAACTGCTCAAACGCAACGGCGCCTCGGTGCTGGTCTACGGCGAAGTGGCCGACTCGATCCAGGGCTTGCCGGTGCGTCTGATCGAGCGCCCGCGCTGGCACAGTGCACAGGCCTGGCAGGATTACGCGGACAAACTCACGGAGCTGGCGCGTTTCACCCTGTCCCAGGGCGTGCGCCTGGCCTATCACCACCACATGGGCGCCTACGTCGAGTCCCCGGCGGACATCGACACGCTGATGCGCCTGACCGGCGAGGAAGTCGGCCTGCTTTTCGATTCGGGCCATTGCTACATGGGCGGCGGCGAACCCCTGGAGGTGCTGCGCCGGCATATCGGGAGGGTGTGCCATGTGCACTTCAAGGACGTGCGCAAGCCGGTGGTGCAACTGGCGCGCAACAACCTGTGGAGCTTCCCCGACTGCATCGTCAACGGCACCTTTACCGTGCCGGGCGATGGCGACATTGACTTCGCTCCCTTGCTCGATGTGCTGCTGGACGCTGGCTACCAGGGCTGGCTGGTAGTGGAGGCCGAGCAGGACCCGGCGGTGGCGCCGAGCTACGTCTATGCGAAAAAAGGTTACGACACCCTGCGGGCCCTGCTGGATGCCGCGCTGCAACGCAGGAGGGCTGCCCAATGAGCCTGCTGGTTAAAAGCGCTGCAAAGGGCCGGACCATGGTCCAGCTGCAAGAGGGCGCCCTGGAATACGTGGGGTTCAGTGCCTACCGCCTGGGCCTGGGGGAAAGCCTGCCGGTCAGCGCCGGCGACAAGGAGCTGTGCCTGGTGCTGCTCAGCGGCCGCATCGATGTGCAGGGCGAAGCGTCCCAGGGCGCCTTCCAGTGGCCCAACCTGGGTGACCGGCAATCGGTGTTCGAAGACAAATCCCCCTTTGCAGCCTACCTGCCGCCGGGCAGTCGGGCCCGGGTCACCGCCTTGAGCGATGTGCAGATCGCTGTGTGTGCCGCCCCGGGGGCAGTCGATAACGACCTCGGCCCACGGCTGATCCGCCCGGAACAATGCAAGCGCAGCGTGCGCGGCAAGGGCGCCAATACTCGCTACGTCTGCGACATCCTGCCCGACAGCGAACCGGCCCATTCCCTGCTGGTAGTGGAGGTGCGCACGCCGTCCGGGCATTCCTCCAGCTACCCGCCGCACAAGCACGACACCGACGACCTGCCGCACCAGAGCTTTCTGGAAGAGACCTATTACCACCAGCTCAACCCGCCCCAGGGCTTTGTCTTCCAGCGGGTCTACACCGACGACCGCAGCCTGGACGAGGCCATGGCGGTGGAGCACCACGACCTGGTGGTAGTGCCCAGGGGCTACCACCCGGTCAGCGTGCCCTATGGCTACGAGTCCTATTACCTGAACGTGATGGCTGGGCCGAAGCGGGTCTGGCAGTTCCATAACGACCCCCGGCACAGCTGGCTGCTGGATCTGTGAACGACGCACCTTTGCCGATTTTCGGGGAGTTGGAACATGACTCAGCCTTTGCGTTTTGCCTTGAACCGAATGGTCGCACCGCACCTGCCTCTGGCGGATTTTCTTGACCTGGCACTGGCCTTGAAGATCGATGCAGTGGAGCTGCGCAATGACCTCAAGGGTGTGGAGATCGAGGATGGCACGCCCCCCGAGCAGGTCCGCGAGCTGTGTGAGCAGCGTGGCATCCGGCTGCTGTCGATCAATGCCCTGTACCCCTTCGACCTGTGGGATGAACAGCGCCGCCAGCAGTTGTTGCACCTGGCCGGTTATGCCCGCGCCTGCGGTGCCGAGGGCCTGGTGTTGTGCCCGCTGAACGACCCCGGCGACCGGCGCAGCGCGGGCCAGCGGGCCCAGGGGCTGGCGGCCGCCCTGACCCGGATCGCGGAGGTTCTTCGCCAGCATGGCCTGCGCGGTTTTGTCGAACCCCTGGGGTTTGCCGAGTGCGCCCTGCGTGACAAGCGCAGCGCCGTGGACGCGATCCGCGCCGTGGGCGCGCTGGATGTGCTGAGCCTGGTGCACGACACCTTCCACCACACACTGGCTGGCGAACCCCAGCTGTTCGCCGAGCTCACCGGGCTGGTGCATCTCTCCGGTGTCGAGGGGCCGCCACTGCCTCTGGCAGCGCTGCGGGACGGTCATCGGGTGCTGGTGGGCGCGGCGGACCGGCTGGGCAACACGACGCAGATCGCCGCGTTGCTGGCGGGCGGTTACCGCGGCTACCTGTCCTTCGAGCCCTTTGCCGCGAGCGTTCACGAGCGACCGGACCTGCAGCAGGCTCTGGAGCGCAGTATCCAGCACCTGCGCCAGGCCCTGGCCTGACCCCCCTTGTAGGCGCCGGCAAGCCGGCTTCTGCACAAAGAACAGTGAGAGTGCTGTATGGCCATTGAAGGAACACAGATGAGCACGATTCGACTGACCATGGCCCAGGCCCTGGTGAAATTCCTCGATAACCAGTACGTCGAGGTGGACGGGCAGCAGAGCCGGTTCGTTGCCGGGGTCTTTACGATCTTCGGCCACGGCAATGTGCTGGGCATCGGCCAGGCGCTGCAGCAGGACCCGGGCCAATTGCGGGTGCACCAGGGCCGCAACGAGCAGGGCATGGCCCATGCCGCCATCGGGTTTGCCAAGCAGCACCTGCGGCGCAAGGTCTATGCCTGCACCGCTTCGGTGGGCCCCGGCGCGGCCAATATGCTGACCGCCGCGGCCACCGCCACGGCCAACCGCATTCCCTTGCTGCTGTTGCCCGGTGACGTGTTCGCCAGCCGCCAGCCGGACCCGGTGCTGCAACAGATCGAGCAGTTCCATGACCTGGGCATCAGCACCAACGATGCCTTCAAGGCGGTGAGCAAATACTGGGACCGGATCAACCGCCCGGAGCAGTTGATGAGCGCGGCGCTGCAGGCGATGCGAGTGCTGGCCGACCCGGCCCAAACCGGCGCGGTGACCCTGGCGCTGCCCCAGGATGTGCAGGCCGAGGCCTACGATTACCCGCTGAGCTTCTTCGCCCGACGGGTGCATCGCATCGACCGGCGGCCACCCACCGAAGCGATGCTGGCGGACGCCGTGGCGCTGCTGCGGGGCAAGCGCAAGCCGTTGCTGATCTGCGGTGGCGGGGTCAAGTACGCCGCGGCCAACCAGGCCTTGCAGGCCTTTGCCGAGCGCTTCGCGATACCGGTGGCCGAGACTCAGGCCGGCAAGAGCGCGCTGCTGTCCAGCCATCCATTGAACGTGGGCGGCATCGGTGAAACCGGCTGCCTGGCGGCCAACCTGCTGGCCCGGGAGGCCGACCTGATCATTGGCGTCGGTACCCGCTACAGCGATTTCACCACCTCGTCCAAGTGGCTGTTCCAGCACCCCCAGGTGCAGTTTCTCAACCTCAATATCAACCCCGGCGATGCCGTGAAGCTCGATGGCGTGCAACTGCTGGCCGATGCCCGGGCCGGCTTGCAGGCACTGGGCGAGGCCCTGGCCGGCAGCGCCTACCGCGCCGGCTGGGGCACTCGGGTGGCCGAGGCCAGGGCGCAGCTGGATGCCGAGCTGGAGCGGGTCCACGGCGTGCACTATCAGGGCGAGGATTTTGTGCCGGAGGTCAACGACGCGCTGGACCCGGCGGTGCTGCGCGAGTTCATCGAGCTGACCGGCTCCTGCCTGACCCAGAGCCAGGTGCTGGGGGTGCTCAACCAGACCCTGGCCGACGATGCGGTGATTGTCGCCGCTGCCGGCAGTTTGCCCGGGGACCTGCAACGCAGCTGGCGCAGCAAGGGGCTCAACACCTACCACGTGGAATATGGCTATTCGTGCATGGGTTATGAAATTGCCGCGGCCCTGGGGGTCAAGCTCGCCGCCCCCGAGCGCGAGGTCTATGCCCTGGTGGGCGACGGCTCCTACCTGATGCTGCATTCGGAGCTGCTGACCTCGATCCAGGAGCAACGCAAGATCAACGTGGTGCTGCTGGACAACATGGCCTTCGGCTGCATCAACAACCTGCAGCTGGGCCAGGGCCTGGACAGCTTCGCCACCGAGTTCCGCTACCGCAACCCAGACAGCGACCAGCTCGACGGCGGCCTGATCCCGGTGGACTACGCCATGAGCGCCGCGGCCTACGGCTGCAAGACCTACAAGGTGAGGAACCTGGAGCAGCTCCACGCCGCCCTGGCGGACGCCCGGCTGCAGCGGGTCTCGACCCTGATCGATATCAAGGTGCTGCCCAAGACCATGCTCCACGGCTACCTGTCCTGGTGGCATGTGGCGGTGGCCGAGGTCAGCGGCAGTGAGAGGGTGGCCGCCGCGGCCGCCGCCATCGATCAGCAGTTGGCCAAGGCGCGCCAGTACTGAAGCTCCCTAACCGAACAACCACAGGAGTACACCCATGTCTTTGCAGCTAGGCGTTATCGGCACTGGTGCCATAGGTCAGGATCACATTCGGCGTTGCAGCCAGACCCTGCAGGGCTGCCGGGTGGTGGCGGTGACCGACATCGACCCGCAGCAGGCGGCCCGGGTGCTGGCCGGGCTCACGCTTGAGGCCGAGGTCTACCCCGACGGCCATGCCCTGATCCAGGCGCCGGAGGTCCAGGCGCTGCTGGTGACGTCCTGGGGCCCGAGCCACGAAGAGTTCGTGCTGGCGGCCATCGCCGCCGGCAAGCCGGTGTTCTGCGAAAAGCCCCTGGCGGTGACTGCCGCCGGCTGCCGGCGCATCGTCGAGGCCGAGATTGCCCACGGCCGGCGCCTGGTGCAGGTGGGGTTCATGCGCCCCTACGACGCCGGCTACCAGGCGCTCAAGGCGGTGCTGGACAGTGGGCGCATCGGTGAGCCGCTGATGCTGCACTGCGCCCACCGCAACCCGCGGGTGGGGGAGAACTACAAGACCGACATGGCCATCACCGACACCCTGATCCACGAGCTGGATGTGCTGCGCTGGCTGCTGGCGGACGACTATGTGTCGGTGCAGGTGCTGTTCCCGCGCAAGACCGGCAAGGCCCACTCCCAACTGCGCGACCCGCAGATCGTGCTGCTGGAAACCGCCCGGGGCACGCGGATCGACGTGGAGATCTTCGTCAACTGCCAGTACGGCTACGACATCCAGTGCGAAGTGGTGGGCGAGAGCGGCATCGCCCGCCTGCCGGAGCCGCCCCAGGTCCAGCTGCGCAGCGCGGCCAGCCTGTCCAGCGCGATCCTGATGGACTGGAAGGAGCGCTTCATCGCCGCCTATGACGTCGAGCTGCAGGCCTTTGTCGATGGCGTGCGCGCTGGCCGGGTGGGTGGGCCCTCGGCCTGGGACGGCCTGGCCGCGGCGGTGGCGGCCGACGCCTGCATCGAGGCCCAGCAGAGCGGGGCGATCGTCCCCATCAGCCTGCCCCAGCGCCCGGCGCTCTACGCCTGAACCCCGGGATTTCTGTAGGCGCCGGCTTGCCAGCGAAGGTGTTTTCCAGGGCGCTGCAAGGCGTGCGGGCCCCTTCGCCGGCAAGCCGTCTCCTGCGGGAAGCGAGGGATCGGGCTGCTGGAAATGCAATTGCAGTAAAATTCTAAAATGAGTTGATATAGAAATTATTTTCCAATAAAGTCGTTTCCAGGTAGCCGACCCTACAAGGTTCCCATGGCCTTCAAGCCCCGCTTGAGCCCTGGAGAACCCACCAACAAGAACAAACAGGTGCCGTCGATGAAAACCTTCCGCTCTGCTCTGCAATGGCTGTCCCGTACCCGGGGCGCCGCCTCCCGCGATCTGCCCGTCACTCCCTGGTCCTCTCGTTTATTGACCCTGCTCAGCGGCCTGTGTGTCGAACACCAGGGCGCGCTGCTGGGCTGCATGCCCGGGGCCCCGGTTCTGTATTCGCCGGCCTGAGCACGGCCACCCACCAACAAGCATGTGGAGAACGACTCTTAATGAACATTCAGAACCGAGTGGCGTGTCTTGCCCTGTCGCTGATGCTGTTCAGTGGCGCGGCGCTGGCCCAGGTGCGCATCGGCGTGAGCATGTCGCAGTTCGACGACACCTGGCTGACCTACCTGCGCGAGTCCATGGACCAGAAGGCCAGGTCCATGCCCGAAGGCGTGCAGTTGCAGTTCGAGGACGCCCGCAGTGACGTGGTCAAGCAACTGAGCCAGGTGGAAAGCTTCATCAGCCAGAAGGTGGACGCCATCGTGGTCAACCCGGTGGATACCGCCGCCACTCGCAAGATCACCGAGGCGGCGGTCAAGGCCGGGATTCCCCTGGTCTACGTCAACCGTCGCCCGGACGACCTGAACCTGCCCAAGGGCGTGGTCACCGTGGCCTCCGACGACCTGGAGGCAGGCAAGATGCAGATGCAGTACCTGGCCGAGAAAATGGGCGGCAAGGGCAGCATCGTGATCCTTCTCGGCGACCTGGCGAACAACTCCACCACCAATCGCACCAAGGGGGTCAAGGAGGTGCTGGCCCGGTACCCCGGGATCAAGGTCGACCAGGAACAGACAGGCGTCTGGCTGCGGGACAAGGGCATGACCCTGGTCAACGACTGGCTGACCCAGGGCCGCGAGTTCAATGCGGTGGTGGCCAACAACGACGAGATGGCCATCGGTGCGGCCATGGCCCTGAACCAGGCCGGGGTGGCCAAGGGCAGCGTGCTGATCGCCGGGGTCGACGGCACCCCCGACGGGCTGCGCGCGGTGCAGCGCGGCGAGCTGGCGGTGTCGGTGTTCCAGGACGCCAAGGGCCAGGCCGACGGCTCGGTGGAAACCGCGGTGAAGATGGCCAACAAGCAGCCGGTGGACGCCGCGGTGTGGATTCCCTACCGCCTGATCACCCCGGAAACGGTCGCCCAGTTCAAGTAGGCGCCGGCCCTTCAATCACACGCGGGCCGGGCGGCGCTGGCTGCCCGGCCGCTGGAGTAGCTGATCATGAACGCTTGTGCTACTGCTTCGAGCCTGCACTCCCTGAGCCCGGCCGTGGCGCCCCAGGAGCCCTACCTGCTGGAAGTGCTGAATGTCAGCAAGGGCTTTCCCGGGGTGGTGGCCCTGGCCAACGTGCAACTGCGGGTGCGCCCCGGCACGGTCCTGGCGCTGATGGGCGAGAACGGTGCCGGTAAGTCGACCCTGATGAAGATCATCGCGGGCATCTATCAGCCCGACTCCGGCGAACTGCGCCTCAAGGGCCGGCCGGTGACCTTCGCCACGCCGCTGGCGGCGCTGCAGGCGGGGATCGCCATGATCCACCAGGAACTCAACCTGATGCCGCACATGAGCATCGCCGAGAACATCTGGATCGGCCGCGAGCAACAGAACCGCCTGGGCCTGATCGACCACCGGGAAATGCACCGCTGCACCGCCGCCTTGCTGGCGCGCCTGCGCATCGAACTGGACCCCGAGGAGCAGGTGGGCAACCTGAGCATCGCCGAGCGCCAGATGGTGGAGATCGCCAAGGCGGTGTCCTATGACTCCGACGTGCTGATCATGGACGAGCCGACCTCGGCCATCACCGACAAGGAGGTGGCGCACCTGTTCTCGATCATTGCCGACCTCAAGGCCCAGGGTAAGGGCATCGTCTATATCACCCACAAGATGAACGAAGTGTTCGCCATTGCCGATGAAGTGGCGGTGTTTCGCGATGGCGCCTACATCGGCCTGCAACGGGCCGACAGCCTGGACGGTGACAGCCTGATCTCGATGATGGTGGGGCGCGAGCTGAGCCAGCTGTTTCCCCAGCGCGAGAAGCCTATCGGCGAGCTGCTGCTCAAGGTCCGCGACCTGCGCCTGGACGGGGTGTTCGCCGGGGTGTCGTTCGACCTGCATGCCGGGGAGATCCTCGGCATTGCCGGGCTGATGGGCTCGGGGCGGACCAATGTCGCCGAAACCCTGTTCGGCATCACCCCAAGCGATGGCGGCGAGATTGTCCTCGACGGCCAGCCCCTGCGCATCGGCGACCCGCACCGGGCGATCGAGAAGGGCCTTGCCCTGCTGACCGAGGATCGCAAGCTCAGTGGCCTGTTCCCCTGCCTGTCGGTCCTGGAAAACATGGAAGTGGCGGTACTGCCGCACTACGCCGGCGGCGGTTTTGTCCAGCAGAAGGCCTTGCGCGCCTTGTGCGAGGACATGTGCAGGAAACTGCGGGTCAAGACCCCGTCCCTGGAGCAATGCATCGACACCCTGTCCGGGGGCAATCAGCAGAAGGCCCTGCTGGCGCGCTGGCTGATGACCCAGCCGCGGATCCTGATTCTCGACGAGCCGACCCGGGGCATTGACGTGGGGGCCAAGGCTGAGATCTACCGTCTGATCGCCAGTCTGGCCGGTGAGGGCATGGCGGTGATCATGATTTCCTCGGAACTGCCCGAGGTGCTGGGCATGAGCGACCGGGTCATGGTCATGCACGAAGGGCAGCTGATGGGCACCCTGGACCGCAACGAGGCGACCCAGGAACGGGTCATGCAACTGGCTTCGGGCCTGAACTAGACGACATTCAACCCAAGGGTGGTGGCTGGCAATGAACGCGATAATCGACAACAAACCCGCGGCGGTGGCAGTCAAGCCCCGGCGACGACTGCCCACCGAGCTGAGCATCTTCCTGGTGCTGATCGGTATCGGCCTGGTGTTCGAGCTGTTTGGCTGGATCGTCCGCGACCAGAGTTTCCTGCTCAATTCCCAGCGCCTGGTGCTGATGATTCTCCAGGTCTCGGTGATCGGCCTGCTGGCCATCGGCGTGACCCAGGTGATCATCACCACCGGCATCGACCTGTCTTCCGGTTCGGTGCTGGCCCTGTCGGCGATGATTGCCGCAAGCCTGGCCCAGACCTCGGACTTCACCCGGGCGGTGTTTCCCTCGCTGACCGACCTGCCGGTGTGGATCCCGGTGCTGGCCGGGCTCGGGGTCGGCCTCCTGGCGGGGGCGATCAACGGCAGTGTGATTGCCCTGACCGGCATTCCTCCCTTTATTGCCACCCTGGGGATGATGGTCTCGGCCCGGGGGCTGGCGCGTTACTACACCCAGGGCCAGCCGGTGAGCATGCTCTCCGATTCCTACACCGCCATCGGCCACGGGGCGATGCCGGTGGTGATCTTCCTGGTGGTGGCGCTGATCTTTCATATCGCCCTGCGCTACACCAAGTACGGCAAGTACACCTATGCCATCGGCGGCAACATGCAGGCGGCGCGGACTTCGGGGATCAACGTCAAGCGCCACCTGGTGATTGTCTACAGCATTGCCGGGCTGCTGGCGGGGCTGGCCGGGGTGGTGGCCTCGGCACGGGCCGCCACCGGTCAGGCGGGGATGGGCATGTCCTACGAGCTGGACGCGATTGCCGCGGCAGTGATCGGCGGCACCAGCCTGGCCGGCGGGGTGGGGCGCATCACCGGCACCGTGATCGGCGCGCTAATCCTCGGGGTCATGGCCAGTGGCTTCACCTTTGTCGGGGTCGATGCCTACATCCAGGACATCATCAAGGGCCTGATCATCGTGGTGGCGGTGGTCATCGACCAGTACCGCAACAAGCGCAAGCTCAAGCGCTGAGCAGGGGAGAGGCGCCGGCTGGTGCAGCAGCCGGTGTGCCAGCGAATACGCTCCCGAGCCCTGGCCCGCTCCAAAGGCCTCTTCGCCGGCCGGCCGGTGCCCCTGGAAATCGTTGAAAACGGCCAGAATCCGCCGTCCGGCACTGCCGTTTGTCTTCTAACAGACCCATGGCTATGGAATTTTTTGTTATAAACGCACTCCAATAAACGCCACCAAAGCCCGCATTTGCGGGCTTTGTGCGGTTTGTCGGACAGATTCGCTGTCATTTCAGTTGCTGCGCCCTCAAACCGGCCTTAGACTGCCGCCCCTCGTAAATTGAGTGCCGGGTGGCGCTTGGAAGGTATGGCGCCTTTCTGATGACCTGACGGGTCAACCGGAAACAGTTTGAATTCGCCTTAATGCACGTATTTTTTATAGAGAAATCAATGACCAAGGAAAAGTTGCTGGCCATGCCGGCGGATGACTACATGAATGCCGAGCAGCACGCTTTTTTCAGCGACCTGTTGCAAGCCATGAAGGTGGAAACCCACGAGCGCATCGAACAGAACCGGATCGCCATTGAAAGCCTGGACACCCCGGCTGACCCGGCCGACGCCGCTTCCGTCGAAGAAGAGCGCACCTGGTTGGTCAACGCCATTGATCGCGACCAGCGCATGCTGCCGCAACTGGAACAGGCCCTGGGCCGGATCAGCGACGACAGCTTCGGCTGGTGCGACGACAGCGGCGAGCCGATCGGCCTCAAGCGCCTGCTGATCAGCCCCACCACCAAGTACTGCATCGAGGCCCAAGAGCGCCACGAGCAGATCGACAAGCATCAGCGTCAAGCCTGATCGCCAGCCCCCGCCACAGCGGGGGCTCTGTTTTTTCGGGCAGTGCCCGCCCGCACATTCTCTTGATCTGCTGCAAACCCGCGACTAAGGGACCATGGATAATGGCCCTCTAGTGGCGTCTAATGCCGCAAACAATTAGAACGATGTGGGGTGACACAGATGTCAAGAGATGGATCTCTAGCGGCGCCGGTCGCACAGCCGCTGGCAACACCCGAAACCGCCGCCCGCTGGTGGGCGCCGTCCTTGCAGAGCGCGGCGCTGATGGCGCTGTTCGCCGGCCAGGCCCTGGGCGGCTGGTCGCTGTACCTGTGCCTGCCCGTGGCGGTGCTGGTGATCTGGCTGCCGCGGTTGCGCGGGCGCGGGCGGCCCCTGGTGGCGAACGCGACGGCTGACGATCAGTTGTCGGCGCTGACCCGCGACCTGTCCTACGGCACCACCCATAACGCACTGTCCGCGGCGGGCGTGGCCTACTCGGTGACCCAGCTGGCAGGCAAGCTGCAATCCCAGCTCGACGCCGCCGCGCGCATCGTCGGCAACGCCGAAGTGATGATCAAGACCGAGCAGGTCACCTCCCAACTCAGCCAGCAGGCCCTGGGCGCCGCCAGCGAGGCCCACGCCAGCAGCGCCGAAGGGCGCACGGTGCTGGGGGAATCCATCAGCCGCATGCACCTGCTCAGCCAGCGCGCCAATGGCAGCCGTGAGCTGATCGAGGCCCTGAGCCAGCGCAGCGAGGAGATCCAGCGGGTGACCCTGGTGATCCAGTCCATCGCCAGCCAGACCAACCTGCTGGCGCTGAATGCGGCCATCGAGGCGGCCCGGGCCGGGGAACACGGGCGCGGTTTCGCGGTGGTGGCCGATGAGGTGCGCGGGCTGGCCGGGCGCACCGCCGCGGCCACCGACGAGGTCGGGGTGATGGTGGCAGATATCCAGCAGCGCACCAGCGACGTGGTGGAGCAGATCCGCCAGCTGGCCGACGACCTCAACCTGGGGGTCGAGCAGGTGGAGCACACCGGTCGTCACCTGGACAACATCGCGCGCCTGGCGGCCGGGGTGGAAGGGCAGGTCAGCGAGATCGCCCGGGGCGCCGAGACCAACCGCGAGCAACTGGACAGCCTGTTTCATGCCGTGGAGCAGATGCGCAGCGACCTGGCGGTCAGCGACCAGCAGACCCGCAGCCTGGCGCAGGCCGCGGTGCAGATGGAAGGGCAGGCGGAAACCATCAGCGAACGCCTGGCGGCGGTGGGCCTGGATGACTATCACCAGCGCATCTACGACCTGGCCCGCGAAGGCGCGCGGCGCATTGCCGAGCAGTTCGAGGCCGACCTGGAGCAGAACCGCATCAGCCTCGACGATCTGTTCGATCGTCACTACCAGTTGATCGCCAACACCGACCCGGCCAAATACCAGACCCGCTTCGACCGCTACACCGATCAGGTGCTGCCGCCGATCCAGGAATCCCTGCTGCCGCGCCACGATGGCCTGGTGTTCGCCATCGCCTGTACCCAGGAAGGCTACGTGCCGACCCACAACAAGGTTTTTTCCCAGCCGCTGACCGGCGATCCCGAGGTGGACAACCTGCATAACCGCAGCAAGCGCAAGTTCGCCGACCGCACGGGGATCCGCTGTGGCAGCCACCAGCAACCGCTGCTTCTGCAGACCTATACCCGGGATACCGGCGAGCTGATGCATGACCTTTCGGTGCCGATCATGGTCCGCGGCCGGCACTGGGGCGGGCTGCGCCTGGGTTACAAACCCGAGCAGGCGCCAGGCTCGGGCAAGGGCTGAGGCCTCCATTGTTACGCTATCGGTAATGCTGCAATGCAGGAACAGGCTGTTCCAGGGGCCGGCAAGTTAGTTAGTATGCCAACATCGTTAGGCAGCTAACTAATTTTCTGGAGGTAGCTCCATGCACAGCAAAGTCGATGTAGCGGTGATGATTGGCAGCGGCGTGCCAGCCAGCCTGCGGGCCGAGGGCCGTCGTGCGTGCTGGGTGGTTCTGGTCAATGGCGAACAGCGCGGCACGGCCTTTGCCAGCCGCGCCGAGGCCGAGGAGTGCCGGCTGGCCTGGCAGCAGCAGCTGCAGGTGCTGCTGCCCGGCGGCCGGCACCTGCGGCATTCGGCTTAACCGGCCTGGTGCAGGCGCAGGTTGAGCTCGTCCACCACGGGCGCCCAGTCGGCGTCTTCGCGCAGTTGCTGTTTGAGAAAGGCCGCTTGCTGGGGCGTCCAGAAGGGGGCGTCGATCATTTTCAGGTCTTCGTCCAGGGGCGAGTGCCGGGCGATGAAACCATCGATGGCGGCGGGGCTGGAATCCAGGCCCAACTGGTCGAACAGCCCTTCGAGGTTATGGGTGGGCGCTTCCATGGTGATCTCCTTGGGTGACGGGCAGCACCGGCGCTGCCTCAGTGCATCTGAGGCATGGCGGGCGCGCAAGTTCGATCCAAGGGTTCAGGCCAGGGTGCCGCTCTCGGCCTGGAACAACGCCGTCTGGGCCATGGACAGGGCAGTGCTGTAGGCCATGACCTGGGCCCGGGCGGACGACAGGGCCATGGCCCGGCCGGTGTCGGAGCCGGAACTGGCGCCCTTGACCGTGGCCAGGCGGGCCTTGGCCCGTTGCAGTTTCTGTTGCAGCAGCTCGATCTGCTTTTTCAGTTGGCGGATGCGTTTTTTCTTCGCCAGCAACAGCGCCTCTTCCGGGGTTTGCGCGCTGGAGCGGCTCAGGACCAGGGTCTCGCCGTCGTCCGAGGCTTCCAGTACCGCAGTGCTTGGATCCGGCTTGAGGAAGTCGGCCAGGCGAGATGGGGGTTTCAAGTCGATCATCATGATGCTCTTAAACGGATCTCGCCTTTGTATCGGTCGCGCTGTCGGATCCTTGACTGGCGCTGTCTGTCAGGCGTTCAGGGCGCCCTGGTCGATGGCCTGCTTGAGGGCCTTGGCCGACGCTCTGGCTGCCGCGGCAGCGTCTTCCGAGGTCTTGAACCAGCGATCGCGTTCCACCTGGTGGAAGGTGACCTGGGTCAGTGGGGGTTTGGCGCGCATGGCAATCACGGCCTGGAACTCGCCTTCGACTTCTCTGCACTCGCCACGAATGAAAAACTCGCCAATATCTAGTTCGGTCACTTCTAGCCTTCCCTTGGAGATGAGTGAGTGCTTGAACGCCCCCCAAGAGGGGGGCATTCAATCAATGGCGGAGTATGGCAGTTGTTGGGTGATGGCGGGCTGAGTTATATCATTTGGATTCTAGGTGGCGATTATTCTGATGATCTAATCTGAAACTTCCTGCTTCTGTTGCTGGGTAATATTACCGGCTGCGCGTCAACTCCGGCTTTTGCTGAAGTGGGGGCGCGCGAAGCCGGTGTGCGCTTTAAATAGTCGAAATGCACAAAGTTGCTCTAGAATTGCCTCTGCAACCCGAAGTGGCTGCCGACCGGGGGAATCGTGACCCGGGTGCATCCGGCCAGCAGGCCTGTTCCAGCACCCACCCCCGACGACGCGCCGCCACGCTTTGCGGGTCAGAGCTCACTCCTCACGCCTTCGACATGTGCCTGATGCATCGGCGAAATGCCCCTTGCTCAGTGCCGCCGCCAGCGTCGTGGCCAGGAGTGCCAGCTGCACTTGTGTGTATTGGGTAACCGATTGGGGTGACTACGCCGTCATGGCGGTTTTTTCGTGCCGTCCGTTTTTTTCCGGGCGACATCATTTTGAGTATCGGGGAGTGTTCCTTGGCAGTAAGTAATCTTGAAATGCATGCATTGTTCGTGTTGGGTGATTTGCGCGCAAAGCTGGTCAAGCAGTTCCAATCTCGTTTTGTCTACCTCACCGAACAGTCCGCCGAAGGCATCTACGTCGCCGAGATCGACACCGAGACGGCCCTGGTGGTGGACGACAAGCCGCGCCTTGAACTCAAGGTCGGCGATCATTTTCGCGCCGCCGTGCTGCCCAGCCGTGAAGGCGGCAAGATGGAGATCCGCTTTCGCGAGATCAAGCTGACGGTCTACGGCCTGGGCGACTACGCCTTTGTCAGCAGCCCCCTGGGGCAGGGCATCCTGTTCAAGGAAGGCCATTCGGTGGTGACCGTGTTTGCCGCCAACGAGCAGTTGCAGGAAGGCCTGACCAAGACCCTCAAGGCGGTGACCGCCAAGGCCGCCAAATGGCGCAAGGGCGAACTGGTGAGCTTCAAGGCCAGCGAGTGATGAGCCAGGGCCGCGCCGCGTTTCACCATGAGCATCAACAGGCCGCGAGCGCTGAAGCCCAGCGCCTGTTCGCGCAGAAGACCGTGCTCCAGGGCGCCTGGCTGAACTGGGTCGCCGCCCAGCTGTACAACCTGCGCCCCGCGGCCTACGCCAGCATGGTGCGCCGCGAGTTGCAGCGGTTGCAGGAGCCTCCGGCCTCTTGAGCGGCCATCCGGGAATGGCCTGGGGTTGAAACTACTGAACCTCTACTACAGTCAGTTGACTTAATGCTTTGGGGGCCGTGCGCTTAGGCGCTGCCTGCCCCTGTGGCCCAGGTCCTGACCCAAGAGGTGTACCCCGATGAAAGGAATCCGCGCGCTGCTGGCCAGCAGCCTGTTGAGCCTTGCCGCCCTGAGTACGGCGCAGCCGGTTGTGGCGGCGCCGCAACCGATTCATTTCGCCGACCTGAACTGGGAAAGCGGCAGCCTGATCACCGAGATCCTGCGGATCATGGTGGAGCAGGGCTATGGCTTGCCCACCGACACCTTGCCCGGCACCACCATCACCCTGGAAACGGCCCTGGCCAACAACGACATCCAGGTGATCGGCGAAGAGTGGGCGGGGCGCAGCCCGGTGTGGGTCAAGGCCGAGGCCGAAGGCAAGGTGCAGGCCCTGGGGGATACGGTCAAGGGCGCCACCGAAGGCTGGTGGGTGCCGGAATACGTGATCAAGGGCGACCCGGCCAAGGGTATAAAGCCCCTGGCGCCGGAGCTGCGCAGCGTGACCGACCTGGCCCGCTACAAGGACGTGTTCAAGGACCCGGAGAGCCCGGACAAGGGGCGTTTCCTCAACAGCCCGATCGGCTGGACCTCGGAGATCGTCAACCAGCAGAAGCTCAAGGCCTATGGCCTGCAGGACAGCTACGTGAATTTTCGCAGCGGTTCCGGAGCGGCCCTGGATGCGGAGATCAGCTCGGCGATCCGTCGCGGCAAGCCAATCCTGTTCTACTACTGGTCGCCCACGCCGCTGCTCGGGCGCTTCAAGCTGGTGCAACTGCAAGAACCGCCCTTTGACGCCGAAGCCTGGAAGACCCTGACCGACGCCGCCAACCCCAACCCCCGGCCAACCCGTTCCCTGGCCTCCAGGTTGTCGATCGGGGTGTCCACGCCATTCCAGAAGCAGTACCCGCAACTGGCGCAGTTCTTCGCCAAGGTCGACCTGCCCATCGAGCCCCTGAACCGCGCCCTGGCGCAGATGAGCGAGAACCACAGTGCCCCGCGGGACGCGGCCCGGGCCTTCCTCAAGCAGCACCCCGACGTCTGGCGCGCCTGGGTGCCCCGGGACGTGGCGGACAGGATCGCCGCCACCTTGTAGGCACCGGCGTGCCGGCGAATGGGCCCTTGAACCTTGCGCCCGGCGGGTGCAGGGCAGGGGTCAGAAGCGGGTCTGCACCGCCACCTCGAAGGTTCGCGGCTGGCCCAGGTAGTACGCCGGGGACACATGGGCGAACTGGCCATAGACCTCGTTGGTCAGGTTGCGCACCCGGCCGGTCACTGTGGTGTGGCTGTCGACCTTGTAGCGCAGGAAGCTGCCGTACAGGGTGTAGGCGGGCATCCGCAGGGTGTTGGCGTTGTCGGCGTATACCGAGGCCACGTAGCGCGCATCGACCCCGGTCTGCCAGTTGGGCGACAGGTCATAGGTCAGCCACAGGTTGGCCAGCCGGTCCGGTACGTTGGTCGGCGTGTTGCCCTTGCGTGAAACCACCGCGCCGCTGGCGATCTTCTCGTTGAACTCGCCGTACTCGGCATCCACCCAGGCGAAGTTGGCTTGCGCCAGTAGCTTGGGGGTGATGTGCAGGGAACTGGCCAGCTCGATGCCCCTGGAGGTCTGCTGGCCCACCGGGATGCTGTTGGCCGGGTCCAGGGGATCGGTGACGGCAAAGTCCTTGCGCTCGATGCGATAGGCGGCAACGGTCGCCGAACCCCGTCCTTGCAGGTAGTCGAACTTGCTGCCCACTTCCCATTGCTTGCCCGTGGACACCTCGAAGTTCTGAGTGCCACTGGGCTGCTCGGCGGCGGTGCTGTACTGCACGTAGACATTGGCGCTGGGCAGGAACTGCCAGGTCAGGCCCAGGCGCCCGGTGACCGGTTCCCAGCTGCGCTTGAGGTGGCGCGGGTTGCTGGCGGTGATCAGCCGGTGGTTGGTCACGTCCAGGTCGATGGCGTCGTAGCGCAGGCCGCTGAGCAGTGACAGCTCGTCGCTCAGGGCCAGGCGGTTCTCGACGAACAGGGCGCGGGTGGTGACCTGGTTGGTCTTGTCCTTGGCCCAGCCCTGGCGGGTGCCCTTCAGGTCATAGAAGTACCCCGGCTGGAAGTTGCCGGGATCGACGCTGTTGCTGGCCGGCACGTTCCAGGGCGAGTTGGTGGTGCTGTTGACCTTGTACTCAAAACCCCCGGACCAGGTGGTGTCGAGGCCGAACAGCTGATCGTCGTGGCGCAGTTCGAACTGGTTGCCGTCCTGCTGGCCCTGGTGCCGTACCAGGTAGGCGGTCGAGCGGTTCACCCGGCTGTTGTCGGCGTTGTACTGGTAGGTCTCCAGGTTGCGATAGTCGCGCTGGCTGTCCAGGTGGTAGAGGGTGTTGCGCAGGCTGGTGCTGGGGTTGATCCGGTAGTCGATGATCGAGCGCAGCCACACCGTGCGTTGCTCATACAGGCCATCGGCGACGTTGTAGTTGTTGAAGCGGTTGTGCTTGTCGATCTTCAGCTCACCGGCCTTGGGATTGAGCACCGGGGTGCCCCAGTAGGGGCTGTCCTCGTGTTCATCCTGGTATTCCACCGCCAGGGTGTGGGACAGGTCCGGGGTCAGGTCGCTGAGCAGGGAGAAGGCCAGGCTCCAGGCATCCCTTTCCTGGCGGTCGATGTAGCCGTTGCTGGTGTTGTGGCTGACGTCCAAGCGCGCGTAGTGCTGCACCTCGGCGCCGGCCGGGCTGAGGGCGTGGTTGACCCCGAAAGCGGTCTGGGTGGTGTCGTAGCTGCCGTAGCCGAGCAGGCCTTCGGCGGCCTGTTCGCGGCGGTCCGCGAGTTTGGTCACGTAGTTCAGCGAACCGCCCACGGAGCCGGCGCCATTGATCAGTGACGAGGGGCCGCCCACCAGTTCCACCCGGTCGTAGATCCAGGCGTCCACCGGCCGGGCCAGGCCGGTGGCGACGTTGATGCCGTTGAACATCTGGGTGATCTGGCTGCTGGTGAAGCCACGGTAGGAGACGAAGCCGCCGAACCCCGGCGGCGCACTGGCGTTGACCCCGGGCAGGGCGTTGGCCGCTTCCTGGAAGGTGCGGGCGCCGCTTCGCTCCAGGTCCTGGCGGCTGGCCACGGCCACCGAGGCCGGGGTTTCGCGCAGGCTCAGGCCCAGGCGCGAGGCCATGCCGCTGGACTGGTCCAGGTTCAGGCCCGGCTCGGCATCGGCCTCATCGGCGCCGATGGTGGTGGGGGCCAGTTCGAGGCTCGGCTGTCCCCAGGCATTGATCGACAGGCAGCCCAGCAGGCTCGCCAGCAAAGGAAGGTGTTTCATCGGTGCATCCTGAATTCTTGGCTAGGAAAAGGCCCACGAACGCGCGCCGCGCGACAGCGCAGTGGGCAGGTTGAGCACGAGCAGGAATCAGGCGAGAGGCGGTGCCCGGGGATGGGCCGCGGGCCAGGTGGAGCGGGCGGGGAGGTCGGTCTTGGCCAGGGTGCGCGCAAGCGGGGCCTGGGGCTGCGGCAGCAGGGCCAGGGTCAGGCTGGAGTTCAGGGCCGGGCCCATGCCGCCGGTGGAGCACAGCGGGCAACCGAAGGCTTTGGATAGAGTGGGCAGGGAGCCCTGGTCGGCCGGTTTCTGCAGCGGCGCCTGGGTGGCAGGGTCGACGCTGCAGAACTGCCCGCCGATGCCGTTGAGCTGCATGCCGAGCATCTGCCCGTGGCCGATGCTGCAGGCGAACACGTTGAACAGGACGCAGCAATAGAGCATCCAGGCAACGAGCGAGCGATCGGAACGGGCAAATTTCATGGGGCGGCACTTTATCATCGAAGGCGACGAACGTACTTACAAAAACGGTCAATCGAGTCCATTCTTCAGCGACATTTTCTGCACGGACGTCTGAACATGAATCTTCTGCTCGCACAGGGGGTGGCTGGCAGCTTCCTGTTGATCAGTCTGATCCATCTGTACTGGGCTACGGGTGGCAAGCGTGGCAGTGATGCGGTGATTCCCGAGGTGCCGGGGCCGGGGCCCGGCATGACCCAGCCGGCGTTCCGTCCGCCGGCCCTGGCCACGATGCTGGTGGCAGTGGCTTTGTTGCTGGTGGCGATGCTGGTGTGCCTGAGGGTCGGGCTCTACCTGCCGACGGTGACCCACCCGTCTCTGCAGTGGGTGATCAGCGCCATTGCCTTGCTGATGTTCGCCCGGGCCATCGGCGACTCCGAGCTGGTGGGTTTTTTCAAGGAAGTCCGGGATTCGAAATTCGCCCGCCTCGACACCCTGTTCTATTCCCCCCTGTGCGTGGTGCTGGGGACCGGGTTGCTGGTGCTGGCCTGGGCCTGAGGGCAGTCAGCCGGCGCTGGCCAGTGCAGGAACTGGCTGGTGCAGGAGCTGGCTTGCCAGCGAAGGCGTTTTCGAAGTCGCCGCAAGGCTCACGGGCCTCGTCGCCGGCAGCCGGCTCCTAGGTGCAGCGGATGTGCTCAGTTGCCGGTTTCGCTGCGTTTGCTGCTGATTTCCGCCGGCACATCGTCGCCGGCCATGCGCTTGCGAAACAGCGCGGCCCGCGCCAGCAGCAGGGTGGTCACCGGTACGGTGATGGACATCAGCACCGGGATCAGCCAGGCGTGCAGCACCGGCCCGGACTTGAGCGCGGAAAAGTACAGGATCGACGCCAGGGCCACGGCCCAGGAGCCCATGGTGGAGGCCAGGGCCGGCGGGTGCATGCGCTGGAAGTAGCTCTTCATGCGCAGGATGCCCAGGGCCCCGATCAGGGCAAACACACTGCTGATCACCAGCAACAAGGCCACCAGCACTTCCACCCAGAGTGGCAATTGTTCCAGGCTGTTCATTCGATCACCTCGCCACGCAGAAGGAATTTGGCCAGGGCGAAGGAGCCGACAAAGCCGAACAGGGCGATCAGCAGCGCCGCCTCGAAGTAGGTGTCACTGGCGTAGCGCACGCCCAGCACCAGCATCATCAGCATCGCCAGGATGTACAGGTAGTCCAGGGCCAGAACCCGGTCCTGGGCCGAGGGGCCCTTGAACAGGCGCACCAGGGTCAGGACCATGGCCAGGGAGAAAATGAACAGACTCAGCAAGATCGCGTTGGTCAGCAGGACACTCATTCGAAAATCTCCATCAGCGGGCGCTCGTACGTGGCCTTGAAGTGCTGGATGAATTGCGCCTCGTCCTTCAGGTCGAAGACGTGCAGCAACAGCAGGCTGCGGTCCAGGGACAGCTCGGACCAGACCGTGCCCGGTACCACCGTGGTGATGGTAGACAGCGCCGCCAGGCCATTGGCGTCCCGCAGGTCCAGGGGGATCTTGACGAAGGCCGAGTGCACCGGGCGCCGGCCGTTGTTGAGCACGCCCCAGGCCACCAGCAGGTTGGACACCAGCACGTCGCGGCCCACCACCAGGAACAGGCGCAGGATGGTGCCCGGGCGGCGGATGCGGATCGGCAGGGGCCGCAGGGGCTGCATCAGCAGCGGTGCGAGAAAGCCCAGCAGGGCGCCCAGCAGCAGGTTGCCCGGGCTGAGGGACAGGTTCAGCACCAGCCAGAGCAGCCACAGTGCCAGGGACAGGAATGGCGCGGGGAACAGGCGCTTCATGGGTGCACCTCCACTGCCGCTGCGGTCTTGGATTCAGGGCTGAGCACGGTGCGGGTGCCCAGCACCGCCATCACGTAATGCTCCGGGTGGTTGAGGCTGTCGGCGGTGGCCTGGGTGAAGCGCAGCAACGGCTCGGCCTTGAAGCTGAGCAGCACGCAGAGCCCCAGCAGCGCCACGATCGGCAGGCACTCCAGGCGCCGCAGCACCGGCGAAGGGCGTTCCTCCGGGGTCCAGAAGCGCTGCACACCCAGGCGGGCAAAGGCAATCAGCGAGGCCAGGCCCGAGAGGATCAACAGCGCCAGGAAGCACCAGGCCGCCGGGGTGATCGGCGCGCCCTCGCTGGCCCCCAGGCCCTCGGGGTTGAGCAGGGCGGCAATCAGGTTGAGCTTGCCGATGAAGCCCGATAGCGGCGGCATGCCGATGATCAGCAAGGCGCAGGCGATGAAGCTCAGGCCGAGGAAGGCCATGGTCCAGGGGATCACCTGGCCGACCACCACTTTCTGTTCATCGTCGAGGTTGCTGCCCCGTGGCGGGTGCAGCGACTCCATGGGCCGCGGCAGGATCTCGCCTTCATCCTCCAGGGGGATCTCATTGGCCGAGCGCGAACGCTCGATCAGTTCTGCCAGCAAAAACAGCGCGCACATCGCCAGGGTCGAGCTGAACAGGTAGAACAGCGCCGCGCCGGTAAGGGCCGGCTGAGCGAAGCCGATCACCGAGATCAGGATGCCGGCCGACACCAGGATGCTCAGGCTGGCCATGCGCTCCAGGCGCTGGGCCGGAAGAATCGCCAGGGCCGCGCAGAAGATCGTCGCCATGCCGCCGTACACCAGCCACTGGCTGCCGAAATAGGCCGAGGCCCCGGCTTGCCCGGAGAACAGCAGGGTCCACAGGCGCAGTACGGTGTACACACCGACTTTGGTCATGATGGCGAACAGTGCCGCCACCGGCGCGCTGGCCGAGGAGTAGGCGGGCACCAGCCAGAAGTTCAGTGGCCACATCCCGGCCTTGGCCAGGAAGGCGATCGCCAGGATCGCCGTACCGGCGTGCAGCAGGCCGCGGTCGGCTTCCGGCACCAGGGGGATCTTCATCGCCAGGTCGGCCATGTTCAGGGTCCCGGTGACCCCGTAGATCATCGCCGTGCCGATCAGGAACAGCGACGAGGCCAGCAGGTTGATGGTGATGTAGTGCAGCCCCGAAGACACCCGCGCGCGCCCCGAGCCGTGCAGCATCAGGCCGTAGGACGCCGCCAGCAGCACCTCGAAGAACACGAACAGGTTGAACAGGTCGGCGGTCAGGAAGGCCCCGTAGAGGCCCATCAGCTGGATCTGGAACAGGGCATGGAAACTGGCCCCGGCGCCGTCCCAGCGGGCCATGGCGAACAGCAGCGCGCTGACCCCGATGATACCGGTGAGCACCAGCATCAGCGCCGACAGGCGATCGACCACCAGCACGATGCCGAACGGCACCTGCCAGTTGCTGGGCAGGTACACGCCGAAGGAGCCGGTGGCGCCCTGGACCTGGGTCCAGTACAGCAGGTAGCCCGCCAGGCACAGGCCCAGCAGGGTGGAGAGCAGGTTGATCCGGGCTTTCAGCGGGCGATGCTTTTCCCCCAGCAGCAACATGATGCCCGCGGTCAGCAGCGGCAGGAGGATGGGGGCGACGATCAGGTGCGACAACGGATTCATTCCTTGGGCTCCCGGCCATCGACGTGGTCGGTGCCGGTCAGGCCCCGGGAAGCCAGGAGCACCACCAGAAACAGCGCGGTCATGGCGAAGCTGATGACGATGGCCGTGAGCACCAGCGCCTGGGGCAGCGGGTCGGTGTAGTGCAGCAGGTCCTGGGGCACGCCCTCCTTGACGATCGGCTCCTTGCCGATGAACAGGCTGCCCATGCTGAAGATGAACAGGTTGACCGCGTAGGACAGCAGGCACAGGCCCATCACCACCTGGAAGGTCCGCGGGCGCAGCACCAGCCAGACTCCGGAAGCGGCGAGGACCCCAATGGCGATTGCGATGACTTCTTCCATCAGGCGGCTCCGTTCTGAGTCAGGGATTTGGCCTGGCTGGCCGGCTTGTGGGCCCGCACCGACTGGTGCGCCAGGGCCGTGAGGATCAGCAGGGTCGCGCCCACCACCACGGCGTACACGCCGATGTCGAAGAACAGCGCGCTGGCGATGTGGATGTCACCGAACAGCGGCAGGTCCACATGCAGCGTGTGGGTGGTCAGGAACGGGTAGCCCCAGGCCAGGGCGCCGAGGCCGGTGGCCAGGGCAACCAGCAGCCCGGTGCCCATCCAGCGCAGCGGCCGCAGGCTCATCTGGGCCTCGACCCACTGGGTGCCCGCCACCATGTACTGGAGGATGAAGGCCACCGACATCACCAGCCCGGCGACGAAACCGCCGCCCGGCAGGTTGTGCCCGCGCATGAACAGGTAGAAGGACACCACCAGGGCAATCGGCAGCAGCAGGCGCACCAGCACCGCCGGCACCATCATGAAGCCCAGGGCGGTGTCGCTGGCCTGGCGCGGGTTGACCAGGTCGGTGACCACGTCCGGGGCCAGCAGGCGCTGCTGCGCCGGCAACTGCATGCTTTCCTTGGGCGGGCGGAAGCGGCGCAGCAGGGCGAATACGGTCAGGGCCACCGCCGCCAGCACGGTGATCTCACCCAGGGTGTCGAAGCTGCGGAAGTCCACCAGGGTCACGTTGACCACATTGGTGCCGCCGCCTTCGGGCAGGGCGCGGCTGAGGTAGAACGAGGAAATGTCGTTGGGGGTGGGGCGGGTCAGCATGGCGTAGGACAGCACTGCCATGCCCAGGCCCACGGCCACCGACAGGCTCAGGTCACGCAGGCGGCGGATGCGCGCCTTGGGCACGCTGCTGGGCAGGGGCGAGACGTCCTCGATCCGCCGTGGCAGCCAGCGCAGGCCGAGGAGGATCAGCACCGTGGTCACCACTTCCACCACCAGCTGGGTCAGGGCCAGGTCCGGCGCCGAGAACCAGACGAAGGTCACGCAGGTCATCAGCCCGCAGACGCTGACCATGGTCAGGGCGGCCAGACGGTGGTACTTGGCTTGCCAGGCGGCGCCCAGGGCGCAGGCGATGGCCAGCAGCCAGAAGGTCACGAAGACGATGGAACCGGGGATCTTCGGCCGGTCGCCCCAGGTCAGCTGGCTGTAGAGCATGGGGATCAGCCCGGCGATCACCGCCGCCAGGATCAGCACGAACAGCTGGGTCTGCAGGCGCTTGGTGCTCAACCGGCGTTCCAGGCGCCGGGCCAGGCGGGTCATGCCCACCAGGCTGCGCTCGAACAACAGCTTGCCGTTGAGACGGCCCACGCCCGGCGGGTAGGCGAAACGGCCCGCCACCAGCGGCTTGTGCAGCAGCAGGTAGAGGACGATGCCGCAGGACATGGCGATCAGGCTCATGATCATCGGGGCATTGAGGCCGTGCCAGATGGCCAGGCTGTACTCGGGCAGGGTTCCGCCCACCACCGGCAGCGCCGCGGCGGCCAGCAGCGGGCCGATGATCTGCGCCGGGAAGATCCCCACCAGCAGGCAGGTGAACACCAGCAGTTCAACCGGGGCACGCATCCAGCGCGGCGGCTCGTGGGGCGTGTGCGGCAGGTCGGTGGCCGGTTCGCCGAAGAACACGTCGACCGTGAAGCGCAGGGCGTAGGCGACGCTGAAGGTCCCGGCGATGGTAGCGATCACCGGCAGGGCGATTTCCACCCAGGCGCTGGAGTTGATGAACACCGTCTCGGCGAAGAACATCTCCTTGGACAGGAAGCCGTTGAGCAGCGGCACCCCGGCCATGGAGGCGCTGGCCACCATGGCCAGGGTCGCGGTGTAGGGCATCAGCTTGATCAGGCCGTTGAGCTTGCGGATGTCGCGGCTGCCGCTTTCGTGGTCGATGATCCCGGCCGCCATGAACAAGGACGCCTTGAACGTGGCGTGGTTGAGAATGTGGAACACCGCCGCCACCGCGGCCAGCGGGCTGTTCAGGCCCAGCAGCAGGGTGATCAGCCCCAGGTGGCTGATGGTGGAATAGGCCAGCAGGCCCTTGAGGTCGTTCTGGAACATCGCGCAGTAGGCGCCCAGCACCAGGGTGCAGGCCCCGGCGCCGCTGACGATGTAGAACCATTCTTCAGTGCCGGACAACGACGGCCACAGGCGGGCCAGGAGAAACACCCCGGCCTTGACCATGGTCGCCGAGTGCAGGTACGCCGAGACCGGGGTCGGCGCGGCCATGGCGTGGGGTAGCCAGAAGTGGAAGGGGAACTGCGCGCTCTTGCTCAGGGCGCCCAGCAGGATCAAGGGCAACAGGATCGGGTAGAGCGCGTGGGCGCGTATCTTGTCTCCGGCAGCCAGTACCTGGTCCAGGTCGTAGCTGCCCACCACATGGCCGAGCAGCATGACCCCGGCCAGCAGGCACAAGCCCCCGGCACCGGTGACCATCAACGCCATGTAGGCGCCGCGGCGGGCATCGGAGCGGTGGTGCCAGTAGCCGATCAGCAGGAAGGAGAAGAGGCTGGTGAGCTCCCAGAAGAACACGATCTGGATCAGGTTGCCGGAAATCACCAGGCCGAGCATGGCCCCCATGAAGGCCAGGAAGAAGGCGAAGAAACGCGGCACCGGATCTTGCGGCGACATGTAATAACGCGCGTAGAGCGCCACCAGGCTGCCGATGCCCAGCACCAGCAGCGAGAACAGCCAGGCGAAGCCGTCCAGGCGCAGCACGAAGTTCAGCCCCAGGCTCGGCAGCCAGGCATACTCCTCGCGAATCACCCCGCCATCGGCGATCTGTGGGTACAGCAGAGCCACCTGGATGGTGCCAATGAGTGCCACCAGGCCGGCCAGCAGAGATTCGGTGTTACGTGCGTTGTGCGGCAACAGGGCCGCCAGACAGCTGCCGATGAATGGCAGAAGCAGTAGAACTATCAGGGACATAGGCTTCTAATCTGCGGAAAAGTATGACGCATAATACGTGCCAGGCTCTGGATCACCAACCGCCATGCGCGGCCCGGGCCCCCTAAGAAATGTTACATACGCTTTCAAAGGTAGGAGACAAATGCCTGATGCGCCCGTTCACCGGGTGCTGTGGGGCAAATGCCCTGCCCAGCTCAAGCCGCCACAAGGATCGACAAGGGTGCACATGATTAAAGGATCGGCCTTGGGCCGGCTGTTTCGACGGGGCGCGTTCGCCGTGCTGTTCACCGCCTTCGGTGCGGCATCGGGCATTGGCCTGGAGCATTATCTGGATCGCCCCGACATGCTCAAGACCCGCCAGGCGCTGGTCATCGAAGGCCCGCAGGGGGATGAGCGCAACTATGTGCTGCCGCCGGGCACGGTGCTCTATTTCGACCGCGCCTTTGCCGAGGGGCATGCGCTCTACCACGCCTACTTCTACTATCACGGCGAGCCTGAAAATGACCGGGTACTGCTGGAGCCCAAGCACAAGGGCTCCCTGACCGTCCCCACCTGGCTCTACGCCCCCGGGGACCCCGCACTGTAGGCGCTGGCCTATCAGCGAGAGCGCCTGCAAGAGCACCTTCGCCGGCAAGCCGGCTCCTACAGTCCCCACCACTACCCCAGCCAGCGAAAGGGCCCTCAAGAGCCCCCTCACCAGCAAGCCGCCCCCCGCAGCGGGCCGTTGCTCAGGACTCCACCGCCTCGCCGCTCTGCTGTCCGGCTTCTGCCTTGGGCTTCCATTCGCTGATGATCACCGCCAGCACGATCAAGGCGCCGCCCAGCAACGCCAGCCCCGGCAGGCGCTCCCCGGCGATGCGCCCGACAATCCCGGCCCACACCGGCTCGCCGGCATAGATCAGGGTGGCGCGGGTCGGCGAGACGCTTTTCTGCGCCCAGTTCATTGCCAGCTGGATCACCGCGCTGGCAGCCCCCAGGCCCAGGGCGCTGGCCAGCAGCAGCCAGGAAAACCCCGGCAGCGCTTCCCCGGTCGGCCACACCATGGCGAACGCCAGCAGCGAGGTGACCGCCAGTTGCACCACGGTGACCCGGCGCACATCCACCCGCCCGCCGAAGCTGCTGATGAGGATGATCTCCGCGGCAATGGCCACGGTACTGATCAGGGTGGCGATCTCCCCGGGGCTGAAGTCCAGGGAGGCGCCATTGGGCCCGGACAGCAGCATCAGCCCGGTGAACGCCAGCATGATGCCGATACTCGGCAGCAACCCCGGGCGCTTGCCCATGAACAGCCATTGCAGCAACGGCACGAAGGGCACATAAAGGGCGGTGATGAACGCCGACTGGCTGCTGGGAATGCTTTGCAGGCCCACGGTCTGCAAACCGTAGCCGAGCATGATCGCGGTACCGATAAAGGCCCCGGCGCGCAGTTCGAACAGGGTCAGGCCGCGCAAGTGGCGCAGTGAGAATGCACCGACCATGCAGGCCGCTGCGGCAAAGCGCAGGCCGACGAAGAACATCGGCCCGCTGACGCTCATGGCGTTCTGCACCAGCAGGAAGGTGCCGCCCCAGATCATGGTGATCAGCACCAGCACGGCTTCGGCCTTGCTCAACTTGAACTGGAATCCGCGGGAGGGCGTTGCTGTCATGGCCTTGCGTGCTACCTGAGGGGGACGCACAATGCGCCGGAAGTTGGGCAGTATACTGCGCAGGCCCCGGGAGTGAGCAATATAGTGCACAAAGAAAACGTCCAGCGGGCCTCGGTCCTGCAACATGTCAGCCTCAACGTCCGCCGCCTGCGCAATGCCGCGGGTTTGAGCCAGAGCGCCCTGGCGGAAAAATCCAATGTCAGCCGGCGGATGCTGGTGGCGATAGAGGCGGGGGAGAAGAACGTCAGCCTCGGCACCCTGGACCGGGTGGCCGAAGCCCTGGACGTGGCCTTCAGCGACCTGATCCAGGCCCCGGAATCCCGGGATTCGAGCCGCATCAACGAGCTGGCCTGGGCCGGTGCTATCCCCGGCAGCAAGGCGCTGCTCCTGGCCAAGGCCGAGGCCACCCGTGAAGTGGAGCTTTGGGAATGGCAGCTGGAGCCTGGCGAGGTCTATCACTCGGAGTGCGACGCCGAGGGCTGGAGCGAGCAGATCTACGTCTTCGAAGGCTGCCTGACGGTGTTCTTCGGCGACACTGAACGGCGCCTGGAATGCGGTGACTTCTTCATGTTCGCCAGCCACGTGCCCCACGGCTACCGCAACGACGGCACCCGGGCCACGCGCTTCGTGCGCAATGTGGTGATCTGACGCCCCGTGGCCCGGCAAGCGCTGTTTGCCCAGCAACAGCAGTTGGACATTTTGCCTGTTTTCAATTGATGTCTTTTAGCTGAATTATCAAGCAACTTACTGATATTAAAGGTTTTTATATTTAGGCACGACTCCTGCAATTGTCCTGGAAAGAACCCCGCGACGGGTGTTCAGCTTGATGTTCAGGAAGCGGAGTCGGCCCATGACAGCCCCAGCCCAACCCTCTCGCAGTGCCCATCTAATCCAGAACGATGCGCAAGCCATCAGCGTGGCCCGGGCCCTGGCCCAGCGCTTTGCCGTGGAGGCGGCGCTGCGTGATCGCGAGCGGCGCCTGCCCCGGGCTGAGCTCGACGAATTTTCCGCCAGCGGCCTGTGGGGCATCACCATCCCCAAAGAGTACGGCGGTGCCGGGGTGTCCTACGCCACCCTGGTGGAAGTCATCAAGCTCATTTCCGCCGCCGACCCGTCTCTCGGCCAGTTGCCGCAGAACCACCTGGGGGTGGTGGACATCCTGCTGCAGACCGCCAGCGAAGAGCAGAAGCGCCATTACTTCGCCAAGGTGTTGCAGGGCTACCGCTTCGGCAATGCGTTTTCCGAGGCCGGCAGCAAGCACGTCGGCGCCTTTGAAACCCAGATCCGTTTCGACGGCGAACAGGCGCAGATCGACGGCGAGAAGTTCTACTGCACCGGGGCGCTGTTCGCCCACATCGTCCCGGCGGTGGCGGTGGACGAACACAACCAGGCGCACATTGCCTTTATCGAGCGCGACAACCCTGGCCTCACGGTGGTCGACAGCTGGGACGGCTTCGGCCAGCGCACCACCGCCAGCGGCGGGGTCAGCCTCAAGGCGGTGCGGGTGCCGCGCAGCGCGGTGATCCCGGCCCATCGGGCCTTCGACCAGCCCACCGCCGATGGCCCGATCTCGCAAATCATCCAGGCCGCGGTGGACACCGGCATCGCCGTCGCCGCCCTGGAAGACGCCAAGCATCATGCCCGGCAATCCCGGCCGTGGATCGACAGCGGCCTGGACCATGGCTGGCAGGACCCGTTCACCATCGCCGCCATCGGCGACCTGGAATGGCGGGTGCACGGCACCGAGGCGATCCTCGCCAAGGCCGCCGAGGCGGTCGATCAGGCCCTGGCCCAGCCCGGTGAAGACAGCGTCGCCCAGGCCTCCCTGGTGGTGGCCCAGGCCAAGGTGCTGTCGGCGGAGAGTGCCTTGCTCGCCGCCAGCAAACTCTTCGAACTGGCCGGCACCCGTTCGGTGTCGGGCAAGTACAACCTCGACCGCCACTGGCGCAACGCCCGCACCCACACCCTGCACGATCCGGCGCGCTGGAAATATCACCTGATCGGCAACTACCTGCTCAACGGCATCAAGCCGGCCCGCCACGCCTGGAACTGAAGGACTGCGCCATGAATGCACTGACCCGCCCCGACACCCCCCAAGCGGCCCTGGAACACAACGCCCAGGTCCTGCAGCGGGCCCGCGTCCTGCTGCAGCAAACCCTGGATTTCATCCGCGAGCAGGCCCGGCCCTGGAGCGGCAGCGGCCTGGCCAGGGCCAGCGACGACCCCTATGTGATCAGCCGCTTTGGCGACCTGAACATCCGCATCGACCTGGCCGCGGCCCTGCAGGAGCGGGCCCTGCGCCAGATAGAACAAGAGCCGGACCCGGCGGAAGTTGCGGTGGCCCTGGCCGAGGCGGCAATTGCCGCGGGCCAGGCGCTGCTGGCGGCCAGCGACGCCGAGTTCGAACTCACCGGTCAGCGCAGCCCGCAGCCCCAGACCCTGGATGACCCGCTGCGCTGGAAATACCAACTGATCGGCAACTACCGCCTCAATGGCGTGCCACCCCAAGGTTTCAGGAGTTTTGTGTGATGTCCCGTGAAATCCGCCTCAATGCCTTCGACATGAACTGTGTCGGTCACCAGTCGCCGGGCCTCTGGGCCCACCCCCGGGACCGCTCCTGGCAGTACAAGGACCTGGAGTACTGGACCGACCTGGCGAAAATTCTTGAAAAGGGCAAGTTCGACGGGTTGTTCATCGCCGATGTGCTGGGCATCTACGACGTCTACAACGGCAACGGCGAGGCAGCGATCCGCCAGGCCGCCCAGGTCCCGGTGAACGATCCGCTGCAGCTGATCCCGCCCATGGCCCTGGTCACCGAGCACCTGGGCTTCGGCCTCACCGCGTCGCTGTCCTTCGAGCACCCGTACCCCTTCGCCCGGCGCCTTTCCACCCTCGATCACCTGACGAAGGGCCGCGCCGGCTGGAACATCGTCACCTCCTATCTGGAGAGCGGGGCCAAGAACATCGGGCAGCAGGCCCAGACCGAACACGACGCTCGCTACGACTACGCCGAGGAGTATCTGGAGGTCTGCTACAAGCTCTGGGAAGGCAGTTGGGAAGACGGCGCGATCCTGCGCGACCGCGAGCGACGGATCTTCAGCGACCCGAGCAAGATCCACGAGATCCGCCATGTCGGCAAACATTTCCAGGTGCCGGGCATCCACCTCTGCGAGCCGTCGCCGCAACGTACCCCGGTGCTCTACCAGGCCGGGGCGTCCAGCCGGGGCAAGCAGTTCGCCGCCGAGCAGGCCGAATGCGTGTTCGTCGCCGCGCCGTCCAAGGTGCTGCTGAAAAAGACCGTGGCCGACATCCGCCGCCGGGCCGCCGAGGCCGGGCGCGATCCGTCGAAGATCCTGATCTTCAACCTGCAGACGGTGATCCTGGGCGAGACCGACGCCAAGGCCAAGGCCAAGTTCGAGGAATACAAATCCTGGGTCAGCTACGAGGGCGCCATGGCGCTGATTTCCGGCTGGACCGGCATCGACTTCAGCCGCTTCAAGCCCGACGAGCCCCTCAAGCACGTGCACACCAACGCCATCCAGTCGGCGGTGGAAGCCTTCTCCACGGCAGACCCGAACAAGGTCTGGACACCCCATGAACTGGCGGACTGGGTGGGCATCGGCGGCTTTGGCCCGTTGTTCGTCGGTAGCCCGGAAACCGTCGCCGACCTGCTTCAGGAATGGGTGGAAGAAACCGACGTCGACGGCTTCAACCTGGCCTATGCGCTGACCCACGAAAGCTTTATCGACGCCGTGGAACTGCTGGTGCCGGAGTTGCAGAAACGTGGCGTCTACAAGACCGAATACGCCCCGGGTACCCTGCGGGAAAAACTCTTCGGCGCCGGCCCGCGCCTGCCCGAAAGCCACCCGGGCAGCGCCTGGCGCAACCTGGGCGGGCAACGCCAAACAGCCGCGCAACGTGCCAGCGCCTGAACCCCGCGTCCTGTAGGAGCTGGCTCGCCAGCGAAGGGGCCCACGCCTTCGCCGGCAAGCCGGCTCCTACAAGCGAAAAGGCCCACAAGGCCCCCCGTTCATTTCCAGCCAGCGGACCACCGCACGCGATTGCCAAGATGTCGAGGTCAACTCATGAGCGTGCATGAACTCAAGCGTGCGCCGAGCGCGGATTCGCCAGCGCCCCAGGCCCGGCTGCAGTTGAGCGGGGCCCTGGAGCGGTTGCGCCACTGGGCCCAGGTCAGCCCGTTGCACAACGCCTTGCGCCACAAGCGCCACGGCCACTGGTACGCCTGGCGCTGGATCGACGCCCTGCGGGACGTCGAGCGCCTGGCCGACGGCCTGCGCCAGCAGGGCCTGACCCCGGATTCGCGGTTGGCAGTCAGTGCCCGCTTCGAACCGGACCTGCTCCTGCTGGCCCTGGCGGCCCACAGCCTTGGCGCCGAGGTGCTGAGCCTGGACGACGAGCTGCCGCCCCAAGCCCTGCGCCAGACCCTGTGGCGCCTGCAACCGAGCCACGCCTTCGTGCATTCGCGCCAGCAGGTGCTGGATTGGGTCGCCGCCAGTGAAAACGCTCTGGCCCCGCAGTTGCTGATTGCCGGGCAAGCCTTGCCGCGCCTGCCGGAAGGCGCGCATCTGCCCCTGCTGGAATTGCGCGAGCTGCTGGGCCGGGGCGAGCCACCCCGGCGCCAGGCCAATTGGCGCGCCCCGGTCGGCAGCGGCCAATTGTGGAGCGAGGAGGGCACGCAATGGCAGGAGGGCCTGACGGTGCTGCTGGAGCAATGGCTGGGCAGTGGCCAGTGCCTGGCCTTCGCCGAAAGCCGCGGCTCGACCAGCCGCGACCGGCGGGAGGTAGCCCCCAGCGGCCTGCTGCTGTCGCCCCAGCGCCTGCAACGCCTGGCGGACGAGGTCGAGAGCCGCCTGGCGCCCCCCGACAGCTGGCGCCGACGCCTGTGCGAGTGGGCCTTGGCCCATCCCCAGGGCCTGTTGGCGCGCCTGCTCAAGCATCGGGTGCGCCGCCTGCTGGGCTTTGCTCGCCTGCAATTCATCTGGCAGGCCCCCCAGGCCACGACGCCACCGGCCACCCCGGCCTGGATCGTCGAATTCACACGGAACATTGCATGAGCCACGCCGAATCCATTTTGCAAGTCAGTGACATCTCCCTGTCGTTCAAGGGGGTCAAGGCCATCAATCAACTGTCGTTCGAGGTGCGCCGGGGCGAGATCTGTGCCCTGATCGGCCCCAATGGCGCGGGCAAGAGTTCGCTGCTCAACGTGCTCAACGGGGTCTATCGCTTTGACGCCGGGACCATCGTGTTCGAGCGCCAGCCATTGCAGCGCATCGACCCGCTGGACGCCGCGCGCCGGGGCATCGGCCGGACGTTCCAGAACAACGCGCTGTTCAAGAAGATGAGCGTGCTGGACAACCTGCTCACCGGCCTTTCGCGCCACTCCCGCGCGCGCTTCATCGAACAGGCCCTGGGCTTGCCCCGGGCCCGCCGTGAAGCCCGGGCATTCCGCCAGCTGGCCGAGGGCATCCTGCAGTTTCTGGAATTGCAGGCATTGCGCGATGTGCCGGTGGGCAACCTGGCCTATGGCCTGCAAAAGCGCGTCGAGTTGGGCAGGGCGCTGATCGCCGGGCCCAGCCTGTTGCTGCTGGACGAACCCCTGGCCGGAATGAATGCCGAGGAGAAGCAGGAAATGGCCCGCTTCATCGCCGACATCAACCGTGACTTGGGCACCACCGTGGTGCTGATCGAGCACGACATGGCGGTGGTCATGGACCTGTGCGACCACGT
This sequence comes from Pseudomonas protegens CHA0, assembly GCF_000397205.1. Classification (NCBI taxonomy): domain Bacteria; kingdom Pseudomonadati; phylum Pseudomonadota; class Gammaproteobacteria; order Pseudomonadales; family Pseudomonadaceae; genus Pseudomonas; species Pseudomonas protegens. The sequence goes on from NC_021237.1 coordinate 2,942,943, forward strand.
GGTGGTGCTCGACTACGGACGCAAGGTGGGCGATGGCACACCGGCCGAGGTTCAGGCCAACCCCGAGGTGATCGCCGCTTACCTGGGGGCCGTGCACTGATGGCATTCTTCTTCGAAACCCTGCTCGGCGGTCTGCTGGCCGGCACCCTGTATTCACTGGTGGCCATCGGCTTCGTGCTGATCTACAAGGCCAGTGGCGTGTTCAATTTCGCCCAGGGCTCGATGCTGCTGTTCGCCGCGCTGACCTTCGTCAGCCTGCACGAGCAGGGCGTGCCTTTCGCCCTGGCACTGTTGCTGACGGTGCTGGTGATGATCCTCGGCGCCTGGCTGATCGAACGCCTGGTGCTGCGACCCTTGGTCAACCGCTCGCCGATCACCCTGTTCATGGCCACCCTGGGCCTGTCGTTCATCATCGAGGGCCTGGCCCAGGGCCTGATGGGCTCCCAGGTGCGGGCCCTGGACCTGGGCATCGACGATGTGCCGCTGTTCCTCGGGCCGCTGATGGTCAGCCAGTTCGACCTGATTGCCGCGGCCACCGCCCTGGTGCTGGTGACGGTGCTGGCGCTGCTGTTCAACAAGACCCGCATCGGCATCTCGCTGCGTGCGGTAGCCGACGACACCACGGCGGCGCTGTCCATCGGCATCAACCTCAACCGCATCTGGCAGATCGTCTGGGCGGTGGCCGGGGTGGTGGGGCTGGTGGCCGGGCTGCTCTGGGGGGCACGCCAGGGGGTGCAGTTCTCTCTATCGCTGGTGGTGCTCAAGGCGCTGCCGGTGCTGATCATCGGCGGCTTCACCTCGATCGGCGGGGCGATTGCCGGCGGCCTGATCGTCGGCGCCGCCGAAAACCTGGCGGAGGTCTATATCGGCCCGCTGATTGGCGGCGGCATCAGCCCCTGGTTCGCCTATGTCCTGGCCCTGGCCTTCCTCTACATCCGCCCCGCCGGCCTGTTCGGCGAGCGGGCCATCGAGCGAGTGTGAATTGATGTCCCTTCTTCTGACGCGGCAAACCGCCCCCTTGCTGCTGGTCCAGCGCCGCCTGCCCTGGGGCCTGGCCGGCCTGTTGCTGCTGGCCTTCGGCGTGGTGCCGGTGCTGGGCAACGACTATTGGCTCAACGCGATCCTGATTCCGTTCCTGGTGCTGTCCCTGGCCGGGCTCGGGCTCAACCTGCTGACCGGCTACACCGGCCAGACCTCGGTGGGCGCCGCCGGCTTCATGGCCGTGGGGGCCTTTGCCACCTACGGTATTCTGCTGCGCCTGCCGCAGCTGGGGCTGCCCCTGGCCCTGCTCGGCGGCGGCCTGATCAGCGCCCTGGTGGGCTGGCTGTTCGGCCTGCCCAGTTCGCGGATCAAGGGTTTCTACCTGATGGTCAGCACCCTGGCGGCGCAGTTCTTCCTGGAGTGGCTGTTCGTCAAGTTTCCCTGGTTCTACAACTACGGTTCCTCGGGCACCATTTCGGCGCCGCAGTTGAGCCTGCTGGGCCATGACCTGAACCACCCCCAGGGGCGCTACCTGCTGACCCTGGTGACGGTGCTGCTGTTGACCTGGGTCGCGCAGAACCTGGTGCGCAGCCAGGTCGGGCGCAACTGGATGGCGATCCGCGACATGGACACCGCCGCCGCAGTGATTGGCATCCCGGTGGCCCGCTACAAACGCCAGGCGTTTGCCGTCAGCTCGTTCTACCTGGGCATCGCCGGTGCGCTGTGGGCCTTCGCCTACCTGGGCACCGCCAGCGCCAGCAGCTTCGATATCAATCGTTCGTTCCAGATCCTCTTCATCATCATTATCGGCGGCATGGGCAGCGTGGCCGGCAACTTCGTCGGCGCGGCCTTCATCAGTCTGTTGCCGATTCTCCTCAGCCATGCCGGGCAGGCGCTGCTGGGCGGGGCGGTGGACGCCGGGCAGTTGCAGAACCTGCAGAAAATCATTTTCGGCGTGCTGATCATCCTGTTCCTGATCAAGGAACCCGAGGGCCTGATCCGCTTGCTGGGCAACTTGCGCGAGCGCCTGCGGCACTGGCCGCTGCGCTTCTGAATTCCTCCTCCCAGAACAGAGAGACAACATGCGTGCATCCTTGAAAGCTTCCCTGGCCGGCGCGGCGTTGCTGCTGGCGGCGGCCGTTGCCCCGGCAGCCCAGGCCGGGCCGGACCAGCAGTTCTTCCCCCTGGCCACCTACCGCGTCGGCGCCTATGCCTCCAGCGGGGTGCAGGTGTGGGCCGGGATGATCGACTACCTGAACTACATCAACCAGGTGGAGGGCGGCATCAACGGGGTCAAGCTGGTGTGGCAGGAGTGCGAGACCGAGTGGACCGCCGAGAAGGGCATCGAGTGCTACGAGCGCTTCAAGAACGGCCTGGATGGCGCACCGGTGGCGGTCTACCAGCCCAACGGCGCACCGGCGGCCTATGCCCTGAGTGAGCGTGCCGAGGTGGACAAAATCCCGCTGATCACCCTGGGCTACGGCCGCACCGAAGCCACCGACGGCACGGTGTTCCCCTACAACTTCCCGGTGATGCTGACCTTCTACAGCGAGGCCTCGACCCTGGTGAACTACATCGCCCAGCGCGAGGGCGGGTTCGACCGGCTCAAGGGCAAGAAGATCGCCACGCTTTATCACGACTCCGCCTATGGCCGGGAAACCCTCGGGCCGCTCAAGCTGCTGGCCGAGAAGTACGGTTTCGAGAACATCCAGATTCCGGTGGCCGACCCGGGCAACGAGCAGTCGGCGCAATGGCGGCAGATCCGCCAGCAGAATCCGGACTGGGTGTTCCTGCGCACCTGGGGCGTGTCCACCCCGGTGGCGGTGAAGACCGCCGCGCGCTTCGGCTTCCCGGTGGACCACATCATCGGCGATATCTGGGCCAGCTCCAGCGAAGACGTGCTGCCGGCCGGCGCCGCGGCCAAGGGCTACCTGGCGCTGACGCCCTACCCGGCGGGCAGTGACTTCGAGATCCACAAGCGCCTCAAGCAGTACATCCTCGATACCGGCAAGAGCGACCTCAAGGACCTGAAGAATTTCGGCAGCGTGTACTACAACTCCGGCCTGGTGAACGCGGCGGTGGCGGTGGAGGCGATCCGGACCGCCCAGGGCAAGTTCGGCAAGCGCCCGCTCAATGGCGAGGAAGGGCGCTGGGGCCTGGAACACCTGAACATCGACGACGCCCGGCTCAAGGACATGGGCTACCTGGGGCTGATGCAGAACCTCAAGCTGTCCTGCCGCGATCACGAAGGCGGCGGCGCGGCCCGGGTGCAGCAATGGGACGGCGCCAACTGGACCCTGATCAGCGAGTGGATTGCCGCCGACCGTGCGCTGCTACGGCCGCTGATCGACGAAAAGGCCGCGGCCTTTGCCAAGGAGAAGCGCCTGGTGCCCCGTACATGCAACGAGGGTGACTGAACCATGAGCCACAGCGCCACGGCCGCGACGGCCGAGACCTTGCTGCAGGTACAGGACATCGAGGTGATCTACGACGGCGTGATCCTGGCGCTGGCCGGGGTATCTTTGAGCGTGCCCCGGGGGGCCATCGTCGCCTTGCTGGGGGCCAACGGCGCCGGCAAGAGCACCACCCTCAAGGCCATTTCCGGGCTGGTGCGGGCCGAGCGTGCCGAGCTCAGCCGCGGCGCCATCGCCTTTGCCGGGCAGGACCTGGCCGGGGTCGACCCCAGCCAGCGGGTGCGCCAGGGCATGGTGCATGTGCTGGAAGGGCGCCACGTCTTCCCCCAGTTGACGGTGGAAGACAACCTGCGCGCCGGCGGCTTTGTCCGTGGCCTGGGCCGGCGCCAGCTGGAACAGGACCTGGAGCGTATCTACAGCTGGTTTCCGCGGCTGCTGACCAAGCGCCGGGTGCGCGCCGGGCTGACCTCCGGTGGCGAGCAGCAGATGCTGGCCATCGGCCGGGCGTTGATGACTCGTCCTACTTTGGTACTGCTGGATGAACCGTCCATGGGCCTTGCGCCTATTATCGTCCAGGAGATTTTCCAGATCGTCGCCCAGCTCAATCGCGAGGCGGGGGTGAGCTTTCTGATCGCCGAGCAAAGCATTAATCTGGCGCTCAAGTACGCTTCCCATGCCTACCTGCTGGACACCGGCCGCGTGGCCTTGTCCGGCAGCGCCGAGCAACTGCTGGCCCGGGGCGACCTGCAGGATTTCTACCTGGGCAAACACTGACCGTGAGCATTCCATGAGCCAAACCCACACCGGACAGGCAACCCCTGCCACCCGTGATGCGCCAATCCTGATTGTCGGCGGCGGCCTCAGCGGCGCCTTGCTGGCCGCCCAGTTGCTGCGCCTGCCGGGCCAGCGACGGATCCTGGTCATAGAACCGCGCAGCGAGCTGGGGCGCGGCGAGGCCTACAGCGCCGTGGAGCTGGGGCACACCCTCAATGGCAACGCCGCGCGCATGAGCGTCGACCCGGACAACGCCGACGACCTGACCCAATGGCTGGCCCGGCACATCGCCGAGGGCGGCTGGTCCGAGTCGGACCGCCAGCATGTGCCGGTCAGCGAACTGTTTCCACCTCGCGGGCTGTTTGGTGTCTACGTCCAGCAGCGCCTGGCCGAGGCCCAGGTGCAGGGCCGGGCGCAGGGCTCCTCGTTGAGCCATGTGCAGGGCGAGGCGGTGGACCTGGAAACCGGCCCTGACGGCGTGCTACTGACCCTGGCCGATGGCCGGCAACTGCCCGGCGCGGTGGCGGTGCTGGCCACCGGCATGTTCCCGGCGGCGCGTACCCCGCAGACCCGCTCCAGCGGCCTGAATGCCGCGGCGCTGGACCCCTGGGATGTGGCGGCCATGGCCCGCCTCGATCCCCGGGCGACGGTGCTGATCATCGGTTCCGGGCTGACCATGGTGGACGCCGTGGTGTCCCTGGAGCAGGCCGGGCATCGTGGGCCGATCGAGGTGTTTTCCCGGCATGGGCTGCTGCCACACGTGCGCCGCCAGCCCCCGGCCTGGGAAGACTTTCTCGGCGCCGACCCGAGCATCCGCAGCCCTCGGCAACTGCTGCGGGCGCTGCGCCAGCAATGCCGCGTGGCCGAGGCCCAGGGCATCGACTGGCAGGCCCCGCTGGACACGGTGCGGGTGCATATAGGGCGCCTGTGGAGCCAGGCCAGCGAGGTGCACAAACGCCAGTTCGTGCGCCATGTACGGCCCTGGTGGGAAAGCCATCACCATCGCTCGCCGCCCCTGAGCGCCGAGCTGGTGGCGCGCCTGCATGAAGAAGGGCGGTTGCGGATTCATGCCGCTTGCTACCAGGGCCTGGAGCCGGGCGACGAAGGCCGGCTGGCGATCCGCCTGCGCTACCGCGGCAGCCAGGACAGCGTGCGCATGGCGGGCGATGCCCTGATCAACTCCAGTGGCATCGAATACGACTGGCGCCGGGTGGCGCGGCCTTTGCCGCGCCAGCTGCTGGCCCGCGGCCTGGTGACACCCGGGCCTTTGGCCCTGGGCATCAGCGCCGCACCCGATGGTGCCGTGCACAACGCCCAGGGCCAGGCCTGCGAGCGCCTGTTCGCCATGGGGCCGCCCCTGCGCGGCCTGTGGTGGGAAAGCACCGCCGTCACCGACGTCGCCCTGCAGGCCAAGGCCCTGGCCGCGCGCCTGGCCAACCACCAACCGTAGGCGCTGGCTTGCCAGCGAAGGCGCCCGCAAGATCGCCTTCGCCGGCAAGCCGCTTCCTACAGTGCCACCCAGCGCTGTTCGGCGGCGGCAGTGCGGATCGCCGCGGCCAGGCGCTCCACTTCCCAGGCTTCAGCGAAATCCGTGCCGTCCCGGCCCTGGCCGCACAGGGCCATGATCAATTCGTGAACTTCCAGGGTCTTGAGTTCGTTGTAGCCCAGCTGGTGCCCCGGGGCCGGGCTGAAGGCCGCGTAGCCGGGCAGGGCGGGCCCGGCCAGCAGGCGCTGGAAACCCTTCTGGCCGACCCGGTACAGGCGCAGTTCGTTGAGGCGTTCCTGGTCGTACGCCAGGGTGCCAAGGGTGCCGCTGATCTCGAAGCTCAGGTGGTTCTTGTAACCATGCTTGATCCAGCTGCTGCTCAGCGTGCCCCGCGCGCCATTGGCAAAGCGCAGCAGGGCATGGGCCTGGTCATCCACGGCGATGGCGCGGCGTTCCTGGCTGCCGGCTTCGGTGGGGCGTTGCAGGTGCACGGTCTGGGTATCGGCGCACACCGCCTGCACCGGCCCCATGAGAAAGCGTGCCATGGCCAGCAGGTGGCTGCCCAGGTCCGCCAGGGCGCCGCCGGCGTGCTGCGGCTCGCAACGCCAGGACCAGGGGGCATCCGGGTCGGCCATGAAGTCTTCGCTGAACTCGCCCTGGAAACTCACCAGTTGCCCCAGTTCGCCGTTGCCGATCATGTCCCTGGCCTGGGCGATCACCGGGTTGTGCTGGTAGTTGTAGCCCACCCGGGTCACCACCCCGGCGGCCTGGGCCGCGTGGTGCATCTGCCGGGCCTGTTCGACGCTGACCGCCAGGGGCTTTTCGCAGTACACCGCCTTGCCTGCGGCCAGCGCCGCCATGGCCATGGGGAAGTGCAGATGGTTGGGGGTGGTGATGGCCACCAGATTGACCCGGGGATCGGCGATCAGGTCTTGCCAGTCGCGGTGGGCCTGGGCAAAGCCCCAGGCGCCGGCGCAGTGTTCGCCGCGCTGGGCGTCGGCGTCGGCCAGGGCCGCCAGGTGCAGGCGCACCGGCAATTCGAAGACCGCGCCGGCACTGCGAAACGCCAGGGCGTGGGCACGCCCCATGAAACCGGTGCCGATCAAACCAATGCCGAGCTCGTCCATAACCGCACCTGCAGAATTATTGTTCTAGGGAGGGCTAGTTATGGAATAAATATTCTTTAATTGCAATTGGTGGAATTAAAATTTTGAAAGGCGCTTGCATGAGCCGGCTTGCCGGCGAAAGGGGCCGCTTGGGTTGCGCTGGGCTCAAGGCCCTCTTCGCTGGCAAGCCAGCTCCTGCGGGAAATGAAAAAGGCAGCCTCCGGGCTGCCTTTTTTGTGGTGCAAGCGGGCCTCAGGAGAGGAAGCCGCCGTCCACATTGAGCGAGACACCCGTGGTGTAGCTGGAGGCGTCGCTGGCCAGGTAGAGCACCGCGCCGGCCATTTCGCTGGGGTCGGCTACGCGCTTGAGGGGGATCTGCGCCAGGGCGGTCTTGAGGATGGCGTCGTTCTTGACCAGGGCCGAGGCGAACTTGGTGTCGGTCAGGCCCGGCAGCAGGGCGTTGCAGCGGATGCCGAACTGCGCGCATTCCTTGGCGAAGACCTTGGTCATGTTGATCACCGCGGCCTTGGTCACCGAGTAGATGCCCTGGAAGATCCCCGGCGAGATGCCGTTGATCGAGGCCACGTTGATGATGCTGCCGCCGCCGTTTTCGCGCATCAGCTTGCCGGCTTCCACCGACATGAAGAAGTAGCCGCGGATGTTGACGTCGACGGTCTTCTGGAAGGCCCCCAGGTCAGTGTCCAGGACGTTGCAGAATTGCGGGTTGGTCGCGGCGTTGTTGACCAGGATGTCCAGGCGCCCGAACTGTTCGCGGATGCCGGCGAAGACTTGGCTGATCTGCTCCATTTCACCGATGTGGCAGGCAATGGCGGTGGCCTTGCCGCCGGCGGCGATGATCGCGTCGGCCACGTGCTGGCAACCTTCGAGCTTGCGGCTCGACACGATGACATGGGCGCCTTGCTGGGCCAGCAACTTGGCAATGGCCTCACCGATGCCGCGGCTGGCGCCGGAGACGAATGCGATCTTGCCGTCGAGGTCGAACAACTGAGTCTTGGACATGGTTTTTCCTTGTTTTGGCTGTCGAGCGCCGGGGCGCGGTCAGAGGCTGGATTTGTGAATGACCTGCAGGCTCATCTGCTCCAGCAGTTTGTTCATGTGAATGAACTGCGCGAAGCGTTTGTCCTGGGTCTGGCCATGGTAGAAGCGGTAGTAGATCTGCTGCACGATGCCGGCCAGGCGGAACAGGCCGTAGGTGTAGTAGAAGTCGAAGTTGCCGATTTCGATTCCCGCGCGCTCGGCGTAGTAGTCGACGAACTGCTGGCGGGTGAGCATGCCCGGGGCGTTGCTCGGCTGGCGGCGCATCAGTTGCACCGGCGCCGGGTCGCCGGCCTCGATCCAGTAGGCCAGGGTGTTGCCCAGGTCCATCAGCGGGTCGCCCAGGGTGGTCAGTTCCCAGTCCAGCACGCCGATGATCTGCATCGGGTTCTGTGGGTCGAGGATCACGTTGTCGAAGCGGTAGTCGTTGTGCACGATGCTCGAGGTCGGGTGGTCGGCGGGCATCTTCTCGTTGAGCCAGGCCTTGACCTTTTCCCAGTGCGGCGCGTCCGGGGTCAGGGCCTTCTCGTAGCGGTCGCTCCAGCCCTTGATCTGGCGCTGCACATAGCCTTCGGGCTTGCCCAGGTCACCCAGGCCGCAGGCGCTGTAGTCGACCCGGTGCAGCTCGACGAAACGATCGATGAAGCTCTTGCACAGGGCCTCGGTCTGGCCGGCATCCAGGCCCAGCTCCGGCGGCAGGTCGGAGCGCAGGATGATGCCCTTGACCCGTTCCATGACATAGAACTCGGCGCCGATCACCGACTCGTCGGTGCAGTGCACGTAGGCTTTGGGGCAGTAGGGGAAACCGTCCTTGAGCTGGTTGAGAATGCGGAACTCGCGGCCCATGTCGTGGGCCGACTTGGCCTTGTGGCCGAAGGGCGGGCGACGCAGGACAAACTCCTGCCCGGGGTATTCCAGCAGGTAGGTGAGGTTCGAGGCACCGCCCGGGAACTGGCTGATCTGCGGCGTACAGCTCAGGCCGGGAATGTGCGCCTTGAGGTACGGGTCGATCAGGTTGGCATCGAGTTCCTCGCCTGAGCGAGTGCGGGTGGACTGGTCTGTAAGCGCCATGCTTATCCCTTCTGCTTATTCTGGAGGCCAGAGATTATTGGCTAATCTAATGCGCCTACCGGCCCCTCACAATCGCGGCGGGCCTTTATAGGTGCGCGTGTTGCCGGACAATCATTGCTTTTGATACAAGCGTTTGAATTTAGCCCCGTGTGTCTACGACCCGATGAGACCAAGCCCCCGCAGGAACCATGCAGGCACAGAGGTTGTCCGCCCCACGAGCATAGGCGTTGACTCGGGGCTGGGTCAGTTCGGTGCCGGCAGGGCCAGCGGGGTCAGCAGTGGCCGGCCTTCGAAGTGGGCCAGCAGGTTCTGGCCGACCATCGCCACGGTATCGCGGCTGGCCTGGGGCGAAAGGCCGGCGACGTGGGGCGTGAGCACCACGTTGTCGAGCACCTTGAGGGCGTCCGGGACTTGGGGTTCGTCATCGAACACATCCAGGGCCGCGCCGGCAATCCGCCGCTGCTGCAGGGCCTGCAGCAGGGCGTTGGTGTCCACCACGCTGGCCCGGGCGATGTTCACCAGGAAACCTTCGGGGCCAAGGGCTTCCAGCACCGGCTGGTCCACCAGGTGCCGGGTGTCGGCGCCGCCCGGGGTGGCGATTACCAGGACGTCCGAGTCCCGGGCCAGTTCCACCAGGGTCGGGCAGAAGCGGTAGGGCTGGTCGGGGCGTGGCTGGCGGCTGTGGTAGCTCACCGGCATGTCGAAGCCCAGGGCGCAGCGCCGGGCGATGGCCTGGCCCACGGCGCCGAGGCCGAGCACCCCCAGGCGCATGCCGGCCAGGGACGGGCGCAGCACCTTCGGCCAGTCCCCCTGGCGTACCGCGGCGTCGGACTGGGGAATGCCGCGCACCAGGGCCAGCAGCAGGGCCAGGGCATGATCGGCCACGGACGAGGCGTTGACCCCGGCACCATTGGTTACCGCGATCCCGCGATTGCTCGCCGCTTGCAGGTCCACTTGCTCATAGCCGGCGCCGATCACGCAGATGATCTGCAATCGGGGCAGGGCGGCGATTTCCGCCGCGCTCAGCCCCAGGGGGCCACGGGTCAGCACCGCATCGATCTGCCCGGCGTGGTCCCGGATCGCCTGGGCCCGGGTCTGTGGAGTGGGTGCCAGGATCAGCCTGAAACCCAGGTCTTCGAGGTGCGGCAGGTAGGCGTTGACGTTTTCAACCAGGACCAGAACGGTGGCGCGCATGGCGGACTCCTCGTGGGTTAGCGGGGCAGGGGTTGGCGCAATTGAAAGATGTTGCCTTCCGGGTCGATGCCGTCGCAGGCCCGGGCGTCCTTGAATTGCCATTCGCGCTCGGCCTCGTACACCCGGCCACCGGCCTTGGCAGCGCGCTGCCGGGCCCGGGCCAGGTCGTCTACCTGGAACAGCGGCTTGCAGGCGCAATCGCTGCGGGGCAGCGGCGGTTCCTGCACGACGATGCGCGCAGCAATCGCTGGCGGCACCTGGACCAGGGTCAGCTCGAAGCCCTGGTGGGCCAGTTGCTGGTAGTCGGCTTGCTGTTCGGTGATGGGCCAGCCCAGCAGTTCGGCATAGAAGCGGGCGAGGGAAGGTGGATCAAGGCTGTAGAGGAGGCAGCCGGCGATCGTCGTGGCGCTCATGGAGGGTTCCATACGGGCAGGGGCGAAGGCTCAAGGGTGCGGGTTGCGAGGGATTTTGGCAATGCTCGCCGGCACCGTTCCCGGGGGCATCACGCCATGATCGGCGTGCCCGGGGCGGTGTGGGAACGATGGGGTCAGAAGGTTACGTCGGCGGTTGTGGCCAGGCGCACGAAGGGGCCGTTCAGGGTGGCGTTATGGTGGGCGATGATGGTTCTTGCCCCGATCAGCGGCGTGTCCATGCAGGTATGGGCGTCCTCCACCAGCACGGCGGCAAAGCCCAGGTCGCCGGCGGCGCGGCAGGTGGTATCGACGCAGTACTGGGTCTTCATGCCGACGATCACCAGTTCATTGACCTGGGCCTCCTGCAGGTGCTCGGCCAGCCCGGTGCCGATAAAGCAACTGGGGCGGGTCTTGTCCAGTACGCAGTCCTGCTCTTCATCCACTTCCAGGGTCGGCAGCAGTTGCCAGAATGCACTGCCAGCGGCAATCGGGGATTCGGCGGGGCCGGTATGGCGCACGGCGAAGATCGGCGCCCCGGCCTGGCGGGCGCGGCGGATCAGTTGGTTGATGTTTTCCAGGACCTGCTCGCGCTTGTAGGGCTTGTCCGGTCCATTGAACAACCCGACCTGCATATCGATCACCAGCAGGGCACGCTTGGCGTTGGATAAAGGCATCTTGTCTCTCCTTGTAGTGCCAGCTGGACGGAGAAACAAAAGGCCCCGTCCATTGCTGGCGGGGCCTTGGTTCTACTGTGCTTGTGTCATCCCGCACAGCCACCACACGACCCGCCGGAGGCAGTCGTGGTGGTGGAGGTAGGGTTCAGCGCGTAGATATTCATGGGGTCCGATCATGCCGCCTGCCCGTGAGGCTTGTCAACGCGGCCCGCTAGGGGCCGGCTTGCCGGCGAATGGCGTCTTCAGGCGGGCAACTTCGCTGGCAAGCCAGCTCCTGCGGAACCCGGATTGAGCGGGAGAGCGCCGGGCCAGACGCTTTCCCATCAAACGAAAAAATACCTGCAGCGCATAAACCGTTCCTCAGCTGAGTCTATGCAGCGCCCTTGGAATCCCGGACAATCGCGCCCCCTCTTTTCGCTCGGGCACTGCCTGTCGGGTACTCCGATACGCCCGGGTGAATGGCAAACGACCGGAATGTGGAGATCCCACCGGATGAATGATCAGGCCAACAGCGTTGATCAACGCTTTGAAACCGCGGCCCCAGCGACCCTGACCCGCTGGAACCGCCAAGACACCACCTGGATGCTCGGCCTGTTTGGCACGGCCATCGGTGCCGGTACCCTGTTTCTGCCCATCAATGCCGGCATCGGCGGTTTCTGGCCGCTGTTGATCCTGGCGCTGCTGGCCTTCCCCATGACCTTCTATGCACACCGCGGCCTGACCCGCTTCGTGCTTTCCGGGCGTGACGGTGCGGACATCACTGACGTGGTGGAAGAGCACTTCGGGCTCACCGCCGGTGCCCTGATCACCTTGCTGTACTTTTTGGCGATCTTCCCGATCCTGCTGATCTACAGCGTGGCCCTGACCAACACCGTCGACAGCTTCATGACCAACCAACTGCACATCGCGCCGCCACCGCGGGCGATCCTGGCCCTGGTGCTGATCTTCGGCCTGCTGGTGGTGGTGCGTTGCGGCGAGCAGGTGATCGTCAAGGCCATGAGCCTGATGGTCTACCCGTTCATCGTGGCCCTGCTGTTCCTCGCGGTGTTCCTGATCCCGCACTGGAATGGCGGCATCCTCGCCACCGTCAGCGATGTCCCGGCGCCTTCGGCCTTCCTGCATACCCTGTGGCTGGCGATTCCGGTGATGGTCTTCTCGTTCAACCATTCGCCGATCATCTCGGCCTTTGCCGTGGACCAGAAGCGCCGCTATGGCGTGCACGCCGAAGAGCGCAGTTCGCAGATACTCTCGCGTGCCCACCTGCTGATGGTGGGCATGGTGCTGTTCTTCGTCTTCAGCTGCGTACTGACCCTGAACCCGGCGCAGCTGGCCGAAGCCAAGGCGCAGAACCTGTCGATCCTGTCCTACCTGGCCAACCATTTCCAGAATCCGACCATCGCCTTCGCCGCGCCGTTGATTGCCTTCGTGGCCATCGCCAAGTCCTTCCTGGGCCACTACATCGGTGCCAGCGAAGGCCTCAAGGGCCTGATCGGCAAGAGCGGCCGGCGCCCGGGCACGAAAACCCTGGACCGCGTCACCGCCGCCTTCATGCTGGTGATCTGCTGGGCCGTGGCCACCCTCAACCCGAGCATCCTGACGATGATCGAGACCATGGGCGGCCCGGTGATCGCGGCGATCCTGTTCCTGATGCCGATGTACGCCATCCGCAAGGTGCCGGCCATGGCCCGCTACCGCGGCCAGGCTTCCAACGTCTTCGTGACCCTGGTGGGCCTGGTGGCCATTACTGCCCTGGTGTACTCCCTGGCGTCCTGACAGCCTTCCGGTAGGAGCCGGCTTGCCGGCGAAGAGGCCCGCAAGCCAACTGCAAGGCGCGCGGACGCCTCCCTGGCGAACCCGCTGCTGCACACAACGCCGTCGGTACTTCACTGTACCGGCGGCGTTGTCGTTCAAGGCATTGATCAGGATTGTTTGCTGCCTTGAATAAAGGGCTAAGCTGGTGCTCTTATTGCTGCCAGGAACCCGCCCATGGCCATTCCCGCCCCTCTGGCTGCAAGCCTGCCCAAACACGTTGATGCGGTTGGGCGACACCCCCTGAATCTGGATTTTGCGTTGTCACGGATGAACCCGATTGGCCACTGAACCCCTGACCCACCCAACCGCTGCACCCAAGCGCACCCGCGACCTGCTGGCCGGCCTGTCCATTGCCGGCCTGTTGTTGCCGGAAGCCGTAGCCTATTCCAGCATCGCCGCCTTGCCGCCCCAGGCCGGGGTCATTGCCCTGTTTGCCGGGTTGCTGTGCTACGGCCTGTTGGGCACCAGCCGCTTTGCCATTGTTTCTGCCACTTCATCGTCGGCCGCAGTGCTGGCGGCGGCCACCCTGTCCCTGGCCGGTGGCGACGCCCAGCTGCGCCTGAGCCTGGCCTTTGCCCTGGTGCTGCTCACTGGGGTGTTCTTCCTCCTGGCCGGGCTGTTCCGCCTGGGCGGCGTGACCGCCTTCATTGCCAAGCCGGTGCTGCGCGGCTTTGCCTTCGGCCTGGCGTTGACCATTGTCCTCAAGCAGTTCGCCACCGTGGTCGGGGTGCACCTGAGCACCGGTAACCTGGTGCGCTTCCTGCCGCAGTTGCTGGAGCAGTGGCCGCAATGGAACTGGGCCGGCGCCGCGGTGGCGGCGGTGGCGCTGCTGGTGCTGGGGATCTGCTCGCGAATTCCCTATGTGCCCGGCGGGCTGGTGGCGGTGGTGATCGGCATTGGCGCCGGCCAGTGGTTCAACCTGCCGGCCCATGGCGTCGACCTGATCGGGGTCATCGAACTCAAGCTGGAGGTGCCGAGCCTGCCGCAACTGCCTTTTGCCGACTGGCTGCGCCTGGGGGAACTGGCGTTCGCCCTGGTGATGATCCTGTATGCCGAATCCTATGGTTCCATCAGCTCCTTTGCCCTGAAGCATGGCGACCGGGTTTCCTCCAACCGCGACCTGCTGGCCCTGGGCGCTTCCAATCTGCTCTCGGGGCTGTTCCATGGCATGCCCGCCGGGGCCGGCTACTCGGCCACCTCCGCCAATGAAGCGGCCGGGGCGCGCTCGCGCCTGGCAGGGCTGACCGCGGCGGCGGTGATGCTGCTCATCGTGCTGACCGTGCTGCCCTATATCGCCCTGACCCCGGAGCCGGTGCTGGCGGCGATTGTCATGTACGCCCTGGGTCATGGCCTGAGCCTGCAACCCCTGGGGCGCTACTTCATCTGGCGGCGTGACCGGGTGCTGGTGATCTGCGCGGTCAGCGCGGTGCTGGTGCTGGGGGTGCTGGACGGGTTGCTGCTGTCAGTGGGTATCAGCATCCTGTTGCTGCTGCGGCAGATGTCGGCGGCGGATATCCAGATCCTCGGGCAACTGGGCAGCGGCCACGACTTTGTCGATCTCAGCCGTCATCCTCAGGCCCGACAGGTGCCCGGCGTGCTGATCCTGCGGCCGGGGGAGGCTCTGTTCTTCGCCAACGCCGAACGCATCCTCGGCGGCGCCCTGCGCCTGATCCGCCATGTGCAGGCGCCGATCCACAGCATCATCCTCAGCCTGGAGGAGTCCCCGGACCTGGACGGCACCAGCATCGAGGCCCTGGACGAGTTCTTCCGCCAGGTCAGCCTGGAGCACAAGCACCTGGCCCTGGCGCGGCTCAAGCACGAGGCCAAGGACGCCCTGGCACTGCTGCCGTCGAGCCGCGAGTACCAGGTGCTGCTCAGCGGCACCAGCGTCGACGACACGCTGCAGGAGAGCCTGCGGGGCTGGAAGGTTAAGGATGCGCTTGAGTCTTGACTGTATTCTGGGGTTTTGCGAATAAAATTCGCTATTGCGAAAATTATTCGCGTGGGTGATTATTTGTTCGTGCCTATTTACTGAGGATTTTCATGATGAGTAGCGAAACCTTGCCTTATAGAGCCCGTCAGGCTCTGCAAATGACTACCACCGAGGCCGCTCAGCTTGTACATGTCACACGTCGGACCTGGGAGATATGGGAGTCCGGAAAGTCAGCCATGCCATTGGCAAAGCGCGAGTTGTTCATCTCCAAGTTGGAAGGGATTCGTAGTGAACACCGTGAACTGGTTGTTGTAGTTGCGGATGATGGGATGACAGCTATCGATGTGGTTGCCAGTGACGGGTTCTGTTCGCTTATACAGGAGGGTGATGATGGGTATGTCATCAGCTCGTTGGCTGTCCGGCGCGACAATGGGCAGCCTTATGTGCATCGGCAGCGGTTTCTCGCCGAGGGCAACGAGCAAGTCATTCTGAAAGCCAAGTCTTGGACGAGCGTAATGGACCAATAGTCAGGAGCAGAGGTCATTTTGATTTTGCTTGTTTTATGTGAAGTGATCGCCGTTGGCCATTTTAAGGAGAAAAGGCATTGCACAAAATTGACGTGTTTCGAAAAGAGTTTCAGCAATACTCCTCCTTGAACAATCCTGATGCCAAGCAGGTATCAAACTTCGCCAGTTGGCTCGAGGAACGGGGGATTCCATTGTTCAAGGAGGCCTTCCAGCAGGAGACCAATCGTCCAATTCCAAGCCTCCCGGATGAGAAGCTTATCGAGCAGGCGTATCCGAAAGGTTTGAACGAAATAGATAAGAAGCAACTGCAACAAACCTTCTATGTGTCAAATGCTCAAATTTTCGTGCAGACATGTTCGTGGATCGCATCCACTGTGGTTAACGCCAGTTCGGACCCTCGTGCAGAAGTTTTTTCTTCACGTCACTTCGACTTACTCCACTATCTGGTGTTGGATGCCATGGTGCTTCTAGATGACTGGGCACATCTGACCCAAGACGTACCTGCAATGTATGGCATAGGGAAAAATGCGTGGCATAGTGCATCGCAAATTGCTCTTGCTACTGATCAGTTGATATTTTCTGGCTCACCTTTTTTTGCTTTCACTGATAATTCTACCGACTCGGGCATCGCCTTGCTTCGAATCGCCCTCGAAACACGAATGCGTTTTGGTTTCGAGTTGCTGGGCGTTGTCGAACTCTCGACTCAATCGGTTTTGCCTCTGAACTTGAGCACTGTTTTTAAAGCAATTGATAAGCATCAGCATAAATTCAAGTTAGCTGTACCGCTTCAACACATTGAGCGAATATACGGGTGGTCCAATATTTATGTGCATATCGGCCTGAAGCACTTCATGTGGTCACCGATTTTTGCTCTGCGTTATATGAATCGATTACTAAGAGGGGGAGAGTATTCAAAAGGGTTCAGTGTGAATGCAGGCATAGAAATAGACAAAGCCACGTTATTGGCCATTCAAGATGAAGCTGAAACGGCCTATAACCTCGACTCGACAAAATATGAGTTGTCGAAAATTCCTGTTGATCAGTGTGCCGTGGTGCTCACTGCATAGAGTCGGACTTGAAGTACTCCCCTGACTCGTCACTGCTTCCTTGTCTAGCGTGTCAGCAGCCCCGGTAGATGCTGTCAAAGTTTAGGTGTCCAGGCATAAAAAAACGCCGCGTATCGTGGAGTACGCGGCGTTCCTTCTTACAACGCTACAGCCTTAGGCTTGCACCACCGGGATGTTGGCGTTGGCAGCCGCTTCACGGAACTCGGCGATCTGGTCGAAGGACAGGTAGCGGTAGATATCGGCCGCCATGCTGTCGATCTTGCCAGCGTATTCCATGTACTCCTCGACGGTCGGCAGGCGACCCAGGATCGAAGCCACCGACGCCAGTTCGGCCGAAGCCAGGTAGACGTTGGCGCCATCGCCCAGACGGTTCGGGAAGTTACGGGTCGAGGTCGACACCACGGTGCTGTTCGGCTCGACGCGTGCCTGGTTACCCATGCACAGCGAGCAGCCCGGCATTTCCATGCGTGCGCCGGCCTTGCCGTAGATGCCGTAGTAGCCTTCTTCGGTCAGTTGGTGAGCGTCCATCTTGGTCGGTGGCGACAGCCACAGACGGGTTGGCAGCTGGCCCTTGACCTGATCCAGCAGTTTACCGGCAGCGCGGAAGTGACCGATGTTGGTCATGCACGAACCGATGAACACTTCGTCGATCTTCTCGCCAGCAACGCTGGACAGCAGACGGGCGTCGTCCGGGTCGTTCGGCGCGCACAGTACCGGCTCGCTGATGTCGGCCAGGTCGATTTCGATGATTTCGGCGTATTCGGCGTCGGCGTCGGCTTCCATCAACTCAGGGTTGGCGATCCAGGCTTCCATCGCTTGAGCGCGACGTTCCAGGGTACGTGCGTCACCGTAGCCTTCGCCGATCATCCAGCGCAGCAGGGTGATGTTGGACTGCAGGTACTCGGTGATCGACTCTTTCGACAGCTTGATGGTGCAACCGGCAGCCGAACGTTCGGCCGAGGCGTCGGACAGTTCGAACGCCTGCTCCAGGGTCAGGCCTTCCAGGCCTTCGATTTCCAGGATGCGGCCGGAGAAGGCGTTTTTCTTGCCTTTCTTCTCGACGGTCAGCAGGCCGTTCTGGATGGCGAAGTAAGGAATGGCATGGACCAGGTCACGCAGGGTGATGCCAGGTTTCATTTTGCCCTTGAAGCGCACCAGGATCGATTCCGGCATGTCCAGCGGCATGACGCCGGTGGCAGCGGCGAACGCCACCAGGCCGGAGCCGGCCGGGAACGAGATGCCCATCGGGAAACGGGTGTGGGAGTCACCACCGGTACCGACGGTGTCCGGCAGCAGCATGCGGTTCAGCCAGGAGTGGATGATGCCGTCGCCCGGACGCAGGGAAACGCCGCCGCGGGTCATGATGAAGTCAGGCAGGGTGTGGTGGGTGGTCACGTCGATCGGCTTCGGATACGCCGCGGTGTGGCAGAAGGACTGCATCACCAGGTCAGCGGAGAAGCCCAGGCACGCCAGGTCTTTCAGTTCGTCACGGGTCATTGGACCGGTGGTGTCCTGGGAGCCCACGGTGGTCATCTTCGGTTCGCAGTAGGTGCCAGGACGAACGCCTTTGCCTTCTGCCAGGCCGCAGGCCTTGCCGACCATCTTCTGCGCCAGGGTGAAGCCCTTGGTGCTTTCAACAGGGGCTTCGGGCTTCTTGAACAGGTCGAACGCAGGCAGGCCCAGTTCGGCGCGAGCCTTCTCGGTCAGGCCACGGCCGATGATCAGCGGGATACGGCCGCCGGCACGGACTTCGTCGAGCAGGACCGGGGTCTTCATTTCGAAGGTGGCCAGGACTTCGTCGGTACCGTGCTTGCAGACTTTGCCTGCGTGCGGGTACAGGTCGATCACGTCGCCCATGTTCATCTTCGACACGTCGAATTCGATCGGCAGGGCGCCGGCGTCTTCCATGGTGTTGTAGAAGATCGGGGCGATCTTGCTGCCGAAGCAGAAGCCGCCGGCACGCTTGTTCGGAACATAAGGCACGTCGTCGCCGAAGAACCACAGCACCGAGTTGGTGGCCGATTTACGCGAGGAACCGGTACCGACCACGTCACCGACGTAGGCGATCGGGAAGCCTTGACCGCGCATTTCTTCGATCTGCTTCATCGGGCCGGTCTTGCCTTGTTCGTCCGGAACGATGCCGTCACGGGCCATTTTCAGCATGGCCAGGGCGTGCAGCGGGATGTCCGGGCGGGACCAGGCATCAGGAGCAGGGGAGAGGTCGTCGGTGTTGGTTTCGCCGGTGACCTTGAACACCCGCAGGCTGATCTTGTCGGCCAGTACCGGGCGGTTCTTGAACCACTCGCCGTCGGCCCAGGATTGCAGTACGCCTTGGGCGTGAACGTTGCCGTTCTTGGCTTTTTCCGCGACGTCGTGGAAGGCGTCGAACATCAACAGGGTGTGCTTGAGTTGAGCGGCGGCCACTGGCGCCAGCTCGGCGTCGTCCAGCAGGTTCACCAGGGTCACGATGTTGTAGCCGCCCTGCATAGTGCCCAGCAGTTCAACGGCGCGCTTCTTGTCGATCAGAGGGGAGGAGGCTTCGCCTTTGGCCAGCGCGGAGAGGAAACCGGCCTTGACGTAGGCGGCTTCGTCGACTCCTGGTGGAACGCGATTGGTGATCAGGTCAACGAGGAAAGCTTCTTCGCCAGCCGGGGGATTCTTCAGCAGCTCGACCAGGCCTGCAGTTTGTTCGGCGTTAAGCGGCTGGGGAACGATACCCAGTGCTGCACGCTCTTCGATATGTTTGCGGTAGGCTTCAAGCACAGTTATTACCCTCATCAGTGGTCCCAAATGGGTGTCCGGGACGCTCATCCCGAAATTGCCGTACTCATGCGCTGCGTGGCGTTGTGGGCCACTTAGCCAGAATTACCGACAATTCCTTACAGAAGCTGCTTTCAAAGTTTTACGCCTGCAGAACGGGGAGCTGATGAGGGTTGGCGTTGGGTTTTTCCCCGCTGGAAAAACCCCTCGCCAACACCGCTCTGAAGGAACGACTGTGCTCGTGACGCTTTGAAAACAGCTTCAAACGGACATTGGCGCCTAAAAAGGCTGGCTGATTCTACGGTAAAAAAAGCCTCAACGTAAGTTGCTGTATTGAAGTTTGAGGGGTGATCAATCTTAGACAAAGGGCTAACATTGCCCACTGTTTTGCTTTTGCGTGCGTTGTCTATCTATGCCCAATCAGACCATCAAGACCCCCTGCGTCGGCCTCTGTTCCACGGTTTACGGCGATCTGGTATGCCGTGGCTGCAAGCGTTTCCACCATGAAGTGATCAACTGGAATGGTTACAACGAGGAGGAAAAACGCGCGGTCTGGCTGCGTCTTGAGCACCTGCTGGTGCAGGTGATGGCGGCCAAGCTGGAAGTCTTCGACCCGGTGCGCCTGCGCGAGCAGCTGGAGCAGCGCAAGATCCGCTTCGTGCCCCATCAGTCCGAGTATTGCTGGGCCTACCAGCTGATTGCCCGCGGCGCGCGAGTGATCAACCAGCTCGATGCCTATGGAATGGTGCTGCTGCCAGAGTTTCGCGACTGGGCCTTGCCGGAGTTGCGCGACGCCATTGATCGGGAATTCTTCCTGCTGTCCGAAGCCCACTACCAGCGCTACATCGCCCCCGGCTTTCTCAAGGATGCCCTCGGCTGAGTGCTTCGCTACGCGAATAACTCCCACGCAAATGCCACTGCAGGAGCTGGCTTGCCAGCGAAGACGGCCGCCAGGGCGGTGCAAGGCTTGCGGGCCTCTTCGCCGGCAAGCCGGCTCCTACGGGGTGAGGTTGATCGGGCTCTGTAGGAGCTGGCTTGCCAGCGAAAGCGCCGTCATGGACGGCGCAGATTACGCGATGGCGTTGCGGGGAGGGGGCTCAAGCCTTGGCTGCCAGCTCTTCCAGGTGATCCATGATGTCCGCCGGCTTGAGCACCAGCACGTCGCTGTCCAGGGAGTCGAGCACCACTTCGGCGGTGTTGCCGATCAGTGCCCCGGAAATCCCGGTGCGGGCCACGGTGCCGATGATGGTCAGCACGGCGCCAAGCTTGTGGGCCAGGTGGGGAATCAGCACATCGGCCGGGCCTTCCTCGATATGCAGGTGGGCGTCGTCGATGTCGAACTCGGCCTGGAACGCCTTGCACTGCTCGCGATAGCGCGCCTCGATGGTTTCCTTGAGCTGGAACACCGGGTCGGCGGCCGACAGCATCGGCGACGGGTGAGCGCTGATCACATGCAGCTGGGCCTTGGCCAGGCTGGCGATATCGAAGCCGTGGTCGACGATACTGGCGTGCAAGGCCCGGTGCTCGCCGTCCATGTTGCCGACGTCGATGGCGGCCATCACCACGCCGCCGACCCAGGGCGTGGCGGTCTTGACCAGCAGCACCGGGGTCGGGCAGTAGCGCAGCAGTTTCCAGTCCGCCGGGGTCAGTAGGGCTTTCTTCAGCGGGGCGTCCGGCAGGTGCTGCTTGATCACCAGGCCGCAGCCCTCGGCCTGCTGCACATCGATGATGGTTTCGTGCAGGCTTTCGTTCCAGGCCTGCTCGGTGGTGACGCTGTAGCCTTCGCCGGTGAGGCTGCTCTTGAGTACGCTCAGCAGCGCCGAATGCTCGTGCTTTCTGTCGCAGACCAGCAGGTGCAGGTGGGCCTGGGTGACCCCGGCAATCAGCTTGGCGCGCTTGAGGGCAAGGCTTTCGCCGGGCGTGGGATCGATGACCACCAGGATACTGCGGATGCTTTGCATGATCGGGATCTCCAGGAAGGGATGAACGGTTAGGGTCTGTTCCCGTTTGGCCCCGCAACGCGGCTCGTCACCAAACGGGAACAGACCCTAGCGTGCACAACTATAGTTGCTGGCGCCCGGGCCGGATGTTGATGCATATCAATCGCGGCCGCTGGTGGTCTGCGGCCCGGCCGGTATAATCGCCGGCCTTTCGCTATGAAGCCTTTTGTCCCGTGAGCCTCATGTTAACGATCACTGATAGTGCTGCCTGCCGCTTTGCGGTGGTGGCTGATTGTTCGGAAATGCGCCGATGAACTTTCCTGAAATTCCCGACTTTCTTGGCTGCCGCACGCCCGACGCCTGGGTCCAGGCGGCCCTGGCCGACCAGGAAACCCTGCTGATCGACCACAAGAACTGCGAGTTCAAGGCCGCCAGCACCGCCTTGAGCCTGATCGCCAAGTACCACGCCCATGTCGACCTGATCAACATGATGTCGCGCCTGGCCCGGGAAGAGCTGGTGCACCATGAGCAGGTCCTGCGCCTGATGAAGAAGCGCAAGGTCGAGCTGCGCCAGTTGCATGCCGGGCGCTATGCCTCGGGCCTGCGCAAGGTAGTGCGCAGCCACGAGCCGGTGAAGCTGGTGGACACCCTGGTGGTGGGCGCCTTTATCGAAGCCCGCAGCTGCGAGCGTTTCGAAGCCCTGGTGCCGCACCTGGACGAGGAGCTGGGCAAGTTCTACTTCGGCCTGCTCAAAAGCGAGGCCCGGCACTACCAGGGCTACCTGAAGCTGGCCTATCAGTATGGCGACGCCAAGGACATCGCCCAGGTCATCGACCGGGTGCGGGCGGCGGAGCAGGAACTGATCGAGTCGCCGGATCCGGAGTTCCGTTTTCACAGTGGCGTGCCGGCCTGGTGAACGACTGCCCTTGTGTAAAAGCAGGGGCAAATTGTTAAAAACTCTTAAAAGAATGAAATATCGCGCAAAACCGCTGCAAGTCCCGGGTTTTGTGGCTTGCGTTATCCTTTCCTTAACCTCTTGCCCCCTATAATGCGCGCGCACAAATTGTGCGTTCACAGATTGGCAAATATGGAAAACCTGGGTCTTGGCAAGGTGTTGCTGGTGGAAGATGACGAGAAGCTCGCCGGGCTGATCGCGCATTTTCTGTCCCAGCACGGCTTTGAAGTGCTGACGGTCCACCGCGGCGATACCGCCCTGGCGGCATTTCTCGAATTCAAACCGAAACTGGTGGTGCTCGACCTGATGCTGCCCGGCCAGAGCGGCCTGCACGTGTGCCGGGAGATCCGCGCCGTTGCGGACACCCCCATCGTCATCCTCACCGCCAAGGAAGACGACCTGGACCACATTCTCGGCCTGGAATCCGGCGCCGATGACTACGTGATCAAGCCTATAAAACCGGCGGTGCTGCTGGCGCGCCTGCGGGCCCTGCAACGGCGCCAGGTGCCGGAAACCACCACCCTGCGCGGGGCCCTGGCATTCGGCGTGCTGAGCATCGACCGCAACAGCCGCGAGGTGCGCCTGGCGGGCGAGCCGGTGGAACTGACCACCATGGAATTCGAGCTGCTCTGGCTGCTGGCCAGCGCGCCGGGCAAGACCCTGTCCCGGGACGACATCCTCAACCGCATGCGCGGCATCGAGTTCGACGGCCTCAACCGCAGTGTCGACGTCTACATCAGCAAGCTGCGGGGCAAGCTCAAGGACAACCCGCGCGAGCCGGTGTGCATCAAGACCGTGTGGGGCAAGGGCTACCTGTTCAATCCGTTCGCCTGGGAGGTTTGAATGCTGCGTCTGTTTCTGGGGCTCTACCTGTTCCTGGCCCTGGGCTTCGCCGGGGCCATGACCGCGGTGCAACACATCTTCATCAACTACCTGGCCGCCGACCTGATCGAGTCCTACAACCGCGATGCGGTGCGCGGGCCGGCTTACAGCCTGAGCGAACAGTTGCGGCCGTTCGACGAGGCCGGGCGTCAACAGCAGCTGGAGCAGCTCAAGCCGCACTACGGGCTGCTGCTCAAACTGGTGCAGGCCGACGACCTGGACATGAGCGTGCGTGAACAGGCCCTGCTGGATTCCAACCAGTTGGTGGTGCGCGAGGAGTTCACCGAATTCATCGGCAGCATCGACGGCGGCAAGCAACTGTTGAGCATCAAGCTGCCGGAAGACCCGCCCCTGACCCTGCTCTACAACATCGCCGCCTATGCCTTGCTCGGCGCGCTGCTGGCCATCGTCCTGTACTTCTGGGTGCGCCCGCACTGGCGCGACCTGGAGCGCCTGCGCCTGGCCGCCGAACGTTTTGGCGACAACGACCTGGGCACCCGGCTGCACCTGTCGCGGCGTTCCAACATCCGCGACCTGGCCCAGCACTTCAACCGCATGGCGGCGCGCATCGAGGGGCTGATCGCCAATCAGCGCGAGTTGACCAACGCGGTGTCCCACGAACTGCGCACGCCCATCGCCCGGCTGTCCTTCGAGCTGGACCAGTTGCAGCAACAGCCAGATCCGGATGAAAACCGCGAGTTGATCGCCGACATGTATGCCGACCTCGGCGAGCTGGAGGAAATGGTCTCCGAACTCCTCAGCTACGCCAGCCTGGAACATGGCGCGGCCACCATCAACCGGGAAAACATCCAGGCCCAGAGCTGGCTCGACAGCGTGGTCGGCAGCGTGGCCCTGGAGGCCGAGGCGGCCGGGGTGCAACTGCTGATCCGTTCCTGCCAGGTGGAGTACGTGCGCATCGAACCGCGCTTCATGGCCCGGGCAGTGATCAACCTGCTGCGCAACGCCATCCGCTACGCCGACCGCCGGGTCGAGGTGTCCCTGGTGCGCCTGGAGCATGGCTACGAAGTGCGGGTCAACGATGATGGTCCCGGGGTGCCGGTGGATGGCCGGGAGAAGATCTTCGAGCCGTTTTCCCGTCTCGACGCCAGCCGTGACCGGCGTACCGGCGGTTTCGGCCTGGGCCTGGCGCTGGTGCGGCGGGTCTCGCAATGGCACGGCGGCAAGGTCGAAGTGGCGGATTCGGAGTGGGGCGGTGCCTCGTTCCGCATGACCTGGGCCCACCTCGACTGAGGTTCGCGCGCAGCCCTGAACCTGCGCAGCAACGCGGCCCGTGATCACGGGCCGCGCGCTCCCTTTCTTAGAAACTGTACTCAAGTTGAGTGGCGATGCTGGTCTGCATGCGCCGGTCGACGATCGGGCTGTCGCCGGCTTCCTTGCTCAGGTACTTCATCGACAGCAGGGTCGAGACCTTGGTCTGCTCATTGAGGGGCAGGGTCCAGGCCAGGTCGGCGCCGCTGCTGACCCGTCCACCCTTGGCCCGGTAGGCGCCGAAGCGGCTGTGGGCCGCCTGGGTGTCGCTCACCCCGTACCAGGTCTGCATGTAGTCGGCGTTGCCGAACAGGCTGTTGAGGCTGGCATCCAGGCTGCCGAAGCGGCCCTGGTAGAGGTTGCTGCCAATGCTCAGTTCCAGTGCGCTGTAGGCCGAGCCGGTGTCGCGGTTATCGTTCTTCTTCACCGCGTGGGTCAGGGTGGCGCCCAGTTCGAACGGCCCCAGGTCATAGCCCAGGTGCGCGCCGAACTGTGCCCGGGTCTTTATTTCGCCCATGCCCTTGAGGCGCTTGGAACCCTGGCCCAGGTGGTTCTTGTCGCGCCGTGATTCGCTCGGGCCGACCCAGGTACTGAACGACAGGTCGCCCCATTCGTTGCCCCAGCCCAGGCCCTGGTCGGTATTGAGGAACACGCCCCAGGGGCTGATGATCTCACCGCCGAGAATCGGCGCCAGGGCGCGTTCGTCACTGCCGCTGTAGCGCGGCACGCTGGCCACCCCGGCGTGCACGCCGTACTTCCAGTCCTCGGCGTGCAGCGTGCCGCAGACCGAGCTCAGGCCCAGGGTGCCGGCCCACAAGGCGGCGGTGGTGGAGTGTTTCAGGGTTTTCATGAAGGGTCAGAACCTCAGGTGGTTGGCGTTATAGGTGCGTTTGAATGAGTAGCCCAGGACGTTCACGCCGTTGACCTGGCGGCGCACGGTGTCGCCCAGGCCCGGGCCGTTGCCGGCGATCACCGCGTGGGCGTTGTCCACCGGGGCGAGGATGTAGTCGGTGAGGGGACGGCCTTGCTGCAGGCTGCGGATCATCAGGAAGCCGTCCTCCAGGGCGATGTCCATGCCGTTGATGGGCGGTTCGCCGGGAGCGTCGCTCAGAGCCTGGTAGGTGCCGACCGTGGCCAGCCAGTTGTCCGTCAGGGGCACCGGCTCGATCCGTTCTCCCACCGCCAGTAACTGGCCGTGGCTCTTGGCGGTGAACACCCGATGGCCCTGGACCTGCATCACGTCCAGTTGCAGTTGCCCCAGCGGGCCCAGGTCCTGGGGCCAGAGCCCGAGGCGCTTCTTGCGCACCCGCAGCCAGCCCTGTTCGTCCCGCAGCAGTTCGTAGCGCTCGCCGGCCAGCTCGGCGTACAGGCGCTGGTGCTGGTCGCGGATCCGCAGCACACCCCAGCGGGTGGCATAGAAGCCCGCCAGGTGCCGGCGATCCGCCGCTTGCGGAACCCGACGTTGCTGAGCCTGGGGGGCCGTGGCCGGTGGCGGTGGCGGGGCGCCGTGGGCCTGCAGCAGCATGCGCAGCACCTGGGGCACCAGGGGCTGGGCCAGGGCCTCGCCGCTGTCGGAATTGCTCATCACGATCACCGCCAGCTGCTGCTCGGCCAGCACGCTGATCCGGGCATGAAAGCCCTCGCCGAAACCGCTTTGCTGCCAGGTGCGCATATCTGGCCGGACCCATTCCTCACCGCAGGGCGACAGGAACCAGCCAAGGCCTACCTGGCAGTCGAAATCCAGCGGGTTGCCGGCGTTCTGCGTGCGCACCATTTCGTCGATGGATGCCGCCGAGAGCAGTTGGCGGTCCTGGTACCGGCCCTGGGCGAACAGCATGCGCACGTAGCGGCTCAGGTCCCGCGGGCTGCTCCACAGGCCCTGGGCGGAAAGGTCGCGGACCAGCGCATCGCTGCTGACACCGTCTTCATAGCCTCTTGCCCGGTAGGGCTGGGCGCGGCTGTCCCCGACAAAGCTCGACTGGCTCATGCCCAGTGGGCGCAGCAGGCTCTTCTGCAACTGCTGTTCGAAATCCACGCCGCTGCTGCGCTCCACCGCTGCCCCGAGCAGGGCATAACCGAGGTTGGAGTAGGCGGTCTGGGTTCCCGGAGCGTTGCTCAGCCACAGCCCGCTGAGCTTTCCCGGCAGTTCGTCGAGGGCGTTGGGGGTGCGTGCGTCGCGCAGGTATTCGCTGGGAATGCCGCCCTGGTGGCTGAGCAGGCGGCGCAGAGTCACGGCCCGGTCGGCGGCGTTCTGGTCCTCGTGGAAGCGCGAGCGGACGTAGAACTCCCTGAGGGTGTCCTGCAGCGGCGCATCCAGTTGCAGGCGCCCTTGTTCCACCAGTTGCATCACCGCCGTGGCAGTCAGCAATTGCGACAGGGCTCCGGCGCGAAACGCGGTGTTTTCGGTCACTTGCAGGCCCCGGGCCTGGTCGGCGAAGCCAAAGCCCCGGGCCCAGATCAGTTGCTGGCCGTCCACCAGGGCGATGGACAGCCCGGGCACCTGATGTTCGGCCATCTGTTGCGGGATGTACTGCTTCAGGTAGCCGATGATGCTGGCGTAATCGCCGGGCGCGATGGGCGGCGGCGCCGGAGGCTGGCCGTTGCAGCCGAGGTTGCTCAAGAGCAGGCCCACCAGCGGCAGGCCGAGAAGTTTGCGGGACATGCAGCACCCGAGGGCCAATTGGATCAGCGGATGCTAGGGAAGGGGGGCGTGGCAGTCTTTGACAGCTTTGTCGGGAAACTGTCAAAGACTGTTAAGCCCCGGTTGCGCTCAGGCCTCCAGCCCCAGGCGCTGGTGCCACTGGGCAATCGATTCCTCGGGGTATTCGGCGAACTGCAGGTCGTGCGCCCCAGCATCGACCTCGACCCAGGGCGCCCTGGAGTCGAGCATCAGGTGGGTGTGCTGCGGCGGCACCGGCAACGGGGTGTCGATGGCCGAGGCAAAAGGATGGATCAGCTCCGGCCATTGCGGGCTGAACAGCCACAGCCCGGAGCCGCAGCGCCCGCAGAAGTGCCGTTCGGCGCTGCTGCTGTGGGCCCGGGCGGCACCGGCGGGCTTGAGCCGGGCATGGTAGATGACGATGTGCTTGCGCCCGCGTACCTTGAGGCTGGCCGCATCGCCCCCCAGGTTGATGGCGTAGCCGCCACCGCCCTGGGTCTTGCGGCAGATCGAGCAGTAGCAGCGCTGGTAGGGATAGGGATGGCGGCTGGACAGGCTGAAGTGCACGGCGCCGCAATGGCAGGAGCCCTGGAGTTGCATGGGGTACCTCCACGAATCAACGGGTGGATTGCACAGGCTAGCCGCTGTGCGAGCAGCTGTCGTGACGCGGTGCTGATGAAATTTTCACATGTGGCCGGCTAAGCTGCGCGCCTCTTTGGGGAGTAACCTGCCACCGCGCCCTGCGGTGGCGCCCGTATCAACATTCTCGGCAACCTGCCGTGGTACGGGCACCGTTTCGGTTGGTGAGACCATCGACATACCTGCGCTGAAGTCGGGCGCGTGGGCATGTCGTGGACTCAAGCCCGACCGGAAGACTCAACGTGAACCCAGCCTCGATCATCTTTCTCGCCTTCGCCATGTCCACCGATGCCTTCGCCGCCGCGGTGGGCAAGGGTTCGGCCATGCTCAAGCCGCGCCTGCTGGAAGCTTTGCGCATCGGCCTGATCTTCGGCGTCATTGAAGCCATCACCCCGGTGGTGGGCTGGTTCATCGGCCAGGCCGCGACTCAATGGGTGGCCAACTGGGACCACTGGATCGCCTTCAGCCTGCTGCTGTTGCTGGGCCTGCACATGATCTACAACGGCACCCGCCAGCAGGCTGAGGCCGAGGAAGAAAAACCGCGCCAGCACGGCTTCTGGCTGCTGGCGGTGACCGGCCTGGCCACCAGCATCGATGCCCTGGCGGTGGGGGTGGGGCTGGCGTTCGTCAACGTCAACATCTGGGTCGCGGCCAGCGCCATCGGCCTGGCCACCATGACCATGGTCACCCTGGGAGTGATGCTGGGCCGCGCCATTGGCACGGTGATGGGCCAGCGCGCCGAAGTGCTGGGCGGGGTGGTGCTGATCATCGTCGGCTCGGGAATTCTCTACGAGCACCTGTCGGCTGTGGCTTGACTTCAGTATCGGCGGCGGGGCCCGGATCTGCGGGCAATGCGGCCGCGCCTCGGGCCGAGGCGCGGAGCGCTCTGGCGTTACAGCGCCAGGCTGTGGATCACCTGGGTGGCGTCATCGGGGTCGATGGCGCTGCGCATGCCCAGCTGTTTTGCCAGGCGGCGCATGCTGTAGTTGGCGGCGGAATCCACCGAGTACATCTGCTGGAAACCGTTGTTGCGGGCTTCGTCGATCAGGTGCTGCATCAATAGCGCGCCGAGGCCCTTGCCTTGCCACTCATCGGCGATGGTCACGGCGAACTCGCAATGCAAGGGCTGCTCGTCGACCTGGGCGTAGCGGCTGATACCCACTTCCCGCAGTTCGCCGTTGTCGTGGACCAGGGCCACATAAGCCACCCGCTGCGGCGTGCCGACATCCATCAGTTGATTGAGCAGTTGCTCGCCCACTTCCTTGATCTCACCGAGAAAGCGCTGGTGCCGGGTGGCCGGGGAGAGGTTTTCGATAAAGGCCTTTTCCCGCTCCCGGTCCTGGGGCCGCAGCGGGCGGATCAGCACATGGCTGCCATCGTTCAGGGCGTCGATCCAGTATTGGCCTTGCTGCGCCGGGAACGGCGGGTGGGCGAGGGTATCGAGAGCGGTGCTGGGCATGGTCAAGTCTCCGCGGAGCCAAAGGGCGGGCTGCACACACAGCCCTGATTGGCTTCAGGTTTACTCCGCTGGTGAGGCGGGCACTTGATCGGCATCAATGTCTTTGCTTGCGCTGCCGGCCAGGGCGATCACCGGTCACGGCCCGTTCAAGCCGCCACCGCTGGTGGCGTACAGGCATTTGGCTATTGATGCTAGCGCCTAATGTTCTTTTTCCTGGCGCGTTGCCGTGAGAGCGCTGATCTACGCTCTCGAACAGCCAAGGGAGGAGTCAGGATATGGAGCATCAACAAGATAAGAATCGTTTGCAGCGGCAGGTTTCCTACATTGCTATCAGTGTTGGTCTGGCGCTTCTGGGCGGCGTTTCGAACGCCGCCCCGGTGTCGATAACCGTATCGCCCGAGGTACCCGCCGATATACCCGGGGGGGCATCCCAGGCAACGTTGGCACAGGCTGCGGCCTTCGCCTGGCAGGAGTTCATCGCTCTCAACTGGCCGGCCCTGGGCGGGCAGCGCGATGTGCCCGATATCCGCCAGCCTTTCGGCAGCCAGGGCGTGCCTCTGGTGTGGCATACGTACCGAAGCAAGGTTGAGATCTTTCCGGGCAAGGGCAGTGCCAACGTCGGCCCCCCGGGCTACAAGCCTGATGGCGCTCCCAGTTATGGTTATGGCACTGCGCCAACCTATGACTACAGTTTTACCGTGCCTGCCTGCTCTGGCCAGATCGCACCCAAACTGCCGGCCTGGATCAACCTCGACGAAAGCACCCAGATCGGCCTCGACCAGATGTATGCCGGTGTTGTTCCGGCGACTCCCACCGGAGGCAATTCCAACCCCCAGCTGGTGCGCTTCCTGGCCAAGGCCAATCAGGTGCAATACACCTACGTCGCCGCCAACCAGTTCTGGTACGCCAACCCCGCGCTGGCACAAGCCGCGCGGAACTTCTTCAACGCGGTCAAGCAGACACCTCCGACTTTCCCCAGCGCGCCGCGGGTCAACTTTCCCAACGGCACCATTGAGGTCAAGTCCGCCTGGCGCCAGCTGGGCCCCGGCGAGGACCCCTCGCGATTCCACAGGCAGACGGTGCGCTTCTATGAGCAACCACCGGGCAAGGGCACCTGCTATTTCGAGGCGCAATGGGCGATGGTGGCGTTGCACATCATCCAGAAGACCCCCACGGCCCCGAGTTTTATCTACGCGACCTTCGAACAGGCCGACAACATCCTGCTGCCCAGTGGCAAGCCGCTTGAGGATGAGAACGGCCGCATCATCAATCCAGCGCCGGGCCCTATGCCCACCAATCCCGGCCTGAGTTACCAGGACGACCCCAACAACCCTCAAGTCAAGGCCCAGGGGGCCTTCTGCAAGCCCGGCAAGCAACTGTATCTGCGCGAGATTGCCAAAGGCGGTACTCCGGCGGGCGGCCCGATCTGCATCAACCAGCGCTATGAGCCGATTGCGGCTGACGTGATTCAGGTCAATCAGGCGGCGCATCAGGCTATCCAGAGCTATAGCCAGGCCAAGAATGTCAAGAATTCGCCCTGGCAGTACTACAAGCTGGTCTCGGTCCAGGCCCAGCCGTTCGACACCACGCAGCTATCGAAAACCGATCCCAGCCACTCTGCCGCGGTGTACTACCAGGCCAATATCATGGTTGAAACGGACTATACCCTGCAGCAATTCAGGGGCCGGATTGCTGCTAACGGTGCTCCGACTTCCTTCCAGGCCGCAGGTGCGCCACCCCCTCCGAACGTGTTCGCCCAATCCGCCGGTTCCGCCGCTGTGCATGGGGTGAACATGGGAGGCTGCATGGGTTGCCATGGCAATGCCCAGGTGGCCGGCTTCGATTTCAGTTTCATCCTCAAAGGCGGCAACGTTCGGGCTCCCGAGACGGCAGGGGCTGAGTCGGCGGCAGCGGCCAGCCAGCGTTATCTGCAATTGTTCACCCCATCTAGCACAGGGAAATAGTCATGGCACTCAACACCTTCAAGGATGTACAGAACCTGCTCGATGCCTTCGTTGCGCAGAACAACCTGCCGATCTCCGGAGCGCCTCACGGGGCCTTCTGGCAGACCTCCTACCAGTCGTTCGTGACCGGTAATGTGCCGGGTATCCAAAACCCGGAAACAGGGCAGGCGGTACCTATCCTGGTCAAAGGCGATGGCGCGCATTCCAACCTGATTTATGCCCTGAGCGGTACCCCGGGCACCCCCTGGGGGCCGGATGGGGATTTTGGCCAGATGCCCCCCGGCGGCCCCTTTCTGCCTCAGGCCCAGATCGACGAACTGAGTGCCTGGATCAGCCAGGGTTGCCCGCAATAGAAGGTTCCTGGCTGGCCGGCATCAGCGTCGCGATCAGCGCCCGCACGCTGCCGGGCAGGGCCTCCAGTTCGCGGACGATGATGCTGCGTTCGCGCACGGCCCAGCTTTCATCCAGCATCACCGTCACCAGCTGCATGGTGCGGCTGTGCCGCAAGGCCGCGGACTCGGGAATGATGCCGATGCCGACCCCGGCTTCCACCATGCGGCAGATCGCTTCGAAGCTCGACACCTGGATGCGCAGCGAGAGTTGCTTGCCCAGGCGCTCCACATGCTCGCGCAGGAAGGTCAAGAGGGTGCTGCCTTCATGCAGGCCGATGTGCTGGTAGGCCAGGGTCTGTTCCAGGGTCACCGACGCCTGCCCCGACAGCGGGTGGCCCACGGGCACCATCAGCACCAGGTGGTCGGTGCTGAAGTGCAGCACCTGCAGGCCGCTGGCTTCCACCGGGCCGGCGATGATGCCCATGTCGCTGGTGCCGTCCAGCACACCGCGAACGATGTCCCGGGACAGGCGCTCCTGCAGGTCCACCGTGACTCCCGGGCGTACCGAGAGAAATTTCGCCAGCACTTCCGGCAAGAATTCGGTGACCGCCGTGGTGTTGGCGAAGATGCGGATGTGCCCGGAGGAATCACCGCCGTACTGGGTGAATTCGCTTTTCAGGTAATCCACCTGGCGCATGATCAGCCGCGCGTGCTGCAGCAGCCGCTCGCCGGCGGGGGTGACTTCCACGCCGCGGCTGTCGCGGTACAGCAGGCGGGTTTCGAGCTGGCTTTCCAGGGCCTTGATCCGCGCGCTGGCGGCCGCTGGCGAGAGGAAGGCGCGGCGCGCGCCCTGGGTCAGGCTGGGGGATTCGGCAATATGGATAAACAGGCGCAGGTCCGCCAGATCGAAATGCATGTCCGGGCTCCTGAAGGCAGGGGTAGGGGCGAATGGCGTTCAGCATAAACGAACGCCGGTTTATAGAAATGCAAATTCTCCATACGCGCCAGCCCCTTGCATGATGGCCGCCATCACCTTCGTGCCACAGGACCCTGCCACCATGAGTGCCACCGACCCCAGCGCCTGGATCGGCCGCAGCCAGCGGATCGACGACCACCTCAGCCATAACCTGCTGGCCCGCATCGCCGCCACGTTCGGCCAGCCCGCCCCGGCCCCGGGCGAGGCCCTGCCGCCGTTGTGGCACTGGTGTTTCTTCCAGCAGCCACAGCCGGCCTCGGCCCTGGGCGGCGACGGGCACCCGGCGCGGGGCGGTTTCCTGCCGCCGGCGGCCAACCGCAACCGCATGTGGGCCGGTGGCCGCCTGGCGTTTCACCGGCCGCTGCGGGCCGGCGCAGAGGCCAGTTGCACCAGTACCATCCTCCAGGTCGAGGAAAAGGCCGGGCGCACCGGCAAGCTGCTGTTCGTCACCCTGTGCCACGAATATTTTCAGGACGGCCAACTGGCGCTGCGCGAAGAACAGGACATCGTCTACCGCGAAGCGTCCCCGCCGAAAATGAGCAGTGGCGAGCTGCTGCCCGAAGGCGACTGGCGCGAGCCGGTGGAGCCCACGCCGACCCTGCTGTTTCGCTACAGCGCGGTGACCTTCAACGGCCATCGCATCCACTACGACTATCCCTACGTCACCGCCACCGAGGGCTACCCGGGGCTGGTGGTGCACGGCCCGCTGATCGCCACCCTGAGCCTGGGGGCCTTCTGCCGGGCCCACCCCGAGGCGCGCCTGCGCCATTTCGCCTACCGCGGCCTGCGGCCCTTGATTGCCCCGCAGCCTTTCGAGGTCGGCGGGCGCATCAGCGCCCCTGGCCACGCCGAACTGTGGGCCGGCGACGGCTCCGGGCTGGCCCAGCGCGGCGAAGTGCAGTTCGACTGAATTCCAACAATAAGCAAAGGCGGAGTGCCGATTGATGACCCCCCATGACACTGAAGAACTCAATGCCATCCGTGAAGGCGTGCGTGCCCTGTGCGCCGAATTCGACGCCGCCTACTGGCGCGGCATCGATGAGCGCAAGGGCTTCCCGGAAGCCTTCGTCAAGGCCCTGACCGAGGCCGGCTGGCTGGCGGCGATGATCCCTGCCGAGTACGGCGGCTCCGGCCTGGGGCTGGCCGAAGCCTCGGTGATCCTCGAAGAGGTGAACCGCTGCGGCGGCAACTCCGGCACCGTGCACGGGCAGATGTACAACATGTTCACCCTGCTGCGCCACGGCAGCCAGGCGCAGAAGCACTACTACCTGCCCAAGCTCGCCAGCGGCGAACTGCGCCTGCAATCGATGGGCGTCACCGAGCCCACCACCGGCACCGACACCACCAAGATCAAGACCACTGCCATCCGCCGCGGCGACAAGTACGTGATCAACGGGCAGAAGGTGTGGATCTCGCGCATTCAGCATTCCGACCTGATGATCCTGCTGGCCCGCACCACGCCGCTGGCCGAGGTGCGCAAGAAGTCCGAAGGCATGTCGATCTTCCTGGTGGACCTGCGCCAGGCCATCGGCAACGGCCTGACCGTGCAGCCCATTGCCAACATGGTCAACCACGAGACCAACGAGCTGTTCTTCGACAACCTGGAGCTGCCCGCCGACAGCCTGATCGGCGAGGAGGGCAAGGGCTTCAAGTACATCCTCGACGGCCTCAACGCCGAGCGCACGCTGATCGCCGCCGAATGCATCGGCGATGGCCGCTGGTTCATCGACAAGGCCAGCGCCTATGCCCGCGACCGGGTGGTGTTCGGCCGGCCCATCGGCCAGAACCAGGGCGTGCAGTTCCCGATTGCCGAGGCCCATATCGAGATCGAGGCCGCCGACCTGATGCGCTGGCGCGCCTGCGAGGAATACGACAGCGGGGGCAACGCCGGGGCCAGCGCCAACATGGCCAAGTACCTGGCGGCCAAGGCTTCCTGGGAAGCGGCCAACGCCTGCCTGCAGACCCACGGCGGCTTCGGCTTTGCCTGCGAGTACGACGTCGAGCGCAAATTCCGCGAGACCCGGCTGTACCAGGTGGCGCCGATCTCCACCAACCTGATCCTGTCCTACGTCGCCGAGCATTTGCTGGAGCTGCCCCGCAGCTTCTAAGGAGCCCCCATGAGCCATACCCACGATCTGGCCGGGTTCCTCGCCGGCCTGCGCTACGCCGACCTGCCGGAAAGCGTCCTGCTGCGCACCCAAGAGCTGTTCCTCGACTGGCTGGGCTCGGCCCTGGCGGCCCAGGGCGCGCACCCGATCCCCTTGTTCGAGGCCTATGCCCGGCACATGGGCCCGGCCAGTGGCCCGGCGCGCATCCTGGTCAATGGGGCCGGCAGCTCGGCGTATTTCGCCGCCCTGGTCAACGCCGCCTCCTCGCACCTGGTGGAGCAGGACGACCTGCACAACAGCTCCGTGCTGCACCCGGCCACCGTGGTGTTCCCGGCGGCGCTGGCGGCGGCCCAGGACCTGGGCAAGTCCGGCCGCGAGCTGCTGCTGGCGGCGGTGGCCGGTTATGAGGCAGGGATCCGCATCGGCGAATTCATGGGCCGTTCCCACTACCGGATCTTCCACACCACGGCCACCGTCGGCACCCTGGCCGCTGCGGTGGCGGTGGGCAAGCTGATGGAATTCGACAGCGAGCAGTTCATCAACCTGCTGGGCAGCGCCGGGACCCAGGCCGCCGGGCTCTGGGAGTTTCTGCGCGACGCCGCCGACTCCAAGCAATTGCACACCGCCAAGGCCGCCGCCGATGGCCTGCTGGCCGCCTACCTGACCCGGGACGGCCTGAGCGGCGCGCGCAATATCCTCGAGGGCGAGCAGGGCATGGCGGCCGGCATGTCCCGGGATGCCGAACCGGCACTGCTCAGTGCCCGCCTGGGCAGCCGCTGGGCGCTGCTGGAAACCTCGTTCAAGTTCCACGCCTCGTGCCGCCACACCCATCCCGCCGCCGATGCCTTGCTTGAGGTGATGCAGCGCGAAGGCCTGGAACACGGGCAGATTGCCCGGGTGCTGACCCGGGTGCACCAGGGCGCCATCGATGTGCTGGGCCGGGTCCAGGTGCCGCAGACCGTGCACCAGGCCAAGTTCTCCATGGGCACCGTGCTCGGCCTGATCGCCGTGCACGGCAAGGCCGGGTTGCCGGAGTTCCAGCGCCATGGGCTGAACGACCCCCGGGTCGCGGCGTTTCGCGACAAGGTCGGCATGCAGCTGGACCCTGAAGTCGATGCGGCCTATCCAGCGCGCTGGCTGGGCCGGGTCGAGGTGCAGTGCGTGGACGGCCGCACCCTGCACGGCGCCATCGATGAGCCCAAGGGTGACCCGGGCAATGGCCTGTCCCGGGCCGAGCTGGAAGACAAGTTCCAGCGCCTGCTGCAGTTCTCCGGTGCCCGCACCCCGGAGCAGGGCAATGCCTTGATCCGCCGGGTCTGGGCCCTGCGGGACGCTGCCGACCTCAACTCACTGCTCTGAATGCCCGACATCGAACAGGGCGAGGACCGAACATGACTGACAACACAGCACAGCCACGGCCCCTGGACGGCATCACCGTGGTCAGCCTGGAACACGCCATTGCCGCGCCGTTCTGCACCCGCCAGCTGGCGGACCTGGGCGCCCGGGTGATCAAGGTCGAGCGCCCCGGCAGCGGCGATTTCGCCCGGGGCTACGACCAGCGGGTCAAGGGCCTGGCCTCGCACTTCGTGTGGACCAACCGCTCCAAGGAAAGCCTGAGCCTGGACCTCAAGCAGCCCGAAGCCGAGGGCCTGCTGGACAGCCTGCTGGCCGGGGCCGACGTGCTGGTGCAGAACCTGGCACCGGGGGCGGCGGCGCGCATGGGGCTGTCGTTCGAGGCGCTGCATGAGCGCTTTCCACGGCTGATCGTCTGCGATATTTCCGGCTACGGCGAAGGCGGCCCCTATGAGCGGAAAAAGGCCTACGACCTGCTGATCCAGAGCGAAGGCGGCTTTGTATCGGTGACCGGCGGCCCCGAACCGGAGCAGATGGCCAAGGCCGGTTGCTCGATCGCCGACATTGCCGCCGGCATGTACGCCTACAGCGGCATTCTTTCGGCCTTGCTGCTGCGTGGGCGCACCGGCCTGGGCAGCCGCATCGACATCAGCATGCTGGAAAGCCTGGTGGAGTGGATGGGCTACCCCCTGTACTACGCCTTCGAAGGCGCCGAACCGCCACCCCGGGCCGGTGCGGCCCATTCCACCATCTACCCCTACGGGCCGTTTCCCGCGGGTGACGGCGGCACGGTGATGCTCGGCCTGCAGAACGAACGGGAATGGGCGGCCTTCTGCGACAAGGTGCTGGAGCTGCCCGAACTGGCCACGGACGAGCGCTTTGGCGCCAACTTCAAGCGTTCGGCCAACCGCGAGGCGCTGCGCCAGATCATCGTCGAGCGCTTTGCCCGGCTCAGCGTCGCCCAGGTGATCGAACGGCTGGAGCAGGCGCAGATCGCCAACGCCCGGGTCAACGACATGCAGGGCGTGTGGCAGCACCCGCAATTGGCGGCCCGGGACGCCTGGCGCCAGGTGGACAGCCCGGCGGGCCGCCTGCCGGCGCTGTTGCCACCGGCGCGCAACAGCGCCTATGCGCCGCGCATGGACGCAGTCCCGGCGCTGGGCCAGCACAGCGCAGCGATACTCGCCGAGCTGGGCCTGAGCCCGCAAGGCATCGAGCAACTGCAGGCCCGCGGTGTCATCTGAACCCCAACCTCCCCGTAGGAGCCGGCTTGCCAGCGAAGAGGCCGCGAGATCGCCTTCGCCGGCAAGCCGGCTCCTACGGAGGGCAGGACACACCAGGCTCTTATCGTAGGAGCTGGCTTGCCAGCGAAGGGGCCCCTGAGATCGCCTTCGCCGGCAAGCCGGCTCCTGCAGAGGGCAGGACACACCAGGCTCTTATCGTAGGAGCTGGCTTGCCAGCGAAGGGGCCGCGAGATCGCCTTCGCCGGCAAGCCGGCTCCTACGGAGGGCAGGGCGACACCAGGCTCTTGCCGTAGGGGCCGGGCAGCAAGCCTGGCCGCCATTGGTCTTCCAATAACAAGGATCCGAACATGTCCAACCCCATTGTCCGCTCCGCGCTGTTCGTCCCCGGCAGCCGCCCCGAGCGTTTCGCCAAGGCCCTGGCCTGTGGCGCCGATGCGGTGATCGTCGATTTCGAGGACGCCGTCGAGGAACCCCTCAAGGTGCAGGCGCGAGAGCACCTGGGGCGCTTCCTGCTGGCGCAGCCCCAGGTGCGGGCCTGGGTACGAATCAACGCACCCGAGCACCCCCAGCACCTGGCCGACCTGGCGTTCTGCCAGGCCCATGCCGGTGTGGTGGGCATTCTCCTGCCGAAAGTCGAGAGCGCAGCCCAAGTGGCGCAGGTGGCCGCCAGCGGCCGCCTGGTCTGGCCGATCATCGAAAGTGCCCGGGGCTTGCTGGCCCTGGGCGAGATCGCCAGCGCCCCCGGGGTCCAGCGCCTGTCGTTCGGCGGCCTGGACCTGGCCCTGGACCTCAACCTCAGCAGCGGCTCGGCGGCGGCCCAGTTCGCCCTGGACCAGGCGCGGCTGGCGCTGATCCTGCACTCCCGGGCGGCGGGGCTGCAGGCGCCGCTGGACGGGGTGTTTCCCGGCATCGCCGACAGCCAGGGCCTGGTCGCCTCGGTCCGCCACGCCTACGCCATGGGCTTTGCCGGTGCGCTGTGCATCCACCCGGCCCAGGTGCCGGTGATCCACCAGGCCCTGGCGCCCAGCGCCGAGGAGTTGGCCTGGGCCCAACGGGTGGTGGAAGGCGGGCGCGAGGGTGCCGGGGCCTACCAGGTGGATGGGCAGATGGTCGATGCCCCGGTGCTGCTGCGGGCCCAGCGCTTGCTGGCGATGGCCTGACCCTGCGCCCGGGCCGCGGCGCAGGTAGAATGGCGCGGTCTTTTTATCGAGGTGGCACCATGCACGGCTCAGCCCCATACACCTGCGGTAGCGTCCGATGAGCAGCCTGGAGCGGGCCATCGCGCTGGCCGCCCAGGCCCATGCCGGGCAAGTCGACAAGGGCGGTGCGCCCTACATCCTGCATCCCTTGCGCGTGATGCTGCGCCTGACACACCCCGAGGCGCGGATTGTCGCGGTGCTGCACGATGTCCTGGAAGACTGCCCCATCACCCCGGAGCAGTTGCGGGGCGAGGGCTTCAGCGAAGAGGTGCTGGCGGCGCTGCTGGCGCTGACCAAGGTTGCAGGCGAGGACTACCCGGCGTTCATTCGCCGCGCAGGCGCGAACCCCCTGGCGCGGCAAGTGAAGCTGGCGGATCTGGCGGAAAACAGCGACCTGTCGCGCATCCCCGAACCGGGTGCCGAAGACCTGCGGCGCCTGAAGAAGTACCGCCAGGCCACGGACTACCTGAACTCACTGGCGCGCGACTGAGCTCGTGATACCCGCGCCCAGCAGCGGCTCAGGCCTGGTCGTCGTCGCTGAGCTCGCCGGCAAACCCCCAATCGCTGCCGTCGATTTCCTGGATCACGATGTGGATATGCTCGGGCTTCTTGCCCAGTACCCGCACCAGGGATTCGGTGAATTCCTTGACCAGTTGGGCCTTCTGCTGGCGCGTGGCGCCCTTGGTGATCTGCAGGTTGATATAGGGCATGGATCGACACTCCAGGTGATGGCGCATGGACGGGCGGCAGGGCAGCCTACGACAGCCGCTGCCCTCCTGCCAGCCAGGGGCCTTGGTGCGTCAGTTGCTGTAGCTGGACAGCGCCACTTCGGCGGTGCGTGCCGGTGGCTTGCGCCCACGGGTGCGCCAGTGCTCGATCAGCGCCCGGCCATGGGCCAGGCCGGCCTGCAGCGCGGCTTCAGTGCTGGCGTAGTCATTGCCGTAGGGCGGGCAGGCGAAGTGCACGGAAAAGCACGGGTGCTGGCCGTGGCCGGTGAGGCGGCCGACGTAGCTGTAGCTGGAACCGGACTGATGGGGATCAAGGCTGGGAGAGCTCGGTTCACGAATGATCATCACGTAGATGTCGTGGTCGAATTGGGTGTCTTGATACCAACTGCTTGAAGAATCCATGGTCCACCTCCTTGTCCGTGAGCCTTCGCCGTGGCCGGCGTCGGCATTGTGTTCTGTGCGGGTCTAGCGGTTTGCGGGTGACGCCTGGGGGGCGTCGTGCAGCCCGGCGGGGTGGCGGAACACCCCCTCGGGCAGCCGTTTTTCCAGGGCCCGTGCGGCCCTCAGTACCAGGGCGTCGCGGCCGAAGCGGGCGACGATCTGCAGGCCGATGGGCAGGCCCGCCTCGCTCAGGGCGCAAGGCAGGCTCAACGCTGGCTGGCGGCTGAAATTGAACGGGAAGGTGGTGGGCTGCCACATGGCGCTGATCTGTTCCGGCCAGTCCGGCGGCAGCAGGCGTTCCACGGCGAAGGGTTCGACCACCGCGGCAGGGGTCAGCAGCAGGTCGTACTCACCCAGGAAACCGTGAAGCTTGTGCGCCACCTGATGGCGCTCTTGCACCGCACAGGCGTAGTCCAGGGCATTGAGCTGGCGCGCGCGGACCTGGGCCTGCTGGAGAAAGTCCCCCACCAGATGGCGGTCCTCGGCGGGTATTTCCTGGGCCACGGCGCAGGCCACTTCCACCGGCCAGGCCCGCAGGTAGTTCGGCGCCGGGTTGCCGATGTCCGGCGAGGCCAGGACCAGGGTGGCGCCGGCTTCCTGCAACAGCCTGGCAGCGTTCAGGCAGGCTGCGGCGATCTGCGGGTCGACATGGGCGGCGTAGCCCAGGTCGGCGCTGAAGGCGATGCGCAGGCCGGCGACGCCGTCCTCGATGGAACTGAGGAAATCCCTGGGCCCATGGGGCCAGGCAAAGGGCTCGCCGGGCTCGTGCACGGCCATGAGCTCCATCAACAGGGCAATGTCGCGCACGTGGCGGGCAATCGGGCCTTCGGCGGCCATGCCGCCCGGGTCGATGCTCGGGCAGGCGGACACCAGGCCATGGCTGGGCTTGAACCCGACCACGCCGCAAAAGCTCGACGGGGTACGGATCGAACCGGCGGCATCGTTGCCTGTCGCGGCCGGGGCATAACCGGCTGCGACCCCCGCAGTACTGCCGCCACTGCTGCCACCGGCATGCAGGGCCAGGTTCCACGGGTTGCGGGTGATGCCGGTCAACGGGCTGTCGGTCAGGGGCGTGCTGCCCAGTTCCGGCAGGGTGGTCTTGGCGATGAAGATCGCCCCGGCTTCACGCAGGCGTGCCACCAGGCTGGAGTCCCGGGTCATGGCCGGGCGGTTGGCCAGGGCCCGGGAACCACTGCGGGTCTGCCAGCCCTGTACGTCGTTGTTGTCCTTGACCAGGATCGGAATGCCATCCAGCCGGCCCATGGGTTGCCCGGCGGCCCAGCGCGCGGTGGACGCCTGGGCAGCGCGCAGCGAGGCCGGGTCCTGGCGTTCGCAGAGGGCGTTGAGCTGTGGCTCGTGGCGCTCGATCT
Organism: Pseudomonas protegens CHA0; assembly: GCF_000397205.1. Lineage (NCBI taxonomy): Bacteria > Pseudomonadati > Pseudomonadota > Gammaproteobacteria > Pseudomonadales > Pseudomonadaceae > Pseudomonas > Pseudomonas protegens. Next base: position 2,983,729 of record NC_021237.1, read on the forward strand.
GCGCCAGCACGGCCTGCAGCACGTCCACCGGGGTGAACTGCAAGGTGGCGAAACCCTGCAGCAGCGCCTCGATCGACAGGTGCGGCAGGGCCGCTTGGCTGGAAGTGGGCAACGGCATATTCGGCTCTTTGTTCAAGCACGCCGGGCGCGGGCTGCGCCACGGCGTGGAAAGGCGGCATGGACGCCGTTGGCGGCGTCCTGGCGGGCCTTCGCAGTGAATGACTCAGCGGCCACTGGTGACCTTGACCCAGGTCCGGGTCCGGGTGCGCTCGGCCTTGGCCGGCAGCGGGGCCAGGGGGTAGAGGCGGGTCATGGTCTCGGCGCTGGGGAACAGGTCCGGGTTGTCCAGCAGCGACTGCTGGATGAACGGCTTGGAATCGGTCACGCCGTTGGGGTAGCCGACGTAGTTGCTGATGGAGGCAATGACCTTGGGTTCCATCAGGTAATTGAGGAAGGCGTGGGCGGTGTCCACGTGCTTGGCGCCGGCGGGGATGGCCACGGTGTCGATCCACACCAGGGTGCCTTCCTTGGGAATGCGCATTTCGATGTGCACGCCGTTCTTGGCTTCGTTGGCGCGGTTGGCCGCCTGCAGGAAGCCGCCGGAGTAGCCCACGGCCACACAGATGTTGCCGTTGGCGATATCGCCCATCCACTTGGCGCTATGGAAGTAGCGCACGTAGGGACGCAGCTTGAGCAGCATGGCCTCGGCCTTGCGGTAGTCCTCGGGGTTCTGGCTGTTGGGGTCCAGGCCCAGGTAGTGCAGGGCCAGGGGCAGCATTTCGGTGGGCGAGTCGAGGAAGGTCACGCCGCACTGGCTGAGCTTCTTCAGGTTCTCTTCCTTGAACACCAGGTCCCAGCTGTTGACCGGCGCGTCGCTGCCCAGCAGCTCCTGGACCTTGTCGCGGTTGTAGCCGATCAGGTTGGTGCCCCACATGTAGGGAATCACGTAGCGGTTGCCCGGGTCGCTCTGCTCCAGCAGCTTCATCACGGCCGGGTCGAGGTTCTTCCAGTTCGGCAACTGCCCGCGGTCCAGGGGCTGGAAGGCGCCGGCGCTGATCTGCTTGCTGACGAAACCGCTGGAGGGCACCACCACGTCATAGCCGCTGTTGCCGGTCAGCAGCTTGGCTTCGAGCACTTCGTTGCTTTCGAAGATGTCGTACTTGACCTTGATCCCGCTCTGGGCCTGGAAATCCTTGATGGTGTTGGGAGCGATGTACTCCGACCAGTTGAAGATGTTCACCGTGCGCTCGGGGGCGGCCTGGGCGGTGACAGAGGCGGCCAGGGCCAGGGCACCGAGGGTGCAGGCCGTGGCGAGGCGGGAGAGGGCGGTGTGCAACGATTTCATATGACAACTCCATGTCCGAAATGAGCGGAACCATCCGTGGCGGACATTTTTCGTCGGATAGGTCGCAGAGAGAATGCTTGCAACGGTCAATAGGGGATATTTAGCGTCAATCTTCGGCGCAGTCCGAGAGCGGCCCGAGCTGGCCGGCCAGCTGGCGGAAGCGCCCGGGAGCGACGCCGCTCCAGCGTTGGAAGGCGTGGCGGAAACTTGCGGTTTCCTTGAAGCCCAGGGCTTCGGCGATGCGGTAGATGGGCAGGCTGTGCTGGCCCAGCAACTGCTGGGCGCGGGCGTAGCGCAACTCGTCCAGCAACTGCTGATAGCTGGTGTCCTGGGCTCGCAGGCGCCGGCGCAGGGTGCTGGGGGAGCAGTGCACCTGGCGCGCCAGGCTGTCGAAATCCGGCACCGCGTGCAGCTGTTCATTGAGGATGCGCCGCACCTGGTCGATCCAGGTCGGCCGCGCGCTGAGCTCCTCGTTGAGGCGGATGCAGCGTTGCAGCATGTCGTTCTGGGTCACCAGGTCCGCCAGGGGCAGGCGCCGGTCCAGCCACTCCAGGTCGAAGCCGATGGCATTGCGCCCGGCATTGAACTGCACCGGGCAATTGAAGGCCTGCTCGTAGCTGTCCATATAGGGCTGGGGGCCATGCATCAGTTGCACCTGGCGCAGGGGCAGGGAGCAACCCAGCAGGTCCTGGCAGGTGACCCGGTAGGACGACATGCAGAAATCGGTGTTGAACACCTCAAGTTCGCTTTCGCTGTACTGGTCGGCGGTGAGCCAGGCCAGGCCGTCGCGGACCTCAAGGTCGAGGCGGAAGAAGGTGCCCAGCAGCAAGGGGTAGCGCAGCGCCAGGGACCAGCCTTCGCGCAGGGTGGCGCTGGTCAGCAGGGTCAGGCCGAACATGCCGTAGGCGGAAATGTGCAGGTTGCGCCCCAGCACCAGCCCCAGGTCCTGGCGAAACTGCACGGCGTTGCTGAACACGCGCATTTCCTGGCTGATATTGATCAGACTGTTGGGCAGCTCCAGGTCCGCCAGCTGGATGCCGCTGCCCTCCAGCAGCACCTGGGCGGGTACGTCGCTGTCACGGAAGGCGTCCAGCACCGCTTGGGTGGTATGCAGGGTGGTCAAGCGAAGGGCGGTCATCGACGATCTCAGAGTGATATCGGGAGGCGTGACTTTAGGGGTTACGCGCCCGCGGTTCAATTGCCCCTTGCAGGCGCTGGCGGGGGCGGCGCAGGGCTCGGGAGCCCTTTCGCCGGCAAGCCGGTTCCTACATGGGGCGGAGCGTTCGGCGGGGGTGAACGCGGGTATCAAAAATTCGAAATTCTCTATACGCCATGCCTTAGGCACTCTTCCCTCAATCACAACAATAAAAAGGTGAAGTCCATGTTCAAGCTCTCAAGAGCGCTGTTCTGTGCCGCCGCATTGCTTGCTGCCGGGGTGGCCCAGGCCGCCGAATCCACCGGCAACCCGATCATCATCAAGTTCGCCCATGTGGTGGCCGAGAACACCCCCAAGGGCCAGGGCGCGCTGCTGTTCAAGAAGCTCGCCGAGGAGCGCCTGCCGGGGCGGGTCAAGGTCGAGGTCTACCCCAACTCGTCGCTGTTCGGCGATGGCAAGGAAATGGAGGCGCTGCTGCTGGGGGATGTGCAGATGCTGGCGCCGTCCCTGGCCAAGTTCGAGCAGTACACGAAAAAGATCCAGATCTACGACCTGCCGTTCCTGTTCGACGACCTGGCGGCGGTGGACCGCTTCCAGGCCGCCGAGGGCAAGCAGTTGCTGACCTCGATGCAGGGCAAGGGCATTCTCGGCCTGGCCTACTGGCACAACGGCCTGAAGCAGTTGTCGGCCAACAAGCCCCTGCACGAACCCAAGGACGCCCGTGGCCTGAAGTTCCGCGTGCAGGCCTCCAGCGTGCTCGAAGAGCAGTTCAAGGCGATGCGCGCCAACCCGCGCAAGATGAGTTTCGCCGAGGTCTACCAGGGCCTGCAGACCGGCACCGTCAACGGCACCGAGAACACCTGGTCGAACTATGAAAGCCAGAAGGTCAACGAGGTGCAGAAGTACTTCACCGAGTCCAACCACGGCCTGATCGACTACATGGTGATCACCAACGCGAGCTTCTGGAGCGGCCTGCCGGCGGACGTGCGCGGCGAGCTGGAAACCATCATGGCCGAGGTCTCGGTGGAGGTGAACAAACAGGCCGAGGCCCTGAACCAGAGCGCCAGGCAGAAGATCGTCGAGGCCAGGACCAGCGAAATCATCGAACTGACCCCCGAGCAGCGCCAGGCCTGGCGCGACACCATGCGCCCGGTGTGGAGCAAGTTCGAGGACGAGATCGGCGCCGACCTGATCAAGGCCGCCGACGCCGCCAACCAGCGCCACTGATACGCCCTCCCGGCCGTCCGCGGCGGACGGCCACTGCCCGTTTCGCGAGGTATCTCTATGCAGTCCCTGAGACGTATCTGGGAGCACCTGGAGGAGGGCCTGATTGCCCTGCTGCTGGCGACCATGACCCTGGTGACCTTCGTCTACGTGATGCTCAACAACATCTACACCCTGTTCTTCGCCCTGGCCGACAAATGGACCGCCAGCAGCGCCTTCTTCAACGCTCTGGGCGACGCCACCATGGGCCTGGCCCAGGACATGACCTGGAGCGTGGCCCTGACCAAGGCGATGTTCGGCTGGCTGATCTTCTTCGGCATCTCCTATGGCGTGCGCACCGCCGGGCACCTGGGGGTGGACGCCCTGGTGCGCCTGACCCCGCGCCCGGTGCAGCGCTACCTGGCGCTGCTCGCCTGCCTGTGCTGCCTGGTGTACGCCGGGCTGTTCATGGTCGCCAGCTTCAAGTGGCTGAGCGCGATCATGGCCGCCCATATCGGTGCCGAAGACCTGGACCGCTTCGGCATCCAGGTCAGCCATATCGTGGTGATAGTGCCCATCGGCTTCGCCCTGGTGCTGATCCGCTACCTGGAAATCTTCTACCGCATCTTCACCCGACGGCAGTTCGGCCTGGGCCTGGCCGACGAGGCGGGCGAGGCCAGCAAGCTGGCGGGCAGCCATGAGGAGCGTCACTGATGGCCGTGCTCTGTCTGTTTCTGCTGCTGTTCGTGTTCATGTTCCTCGGCGTGCCCATCGCCATTGCCCTGGGCCTGTCGGGGGCGGTGTCGATCCTGATGTTCAGCCAGGACTCCCTGAGCTCCCTGGCGATCAAGCTGTTCGAGACCTCCGACGCCTATACCTTCCTGGCGATTCCGTTCTTCCTCTTGTCCGGGGCCTTCATGACCACCGGCGGCGTGGCCCAGCGCCTGATCGACTTCGCCAACGCCTGCGTCGGCCACATCCGTGGCGGCCTGGCCATTGCCGCGGTGCTGGCCTGCATGCTGTTCGCCGCGCTGTCCGGTTCCTCGCCGGCCACCGTGGCGGCGGTGGGCTCGATTGCCGTGGCGGGCATGGTGCGCTCCGGCTATCCCAAGGAGTTCGGCGCCGGGATCATCTGTAACGCCGGGACCCTGGGCATCCTGATTCCGCCGTCGATCGTCATGGTGGTGTACTCGGCGGCCACCGAGACTTCGGTGGGCAAGCTGTTCATGGCCGGCGTGGTGCCCGGGTTGCTGCTGGGCCTGCTGCTGATGGTGGCGATCTACATCGTGGCCCGGGTGAAAAAGCTGCCGGCCCAGCCACGGGCCACCTTTGGCCAGTGGCTGAGTGCTGCGCGCCGGGCGTTCTGGGGCCTGTTGTTGCTGGTGATCATCCTTGGCGGCATCTACAGCGGCATGTTCACGCCTACTGAGGCGGCGGCGGTGGCGGCAGTGTACTCGGCCTTCGTCGCCCTGTTCGTGTACCGCGACATGAAGCTGCGGGACTGCCCCAAGGTGCTGCTGGAGTCGGGCCGGCTGTCGATCATGCTGATGTTCATCATCGCCAACGCCATGCTCTTCGCCCATGTGCTGACCACCGAACAGATCCCCCAGGAAATCACCGCCTGGGTGATTTCCGAAGGCCTGACGCCGATCGGTTTCCTGCTGATGGTCAACGTGGTGCTGCTGGTGGCGGGCAGCTTCATGGAGCCCTCGGCGATCGTGCTGATCCTGGCGCCGATCTTCTTCCCGATTGCCATGAAGCTGGGGATCGACCCGATTCACCTGGGCATCGTCATGGTGGTCAACATGGAGATCGGCCTGGTGCACCCGCCGGTGGGCCTGAACCTGTTCGTGACCTCGGCGGTGACCGGCCTGACCCTGGGCCAGACCATCCGCGCGGCGATGCCGTGGCTGATGATCCTGCTGCTGTTCCTGATCCTGGTGACCTACGTGCCGCTGATCTCCCTGGCCTTGCCCAACTGGCTGGGCATGTAGCGCCCCCATCGCTGGCAAGCCAGCTCCTACAGGCGCGCATAACCCCGTAGGAGCCGGCCTGCCGCGAACCGCGCAGCGGCCATTGGGCGCGGTTGATGGCGAGGGAATGGGGCGATCTTGCGGGCGCTTTCGCTGGCAAGCCAGCTCCTACAGGCGGGCATATCCCCGTAGGAGCCGGCTTGCCGGCGAACCGCGCAGCGGCCAGTCCGCACCGGGTCAAGTGCGCGGTGTTCAGGCCGTCGGCACGCGCCACAGGTACCAGGCAGCAGTGGTGCGCCAGGGGCTCCAGGCCTGGCCGATCTGGCGCAGCTGCCGGGGGCTGGGCTGTTTCTCCAGGTCTTTCAGGCGGCGATAACCTTCGCGCACGCCAAAGTCGTCCACCGGCAGTATGTCCTCGCGCTCAAGGCTGTAGATCAGCAGCATCTCCACGGTCCAGCGGCCAATGCCGGGCAGCTGGATCAGGCGCTCTATCAACTGTTCGTCATCCAGGCCGCGGGCGCTGGCGGCATCGGGGACGCGGCCGTCCAGGGTGGCCTGGGCGATGCCCTGCAGGGTCGCTACCTTGCGTGCGGAAAAGCCGCAGCCGCGCAGGCTCTCCAGGCTGGCATCGGCCAGTTGCCCGGGCGTAGGGAAGTCCTGCCCGGGAAACAAAGCGCGCAGGCGGCCGAGTATCGCGTCGCCCGCGCGGGCATGCAGTTGCTGGTAGGCCACCGCGCGCACCAGCGCCTGATAAGGCTCGCGCTCCGGGCGGGGCTGGTGCAGGCAGGGGCCGACGGCGGCGATCAGCGCGGCCCAGTCGGCATCCAGTGCGGCAAGAAAACGAGTGGCAGGGCAGGTGGGCATTGGTGATCCGGAACAAGTGGCGGGGCGAGCGGCAGATTAGCCCGCCGCCCCAAGGCTTGCACCCTGTCTCTTGCGCTGGAACTCGCGGCCCGGGCCTTGCACCCGGGCGCAGGGTTTTCAGTCCTTGGCCGCCGATAGGTAGAGCCGCTCCAGCACGTAGTGCAACGAGGCTGCCAGGGTTTGGCCATGGCTGAGTTTTTCAAAACTGTGGTAGTCCAGGGCCAACCCCGGCACCTGGGCCAGTTGCGCCTGCAACTGGCGGGCGCGCTGGTCGGCCTCGGGCCCTGCTGGCTGGCGCGGGTTGCCCGGCTCGGCGTCGCCACGCATCAGCAGCAATTGCGCATGATGGCCCTGCAGGCGCTCGGCCAGGCCCTGGGCCTGGGGCAGGATCAGGCCGTCGCCCCACCACAGCGAAGGGCTCGCGGCGGCGTAGTGTCGAAACGCCTGGGGCTGGCTGAACAGCGCCTGCAGCACCAGCAGGCCGCCGTAGGAGTGGCCCCACAGGGTCTGTTGCGCGGTATCTATCGGTGCCTGGGCCGTCACGGCCGGGCGCATGCGTTCGCGCAGCAGTTGCAGGAAGGCTTGCGCGCCGCCGCTGGGTTGCCCGGTCAGCGGGTCTTGCTGCTGCGCCTGGCCCGGTTGCTGCGGGGTGTAGTCATAGGTGCGGGCGTTGCGCTCGATACGCAGCGGGGTCTGGTAACCCACTGCCACCAGCAGCGGCGCCTGGCCCTGGTCCAGGCGCTTGAGCTGCTCGGGGTCGAGGGCGCCGATGGCGGCGTTGCCATCGAGCATCCACAGCACCGGGTAGCCCTGTGGCGGCGGCGCCTGCAACGGTTTGCCGATCCACAGTTGGTAGTGCCGCTGGCCGTCGGCGGAATCCAGTTGCAGGCTAGTGAAGCGGTAGGGCAGGTCCTGGCGTTGCAGCAGGCTGCGGTCCATGGGCTGGTCCGGGGCGGGGGCGGCCAGGGCCGCTCCCGCAAGGCCCCAGGCCAGGGCCAGGGGCAGGAAAAAAGTTCTCATCAGGCGTTCTCGGCAGGCTCTTGGTGATGGCTCTTGGTAATGGCTCAGAACGAAGCGGTCAGGCTGGTGTACAGGGTGCGCCCGGGTTCGTTGTAGGTGGCGGCGCCGGCCCCGGCGATGTTGTTCACGCCCTGGGCATTGCCTTCACGGAACAGGCGTTTGTCGAACAGGTTGTCGACCCCGGCGGTCAGGCTCAGGTTGCGGGTCAGGGCGTAGGTGCCGCTGACCCCGGCAATGGCGTACGGCGCCAGTTGCTGGGTGGCGCTGCCGGTGACGCGGTCTCCGTGATAGTCGTACTTCTTCGGCGTCTGCTGGCCGTACCAGGCCACGGTCGCCTGCAGCGACAGGTCCTGGGTGGCCTGCCAGTCGAGCATCGAGTTGAGGGTGTAGCGCGGGGTCACCGAGAGGTAGTCGCCGGTTTCCTTGTTCTTCGATTGCAGCATGTAGGTGAAGTTGTTGTTCCAGGTCAGCTGGCTGGCCAACGGAATGGTCAGGGTGCCTTCCAGGCCTTCCACCAGGGCCTTGGGCACGTTTTCCCACTGGTAGATCGCCGAGTTGCGGTAAGCGCCGCTGCCGCCGCTGGCATGGCTCACCGGGGCCAGGCCGGATTCCACCTTGTTCTTGTAGTCGTTGCGGAAGTAGGTCAGGCCGGCCACCCAGCCGTCGGCCTTGTATTCCAGGCCCAGTTCCTTGTTGACGCTGGTTTCCGCCTTGAGCTTGTCGTTGCCCTGCAAGTAGCAGCTGGTGCTCTGGCCGTAGCAACCCTGGCCGCGGCTGTAGAGCAGGTAGTCGGAGTTCAGCTGGTACAGGTTCGGCGCTTTGTAGGCCCGGGCGATGCCGGCCTTGAGGGTCAGGGTGTCGCTCAGGGCGTGGGACAGGTTGAGGGACGGGCTCCAGTTGTCGCCGACGATGCTGTGGTGGTCCAGGCGCAGGCCCGGGGTGAGCATGGTGCCCGGCTGCAGTTCGATGTTGTCTTCGGCGAACAGCGAGAAGATCTGCGCGCTGGACTGGGTGCTGCGGTTGCTCGAGCTCAGGCCGCCCACGGCGCCGCCTTCGCTGGTACTCTGGGTGTTGGCGCTGGGGTCGTCGAGCTTTTGCTGGGACCATTCGCTGCCCAGGGTCAGGGTCTGCTCGAAGCCGGCGCGCAGGGGCAGGTTGACCTCGCCATGGGCGGTCAGGTCGCGCAGCACCGCGGTGTAGAACTCGCTGTTGCTGAAGATGCCTTCGGTGCCGCCGGCCAGGCCTTCGTTGATCCGCGTGTTGCGGGTCTTTTCGTATTGCAGGTAGGCCATGGAACTGCCGAAGTCCCATTCGCCACGATGGGTCACCGAATAGGTCTCGCGGTAGCTGCGGTTGGTCTCGTGGCCCAGCAGGTTTTTCACCGTGCTGTTGCTGTTGGTGTTCTGGGTATCGCCGGTGTAGATGTTGCCCTGGCGGCTGAAGCCGGCTTCGAAGTCCAGGCTCTGGTCCGGGGTCAGGTGCCAGCTCAAGAGGCCGTTGAGGTCCTTGTTGCGTACCCCTTCGCGGCCAGCGGGCAGGGTGCCGACCTGGTTGCCGGTGCGCAGGGATTCATGGCCGGCGTTGATGTCGGCGTCGTCGGAATCGGTCTTGGCCACGTTGCCGTAGACCCGGTAGCTCAAGCTGTCGGTCAGCGGGCCGTTGAGGCCGAAGCTCATGCGTTGGGTGGCCCCTTCGTCCTTGTGGGTCGGGAACGAGCTGTAGATCGTCGCATTGCCGTGGGTCTGGATGCCGGCCTGCTTGGTGATGATGTTGATCACCCCGCCAGCGGCGCCGTTGCCGTAGCGGGCCGCCGCCGGGCCGCGGATCACTTCGATGCGTTCGACCTGGTCGGCCGGTACCCAGTTGGTGTCGCCGCGGCTGTCACGCTCGCCGCGCCAGCCGTAGCGCACCGAGTTGCGGCTGCCCACCGGCTTGCCGTCCACCAGGATCAGGGTGTTTTCCGGGCCCATGCCGCGGATGTCGATCTGCCGGTTGTTGCCGCGCTGGCCGCTGGTGGAGTTACCGGTGAGGTTGACCCCGGGCATGGTGCGGATGATCTGCGACAGGTCGTTGGCCGGCGGGCGCTTCTGGATGTCCTCGGCGGTGATCACCGAGACCCCCGGTGCCTGCTTGGTTTCTTCCTTGGCGGTGGCGATGACGCTCTGGGGTTCCAGCTCCAGGACCGGCTGGGTCGAGCCTTCGTTGGCGGCCTGCACGGCCTGGCTGAGCAGGCAGCAGCCGGACAGCAGGAAGGGGGCGAAAGGACGCATCGAGCGCATGGACATCGGTGATCTCCGGGACAGAGGCAGAAACAGAAGATCACGAATGATAATGACTGCTATTTGCGAGTAAAGCGCATTAACTTTCTAAACACTTCCAGGTCGGTACGAGGTTCTGTCAGGGAGCCGGGCGCGCTTGTGCCGGGCCTAGGCGGCGGGCAGCAGCAGGTGCATGCACAGCCCGGGGTGGCCGTTGCTGGCCCAGATCCGCCCCTGGTGCAGCTCCACGGCGCGCCGGGCGATGGCCAGGCCCAGGCCGAAGCCGTCGCCCTGGGCCGAGTCCAGGCGCTGGTAGGGCTGGAAGATGCGTTGCAGGTCCTGTTCGGCGACCCCTGGTCCCTGGTCTTCCAGGCACAGGTGCCAATAGGCGCCTTCGCGCCAGCCGCGCAGGCTCACCCGGCCGCCGGCGGGGGAGTAGCGGATCGCGTTGCGCAGCAGGTTCTCCAGGGCCTGGGCGATGCTGTCCAGGTGCACCTGGACCCGGCACTCGGCGTCCAGCAGGCAGGGCAGGCGCTCGGCGTCCCAGGCGCTTTCGAAGCAGGCGTCCTGGCGCAGGGCTTCCCAGATCGACAGCACCTGCACCGCTTCGGTAGGCAGTTGCGGGCGCTCGGTGTCGAGCCAGGCCAGGTCCAGGGTGTCTTCCAGCAGGCGCTGCATGTCGGCGATCTCACGGTCCAGGCGCTGGCGCAACTGCTCCGGCGGCAACCGGCTGTCATGGGCGATGCGCAACCGCGCCAGGGGCGTGCGCAGCTCATGGGACAGCGTGCGCAGCAACAGGCGCTGCTGGGCCAGGCTCTGGCGCAGGCGCTCGGCCATGTGCTCGAAGGCCAGGGCCAGTTCCCCCAGTTCGTCGTGGCGGTTCACCAGGGGCGTGCCCAGGCCCTGGCTTTCCAGGTCGTCGGCGCGCAAGGCATCGGCGCGGTCGCGCAGGCGGTTCAACGGCAGCACCAGGTGGCGGTAGAGCAACAGGCCGAGCAGGGCGGCCAGCAGGGTCGGCACCACGCCATGGCTGAGCAGGTGGGTCCAGGGCGTCAGGCCGCTGGGCAGCAGGCGCTCGGGTAGTTGCAGCACCAGCCGGCCTTGCTCCGGGTGCTCGGGGAATTCGATGCTGACGTAGGGCAACTCGTCCTGCAGGCGCCGGCTCATGGGCCAGTCGAGCTTGCGCATGAAGGTCAGGTGGCTGGCTTCCTCGGCGGTCAGCGGCGTGCTGCCCAGGCTCTGCAGGCGATCGCCGATCACCGCGACCCAGGTGTCTTCCCGGGTTGCCAGTTGTCGCTGGAACTCATCGACCGCGGCCACCCCGCCCTGGCGCCAGGCGTGCTCGGCCTGCTGGGCGTAGCTGGCCAGGTACTGGCGGTCGGCGGGGTCGAGAAAATAGGTGCTGCGCTCGGCCGACAGGCCCCAGGTCCAGATGATCCAGGTCAGCAGCAGGCAGAAGCCGATCTGCAACAGCGCCAGTTTCCACAGCAGGGGGTGACGGCGCATCAGTGGCGTTCCGCTTCCACCAGGATGTAGCCCGCGCCGCGCACCGCCTGGATCTGCAGGTGCTGCACCCCAAGGTCGGCGAGTTTGCGCCGCAGGTTGCACACGTGCACATCCAGGCCGCGATCGAGCCTCGTGTAGATGCGGTGCAGTACGTGCTGATAGAGAAACGGCTTGCTCAGGGTTTCCCCGGGGTGCTCGCGCAGGGTCACCAGCAACCGGTATTCCGAGCCGGTCAGGCCCGCTGCGCGGCCCTGGTGCAGCACGTCCTGGGCCTGGTCGTCGAAGCTCAGGTGCGGGTCCTGGCGCGTGGCCTGCAGCTGTTGCACCCGGGCCATGCGCCGCAGCAGGGCGTCGGCGCGGGCGTCCAGTTCGGCCAGGCTGAAGGGCTTGGGCAGGTAGTCGTCGGCGCCTCGGGTAAAGCCGGTGATGCGGTCCTGCTCGGCGCCCAGGGCCGACATCAGCATCACCGGCGTGCCCTGTTCCTGGCGCAGGGTTTCCAGCAGGGCCAGGCCGTCCATGCCCGGCAGCATGATGTCCAGCAGCACCAGGTCGAAGTGGCCGGCGCGCACCGCGGCCAGCCCCTGGCGGCCGTCGGTGCAGGTGGTGACGGTAAAGCCGCGCTGGCGGAAATGCAGGTCCAGGTCGTCGCGCAGTCGGGCGTCGTCTTCCACGAGAAGCAGGTTGGGGGTCATGGGGCAGAGCACTTGAATGGAAATATTTAATGAGAACGTTTTACATTTGCGAATATTGCAGCAATGCCCTTGGCTATGCAATTGCCATGATGGGCGGGCATGACCGGGATCAACTGAACAAGAAGTTGAATATTCAACAAAGTGTTGATATTTTTCCTGGCCGTTCACCTTGGTAGTCACCCATGAACCGATCTTGCGCTTCCCTGCTTGCCGAACGTCAGCTGGTGCTGCAGGTGCTGCACAGCACTTTGCAGATGCTGGGCAGTGTAGTCGGCCGGCACGTGGAGATTGTCCTGCATGACCTTGACCGTCCCGAGTGCTCGATCGTCGCCATCGCCAATGGTCATGTCACCGGGCGCCGGGTAGGCGACCCGGTGCTGGTCGGGCCGCGCCAGGACCTGGGTTTTGCCGCGGTGCGACGTGCCCTGCAAGACCGCTCCGCGGCGACCCCGCTGGTGCTGGAGAACTACCCGACCCTGGCCCCCGACGGCCGCGAGCTGCGCAGTTCCACGGTGATCTTTCGCGACAGCAGCGGGCAGCCCTTCGCCAGCCTGTGCAGCAACAGCGACCTGAGCGGTATCGCCGCCGCTCATGCCTGCCTCGGGCAGTTGCTGGGCCTGGGCAGCGCGCCTGCGCCGCGCCGCGACGAAGCCCCCGACATGGAACAGTTGCTGGCCCAGATCATCCAGGGTGCCTGCCCGGGAAGCGGGGCGCGCATGAGCAAGCCACACAAGCTCGACGCCGTGCGCCAGATGCAGGAGCGCGGGGTGTTCATCGTCAAGGGCGGGATCGAAAAGGCCGCCGCGGCCCTGGGGGTGACCCGCTACACCATCTACAACTACCTGGAACAGATCCGCGCCCAAGGCGCCGAGGAATGACCGCGATGCAGCTCGATATCTTTCAAGTGGATGCCTTTACCTCCCACGTCTTCGGTGGCAACCCGGCGGCGGTGTGCCCCCTGGATGCCTGGTTGCCGGACGAAGTCCTGCAGCGCATCGCCCTGGAGAACAACCTGTCGGAAACCGCCTATTTCGTGCCCCAGGGCGAAGTCTTCGAACTGCGCTGGTTCACCCCCACGGTGGAGGTCGACCTGTGCGGGCACGCCACCCTGGCGGCGGCCTGGGTGCTGTTCGAGCAGTTGGGCGAGCGCCGCGACGTGCTGCGCTTTGCCACCCGCAGCGGCGAGTTGCGGGTGAGCCGCGAGGGCGGCCTGCTGTCCATGGACTTTCCCGCCAAGCAGCCCGAAGCCGTGGCGATTGCTCCGGCCCTGCTGCAAGCCCTGGGGTTGCCGGCGGCCGAGGCCCTGTACCGCACCGACGATTACCTGCTGGTGGTGGACGACGAATCTCTGGTGGAGGCGCTCAAGCCCGATTTCGCCGCACTGGCCGCCTTCGATGTGCGCGGCATCGCCGTGACGGCGCCGTCCCGGGCATTCGATTTCGTCTCGCGCTGGTTCGGCCCGCGGGTCGGGGTCAATGAAGACCCGGTCACCGGTTCCGCCCATACCTCCCTGGCGCCTTACTGGGCCGCGCGCCTGGGCAAGCGCCAGTTGCGGGCGCAACAGGGCGGGGCGCGCAAGGGCCAGTTGCAGTGCCAGGTGCTGGACAACGGGCGGGTGATCATCAGCGGCTACGGCGCCTTGTACCTCAAGGGCCGTATTTTCCTCTGAACCGGCTGTGGCGCCGCTCTGCCATGCAGGCCTGGTGCCTGCAGGCGGATTTGTCTCGGCGGTGCCGGCGGGAGTAGAGTCGCGTTTTTTTCGCCTGCTCAGGATGCTCCAGACCATGCAACGGACGCGCACCTTGCCCCGCCTTTCCACCTCACCGCTGTTGGCCTTGCTCCTGGGCTTGAGTGCCGGCGCTGCCCAGGCAGCGAGCCTCAGCCAGAGCCTGCTGGAGTGCCAGCCGAGTTTTTTCAAGGCCCTGTATCAGCAGCGCGCCGAGCTCGGGCAGGTGGTGAAACTGGCGGAGAATCAGCGCCAGGGCATCGCCTGGATTCCGGTGGCGGAGCGCCGCGACAGCGCCACCGCGCTGATGGCGTTTTCCCGGCCGCTGCTGGATCAGGGCCTGCCCCTGAGCGCCTACTACGACCGCCAGTTCGACCTGGGCGAGCAGGGCACCTTTCACTTCTGGGGCTTTGAAATCGATGCCAGCCGCGAGGCCGTCATGGCCGCGCTGCCCCAGGCCGGTTGGCAGGAGACTGGCGAATACTTCGTCTCCCGGCCGCAGATCAAACTCAACGCCGCGACCCCCTGGCAGGACAACCCGGCCGCCGCTTCGGGCATCGCCCCGGCGCCGGGCTCCGCGGAAAAGATCCTCATGCTCAGCCAGGAAGACGGCAAGACCCGTTTGCTCTGCTCGCTGCAGGGCACTGTCGATCAGCCATTGCTGGAGCAGGAGCGGCCGGACCTGGCCCAGGGAGCGGGCCGATGAACAAGCTGTCGAGCTTGAGCGCGGCGCTTTTGCTCGCCGGTTGCGCGCATTCGGGTACCCCCGGGGAGGCCCCGGCGCCGCAGCGTCCGGACGGCATGTTCAAGGTGCTGGAAAGCCCGGAACTGGCCACCTACTTTGCCGCCAACTCGCTGGCCCTCTACCAGAACAATCCGAACCTGCGGCAGTTCTATCTGGTCAACAACTACGCCAAGCCTGCTGCGCTGGGCGGTGGCAAGCCGCCGATCTACAGCTCCCGCGCGACCCGGGTGATCAACTGCGAGAAGGATGAGTCGGCGCAGTTCGGCCGGGTGTACTTCTCCGAGCCCTTCGCCCAGGGCGTGGAGGTCATGCGCAAGGAAGATCTTGCGCAATGGGCCGCCTTTCCCCGTCAATCGTTGATCGGGGAGCTGCGCAACATGGCCTGCGCGGTCGATCCGACCCGGCTCAAGCTGGCTCCGGCACCGAGTCGGTGAGCGGTGTCAGCCGGGCCTGTTGTTCAGTCCGGCCAGGCCATGATCAGCATGGGCGGTGGCCCGCCTGATTGAAGCGCGCGCCGCACGCCGCCCAGGCGGCGTTCTGTCCAACTGTTGAGCACCAAGGAAGTTTCGATGCTGGAAAGCAACCGCACCATCACCCTCTCTGGCGAGCAGGCGCTGCAGGCCCTGGCGGAGCTGGAGTTCGTCTTGATCTCGTTGCACAAGATGGGCGCCTACTACATGGATAAACCCGTGGCCGACTACCAGCGCGCCACCACCGATTTCATCGATAACCAGCAGGTCACCCAGCGCCTGGCCCAGGTGCGCAGGATTCTCAGCGAACCCTTCGACCGTACCCTGGGGGAGGACGACATGGACGACATCGAGCGCCATGTGCAGGGGCTCGAACTGTGGCGGCCCGAGTAGCAGCGCGAGGGCTGCCCGCCGATTTATCAAGGAACCTGCCATGTCCAGAATAAGCATCGCCGCCGCGACTCCCAGCACTGACCTGGCGCTGGTCAAGTTTCTCCATCAGCGCCTGGGCCTGTCCCTGCGTATTGCCCAGGGCTATCTGCGCCGTGGCGCCGAGGGTTTCTTCTACAGCGCCAAGCTGTTTCACAACGACCATGTGGAACGTGAGCAGGAACTGCGCGACATCCTCGCCTTCTGCAACAACGCCCAGGTGCCGCTGCTGATTGTCGAAAGCGACCCCGATGAGCAATGGAACGGGGTTGCGCCCGAAGCGCTGGAGGACTGCGCGATGCCCCAGGAGCACTTGTTCAATCTGCTCCAGGCCTATGAAGAGGACTATCAATAAGGCCCGGGAGCGGGCCTGTAGCGCCCAACCGAATGCGAGGTTTTCCTAAAGTTCTGGGCGCCGGGGTCGAGACGTTGGTGCTGTCCGTCCCTCAATAAGGATATTTCGTGTTCAGAACCCTCCTCAGGGCCACCGCCCTTGTCGCCACCCTGGCGCTGACCGGCTGTGTGTCCTACAACGTCACCGGCCCCCTGGGCGCACCGCTGCATCCCGCGCCTGCCAGCAGCCCGCGCACCGCGCAGATCGCCGATGTGCAGGTTTCCGCCGCCGGTATCGACGAAGCCACCCGCACCGCCATCAGCCGCTCCCTGACCGCCCAGCTGACGCCCTACGTCAAGAGCGCCGGCTACTTCCAGCAACTCAGCGAATTTCCTACCCGCCTGGGGGAAAACGACGTGGTGCTGAAGTTCAACATGACCTCCCTCAAGGGCCATCGCGGGCCGCACCCGGGCTATGTGCCGGGGGCCCTGCTGACCCTGACGCTGTGGATCTGGGTCAATGGCCCGATCTACGTCGACAGCTTCGACCTGGCCGGTGATCTGTCGATCGTCGATCGCGACGGCAAGGAACTGGCCAGCGCCAGGGAGCAGCTCAAGTTCGAGCGCAATGTCGGTCTCTATGGGCGCGAATACTGGGCCCCGACCCAGGGCGCCAAGCAGCTCAACGAGCTGGTTGCCAAATTGCTCGACAACGCCACCGCCCGGTTGGCGCACTAGGATCAAGGAGCGTCACATGTTCGGTTCCATCAAGCACCTACTGGTGCTGGCTGCGGTACTGCTGAGCGGCTGCGTGTCCTATTCGCAACACGAACTGGCACCGGTCACGGCCTGGCCACCCACCGCCCAGGCGGAGCAACACAAACCCACGGCCTTCGTGCGCACCACCGCGATGAACCAGGTCAATGGCGGCCCGGCCAATGCTGCCGCCGGCGCCTCGGCCGCCGCCTGGGAAGCGGCGGTGGCCGATACCTACCGCCAGTCCGGGCGCTTTGCCCGGGTCAGCACCGACAAGGTCGAGTCGGACCTGTACGCCGAAGCCACCCTGTACAACAACGAGCAGTTCAGCATGGCCTCGGCCATCATCACCGGCGCCACCTTCTTCATCATCCCGTCCACGGCGAAGAACACCTTCACCCTGGAGACGGTGTTCAAGGACAAGGACGGCAAGGAACTGGGGCGGATTCGCAAGAGCGAGTCGGTGCGTACCTGGATGCAACTGCTGCTGATCGTGGCGATTCCTTTCCAGGCGGATACCCGCGACGTGGTCCAGCAACTGGCCCGCAGCACCCTGGATGAAGCGGTGCAACGCAAACTGCTGTAAGCCTCGCGCTGCTGGCAGGACGCAGACAAAAACGCCGCGGGCCCTGATTGGAGCCCGCGGCGTTTTTTTTGGATGCGGTTTACTTCAGCGCTGCGCCGCCCAGTAGGCATGCAGCGCCCGCGCCGCCGGTTCGATGGCCGCTACTTGCTGGCGATGCTGGTCCAGGTCGAGGTCGGCCGGCAGTTCGAAGTTGTCCTGTTCGGCACAGTCGATGATCGTCTGCAACAGGCCGGTCTGTAGTGTCGGCATCTGCGGCCAGTTGCCCACGGCCACGCCACGCAGGTAGCCAAAGCACCATTCTTCGGCCAGCAACAGGTCCTGGCCCTGGTGTTCGGTGGTTTCGAAACGTGCATGGAAACCCTGGGCATCACTGGCCAGTTGTTCGGCCAGGGTGTTGATGTGGCGCACGCACAGGTCGATGAACTGCCGGCACTCTTGCGGGGTTTCCCAATTGGGGTTCTCGCCGCCCCAGATCGCCGGGAACCATTCGGCGATATCCACCTGGGTCGGGCCCGACACCAGCGCGGTGAAATAACCGTCCAGCTCGCAGGGGTTGAGTACCGAGTGGTCGTCGCCGTACTTGAGCAGGGTGTCTTCGAGGGTTTCGAAGTCGGCGGCGTTCAATGGGGTGTTTTGCATGAGAGAAGTCCTGGAAAAAGCAGCGGCAAGTTTCCGGGTTCAGGCCCCGGGCTGCAAGCCTTGAACGGTATGGGCGGCGCTTGAGTGCGCGGCCCTCAGGTGCCGCGCAACAGGTCCTGGGAGTCCAGCAGGCGGTAGGCGATTTCCGGGCGCTGCTCCATGGCCCGGCGGATGGCGGCCGGGATCGATTGCCGGGTCTTGCGGCACAGGCCGGGCAACTCGCCCAGGGAAATGGCGATGCCGCGCATGCTGCGGACCACGTTGTCACTGGGGCTGATCTGGACGCGGATGCCCAGTTGTTCGTACATCCGCCGCTGCATGTGTTCCAGGTCCGCCAGGTCCTTGAGGTTTTCCAGGCGTTCGAGCAGGCGTTTTTCCTCCTGGCGCGTCAGATTGAGGATGCGCAGGTCGGCTCCGGGGGTGTCCAGCAACTGCTCGCGCTCGCAAATGCAGGCGCCGGGCGGACAGGGTTGGCGGATCGCGGGGCTGGGGTTCATGGTGATCCATCATAGCGATCCCGTAGCCGCTGTCAGAGAAAATTCTGTGCCCGGCCAGCCCCAACGAGATGGCGTGGTGGTGGGGCTTTGTGTAGGCGCTGGCTTGCCAGCGAAGGGGGCTTCGGGTGCGTCGCAGGGCTTGAGGTCTACCGAGCCAAGGGGTTGCCCGGGTCGCCTTCGGCGAGCATCTGGCTCAGTAACTGCCGTTCCTGTTCGCCGGGAAGCACGCCGCGGGTTTCGCCTTCGAGCACGATCACGCCATCTTCGTTGCTCAGGGTGATGACCGCCGTAGCCCGGCCCCGGGCATCCACCTCGGTGATCAGCCAGCGGCAGGTCACGGTATCCCTCGCATAGACCGGGCGGCGGAACTGGAAGCGCATCGCCGAGGCCAGCCAGCCGATCTGCCCGCCGATCTCGGTCACCAGGCTGGCGGTCAGCAGGCCATGGGCCACCGGTTCGCGAAACCCTCGGGCCTCGGCGAAGGGCGGGTGGAAGTGCACCGGGTTGTAGTCCCGGGAAATCTCGGCAAAGCGCTGGATGTCCTGGGGAGTGAAGCATCGCGACAGGCTGAAGCTGTCACCGCTTTGCAGCCCGCGAGCCGCTCGTTGTCTGAAGCTGTGCATGGGTACTCCTCAAGCCAGGAGTTGTTCCGCCAGCAACACTAGCGCAATCAGGACCATCAACCCGCCCGACAGGCGACTGACCCACAGCGCCGCCACCGGCCGCGTCTGCAGAACCGTGCGCGAGCCGAAGCCCACCAACAGGTAGATCACCGCGCAACTGAAGGCATGCAGCAGCCCCAGGGCGAGGATCTGCAGCGACACCGGCCAGGCGGCCGCGGGGCTGGTGAACTGTGGCAGCAGGGCCAGGAACAGCAGGAAGACCTTGGGATTGAGGCCGCTGACACACAGGCCCTTGAACGACCAGCGTGCCCAGGAAGCATCGGCCTGGCCTGCGCCGGCCTGTGGCGTGGACGGGTGGCGCAGCAGGCCGACGCCCAGCCACAGCAGGTAGCCGGCACCGGCCACGGTCAGGCCCGCAAGGGCCAGGGGGTAACGCGCCACCAGCCCGCCGACCCCGGCGGCCACCACCAGGGTCGCCAGCAGGTGGCCGCTCAGCAGCCCGGATACCGCGGGAATCACCACCCGGCCGTTGAGCCCGGCAGAGATGGCATAGGCCCAGTCGGCGCCGGGGGTGATCACGAACAGCAGCGACACTGCCCAGAACGCGGCCAACATGCTCGGTTCCATGTTGGCTTACCTCGGCTGGCTGCAGGTAGCGTGGGCGGGGCAGGCGGTCGCGCTAGGCAGCGCAGGGTGCGGCTTGGCAAGGGGGTAGGGCATGGGGCTTTCTCACGGGCATCAGGGGCTCGACCGCCGCACAGCTGCGGTGAGCAGGGGCTTCAAGGTGTGAAGAAAGAATAGTGAAGATCGAGGGGGATTTTTTCTCTAATATTCCAACTGCAAACCTTCGAATGGGGAGAATTATTCAAATGGATCGGATTGATCAGAAGATTCTTGCCGAGCTGCAAGCCGACGGCCGCCTGTCGGTCACCGACCTGGCCGAGCGGGTCGGTCTTAGCCTGTCCCCTTGCCATCGCCGGGTACGGGCGCTGGAGCAGTCCGGGGTGATCCTGGGCTATCGCGCACAACTGGCGCCCAGCGCCCTGGGGCTGAATTTCTCGGCCATGGTGTTCGTCACCCTGCGCGAGGGCGATCATCAGGCCGTGGCGGCCTTCGAAACTGCCTTGCAGGGCATTGTCCAGATCGTCGAGGCGCAGCGGCTGTTTGGCGAACCCGATTACCTGCTGCAGGTGATCACCCGCGACCTGCCGGCGTTCCAGCGGTTGTATGACGAACGCCTGTCGACCTTGCCCAACGTCCAGCGCCTGACCTCGACCCTGGTGATGAAGCAGGTGATCCAGGACCGCACCCTGCCATTGTGATCGGGATCAAGGCTCGAAGGTCCCGCAGGTTCTAAGGTGCAGGCTCCTTCATCCAGGTTCCGGGAGCCGTCATGGCCAAGCCCTTTCCCCTGCGCCCCAAACACCCCGAGCGGATCTGCTGGGGCTGCGACCGCTACTGCGCGGCCAATGCCCTGGCCTGCGGCAATGGTTCCGATCGCACCATGCACCCGGCGGAAATGCTCGGGGAGGACTGGTACCTGGACGGCGACTGGGGCATCGAGATGCCCGTCGACAGCGAGCCGGCCCCACAGCGGCAGTCGCGAGGGCCGGCCGCTGTTTAAATATTACCCGGGTATTATTGATTGTCTTATTAATACCCGGGTAATATGCAGCCTCGTTTCCTTGAGGCCATAACCATGTCCGACTCACTTGCCCAACCCGTCACTGCGTTTCAGGCCCAGCAGGTGCTGGCGGCCGGCCCGTTGCTGGAGGTCGCGCTGGCGGTCAAGCGTGCCAGCGAAGAGGCGGCGCCGCAGCCGTTGCTGGTGTTCGACGATGCCAGCGGCCGGGTCATCGACCTCGACCTGCGGGGCACCCCGGACGAAGTGCGCCAGCGCCTGGCCGCCACGCCGGCGCCGGGCAACGGGCGCTATCGCCCGCACCAGCCTGCTGCTGCGCCGGTCGAGGGCGAAGAGGCTGCGCCCCGGGGGCGGGGGCGACCCAAGCTGGGGGTCATCGCCCGGGAAGTGACCCTGTTGCCGCGCCAGTGGGACTGGCTGGCCGAGCAGCCCGGTGGCGCCTCGGCGGTGCTGCGCCGGCTGGTGGACGAAGCCCGGCGCCATGGCGCCGAACCGCAGCGCCAGCGGGCCGCGCAAGAGGCGGCCTACCAGTTCATGCTGGCCATGGGCGGCGATCTTCCCGGTTATGAAGAAGCCACCCGGGCGCTGTTCGCCGCGGACCTGGCGCGCCTGCAGCAGTGCATCGAGGACTGGCCGCAGGACATCCGTGCCTATGCCTTGCGCCTGGCCGGGGCGTAATCGCCGGGGCTGGCTTGTGTCCCGGGGCCCAGGCGTTTTATGTTCCCTGCCGGTCAACAACGACGCCTTGCCGATTCTGGAGTGCCTATGAACCTCGCCACCCTGGCGCTATTTCTCCCGGCCTGTTTCGCCCTGAACATGGCCCCCGGGCCGAACAACCTGCTGTCGGTGCGCAATGCCAGCGCCTACGGTTTTCGCACCTCGTGCCTGGCGGGCATCGGCCGCCTGGCGGCGTTCGCCCTGATGATCGCCCTGGCCGCCGCCGGCCTGGCGGTGGTGCTGCAAGCCTCGGAGCTGTTGTTCTACGGGATCAAGATTCTCGGCGCGGGCTACCTGCTGTACCTGGCCTATCAGCTGTGGACCGCGGACCCCCAGGTGCAGAGTGCGGAGCGCAGCCGGGTGTCCGGGCTGCTGGCCCTCAGCCGGCAGGAATTTCTGGTGGCCATCGGCAATCCCAAGGCGATCCTGATCTTCACCGCGTTTCTGCCGCAGTTCGTCGAGCCCGGGGCGCCAGTGGGTTCGCAGTTCCTGGTGCTGGGGCTGTTGTTCCTGCTGCTGGAGTGGATCGCCATCAGCGCTTATGCGCTGATGGGCCTGCACATGCGCCGCTGGTTCAGCGAGCCTGCGGGCAAGCGCCTGTTCAATCGTTGCTGCGCGGCGTTGCTGTCGGCGGCGGCCTCAGTGCTGTTGCTGGCCCGGCGCGCCTGAAGCCTGGAGCAAGCCTCTCCCCGCAACGGGGAGAGGCCATGGCCATCAGTGGATGGAGAAGTACGGGTCCCAGGAGCAGTAGGCGATCACCTTGTTGTTGCTGTCCAGGATCATGAAGGCCCAGGTGTAGGTAATGCGCGAGCCGACCCGGGTGGCGTTGGCCTGCCAGTAGTAGTTCTGCACGCTTTGCGCGATGGGCTGCCCGGCCGGGTTGTCCTTGTCGATGATGGGCAGCGGCGTGCTGTCCAGGACGATTGGTGTGACGTCGGTCAGATAGGGCGGATTGCCGGCACTCGGTACCGGGTTGGTCTGGGTGTACTGGTACAGCAGCACCGCGTTGTACATGCCCTTGGACAGGCTGGTGGCGCGCCAGCGGACAATGTCCCCCTGACGCAGGTTGACCGCCAGTTCGGAGCCGCCGTCCGGCCCGTCGGTGTTG
The DNA here is from genome assembly GCF_000397205.1 of Pseudomonas protegens CHA0. NCBI lineage: Bacteria > Pseudomonadati > Pseudomonadota > Gammaproteobacteria > Pseudomonadales > Pseudomonadaceae > Pseudomonas > Pseudomonas protegens. Next base: position 3,006,017 of record NC_021237.1, read on the forward strand.
TCGCGGCGGGCCACCATGTAGACCACCTGGTCGGACAGGCGCTGGCCGTTGCTGTAGTAGTTGTAGAGCTGGGTGGGGGTGGCGCTGTGCTGGCTCAAGGTCAGCGTGTTGCCGCCGTCGAAGGTCTTGCCGTTGCTTTCCAGAATGGTGTCCACGTCAATGGTGACAAGGATATCCACGATGTTTTCGTTCATGTCCGGCTCCCTGTTGTCGCGCTATGGGCCTGGCGATCCAGGCCCGGGTGTCATCGGCTGTGCAGCGTGCGGCCACCGAGCATCCGGGCGCGGCGCAACAGCTGTCGGGCACCGGGCGAAATGCACTTCCATGAGGTCGCCAGTGGAATCTAGAAGCTCAAGACTGTTAGTCAAATGGGCCGGTCAAAAAAGCGCCGTGAGGGCGTCCTGGCCGCTTCGGGCTACAAGCCTGTAGCACCCGTGCCAAGACCCAGGTGCTGATCGGCCCCGGGCACGATGCGCAATCGGGCGACCCCGGATCGCCAAGCGACAGGCCCCGGGATCGGCCGCGACGGTTTATCATGCTGCGCTGCCGCCCGTTGCCCGTGCGACAAGGGGCTGTTCCATTCGCCCACCCTGGAGGCGCCCGCCATGCCTGATCTGCCCAAGCCTGCTGCCATCCCTGAATTCCCCGTGTGCCACGCCCGTGGCGGCACCTCCACCGGGCTGATCCTGGCCCGCGAAGCGCTGCCCCGGGACGAAGCGCTGGTGGAAGAGTTGCTGCGCCACCTGATGGGCGTGCCGCTGCAGGGCGAGTGGCCGGGCAACAGCCAGATCACCGGCCTGGGGCGCGGCGGGCCCACCAGCAACAAGGTGTTCATCGTCGAGCGCCGCCCCGGCGAGACGCGGATGATCAGCACCCTGGCGCAACTGGCGGCGGGCAAGAGCGCCATCGACTGGAGCGTCAACTGCGGCAACATGTCCGCGGCGTTGCCGCTGTATGCCCTGCAGCGCGGCTGGCTGGAGCCCGGGGAGGGCGGTGGGCAGATCGAGATCTACAACAGCAACACCCAGACCACGATGTATGCGCGCCTGGGCTTCGCCAATGGCCGGCTGCTGAGCGACACGCGGATTCCCGGGGTCAACGGGGTGTTTCCCGGGGTCGACCTGTTTCTCGACAAGCCGGTGGGGGCCAAGACCGGCGCGCTGTTCCCCACCGGCAAACGGGTGGACCTGCTGGACGGCATCGCCGCCACCTGCATCGACGTGGCGGTGCCCATGGTCATCCTGCGCGCGGCGGACCTGGGCAAGAACGGCGAGGAAACCCCGGCCCAGCTGGACGCCGATCCGCAATTCAAGGCACGCCTGCTGGAACTGATGGTGCTGGGCGGGTTGCGCATGGGCTTGCGCAAGCGCGACGGCAGCCTGATGAGCGCCGACGAGCTGCGGCGCAGCGAAACCATCCCGAAGATCTGCATCGTCAGCCCAGCGCGAGAGGGTGGGGATATCGCCACCCGCTACTTCACCCCGCAGAACGCCCACCCGTCCCTGGCGGTGTCCGGTGGCTGCTGCCTGGCGGCGGCGTGCCTGGCCGAAGGCACCGTGGCCCATGCCTTGTTGGCGCGGGCGCCGGTGCTAGGCGAGGAGCCGGGCGAGTACCCGCTGGCAATTGAAAACCCCGCCGGGGTGCTGGAGACCCTGATCAATGCCCGGCTGGCCGGCGGGGAGCTGCTGATCGATGGCGCTGCCTACCGGCGCAGCGCGCAGATCCTGCTGCAGGGCAGTACACCGCTGTACAACGCCTCCCCAGCGTTGATCGCCGCCCTCGGCTCCGTCTAACCACCACCGAGGCTCCTTCGCGGCCACACAGAGTCCAACCCTGCGCGTGCCCCGCTTCTTGTAGCCGCTGCCGAAGGCTGCGCACGAGCCGCAGGCTCGCTGGCGATCCCCCTGGCGCCTAGGCCCCTTCGGTGCCTATCGCAGCCTGCGGCAGCGGCTACAGACGGGCGGCTGTGGTTCAGCGCTGGGGGAAATCCCGGCGCAGGGCATCCACCCCTGCCAGCAACCGAGACACGGAATTGCAGGCCAGGGGCAGCGTCACTTGGCAGCCGTCCAGCCGTTGCTCCGGGTTCAGCCAGGGCGGTGCGGCTTCAAGGCAAAAGTGGATCTGGATCTGCGGCTCGGGGCCGCCCAGGTAGTGAAACGCCAGGCAAGGCTCGGTGAACCAGCAAGGCCGGGGAGGGCCTTCGGGCTGATCCAGGGCCTGTAGCCACTGGGCCAACTGATCGAGCTCGTGAGTCCTCAGGCAGGCATCCTTGAAACGCCAGTCGCCCTGGGGATGCTCGATGCGGCCCTGCACCATCAGCCAGTTGGCGTCCAGGTGATCGTGGCTGCCAGGGAACTGGTAGCCAAGGATGTCCAGCTCCACCCGCAGCTCAGGTGGGGCCCTGAATATCAGGGGCATATCAGCGAGCCTCGCCGCCATCGGGAAGAAACTGCGGCACCTTCTGCCGCAGCAACTGGATCAGTTCCGGGTCCATGAACTCGTAATCATCGGGAATGTTCAGGCACACAATCTGCTGGTTGTTCAACTGCGCCTTGAAGCGCTTGCGCAGTTTTTCCCGGTGCCGGGTTTCCATCACCACAATCAGCCCGGCCCATTGCACCAGCTCCGGGCCCAGGGGCACCTGGGCGTCGTGGTTGAGGCCCGCCGAAGCGGTTTCGATCCCCGGCCAGTCGGCGAACAGCTGCTCGGCGGTGGGGCTGCGCAGCTTGTTCTGGCTGCAGACAAACAGGACATTGAGCATTGGGCCGAACTCCTTGGCACAGACGCCCGGCCCGTAGAGGGCAGGGCAAAGACGCTGATTTTTCGGGGCTTTTACTGCACTGTCCAGCAACTTGTGGCGGGCCGGACCAATTGCATTGGTCGGCGCAAGTTGCCCGCCAAGCGCCGAGGCTGCGAAACTGCCGGCCCCTTTACTCGCATCGCCCAGGCCATGTCCGTAGCTCTGTTCACCTCCCCCCATCTGGGCCTGGCCCTCAGGCGCTGGCGCCTGTTGCACCGGGTCAAGCAGCAGCACGCCGCCGAACTGTTCGGCGTGGCGCAGTCGAGCATTTCCCGTTGGGAAAACGGCCGGCAGATCATGGAACCGGCCGAGCGTGCGCGCCTGGAACAACTGCTGGCGGCCAACCTCAGCGCCGCCGCCGACCAGGCCCTGGCGCGGCTGGTGAACGACAGCCCGCGCGCCGTGCACCTGGTGTGCGACCTGACCCACCGCCTGCTGGCCTGTTCCGCCACCCGCGCCGGGCAGTTCGGCGTGCCCTTGAGTGAGCTGCTGGGCCAGTCCCTGTGGGGCTTTTGCACCGAGGAAATCACCCGCAAGGAAGCCGCCCTGGATGACCTGGGCTGGCGCGAAGTACTGGAGCCGCCGTCCCTGGAATTCTTCAGCGGCCACAACGATTCGGCCATCGTGCCCATCGCCCCCAGCCAGTGCCGCTGGACCCGCCTCAACCTCTCTGACGGCAACGCCGTGCGGCTGGTGGAAACCCTCTGAAATGGGGCCCCGGATATTTTATCCGTGGCCCCGGCAGCACCCCTTGGCTAGTCTGGTTAGCCATCGCTCGCCGCCTTTCAGTGCCGGCTGTGTTTTGCCCACCCGCGCAGGTCTTTCCATGAACAGTGAACTTCTCAGTGGCCGCCTCGACTTTCTCCGTGAAGCGGAAAAACTCAAGGACGTGCTGCGCAGCGCCCACACCTCCAGCGGCCGCCAGGAAAGCACGGCCGAGCACAGCTGGCGCCTATGCCTGATGGCGCTGCTGTTCGAAGACCAACTGGGGGACCTGGACCTGCTGCGGGTGCTGAAACTGTGCATCGTCCACGACCTGGGGGAGGCCATTCACGGCGACATCCCGGCGGTGGCCCAGGCTGCCCACCCGGACAAGAGCCAGCAGGAGCGCGACGACCTGCAACTGCTGGCCCGAGCCCTGGACGCCCCGGCCCGCGAGCACCTGCTGGAGCTGTGGGACGAATACGAAGGCGCCGCCAGCAACGAGGCGCGCGCGGTCAAGGCCCTGGACAAGCTGGAAACCCTGCTGCAACACACCCAGGGCCAGAACCCGGCGGGTTTCGACTACCGCTTCAACCTCGGCTACGGCCGCCGCTACACCGACGCCAGCCCGCTGTTCCAAGCCCTGCGCCAGCAGATCGACATCGACACCCAGCGTTGCCTGGACGCCCAGGCTCAGGCCGCGGTTCAGCATCGGCTGCGCTAAACAAGCCCGGGCGCAGCTCGCCACATCCAGGGCAGGTTCCCAGGGGGCTGGGCGTCCCGCGCAGAAACCTTGCAGGCGTCATGGTTTTTTTCTGCCAGGGTCATCAAGCGGGTCTATTTTTACCTTCGCTTGCCGTTCACTACGCTTTTCATACGCACGTCCAGCCTCGGGCCCATATCGAGCAGCCGGGTAGGGATGACCGAAGGAGAGTCCCATGTCCAACGAATCCAAGTGTCCGTTCAAACACACCGCCGGCGAAGGCACCAGCAACCGTGACTGGTGGCCCGGCCAACTGAACCTGAAGATCCTCCACCAGCACTCGCACCTGTCCGACCCGATGGCCGAGGGCTTCGACTACGCCGCCGAATTCAACAGCCTGGACCTGGCCGCGGTGAAGCGCGACCTGCTGGCGTTGATGACCGATTCCCAACCCTGGTGGCCGGCGGATTTTGGCCACTACGGCCCGCTGTTCATCCGCATGGCCTGGCACAGCGCCGGCACCTACCGCATCGCCGATGGCCGTGGCGGCGCCGGGGGCGGGCAGCAGCGCTTCGCCCCGCTCAACAGCTGGCCGGACAACGTCAGCCTGGACAAGGCGCGGCGGCTGATCTGGCCGATCAAGCAGAAGTACGGGCGCAAGATCTCCTGGGCCGACCTGATCATCCTCACCGGCAACGTCGCCCTGGAATCCATGGGTTTTAAAACCTTCGGCTTTGCCGGTGGCCGCCAGGACGTCTGGGAGCCGGAAGACAACGTCTACTGGGGCAGCGAAACCACCTGGCTCGACGACCAGCGCTACAGCGGCGACCGCGAGCTGGAGAACCCCCTGGGGGCGGTGCAAATGGGCCTGATTTACGTCAACCCGGAAGGCCCCAACGGCAACCCCGACCCGCTGGCGGCGGCCCGGGACATCCGCGAAACCTTCGCCCGCATGGCCATGGACGACGAAGAAACCGTGGCCCTGATCGCCGGCGGCCACACCTTCGGCAAGACCCACGGCGCCGGCCCGGCGAGCCACGTCGGCCCGGAACCGGAAGCCGCCGGCCTGGAAGAGCAGGGCCTGGGCTGGAAAAGCAGCTTCGGCACGGGCGTCGGTGGCGACGCCATCACCAGCGGCCTGGAAGTGATCTGGACCACCACCCCGACCCGCTGGAGCAACGACTTCTTCGACCACCTGTTCGGCTTCGAATGGGAGCTGACCACCAGCCCCGCCGGCGCCCACCAATGGCGGCCCAAAGCCGGCGCCGGGGCCGACAGCGTGCCCGACCCCCACGACCCGAATAAACGCCGCACGCCGTCGATGCTCACCACCGACCTGTCGCTGCGTTTCGACCCGGCCTACGAGGCGATTTCCCGGCGCTTCCGTGAGCACCCCGAGCAACTGGCCGACGCCTTCTCCCGGGCCTGGTTCAAACTCACCCACCGCGACATGGGTCCGCGCGCCCGCTACCTGGGCCCGGAAGTGCCGGCCGAAGAGCTGATCTGGCAAGACCCGATTCCCGCCGTGAATCACCCGCTGATCGACGCCCAGGACATCCAGCAGCTCAAGGGCCAGATCCTCAATTCCGGCCTGTCGGTTGCGCAACTGGTGTCCACCGCCTGGGCCTCGGCCTCGACCTTTCGCGGCTCGGACAAGCGCGGCGGCGCCAACGGCGCACGGATTCGCCTGGTCCCGCAAAAAGACTGGGAGGTCAACCAGCCGCAGCAACTGGCCCAGGTGCTGCAAGGCCTGGAGGCCATCCAGAGCGCCTTCAACAGCGCGCAAAGCACAGGCAAGCGCGTATCCCTGGCCGACCTGATCGTCCTCGGCGGCTGCGCGGCGGTGGAGTTGGCGGCAAACAATGCCGGCTACAGCATCAGCGTACCGTTCGCCCCGGGGCGCATGGACGCCAGCCAGGAACAGACCGACGTCGAATCCTTCGCCGTGCTCGAACCCGTGGCCGATGGCTTTCGCAACTACCTCAAGCCGGTCAGCGGCGTCACCGCCGAAGCCCTGCTGGTGGACAGAGCGCAACTGCTGACCCTCACCGCCCCGCAACTGACCGTGCTGCTGGGCGGCCTGCGAGTGCTGGGGGCCAACGTCGGGCAATCGCCCCACGGCGTGTTCACCACTAGACCGCAGACCCTGAGCAACGACTTCTTCGTCAACCTGCTGGACATGGGCACCCAATGGAAACCCCAGTCCGAGGCCCGCGACCTGTACGAAGGCAGCGACCGCGCCACGGGCCAGTACAAATGGAGCGGTACTCGGGTCGACCTGCTGCTGGGCTCCAACTCGCAACTGCGGGCCCTGGCCGAGGTGTATGCAGCGGCGGATGCGGGTGAGCAGTTCGTGAAGGACTTTGTTGCGGCCTGGGACAAGGTCATGAACCTGGACCGGTTCGATTTGCACTGAGGGCAAGGGATTAACGTCCAGCAACTGGTGGCCCTCGACTTGAGTATTCAGGTCGAGGGCTACGGCTGTCTGTGGCAAGTGCTGGCGAATTCCTCGACCCCTCTTGTTCCCCCCAGCAGCAGAATCAGTGTCAGGCAAAAGGCTCTGCGAACTCGCGCGGTGCTGGGTCCACTATGGCAAAATGCCCTGCATCAATTCAGGGAGTCAGGGATGAAAGCTATTGTCATCGCAGCGCTACTGTTACTTACAGGTTGCGTAGCAAAGGTTGTTGAATACAAGGCATTGCCTATCACACAGAGTCAGGCGGAATCGATCATTGAACAGGTACTGATGGAACAACCGCTGAAAACCAGGCCCGAACAAGTGTTCTTCACGGATGAATACATTGGCTACGGAAGTGGGACTATTTCTGCTACCAGTGGCTTTGCAAGTGCAACGCCTATCGGTGTAGGAGCCATAGCAGCCGGCAGCTCCAAGACTTCCTCCAAAGCGGTGCAAACCCGTATCTACTTCAACTCGATTGGTAGCGTCACGCTCTACTCAAAGCGTGGTCGTTGGGTCGTGCAGACCAGGAACCAGGCAGGTGGCGTGCTGAACAGCTCGCAGGTCGACACGCAGCAGAAGGCTCAGCGGTTCGTTGACGCAATGTTGTTTTTCAAACGCACCTGATGCAGCGCAGGGTCGCTGACTGATAGGCAGCGGCAGGTGATGGCCCCGAGTCGCTTGATCTGCTTCAAGGCCACTTCAGACCGGGTAAAACGATAACGCCTCCCTAGGGAGGCGTTTTTGCCGGCGCGATCGAGGCGTTTCGAGCACGACTGGCGGCAATCAAGGCGGGCCATATAGCGCCCGCCAAGCGCTTACTTCGCCTTGAGGTACTCATTAAGAAACGCCTGGGCATCGCCATAGCTGGACAGGTTGCTGTCATAGCCCACCTTCAGCGGCTTGGCCTCACCCGGCAGATGCAGCTCGCCATAGCCTTCCTGAAGCAGCAGCACCACGAACTTCTGCCCGTCCACCTGAGTGAAGTAACGGGTGTCGCGATCGGTTTGCTCCACGTTCATTTTCTGAATGCGCATGTTCCAGTCGTGGTCGGCGTCTTCCACCTGCACCAACGCCTGGTTGGCGCTGCGCTCACCAATGCGCAAGGTCCAGACCTTCACCCCGTGCGGCCCGGTGTAGGCCAGGATCTTGTCCGCCACCTGTGGCCGTTCCTCGGCCTGGGCCAGCCCGGTTCCCAGTACCCACGCCATGACCCACGCGGCCGCCCAACGGTAATAAAGCTGCATCCTTCTAGCTCCTGAACATGAAAAGGGGCGGTTATTGAAGCCGACCCGTGCGGCGCTGCCAAGCACCCAAGGCAACAGGCGGGATAAAAAAAGCGGCGCACACGCTGGACTCACCCGCCACTGACCTGTCGCGAACAGCACACTCTTTGCGCCCTCGGCTAAATACAGGTCGCAAGCGTGGCGAGGCAAAACGTCGCCACCGGTAGTCTAAGAGCACCACCCGGGAGACTTTCAATGATTCGACGCGCTTGCTTGGCCGCTCTATTGACCATGACTGCCGCAACCGCCTTTGGCGGCCCTGGCTACGATCATCTCTATGCGTTCGGTGACAGCTACTCTGACAATGGCGCGGGTGAAACCTTCACCCGAACCATGGCCGCGCAGAAGGTCAAAGATGCACAGGAGCTGCCCGGTTCGTTGTATTGGCAGGGACGCTGGAGCAATGGCCCCACCGCGGTCGAGCACTTGGCGCAGGCCTTGAAAATCCCCTTGACCGACTACGCCATTGGCGGCGCCAAAAGCGGCAACGGCAACTACTACGCCTGGATGCAGCCCTCTCGCGACACCGGGGTTTTCGGGCAAATCGCCGATCACCTGAAAGCCGCTAAAACACACAAGGCGGATCCGGATGCGCTGTATTTCATTTTCATCTCAGCCAACGACTTTTTTGAATGGGCCGACTTCGCGCACCCAGAAACGATCGACGTGCTTGGCCAGAACAGCGTGGCGAACATACAGAAGAGCACCGAGACGCTGATCGCCGCAGGGGCGAAGCACCTGATGGTGGTGGGGACCACGGATTTGAGCCATGTGCCGGCTGTGGTGCAGGGCAATCAAGTCAAGAACGCAACGCAATACCAGCAGATACTCGAACAAAAACTGCCCGCCGTGCTGACAACACTGGCTAACGCCCATCACGTGAGCATTGGCTACTTCGACCACCTGGCCTTCAGCAACACGCTTCGCGCGGCACCCGAGGTGGCGGGCCTGAAGGATCTGGATACCCCGTGCCAAGCCACCTACCCGGACGTCAAACCCGTGTGTGCGGATCCGGATAGCCATTACTACTGGGATGAATGGCACCCGACCCGCAAAGTCCACAGCCTGGCCGCCGAGGCGATGCTTGAAACGCTGAAAGCGAGCCGTTGAGGTTCTCTATCCGCCCATAGCCGTTCAGCACTGCCCGGCTATGAGCGCCAAGCATTGTCATGGTCGTTGCTCGGACATCCTTGCCCTTGTCGTTGAGAACAGCACGCTGCGTTCACAGGACGCTTAGCGACATGTGACCTTGTCGGCACCTTGGGGGGAGACGCCGGCAACGAGTTCTCCAGTGGTGTGGAGGACATGGGGCTGGCTCCACTCTTGAGGTCGTTGTTTGGGCTTGAACCCGATAAAGTGACCCGCCTCAAAGCGCCTAACGCAAAAACCGCGCATCAGCCCGCGACCGCGCCCCGATTCAAAGGCTGCATTTTCAGGACGAATACCCCATGAGCCAACTCACTGCACTGATCGCCCAAGCCCAAGCCGGGCTTTCGGTCCAGCAAAACATTCCCCAGGAACGCTGGGAGGCCATCGCCACCCAGTGCGGCGCCGAGGAAATCGCCGAGATCAAAACCCGCATCGCCTCACTCAAGGCCGCCCGCGAAGCAGTGGAAGACTGGGACGGCGACACCCGCGATGACCTGTATTTCACCATCGCCCACTTCACCCGCCTGCTGGAACTGGCCACGGCCCACGTACAAGGTGAATGAGCATGTCGATTGACCGCACAACGGATTATTTCGAGAGCAGCGAGGGCGCCGTGCGCCTATGGATAGAGCAGGGCAGTGCCATTCATCTCAAGGCCATCAGCCCGCACAACGACCCCGTGGAACTGACGGCAGAACAGGCCCTGGAACTGGCCCAGGCACTGCAACGCTTGGCCGGCCGCCTGGCCGACTGAATGAACGCCACGCTGCGGCTGACGCACCCCGGGCGCCCGAGCCCACTCAGACAAAATCCGCCGGTTCGAAGCGCTCGCTGGTGTCCATGCGGATAGCACGCAGGCCCAGCGTCTGCAGATGGGACTCATACAGCCCCAGGGCGCAATAGCTGACCAGCAAGCTGCGACGGCGCGCACCACTGGGGTTCAGACTGGCCCCATGCACCAGATCGGCATCGAACAGCAGCACGTCCCCCGCCTTACCCGCCAGTTGCAACGCTCGGGATTCATCACTGAAATCGAAGGGCGCCAACTGCTCCCCGGGGCGATGACTGCCGGGCACGATGCGCGTCGCGCCATTGGCCGGCCCATAGTCATCGAGATAGACCAGCGCCGTGACCCGGTCACCGAGGCGCTGATCCGACAGATCCCGGTGCAATACCTGATGACCGCCCCCCGCCAACGGCTCGCGGCCCTCCACCTGAGCCAGAAAAAAGCCTTCCCCGATCAACTCCCCGGCCACCGCCAACACCGCCGGCAAGCGACACACCGCCTGCACCCGTGCATCCAGATCCACCAGCGCATGCCGCCAATCCGGCCCCCGAGGCACCGGCCATTGCTCCGGCCCAATCACCCCCGCCTCGAAAGCGGCCCGCAGCTCATCCAACCAGCCGGCGGGCACCGCCTGACGCAGCAACAGGTAACCGTTTTGATGGAGTTGTTCGCGGTCGATCATGAGGGGGCAGATGTCCTTATCCGGGGTGGGGGAAAGCATAACGGCTCGCTAATCCAAGCGACATAACCGGCTACGGTTTAGCGGTTGCCCCAGCGTGAGCAGACCGCCTAGTCTGCTGCGGTCGCTGCAAAATCAGCGACCGGGCCTGAGAACCCGATCAGATACAGGCACATTATTGATCAGGGAGCTTCAATCATGTCTGCCGGTAATCTGTGTGAAGTTTGCTGCTGTTCCTTTCGCCTTCCTCCGCTCAAAAGCCTCTGCTGCCAGACCTTGGCGGGAGGTGCACGATGAGCCATTCAAACTCGATCAAAACCCAAGGCTTTGTCACCTTTGGCCAATGTGCCGATCCTGAACTAACGTTGTTTCGCGTCAATGCGGATGTGCCTTTGCAGCAGGCGTTGGAGCAGGCTTCGACGCTGTTGTACTACGCCAAGAAACTTGCGCTGGATGCGGCCATGGAAGAGCAGGGGGAGCGGTATGCGTGGGCTGCGTACTTTTTGGCGGAGATGGGGAAGGCGGTGGTTGATGATGTGGGGCTGGGGTTGGGGGCAGGAGGGATTCGGAGTTAAGGCAACATCATATGGAGTAGATAGAGACGCCGCTTATTGCTGGTTGGTAAGCGGCGCTTGTCTGATTTGAGAGGCACCTTTCGGCCAGAAGCGGACATTGGCACGCGACTGCTGAAGGCCAATAGCGGTCATCAGGTGTCTACATAAACCGGGGTTATTCACTAGCGGTCTAGGGGGCGAGTGGCGTGTTAGCGTTACAGTCACGCTCGGCTTACATACAATCGACGAGATCCCGAATGAGCACTGTTGGCAAAGGACATAACAACAATGCTGAATATTGATGACGACATCGAAACCGTACGCGCATCTCGTGCTGGCCACACCTTCCATGAGCGATGGGCTGCTAGACGAGCGCTGCAACTCGTCTTTCCTAATGATGATCTTTTTGCGATCGCCGTCGAAGGAATTTCATCAACTGAGACTGCAAGACCTGGAGCCCAAGCCGAAGAGGTTGCTGACCTTGTCCTCTATTATGGTCGTGGGGACAATTTTCAGGCATGTGAACGACTCGAGACCGTTCAATTCAAGTACAAGGTTCGAGAAGAAGCTGTCACTGCGTCGTATCTCAAAAAGACCATCGAGAAGTTTTCCGACACGATACTCGGCTATGAGAAGGATTTCTCAGCTGCCGAAGTCGACAAAAAGACGTCATTCATCTTCGTCACGAGCGCTGAGTTTAAGGACAGCCTCTGGGAAGCAATAAAGTCCCTCATTGAGGGAACGAACCCTTCATCCTCCGACGCAGCCACTCAATTTCGAAACCTTAAGAAGTGGTGCGCAAAGCGCGGTCTTTCAGATGCAAGCCGTCTCTTCACGAGGATAGTTTTTCGAGCTGGAGAAAAGAGTCTTGCGGCTCAAGATAACGCCCTCAAGCGCACACTTACCGACTGGTCGGCAGGTGCTGACTTGGAGGCTAGGGGGCGTATTCTCGGCCTCCAGGAGCTCGTTCTAAAGAAAGCTGGCCCAAGTGGTCAGGGTAAGAATCTGATTCATCGCGAAGATGTCTTGGACGCTCTCGACTGCGAGCCGGAGGATCTCTTTCCGGCTGAGACCCGCTTCATCGACGTGGGTGAGGTCGTTGAGAGAGTTGAACTTTCGATCACCAGCAATCTGGTCAAGGAGTCAGATCTACCCGTCTTTGTTCACGCGGAAGGAGGGGTAGGTAAAACAGTATTTGTCCAAAGTCTCGCAGCAATCATGGCGAGCGAATTCGAGGTTGTCGTTTTTGATTGCTTCGGTGGTGGTTCATATCGCTCGGACAATCATGCCCGGCATCTCCCCAAGATCGGGCTGGTGCAAATCGTCAACGAATTGGTCTCGCGGACCCTATGTGATCCGATGCTGCCTGGAGGGGATGACAGTCGCAAAGTCATCAAGGCGGCGTGCAAACGGCTTTCACAGGCAGCGACGGCGATTCGGACTCAGTCGAGCAAACTGGGTTTGCTTATCATCATTGATGCTGCAGATAACGCTCAACTCGAAGCGGATGACCGCCATGAGGAGTCGTTTCCGAAGCGTCTTCTCGCCGCTTTACACGAGGAACCGATTGATGGTGTGAAGCTGCTTCTTACGGCGCGCCCCTACCGTAAGGATAAGGTCATTGACTGCGCCAGGGTTAGCGAGATCGAGCTAGGACCATTTACAGATCCAGAGGCCCGTGAGTTTTTGAAAAGCCGGAAGCCAGATGCTTCCGAGGTGGCAATAGCCACTGCCTTGGCTCGATCTGGTCGGAACGCACGAGTCCTTGATTACCTCGTTCAAACCTGGGACACGAATGTTCTGGGTGAAGCTTCGATAGCCAATATCACGGTCCCAGAGATCATTGCTCAGCGTTGCAGCAAGATCATCTCGGATCTGCATATTGCTGGATGGCCGGATTCAGAAATAACTGAATTTTTCGTCGCCCTGTCACTTCTACCTCCGCCCATCCCACTTGAGGAACTGGCGCGCGCACTGGGGTGGCCAGTGGTCCAGGTGAACACCGCCGCATCCGATTTGGCTCCAATGCTTGAGGTCACATCGCACGGTGCGATCTTCAGAGACGAGCCCACGGAGTCTTATATTCGGGAGACATTTTCTGAGCGGCCTGATGCACAAAGAGCTATTGCAGACCGCCTTCTAGCGTCACAAGCGATTTCAACCTATGCCGCTGAAGCGTTACCGCACTTTCTTGTCGTGATCAAAGATAGCGATCGAGCCTTCGCACTCGCCGACTCAGTCAGCTTCCCGAGTTCGGTGCAGTCGGAGTTTGGCCGGCGCAGGCTTACACTCGCCAGGCTTCGTGCGGCGTTCAGACTGGCTGTGGCAGAAGATGACTTTGACCGAGTGCTTGGCCTCAGTATGAGGTTAGGGCAGGTTGCTACGGCCAACATGCGAGGCGACGAGTTCATTCGTCGTTCGCCAGCTCTGGCAATTGTGCTAGGAGACTCTGACTCCTATCGTCGCCTCTTTGCTGATCGCTCTGGATGGCGTGGTGCTCGAAGCGCTCGGTTGACGGTTGCGCATCGTTTTGCGGGGGACTCGCAAGAGGCACAAATCCAATGTGAGAGCACAATCCGGTGGATTAATTGGCATTCCGCTCAGCTGTGTGACGAAACACATCGAGACTTGGCCGGCCCAGAAGTTGGTGACTACTTGGCGGTGCTTTTTCACCATGTTGCTCAGGGTGAGTTCAGCAGGGCCGATCACAACCTTGCTAGCTGGAGTGATCGCTTCTCAATGTCGGCAAGCGACGAGCTTTTCCAGCTGCTAGAGCTGCTCGATCAGGCAAGCGGCACGTCGATACTTTCTGATTTTGTCTCGTTTGCCGTAAGCAACGAGTGCACGTCGCAGGCGCTTAAGATGCAGCTATTATCGCAGCCCCGTTACCTTCGAAAACAGCAGGTGAAGTTACTCGCAAATGCGATTGTCACTTCCGCTTCTTCCATAAGCGAAGAGATCGAGCGCTTTCCAGCGGGGCTCGAGCGAAGCAGAAGTTACGTTGTGGATGCAGCTTTAACGACACTCTTCCACAGTTCGCGAGCCGCTGCTGCGGCTATCATCCGCCACACACCAGTAACTCGTCCCGCAGCATTCGAATACAACGAGCGTTTCGGACACTCGAGTATTTGGGGCTCCATTCTTAGCGCCTGTATTGGTGCGTGGTCGGCTGGAAGAAGGGTTGCCTATCATGATTTGCTTCCTAGGGAAGTGAAGGTCAACAGGCAGGCGAAAGCTGTCTCGACCAAGAAAGAGTTGCAGGTGTTCTTGAAAGCTCTTCGCGAGCCCATTCCAGAGCACGCGCGTGAGAAGGGCGATAAGAACAAACTGAGAGCGAGGTTCAGCGACCGAGAATGCGAGGACATAAGTAGAGGAGTCGAGCTGGCGCGAGAGCTTACTCGGCCAATTGAGGATGCCGTTCTCTCTCGGACGTCTCTCACGGAAACCAGTGTCAGCGAGTTTTTGCAGGCGTGGCGCAAGCACTTGCGGAATGATATTCACTGGCGAGCTGAAAGCGCAGTGGATTTGCTCGCTCGCTCAGTCGGTTTCGGTTGCATGCATATCTTGCTAGAGCAAGCACCTGCGATATCTTCCGAGCAGGCTGCGACCATGATTGACTTGGTTTCCACTGGGCGGTTCTTTGTCCAGCAAAAAATCGACTTGTTAGGCCAGCTCGCACATCGATCTAACCTCCACGCTCTTGCAGGTGAATTTGCACAGCATGTCGCAGAGGTTATCCGTCAAGATGACAATATCGGACAGCGTGGGGATACCTACGTAACACTTGCTGCTTCTCTTGTGCCGATGAGTATTGATGAGGCTCGAGAATACTATCGGCAAGGTCTTGCTCAGTTGGATCAGTTGGGCGGAGAGAGCTATGAACTAATCTACTCACTTCTTGAGCTTGCAAGTGCCCAGAAAGGCGGCTTTCTCAAGCCTGTGTTGGCTCAGCGACTGATGAATCTCTGTCAGACTATCGCGAGTAGCGAGCCTAGAAAGTTCGGGTGGACAGCATTTGCGCGTGCCGCAGCCCAATCCATAGGATTTCCGGCGATGGCAAAGCTCGTGCGTTGGCACGACCAGGATGTGGCGGATCTTTCATATGGAATGCCACAGCTTGCATGCTTTCTTGCTAAAAATAAGAGTCTTGATCCACGTCGCGCGGCTCTCATCCTAACGCTTTGTGAGGATCATGGTTGGTGGGATTGGCGTTCCGGAGATGGGGTTGCTGATCTACTGAAACTAACTGCCCCTTCGGCTCAACGAAAGGTTTATCAGGCTATCGTCGCCAAACTGAAGGCAGAATACCCTTTCGGTGGTTGGCCCTCACTTTGGGAAGGCTTCCTCGAAACAGGCAATCAATTTCCGAACGTAATTACTTCAGAAGAGCGTGAGGATATCCAGCGGCTATGGGTAGAGTCTAAGCGCAGCCAGGATGAATTTAACAGTCGCAATAGCTCGTCGCCAGCCTTCCGAGGTGTTCAAACCCCGAAGCCAAGCGAGGCAGAGATTGATGATCTCATTGCAGCGCTGGTAGCGGCTTGCGATCCAACCTCGGCAAGTTCGATCGACAAAATATTGAAGATCATCAAGAAGGACCACAATCTTTCGTACTCGGATCGGCAAAGTTTTATCAGTAGAGTGAGCGATGCCTGCCCATACCCAAGGCGCTTGGCTTTTTTGTTCGCAGTTTGCGATGCGGCCGAGCTAGGTTTTACTCAGTCGCTGGATATCCTCGCAGAGCGTTTCACGGCATGGAGTGGCTCATCCGCCCATCTTACTTCTAATACGGCGGCGCTAGTTGAGCGGTTGTTTGAGAGCAAGAGTGTCGAGCTGTTCGAGGATCAGTTCTCTAAAATCTCACGTGACATTCGCCAGCTGTCGGACTTCTGTGGTGACAAGCGGTTTGTATTGAGGCTCATTCTTCGCAAGGTCGCTGCGGATGAGGTGGAGCTCGGTGGTGACGAATGGATTCAACTATCGACTGCGCTGTGTGACGTGGCATCAGGTCAAGCTAGCCTCGATTCGCTTGAGTTGCTGTTGTCCGGGCCGGCTGCCCGCATCGCTGACGAGATAGGAGAGGGCCCGCTACGGCCTGAGCAAGAAATCAGTGGCAGCGAAGCAGAGTTCGTGTCTGACCTCATTTGGCATCGCCTTGGGAACGAAGATGCTTACGTCCGCTGGGCCGCCGCGAGAGGGCTAAATACACTTATCGAACTAGGGCTCAACAATGAGCTCAGTTTGTTGCTCGATCGCTTTGATCAAAGAGAAGTGGGATTCCTTGCCTCCGCAGAGTTGAAGCTATCCTTTCAAAACTCTCAGCAGTGGTTGCTTATGGGACTTGCGCGGGTTGCCGCACGACATGGAAAAATACTCGAACCACTTAGGCCCAAGCTGGTGGCTCTTGCTCAGCGAAACGACTTGCATGTCATACATAAGGTTCACGTCGCCAGGTGTCTTCGGAATATCAATGGGGACAATGCCGATGACGCAGATTTAGCTGCGTTGCGCGAGCAGATCGACAATCCCCCCCTCGGTTTTCTTACTAGTGACGGTTACCCAGCTGCCGTAAATCCTACATCAGGATTTGAATTCGACTACGAATTTACTAAGCACGAGATCAGCGGTCTTGCTCAACTTTTTAATGTGTCAAAGGGAGTAGTTCAAGATGCTCTCGCTTCGGAGATTACGCTCCGATGGCCGGAGGCTGACTCGATGGATTACTTCCCAGGCCGGGAGCGGCACCATTGGGATCATGGGAGTCGATATGAGCTTTATCGGGAGCATGTTCAAAGGCACGCATTGCTTAGTGCCGCTACAAGCCTATCAAAGGCTCTACCAGTAGTTATTCGGAGCTATGACGCTGATGGTGAATCACCGTGGAAGAAATGGCGTGATCGTTACGATGTCACATTCGAGGATGGTATATGGCTGTCAGACCGTAAGGACTCTGTACCTCAGCAGGCGAAAGAAAACCTGTTAGGTGAAAGTGTGGGTCGGCAGGAGGTGCTGCAGGAGCAGGGAATATTGCTGCGAAAATTAGGCTATGTGACCGATGATAGCGACGCGTTTTTCCCACTATATGGCCGCTGGTCCTCGCCTGATGGAGTGTCGGTAAGCATTACTTCGGCGCTGACTGAAAGACGAGGAGCGATAGGTCGGTGCATGGCATTAGCCAAACAGCCTAGCCATGATCTTTGGCTACCTGAGTTCTGGGATGAAGGGTATTACGACCGCCGGATTCGCCAGGAGACCCCTTTCGCTCCATTTGTGTGGGCACCTGAAATCCACAGTCTTGGTATCGATGTAGGAGAAGAAATCGCTGCTCAGGGGGCGGGGAGAAGACCGCGGCTTGGCGTCAACCTCACAAATAGCTTGGGGCTGGTGAATCAGTTACACAGTAATGAGTGGCGCACGAGAACTGGACGATTGGCTTTGAGAAGCCAGGTATGGGGCAGTTGGAAACCAGATCCCGATGACGGCCGTTCGCACCATCATGAGGACGGCGAGATCTTATGGGCTTCGCCCGCATGGCTTGCAACGACATTGCCCACTCTCAATCGACAACTTGTATTCACCGTAAGGCTTTGGAAATCCAAGTCATCGCGCGACTACAAGCCTTCAAACGACCTCAAATCAATCCGAGTAGGACTGCGCTCCGATGACGGCTCGTTAAGGCTTTGGCCGGCAAGGAAGGCTTCGAAAAGTGGCTATTGATGGAGTCAAGGCACGTTACACCAATGCAATTACCCTGGTTCTAGCAGCTCCGACAGACGAAACCCGCGAGATCCTGACTGGCCCGGCGTGGCTTGAGCCAGATTTTTCGGCCAAGATATCGAATTGCCCCTAAATTAGAGACACCTTTGAGCGTCCGCTTTTGGCCGGAAGCAGACGTTGGTATTGCATACGAATATGCCACCCCCGGGTGAAGTGACAACAGAAGAGCAGATATCCTCCATATCAATCTAAAGGCTGCTTATCCAAACGCTCTGTTTAAGGGACCAGACATGAACGTTGAAATCATCGAGTTCAGAAAATTGCTAGAAGCCGGGCGGCGTTACCTGGAAGGCACCGCCACCCTCGCCGAACTAAACGGTCGAGTCAGGGCAACATTGGAGGCCGGACACTTCTGGGGAGCATCAGCGCCACTCATGGAAGTCGCCCGAAACTGGGAACACATGATTAACCGCGCCTGGAATGAAATGGGCGAGCACCACGCTCCGCTGACCGAGGTCCAGTTCAGCGAGTGGTTGCGGCAGCAGTTCTACTTCCCAGTCCGTGACAGCCAGTTTTCAGTAAACGAAAGAGCAGTGCATTGCGCTTCCGCTCAGTCGCTCGCTCAAAACGTCGGCGGCGTTATCACCCACAACACCACCGCATCCTCCTCCCCAGGATTCCCATACTTATGCGGTTCCTGGCTGGAGAAACTAAAACTATCCCCCTCACTCAGCTGAAAATACCGCTCGCCCACCCACAGCTCAAAGCTCCCCGACAGCACATACCCGGCTTCCTCGCCCTCATGGCTGTAACTCTCCTTGCTGTAGGTCCCCGGCGGAAACCGTGAGTGCAAAAACTCCAACTGCCGGGTCGGCTGCGGGGTCAGCAGTTGATCGATAATCCCGTTCTCATAATTCACCTGCAGCCGCTGTTTTTTGCGTACCACATAGCCTTGGTCTTCGGGTGCGGTCTGGGTTTCGCTGGCGAAGAACCATTGGATGGTCACGCCCAGGCTGCGGGCGATGTTGAACAGGGCGGGGATGGAGGGGTAGGCGAGGTTGCGTTCCAGTTGGCTGATGTAGCCGGCGGTGAGTTCGCTCTGTTGCGCCAGTTCGCTCAGGGTCAGGCCGCGGCGTTTGCGCAGGCCGCGAATGCGGGTGCCAAGGAACTGCGGGCCGCCAGGGGCCTGGTTGTCGCTGCCGGGCTCGGGCGCGGTGCTCGCGGGCGGCGTCTTGCTGCTTGGGTTCATGGCGGGCTCCAGGCCAGGAAGGCGGACGCGTCCGGGCGCCCGTCCTGCAAAAGCCCTGGAGTATAAAGCAGCCTCAAAGCGCCCAGGCGACTTTCAAGCCTTCGTGGATGGCTTCTTCGACGGTGCGCGGTGCCAGGCAGTCGCCGATGCGTTGGAAGGGCACCAGGCCCTTGAGTTGTTGGCCGAGGTCGTCCACGGATTGGTGGCCTTGGCACAGGACCAGGCTGTCGACGTTTTCCAGGAGCATGGGTTCGCCGCTGGCGGTGTGTTGCAGGTAGACGGTGCTGTCGTCGCAGCCGTAGAGGCGGGCGTAGGGGATGATCGGGACCGCCAGTTTGTGCAGTTCGCCGGCCAGTTGGTCGCGCACGTACAGCGGCAGGTTTTCGCCACAGTGGGTGCCGTTGACCGCCAGTTGCACTTGGTGCCCGGCGCGGACCAGGCGCTCGGCGATGCCGGGGCCGATCCAGTCGCAGCGCCAGTCGGCCACTACCACGCTGCGGCCCAGTTGCACTTCGTCCCGCAGTACTTGCCAGGTGTCCACCACTTGCAGGTCGCCGCCGCGTTCGAAGTTCGGCCAGTAGGGTTGGGCGCCGGTGGCGATGATCACGTGGTCGGGCTTTTCGCGCTCGATCAGGGCGCGGTCGACCCGGGTGTTGCGCACCACCTCCACGCCGGCCAGTTGCATTTCCCGTTGCAGGTTGGTGCTGGCGCCGCCGAATTCGCTGCGCCGGGGCAGCAGTTGCGCCAGTTGGATCTGGCCGCCCAGTTGCGCGCTGGCTTCGTAGAGGGTGACGCGGTGGCCGCGTTGGGCGGCGACGGCGGCGGCTTTCATCCCGGCCGGGCCGCCGCCCACCACCAGGATGCGTTTGCCGCGGGCGCTGGGCTTGGGCTGGCCGTAGAGCAGTTCGCGGCCGGTTTCCGGGTGCTGGATGCAGGAGATCGGCAGGCCCTTGTGGAAGTGGCCGATGCACGCCTGATTGCAGGCGATGCAGGCGCGCACGTCTTCGGCGTGGCCGCTGTCGCTCTTGTTGGGCATTTGCGGGTCGCAGATCAGCGCGCGAGTCATGCCGCACACGTCGGCCTGACCTTTGGCGATGATCGCCTCGGCTTCCTGGGGCTGGTTGATGCGCCCGGTGACGAACAGCGGGATCGACAGCCTGGCCTTGAAGGTGCCGGCTTCCCGGGCCAGATAGGCCGCTTCCACCGCCATGGGCGGGACTATGTGCACCGCGCCGCCGAGGGAGGCGGAGGTGCCGGCGACGATGTGCACGTAGTCCAGTTGCCCTTGCAGCAATTGCACGGCGGCCAGGGATTCGTCTTCGGTGAGGCCTTCGGGGTCGCGTTCATCGGCGGAAATGCGCAGGCCGATGATGAAGTCGGCATCGGTGCTGGCGCGCATGGCGTCGAGGATTTCCCGGATAAAGCGCAGGCGCTGTTCCAGCTCGCCGTTGTAGCCATCGCTGCGGCGGTTGACCCGCGGGTTGATGAACTGCGCCGGCAGGTAACCGTGGCTGGCCACCAGTTCCACGCCGTCCAGCCCGGCCTGATGCAGGCGCCGGGCGGCGTCGGCGTAGCCCTGGATGATCTCGTCGATCATGTCCTGGTCCAGGGCCCGGGGCATGACCCGGAAGCGTTCGTTGGGCACCGCCGAAGGGGCGTAGGCCACGGCCAGCAGGCCGTCGGCGGACTCCATGATTTCCCGCCCCGGGTGGAAGATCTGCGACAGCACCACGGTGCCGTGGGCGTGGCAGGTTTCGGCCAGGCGCCGGTAGCCGTCGATGCAGGCGTCGTCGGTGGCCATCAGCACGTGGCTGGTGTAGCGCGCACTGTCGTGGACCCCGGCCACCTGCAGCACGATCAGGCCGACGCCGCCTTCGGCCCGGGCGCGGTGGTAGGCAATCAGCTGTTCGTTGACCAGGTTGTCGGTGGGCATCGAGGTGTCGTGGCCGCTGGACATGATGCGGTTCTTCAGGCGTTTGCCACGGATCTGCAAGGGTTCGAACAGGTGCGGGAAGGCGCTGGTCATTGCGGTGGCTCCAGGCGGGCCAAGGGCAGGGGGCGGGGCCTTGGCGTTGTTATTGTTGGCCTATCAAAATTTACCGACAGTAAAAAATCAACTTGTTTTTTTACTAAGGCTTGCAGTAGCTTCGATTTGCGCCCGCTCCCGCGGCCAACCTCACAACAATAAAAAAGGGCTGTGCCGGCGCCTGCCGGTGTGGCACCGCGACGAGGATTCACAGAATGAAAGCGCTCACCCGCAAGCACGGTTGTTCTTTCCTGGCCCTGAGCCTGGCCTTGGGTCTGACCCTGGGCCAGCCGCTGATTCAGAACAAGGCCCAGGCAGCCCCCGACATGGTGGTCGTGGCGTACGGCGGAGCCGGACAAAAAGCCCAGGATGTGGCGTTGTTCCAACCCTTCAGCAAGGCCGATGGCAGCAAGCTGATCCAGAGCGAATACAACGGCGAAATGGCCCGCATCAAGGTCATGGTCGACACCGGCAACGTCGACTGGGACCTGGTGCAGATCGAAGGCCCGGACCTGATGCGCGGCTGCGACGAAGGCATGTACGAACCCCTGGACTGGAAGGCCCTGGGCCGTGCCGAGCAGCTGATTGCCGATGCCGCCCAGCCCTGCGGCTCGGCGGTGCTGGTGTGGAGCGTGGCCATCGCCTACGACCGCAACAAGCTGGCCAAGGCGCCGGCGTCCTGGGCGGATTTCTGGGACGTCAAGCAGTTCCCCGGCAAGCGCGGCCTGCGCAAGCGCGCGGTGTACAACCTGGAATTCGCCCTGATGGCCGACGGGGTCAAGGTCGAGGACGTGTACAAGGTCCTGGCCACGCCGCAAGGGGTGGAGCGGGCCTTCGCCAAGCTGACCGAACTCAAGCCCAACATCCAGTGGTGGGAAGCCGGCGCCCAGCCGGGGCAGTGGCTGGCCGCCGGTGATGTGGTGATGACCTCGACCTACAGCGGCCGCATCGCCGTGGCCGCCCAGGCCGGCGCGCCGCTGGCGGTGGTCTGGCCCGGCAGCCTGTACGGCATGGACTACTGGGCGATCATCAAGGGCTCGAAACACGTGGATCAGGCCAAGCGCTTCATCGCCTTCGCCAACTCTCCCGAAGCCCAGGTCAACTACGTCAAGCAGATCCCCTATGGCCCGACCAACACCCTGGCCGCGGCCAAGCTCGACCCGGCCCTGGCGCAGTGGGTGCCGACCTCGGAACAGAACCTCAAGGACGCCCTGGCGATGAACGTGGAGTTCTGGGTCGACCATGGCGAAGAGCTGGAAGAGCGCTTCAACGCCTGGGCCAGCAAGTAAGTGCACCGGGCTGGACGCCTGCGGGCGTCCGGTCCTATTGTTTGCGGGCTCTTTTTACCGGCCCCGTTTGCCCGCCCACCTGCCTGGAGGACTCCAACAATGAACAATATCGCTCCCAGCCCCCACGCCCTGACCGAGCGCAGCAGCACCGAGCAGCGCCTGCGCGAAGAGTTGGCGGCCTGCTACCGCCTGATCGCGCACTTTCGCATGACCGACCTGATCTTCACCCATATCTCGGTGCGCTTGCCCGGGCCCGAGCATCACTTCCTGATCAACCCCTACGGCTTGATGTTCGATGAAATCACCGCCTCCAACCTGGTGAAGATCGACCTCAATGGCGAAGCCGTGGAGCCGTCGCCGTACCCGGTGAACCCGGCGGGTTTTGTGATCCACAGCGCCATTCACGGCGCCCGGGAAGACGCCCAGTGCGTGCTGCACACCCACACCAAGGCCGGATGCGCGGTGGCGGCGCTCAAATGCGGCTTGCTGCCGGTGAACCAGATTTCCATGGAGTTCTATGGCCGCGTGGCCTACCACGACTACGAAGGCGTGGCCCTGGACCTGAGCGAGCAGCAACGTCTGGTGGCCGACCTCGGCGACAAGAGCGTGCTGATGCTGCGCAACCATGGCCTGCTCACCGTGGGCGAAACCGTGAGCCAGGCGTTTTTGCGCATGTACTACCTGGAGAAGGCCTGCGAGATCCAGCTGGCGGCCCAGGCAGCAGGGGAGATCGTGCTACCACCGGACGCGGTCTGCGCCCACACCGAACGCCAGTTCAACGACCCGGGCCGGCCGCTGCAGGAAGGCGAACTCAACGACCCGGACGCCATGCAACTGGCCTGGGCAGCGTTGTTGCGCCTGCTGGAGCGCATCGCCCCCGACTACCGCGCCTGACCCCACGTGGGTTTGTATCTACCTGTAGCCGCTGCCGAGCCATGGCGAGGCTGCGAAAAGGCCCGCAGGGCCTTGCCTGGCGATCTGCAGCCGAACCTGTGTCGCCTTGAAGATCGTTGCGTCCCTGCGACGGAATGCCGCCCAGACCGTTCGCAGCCTGCGGCAGCGTCTACAGAAAGCGGTGCGGCTTGGGCGGCCACACAAACGCTGGATAGCCACGGAAGGCCTGTTGTACAGTCGTTCAGTTTCAATTTCCCGCCACCGCCCAAGGAACCCGCCCCATGAGCCAGGAAGCGCGCTTTTCCCGCCTGGAACCCGACCTGCGCAAGGCCGAGCTGATCGAGGCGACCCTGACCTGCCTCAAGCTCCACGGTTTCCAGGGCGCGTCGATCCGCAAGATCTCCGCCGAGGCTGGGGTGTCGGTGGGGCTGATCAGCCATCACTATTCCGGCAAGGACGAGCTGGTGGCCGAGGCCTATCGCGCGATCACCGGGCGGGTCATGACCCTGCTGCGCGAGGCCATGGAGCAGGCCGAGCCCGATCCCCGGCAGCGGCTGTCGGCGTTCTTTCGCGCCTCGTTCTGCGCCGAACTGCTGGACCCGCGGCTGCTGGATGCCTGGCTGGCCTTCTGGGGCGCGGTGAAGACCGCCGAGGCGATCAACCTGGCCCACGAACATTCCTATGGTGAATACCGCAACGAGCTGGCCGGCCTGCTGGGCCAGTTGGCCGGCATTCAGGGCTGGAAAGGCTTCGACGCCGATCTGGCGGCCATCAGCCTCAGCGCCTTGCTCGACGGCCTGTGGCTGGAGTCCGGGCTCAACCCGGGGACCTTCAGCCCACAGCAGGGCGTGCAGATCTGCGAGGCCTGGGTCGAGGGGCTGCTGGCCAGCGGCGGGCGCGGTTTCGCTGTGCCGACATAGGGCTGTTGATCGGTTGTTCAGTAATGGCTAGGCTGCTGCGCTGTAGGTGGTTTCTCTAATAAAAATAATCAGGAACACAGGCGATGACTCCTCGGGTATTGATCGTCGATGACGATCCGCTGATTCGCGAGCTGCTTCAGGCTTATCTCTCTCAGGAAGGCTACGACGTGCATTGCGCCGCCACCGCGGAGCAGGCGGAGAGCTTTCTCGGCCAGCACACGGTGGACCTGCTGATGCTGGACATCCGCCTGCCGGGCAAGGACGGCCTGACCCTGACCCGGGAGCTGCGGGTGCGTTCGGAGGTGGGGATCATCCTGATCACCGGGCGCAACGACGACATCGACCGCATCGTCGGCCTGGAATGCGGCGCCGACGACTACGTGATCAAACCCCTCAACCCCCGCGAGCTGGTGTCCCGGGCCAAGAACCTGATCCGTCGGGTGCGCCAGGCCAACCCGCCCCAGGCCCCGGCCAACAGCCCGAGCCCGGTCAAGCAGTTCGCCGACTGGGCCCTGGACACCGACCGCCGCCGGCTGATCGACCCGCGGGGCGCTGAAACCCTGCTGACCCACGGCGAATACCAATTGCTCAGCGTGTTCCTGCGCAACAGCGGCCATACCCTGAGCCGCGACCAGTTGATGGACCAGATCCGCAACCGCGAATGGGTGCCCAGCGACCGTTCCATCGACGTGCTGGTGGGCCGCCTGCGGCGCAAGCTGCACGACGACCCGGCCGAGCCGGAGCTGATCATCACCATCCACGGCGCCGGTTACCTTTTCACCGCCAGCGTGGCGGCCTGAATTGCTGCGTCGCGCGCTGGTGCTGTGCCTGGGCCTGTGCCTGATCCCGCTGGCCGGCGCGACCTGGGCCGAGCCCGCGCCGCAGCCCCAGCCCGTGCTGCGTTATTGCGACTACCCGGTGTACCCACCGATTTCCTGGAGCGACGGCAGCCAGGTGCGCGGCCTGGCACCGACGGTGGTGCGCCAGGTGCTGGGGGACCTGGGCTATCAGGTGCAGGTGGTGGTGCTGGGCAACTGGAAGCGCTGCCTGCTGGACGCCGCCGCGGGCCGGGTGGATGTGGTGCTGGCCTACAGCACCGGCCAGCGCCAGCAGGACCTGTTGTTTTCCCGGGTGCCGGTGCTGCGTGAGGAGGTGGCGCTGTTCGTCAACCGCCGCAACCTGCCGAGTTTTACCCACTTGCAGGACCTGACCGCCTACCGCGGCGGCCTGCTGTTCGGCGAGAGCTACGGCCAGGATTTCGACCGCGAAGTGGTGCAGCACGGCAATATCGAATGGGTCTCCAGCAGCCAGCAGAATTTCGGCAAGCTGATCCGCCAGCGCATCGATTTCATCCCCCATGAACGCCGCACCGGGCAGCTGTTCATCGAGCAGTTGCCGGGGGCCCAGGACATCATCGCCTTGCCCCAGGCGGTGAGCGTCGACTACCTGCGCCTGGCGGTGTCGCGCCATTCGCCCCTGGCGCCGCGCATGGCCGAGATCGACACCCAGTTGCAGCGCCAGGTGGACAGCGGGGCGATCCAGCGCTGGCTGGCGCAGAGCCAGGACGGCTACCGCGCCATGCTCAAGGCCCAGGTGGAGGGCCGGCCATGATTGCGCTGCGGCCCAGCGGCCTGTTGCGCCGCCTGCTGCTGTTTATCCTGCTGTTCAGCCTGTGCTTCACCGTGCTCGCCAGCAGCGTGCAGCTGTACTTCGAATACCGCCGGGAAATGCGCGACATCGACAGCCGCATGGAGCTGATTCGCGCCGGTTACCTGGGCAGCCTGGAACGCAACCTGTGGGACCTCAACCAGGAGCAGCTGACCGTGCAGTTGCAGGGGCTGGTGGACTTTTCCGATGTGGCCCGGGTGCACTTGATCAGCAACGACTTCGACTTGCAGCAGGGCAGTGCCGAGCTGATCGGGCCGCTGCGGGTGGAGCGTTTCCCCCTGAGCTACCAGCCGCCGTCCGGGCCCTTGCGCCAGTTGGGCGAGTTGCAGGTCAGCACTGATCTGGGGGCAGTGTATCGGCGCCTGTACGCCACCGGGCTGGCCAGCCTGTTGTGGATGAGCGTGTTTCTCTGCGGCTTGGCGGTGGCCTTGTCCGGGCTGTTCTACCGCCTGGTGACCCGGCACCTGCAAGTGATGGCCGATTTCGCCCGGCGCGTGGCGGCCGGCGAGCTGCACGAGCCCCTGCACCTGGACAAGCGCCAGCGCCCCGGCGGCGATGAGATCGACACCGTAGCCCGGGCCCTGGACGACATGCGTCGGGCAGTGCTCGACGATGTGCAGCGCCGCGAAGCCGACCGATTGGCCTTGCAGGACAAGCGCGACGAATTGCAGAAAATGGTCCAGCGCCGCACCGCCAGCCTGATGCACGCCAAGGACGAGGCCGAAGCCGCGAACCTCGCCAAGTCGCGCTTTCTGGCGACCATGAGCCATGAACTGCGCACCCCCTTGAATGGCATCCTCGGCATGGCCGAACTGCTGCGTTCGGCGCCCCTGGGCAGCCAGGATCGCCAGCGCTTGCAGGCCCTGCACCAGGCCGGGGAGGGGCTACTGAGCATCCTCAACGAAGTGCTGTCCTTTGCCCGGTTGGAGGAGGGCGAAAGCCGCCCGGAAGTGCGGGACTTCTCCCTGCGTCAGTTGCTGGAAGAAGTCACCACCTTGTTGCAGCCCCGGGCCGAGGCCAACCGCACCCGCCTGGAATTGCACATCGACGAACAACTGGCACCGCGCCAGCAGGGCGCCGAGCAGTACCTGCGCCAGGTGCTGAGCAACCTGCTGGCCAACGCCATTCGTTTTACCGAAGACGGCTGGGTGCGGGTCGAGGTGCAGGTGCTGCACAGCGCCGCCGAGGGCCAGCGCCTGCGCTGCTGCGTGCGCGACAACGGCATCGGCATTGCCGCGTCGATGCGCGAAAAGATCTTCGAGCGTTTCGTCCAGGCCAGTGATGAAGTCAGCCGCCGCTATGGCGGCACTGGCCTGGGATTGGCCATCTGCAAGCACCTGCTGCAGCAACTGGACGGACGCATCGGCGTCGACAGTGAGCTGGGGCAGGGCAGTTGTTTCTGGTTCGAGCTGGCGTTGGGCATCGGCCAGGAGCCCTTGTCGGTGCCCGCGCTTGAGTTGCCGACGCAGGCTTTGAAGATCCTGGTGGTCGAAGACGTGGCCCTGAACCGCGAAGTGGCCAGCGGCCTGCTGCAGCGTGACGGCCATCAAGTGTGGCTGGCTGAAGACGGCGAGTCGGCTCTGGCCTTGTGTCAGCAGCAAGCCTTCGACCTGTTGCTGCTGGATGTGCACTTGCCGGGCATCAGCGGGGTCGAACTGTGCCGGGAAATCCGCCAGCGTCCCGGGCCCAACCGGCAGGTGCGCATTGTCGCTCTCACCGCCAGCGTCCAGCCGTCCGTGGTGCGTGGTTATCTGCAGGCCGGGATGCAGGGCATTCTCGGCAAGCCGTTGCAGCTGGAGAGCCTGCGTCAGGTGCTGGCCGGGCAGGTGCAGATGCCGCAGGCCGACACTGAGGAGGGCTTGCTCGACCAGGGCTTGCTGGACACTCATCGCAGTCTGTTGGGCGAGCAGAAGTTGCAGGACCTGCTCCGGATCCTGGCCGATGCCCTGGATCAGCAACAACCACTGTTGGCCGACGCCCTGGCCGCCGAAGACTGCACCGAGGTCCTGCACCTGGCCCATCGGCTGGCGGGCAGTGCCGACTCCCTGGGGTTTTGCGCGTTGGCCCGGGTGCTGCGGGAGTTGGAGGAGGCGGCGCAGCAGGCGGATCGCCCGGCTCTGGCGTCCCTGGCGGCGAGGCTGCAGCAGCCCTGGCAAGAGTCTCGGGCCTTGCTGCAGCGCTTGCTGGCGGCCTGACGTACAAAATCCTTACGACTTTTTACATCTTCGATCTTTTGCTTCAACCCGAACTTACATGGCTTTCCAATAATCGCTTGAGCCGCGCCCGCCGCGGCCTTCGAAGCTTATTGGAGATAATAATAATGAACTGCCTGCAAGCTGCTTGTACCCCACGCCCCGTCCCATCGCCCCGCGCCCTGCGCCTCACCGACTGCTGAGGTGCACCATGACGACCAGTACTGAACGCAAAGGCATCCAACTGACGCGCTCGCTGAAGAGCCGGCACATTTTCATGCTGTCCCTGGGCGGCGTGATCGGCACCGGGCTGTTCATGGGCTCCGGGGTCACCATCAACCAGGGCGGGCCCTGGGGGGCGATCCTCTCCTACCTGGTGGCCGGCTTCCTGATGTACCTGGTAATGGTCTGCCTGGGCGAGCTGTCGGTGCAGATGCCGGTGTCCGGCTCGTTCCAGGCCCACGCCACCAAGTACATCGGCCCGGCCACCGGCTTCATGATCGGCTGGGTCTACTGGATGAGCTGGGCCACCACCGTGGGCCTGGAGTTCACCGCCGCCGGCATGCTGATGCAGCGCTGGTTTCCCGGGGTGCCGATCTGGTACTGGTCGGCGCTGTTCGTGGCCTTGCTGTTCGGCATCAACGCCCTGGCCACCAGGGCCTTTGGCGAGGCCGAATACTGGTTCGCCGGGGTCAAGGTGCTGGCGATCCTGAGCTTTATCGTGGTGGGCGCGCTGGTGATCTTCGGCGTCATCGACCTGCCCAGCGGCGCCCCGGCGCCGATGTTCGACAACCTCAAGGGCGACTCCCTGTTCCCCAACGGCCTGCCGGCGGTGTTCGCGGTGATGATGACCGTGGTCTACGCCTTCCAGGGCTGCGAGATCATGGGCGTGGCCGCCGGTGAAACCGACCAGCCGGAAAAAAGCATTCCGCGTGCCGTGCGCAACGTGGTGTTTCGGGTACTGATCTTCTATGTCCTGGCGGTGATGGTGCTGGCGGCGATCATTCCCTGGCAGCAAGCCGGACTGGTGGAGAGCCCCTTCGTCCAGGTGTTCGACATGGTGGGAATTCCCTACGCCGCCGACCTGATGAACTTCGTGATCCTCACGGCGATTCTTTCGGTGGGCAACTCCGGTTTGTATGCCTCCACGCGCATCCTCTGGGCCATGTCCAAATCCGGCATGGCGCCCAAGGCCCTGTCGCCCCTGAGCAAACAAGGCGTACCCCTGCGCGCCCTGTTCATCACCCTGTGCTTTGCCCTGATCTCGTTGATGACCAGCTTCATCGCTGCCGACACCCTGTTCATGGTGCTGATGGCGGTGAGCGGCATGGCCGGCACCGTGACCTGGATCGTCATTGCCCTGGCCCAGTACCGCTTCCGTCGCCAGTTCCTGCGCGAAGGCGGGCAACTGGAGCAGCTCAAGTACCGCGCGCCCTGGTTCCCTCTGGTGCCGCTGCTGTGCATCGTCCTGTGCAGTTCGCTGTTCGTGTTCCTGGCCCTGGATGAAACCCAGCGTCCGTCGCTGTACTGGGGCTCGGGCTTTATCGCCCTGTGCTACGGCGCCTACTACCTGATGCAGCGCAAACGCCAACTGCAACCTGCAGCCGCCGTGTAGGAGCCGGCAGGTACACCACTCAGGCTCCCGTAGGAGCCGGCTTGCCGGCGAAGAGGCCCTTGAGCCCTGCATCGCCTGGGCCTGCGCTTTCGCTGGCAAGCCAGCTCCTACATTAAGCAGGCACATCCCACAGCCCCACCCCGTAGGAGCCGGCTTGCCGGCGAAGAGGCCCGCAAGCCTTGCATCGCCAGGGCCTGCGCCCACGGGGGCCCAACCACCGCAACTTCCTGCGGTCCTTTGCGCAGCCTCGCAGGCTCGGCAGCGGCTACAGAGCCCGCGCGGGAGGTTGTAGGCGGTTGTTCGAAGTTGTAACAGAGGAGCCCGAAGCAACGATTGATTCTGATTAATGTCTATTTAAAACAACGAGTTATGTATTTTTTCCAGAATGGAGACAGGCCTCGATCAACCAATTGCTGCCTTGTTGAACACTCGTTTAGTATGGCCCTCACATCACCTCCCTCACGCCAACCACAATAATTCGAGGACGCACATGACCCCTTCATCGTCGCTGCTCAGCCGGGTCGAAGCCGGCGTAGCCTGGATCACCCTCAATCGCCCGGAGCAACGCAATGCTCTGGACATCCCCACCCTCAAGCAACTGCATGCCTTGCTGGAGCACTGCAACAGCGACCCGGCGGTACGGGTGCTGGTGCTGACCGGCAGCGGCCGCAGTTTCTGCGCCGGGGCCGATCTGGCGGAATGGGCCGAAGCCGAGGCCCGGGGCGCCCTGGAAAGCTACGGCTGGACCGAAACCGCCCACGCCTTGATGACCTGCCTGCACAGCCTGGACAAACCCACCATCGCCGCCATCAACGGCACGGCGGTGGGCGGTGGCATGGACCTGGCGCTGTGCTGCGACCTGCGGGTGGCGGGGCAGTCGGCGCGGTTCAAGGCCGGCTACACCAGCATGGCCTACTCGCCGGACGCCGGGGCCAGCTGGCACCTGCCGCGCTTGATCGGCAGCGAACAGGCCAAGCGCCTGCTGTTCCTCGATGAGTTGTGGAGCGCCGAACGGGCCCTGGCCGCCGGTTTGGTCGGCGAGGTGTGCGCCGACGAACAACTGATCGGCAGCGTCAGCGAGCTGGCGGCGCGCCTGGCCACGGGCCCGACCTTCGCCTTTGCCCAGACCAAGAAGCTGATCCGCCAGGGCGCCGATCGCAGCCTGGCGCAGCAACTGGCCGCCGAACTGGCCGCCGGCCTGCTCTGCGGGCGCAGCGCCGACGGCGCCGAAGCCCTGCGTGCCGTCAGCGAAAAACGCCCGCCACGTTTCCAAGGGTTGTAGGGGCGGTCGGGCGGCGTTCCGCTTGCCGGCGAAAGGGCCCCTGGGCCATGTGCCCATTTTGTAGGAGCCGGCTTGCCGGCGAAGGCGCCCGCAAGAACAGCGCCTGATTCAAGGGCCCGTTCGCCAGAAAGCTGGCTCCTACGGGACGGTGTTTTTCGCCAGATCGTCCTGCCAGATCACTCGTTTTTTTTGCACCGTCAATCACTCACAGGTAGCGCCATGAATTTCCAACTCAGCCAAGAACAAGAAATGTTGGTGGACGCGGTTCGCAGTTTTGTCAGCAAGGAGTTGCTGCCCCACGAAGAGGCGGTGGACCGCGCCGATGAGGTCAGCGCCGACCTCGCCGGGGAGATCCGCAGCAAGGCCATCGCCGCTGGCTTCTATGCCTTCAACATGCCGGAAGAAGTGGGTGGCGGCGGCCTGGACTACCTGTCCCAGGCGCTGATCGAGCGTGAGCTGGCCAAGTGTTCCTGGGCCCTGCATGTGTTCGTTGCCCGGCCTTCGAAAATCCTCATGGCCTGTACCGGCTCGCAGATCGGCGACTACCTGCTGCCCTGTGTGCAAGGGCGCAAGGTCGACTGCTTCGCCCTGACCGAACCCGGCGCCGGTTCCGATGCCAATGCGATCAAGACCCGCGCCGTGCGCGACGGCGGCGACTTTGTGCTTAACGGCAGCAAGCACTTCATCAGCCACGCCGGGCATGCGGATTTCGCCATTGTCTTTGCGGTCACCGGCACCTATGAGCACAACGGCCGTCAGCGCAACGCGGTGACTTCGTTCCTGGTGGATCGCGACACCCCGGGCCTGACCATCCGCCGTGGCCCCAAGTGCGTGAGCAACCGTGGCTACCACACCTTCGAGATGTTCTTCGACGACTGCCGGGTACCGGCTTCCAAGGTGCTGGGGGAGGTGGGCAAGGGTTGGGAAGTGGCCAACGCCTGGCTCACCGCCGGGCGAGTGATGGTGGCGGCCAACTGCGTGGGGCAGGCCCAGCGCGCCCTGGATGCCTCCCTGCAATGGGCGGCGGATCGCAAGCAGTTCGGTCAGGCCATCGGCAGTTACCAGGGGGTGTCGTTCAAGCTGGCGGACATGGCCACGCAGATCCGCGCCGCCGAGCTGTTGACCCTGCACACCGCCTGGAAGATGGACCAGGGCAGCATGACCGACGGCGAGGCCGGCATGGCCAAGCTGTTCGCCAGTGAAGTGCTGGGCCGGGTGGCCGACGAGGCGGTGCAGATCTACGGCGGCATGGGCCTGATGGACGAAGGCCCGGTGGAACGCATCTGGCGCAATGCGCGGATCGAGCGCATCTGGGAAGGCACTTCGGAGATCCAGCGCCACATCATTTCCCGTGAACTGCTGCGGCCGCTGATGCGCTGAGCGCCCTGGAGAATTGCCGTCATGTCCCAGACTCTACGTGACAATCTCAAGCGCCTGCTGGCCCCAAGGCACCTGGCCTTCGTCGGTGGGCGCAGCATGGCCCGGGCCCTCAAGCGCTGCGCCGAAGACGGGTTTACCGGGCCCATGTGGCTGGTCAACCCGCAGCATGCCGAGCTCGATGGCGTGCCCTGTGTGGCCAGCATCGAACAGCTGCCCTGCGGCCCGGATGCGGTGTTCGTCGCCACCAACCGCGAGCTGACCCTGACCTGCGTCGCGGCGCTGGCGGCCAAGGGCGCGGGTGGGGCGATCTGTTATGCCTCGGGCTTTGCCGAAACCGGCGCCGAGGGCCAGGCCCTGCAACAGCAATTACTGCAGGCCGCAGGCGACATGGCGCTGCTGGGCCCTAACTGCTACGGCCTGCTGGACTACCTGCACAGCGCCGCGCTGTGGCCGGTGGCCCATGGCGGTCAACCCGTGGAACGCGGTGTGGCGGTGCTGACCCAGAGCGGCAACTTTGCCTACAACCTGTCCATGAGCGATCGCTCGCTGCCGGTGGCCTACATGGCGTCGGTGGGCAATCAGGCGCAGCTGGGCATTGCCGAACTGATGGACGTGCTGCTGGACGAACCACGGGTCACGGCCATCGGCCTGCACCTGGAAGGCCTGAAGAACGTGCCGGGTTTTGCCCGGGCGGCGCATAAAGCCCTGGAGAAGGGCATTCCGATCATTGCCCTGAAGACCGGGGTGTCGCAGATCGGCGCCGAACTGGCCTTGAGTCACACCAGTTCGCTGTCGGGTTCCGATGCCTTGTACGACGCGTTGTTCCAGCGCCTGGGGGTGATCCGGGTCAGCGGCCCGGTGAGTTTTGTCGAAACCCTGAAGGCCGCCTCTTGCGGGCAGTTGCCGGCCGGCCCGCACCTGATGGCCCTGGCCTGTTCCGGGGGGGACGCCGGGCTGATCGCCGACTACGCCGAGCGCAACGGCTTGCAACTGCCCAAGCTGGATGCCGGGCAGTGCGCCGAGTTGGCCCAGGTGCTGCCGGGCTACGCCAATCTGGTCAACCCGCTGGATTTCACCACCGCGATCTGGGGCGACGCCACGGCCTTGCAAGCCATGCTCGACACGGCGCTGCGTACCGAGGCCGACAGCGCCATGCTGGTGCTGGATTACCCGGCCGAGTTCACCGGCGAGCGCAAGGAGTGCGACCTGCTGCTGGAGCTGTTCTGCGCGGCGCTGCAACGCCACGGCAAGCGCGGTTTTGTCACCTCGGCCTTTCCCGAGCTGCTGCCGGCCAGCGCCCGCGAGCGTTTGCACGGCCACGGCATTCCCGCCTTGCAAGGGGTGGAGGACGGTCTGGCGGCCTGGGGCCGGATCGTCGCCTATCAACAGCGCCGTCCGGCACTGCTGGCCCTGGGGGAGTCGGCCCTGGTGCCGCTGTGCCCGCAGGCCCTCCACGGCGCCAGCGTGCTGCTGGACGAGTGGCAGTCCAAACAGGCCTTGCGCGGCTTCGGCCTGAGTATCCCGGACGGTGTGCTGAGCACCCCCGAGCAGGCCCTGAGCGCGGCGGCTGCTGTCGGTTATCCGCTGGTGCTCAAGGCGGTCAGCGCGCAGTTGCCGCACAAGACCGAGGCCGGGGCGGTGGCCCTGAATCTTAAGGACCCTGAAGCCCTGAGCGCGGCCCTGCGCCTGATGCGCACGCGGATCGCCGAGCATGCGCCCAGCGTGGCTTTTGAGCGGGTGTTGCTGGAGCCCATGGCCGCGCCGCCCCTGGCGGAGCTGATTGTCGGCATCAAGCGTGAGAACGACTTCGCTCTGGCCTTGGTGATCGGTGCTGGCGGGGTGCTGGTGGAACTGCTCAAGGACAGTCGCAGCCTGCTGCTGCCCACCACCGAAGGGGCGATCCGCCAGGCCCTGCTCAGCCTGCGCAGCGCCGCCTTGCTGCAAGGCTTTCGCGGGCGCCCGACGGCTGATCTTGAAGCCCTGGTGGCGGCCATTGGCGCGGTGGCGGACTACGCTTGCGAACACGCCGGGCAACTGCTGGAACTGGATGTGAACCCATTGTTGGTCGGTGCCCAGGGCACCGTCGCGGTCGATGCGTTGATTCGCCTTGGCCAGGCTTGAGGAGAGAGACATGCACGATCAGACCTTGACCGGTGGCCAGGCCCTGGTGCGCCTGCTGGCCGGCTACGGCGTCGACACGGTGTTCGGCATTCCCGGGGTGCACACCCTGGAGTTGTATCGCGGGCTGCCCGGCAGCGGCATCCGCCATGTGCTGACCCGGCATGAGCAGGGCGCGGGCTTCATGGCCGACGGTTACGCCCGGGTCAGTGGCAAGCCCGGGGTGTGTTTCGTCATCAGCGGCCCGGGGGTGACCAACGTCGCCACGCCGATTGGCCAGGCTTATGCCGACTCGATCCCGCTGCTGGTGATTTCCAGCGTCAACCACAGCGCCAGCCTGGGCAAGGGCTGCGGCTCGCTGCACGAAACCCAGGACCAGCGCGCCATCACTGCGCCTATCACCGCCTTTTCGGCCCTGGCCCTGAGCCCGGAAGATCTGCCGGAACTGATCGCCCGGGCCTTTGCCGTGTTCGACAGCGAGCGCCCGCGCCCGGTGCACATCAGCGTGCCCCTGGATGTGCTGGCGGCCAAGGTGGCCCGGGACTGGACCGGTGAAGTGCGGCGACGCCCCGCTCGCGGCCCGGCTGCGGCGGCAGATATCCAGCAAGCGGCGGACAAACTGCGCAAGGCCAAGCGGCCGATGATCATTGCCGGTGGCGGCGCGCTGCACGCCGCCGAGCAACTGCGGGTCCTGAGCACCCGGTTGGGCGCGGTGTGTTTCAGCAGCGTTGCCGGCAAGGGCCTACTGCCGGAGGAGGCGCCACTGAACGCCGGGGCGACCTTGTGTGTCGAGCCTGGCTGGCAGTTGATCAGTCAGGCCGACGTGGTGCTGGCGGTAGGCACCGAGATGGCCGACACCGACTATTGGCGCGAGCGCCTGCCGCTGAACGGCGAGCTGCTGCGCCTGGATATCGACCCGCGCAAGTTCAATGACTTCTACCCGTGTTCGGTGGCCTTGCACGGCGATGCCCGCGCCACCCTGGACGCCTTGCTCCAGGCCTTGCCACCTACACCGGCCGAAGCGGGGGCGGCGATTCATGCGGTGGCCGATCTGCGCCAGGCGGTGCAGAACGGGCAGGGGCCCTTGCAGCAGATTCACCGCTCGATCCTGCAACGCATTGCCGCCGAGCTGCCGGAGCACGGCTTTATCGCCAGCGACATGACCCAGCTGGCCTACAGCGGCAACTACCTGTACCCGACCCGGGCGACCCGCAGCTGGCTGCATCCCACCGGCTACGGCACCCTGGGCTACGGCTTGCCGGCGGGCATCGGCGCCAAGCTCGGCGCCCCCGAACGTCCCGGGCTGGTGCTGGTGGGCGACGGCGGTTTTCTCTACACGGTGCAGGAACTGGCCACGGCGGTGGAGGAGCTGGACGGCCCGCTGGTGGTCTTGCTGTGGAACAACGACGCCCTGGGGCAGATCCGCGATGACATGCTGGACCTGAACATCGAGCCCATTGGCGTGCTGCCGCGCAATCCGGATTTTGCCGCCCTGGCCCGGGCCTTTGGTTGCAGCGTCAGCCAGCCCGCCAGCCTCGATGAGTTGCAACAGGAACTGCGCGAGGGCTTTGCCCGCAACGGCGTGACCCTGATCGAACTCAAGCACGCCTGCGCGCGCTGACCATCCCTTTTCCCTGGAGCTTGTGCATGCGCTTTTCTCGACTGACCCAACGTATTGCCGGAGACGGCGCCGCCGCCTGGGACATTCATTACCGGGCCCTGGCCAAGCGCGAACGTGGCGAGGAAGTCTGGTTGCTGTCGGTGGGCGACCCGGATTTCGACACCCCCCAGCCCATCGTCCAGGCGGCCATCGACAGCCTGCAGGCCGGCCACACCCATTACGCCGATGTGCGCGGCAAGCGCGCCTTGCGCGAGGCCATCGCCCGCCGCCATCAGCAGCGCAGCGGGCAAGTGGTGGATGCCGAGCAGGTGGTGGTGCTGGCCGGTGCCCAGTGCGCCCTGTACAGCGTGGCCCAGTGCCTGCTGGACCCGGGGGACGAAGTGATAGTGGCCGAGCCGATGTACGTCACCTATGAAGCAGTGTTCGGTGCCTGCAACGCCCGGGTGGTGCCGCTGCCGGTGCGGGCCGAAGACGGCTTTCGGGTGCAGCCCGAGGCGGTGGCCGCGCGCATCACCGGCAAGACCCGGGCCCTGGTGCTCAACAGCCCGCACAACCCCACCGGCGCGAGCATTCCCCGAGCCACCTGGGAAGCCCTGGCGGCGCTGTGCATCGAACATGACCTGTGGCTGATCTGCGACGAGGTCTACAGCGAGCTGCTGTACGAGGGCGAGCATGTCAGCCCGGCCAGCCTGCCGGGCATGGCCGAGCGCACCGCAACCCTCAATAGCCTCTCCAAGTCCCATGCCATGACCGGCTGGCGCCTGGGCTGGGTAGTGGCGCCGACGGCCCTGGCCGCGCACCTGGAAAACCTCGCCCTGTGCATGCTCTACGGCTCGCCGGAATTCATCCAGGACGCCGCCGTGGTGGCCCTGGAACAGCCCTTGCCGCAGCTGCGGGACATGGCCCAGGCCTATCGCCAGCGCCGGGACCTGGTGTGCGACTGCCTGGCCGATTGCCCCGGCGCCCGGCCGCTGAAGCCCGACGGCGGCATGTTCGTCATGGTCGACATCCGCGCCACCGGGCTCAGCGCCCAGGCCTTCAGCGAGCGCCTGCTGGATGAGCAGGGCGTCTCGGTGCTGGCCGGCGAAGCCTTCGGCCCCAGCGCCGCCGGGCATATCCGCCTGGGGCTGGTGCTGCAAGCGGATGACCTGCGCGAAGCCTGCCGGCGCATCGCCTTGTGCGCCCGGCAGTGCCTGGCCGAACGCGATGCCCCTGTTACTGTGCAACCTGTCTGAGGAAGCTTCATGAATGTGTTGATCGTCCACGCCCACCCCGAACCGCAGTCCTTCACCGCCGCCTTGCGTGACCAGGCCCGCAGCACCCTGGAGGCCCAGGGGCACCAGGTACAGGTCAGCGACCTGTACGCGATGAACTGGAACCCGGTGGCCAGCGCCGCGGATTTTGCCTCCCGGGACAACCCGGATTACCTGGTGTATGCCCTGGAACAGCGCCTGGGGGTGAAGAACCAGAGCATTGCCGCGGATATCCAGGCCGAGCTGGACAAGCTGCTGTGGGCCGACCTGTTGATCCTCAACTTCCCGGTGTTCTGGTTCTCGGTGCCGGCCATGCTCAAGGGCTGGATCGACCGGGTGCTGGTGTCGGGTGTGTGTTATGGCGGCAAGCGTTTCTATGACCAGGGCGGGCTGGCGGGCAAGAAAGCCCTGGTGACCCTGACCCTGGGCGGGCGCGAGCACATGTTCGGCGAAGGCGCGATTCACGGCCCGCTGCAGGACATGCTGCGCCCGCTGCTGCGCGGCACTTTGGCCTATGTCGGCTATGACGTGCTGGAACCCTTCGTGGCCTGGCACGTGCCCTACATCAGCCAGGAGGCTCGCGAAGCCTTCCTGCACAGCTACCGCCAGCGCCTGCAGCACCTGGCGGACGACCAGCCCCTGGTCTTCCCGCGCCTGGACCAGTTCGACGAAGCCCTGTACCCCTTGCCGGTCTGAAATCCCCACCGCCGATACGCCTTCCTCCGTAGGAGCCGGCTTGCCGGCGAACAGGCCCTTGAGCCTTGTGCTGCTCTTGCGGCCGCCTTCGCTGGCAAGCCAGCTCCTACATGAGCATTCCCGGCGATAGGGAGTTCTTCGGGGGCGCTGCGCAGGCTGGCCGCTAGGGGCGCGGGCCGGTCCACGCCGCGGGGTTGACCAGGTTCGGTGGGCGCTGGCCGGCCAGCGCCGCCAGCAGGTTGTCCACCGCGCAGCGGGCCATGGCTTCGCGGGTTTCGTGGGTGGCCGAGCCGATGTGCGGGGTGGCCACGACGTTGGGCAGTTGCAGCAGCGGGGAGTCGTGGTCCAGCGGCTCGCGTTCGAAGACGTCCAGCCCGGCGCCGCGAATCCGCCGTTGTTGCAGGGCTTCTATCAGCGCCGCTTCATCCACCACCTTGCCCCGGGAAATATTGATGAAGATGCTTTCGGGGCGCATCAGGGCGAACTCCCGGGCGCCGATCAGGCCCTGGGTGCGTTCGGTCAGGGGCAGGGTCAGGCAGATGAAGTCGGCTTCCTCAAGCAGTTGCTCCAGGCTCCGGTACTGGGCATTGAAGCGTTGCTCCACCGCGGGCTTGGGCCGGGTGCTGTGGTAGATCAGCGGCATGCCGAAGCCGAAATGCCCGCGCTGGGCCAGGGCTTCGCCGATGCGCCCCATGCCGATGATGCCCAGGGTCTTGCCGTGGACATCCGTGCCAAAGTGCGCCGGCCCGATGTTGCGCTGCCATTGCCCGGCGCGCACCAGGTTGGCCAGTTCCACCACCCGCCGGGCGGTCGCCAGGATCAGCGCGAAGCCGGTGTCGGCGGTGGTCTCGGTGAGCACGTCGGGGGTGTTGCTGAGCAGGATGCGGCGCTGGGTCAGGTAGTCGATGTCATAGTTG
Organism: Pseudomonas protegens CHA0; assembly: GCF_000397205.1. Lineage (NCBI taxonomy): Bacteria > Pseudomonadati > Pseudomonadota > Gammaproteobacteria > Pseudomonadales > Pseudomonadaceae > Pseudomonas > Pseudomonas protegens. The sequence continues at coordinate 3,044,972 of NC_021237.1, forward strand.
TCGACCCCCACCGAAACGCTGGCCACCGCCCGCAACCGGGGCGCCAGGTCCAGCAGTTCGGCGTCCAGGCGCAGGCTGGCGCCCAGCAGCCCGTCGGCGCTCGGCAGCGCCTGGCGCAGGGCATTCAGCCCCGCCGCGTCGAGGGTTTCGATCAGGGTCACCTGCGCCTGCTCCTGCAGGCGGGCCATCAGCGTTGGGGAGAGTTTCTTGTACAGCACCAGGTGTTTTTTCATGGGGTTCTCTAGACCGTTTCAAGGGTGGGCCAGGCGCCGGCGCAGGGGCAGGGCCTTGGCCTGCGGCTGGTCGGCACCGGGTTTGAGCAACAGGGTCAGCAGTACCGAGAGCAGCAGCGCGCCGCTCATCAGCAGGTAGGAGGCGCCGGGGGAGCCGGTGGCGCTGTTCAGGTAGCCCACCAGGTAGGAACCGCCGAAAGAGCCCAGGGCGCCCATGCTGTTGATCAGGGCCATGGCGCCACCGGCGACGTTGGCCGGAAGGATCTCCGGGACGATGGCGAAGAACGGCCCGTAGGGCGCGTACATGCAGGCCCCGGCGATCACCAGCAGGCTGTAGGACCACCAGAAGTGCTCGGCCCCCAGCAGGTAGGAACCGTAGAAAGCGATGGCCGCCACCAGCAGCGGCGGCCAGACGAAGCGCTTGCGCTTCTGGGTGCGGTCCGAGCCCCAGGACACCGCCAGCATGGCGATCACCGCCGCCAGGTAAGGCAGCGCCGAGAGCCAGCCGGCTTCCACCATGTCCATCTGCGCGCCGTGCTTGAGGATCGACGGCAGCCACAGGACAAAGCCGTAGACCCCGATGCTCCAGCAGAAGAATTGCAGGGCGAGGATGATCACCTTGGGCGAGCGGAACGCCTCGGCGTAGTTCTTCACCGCCTTGATCCCTTGCTGTTCGGCGGCCAGGGCGCTTTCCAGGTCGCGTTTTTCGTCCTGGCTCAGCCACTGCGCCTGGCTGGGCCGGTCATCGGCCAGGCGCCACCAGATAAAGGCCCAGATCACCGCCGGCAGGCCTTCGATGATGAACATCCAGCGCCAGCTGAAGTGCTGCACCAGGTAGCCGGAGACCACCGACATCCAGAGCATGGTCACCGGGTTGCCGAGGATCAGGAAGGTGTTGGCCCGGGAGCGTTCGGCGCGGGTGAACCAGTGGCACAGGTACACCAGCATCGCCGGCATCACCGCGGCCTCTACCACCCCCAGCAGGAAGCGGATGCCGATCAGCATGTAGGCGTTGGCGACTATCCCGGTGAGGGTGGCCAGGCCGCCCCAGAGGATCAGGCTGACGAAGATCAGCTTCTTCACGCTGCGCTTTTGCGCGTAGATCGCCCCGGGCACCTGGAAGAAGAAATAGCCGAGGAAGAACAGCGCCCCCAGCAGCGAGGACAGGCCGGGGGTGATCTGCAGGTCGTCGGCCATGCCCGAGGCCGCGGCGAAACCGTAGTTGGCGCGGTCCAGGTAGGCCAGGCTGTAGGTGATGAAGACGATGGGCATGATGTACCACCAGCGGCGGGTGGCGAGTTTGAGCGTGTCCATGAAAATTCTCCTGAGCTTGTTGTTTTTGTCGCAGCAGGTGGTTCGTGGTGTTCGGTCACTGCAGGAGCCGGCTGGCCGGCGAAGGGGCCCTTGAGGCGGTGTCGCCGGGCGGGCGTCTTCGCTGGCAAGCCAGCGCCTACAGGGCGCTGGCGGTTTTCAGGCTGGGCGTGTGCTCCGGTAGTTCGTGGCGCAAGGGCATGCCTTCCATGTCGCCACGGCTCTGCACCGCGCGGCTGCCGATCCAGTTGGCCCGCTGCACCGCTTCGAGGATGCCGCGGCTTTCCAGCAGGGCGCTGATCAGGCCCACGGCAAAGCCGTCGCCGGCGCCTACGGTGTCCACCACCTGGGCCACCGGCACGCCGTCGACGAAGCCGGCATCCAGCTGGGTGCGGTAGTAGGCGCCGTGGGCGCCGAGCTTGATCACCACGGCTTCGGCGCCCTGGTCCAGGTAGAAGGCGGCGATGTCCGCCGGGTCGTCGCGGCCGGTGAGCAGGCGGCCTTCGGCGAGCCCCGGCAGTACCCAATGGGCCAGCGCCGCCAGGCGGTTGATCTCGCGGATCATCAGCGCTTCGCTGGGCCACAGGGCGGGGCGCAGGTTGGGGTCGAACGACACGCTGTGCCCGGCGCTGCGCTGGGTGTGCATCAGGTGGCCGGACAGCTCTCGGGCCGAGTCCGAGAGCGCCGGGGGAATGCCGGTGGCGTGCAAGTGGCGGGCCCGCAGCAGGGCCGGGTCGACGTCGCCGATGGCCAGGTGGCTGGCCGCCGAACCGCGGCGGAAATACTCGACCCGCGGGTCGTCGCCGCCGTCTTCCCGGGACTTGAGCTGAAAGCCGGTGGGATGGATCGGGTCGCAGCGCACGAAACGGCAGTCCAGGCCTTCGGCACGCAGGGTGTCGAGCACGAAGCGCCCCAGGGAGTCGTTGCCTACCCGGCTCAGCCAGGCCACCTTGAAGCCCAGGCGTGCCAGGCCGATGGCCACGTTGCTGTCGGCCCCGGCGATGCGCTTGTGGAAGTGCTGGACCTGGGCCAGGTCGCCGCCGTGTTCGGCAACGAACATCGCCATGGTTTCGCCGAACGAGAGGATATCGATATCAGGCATCTGCATGCTCCAGGCGCGATTGGCCAAGGTGGGCCAGCAGGCTGACCTGCTCGGTGGTCACTTGCAGCAGGTCGGTGCCTTGCAAGGGGTATTCCACGGCCCGGGTAATACCTTGAGTCATGTGCCGCAGCAGTTGTTCCCATTGATGCAGCTCCGGGGCGCCGGGCGGTATGGCCACCAGCTTGCCGTCGACCCGCAGGCGCACCGCCTTGCAGTGCACGTAGGCCACGTGCCGGCCCAGCAGGCGCGCGGCGTTGAGCGCCGATTGCTCCTGCCATTGCCAGTTGCCGATGTCGAAGGTCATGCGCAGCGGCAGGTTCAGCGCCTCTACCGCGCTGAAAAAGCGCTGGAACGGCTCGATGCGCCCGCCGTGGGCGGTCTGGTCGTTCTCCACCAGCAGGGCCAGGGGCTGGCGAAACAGCAGGCTGGCCAGGCTGCGCAGGTCGTGGTGTTCGCGAAAGTGCCCCAGGGACACCTTGAGCCGCTTGGCGCCGAACTCCCGGGCCCGTTGCAGGGTGGCGCTCAGGTCCGGGTTGGGCTCGCTGCGCTCGGCCTGCCACAACTCCAGGGGCGAGGAAAACACGCTTTCCAGGCCGTGCTCCGCAGCGCTGCGGGCCAGCTCGGCGGGCTGCTCATGGGTCAGCAGTTCTTCGCGCCATTCGATGCAGGACGCGCCGGCGGCGGCCACCAGGGGAATGAAATGCGCCTGACCCTGTGCGCGCACAAGGTCTGCGCCGTAGCTGGACAAACTGATGGAGACGGGGGATTGCTGCATGTTCCTGACCTCTGAAACCGGTTTCATTTTTGTTCGAGAAAAAAGTGGTGGGCTTTGCCCCCACTGTTACAACCGGGTGGAGCCGCGCACGATCAACTGCGCCGGAAAATCCACCACTCGCGCCGGGGCATCGCCGCCCCGCAGGCGCTTGAGCAGGCATTCGAAGGCACTGGTGCCTATGGCTTCGGTGGGCTGGGCCAGGGCCGTGATGCCATTGCCCACCAGGGGGTACCAGTCCAGGTCGTCGAGGGCGATCAGGCCCACGCCTTCGAACAGCGGGCACTCCAGCTCACGCAGGGCGCGGGTGGCGGCCAGGGTCGCCACGCCGTTGGCGCAGAACAGCGCCTTGGGCCCGGGGCCGGGGGCGGAGAGAAAGGCTTGCAACTGGCTGGTCAGGTGGCTGCCGGTTTCCAGCAGTTGGCCGCGCAAGGCCGGACGGCGCTCGATCTCGGCCTGGAAACTGGCGCTGCGCTCCAGCCGCGAGCTGGTGCCGTCATGGGGTTCGCTGACCAGCAGCAGGTCGCGATAACCCTGCTGTTGCAGGTGGTCGAGGGCGCTGCGCACCGCCGCCGGGTTGTCCAGGCCCACCAGGTCGGCCTGCAACTGCGAGAGCTTGCGGTCCACCAGGACCATGGGCATCTCTTCCTGCAATTGCTGCAACTGTTCCAGGTGGTGGCCCAGGGTGTTCACGATCAGGCCTTCGATGTTGTAGGCCCGCAGGTTGGCCAGGTGCCGGGCTTCCTGTTCGTCGTCGCGGTCGGTGTTGCACACCACCAGGCTATAGCCGTGCTGGCGGCAGGCGGTTTCCACGCCATGCATCACGGCAATCGAATAGGGGTTGCGGATATCGGCCACCAGCATGCCGATCAGGCGGGTGCGCCCGCGCTTGAGGCCGCGGGCCATCTGGTTCGGGCGGTAGCCCAGTTCGCTGATGGCCTGATCGATGCGCAGGGCAATGGCATCGGAGAGCAGGGCCCGGTCCTCGCCGATAAAGCGCGACACGCTGGCCTTGGAGACCCCGGCGCGGCGGGCGACATCGAGCATGGTGACGCGGCTGCGCTGGGCGGCGGAAAACTGATTCACGGGCGACGACCTTGTTTTTGGAATTATGGGTTCCAGTTGCGCTGAAACCGGTTTCAGGAAACCGCAAAAGCGCTTCGGCCGTCAATAGTGCAGAGGCAGGAAATAGCATCCACGCAGGTCGGTGGCTGACCAACGGTCGCGTTCAGGGGCGGCCCAGGTGCTGTTCCAGGTAGGCCAGCAGGGCGCTGTACAGGGCATCCACTTCAGGGGCCAGGCCCCTGGCACGCAGGCAGCCGTGCACCAGCCCCAGGCCCGGGTACAGCTGGCTTTGCCCACCGGCTGCGAGCAAGTGCTGGTGATAACGCTCGCCGTCATCGCGCAGCGGGTCGAACTGTGCCAGGGCGATAAAGGCCGCGGGCAGGCCGGCGAACTGTTGCGCCAGTAGCGGCCGGGCATAGGCCGAGCGCTGCTGCGGGCCGGGCAGGTACAGGGCCTGGAAACAGTCCAGGTCGCTGCTGCTGAGCAAGGGCGCGTCGGCGCACTGGCTGCGCGAGGGCAGGTTGGCGGCGCCACCCAGGCCGGGGTAGAGCAGCACCTGGGCCGCCGGCCCGGGTTCGCCGGCATCGCGCAGGGCCAGGCACAGCGCCGCCGCCAGGTTGCCGCCGGCGCTGTCGCCCATCAGCACCCGGCGCTGCGGGTCCAGTGGCAGGGGCAGCAGCCCTTGTTCCAGGGCCCGCCAGACCCCCAGGCAATCGTCGAAGGCGGCGGGGAACGGGTGCTCCGGGGCCAGCCGGTAGTCCACGGCGATCACCAGTATTCCCAGCTCGCTGGCCAAGCGGGCGGTGATGAACTCGTGGGAGTCCAGGCCCCCCAGCACCCAGCCGCCGCCGTGCAGGTACAACAGCCAGGGCCAGCCCGAAGGCGCAGCGGGGCGCTCGGGGTGATACAGGCGCAGTGGCACCCCGGAAAGTTGCAGCTCCTGTACCGCCAGCCCGGCCGGGCGAGGCGGGGTGAAGGCCCGGCACATGCGCTCGTAGCTGTCGCGCAGGCCCTGGAAGCTGCTGTCGACGCTGGTGTAGCTCAGGGTTCGCTGGACAAAGGCCGTCAGCTCGGCAGAAAGCGGGTAATGGTTCATGGACAGTCCTGGAGTGTGGGAGCCGGCTTGCCGGCGAAGAGGCCCGTGAGACCGCCTACGCCGGCAAGCCGGTTCCTGCAGAGGGTGGCTACAGGCTCGCTTTGACCGCTGCCACGCCATCGCGGCCGTCGAAGGTGGTCACCCCCGCCAGCCAGCGCTGCAGGTCCTCGGGATGCTCGCGCAACCATTGCCGGGCCACCTCCTGGGGCGATTGGCGCTGCATGATGGGCACCATCAGCTGGCTTTCCTGGGCTGCGGTGAAGCTCAGGTTCTTCAGCAGCCGGTCGACGTTGGGGCAGCGCTCGGCATAGTCCGGGGCGGTCACCGTGGACACCGTGGCCGCGCCTTCGTTGGGCCCGTACACGTCTTCGCTGCCGGTGAGGTAGGTGATGGGAAGGTTGATGTTCATCGGGTGCGGGGTCCAGCCGACGAACACCACGAACTCCTTGCGGTTGATCGCCCGCTGCACTGCCGCCAGCATCCCGGCCTCGCCGGACTCGATCAGCTTGAAGCCCTTGAGGCCGAAATGGTCGGTGTCGATCATGGTCTTGATCGTGGTATTGGCGCCGCTGCCGGGTTCGATGCCGTAGATCTTGCCCCCCAGCTGCTCCTTGAAGCGGGCGATGTCGGCGAAGGTCTTCAGGCCCGCTTGCGCCACGTAGTCCGGCACTGCCAGGGTCGCCTGGGCATCGGCCAGGCTGGGCTGGGCCATGACCCTGACCTGCCCGGCGGCCAGGAAGGGCGCGATGTTCTGGTCCATGGCCGGTTTCCAGTAGCCGAGGAAGATGTCCAGGCGCCGGTCGCGAATGCCGGCGAAGATGATCTGCTGCACCGCGCTGGTCTGCTTGCTGTCGTAGCCCAGGCCGCCGAGCAGCACGTCGGCCATGGCGCTGGTGGCAATCACGTCGGTCCAGTTGACCACGCCCATGCGCACGGTCTTGCAGGCGGCGGGCTCGGCGGCCCAGGTCGGGGCACTCAGCAGGGCGCTGGCGCAACAGGCCAGGAAACAACGCTTGAACGGTGTTTTCATCGGAGGCTCTCGTGGGGCAGTGGTTTTTGTTCGGGGCGGCGTCTTGTTGCGCCGTGTGCGCCACCCTACAGCGCCCCGGTGCCGAGCCAAAGGCACTGGAGCGACCGCCCGTTGCACTGTGGCGACCTCAGGCCCACAGGCTCATCCAGGTGGATGCCAGCAACAGCAGGGCCATGCCCCGATTGAATGCCTTCAGCGCCTGGGGCGAGCGTAGCCAGCGCGCCGAACCGGCCCCCAGCAGTGCCCAGGCGCCCAGGCACGGCAGGGCGATGAGGAAAAACACCAGGGACAGCCACAGCGCCCGCCACTGTCGGTCGGCCTCGGTACCGGCGAACACGCTGACCACCGCCAGGGCCATCATCCAGGTCTTGGGGTTCACCAGTTGCAACGCGGCGGCGCCGGCCAACCCCAGGCGGCGCGGCTGCCCGGCACTGGCATCCAGGGCGCTGGCCGGGGCCTGCCAGATCTGCCAGGCCAGGTAGCTGAGCCACAGCAGCCCGAGCCACTGCATGGCCTGCTGCACCTTGGGCCTGCCGGCGAGCCAGTCGCCCAGGCCGGCGCCCACCAGCAGCACGATCCCGGCCGCGGCCAGCGCTGCGCCGAGGATGATCGGCGGCGCCGCCCGCAGGCCATGGCGGGCGCTGTTGTTCAGCACCAGGATATTGGTCGGCCCCGGGGTGATGGAGGCGACAAAGGCAAACAGCACAAAGGGCAGCAGGGTCGAGAGAGACAGGGGCATGGCGGGCAACTTTGGGAAGTGATCGGCAGTTGATCCTGGCCCAGTTGCTTTCAGGCGTCTGGAAGCTTTGTGCAGCGCTTGCGATACAACGCCGGGCTCAGCCCGTAGGCACGCATGAACCAGCGCCCCAGGTGGCTCTGGTCGGCAAAGCCCAGGGCCGTGGCGACCTCGGCCGGCGCTGCGCCTCCGGCCAGCAGGCGGCGTGCCCGGCTCAGGCGCAGTTGCACCAGGTAGGCATGGGGTGGCAGGCCGAAGGCGGCCTTGAAGGCGCGGCTGAGGCGAAAGCGGTCGACCCCGCAGGCCTGGCTCAGGGCTTCCAGGCTCAGGTCCTGGGCCAGGTGCGCATGCAGGTAGTCCCGGGCCCGTTGCGCCACCAGCGGCAGGCGCGGGTCCTGGGCGTAGCGCCGGCGCCAGTGCAAGTGCCCGGTCAGTTGTTCCAGCAACTGGTCCAGGGCGCTCTGGCGGACGATGCGCAACTCGCCATGGTGCAGGCTGTGAAAGGCCGCGCTGGTGGCCCGGGCCAGGCGCGGATCGCTGGCCAGGGTACTGCCGAATGCCAGTTGGGCATTGGCCGGCGCCTCGGCGAACAGCGCCCCCAGTTCGCGCTCCAGCCACTGCGGGTCGAGGTACAGCATGCGGTAGGTAAAGCCGCCCTCGGTGGGGGCCTCGCCGTCGTGGATCTCCCCCGGTTCCAGCAGGAACACCTTGCCCGGTGTGCTCTGGTGCCGGGCCCGGCGGCAGTTGAACTGCTGCACCCCTTGCTCGGTGACGCCCACCAGGTAGCTGTCGTGCCAGTGCGGGTCATAGGCGTGGCCGGTGAAGTGGGCCCGCAGGGTCTCAATGCCGGTGTCGGCATCCTGGGCCAGGTCGATCCAGTTGGGCGTGGTCATGGGGCGGTCCGTGGGGCGTGGCGGCAACCCTGGCAGTTAACGCCGGTGCCAGGGCTGGGGTCTAGAAGTTTTGTGCAGCCTCAACTGAACAGCCCGGCGGCGATATTGATCGAGAAACCGAGGATTGCGGTGTTGAACAGAAAACCGATCAGCGACTGGGCGAGGACGATCTTGCGCAGCTCGCGGGTGGCCACGCCGACGTCCGAGGTTTGCACCGCCACGCCGATGGTGAAGGAGAAATACAGGAAGTCCCAGTAGTCCGGGTTGGTCGGGCCTTCGGCAAAGCGCAGCGCCGGTTCCTTGCCGTCCCAGGTGTAGTACAGGCGCGCGTAGTGCAGGCTGAAGATCACCCCCACCAGCAGCCACGAGCCGATCACCGTCAGCCCGGTGAAGCCGTAGTGGACCAGGCGCTGGGTGCTGTCCAGGTCCTTGCTGCCCACCAGCTCCAGGGTGATCGCCACCAGGCTGGCAATGGCCGCCACACAGACGATCAACAGCACCAGGCCGGCGTTTTCATCCTCGGCTTCGGCGATACGCCTGACCTCATCGGCGCGAGCCCGAACGGTGAGCCAGAACATCAGTGCCAGGTAGCTCCAGACAGCGGCGTTCCAGCCAATGAGGATCTTGCCGGTCAGGGTCTGGGCAGGAGCGAGCAGACCAATGGCGCAGCCGATCAGGACGCCGATGGTCAAGCGGGGGTGGGTGCGGATGACGACGGACATGGGCATTTTCGCGAGAGTGGAAGTGGCCAAACCTTAGCATGGCGCCTGGCTCCCGGGGCCGCCCAATGGCGAACGTGCACCCGCATCCCCGGCCGGCCTCGAACTCAGGCCGGCGGGGCAGGCTGCTATCAGAACTGGTAAGTGAAGGCTGTCTGAATACCGGTCACATCACTGCCACCTGGCTGCTGCGCCCAGAACACGCCCGTATGCACGGCGCTGTGTTCGTTCAGGGCATAGCTCACTCCCGTGCCGGCCCCCAGGCGAGCGTCGTGCTGTTTTCCGGCCTGGTAGGTGTAGCGCCCCAGGTACTCCATTTGGGCTTGAAAGGCATCGCGCTTGTTGCGCAGGTCCTGGGTCAGCTCCAGGTTGGCACTGAGTTCCAGCTGCCGGGTGAGCTTTTTGGCGCCCCGTACACCGAGGTTCAGGCTGGTGGTCGTGCGGCCCATTTTCGCGTAGCTGGCCGCAAACACCGCGCCGCTGTTTTCACGATAGCCCTGGCGGCTGACCTGAGTCTGGCTGAGGCCCAGATACGGCGTCAGGGTCATTGCATTGAGCATCACGCCGTAGGCGCCTTCGATGCTCAAGGACTTGCCGCGCAGGCTCGAACGTCCTTGGCCGGCCTCGGTGTAAGCCAGTTGTTCGCGTGTAATGTCGACCTTGGAAGACACATAGGCTGCGGCCACACGGCCCTGCCAACCCAGCCCGTGGCCTGTTTCATCAACGGCGGCGAAGAGGGCGACCGCCGGTGCTGCCGACCCTGCCTTGGCGTAGTTGTCCGGCAGTTGCCGATCGAGGTCCTGATCCAGGGTGACGCCAAGGCGCAGATGCTCGGTGGGACGAACCCCCAGGGTCAGGCTCATGCTGGTCTGCCTGGCCACGCTGTTGCGGCTGTAGCTTGGGCCCACACCGATACAGAACGAGCCACTGTCGATCTGGCATTCCTGGCTCATCAATCGAGCCAGCTGTTCGCTGCGCAAATCGAGCATCCCCCAGGCCCGATCGGCGTTCTTGGCCATGGCGGTGCGGGTGTTGTCCAGGTCGACAAGGTGGGAGCCTGTTTCGGTGATTTTCCATAGCGCGGCGTGCATGGCTCCTTCACCCGTAAGGCTGAGGCCCACGACAACATTGCCGTCAGCGGAGACGCCGGTCGCCGCTGACGTTTCACCGCCCAGGGTGCCCAGGTCGACCATGCCGCTGGCATCGGTGTGCCGGAATGCATGGACATAGCCAGTGGCCGTCGCGGCTACACCTACGATGACGCTACCGTCGGAGGAAGTGCCATAAGCGAAGGAATCGCCACCCCAGGAGTCCAGGCCGACCATGCCGGCAGCGTCAGTGTGCTTGAACGCTTGAGTGCCGCCTATAGCTGTCTGGGCCATTCCCACGACAACATGGCCGTCAGCAGAGATGCCGAATGCCTGTGAGGTCTGCCCTCCCAGGGTGCCCAGATCGATCATGCCGTTCGCGTCGGTGTGCTTGAAGGCGTGTTGCGTGTCTGTGCTGGCATCGATATCAGCGTATCCCACGACGATGCTGCCGTCCGCGGACACGGCGGTGGCAAAGGAGTAGCCGCTGTTGCCCGCATCCAGGGTGCCCAGATCGATCATGCCCATCGCATCGGTGTGCTTGAACGCACGATAGTCGCCATTGGTGGTAGTCGAATCGCCTACGACAACGGAGCCGTCAGCGGACACGCCCGTAGCCTGTGAGGTAAGTCCTCCCAAGGTGCCCAGGTCGATCATGCCGGTGGCGTCGGTGTGCTTGAAGGCGTGAGGGTTGTTACTGGAGACGCCGGCGAACCCCACGACCACCTTGCCATCAGCGGATGCGGCCTTGGCGTAGGATTGAACGCCACCCAGTGTGCCCAGATTGACCATGCCGGTCGCATCGCTGTACTTGAACGCATATTGATTGCCGTTCGCGAACGCAGTGCCGACGATGAAATGGCCGTCAGCCGATACGCCATAGGCTACCGAACCATCAGCGCCCAAAGAACTCAGGTCGATAGTAAGGTCGGCACAAGACTGTGCTGAATAAATCATTCCATAGATCAGTGTTAATGCGGCTGTTGCAAAAGGCGATTTCAATGTAATGAACCTGGCGATAAAGGAAATGATTACAGCGGCCTGAGTAATGGAAGTTTTTTATGGGCGAGCAGGCTACTGCCGAGGTAAAGGCTTGGTTTACGCAGTGATGAGGGCGTGATGCCCGGATGGCTTGGGGTTTGGGGCCGGGCGGGGCGCGATGGCGTGAGTCGAAGTTGTCTTGCTTACATGCGGGTAGTAACTGGGTGTTTAACTAATTGCTGTGTTGGATATGAACTTTGTGTGTCGAATTAGTTTAGTTATTAGTTGCGGATGAAGTCTTTAGGAAAATTCTGAAAGCCGGTTATTTCGGCAGCTCAATCTATTTGAGGCTGCCGATGCGCGCATCTTGTGAAAGTTATTGTTTGGCCATGACTGCCAGGAACAACTCTGATGCGAGTTGCTCCTGCAACCACTCCTGCAAGGAGCGATAAGGCGTCTGGGCAAACCACTCCCGGTCCACATGGGCAAACTGGCGAACAAACGGCAGCAGCGCCATGTCCGCCAGGCTCGGATGCGCCGCCAGCAGATAGCGGCGCTGCTGCAACAGGCTATCGAGGCGCGCCAGAAACGCCTCGCCCTGGGCCCGGTAGTGCTCCATGGGCGCCTCGGGGTAGCGCTCGGCGTACTTGTAGCGATTGAGGTGCACCTTGAACACCTGGTCATTCTCGGCAATCAGCGCCGCCATCTGCGCCTGGGCCGTCGGGTCCGCCGTGAGCCGCCAATCCTCGGGGTCATGCTGGGCCAGGGCCCAGTGCATGATCTCCAGGCTTTCATCGATCACCCGATCCTCCAGTGCCAGCACCGGCACCGTACCCTTGGCCGACAGCGCGAGCATCTCGGCCGGCTTGGCCTTGAGGCTGACTTCGACAATCCGCATTGGCACCCCGGCATAGCGCAGGGCCAGCCGCGCACGCATGGCGTAGGGGCAGCGGCGGAAGGAGTAGAGGGTCGCCCCCGGCGTTTGCAGCGTGCTCATTTCACCTCCAGGGTGCTCAGGCCATTGCCCTGGCGGCTGACCTTGATCTGTACCGGAATCCGTTCGTGCATTTCCTGTACGTGGGAGATCACCGCCACCTTGCGGCCCTGGGCCTGCAGGCCGTCGAGGGCATCCATGGCCAGTTGCAGGGACTCGGGGTCGAGGCTGCCGAAGCCTTCGTCGATGAACAGCGATTCGATCTTCAGGGTGCTGGAAGCCATGGAGGCCAGCCCCAGGGCCAGGGCCAGGGACACCAGGAAGGTTTCGCCGCCGGACAGCGAGTGCACCGAGCGCAGTTCGTCGCCCATTTCGGTGTCCAGCACCAGCAGGCCGAGCATGCTGCCACCGCGCTTGAGGCGGTAGCGGCGCACCAGTTGGCGCAGTTGGGCATTGGCGTGGTGCACCAGCAGGTCGAGGTTGTAGGCCTGGGCGATCTTGCGGAACTTGTCGCCTTCGGCCGAGCCGATCAGGGCGCTGAGCCGGGCCCAGCGCTGCCACTGGGCGTAGGCCTGTTCAAGGCGTTGGTTGAGGGCCTGGTTGGCGGCCTGGCGGCGCTGGTCCTCGCTTTGCCGTGCACGCAGGTCCGCCACCTGTTGTTCGCTGGCCTGGGCCTGTTGCTGCAGCTGTTCCAGGGCCTGGGCCAGTTGCTCGGTCTCCAGGTTGCCGTTGTGCTGGGCCTGATGCTGTTCCAGGCGCTGCTGGCGTTCCTGCAGCAGGACCTTGGCCTGCTCGATGGCCTTGTCGTTGTCTTGCAGGCGCTGGCGCAGTTGCTGCACCTGTTCTTCGTCCAGCTCCAGCAACTGTTGCAGGCCGGCGTCATCCAGTTCCGGGTGCCCGGCGCGCCACTGCTCGATGCTGGCGGCCAGCTGCTGTTGTTCGCTTTCCAGGGCTTGCAGGCGTTCTTCCCGGGCCTTGAGCTCGGCGCCCAACTCGATCGCTTGCTGGTGCAGTGCCTGCTGCTGTTGCTGGGCCAGGGCCTGGGCGCTGCGGGCCTGGTCCACGGCTTGCTCCAGGTGCTGCTGCCAGTGCTCGGCGCTGGGTTGCTGGCCCAGCAGTTCGGCGAGCCTGTGCTGGCAGGCCTGTTGCTGCTGGTGCAGGGTGTCGAACTGCTGTTGGGCCTCGGCCAGTTGCTGCTGGCGGGTCAACTGGCGGTCCTGTTCCTTTTCCAGGGTCAGCTGGCGCTGTTGCTGTTCTTCGGCCTCTTCCTGCTGCTCGCGCAGTTGCTCGATGCGTTGCAGCACCTGCTGGTCGAGCTGCATGAAGGTGCTGGCCGGGTCGCGGCGCAGGCCGTCGAGGACCTCTGCCGGCAGCAAGTGGCTGAAGCTGGCCAGTTCCTCGTCCAGGCGCTGGCGGTCGGCGTTCAGTTGCTGCTGTTGCTTGTCCAGGTGCTGGGCGGCCTGCTGGCTGGCGTCGATTGCCGCCTGCAGCTGGTTTTGCAGGCGCGCGGCATCTTTTTGCAGGGTCAGCAGGGCGCCCTGGCGGTTTTCGTCCTGGGTGATGCTCTGCTGCAGCTGGTCGAGTTGCTGTTGCAGCCAGGCGTCGCGCTTGGGCGGGTCCTGATCCAGGAGGCTGGCGCTCAAGGGGTGGGCTTGCAGGCTCGGGGCCAGGGCCTGCTGCTGGCTCGCCAGCTGTTCCTGCTGCTGGAGGAATTCCTTCTGCTGGGCGATCAGCCCCTGGACCTGGGCCCGCAGTTCGTTGAGCTGTTCCTTGAGGCTGTCCACCGTCTTGCGGGCGCTGGCTTCCTCGTTCTCGTCGTGGCGTCCGAGGCTCTGCAGCAAGGCTTCAGGCTGGTGGTAGGGGTGCTCGACGCTGCCGCACACCGGGCACGGCTGGTCGCTCTGCAATTGCCCGCGCAATTCCTCGACGCTGGCGCTGCGGGCCAGCCGCTGGCGCTCCAGCAGGGCCTGGGTGACGCTCAGGGTCTGCTCGGCCACCACCAGCTCGGCCTTGGCCTGCAGGCCGACCTTGTTCAGCTCCTCGCGCTGGGCGGCCACCGCCTGCTGCCTGTCCTGCAGGGCCTGGCCGCGCTGGTCCAGTTCGCGTTGCTGGGCCCAGAGCCGGGCCAGCTCTTCGACGGCGCGCTGCTGCTTGCGGTTGTCCTGGAGCAGGGTGCCGAGCAACTGGATCTGCTCGGCCACCGCCTGGGGCTCGGCCCCGGCTTCGCTGTAGAGCAGTTCGAGCTGCGTGCGTTGCTCGCTCAGTTGCTGGGCGGCGCTGCTGGCGCGCTGTTCCAGGGCCGGCAGTTCGGCCTGGCCCTGGTGCAGGCGATTGCCGATCAGCATCAGCTGTTGCAGGCGTTCGCGGTAGGCGTTCCAGGCGTCGCTCAAGGGGGCGAGGGCGACGCTGTGGGCCAGTTGCCCGGCGATCCGCTCCAGGCGTTCGCCCACCAGGCGCTGTTTTTCCAGCAGTTGCTGGATGCCTTGCTGGCCCTCGGTGCTGGCCTGCTCGGCGCGGCTGCGTTGGGCCTCGGCCTGGGCCAGGCTCTGCCCCAGTCGCTCCAGGTTGGCCTGTTCGGCAAAGGCTTCGCGCAGCAACGGGGCGCTGGTGCTGTGCTGTTCCTGGGCCTGGGACAGGGCCGTGCCGGCGTCCTGCAGTTGCTGTTGCAGGCGTTCCTGCTGTTGTTGCAGGGCGCCTTGCTGTTCGACCTGCTGCTGGATCTGCTGGCGCAACGGCAGCAGGCTGGCGCCCAGCTCTGCCTGGCGCAGGAACTGGTGCCGCTGCGGCGCCAGTTGTTCCAGGCGTTGCAGGCGCAGGCGCTCCGGGGCCAGGGCCTGGGCGTCCTGTTCGGCCGCTTGCAGTTGTTCGGCGGCGCTCTGCCGGGCTTCCTGCCACTGGCGTAGTTCCTTGAGCCAGACGTGCTGGGCTTCCAACTGCCTGAGCTGGGCCTGTTGCTCCTTGAGCTGTTGCTGGGCCTGGCTCAACTGCTGTTCAAGCTCGGCCCGGGCTTCGGGCTCCAGCGGGCTGATGCCGCTGGCCTGGGCCTTGAGCTCCTTGTGGGCGTCTTCGGCCTCCTTGCTCTTGCTGTAGGCGCGGCGCCCCAACTGGCTGTAGACCGCAGTGTTGGTGAGCTTTTCCAGCAGCTCGCTGCGTTCCTTGTCGTCGGCCTTGAGAAAGGCGCTGAACTCGCTCTGGGCCAGCATCACCGCCCGGGTGAACTGTTCGAAGTTGAGCCCCAGGCGGGCCTCGATCAGTTGCTTGTATTCGCTCTTGCTCTGGTTGCTCAGCAGCTGTTCGCTGTCAAGGTCGGTGAGGTTCTGCCGGCTGCCTTGCAGCTTGCCGGTGGCTTTGTCGCGGGCGCGGTTGGTTTCCCAGCGGGCGCGGTAGCGACGGCCGTCGATGCCGACAAAATCCACCTCGGCATAGCCGCTGCCGGTGCCGCGGCGCAGCAGGGTGCGCGGGTCGCTGGTGAGGATCTCGCTGTCGACCTCGGGGACCTTGGTCTCGCGGCCGATGTTGTTCAGCCGCGGCACCGCGCCGAACAGCGCCAGGCACAGGGCATCCAGCAGGGTGCTCTTGCCGGCGCCGGTGGGCCCGGTAATGGCGAACAGCCCGGCGCTGGCCAGGGGCTCGGCGGTGAAGTCGATCTCGAAGGGGCCGGCCAGGGAGGCCAGGTTCTTCAGGCGGATGGCCAGGATCTTCATGGCTGTTCACCTTCTTGCTGGACGTCCTGCAACAGCAGGGCGAAATCCTTGAGGGTGGCTTCGTCCACCTCGTTGGCGTAAGCGTCGCGCCAGGCGCGGCGGAACAGTTCTTCGGGGGTCAGCTGGTCCAGCTCGATCAGCTCGGCACTGGCCTCTTCACCGTCACCTGCGCCCTTGCCGGCGTATTCGGCGGCGATCCGCACCAGGCGCACGGCCTTGCCTTGCAGGGCGCTTTCCACTTGCTGGCGCAGGTCCGGCTGGGGCTCGTCCAGGCGCACCCGCACTTCCAGCCAGGGCTGGCGCTGTTCTTCGGCCAAGAGGTCGATGTCCGGCAGCTCGCCGAGCTGGGTCAGGAGTTCCCCCAGGGGCGCCGGGCCCAGGCGTTGCAGGTTCACCGCGCGGGGAATCAGCCGCGGTTCGACGCTGACCAGGGTCTCGCCGTCCAGGCGCACGTCGAGGATCTGGTGCTGATAGCCGATCTCGGAAAACGACAGCGGGATCGGCGAGCCGCTGTAGCGGATGCGCTCCTCGCCGTTGACCTTCTGCGGCTTGTGCAGGTGGCCCAGGGCCACGTAGCTGATGTCCGGGCCGAACAGACTGGCGGGCAGGGCCTCGGCGTTGCCGATGATCAGGCTGCGTTCGGAATCTTCCGAGACCGAACCGCCGGCCATGTGCGCATGGCTGACGGCGACCAGGGCCTGGCCCGGCTGGCGCTTGGCGTTGGCCGCGGCGATCAGCCATTCGTGGACCTGGGCAATGCCCTTGAGGTAGTCGTCGCCCAGCTGGCGGCCGGTGACTTCCGCCGGCCGCAGGAACGGCAGGGCCAGGCACCAGGCGGCGACCTGGCCGCCGGCGTCGGGCAGCGGTAGCAGCAGGCGCTCGGCGTCCAACTGGCCGTCGTCCAGCCACAGCACCCGGCCCAGGGCGTGGGTGCGCAGGCGGCGCATCAAGGGCGCCGGCAGCTCGATGCGCGAGCCGGAGTCGTGATTGCCGGCGATCATCACGACGGTCAGGGCCGGCTGCTGCTCGTGGGCGCTGACGATGAAGTCGTAGAGCCGCTCCTGGGCGCTGACCGGCGGGTTGACGGTGTCGAAGATATCGCCGGCGATCAGCAGCACATCGGGCTGTTCGTGCTTGAGCTGGCGCAGCAGCCACTCCAGGAAACAGGCGTGTTCGAAGTCGCGTTCCTGGCCGTGGAGGTTCTGGCCCAGGTGCCAGTCGGAGGTGTGAAACAGACGCAAGGCAGGCTCCGCATGCAAAAGGCTTGGCCGCACATAAGGGTGACCGCGGCGAAAGGGCAGAGAGTTTACTGGCAAATGCGTGTTCATGCCCGGCGCTGCGGTAAATGCAGGCGAGATTGGCCCAACGGCTTGGCTCCAGGTAGGTGGCTGTAGGAGCTGGCTTGCCAGCGAAAGGGCCCGCCCGGGCGCTGCATGACTTACGGGCCTCTTCGCCGGCAAGCCAGCTCCTACGTGGCAGGGGGCTGCGCGGCTGCTGTTACTTGGGGTACAGCGGCGGCAGGCTGGTGGTGTCCGTCACCGGGTCCTGGACCCGTTCGTCGATCGGGATGGCGCGTATCGCTCGCCACAGTTCCTCGCCCTGCCAGTACTGGCCGGTCTCGCTGTAGAGCGCGCCGTTGAGGCCGTCCAGGGCGTCGGACAGCGGCACGAAGCGCGCGGCCATTTCGGCCAGGGTTTCGGGCTGCTGTCGGGCCCAGGCGTCCAGGGCCTGGCGGGTGGCCTGGGGGTCGTTGGCCTGGCAGGCACGCTTGAGGTCGTCCAGCAGCGAGCGCGGGCTGGGGCCGGTCTGGGTGGCGCGCAGCACCGCCGGCTGCCAGCGGGCGCGCCACCACAGGCCGAAGCCCAGCAGGGTGGTGCAAGCCAGCAGCAGGGTGCTCAGTTGCCACAGCCACAGGTTGCCGCTGTCGGGCCCGGCCGGGGCGTTGCCTGCCGGGGTGTCCACCACCAGGCTCGGGTTGTTCGCCACCTGCAGGGCCCGCGCCGGCAGGCTGGTGCTTTCCAGGCGGTCTTCGACAGTGTTCCACCAGGTCACTTCAATGGCGGGCAGTTCGACGTTGCCGGGGCGGGTGGGCACCAGCGCCTGGCGATCTTCGCGAATGCCCAGAAGGCCCTGTTCAACGTGCTGGTTGCTCAACTGCGGCTGGTCCGGGTAGCTGCGCAGGCCATTGACGTCGGCCAGGGGCAGCGGCGGCAGCTGGGCGCTGGACAGGCCTTCGGCGCGCAGGGTCAGGCTGCGGGTCAGGGAGTCTCCGACCTGAGGGTGCTCGGGCTCCGGGTTCCAGCTTTCGCTCAGGCTCAGGCTGCGGGCCGGCAGCCAGGGCGCGTCGGCCGGGTAGGTGGCGGGCTTGGCCTTGACCTGCAGGCTGATGTCACTGGAGCTGACGTGGATCAGCTTGCCGGCCCGGGGCGTCTGCGAGCTGGTTTCCTGGCCCGGGTCCGGGTTGGCCAGGGTGGCGCTGAAGGTCAGCGCCGGAATCTGCAACGGCCCGCTGCGCTGGGGATAGAGCGCGTAGCGCATCTCGATCACCCCGTGGCGCACGCCATTGATGAGCTTTTCGTAGGTACGCGGCTCGCCCAGCTGTTCCACCCGGGTGTCGCTCAGCAGCAGCGGGCTCAGGCTGCTGTCGTCGAACAGCGGCACCGAGTGGTAGATGTGCAGGGTCAGCAGGGCCTGGGCCTGGACATAGACGCTGGGCTGGTCGAGCTCGGCTTCGATGAACACCGGTTCCAGGCGGGCGTTCTGGTCCTGGGCCGGGCTGGTGTTGACCTGCAGGCTCAGGGGCTGGCTCTGCAGGCTGCCCAGTTGCAGCGGGGCGATTTCCAGGGTGCCGGTATGGCGCGGCAGCAGGGTGACGATCCAGCGGGTACTGGCGTGGTTGTCCCCCAGGCCGTTGAGCTGGTTGACCTGGCGTGTGCCACGCACCTCGAATTGTGCCTCCAGGGGCGCCAGGTCCGGCTTGCCGAACTGGGTGACATCGGTGGACTCCAGGGTCAGCTCGACGGTTTCCCCGGAATTGACCTGGCTGCGGTCCAGGCTGGCGAGCAGGCCGGCAGCCTGGGACTGGCCAGTGCAGAACGCGAGGGCAAGCAGTAGGGCGGTGCAGCGGGTCATCGAGTTTTTCCCTGATCCTGATGTTGTTGCTGTTCGTACCAGAATTTGCGCCTGAGCAATTCACCCGGGTCGTCGGGGATCTTACGCAGCCATTGTTCCAGCGCCTGCTGGTGTTCAGCGTCCAGGCTGTCCTCCACCGGGCGCAGCGGGGTGGTGGTGTGCTGGTCGTCCAGCTCGCTGCCGGGCACTTCACTGTGGCCGGCGGCCTGTGGATCCGGCGGCGTGTCACCTTCGTTGGCCGGCGTCTGTGCAGGGGCCTGCGGGCCATTGCTGCCCGGTGGTGGCTGGGTGGCCGCGCCGCTGGGGCCCGGGCGGGTGTCGTCGCCTTCGGGGGTGTCCGGCTTCTTCGCCGGTGGCGGTGTTTGCGCCTGGGCCTGTTGCTGTTGCAGCAGGCTCTCCACCAGGGCCTTGTTCTGCAACGCCGGTTGCAGGTCCGGCTGGCGTTCCAGGGCCTGCTCGTAGGCGTCGATGGCGGCTTCCAGCTCGCCGCTGCGGGCCAGGGCGTTACCGCGATTGTAGTGGGCGAGGGCGTCGTTGCCCTCGGCGAAACGCTCGGCGGCGGCAGTGTAGTTGCCGGCTTCGTACAAGGCCACGCCTTGCCATTGCGGGTCCTGAAAATGCCGCGCGGCCTCCGCCGGGCGCTGCTGTTGCAGAAGCCGCTGGCCCTGCTGGTCGGGGCGCAGCCACAGGTCATTGAAGTCGAAGGCGTAGCTCGGTTGTGGCACGGCGAACAGCAGCAGGGGCAGGCAGAACAGCCAGCCCCGGCGCCCGGCGCAGGCGGCCAGCAGCAACAGCGGCAGCAGCAGCCAGTAGCCCTGGTCGGCCCAGGTATCCAGGCGCAGGGTCTGGCCGTCGCTGCGCAGGCCTTGCGGGCCGCCCAGCAGGCCCAGGCCGCGCAGGTCGCTGTCGTCCAGGCGCGCCTGGCGGTAGCGCCCACCCACGTCGCCGATGAAGTGCTTGAGGTCCGGGCTGTCCAGGCGCGATACCAGGATCGCGCCCTGGTCGTCCTTGAGGTAGCTGCCGTCTTCCTGGGCCACCGGGGCGCCGTCGCGGCTGCCGAAGCCGAGCATCAGCAACTGCGGGGCGTCGCCCTTGAGCGCCTGGCGGATGCCCTGGCGTTCCTCTTCGTTGAGGGAGGAGGCCATCAGCAGCACCCGGCCCTGGCCCAGGGCCCCCTGGTCCAGCAGCTTCAGGGCCTTGAGCAGGGCCAGGTCGGCGCGCTGGCCGGCCTGGGGCATGATCGACGGCTTGAGGGCGTCCAGCAGGTTGCGGCTGGTGGCCAGGTCATCGGACAGCGGCACCAGGGTGTGGGCGCTGCCGGCGTAGACCACGATGGCGGTCTGCGCGTCGCTGCGCAGTTGCAACAGGTCCAGCAGCTTGTGCCGGGCCTGCTCCAGGCGATCGGGCGGCACGTCGTTGGCGAGCATCTGTGGGGTCAGCTCCAGCAGCACCACCAGCGGGTCGGCGGGTTTCTGGCTGGTCTGTTCCACCCGCTGCCAGCTGGGGCCCAGCAGGGCCAGCACTGCCAGCAGCCAGGCCAGGCCCAAGGCCACCCAGGGCAGCTTGCTTTCGCGGCCATTGCCGCCGCTGAGCAGGGCGGCGTGAAAGGCCGGGGGCAGGATCATCTGCCAGCGCCCGGCGCGTTTCTGCCGGTGCCAGAGCTTCCACAGCAGCAGCGCCAGCAGGGGCAGCACCAGCAACCAGCCGGGGCGGAACCAATGGGGCCAGAGGCTGATCATCGACGCCTCCGCAAGCGCAGGCGCTTGAGCCGCTGGCGCCAGTCATGGGCAGGCAGCAGGAAGTTCGACTGGGTGAAGAAGCGTTGCAGCGGGTTCTGCGGCCAGCGCTCGCGCAGCACCAGCAGCACGCTGAGCAGCAACGCCGTGGCCAGGGGCCAGTGGTACAGGGCCTGGGCCGGGCGTGCCTGGGTCGGTTGCTGGGCCACCGGTTCCAGTTGATCGAGGGTTTGCTTGATCGCTTGCAGCTCCTGGCCGTCCCGGGCGCGGAAGTAGCGCCCGCCCGTGACTTGCGCCAGCTCCTTGAGGGCCGGTTCGTCCAGGTCCAGGCTCGGGTTGATGCCCAGCACGCCGAGGGTGGCGCTCTGTTCCGGGTCGGCGCCGATGCCGATGGGGTAGATCTTCACTCCTTCCTCGGCGGCCAGCCGGGCGGCGGTGATGGGGGCGATCTCGCCGCCGTTGTTGGCGCCGTCGGTGACCAGGATCAGCACCCGGCTCTGGGCCGGGCGCTGGCGCAGGCGCTTGAGGGCCAGGCCGATGGCATCGCCGATGGCGGTGTTCTTGCCGGCGATGCCGATCTTCGCTTCATCCAGCCAGACCCGCACCGTGTGCCGGTCGAAGGTCAGGGGCGCCTGCAGGTAGGCCTTGCTGCCGAACAGGATCAGGCCCACCCGGTCGCCTTCGCGGTGTTCGAGAAAGTCCCCCAGCAGGTGCTTGACCAGGTTCAGGCGGCTGACGTCCTCGTCCTGCCATTGCATGTCGGGGAAATCCATGGAACCGGAAACGTCCACCGCCACCAGCAGGTCGCGGCCGCTGGCGGCCACCGGCAAGGGTTCGCCCAGCCATTGCGGGCGCGCGGCGGCCAACAGCAGCAGGAGCCAGAGCAGGATGAAACGCACCTGCTGGCGCCAGGCTGGCAGGTGGGCGCGGGCCCGGCGCTTGGACAGGCCTTCCAGGTCACTGAGAAAACTCACTTTCAGCGCCGGCTCGCCGCTGTCGGCCACCGGCAGCACCAGGCGCAGCAGCCAGGGCAGCGGCAGCAGGACGAAGACCCAGGGCCAGGCGAACTCAAACATGCTTGCGAATCCAGGTGTCCACCGCCTGGGTCAGGCCGGCGATGGCTTTGTCGTCGAGCTTGCACTCGGGCTTGTAGGCGCCTTCCACCAGCACCATCCAGCGGGTCAGGCCGGCGGCCGGGCAACGGTTGTCGAGGAACGCCAGCCATTTGCGCCCGTTCAGGGTGTGGCTCTGGCTGTAGGGGTAATGGTTGCGGCACAGGCGCTTGAGCAGGGCATTCAAGGCCTGCAGCCAGGCGCCGGCGGGGGCACCGTCATAGGGCTTGGGCAGCAGCGCCAGTTCTGCCAGGGCGGCCAGGCGCACCGGGTCCAGGGGCTGCTCGCTGCGGGCGCGCACGGCCTTGCGCGGCCACAGGTGGCGCCAGTGCCAGAGGGCCAGGCCCAGCAGCGGCAGCAGGATCGCCAGCAGCCACCAGCCCGGGGCTGGTGGCCACAGGCTGACCGCGGGCGGCGGCAGCAGCGGTTGCAGTTGTTCCAGGCTGCTCATCGGCCGGCTCCGGGGCGCTGCGGGTTGAGGTACTCGCGCAGCTGCTCGACCATCTCGCTCTGGGTGCTCAGGGGCATCAGCAGCACCCGCAGCTTTTGCGCCAGGCGTTCCCAGCGGGCGATACGCGCTTCGCTCATGGCGCGGTAGGCCTGGCGCAGGTCGTAGTTCAGGGTGTCCAGCTCCAGCTGGGCGCCGCGTTCGGCAAAGCGCAGCAGGCCGGCGGCGGGCAGGGCGTGGTCCAGAGGGTCGGAAAGGGGCATCAACAGCAGGTCGCAATGGCGCGACAGCAGGCTCAGTTGCTGCTCGGCGGCGTCGCTCAGGGCGCGTTCGTCGCAGATCACGATCACCAGGCTGCCGGGGCGCAGGACTTCGCGCCCGCGCAGCAGCGCGGTGCCCAGGGCGTCGCGCTGGGGGCGGGCTTCGCTGTGCAGCGACTGGTTGACCCGCACCAGGCGGTTGAGCAACTGCAACAGGCTCTGCTTGCTGCGCCGCGGCTTGATCTCGTAATGCTCGTCGTCGCCGTAGACCAGCCCGCCGACCCGGTCGTTATGGCCCAGGGCGGCCCAGCCGATCAGGCTCGCGGCCTGGGCGGCGAGCACCGACTTGAACATCAGCCCCGAGCCGAAGAACAGCTGGCGGCTCTGTTCCACCATGATGAAGATCGGCCGCTCGCGCTCTTCGTGGAACAGTTTGGTGTGCGGTTCCTGGGTGCGCGCGGTAACCCGCCAGTCGATGGTGCGCACGTCGTCGCCGGCCTGGTAGACCCGCACCTGGTCGAAGTCCACGCCGCGCCCGCGCAGCTTGGAGTGGTGCAGGCCGATCAGCGGGCTGCGCTGGCTGGGGGTGGAGAACAGCTGCACCTCGCGCACGCGATGGCGCATCTCGATCAGCTCGCCGAGGGTGATGCGAATGCCGGGTTCGGCAACGGGCTGGGTCATGGGCTTCAGGCGACGGCAACGACGTCGAGGATGCGCTGTACCACACGGTCCTGGTCGATACCGGCCGCTTCAGCCTCGAAGGACAGGATGATGCGGTGGCGCAGTACGTCGAACAGCACCGCCTGGATGTCTTCGGGGCTGACGAAGTCGCGGCCGGCGAGCCAGGCGTGGGCCCGGGCGCAGCGGTCCAGGGCGATGGAACCGCGGGGGCTGGCGCCGTAGGCGATCCACTCGGCCATCTCCGGGTCGAACTTGGCCGGGGTGCGGGTGGCCATCACCAGTTGCACCAGGTATTCCTCCACCGCATCGGCCATGTACAGGCCGAGGATTTCCTTGCGTGCGGCAAAGATCGCCTGCTGGCTGACCCGGCGCTCGGGCTTGGTCTCGCCGTTCAGGGCTTCGCCGCGGGCCTGCTGGAGGATCCGCCGCTCCACGGCGGCGTCCGGGAAGCCGATCTTGACGTGCATCAGGAAGCGGTCGAGCTGGGCTTCGGGCAGCGGGTAGGTGCCTTCCTGCTCGATGGGGTTCTGGGTCGCCATCACCAGGAACAGCGGCGACAGTTCATAGGTGCTGCGTCCGACGCTGACCTGGCGCTCGGCCATGGCTTCGAGCAGGGCCGACTGGACCTTGGCCGGAGCGCGGTTGATCTCGTCCGCCAGCACCAGGTTGTGGAAGATCGGGCCTTGCTGGAACACGAAGCTGCCGGTTTCCGGGCGATAGATCTCGGTGCCGGTGATGTCGGCGGGCAGCAGGTCGGGGGTGAACTGGATCCGATGGAATTGCGCTTCAATGCCTTCGGCCAACTCCTTGATGGCCTTGGTCTTGGCCAGCCCCGGAGCGCCCTCGACCAGCATGTGGCCGTCGGCGAGCAGGGCGATGAGCAAGCGCTCGATGAGTTTTTCCTGGCCGAGAATCTGCGTTGAAAGAAAGGTTCGCAGCGCCAAAAGCGCTTCACGATGTTCCATCGGTGACTGTTCCTGGAGAGGGTGCGCCCCGGGCGTTGAGGGAACGTCGGGGCTGGGGGCGATACTTTAATCCATAGCGGGGGTCGGCGACTAACGGGGAAAACCTGATTTGGCGAATTAGTCGAAAAAAAATCCGTGTTTTATTCAGCACCACGCGCGCCCCCGGTAGGAGCCGGCTTGCCGGCGAAGAGGCCGGCAGGGTTTGCGGCGGGGCCGAAGACGCCTTCGCTGGCAAGCCAGCTCCTACCGGGAAGGGCGGCGGGTCAGGACAACTGGCTGATGTAGGTGCCGGTGCCCTTGAGGATGTTCTGCAGGGTTTCCTCCACTTCGGCCAGGTCCGAGGCAGCGGTGCTGTGGCGGATCTCCAGGTGGTCGGCGCCGTTCAGGGCGTCGGCGTCGGCCGCGGCGATTTCGATCAGCAGGGTGGTGGGGCTCAGGGTCACCTTGACGCCATCGAGGGTCGAGGGCTCGCCGTCGAGGGTGATCTCCAGTTCGTCTTCGTCCGGGTAGCGGCTCATCAGAAACATCTCGCCCTGGCTGCTGTGGCAGCAGAGCATGGCCATGTTGTCTTCTTCGTCGTCGCAGGGGTTGGCGATCAGGTGGGCGGTGGTCATGTGCATGGGGGCATTCCTGAGAGAGTGGCCGGGCGGGCAGAAAGGAAACAATTCTGCCAGCCCGATGGAATTTCTGCTGGCTTGTCTGTCAGAGAACAGGTCGTGAACACAATCGCTGCGGCAGTCACTTTTGGTACGCAAGTACCGTGAATCCGGGGAAAAAAACCGGTTTTTCCACCGCGGCTGCTAGTGTTGCTCAAAGCGTGAGCGTTCTGCTGCGTGCCGTTGACCGAATATGTCGCAGCATCGCAAGCAGCTGTCACATCGCACTCGTTAAGCTGCGCAGCGGACAATTTGTTCTTAGTGCAATAGGTTGCGTCTGATTTGCGATGGTCACCTGTAAAGGCATTGCGCTCGGTTTCCCGGCAAGCGTCAGTCGTTTTTGCAGATGCCCATCCCGGAAGGTGAATGTGACCTGTGCGTCTCGTCCAGCTTCACCCACCTGTCATCCTGCTACCTCTGCCCGAGACCAGGAGCAGGATGCAGCACCGCCCCGCGAGGGGTTTGCACGCGACGCTTCCATCAATAACAAGCCCAAGCGGAGTACCACAGATGGCGTTCTTCACCGCAGCCAGCAAAGCCGACTTCCAGCACCAACTGCAAGCGGCACTGGCGCAGCACATCAGTGAACAGGCACTGCCACAAGTGGCGCTGTTCGCTGAACAATTCTTCGGCATCATTTCCCTGGACGAACTCACCCAGCGTCGCATGTCCGACCTGGCGGGCTGCACCCTTTCTGCCTGGCGCCTGCTTGAGCGCTTCGACCACGGGCAACCGCAGGTCCGCGTCTACAACCCCGATTACGAACGCCATGGCTGGCAGTCGACCCACACTGCTGTGGAAGTCCTGCACCACGACCTGCCGTTTTTGGTGGACTCGGTACGCACCGAGCTCAACCGTCGCGGCTACAGCATCCACACCCTGCAGACCACCGTGCTCAGCGTACGTCGTGGCAGCAAGGGCGAGCTGCTGGAAATCCTGCCCAAGGGCACCCAGGGCGAAGGCATCCAGCAAGAGTCGCTGATGTACCTGGAGATCGACCGTTGCGCCAATGCCGCCGAACTCAGCGTGCTGGGCAAGGAGTTGGAACAGGTACTGGGCGAAGTGCGGGTCGCCGTGGCCGACTTCGAGCCGATGAAGGCCAAGGTCCAGGAACTGATCCAGAGCATCGACAACAGCCAGTTCCCGATCGCCGCCGAAGAAAAGACCGAGATCAAGAGCTTCCTCGAATGGCTGGTGGGCAACCACTTCACCTTCCTCGGTTATGAAGAATTCGTGGTCGGCGCCGACCAGGACGGCGGGCATATCGAATATGACCCGAGCTCCTTCCTCGGTCTGGCCAAGCTGCTGCGCGCCGGCCTCACCAGCGATGACCTGCGCATCGAAGACTACGCCGTCAACTACCTGCGCGAACCGACGCCGCTGTCCTTCGCCAAGGCCGCGCACCCGAGCCGTGTGCACCGTCCGGCCTACCCGGATTTCGTCTCGATCCGCCAGATCGATGCCGACGGCAAGGTCATCAAGGAATGCCGCTTCATGGGCCTGTACACCTCTTCGGTGTACGGCGAGAGCGTGCGGGTGATCCCTTACATCCGCCGCAAGGTCGAAGCCATCGAGCAGCGCTCGGGCTTCCAGGCCAAGGCGCACCTGGGCAAGGAACTGGCCCAGGTGCTGGAGGTACTGCCTCGCGATGATCTGTTCCAGACCCCGGTGGACGAGCTGTTCAGCACCGTGATGTCCATCGTGCAGATCCAGGAACGCAACAAGATCCGCGTGTTCCTGCGCAAAGACCCGTACGGCCGCTTCTGCTACTGCCTGGCCTACGTGCCGCGCGACATCTATTCCACCGAAGTGCGGCAGAAGATCCAGCAAGTGCTGATGGATCGCCTGCAAGCCACCGACTGCGAGTTCTGGACCTTCTTCTCCGAGTCGGTACTGGCCCGCGTGCAGTTGATCCTGCGGGTGGACCCGAAGCAGCGCATCGACATCGATCCGCTGCTGCTGGAAAAAGAAGTGGTGCAGGCCTGCCGCAGCTGGCAGGACGACTACGCCAGCCTGGTGGTGGAAAGCTTCGGCGAAGCCCACGGCACCAACGTGCTGGCGGACTTCCCCAAAGGCTTCCCGGCCGGCTACCGCGAGCGCTTCGCTGCCCATTCGGCGGTGGTGGACATGCAGCACCTGCTGAGCCTCACCGAAGCCAACCCGCTGGTGATGAGCTTCTACCAGCCCCTGGGCCAGGTCTCCGGCCAGCGCGAGCTGCACTGCAAGCTGTACCACGCCGACACCCCGCTGGCGCTGTCCGACGTGCTGCCGATCCTGGAAAACCTCGGCCTGCGCGTGCTGGGCGAATTCCCGTACCGCCTGCGTCACAACAATGGCCGTGAGTTCTGGATCCACGACTTCGCCTTCACCGCCGCCGAAGGCCTGGACCTGGATATCCAGCAGCTCAACGACACGCTGCAGGACGCCTTCGTCCATATCGTGCGTGGCGATGCCGAGAACGATGCCTTCAACCGCCTGGTGCTGACCGCCGGCCTGCCATGGCGCGACGTGGCGCTGCTGCGTGCCTACGCCCGCTACCTGAAGCAGATCCGCCTGGGCTTCGACCTGGGCTACATCGCCAGCACCCTGAACAACCACACCGACATCGCCCGCGAGTTGACCCGGTTGTTCAAGACCCGCTTCTACCTGGCGCGCAAGCTCACCAGCGACGACCTGGAAGACAAGCAGCAGCGTCTGGAGCAGGCGATCCTCACCGCCCTGGACGACGTACAGGTGCTCAACGAAGACCGCATCCTGCGGCGCTACCTGGACCTGATCAAGGCCACCCTGCGCACCAACTTCTACCAGACCGACGCCAACGGCCAGAACAAGTCGTACTTCAGCTTCAAGTTCAACCCGCACGCGATCCCAGAGCTGCCGAAACCGGTGCCCAAGTTCGAAATCTTCGTCTACTCGCCGCGTGTCGAAGGCGTGCACCTGCGCTTCGGCAACGTTGCCCGTGGCGGCCTGCGCTGGTCCGACCGTGAAGAAGACTTCCGCACCGAAGTCCTGGGCCTGGTCAAAGCTCAGCAAGTGAAGAACTCGGTGATCGTGCCGGTGGGCGCCAAGGGCGGCTTCCTGCCCCGTCGCCTGCCACTGGGCGGCAGCCGGGACGAGATCGCGGCCGAGGGCATCGCCTGCTACCGCATCTTCATCTCCGGCCTGCTGGACATCACCGACAACCTGAAGGACGGCGCCCTGGTGCCGCCGGCCAACGTCGTGCGCCATGACGACGATGACCCCTACCTGGTGGTCGCGGCGGACAAGGGCACTGCGACCTTCTCCGACATCGCCAACGGCATTGCCATCGACTACGGCTTCTGGCTGGGTGACGCCTTCGCCTCCGGTGGTTCGGCCGGTTACGACCACAAGAAGATGGGCATCACCGCCAAGGGCGCGTGGGTTGGCGTGCAGCGCCACTTCCGCGAGCGCGGCATCAATGTCCAGGAAGACAGCATCACCGTGGTCGGCGTCGGCGACATGGCCGGCGACGTGTTCGGCAACGGCTTGCTGATGTCCGACAAGCTGCAACTGGTGGCGGCGTTCAACCACCTGCACATCTTCATCGACCCGAACCCGGATCCGGCCACCAGCTTCGTCGAGCGCCAGCGCATGTTCGCGCTGCCGCGTTCGGCCTGGAGCGACTACGACACCAGCATCATGTCCGAAGGCGGCGGTATCTTCTCGCGTAGCGCCAAGAGCATCGCCATCTCGCCGCAGATGAAAGAGCGCTTCGACATCCAGGCCGACAAGCTGACCCCGACCGAGCTGCTCAACGCCTTGCTCAAGGCGCCGGTGGACCTGCTGTGGAACGGTGGTATCGGCACCTACGTCAAGGCCAGCACCGAGAGCCACGCCGATGTCGGCGACAAGGCCAACGACGCCCTGCGCGTCAACGGTAACGAGCTGCGCTGCAAGGTGGTGGGCGAGGGCGGCAACCTGGGCATGACCCAGCTGGGTCGTGTGGAGTTCGGCCTCAATGGCGGCGGTTCCAACACCGACTTCATCGACAACGCCGGTGGCGTGGACTGCTCCGACCACGAAGTGAACATCAAGATCCTGCTCAACGAAGTGGTGCAGGCCGGTGACATGACCGACAAGCAGCGCAACCAGCTGCTGGCGAGCATGACCGACGAAGTCGGCGGCCTGGTGCTGGGCAACAACTACAAGCAGACCCAGGCCCTGTCCCTGGCTGCGCGCCGTGCCTACGAGCGTGCCGCCGAGTACAAGCGCCTGATGAGCGACCTGGAAGGCCGTGGCAAGCTGGACCGCGCCATCGAGTACCTGCCGACCGAGGAGCAGCTCACCGAGCGCGCCGCCACCGGCAAGGGCCTGACCCGTCCGGAACTGTCGGTGCTGATTTCCTACAGCAAGATCGACCTCAAGGAAGCCCTGCTCAAGTCCCTGGTACCGGATGACGACTACCTGACCCGTGACATGGAGACCGCGTTCCCGCCAAGCCTGGTGGCCAAGTTCTCCGAGGCCATGCGTCGCCATCGTCTCAAGCGCGAGATCGTCAGCACCCAGATCGCCAACGACCTGGTCAACCACATGGGCATCACCTTCGTGCAGCGCCTGAAGGAGTCCACCGGCATGAGCCCGGCGAACGTCGCCGGTGCCTATGTGATCGTGCGGGACATCTTCCACCTCCCGCACTGGTTCCGTCAGATCGAAGCCCTGGACCACCAGGTTTCGGCTGAAGTGCAACTGGCGTTGATGGACGAGCTGATGCGCCTGGGCCGTCGTGCCACCCGCTGGTTCCTGCGCAGCCGGCGCAACGAGCAGGATGCGGCGCGTGACGTTGCGCACTTCGGTCCGCACCTGGCGGCGCTGGGCCTGAAGCTCGACGAGCTGCTCGAAGGCCCGACCCGCGAGGGCTGGCAAGCCCGTTACACCGCCTATGTCGAAGCCGGTGTGCCGGAGTTGCTGGCGCGCATGGTTGCAGGCACTACCCACCTGTACACCCTGCTGCCGATCATCGAGGCCGCTGATGTGACCGGACACGATGCGGCGGAAGTGGCCAAGGCCTACTTCGCCGTCGGCAGTGCCCTCGACCTGCCGTGGTACCTGCAGCAGATCAGCGATCTGCCGGTGGCCAACAACTGGCAGGCGGCGGCGCGCGAAGCCTTCCGCGATGACGTGGACTGGCAGCAGCGGGCGATCACCATCAAGGTCCTGCAGATGGCCGATGCGCCGGATGACATGGAGGCCCGTGTGGCTCTGTGGCTGGAGCAGAACGCGAGCATGGCCGATCGCTGGCGCGCCATGATGGTGGAAATCCGTGCCGCCAGCGGCACCGACTACGCCATGTATGCGGTGGCCAACCGCGAGTTGCTGGACCTGGCCATGAGCGGTCAGTCGGTGCTGTAACGGCCTGACCCCGCCCGGAACCAAAAAAGCCCCGTATCTTGCGATACGGGGCTTTTTTATTGCCTGCCGGTTTGTACCGGTTGGCGGGTGGCTCGGCTCAGTGGGCCGCCGAGGCGTCCTGCTCGACCACCATGTCCAGCACATAGACGCTGGACGGGGCATCGGCGGGTGCATTCTTCCACTCGTACTGCTTGACCCGCAGCACATTGCGCACGCCGTCCTGGTGCTCGTAGCCCTCGATGGACTGGTACAGCGGGTGCCAGGTGTCCTGGGTCGGCAGTTGCAGGCCGGCGTCGTCGTAGCGGCGCTCACGTACTTGCAGGCACTGGAAGTCGGGGATCAGCGGGTGGCTGCACTTGACGGTCTTGGCCGCCACTTCCAGGAAGCGGGTCTGGCCCTGGCTGCCGTAGCGGGTTTCCGGGGTGGGCTGGCCTTCGAACGTGAGCAGGGTGCCGTCCTGGGTGGCCAGTTGCAGGGTCGGGGTCGACTGGTCGCCGCCGAAGGTGGTGCGCAGGTCGCCCTTGAGCAGGTTGGCGATTTGTGCGTCCAGGGCCATCAGTTTCGGCTCGCAGGCCATCAGGGTGGCGGCCAGTGGCTGTACCTTGAGCACGCCATTTTCATGCTGGAAGCCGCCGAACTGGCGGTTGCAGCCGCCGCTGATGCTCAGGTTCTGCCCGGCGAAGGTCAGGCGCAGCTGGCGCTCGATGCCCTTGTCCAGGGCGGCGACGGGCTTGCCCGCCGCATCGCGGGCCGCAACCAGCTGCCAGTAGTAGGCGGACAGCGCAGGCTGGGCGCTGACGGAGGCAGTGCTGGCGGGCATGGAAGAAGATCCTTCAGGGGTGGTGGAAGCCGGGGTGCAGGCCTGGAGCAGGGCGGCACAGACGGATACGAGGAGGATGTTTTGCTTCATGGTTCGCTCTTTCAGCCTTGATGGAGTATGGCCTGCCGCATGGGGGGCAGGCCCAGGCCGGTAACCTGTGGCGGTGAGGTCGTCGGGCCAGTGCTGCGTGGGCCGCAAGCCGCCGCAGGGCGACCTCCGCCGTTACCGATTGCGATGTGACAGCACTGTGCCAGTTCGGTTTCATCGTCGGGGGTGCCCGGGAGTGTTACCAAATCTTGCACGCTGCCGGTGAGCGCCGTTGCCTGCTTCCGGCCGGGCGCTGCGGGCCAGGTGTGGACGCCCGCCTTACCAGAACCAGTAAGGCAGGAATTTGGGAGTGGGTTCTTTGGCCAGTTCCAGATGATAGGTGATGGCGTTGAAGAAGAACCCATCCAGCAAGAGAAAGGCCGCCACGCCGAATGCCAGGACGATGACCTCGTAATGCCGGTGCCCGGTGTACTGCCGGCCGATCCAGTAGCGCACGCCGCTGAGCAGGGCAAAGCTTGAAAACACCCCGGCGAAGTCGGGCTGCAGGGGCCGGGCGGCAAAGCTGTTGTAGCCCAGCACCAGCAGCGCCAGGAACGCGCCGATGGCCGGCAGGTTCAGGCACAGGCGCAGCAGGCGTCTGCGGGTCGCGCTGAACAGGCCGTTGGGGTCGATGAAGATATAGGCCGCCAGCAGGGAAATGGCCGGGGTGATGGACAGCACGTAACGCGCCTTCTTCGAGTTGGGGATGGTGAAGAACACAATCAGCACCACGAACCAGGCGCCCAGGTGCAGCAGCAGGCGCGGCGCCGACAGCGACGGGGCGCCGAGCCACTGGCGGCCGCTCCTGGCCATCACGCAAAGGGCGTAGAACGCCGTGAAGCTGTAGGTGATCAGCCCGGCGCTGAAGTAGAAGTAGTAGCGCGGCGAGTGATCGCTGGCGATCCGGCCCAGGCCCTGCATCTCCAGCACTTGCTGCATGAAGGCATCGCCGCCCTGCACGTGGGCGGCCCAGGCCAGTAGTGCGACCCCGGCGGCGAACAGCAGGCCGCTCACCAGCGAGAACCCGACCAGGGTTCGCCACTGCCGGCTCAGCAGGTAATAGCTGCCGACCACCAGTGCCGGGCCGATCATGCCGATCGGCCCGCGCAGGGCAAAGCCCAGGATCAGGCCGAGGAACACCAGCGCCAGGCGTCCGCGCTGCTGCTTGAGGTCGGCGGAGTAGGCCAGGTAGAAGCAGCCCGCGGTGATCAGGGCGGGGTAGATGTCCAGGGCCAGGGAGTTGACGCTATCCACGAAGGCCCAGGTGAACAGCGCAAAGAGCACGCCGCACAGGCCCCATTTGCGCTCATGCAGGGCCCCCAGCTTGTAGATGAACACCAGCATCAGCGACGCAGCGATGCAGAAGGGCAGGCCCATCGACAGTACGGACAGCTGGCCGAAGGGCAGCGACGCCAGATAGACCAGCACCGTGTTGGCGATGGTGTAGTCGGGGTAGGGCTGCAGATCGTCGGCAATGGGGAACAGCGTCATGCCGTGCTGCAGCATGTAGTCGGCAAAGTCGACGAAGCGCGTGGTGTAGTTGAGGACTGCCGGTTTGTACTGCAGCGCCATGAACAGCGCGAGGGCAATCAGGAAAATGCTTTGGCAGGGGCGCTGCAGGATCAGCTTTTTATAGTCTTCCATGCGTCCAACACGCAAAAAAACACCAATGATAGGGTGGCCGGCAGGCGAACGCCATCCACGCGCCGTGTTCGGGGCCGTTGCCGGCACCGGGGTTCAAGGCTCGGCAATCTAGCGCGCCCGGGGTTAACGCCCGGTATACGGGCAGGGGCTGATCAAGGGGGCGCGGCGCAGTGCGCGATTGGCCACGGGGCGACCGTCGCCCGCTGCCTTCGCCGCTGTCCAGGCGGGCCCTGGGACGGGCCCGGTGGCGGGTAGCGGCCCGGCAATCGGCCGCCCACGGCGCCGTTCAGGGCCGTTGCGGCTTGACCGAGGTGCCGAAGGTGTTGCCCATGCGCACGCCGGTGGCCGCCGGCGTTGAGAGCCCGACCTGGTTCGGTGGGCGCTTGTTCACCGGGTCCTCCAGGGCCTGCTGGTTGGCCTGGGCCGCCTTCACTGCGTCCGGGTTGTTGCCCATCTGTTTGCTCAGGCAGTTGTAGTCGGGGGCCTTGTAGCCGCCGACGCTGACTTCCACACAGCCCTCGCTGGCTTCTTCGGCATGCAGCGTCCAGGGCAGGGCGCTGAGCAGCCACAGGGCTGCGCTGTATCGGCTTAATCGTTTCATCCTGGCCTCCTGGCTGGCCCGGGGAATCGGGCTTCGATGCCGGCCGAGTGTAGTGCAAAGCCCGGCCTGAAAAAGTGATGGTTTTTTTGCCGTGGCCGTAACACCAGATTCATAAACTGGCCTCAGGATGACGCTTTTCAGGGATTGGACCGCAGTGCAGCGACGCAGAGCGCAGGTCGGGCGATGGACTTCATTGCACGGGGGCTTGGCGACCTGTGTGGTGGCGCTCGGGTTGCTGCTGTGGATGCCGGCGGGCTGGGCCCAGGGCACTCCCGGCGGGCCGCCGCGGGTGGATTCACAGGCCCTGCTGGCACTGGAGATACCGGCGCAGAACCTGGCGGATGCCCTGGAGCTGTTCAGCCGCGCCACCGGGATGGCGGTGCTGGTGGACCGGGAGCTGACCCGGGGCCGGCGCTCGGTGGGGATCAACGGTCACTACAGCGCCCGGGAAGGCCTGAGCCGGTTGTTGGCCGGCAGTGGCCTGATGGCCCGCTACGCCCGCAGCGATGCTTTCACCCTG
Organism: Pseudomonas protegens CHA0; assembly: GCF_000397205.1. Taxonomy (NCBI): domain Bacteria; kingdom Pseudomonadati; phylum Pseudomonadota; class Gammaproteobacteria; order Pseudomonadales; family Pseudomonadaceae; genus Pseudomonas; species Pseudomonas protegens. The sequence continues at coordinate 3,078,668 of NC_021237.1, forward strand.
CAGGTGCCGCAGGCCACACAGCCGGCCGTGCAGCCTGGCGCGGCGGGCAGTCGTGCGGCGCGGCTCAACAGCAGCTACGCCAGCGCCCTGCAACGGGCGGTGGAACGCAGCCTGTGCGGCTCGGCGCTGACTCGGCCGGGGAGCTTTCGCGCCCTGCTGCAACTGTGGATCGGCGGCGACGGAGCGGTGCAACACAGCCGCCTGGTGAGTTCCACCGGCGACCTGCAACGGGATGAGGCGCTGGTGCAGCGCCTGGCCCAGACCCGGGTCGAGCGCCAGGCACCGAGCTCGTTGCGCCAGCCGCTGACCTTACTCTTGATACCGGACACGACAGGGAAACGCATGGACTGCAAGGAATGGGAAGGAGCTTCCGGGGTATGAAAAATACCGGACACAGTGCGATGGTCAGGCTGTTCCTGACGTCCTACGAGGATTTTCGGGTGCGCTTGCGCAGGCGCCTGGGGTCCGAGGACCTGGCCAACGACGTCCTGCACGAAACCTACCTGCGGGTCGACCGCATGGAAGAGCCGCCGAACCTGGCGCAACCCAATGCCTACCTGTACCGCATGGCGCTGAACATTGCCGCCGACCGGCGCCAGTCCGATGCCCGCCTGCTCACCGGCGATGAGGTCGAGGAGCTGTTGCAGATCGCCGACGAAGCCCAGGACCCCTCGCGGGTGGTGGGTGGCCAGAAGGAAATCCAGACCCTGCTCAAGGCCCTCTACGAACTCCCGGCGCGGCGCCGCAAGATCTTCATTGCCGCGCGCCTGGAAGAGGCGCCGCACCTGGAAATTTCCCAGCGCTTCGGCATTTCCACACGGATGGTGGAGAAGGAACTCAAGGCAGCCCTCGGCCATTGCGCCCTGCGCCTGGAAAGAAAAGTCATTCAGCGGTTCGGTCCCGGGGCCGGAAAACCGTCCTAGACAAAGAGCCCTGATCAATCCGTGAGTACCTGCGCGCTTGAACATTTTTAGCATCTCCACACCCCAGGCCTCGGCGGACCAGCAGTTGCTGAGCGAAGCCCGGGACTGGCTGGTCCTTCTGACGTCGGGGCGGGCCACCGCCGCCGATGCCCGGGCGCTGCGCCAATGGTGCGGGCAAAGCCCGCAGCACGCGGCCGCCTTCGAGCAGACCAAGGCCCTGTGGCATTGCCTGCAACCGGCAGCGGCGCTGCTGGAGCAGCAAGCGCGGCCGCGGCACTTTGGCCGCCGGGCCTTTCTTGGCGGCGCCCTGGCGGCCTCGGCGGCGCTGTTCATGGTGCGGCTCACGGTGCCGGGCGGCTTTGCCGGATTGACCGCCGACTTTGCCACCGAAGTCGGCGAACAGCGCCGGGTGGATCTGGCCGAGGGCGTGAGCCTGGAGCTCAACACCCAGACCCGCATCAGCCGGCGTGACCTGGGTGCGGGCGAGCAGGGCATCGAACTGCTGGAAGGCGAAGTGGAAGTCTTCAGCCAGCGCCTGCAGCCGCTCAAGGTCCAGGCCGGCGAGGGCTGGCTCAGCGCGCGTCAGGCGCGCTTCAACCTGCGCAACACCGACCACCAGGTGTGCGTCACCTGCATCGAAGGCAGCCTGCAAGTGGACGTGGCCGGGCGCAGCATTGGCCTGGACAGCGGCCGCCAGCTGACCTACGACCCGCGCAGCATCGGCGAGCCCCAGGTGGTGGACATCCACAGCGTGATCGCCTGGCGCGAACAGGTCCTGGTGTTCGACAACGCCAGCCTCAACACGGTGATCAGCGAGATCAACCGCTACCGCCCGGGGATGCTGGTGCTGCTCAATGCCGAACTGGGCAAGCGCAAGGTCCAGGCGCGTTTCAACCTCAACCAGCTGGCTGGCGTGGCCTTGCTGATCCGCGACGCCTACGGCGCCAAGTGCACCGAACTGCCTGGCGGCGTGGTGCTCCTGAGCTGATCCGCGAAACACCAACAGCCCCCTTTAGGAGCTGGCTTGCCAGCGAAGGGGCCGGCGCTATTTGCCGAATTCTCAGGGCCTGGCCGCTACGCGGTTCGCCGGCAAGCCGGCTCCTACGGGAGAGGGTTATTGCAACGGCCCCAGCACTTGCCGGTAGCGCTCTTCGCCCTGGGGCGTCTGGCGCACCAGGCGGATCTCCAGGCCCAGGGGGCTGTCCTGGCGGTTGCCGCTGAGCTGGCGCCAGCCTTTGTCGGCATCCCAGACCCGTACTTGCAGGTCGCTGACCCGGTTCAGCACCGCCACGCCGTCGCGCGGCGCGGGCAAAGGGTAGCGGTCGCGGGGCTCGGCCACGGCGCGGTACAGGGTGTCGCCCTTGAGCCACCAGCGCACCCGTTGCAGGCCATCCCCCGGGGTGGCGGCGCTGCGTATCACCTCCAGGCGAAAGCCCTTGCTGTCGGAGCTGCGCACGCTCAGCGGGGCCGGGCTGTCGGGCTCGGCTTCTTCGCTGTCGCCCAGGGCCGGCTCGCGCAGCTGGGTGCCGGCACGCAGGGCCACGTCACGTTCCAGCTGGTTGAGGGTGCGCAGCAGTTCTTCGGTCTGTTCGGTGCTGGCCTTGAGATGGCTGTCGGCCCGGGTGACGCTGTCCAGGCCGCGCCAGGCAATCAGGCTGACCACCGCCATCAGCATGATCGCCACCATCACTTCGATCAGGGTGAACCCCTGCTGCCGACGCTTCATGGCTGGGTCACCACCCGCAGTTGGCCGGCGGCGCTGCGTTCCAGGCTCAGGCTGTGCTGGCCGTCGGACAACACCAGGCGCAGCGGCGGGTTGATCCATTCGGCGTTCAATACCAGGCGCTGCCTGGGTTCGATGCGCACTTGCAGCGCCGGGGTTTCCCAGGCCCGGGGGCGCAGTTGGGGGTCGCCACGCAAGTCATCGATGCCGCCTCCGGATTCGCTGTGGCGGCTGAAGGCAAAGCCCTTGGCCGTGGCTCGCCAGGTGATCGGCCGACCATCGGCGCGGGCTTCGGCCTGGGCCACTTGCAGCAGTTGCGCCAGGCGCTCGGCGTCCTTGCGCAGCAGTTGCAGCGGGTCGGGCTTGATGCTCAGGCCCACGGCCGCGCTGGCAATGCCGATGATCACCAGCACCACCATCAGCTCGATCAGGGTGAAGCCTTGTTGCTTGCCTGCCTGCATCGGATTGCACTCCTTGGCCCTCGGACCAGCCTGCCAGACGCAGATGATCGTCCGGTGAAATAAAACCGTGAGAATTGAGCGGTAGGCTGGGGGCACGGACAAACAGGAGGTCCCCCCGATGCTACGTGCCATGTCATTCGCCCCGCGCCTTGATGCCCCTCGACTGCTGCAGTACGCGGCCTTGCTGGCGGCCCTGGGTGGGGTCGCCACCTGGTCGTCGCTGCTGCTGACCCCGGCCGAATCCCAGACCCCGGCGGTGGCGCCCCAGGTGCTGGCCGCGCGTTCCGACAACCCGGCCCTGCAGTGGTTTGCCAACCAGCCGGCCCAGGTGCAGATCAAGGTGTCCGGGGTCATGGCCGGGGCACGTGGCGCGGTGGCGATCCTGCATCTGAACGATGGCCCGCCGCGCAGCTTCCTGGCCGGGGAAACCCTGACCCAGGGTGTGCGCCTGGCTGCGATCGAGGCCGACGGCGTGCTGATCGAGCGCGGCGCCGAGCAGTCGCGGATCAAGGTCAGCAAGCTGCCGGACTCACCGGAGCTGCCGCGGTTGACCCGCTAGGCCTCACTGGCGTTGTACCTGCGGCCGGCTGACCAGGGTTTCCAGGCGCGCAAGCGGCGGCGCCTCGCGGCTGCGGTCGCTGACTTGCACCTGCACCCGCACCAGCCCCGGCGCACTGCCCGGGGCGATGCGGGTTTCGCAGCGCAGCTTGAGCCGTCCCTGGTCGCAGTCGAGGTTCTTCACGCCGCTGTTCAGGCGGCCTTCCAGGCGCACTTCGGCGACCCGGCTCTGGGCCGCCAGCAAGGCCAGGGATTTGTCCCGCAGCAGGCCATTGCTCTGGGTCATCAGGCCCGCCACGCGCACCGCCGCAGCCATCGCCACGGCAATGATGGCCAGGGCCACCAGCACTTCGATCAGGGTGAAACCAGCTTGTTTGCGCAGGGCTTGCATGGGCCGCTCGAGACCGGGAAACAGCCTCGCAGACTAGCCTGCGGGCTTGACCGAATGGCGACCGAAACTCCCGAGGTTTTTCAATACCACTGACATATCTTCTTGCAACACTGCGCGACGAATCGAACTTACGCCAAGGAATGTCGAGATGGATATCGCGCCTGTAACATCCCCGCCCCGAGGCCTGCGCGGCCAGCGTGGCTTCACCCTGATCGAGATCATGGTCGTGGTGGTGATCCTCGGGATCCTGGCAGCCATGGTGGTGCCCAAGGTCCTGGATCGCCCGGACCAGGCACGGGCCACGGCGGCCAGGCAGGACATCGCCGGGCTCATGCAGGCCCTCAAGCTCTATCGCCTGGACCACGGCAGCTACCCGAACATGAACCAGGGCCTGAAGGTGCTGGTGGAGCGCCCGGCCAATGCCAAGGACAGCAACTGGCGCTCCTACCTGGAACGTCTGCCCAATGACCCCTGGGGCCGCCCGTATCACTACCTCAACCCCGGTGCCAACGGCGAAGTGGATGTGTTTTCCCTCGGCGCCGATGGCCAGCCCGACGGCGACGGCGTGAATGCCGATATCGGCTCCTGGCAACTATAGGGCCGGTCGTGAAAGCCCATTCGCCCAGTGCGGCGAAGCAGCGTGGCATGGCCATCATCAGCGCCTTGCTGATCGCCGCGGTGGTGGCGGTGATCGCCGGGGGCATGCTTACCCGGCAAACCTCTTTCACCCGTGCGGTGGAAGCCGAACAGGCGCGGATCGTCGCTGCCGGGGTGCTTCAGGGCGGCCTGGAATACAGCCGGCAACTGCTCTGGGACGCGCGCCAGCGTGATGTGTTGACACGCCTCGACCAGGCCTGGGCGCGGCCCATCGGCGACCAGGCCCTGGGTGGATTCAACGCCGGGTTCCAGGGCCACCTGCAAGACCTGCAGGGCAAGTTCAACCTGCGCAACCTGGTGTTCAACCAGCAGGTGGATGCGGGGCAACTGCAGAGCTTCCAGCAGTTGTGCCAACTGATCGGCATCGACGGCGCCCTGGGCCGGCGTATCAGCCAGCGGGTGATCGCTTCCTACCCCCAGCGCCTGCAGGCGCCAGCCGCCACCAGCAGCCATGGCAGTTTCAACAGCGGTCGCCAGACCTCGGCAGGCGCTGCGGCGCAGACCCTGGCGCCCAGGCAGCCGATGCTGCGCAGCCTGGACGACTTGCTGGGCCTTGAGGGCGTGACCCCGGAACTGCTGGCGCGCCTGGAGCCGTACGTGAGCATCCTGCCGGGCAATACCTGGATCAACGGCAACACCGCCAGCGCCGAGGTGCTGGTGGCGGCGGTGCCGGGCCTGGATCTGTCCCGGGCCCGGGCCCTGGTGGCCGAGCGTGACGCCGGGCACTGGTTCATCAACCGTGGCGATTTCGTCAATCGCCTGCGCTTGCCGCAGTTGCAGGTGGACCAGATCAAGGTCGGCATCACCAGCGAGTGGTTCCTGCTTCAGGGCCAGGCCCGCCGTGATCGGCGCCGGGTCAGCCTGCAAGCGCTGCTGCACCGTCCCGAGGACCGCATGCCCCAGGTGATCTGGTCGCGGGTGGGCGCATGAGCCGCCTGCGCATCGGCCTGCCGCCCCTGGATTTGTTGCTCGGCACCGAGCAGCCGCAGCAGTGCCGAGTGGATTTTGCAAGGCTCGATCGCGGCGGGCGGGTCACGGATACCGGTTGCTGTGCCCTGGGCCAGCTGGGGTTGCCGGGCAAGGGTGACAAGCCGCCCGCAGTGGAGTGTTTCCTGCACCCACTGGACAGCCTGCTGACCCAGATCCCATTGCCGCAATTGCCCGCTGCGCGGATCAAGGCCGCGGTGGCCTGCGCTGCCCAGGCGCTGATCCTCGGCCCCAGTGAACAGATGCATGTGGCCCACGGCCCCCGCGATGCAGAGGGCCAGGTGGCGCTGAGCTGGCTGCCCCGGGAACGCCTGCAGGCCCTGGGGCGGCTGCTGGAGCAGGCCGGGTTGAAGCTCGCCGGCCTGTACCCGGCGCCCTACGCCTTGCCGGTGCCGCCCCCGGGGCAGGTCAACCTGTGCCTGCTGGACGAACAGTTGCTGGTGCGCCAGAGCACCACCCAGGGCAGCGTGCAGCCCCTGGTGGCCGAGACCCTGGAGCAGTTGCGCGCCAGCGCCAGCGAGCTGTGCTGGATCGGCGAAGTGCCAGCGCTGCCGGGGCAACCATTGCCAGCGCCAGAATCCCTGCCGGCGCAATTGCGCTGGAGCGGCACGCCGCCTTCCTGGGGCCTGCACAGCGGCGCGCTGGCCGGCACCCGCGCCCCCCAGGGCTGGGGCCGGGCCCTGGGCTGCTGTGCCCTGGCGGTGGCGGTCTGGGTGCTGGGCCTGAACCTGTACGCCGCCCGCGAGGCAGAGCAGGGGCAGCGGCTCAAGGCGCAGATGAGCCAGCGGGTGAAGCAGGTATTCCCCGAATTGCCGGTGGTGCTCAACCCGCTGCAACAGGCTCGCCAGCAACTGGCGGCGCGCCAGAGCGGCGCTGCGGTGGACCCGAGCCAGGGCTTCGCCCACCTGCTGGCCCAGGCGGGGCTGGCCATGCCGTTCATGGTGGGCAGCGTGCAAAGCCTGGAGTTTTCCGGGCAGCGCTTGCAGCTCCAATTGTTGCCAGACACCCCGAAAACCGCCGACAGCGCCTGGCAGGGGGCCCTGATCCAGGCCGGCTACAGCGTCCAGGCCCAGGGCAATGGCTGGAGCCTGGCCCCGGGGCAGGCTCCAGCCGAAGAGAGCACAGCCGAGGCAACGGGAGAAGACAATGAATAAGGCCATGCTGGCGCCGTATCGGGCGCGCTGGTCGCGCCTGCGGGCCCAGGCCCTGGGCCACTGGAACGGCCTGGCCCTGCGGGAAAAGCGCTTGCTGGGGGCCACTGCCCTGGGGTTGCTGGGGCTGTTGCTGTGGTTGCTGCTGATCCAGCCGCCGCTGAAGAAGATCGACTACTGGCAAGCCGAGACACCCAAGCTGCGCTCCCAGGCCGAGGCCCTGGAAGTGCTGCTGCACGAGGTCGCGGCAGGCCCTCGCAATGCCCCGGGCGAAAGCCTGGAACAGGCCCTGCGCCAGGCCCTGGATGCGGCCGGGCTCCAGGGCCGCTACCAGTTGCAACACGCGGATCAAGCCGGCCCCGAGAGCTGGCGGTTGACCTTTGAGCAGGCCCCGGCGGATGCCGTGGTCGGCTGGCTGCTGGGGGCTCCCCGGCAGTTTTCACTGCAGGTGGTGGAGGCTCGTCTGCAACGCGCAGACGCGGCCGCCGCCCAAGACTCGGCAGGCACACTGTCCGGGACCGTTCGCATGGATCAGGCGCAGGGCGCTAAGGAAGCTTCATGAAGTGGTCAGGTTCCAACTACGTGCGCCAGTGTCGCAAGGCCGCACCTTTTCTGCTGCTGGCGCTGGGGGCTTGCAGCAACACCACCTCCACCACGCCGCCGCCCTTGCTGGTGGACAGCGAGCTGGGCCAGCCCCTGGCCGACACCCGGCGCAGCGGCGATCTGCTGGCGGACCGCGAGCGCTTGCAGGCGCAACAGGCGCAACGGCCGAAAGTCCTGCACCCGGTGACCAGCAGCAGCCGCGCCCAGGGCACGTCGCGCAGCACCAGCGTGCCGCGCAGTCCTCTGGGGGACCAGCCGGTGCAACTGAACTTCGTCGACGCCGATATCCAGGCGGTGGTGCGCGCGCTGTCCCGTTCCACCGGCCAGCAGTTCCTGGTGGACCCACGGGTCAAGGGCAACCTGACCCTGGTCAGCGAAGGCCAGGTGCCGGCGCACCAGGCCTACGACATGCTGCTGGCGGCCCTGCGCATGCAGGGTTTCTCCGTGGTGGACGTGGGCGGGGTGGCCCAGGTGGTGCCCGAAGCCGACGCCAAGCTGCTGGGCGGGCCGATCTACAGCGCCGACAAGCCGGCGGGCAACGGCATGCTGACCCGCACCTTCCGCCTGCAATATGAAAATGCGGTGAACCTGATTCCGGTGCTGCGGCCCATCGTCTCGCCGAACAACCCGATCAATGCCTACCCGGGCAACAACACCATCGTGGTCACCGACTACGCGGAGAACCTGCAGCGGGTGGCGCAGATCATCAACGGCATCGACACCCCGAGCGCCATCGACACCGATGTGGTGGCGGTGCAGAACGGCATCGCCGTGGACATCGCCACCATGGTCGCCGAACTGCTGGAAACCCAGGGCGCCGACCAGACCCAGAAGATCAGCGTGATCGGCGACCCGCGCTCCAACTCCATCATCATCCGCGCCGGCAGTCCGGAGCGCACCGAACTGGCGCGCAACCTGATCTACAAACTGGACAACGCCCAGAGCAACCCCAGCAACCTGCACGTGGTGTACCTGCGCAACGCCCAGGCCGGCAAGCTGGCCCAGGCCCTGCGCGGGCTGCTCACCGGGGAAAGCGACAGCGCCGGCAGCGACGGCGCCCGGGCCATGCTCAGCGGCATGGGCGGCAACAGCCAGGGCGCCCAGGGAGCGAGCCAGAACAGCAGCGGCACGCCCACCGCCAGTGGCAACCTCAACAACAGCAGCAGCGGCAGTGGTGCCTACGGCCAGGGCAGCAGCGCCGGCCAGGGCGGCACGGGCCAGCAGAATGACCAGAACACCGCCTTCAGTGCCGGTGGCGTGACCATCCAGGCCGATGCCACCACCAACACCTTGCTGATCTCGGCGCCGGACCCGCTGTACCGCAACCTGCGGGAGGTCATCGACCAGCTCGACCAGCGTCGCGCCCAGGTGGTGATCGAGAGCCTGATCGTCGAAGTCAGCGAAGACGATGCCAGCGAGTTCGGCGTGCAGTGGCAGGCCGGCAATCTCGCCGGGCGCGGCGGCTTTGGCGGGGTCAACCTCGGCGGCAGCGGGCTGGTGGGCACGCCGGCGAGCAAGACCAGCATCGACGTGTTGCCCAAGGGCCTGAACGTCGGCGTGGTCAACGGCACGGTGGACATCCCGGGGATCGGCAAGGTGCTGGACCTCAAGGTCCTGGCCCGGGCCCTGAAGAGCAAGGGCGGCACCAACGTGTTGTCGACGCCCAACCTGTTGACCCTGGACAACGAGGCGGCGAGCATCTTCGTCGGCCAGACCATTCCCTTCGTCACCGGCAGCTATGTGACCGGCGGTGGCGGCACCAGCAACAACCCGTTCCAGACCGTGCAGCGTGAAGAGGTGGGCCTGAAGCTCAATGTGCGGCCGCAGATCTCCGAAGGCGGCACGGTGAAGCTGGATATCTACCAGGAGGTCAGCAGCGTCGACCAGCGGGCTTCGGTGGACGCCGGCACCGTGACCAACAAGCGGGCGATCGACACCAGCATCCTGCTGGATGACGGGCAGATCATGGTGCTCGGCGGCCTGCTGCAGGACGGCTACAGCCAGAGCAACGACGCAGTGCCGTGGCTGTCGAACATCCCCGGGCTCGGGGTGCTGTTTCGCAACGACAAGCGCAGCGTGACCAAGACCAACCTGATGGTGTTCCTGCGGCCCTATATCATTCGCGACAGTGGCGCGGGGCGCAGCATTACCCTCAATCGCTATGACTTCATGCGCCGGGTACAGGGCCAGTTGCAGCCGGAGCGCAGTTGGGTGATGCCGGATATCCAGGCGCCGCAACTGCCGGCGGCGAGCAAGGCGATCCCCGGGGCAGTGCCGGTGTCCCTGCAGGGCGTACCGCAGACGCCGCGGGCGCCGATTCGCGCGGTGCCGGTGCAATGAACGGGGCAAAGGGGCCCCAAATCCGGGCTGCCAAGCCCTTCGTAGGCACCGGCTTGCCGGCGAAGCGGCCCGTGGATCGGGCGCTGATCTTGCTGGCGCCTGCGCTGGCAAACCGGCGCCTTATGGGGGATGCCCCCATTCATTTCCAGGCCGGCGGGCATCGCGGGTTTCACCGTGGCAGCCCACGCAATGGCGCCGCACCCCACAAGGAGCCACAGCCATGACCACCCAGTTGCCCTACGCCTGGGCCAAGTCCCAGCGCATCCTCCTGCGCCACACCGAGCAGGGCGCGGTGCTGCTGGTGTGCCCCTCGACGCCTGGCTGGTCCATCAGCGAAGCCCGCCGCCAGTTCGGCCCGGCGCGCCTGGAGCGGATTCGCGACGAGGAACTCGACGGCCTGCTGGCCACCGCCTACGCCGACACCGGCAGCGCAGCAGCGGTGGTCGGGGCGGCGGAGAACGAGGTGGACCTGGACCGCCTGATGCAGGACATGCCGGAAATCACCGACCTGCTGGACACCCAGGACGGCGCCCCGGTGATCCGCATGATCAACGCCTTGCTCACCCAGGCCGCGCGGGACGAGGCCAGCGATATCCATATCGAACCCTTCGAGACCCATTCGGTGGTGCGCTACCGGGTCGACGGCACCCTGCGCGACGTGGTGTCGCCACGCAAGGCGCTGCACGGCGCGCTGGTGTCGCGGATCAAGATCATGGCCCAGCTGGACATCGCCGAAAAACGCCTGCCCCAGGACGGGCGCATCGCCCTGCGGGTGGCCGGGCGGCCCATCGATATCCGTGTGTCCACGGTGCCCACCGGGCATGGCGAGCGGGTGGTGATGCGCCTGCTGGACAAGCAGGCCGGGCGCCTGCAACTGGAGACCCTGGGCATGGACCCGGACCTCCTGGCGCGCCTGGATACCCTGATCCGCCAGCCCCACGGCATCGTCCTGGTCACCGGGCCCACCGGCAGCGGCAAGACCACCAGCCTCTACGCGGCCCTGGCCCGGCTGGATGCCAGCACCAGCAATATCCTCACCGTCGAGGACCCGGTGGAATACGACCTGCCGGGCATCAGCCAGATCCAGGTCAACGCCAAGATCGACATGACCTTCGCCCTGGCCCTGCGGGCGATCCTGCGCCAGGACCCGGACATCATCATGATCGGCGAGATCCGCGACCTGGAGACCGCGCAGATCGCGGTCCAGGCCTCGCTCACCGGGCACCTGGTGCTGGCGACCCTGCACACCAACGACGCGGTATCGGCGGTCAACCGCCTGATCGACATGGGGGTGGAGCCGTTTCTCCTGGCCTCGTCGATGCTCGGGGTGCTGGCCCAGCGCCTGGTGCGGCGCCTGTGCAGCCAGTGCAAGGAGCAGGACCCGGCCAACCCCGGCACCTGGCGCCCGGTGGGCTGCCCGGCCTGCAACCACATCGGCTACAGCGGGCGAACCGGGATCCATGAGCTGTTCTGCATCGATGACGATGTGCGCAGCCTGATCCACCAGGGCGCCGAGGAGCAGGCCCTGCGTGCCGCCGCGCGCCGGGCCGGGATGTTCAGCATGCGCGAAGACGGCGAACGCTGGGTGCGCAGCGGCGCCACCGCGCCGGAAGAAATCCTGCGTGTGACACGGGACGCCTGATGAATCGCTATCGCTATGAAGCCGCCGACGCCCTCGGCAAGATCGAATCCGGGCACCTGGAAGCCGACAGCCAGGGTGCGGCCTTCGCCAGCCTGCGCAGCCGCGGCCTGACCGCCTTGCTGGTACAGCTCGATGGCAACGGCGGCGACGGCGGAGCAGGGGGGCTGCTGCGCCCCAGGCTCTCGGACAACGACCTGGCCTGGGCCACCCGCCAGCTGGCCAGCCTGCTGGGGGCCAGCCTGCCGCTGGAGGCCGCGCTGAGCGCCACGGTGGAGCAGGCCGAGCGCAAGCACATCGCCCAGACCCTGAGCGCGGTGCGCGCGGATGTGCGCAGCGGCATGCGCCTGGCCGAGGCCCTGGCGGCGCGGCCCAGGGATTTTCCGGAGATCTACCGGGCGCTGATTGCCGCCGGCGAAGAGTCCGGCGACCTGGCCCAGGTCATGGAGCGGCTGGCGGACTACATCGAAGAGCGCAACGGCCTGCGGGGCAAGATCCTCACCGCCTTTATCTACCCGGGGGTGGTGGGGCTGGTGTCCATCGGCATCGTGATCTTCCTGCTCAGCTATGTGGTGCCTCAGGTGGTCAGTGCCTTCTCCCAGGCGCGCCAGGACCTGCCGGGGCTGACCCTGGCCATGCTCAATGCCAGTGATTTCATCCGTGCCTGGGGCGGCCTGTGCTTTGCCGCCATGGTCGCCGGGTTCTGGGGCTGGCGGGTGTACCTGCGCAACCCCCGGGCGCGCTTGAACTGGCACAGCCGGATCCTGCGCCTGCCGCTGATCGGGCGCTTTGTCCTGGGGCTGAACACCGCGCGTTTTGCCTCGACCCTGGCGATCCTCGGCAGCGCCGGGGTGCCTTTGTTGCGGGCCCTGGAAGCGGCGCGCCAGACCCTGTCCAACGACCGCCTGAGCCAGAGCGTGAGCGAGGCCACGGCCAAGGTGCGCGAAGGCGCCAACCTGGCGGCGGCGCTGCGGGTGGAGAAAGTCTTTCCGCCGGTGCTGATCCACCTGATCGCCAGCGGCGAGAAGACCGGCGCCTTGCCGCCGATGCTGGAACGGGCGGCGCAGACCCTGTCGCGGGATATCGAGCGTCGGGCCATGGGCATGACCGCCTTGCTCGAACCCTTGATGATCGTGGTGATGGGCGGTGTGGTGCTGGTGATCGTGATGGCGGTACTGCTGCCGATCATCGAGATCAACCAACTGGTCACCTGAACCGCACAACCCGACCTGACCCGGTCCGGCCCGGTCTGGCCCGGTCCGTAGGCGCTGGCTTGCCAGCGAAGGCGTCGGCAGCGGCGATGCAAGGCTGGCGGGCCTCTTCGCCGGCAAGCCGGCTCCTACGAGAGCGAAGCGGTGGTCCGAAGCACAGGGCAGGGCAGCCATAAAATTTCGCGCCGCCTGCCTCACTCCCGACCGGGCAACGGGCCAACCTCGGGTTCCTCGTTCTGTCATGTTCAGACCCGGTGGCCAGCCCCCTCGGCGCTTGCAGGGCAATGCCGCTTCCAGCCCCGGCAACCTGGCGGTCATTTTCCCGGGAAAGGCGCGAAAACCTCCGGCAAACACCCGAGAATCTTTTGCAAAAACAGCTGCTTTCTCCCGAGGTTTTTTCCTTTATCTGTCACCGGAAACTGCGAACTTCTCTCCCCATGGCCTCACCCATCAAGCCGTCTGGATCAAGGCTTCTGGCCCGAGTGCCATGGCGTCATGCAAGAGCTATTCACCCAACGTACGAACACGACGAAAGGAGATTCTTCATGTTTAAGCGCAACGTTCTCGCGGCATCCCTGACCCTGGCTGCCCTGTGCTCGGCACAGGCTGCAATGGCTGATATCAACGGCGGTGGCGCAACCCTGCCACAACCGCTGTACCAGACCGCTGGCGTACTGACCGCCGGCTTCGCTCCCTACATCGGCGTAGGCAGCGGCAACGGCAAGGCTGCCTTCCTGAACAACGACTACACCAAGTTCGTGGCCGGCACCACTGGCAAGAACGTGCACTGGGCCGGTAGCGATTCCAAGCTCAGCGCAGCAGAGCTCAAAGGTTATCAAGACAATCACCAAGCGGCCTGGGGCAAGCTGATCCAGGTGCCTTCGGTAGCCACTTCGGTTGCCGTTCCATTCAACAAGGCCGGCACTGCTGCCGTTAACCTGAGCGTCAACGACCTGTGCGGCGTGTTCTCGGGCCGTGTTTCCGACTGGAGCCAGATTGCAGGTTCGGGCCGTACCGGCGCCATCACCGTGGTTTACCGCAATGAAAGCAGCGGCACCACCGAGCTGTTCACCCGCTTCCTGAACGCCAAGTGCGCCGAGACCGGCACCTTCGCCGTGACCACCAACTTCGCTTCCAGCTACTCCGGCGGCCTGCCTGCCGGTGCGGTTGCCGCTGTTACCAGCCAAGGCGTCATGGACGCGCTGAACGCTGGCGACGGTCGCATCACCTACATGAGCCCGGACTACGCCGCGCCGACCCTGGCCGGCCTGGACGACGCTACCAAGGTGGCCAAGGTGGCTGGCGTTTCCCCGGCGCCTGCCAACGTTTCCTCGGCTATCGCCGCGGTTGCCGTGCCTGATACCACTGTTCGTGGCGACCAGAACCTGTGGGTTCCTGTCTTCACTTCCCAGGCCAACATCGACGCCAACCCAAGCGACAAGAGCCTGCGCCTGTACCCAACCAGCGGTTACCCAATCCTGGGCTTCACCAACCTGATCTTCAGCCAGTGCTACGCCGACGCTAACCAGACTTCGCAAGTACGGGCTTTCTTCAGCCGTCACTACGGTGCCCTGGTGAACAACGACACCGCCATCAACAACAACCGCTTCGTGCCTCTGCCAGCTGCCTGGAAAACCGCAGTACGTGACTCGTTCGTCACTGCCTCCAGCGGCCTGAGCATCGGTAACGCCAGCGTCTGCAACGCCATCGGCCGTCCGCTGTAACTTTCGCGTCCGATACCTGCAGCACCCGGATCAGCAACGGTTTCGACCGTTGCTGATTTTTTTCATGCTCGGCACAACGGTCCGGCACGAGTGCTCGCCCGTCCTGATACGACAGGAGTCATGTCATGTTCAAAATGCATTGGTTAGCCACGTCACTGGTGGGCAGCGCCCTATGTGCCCAGTTGGCCCTGGCGGATATCAACGGTGGCGGGTCGACGCTGCCGCAGTCGTACTACCTGGCGCCCGGGGTACTGACGGCGGGTTTTGCGCCCTACATCGGCTCTGATCTCGGGGACAAGGAAGCCTTTCTGAACAACGACTACAACCGTCTGATTCCGGGCGCCCCTGCCCGGAACGTGCACTGGGTGGCCACTGAGTCGAAGTTGAGAGGCAGCGAGCTCGACGGCTACTCCATGGCCCATGGCGCGAGCTGGGGGCCGTTGATCCAGGTGCCCGTCGCCGCCACGGCGGTGGCGATCCGCTTCAACAAGGCCGGCATTGGCAACCTGGACCTGAGCGTCAATGACGTGTGCGGGATCTTCTCGGGCCGGCTGGACCGTTGGGAGTACCTGTCGAGCGGTGCAGGCACTTACGGACCACTGACGGTGGTCTACCCGCAAGGGCCCAGTGGCACCACCGAGCTGTTTACCCGTTTTCTCAATGCCAAGTGCTCTGAACCGGCCGGGCCTTTCGCGGTGACCCGGTTCTTCGCCAACGCTTATCCAGCCTCGGTGCCACAGACCGCCAAGAGCGCGCAGGGCAGCCCCCAGATCATGGAAGTGCTCAATGCAACCCCGGGGAGTGTGACCTTCATCGGTTCGAGCCACGCATCCAGCACCCTTGCCGGGCTGGAAGATGGCAGCAAGGTAGCGCGGGTAGGGGGGATAGCCCCGACACCGGCGAACATCGTCAACGCCATCAGCCTGATCAGCCCGCCGACGGCGAACCTATCGACCGGCCCGTTCAGCGACCCCATCAGGTGGGTACCGGTGTTCGCCGCTTCGTTCGATGGCAATGACCCCTCGGTGGTGCCATTTCCCAGCGTCGGTTATCCGATCCTGGGCTTTAGCACCGCGATTTTCAGCCAGTGTTACGCCGATGCGGCGCAAACCGCCCAGGTGCGGGCGTTCTTTGCCCGCCAGTACGGTTCGCTGGTCACTAACGATGCGGCACTGCTCAACAACAACCTGCAACCCTTGCCGGCGATCTGGAAGGCCGCGATACGGAACGCCTTCGTGACGCCCGCCAGCCTGCGCAGTATCGGCAACCCCAATATCTGCAACGCCATCGGCCGACCTTTCTAGCCGGCCAGCGCCGCTTGCCCCTGCCTGCCGCCGTGGCACGCAGGGGCAGGGGCGACACCCTGCACCCCAAAGATGAATTTTCCGTGACATCCGTTCGGTCGCGCCTCGCGCCAACGGCCTATCCCCTAAAGCAGTGACGCGCGCCCTGGGCCCTACAAGCGTCGCGCTCCCGTGGGCGTCATAACAAAGGATGAGTAGTAATGGTTCGCTGCAAACCACCGGTCAAATCCCCCGCGCTGCGCCCTGATGGCGAGCTGCCGATCCTGCGGCTCAAGCCCCTGGCCCAGGCCATCGCCCTGCTGATGGTGGCGGGCAGTGCCCATGGCGCCACGGCCTTCAGTTCCGGCTGGTTCGCCGACAAGGGCGCGTCCCAGGCCGCCACCGCCGCGCGCACCAACGGCCAGGTTCCGGGGATCCCGCCGCTGTCCCAGCAGACCCGCGCCAACCAGCAGTTGCAGCGCTCCCTGAGCAACCTCAATTCCAGCGTTGCCGCCATTGCCGCCCAGCAAGCGGCCCAGGCTGCCGCACGCCAGGCCGCGTTCGGCACGGTGAGCACCATTCCCGATGGCCTCGGCGAAGGCGGGCTGAAGGTCGACAACAGCCTGACCCAGGGCTGGCTCAATGCCAAAGGGCCGGTGCAGAGCCAGTCCGGCGGCAAGACCACGGTGACCATCGAGCAGACCGCCGACAAGGCCATTCTCAACTGGGAGACCTTCAACGTCGGGCGCAACACCACCGTCGACTTCCAGCAGCAGTCCAACTGGGCGCTGTTGAACAAGGTCAACGACCCCAATGGACGGCCCAGCGAAATCCAGGGCCAGATCAAGGGCGCCGGTACGGTGATGATCATGAACCGCAACGGGGTGATCTTCAGCGGCACCAGCCAGGTCAATGTGCGCAACCTGGTGGCGGCCGCGGCCACCATCAGCGACGAGCAGTTCACCCAGCGCGGGCTCTATGTGGACGCCAACGGCACCCAGCCGACCTTCAGCGATGCCCTGGGCAAGGTCCAGGTGCAGCGCGGCGCGCTGATCCAGACCCACCCGGCGGCCACCTCCACCGAATCCGGCGGCTATGCCTTGCTGCTGGGCTCGGAAGTGGAGAACGCCGGCACCATCGTCACTGCCAAGGGCCAGACCACCCTGGCGGCCGGCGACAGCTTCTACATCCGCCGCGGGGTCGGCACCAGCGGCAACCAGCACTCCACCACCCGGGGCAATGAAGTTGCCACTTCGCTGAAGGCCGGCAGCAGCGCCGGCAAGGTCAGCAACAGCGGCCTGATCATGGCCTCCACGGGCGACATCACCCTCACCGGGCACCAGGTAGCGCAGAACGGCGTGGCCCTGGCCAGCACTTCGGTGGACACCCGCGGCACCATCCATTTGCTCAACTCCGCCAGCGACAGCACCGGCAGCGTGACCCTGGGGCAGGGCAGCACCACCGCAATCCTTCTGGACAGCAGTGGCAGCAGCGCTCTGGACAGCCAGCGCAACAACGGCCTGATCAACCTCGACGGCACCCCGACCAACCTGATCACCGGCCAGTTCAACAACCTCAGCAGCGTGGCCGACCGCAGCGACCAGTCCCGGGTGGAGATCGTCAGCGGCGGCACCGTGGATTTCCAGGACGGCTCCATCACCCTGGCCACCGGTGGCCAGGTGGCGGTCAGTGCCGGGCAGCGCAGCCTGGTGCGCGATGGCACGGTGATCGATGTGGCCGGCGCCGTCGGGGTCAAGGTGGCGATGGAGTCCAACACCATCAAGATCAACGTCCAGGGCAACGAGCAGCGCGATTCGGCGGGCAACCGCGACAGCGGCCAGTTGATCAACAACGACGTCTGGGTCGACCTGCGCGAGCTGGTGTTCGTCCCGGCGGGCACCAACGGCTACGCCACCGATCGCTGGTACACCGCCGGCGGCCTGCTGGAAGTGGGCGGCTACCTGGGCACCCAGGGCCACAACATCGGCGAGTGGATGGCCCAGGGCGGTACCCTGACCTTCACCGGCAAGGACGTGGTGACCCAGTCCGGCGCCCAGTTGAACCTCTCCGGCGGCACCGTCGATGTGCAGGGCGGCTACATCCAGCAGACCTGGCTCAAGGGCGCCGACGGGCGCTTGTACGAGCTCTCCAGGGCGCCGGGGGACCTGCTCTACACCGGCATCTACAAGGGCTATGTGGACAGCAGCCCGCGCTGGGGCCGCACCGATTACTACTACAACCCGCTGATCGCCCAGCAGCGCCGCTACGAGGCCGGCTACAGCGTCGGCCGCGACGCCGGCAAGCTGGTAATCGGCACCAGCAACGCCGTGCTCGAAGGCCAGCTGGTGAGCGAAGTGTTCAAGGGCGACCGCCAGACCCAGGCGCCGAACATCAACCTCGACGGCTACCAGCAATCGCACAAGGCCGCGGCCCAGCGCGCGCAACTGATCATTGGCAACTACACGCCGATCTACAACAAGACCAGCGGCACCCTGCGCTACGCCCTGAGCCCCAGCGTGGACAAGGTGCTGATCGAGACCAACCAGCAGAAGATCGCCGACGGCCTGGACCTCGCCACAGCCCTGCCGGCCAACCGCCAGGGCCAGCTGGTGCTGGACAGCGACCAGCTCAACGGCTTCCAGCTGGGGGCGATCAAGGTCGGCGCCAGGCAGCAGGTCCAGGTCAACGGCGCGCTGAAGGTAGCCGATGGCGGCGACATCACCCTGTTCGGGCCAGAGGTCAAGATCAACGCCAACCTCACCGCCCACGGTGGCAGCATCAACGCCGGCAACGTGCTGAACCAGGTGGATGTGAACCGCAACTTCGTGGTCGGCGATGTGATCCTCGCGCCCACCGGCGGCGCCCAGGCCCGGGTCGATGTAGCCAGCGGGGTCAAGCTGGATGCCAGCGGGCGCTGGAACAACCTGGCCCTGGACCCCTCGGACAGCAGCGGCCTGGCCTTTATCAACGGGGGCAAGGTGTCGCTGCGCAGCAGCGGCGACCTCAACCTGGCCAACGGCACCCTGG
The DNA here is from genome assembly GCF_000397205.1 of Pseudomonas protegens CHA0. NCBI lineage: Bacteria > Pseudomonadati > Pseudomonadota > Gammaproteobacteria > Pseudomonadales > Pseudomonadaceae > Pseudomonas > Pseudomonas protegens. Next base: position 3,097,346 of record NC_021237.1, read on the forward strand.
TGGATGCCAGCTCCGGCGCCAGCATTGCCTATGACGGCAAGACCAGCGGTGGCAAGGGCGGCGACGTGACCCTGGCCGCCGACGGCAAGCTCGACCTCAATGGCGAGCTACGCGGGTATGGGGTCAACGGTGGCGGCACCCTGGCCCTGCAGGCGCACAAGGTGCTGATTGGCGCCCATGATCCGGCCCCCGAGGCCGGCACCCTGCAATTGGCGGGGGACTTCTTCAACAAGGGCTTCGGCGCCTACGACATCACCGGCAACGAAGGGCTGACCGTGGCCGAGGGCGCGCAGGTCGAGGTCAACATGCCGGTCTACCGCTTCGGGGCCCAGGCCAGCAGCAGTGCCACTGGCAGCGACCCGGCCACGGTGCTGGAGCGCTGGTTGCCGCAGCTGTACCAGCAGGATGCAACCAGGGGCGTGCTGACCCAGCGCCGTGGCGCCGGCCTGACCCTGAGCGCCGGCAATCAGTACTCCACGGCCGCCCAGTTGGCCACCACGGCGCTGAGCGTGGGGCAGGGCGCGGTGATCAGTGTCGACCCGGGGCAGGCCATCAACCTGCGCAGCGTCGGCCAGTTGACCCTGAACGGCACGCTCAATGCCTGGGGCGGCAGCGTCAGTCTGGGCGGCCTGACGGTGGCCAGTTCCGAGGCCGCCAATGCCGCCGGTCACGGGCGCTCGATCTGGGTCGGCGAGCAGGCGGTGATTGATGTGGCGGCGCGGGCGGTGAGCGCCGTGGACAACCGTGGCCGCCGTTACGGCCAGGTGCGCAATGGCGGCAAGATCGCCATCGGCGGCGAGATCGACCTGGCCACCGGTATCGCCAAGGCCAGCGACCTGTTTGTGGTGGTGCGCGAGGGGGCGCGTCTCGACGCTTCCGGCGCCCAGGCGGCCCTGGACATTCCCGGCCAGGGCCGGGTGCAGGTGGCCAGCAACGGTGGCAGCATCAGCTTCGCGTCCAACAACGGCCTGTACCTGGACGGCAGCTTCGTCGCCCGGGCCGGAGGCGCTGGCGCTGCAGGGGGCACCTTGTCGCTGGCCCTGGAAAGCCCGTACTACATCAAGAACGCGGTCAGTGACCGGGTGCTCAAGGCCCGGGAACTGGTGCTCAGCCAGACCCACCAGGGCAGTGCGCTGCCCGCGAGCGCCGACGCCGCAGCCGCCAGCCTGGAGTATGGCCACGGCCGCCTCGGGGTGGATCAAGTCACCGCCGGCGGCTTCGACAACCTGGCACTGCTGAGCAACGGCCTGTTGAGCTTCGATGGCGATGTGTCGCTGAACATGGGCCAGAGCCTGCGCCTGTACAGCGGCGCCCTGAACCTCAGCGACAGCGCCGCGGCCAATAGCCGGGTCGACCTGTCGGCACCCTACCTGCTGCTGGCGGGCATCCTCGCGCCGCTGGAAGCCAAGGACCAGTACGTGCGTCCGGTCTCCACCGGCACGCCGTCGCAACAGGCCACCCAGGCGCAGTTCAATGCCAGCGGCAACCTGATCGATGTGCGTGGCAACGTGGTGTTCGGCAGCAAGGGCACGTTGCGCCAGGCCGACAACAGCCTGCTGAGCGTCGAGCGCCGCGGGTTCGACCATGTGCAACTGACCAGCCAGGGCGACCTGCGCTTTCTCGCCGGGGCCGGGGCCGATGTGATCGCCAAGGGCATCAGCACCCAGTTGCTGACCCAGGGCGACATGACCCTGCGGGCCGCGCAGTTGTACCCGGGTACCGAGGTCGGGGCCCGGGTGATTGCCGGCTACCTCAACGATATTTCCGGCACCAGCATCAACTTCGACCCCACGCGCACCCTGACCATCGGCCGCACCGGCCAGGGCGAGGCGCCTGTGCCGTACTCGGCCTTCGGCCGCTTGCAGCTGGGCGCGGCCAACATCCAGCAGGGCGGGGTAGTCCGTGCGCCCCTGGGGCTGATCGAGATCGGCAACCTGGGCGCGAGCAAGGTCGAGCTGCTGCCCGGCAGCCTGACTTCGGTCAGCGGCAAGGGCCTGGTACTGCCTTACGGCGGCACCGTCGATGGCCAGGTCTACAAGTACAACGGCAAGACCGTGACCTTCCTCGGCCAGGGCGCCCTGGTGAATGAGAACAGCGACCTGAGCGTCGGGGTGATCCTGGGCGGCAAGTCGGTGCAGGTACAGCCCGATGCCACCGTGGACCTGTCCGGTGGTGGCGAACTGCTGGGCGCCGGGTTCATTTCCGGGCGCGGCGGCTCCACCGATGCGCGCTACAGCCCGCTGGTGCAGATCGGCGCCAACGGCAGCTTCATCCTCCCGGGCCTGGGCAGCAACCCGATCTACGCCATAGTGCCCGGGGTGCAGCCGGGCTATGCGCCGGTGGCACCGGAGGGCGGCGCGGTGGACCCGCTGATCGGCCAGCAGATCACCATTGGCGCCGGGGTTCCGGGGCTGGCGGCGGGTACCTACACCCTGATGCCGTCCACCTATGCGCTGATGCCGGGGGCCTTTCGCGTCGAGATCAACGGCCTGGCCGGGCTCGGCACCGAAGGCGCGACCCAGCCGTTGCGCAATGGCTCCTGGTCCACCGCCGGGCGCCTGTCGATTGCCCATACCGGGATCAGCAACAGCGTCGCCAGCCAGTTGATCCTGACCTCGGCCGACACCCTGCGCCGCTATTCCCAGTACAACGAAACCGGCTATGCCCAGTTCGCCCTGGCCGATGCCGCCAAGCTCGGGGTGCCACGGCCGATGCTGCCGGTGGACGCCAAGACCCTGAAGCTGGCCCTGGAGCCGGGGGCCGGTGCGGATGCCTTCTCGTTCAAGGGCATTGGCCGTTTCGATGCCGCTGCGGGGGGCTATGGCGGCACCGTCGCGGTGTTGAACATGGGCAGTGGCAACATCGAAGTGGTGGCGGCCGGCAAGTCGGCCACCCAGGGTTTCAACGGCGTTACCCTGGATGCCGACAGCCTCAACGCCATGGGCGCAGCGCGCCTGATGCTGGGCGGCCTGACGCTGGTCAAGTACGGCCAGGGCGGCAACTACATCACCGTGGCCGAAGGCGTGAACACGCCCAAGGGCTCGATCACCTTGCGCGAGGGCGCCACCCTGGCCGCGCCGGAAGTGTTCCTGGTGAGCAACACCGGCGAGATCGTCCTGGAGCAGGGCGCGTCGATCAATACCCTGGGCCGAGGCAAGGCCAGCTATGACGCCCGTGACGGTTTCACCTACCAGGTGGCCAATATGCTGGCGGTGTCCAACGGCTTGCTCAACGTGATCAGCAAGGCCCAGGCCGGCGGACAGACCAGCGGCGGCATCCGGCTCGGGGTGTGCGCCAGCGCGCCGTGCAGCGGGCAGACCGCACTGTATTCCGATGGCAGCCTCGTTGCCTTGACCGACAACGCCTTCGAGCTGGGCGACCAGGTGCGCTACGGCACCCGCCACCTGAACCTGGGCCTGAACAACATCAACGTCGGCAGCCCGGAGGCGCTGGCGGCAGCGGCGGCGGGCAATCGCCTGCCCAGCGGCATGACCCTGACCCAGCAACTGCTCGACCGCCTGCTGCGCGGCGATACCCAGTTCGGCGCCCCGGCCCTGGAGACCTTGCAGCTCTCGGCCCGGGACGGCTTCAACTTCTACGGCAGCGCCAGCCTGGACACCTACGACCCGGCGACCGGCAAGTCGCTGCTGAGCAACCTGATGCTCTCCACCCCGGCGATCTACGGTGCCGGGGGCGCCAATGATGTGGCCAGCATCCACACCGCCAACCTGATCTGGCAGGGTTCCGAGACCCCGGCAGGCGCGGTGGTGGCCGGCGGTGCCGGAACCGGCAGCGGCCGCCTGCAAATCAATGCCGAACGCATCGAGTTCGGCTACGGGGCCTTTGCCCAGCCCAGCACCACCAAGAGTTTCGACCGCCTGGCCCTGGGTTTTGCCAACGTCGACCTCAATGCCAGCCAGCGCATTACCGCCAACCACAAGGGCAGCCTGTCGGTCTACCAGAGCCAGGGCGCCTTCGATCCGCTCAAGGGGTTTGCCTACAGCGGCGGCAACCTGAATATCCTCACCCCACTGATGACCGGCGAGGCCGGCTCGGTGAACCGCATCACCGCTGGCGGCGCCATGGATATCGGCGCCTCGGCCGGCCCTCGTGGCCAGGCCAATGGCCAGGGCGCGGAACTGTCTCTGCAGGGCGACAGCATCCGCCTGGCCAGTGCCGTGGTGCTGCCCAGCGGCAAGGTGACCCTGGGGGCCCGGGGTGATGTCAGCCTGACCGATGCGGCGCTGATCGATGTGGCTGGCCGCACCATCGCCTTCAATGACCTGAGCAAATACGGCGCCGGCGGCGAAGTGCTGCTGCAGAGTGCTACCGGCAATGTGCGGCAGGCCACGGGCTCGACCATCGACCTTTCGGCCACCCATAACCAGGCCGGCAAGCTGCGGGCGGTGGCGCTGGACAGTGCGGCCGGCCGGGTAGACCTGGCGGGCAAGGTCCTTGGCGGCAGCAGCGGCTACTACGATGCCGGCGGCACCCTGGTGCCGTTCCTCGGCGCCACGGTGGAAATCCAGGCCCAGCACCTGGGCAGCAGCGGCACCCTGGACGAGCAGTTCGCCGCCCTCAACCAGCGCCTGAACCAGGGCCAGGTCTTTGGCGCACGCAGCTTCCAGCTCAAGCAGGGCGACCTGACCATCGGCGACGGGGTCAGGGCCAGCACCGTCAACGTCTCGGTGGACAACGGCAGCCTGCGTGTTACCGGGCGAGTGGACGCCAGCGGCGAACGGGTCGGCAGTATCAACCTGGCGGCCGGCAAGGGCCTGACCCTGGACGGCAGCGCGGTGCTCGATGCCCACGGCAGCAAGCTGCGGGTGGACAGCTACGGCAAGATCATCGACTCACCGAACCGCGCCAGCGTGGTGCTCAGCTCGGGCCAGGGCCGCCTGACCCTGGCCGACAGTGCGCGTATCGACCTGCGCCACGGCACCGACGTGGCAGTGGGCAGCGCTGCGGGGCAGAACGACGGCCGCAGCCGCGGCACCCTGGAGCTGAACGCGCCGCGCCTCGTCCAGGCGGACCAGAGCAGCAACGACATCGACATCGATGCCCGCGGCCCGCTGGATATCCAGGGCGCGCGCTCGATTGCGGTCAACGGCATGCTCCGCTACGACGATGCTCCGGAAAAAACCGACGCCACCGCCAGCGGCCGCCCTTACCAGGAAATCACCCAGGCCTACCTGGATGCCAAGCATGCCCAGAGCACGGCCTTTATCAACGCGGCCCTGCAAAACAGCGACCTGCTGCAGAACAAGCTGGCCGGCCTGAACAACGCCGGCTATGCCGACGCCTTCCATCTGCGGCCCGGGGTCGAGATCGTCAGCAAGAGCGCAGACGGCGACCTGGTGGTGCAGGGCGACCTGGACCTGTCGGGCTATCGCTATGCCAGCCTCAACCCCCACAGCCAGAAGACCTCGGTCTACGGTTCCGGCGAGGTCGGCAGCCTGACGCTGCGCGCCGGGGGCGACCTGAATGTCTATGGCAGCATCAACGACGGCTTCGCGCCGCCGCCTGCCACCGTGGACGACAAGGGCTGGGTGCTGCTGCCGGGCGTGGACTTCACCGGTGGCACTATCATCGTGCCGGGCAACGGCGTGACCCTGGCCGACGGCACCGCCTTCCCGGCGGGCAGCACCCTCAACTACGACCTGCCGATCAAGGGGCTGACCGTGGCCGCGGGCACGCGCCTGCCGGTCACGGCGACCCTGGACCAGACCCTGGTACTGCCGGCGGGTACGGTACTGGCGGCGGCGATTCGCGATGCCTCGGGCAACCTGCTGTTCGCCGCCGGCACCCTGCTCGGCGAGCCCCGGACCCTGGTCGCCGGCACCCGTCTGGAGGCCGGGACGCTGTTGACCCAGGGCACCCAGCTGCGGTCCATGACCTGGCCCAAGGGCGTGCCGCTGCCGCAAGTACACCTGGCCAATGTGAACAACAACATCGTCATGCTCGACGGCAGCAAGGCCCTGCCCAAGGGCGGGCTGATCCCGGCCGGCACCAACGTCAAGCTGCCGAGCGGCGTCGACTCGGTGCAGTTGCGGCCCGAAGACGTCGGGCGCCAGGGCAAGCTCTGGGCCATTGCGCCGATGCTTGCCGAAGGCTCGCAATCCTGGTCCCTGCGCCTGGTGGCCGGGGCCGATACCCGCGCAGCCGACAGCCGCATCGTGCAGGCCAACCCACGCAGCGGTGACTTGCATCTGGCGGACAGCCATTACGGGATGTTCGCCAAGGAACTGCCCAGCCAGGTGGTGCGGACCTGGACCCAGGTGGCGGTGGATGACCTGGCCGGCGTAGGGATAGTGGTCAAGGCCGGCGATCCGATCGACGAACAACTGCTGGTGGATCTGGGGCAGACCTCGATCGAGCAGTTCTGTGCCGACAGCCCGGCCTATTGCGCGATCAAGGCCAGCTACGCCTGGACCCAGCTGGCGGTGGACGAACTGGCGGGCGCCGGGGTGGTGGTCAAGGCCGGCGATCCGATCGATGAGCAACTCCTGCTGGACCTGGGGCAGTCGTCCGTCGCGGCCTTCTGTGAAGAGTCGCCCGCCTTCTGCATGGCCCTGGACAGCAAGACCTATGGCGCAACGCCGTCCAGCAGCCGCTTCAGCGTGATCCGCACCGGCACCGGCGACCTTGAACTGCTCAGCGCCGGCAACCTGAGCATGGACTCGCTGTACGGGGTCTACACCGCCGGTACTTCCTCCACGGCGACGACGGCCAGCGATCCCTACAACCAGCCACGGGCCCTGGGAACGGGAGCCACGGTGCTCAATGACCCGGGCAGTTACTTCGAGCAGTTCGTCAATGGCAGCGGCACCAGCCTGTACCGCGCCTGGTACCCGGAGGCGGGGGGCAACCTGCGGGTCAGTGCCGGTGGCGACCTGACCGGCAATATCAGCAGTACCGCCAACGACAGCCGTGCCTGGCCCAACCCCAAGGACAACGGCCAGGACTCGGCCGAAGTGGGCAACTGGCTGTGGCGCCAGGGCAGCGGCGATGTCGCCACCGGCGGTTCGGCGCAACCCGGCGCCTGGTGGATCAACTTCGGCACCTATGCGGCCAACGGCAGCGCCGACCGGATGCTGGGCTTTACCGGGTTCGGCACCCTGGGCGGCGGCAACCTGGAGCTGAATGTCGGCGGTGACGCGGGCATCCTCCAGCGCCTGACGGACAGCGCCGGCGCCTCCACCGTGGCGCCCCGCAGCCAGGGGCTGGTGCTGGCCGTGGGCAGTACCGGCCGGGTCGCCAGCGATGGCAGCCTGCAACTGACCGGCGGTGGCGACCTGCGGGTGAACATTGCGGGCGCCTTGAACCCGGCCAGCAACCTGGTCATCGAGCATCGCAACGGGGTCGTGGTCAACCTGCGTGGCAGCAGCCATTTGCAGAGTGCCTCCCTGGGCAGCATCGACCTGCACTATGGCGGCACCGCCGTTGACCACAACCCCAGCGAAGCCCGGGCCTTCGACCCGTTGCGCGCCACCCGTGGCCTGGCCCAGGGCGGCCTGACCCTGGTGCCCGGCGATGCCACCTTCAACCTGCAGAGCCGCGGCGACCTGGTGGTGCAGAACGTCGAGGACCCGGGCCGGGTCCGCCAGTTCAACACCGCGCTCTTCAGCCGTGGCAGCCAGCAAGGCAGCGGCCGGAGCTGGTTCACCCTGTGGACCGAGCGTACCGCCATCGACCTGATGTCCCTGGGCGGCAACCTGACCCCGCTCACCAGCCCTGGCAGCACCGATCTGGCGGTGGTCTATCCGTCGATCCTCAGGGCCGTGGCAGCCAGCGGCAGCCTTTACTATGGCAAGGCCGCCAGCGCGCAAGTCGGCGACCTCAACTACCGGGTGCCGCTGTTCCTGGCGCCGGGCGCCGCAGGGCAGTTGCAGTTCCTGGCCCAGGACTCGATCTACGCGGGCGGTTTCACCGTCAGCCAGTCGGGCGCCGCGGCCGCTTCGGTGGCCACGCCCTGGCGTCCGGCATTTGTCGGCAGCATCGAGGGTGAAGTGGTGGCCAGCAACCTGTCGATCAACGGCAACCCGGTCATCGGCTCGATCCTGCCGTTGTTCGCCTTCGGTTCCGGCAGCGTCTCCGGGCTGGTTGCCGGCCCGGCCGATCCGGCGCGTTTCTATGCGGTGAACGGCGACCTGATGGGGGTCAACAGCGGCCGGATCATCACCTTCGGCCAGGCGGCCTCCCAGTTGCACTCGGGGCAGACCTGGTACGAGGGCAGCCGCCCGGTGTGGATGATGGCCGGGCGCGATATCGTCAGCAGTGGCCGGACCTTCGGCGTCGAGGACCCGGTCAATGGCTCGACCTCCCAGGGCAACCTGTTCGTGCACAACAACCCCAGCGACATCTCCGTCGTCAGCGCCGGGCGCGACATCCTCTACAGCAACTTCAACGTCGCCGGCCCCGGCACCCTGGAACTGACCGCGGGGCGCAACATCCTCATGGAGGACAAGGTCAGCGTCACCAGCATCGGTGCCGTGGCGCCGGGGGACCGCCGGCCTGGGGCGAGCATCGTGATGCAGGCCGGGTTCGGCCCCAACGGTCCGGACTACCGGCGCTTCGTCGAGGCTTACTTGGACCCGGCCAACCTCGCCCAGCCGGGCGAAAGCCTGTCGGGCGCTAGGGTGGCCAAGACCTACGAGGGCGAACTGCTGGACTGGCTGGCCGAGCGCTTCGGCTTTGTCGGCGACAGCGCCCAGGCCCGGGCCTATTACGCGGCCCTGCCCGCGGAACAACAGCGGGTGTTTGCCCGGAATGTGTATTTTGCCGAGCTCAAGGCCGCCGGCCGCGAGTACACCGAGGAAGGCGGTATGCGCCAGGGCAGTTATGCCCGTGGCCGTGCGGCGATTGCCGGGCTGTTCCCGAGCACCGACGTGGCGGGCAACCCGATCACCTACCAGGGCGATATCACCCTGTTCGGCGGTGCCGGGGTGCACACCGACTTTGGCGGCAACATCCAGATGCTGACCCCCGGCGGCAACCAGACCTTCGGCATCGAGGGCACGGCGCCACCGGCCTCGGCGGGGATCATCACCCAGGGCGCGGGGGACATCCAACTGTACTCCCTGGGCAGCATCCTGCTGGGCCAGAGCCGGATCATGACCACCTTCGGCGGCTCGATCATGGGCTGGTCGGCGGCGGGCGACATCAACGCCGGCCGCGGTTCCAAGACCACCGTGGTCTATACACCGCCCAAGCGGGTCTACGACAACTGGGGCAACGTCAGCCTGTCGCCGTCGGTGCCCAGCACCGGGGCGGGGATCGCCACTCTCAACCCGATACCCGAAGTGGCGGCCGGCGACATCGACCTGATCGCGCCCCTGGGCACCATCGATGCCGGCGAGGCGGGGATCCGGGTCTCGGGCAACGTCAACATCGCCGCTTTGCGGGTGGTCAACGCGGCGAACATCCAGACCCAGGGCAAGTCCAGCGGGGTGCCGGTCACGGCGGCGGTCAACACCGGCGCCATGACCTCGGCCAGCGCCGCCGGCTCCGCCGCGTCCCAGGCCGCGGAAGATGCGGCCCGCAACCAGCAGGCGGCGGCCAAGCAGGGCCGGGCGTCCATCGTCACCGTGGAAGTGCTGGGCTTTGGTAGCGAACCGGTGCAACGCCCCCGTGAAGACGCCAGCCGCGCCCCTGGCTACAACCCCGACAGCCCGGTGCAGGTGCTGGGCGCCGGGCCCTTGAGCGACCAGGCCCGGGCGCGTTTGACCGACGAGGAGCGCGGGCAACTGACGCTGTAGGTTCTCTCGTGGTAGCAAGGCTTGGGGGGCGATCGTCGATCGCCCCTTTTTTTTGGAGCAGGGGAGGTGCTATTCCAGGTAGGAATGCAATGAATAAAAACAATGAATTTTAATTATCAAACCGCAGGGCCTAGCCTGTCCCGATCCTTTGAATGGAGCCCTGCCATGACCTCATCCTCGGTAAACCCGGCTGAAAAATTCGACCGCTCGCGAGCCGACGAATACGCCCGCCAGAGCCGTATCGCCCTGGCGGGCTACGACGCCTGCCATGACCTTGCCGCCTGCATGTTGGCGGCCAGCCTGGGCGAGGGGCGTGCGGCCCACATCCTGGCCGTGGGGGCTGGTGGCACGGCCCAGGAGATTATCGCCATGGCTTCCCTGGAACCGGGCTGGCGCTTTACCGCTGTAGACCCCTCGGCACCGATGCTGGAGACAGCGCGCCAGCAGTTGCAGGCGCAGGGTTTGCTGGAGAGGACCGAAGTGCGTCTGGCCACGGTGGACGAACTGGCGGCGGACGAACCCTTCGACGGGGCCACGCTGATCGGCGTGCTGCACCATCTGCCCGGTGATGAAGCCAAGCGGCAATTGCTGCGGGCCATCGCCCGGCGCCTCAAGCCCGGCGCGCCGCTGATCGTCGCCGGCAATCATTACGCCTACGCCAGCCAGCCCCTGCTGCTGGCGGCCTGGGGGCAACGCTGGCGCCAGCAGGGCGCGACGGCGGATGAGGTACACGCCAAGCTGGGGAAAATCCTTCAGGGCGCCGACCCGCCCCATTCCGAGGCGGCGGTGCAACGGTTGCTCGAAGAGGGCGGTTTCAGCGAGGGAACACGTTTCTTCAGCAGCCTGTTCTGGGGCGCCTGGGTGAGCCGCAAGCGTTGCTGAGGCCCGTTGGTCACGGTTGTGTCTTGAACCGTCACTGGCGATCTCGGCAGCCCTGGCGCGGATCGCCGCGCGCCTGGGCCTGCCCCTTGGGCGATGATCACGTGCCGCTCCTGGCGGTGTTCCTCATGGACTCCAGGTTGGCCGCGCCCAGCCAGTAGAACAGCCCGCCGGCGATGATGAACGCCGCCAGCATGTAGAAGATCCAGTGCGCCGGGTGGCTGGCCAGGAGCATGCCGCAGAGTATCGGGCCCAGGGCGCCGCCGAGGTTGGAGAGGTTCTGCGCGCCGTAATACAGGCCTCGCAGGTGTTCGGGGGCGATCAGGTCGATGAACATGTACTCGGCGGGAAATACGATGATTTCCCCCAGGGTGAACACCACCATCGACAGCACCCACAGCGCCAGGCTGGTGGCCAGGCCGAAGCCGCTGACCCCCAGCAGGAACAGGCCCAGCCCCAGCGCCAGCCAGCGGCTCAGGTGGCGCTGGGTAATCCTGCGGCCGATGGCGTATTGCAGGGCGATCACCAGCAGCGCATTGGTCGCCACCAGGGTGCTGATGATGCGATAGGTGTCCTGGGCCGAGGTGGTGACCACCAGGTACTGCGACAGGTACGCCGAGAACTGGCCAAAGACCACGGCGCTGAGCAGGCCGCCCAGGGTGAAGCACACCAGGCGGTAATCCCTTAGCAGCTGTTTGCCCAGGGCCGCGAAGGATAGCGGCGCTGGCGTCGGGCCGGCGGCGTTCAGCTGTCTGTCGCCCCAGCGCATATGGATCGCCAGGAACCCGGCGCCCAGGGCGGCGGAGATCAGGAACGGCAGGCTGATGTCCAGGCGCGCCAGCCCGGCGCCGAGGAACGGGCCCACGGCGTAGCCGATATTGGTCAGGGTGTATTTGATCGAGAAGGCTTCGCTGCGCTGTTCCACCGACAGGCGCTGGGCAAAGCCGGCCTTGATCGCGATGTCGATCACCGCATAGGCCAGGTTGACCATCACCAGGCACAGGTAGAACAGCCACAGCTGGTGTGCACCGAAGGCGCCGATGAAGCCCAGGGTGAACAGCGCGCAGCAGGCCAGGATCAGCCGGTAGCTGGGCGTGCGGTCCACCAGGAAACCACCGTAGAGGCTCAGCAGCGAGCCGAGGATCATGCTGCTGCCGATCACCAGGCCGATGTCGCTCACTTGCAGGCCGAAAGCACTGCTCAGGTAGATCACCAGGTAGGGCAGGGTGATTGCCCGGGCCAGGGTCAGCACCAGGGTGCCGGCCAGCAGCAGGTTGATTGCTTTCGGGTAGCTGTGCCTCATCGGTCTGTAACGGCGTTTTTGAGAATGGCAGCCAGCTTACTGGGGAATCTGGTTCTGTTTTATGATGTTTTTTACCCAGTGAATGGAATCAGATTCATGAATAAGAGGCGCCGATGTTTTCTTCCGAACGCTTGAAGGGGATCGATGTGTTTGTCTGCGTGGCCGACTGCGGCAGCTTCAAGGCCGCCGCCGAACGGCTCAACCTTACGGCTTCCGCCGTCAGCAAGGCCATCGCCCGGCTGGAAGGGCGCCTGCAGGCGCGGCTGTTCCAGCGCACCACCCGCAGCCTGGCGCTGACCGACGCGGGCACGGCCTTCTACCGCACCTGCAGCGGGGTGCTGGCAGACCTGGAAGAGGCCGAGCTGGCGCTGAACGCGGAAAACTCCGAGCTGCGGGGGCGGGTGCGCATCGACCTGCCCGGGACCTTCGGCCGCTCCCAGGTGCTGGGCGCCGTCCTGCGCTTTGCCCGGGAGCATCCGGGCTTGCAGCCGCACATCACCTTTTCCGCTCCCGGTGTCGAGCCGCTTGAAGCCGGTGCGGACATCGCCGTGCGCCTTGGCGGCTCGGGACAGTGGCCGGCGGCGCTGGGGCACCGCTGCCTGGGCCGCGAATGGCACCTGTTCTGCGCCTCGCCCGACTACCTGCGCAGCCATGGCGTGCCGCTGACCGACCAGGACCTTGAGCGCCATCAGTGCATTGCCTATGGCTGGGTGGATGGCCGGGTCAGCCCCTGGAACTTCGCCAGCGGCCGCCCGGGCGAGAGTGAGCGCCGGGTGATGTCCGCCAGTTGCGTGGTGGGCGATGGCGAGGGGCTGTTGATGGCGGTGCAGCAAGGCTACGGCATTGCGCAATTGCCTTCCTGGCTGGTCAAGCGCCAGTTGGAGGACGGAAGCCTGGTGGAGGTGCTGCCGCAATGGGCCAGCGAAGGGCAGGCGATCCATCTGCTGTGGCTGAAAAGCCGGCAGGGGTTGCCCAAGGTCAGTGCATTGCTGGAGATGCTGGAACGGAATCTGCGGGGATAAGGATGAGAAAAAATGGCAGGGGCGGCTGGATTCGAACCAACGCATGGCAGGATCAAAACCTGCTGCCTTACCGCTTGGCGACGCCCCTGTAGCTGTTTCGACGTTACTTGCCTGAACTGCCGGCCCGGGGAGGGCCGCTGCAAGAACGGGCGCAAATTTATCAACTTATCGGCGGGCTGGGAAGCCCCCTGGTGAAAAAAATGAGTTTGAAAACAGCTGCTTAGTCTTTTTCAGGGCGATTTTATCCGTCCCGGGGTTCAAGGGACCAGGTAGCCGGGCTGTGAATCCTTCAGCGGCCGGGCCATGTCCAGTGCGCGGCGGATGGCCCGCAACTCCGCCCCTTCAAGGGCGCGCCGGCCAAATTGATAGTCGTCGCCCCCCGGGCCCAGGTGCACCGAAAGCAGCCCGAACAGCTGCTCGCCCACTGCTTCGATGAACATTTCCATATAGCTTTCGTAACGGCCGTAGGCGCACAGGTAGATCAGCCCCTGGACCTCGGCGCGCTCGCACTCGTGGATGTCATCCCAGGTCAGGCAACTGCCCTGTTCGCCACTGATCAGCGGCAGGTGCCAGGCGTTCGGTGCGAGCGGTTGGGCGCGCAGGGCCTCCGGTAGCGGCTGGCAGGACAGCACCTGGAAGCGGTACCTGAGCCTGCCGTGGTGGTTGGCATGCCGTGGCGCGGGCGGCTCGGCGGCCGGGCCGGTGATCCGCACGTGCAGCAGGTGGCTCAGGGCGATTTCCGAGGGTTGCTCGTTCCAGCCATTGAGGTCCGCCAGCGGCGGGCACCAGATCAGTTGCAGGGTTTCACCGAGCACGATGCCGTCCTGGCGTTGGAAGAAGGCCGAGCTTTGCTCGCCCACCACTGGCAGCAGGTCGCGCAGCTGCAAGGTCGGCGCGCCGTAGTCGATGCCAAGGTCGGTGGACCAGAACAGGGGGGTGCAGGTTCTCAGGGTTGCCGGCATGGACGCGAGCCTGTGATGGGGAGGGGGAGGATTCTTCGGTAACTGGCGCCGGATGTCACCTCTGTCTGACTCAATCGGCTACATCCGCTGGCTCAATGTGACCGTGACAGCCCGCTGCCGCGCACTAGTATAGGGAGCCTTGGGCAAGACCTATAAGAACAGCAGAAGGACACACACGCATGCGACGCTGGAACGGCTGGGGGGATGCATCCACGGTGGTCGAATTGCCGGCCCAGGGCGCGGGGTTTCTCGCCGAGCGCCTGGGGCCGGGACGCAGGTTGCCGGAGGCGACCCTGGAGCAGGCCCTGGCCCGGGTGCCGGCATCGCGCCTGCAAGCCCATGACTTGTACAGCATCAGCGCCGAGGACCGGCTGCTGCACGCCCGCGGCCAGAGCCTGGCGGACTGGCTGGCGCTGCGCGAGGGCGAGCTGGGGGCCTACCCGGACGCCGTGGCGTTCCCGGAAACCGCCGAACAGATCCGCCAGCTGCTGGCCCTGGCCGAGGACCGCGACCTGTGCCTGATTCCCTACGGCGGGGGCACTTCGGTGGCCGGGCACATCAACCCCGGCTGGTCCGAGCGGCCGGTGCTGACGGTGTCCCTGGCGCGCATGAGCCGCCTGCTGGACCTGGACGAAGACAGCCTGCTGGCGACCTTCGGTCCCGGGGCCAGTGGCCCTCAGGTGGAAAGCCAGCTGCGGGCCCGGGGCTACACCCTGGGGCACTTTCCCCAGTCCTGGGAACTGTCGACCCTGGGCGGCTGGGTCGCCAGCCGTTCCAGCGGCCAGCAGTCGTTGCGCTACGGGCGCATCGAGCAGCTGTTCGCCGGCGGCACCTTGGAAACCTTTGCCGGGCCAATGCCCATCGCTACCTTTCCGGCGTCCGCCGCCGGGCCGGACCTGCGCGAGGTGGTGCTGGGCAGCGAAGGGCGCTTCGGGATCATTTCCGAGGTCAAGGTGCGGGTCAGCCGCCTGCCCGATGACGAACGTTTCTACGGGGTGTTCCTGCCCGACTGGCAGCAGGCCCTGCAGGCGGTGCGCGCCCTGGCCCAGGCCCGGGTGCCGCTGTCGATGCTGCGCCTGTCCAATGCCCTGGAGACCGAAACCCAGCTGGCCCTGGCCGGCCACCCGACGCAGATCGCCTGGCTGGAAAAGTACCTGGCCTTGCGCGGCGCCGGGGCGGGCAAGTGCCTGTTGACCTTCGGCGTGACCGGCAACCGCCGGCAGAATGCCCTGTCCCTGCGCCAGGCGCGCCAGCACCTGAAGGCTTTCGGCGGGGTGTTCACCGGCACCCTGCTGGGCAAGAAATGGGCGCAGAACCGCTTTCGCTTTCCCTAC
The DNA here is from genome assembly GCF_000397205.1 of Pseudomonas protegens CHA0. Classification (NCBI taxonomy): domain Bacteria; kingdom Pseudomonadati; phylum Pseudomonadota; class Gammaproteobacteria; order Pseudomonadales; family Pseudomonadaceae; genus Pseudomonas; species Pseudomonas protegens. The sequence goes on from NC_021237.1 coordinate 3,112,604, forward strand.
CTGCGCGAAAGCCTGTGGAACGCCGGCTACCTGGTGGACACCCTGGAGACCGCCACTGACTGGAGCAATGTCGACCGCCTGCTGCAACGCATCGAGCAGAGCCTGCGTGACGGCCTGGCCGCCGAGGGCGAGCAGGTGCATGTGTTCACCCACCTGTCCCATGTCTATGGCGAAGGGTCGAGCATCTACACCACCTACGTGTTCCGCCCGGATGCCCAGTACCCGGCGACCCTGGCCCGCTGGCAGGCGCTCAAGCACGCTGCCAGCCAGACCATCGTCAACCACCGCGGCACCATTAGCCACCAGCACGGCGTGGGCAAGGACCATGCGCCGTACTTGCTGCGGGAGAAGGGCCCGCTGGCCATCGATGCGCTGCAGGCCCTGAGCCGCCACTTCGACCCGGCCGGGCGCCTCAACCCCGGCACCCTTTTGGAGCCCCGTGAACCATGAGCCAGGACTGGAATGCCCAGTGGCGCCAACAGGCGCTGCCCGGGCTGGCGGCGCAAGCCTGGGACCTGATCGTGATCGGCGGCGGCATCAGCGGCGCCGGCATCCTGCGCGAAGCGGCGCGGCGCGGCTGGCGCTGCCTGCTGCTGGAACAGCGAGACTTTGCCTGGGGCACCTCCAGCCGCTCCTCGAAGATGGTCCATGGCGGCTTGCGCTATATCGCCAAGGGCCAGTGGCGCCTGACCCGGGATTCGGTGCGCGAGCGCCAGCGCCTGTTGCAGGAGGCCCCGGGGCTGGTGGAGCCCATGAGCTTCCTGATGCCCCATTACCGCGGCAAGTTTCCCGGGCCCAGGGTGTTCGGCAGCCTGCTGGGTGTGTATGACGCCCTGGCCGGGCGGCGCAACCATCGCTTCCACGATGCCCGGCAGCTGGCTTTCCTGGCCCCCGGGGTCAAGGAGCCGGGGCTGTTGGGGGGTACCAGTTTTCTCGACGCCCTGACCGACGATGCGCGGCTGGTGATGCGGGTGCTGGCCGAGGCCCGGGCCGATGGCGCCCAAGTGTTCAACGGCGTTCGGGTCACCCGCCTTTTGCGCGAGAACGGGCGGGTCTGCGGGGTGCAGATCGAGGACAGTGAAGGCGGGCAGCCGCAGCAGGTGCGCTGCGCGGCCGTGGCGGTCGCTACCGGCGCCTGGGCCGAGCGCTTGCGCCCGGCTGACCGCGTGCGCCAGCTGCGGCCCTTGCGCGGCAGCCATCTGCTGCTGCCGGGCTGGCGCTTGCCGGTGGCCCAGGCCTTCAGCTTCATGCATGCCGAGGATGGCCGGCCGGTGTTCGTCTTCCCCTGGGAGGGCGCCACCGTGGTCGGCACCACCGACCTGGATCACCGCGATGACCTGGACCAGAGCGCCAGCATCAGCCAGGAAGAGCTTGAGTACCTGCTGGCCGCCTGCGCCCAGCAGTTTCCCCAGGCCCTGATCACTGCCGGCGACGTGCTGTCGACCTGGGCCGGGGTGCGCCCGGTGGTGGCCAGCAGCGACGGCCAGCAGGGCAAGCCTTCCAATGAAACCCGCGAGCATGTGCTGTGGCAGGAACCCGGCTGCGTGACCCTGGCCGGCGGCAAGCTCACCACCTTCCGGCCCCAGGCCATCGAAGTGCTGCAGGCCTGCGGAGCGATGCTCGGGCGTGAAGTGGTGGACGACGGCGCCCCGGTCTTCACGCCTGTGGCGCCCCTGGAGATCCCCGGCCTGAGCGGCGCCCAGGTGCGGCGCCTGGCTGGCCGCCACGGCCGCCATCTGCCGCGGCTGGCGCAGTGGGTGGCGACCCTGGGCGGCGATTGCGTCGGCGCCAGCGACACCCTGTGGGCCGAGCTGGCGTTTGCCGCCGAGGCGGAAATGGTCCTGCACCTGGACGACCTGCTGCTGCGCCGTACCCGCATCGGCCTGCTGCTGGCCGAGGGCGCCGCCCAGTACCTGCCGGCCATCCGCCGCCTGTGCCAGCCGCAGCTGGGCTGGGACGACGAGCGCTGGCAGGCCGAGGAACAGCGCTACCGGGCCCTGTGGCAACGCCATCACAGCCTGCCGCCACTCGCCTAACGATGCTCAACCAAGAGAGCCCCATGGATAACCACAACAACAATAAGCAGGACTACCTGCTGGCCATCGATAACGGCACCCAGAGCGTTCGTGCGCTGCTGTTCGACCTCAAAGGCAACCTGCTGGGCAAGGGCAAGGTGGAGCTTGAAGCCTATTTTTCCAGCCGGCCCGGCTGGGCCGAACAGCACCCGGACTACTACTGGGCCAAGCTCGGCGAAGCCTGCCAACTGCTCTGGCAGCAGACCGGCATCGACCGTTCGCAGATCCGCGGCGTGTCCCTGACCACCCAGCGCGGCACCCTGATCAACGTCGATGCCCAGGGCCGCGCGCTGCGCCCGGCGATCCTCTGGCTCGACCAGCGCCAGGCCGAGGTCGAAGGCAAGATCAAGGGGCCCTGGGGCTGGTTGTTCAAGTTGATCGGCGCCGAGGCCACGGTGGATTATTTTCGCGCCCAGGCCGAGGCCAACTGGGTGGCTCAGGAACAGCCCGAGGTGTGGGCCGCCACCGACAAGTTCCTGTTGCTCTCGGGCTTTCTCACCCATCGCCTGACCGGCAATTTCGTCGACTCGGTGGGCTGCTGCGTGGCCTACCTGCCGTTCGACTACAAACGCCTGCGCTGGGCCGCCCCCAGTGACTGGAAGTGGCAGGCCCTGGCGGTGCGCCAGGAGCAGTTGCCGACCCTGCTCAAGCCCGGGGAAACCCTGGGCCGGATCACCGCCGAGGCCAGCCGCCATACCGGCATACCCGAAGGCTTGCCGCTGATTGCCGCGGGTGCCGACAAGGCCTGCGAAGTGCTGGGCTCGGGCGTCCAGGACTCGACCACCGCCTGCCTGTCCTACGGCACCACGGCCACCATCACCACCACCCGTTCGCGCTACCTGGAGGTAGTGCCTTTGATACCGCCGTACCCGGCGGCGGTGCCGGACCACTACAACTGCGAGGTGATGATCTTTCGCGGCTACTGGATGGTCAGCTGGTTCAAGCAGCAGTTCGGCCTGCGCGAAGTGCAGCAGGCGGCGGAGCAGGGGCTGGAGCCGGAGCAGCTGTTCGACGCCCTGGTCCAGGCGGTGCCGCCCGGGTCCATGGGCCTGACCCTGCAACCCTACTGGTCGCCGGGCATCCGCGAGCCGGGCATGGAAGCCAAGGGGGCGATGATCGGCTTTGGCGACGTGCACACCCGGGCGCACATCTACCGGGCCATTCTCGAAGGCCTGGCCTATGCCCTGCGCCAGGGCATGGAGCGCATCGAAAAGCGCTCCAGGCTGAAGATCAGCCGCCTGCGGGTGGCCGGCGGTGGCTCCCAGAGCGACGCGGCCATGCAACTGACGGCGGACATCTTCGGCCTGTCGGTGGAGCGGCCCCATGTCTATGAAGCCTCGGGGCTGGGTGCGGTGATCGCCTGCGCAGTGGGCCTGGGGCTGTACCCGGACTTCGCCACGGCCATCAGTGCCATGACCCGGGTTGGCGCAGTGTTCGAGCCCCAGCCCCAGGCGCAGCAGATGTACCAGCGGCTGTACAGCGAGGTCTACCTGCGCATGTACCGCCAGCTCAAGCCGCTGTACCAGAGCATTCGCGAGATTACCGGTTACCCGGCTTAGCGAAAGCGCCGGCCAGCGGCCGGCAGGGGGGGGCGAACCTCTGCGGGGTAAAAAGTTCTTCCAGGCGCCAGGGCTGATCTATCGTGATCAAGGGGCAGGGCCCCTTCGACCCCCACGCCTGCGAGACGAGCATGAACCGCCAGGAAGCGCTGAACATCCTGTGGAAGCGACTGTTCCTCATCTTTGTGCTGCTATTGGCGGCATCCCTGGTGTCGGTGGCCATGGCCGATGGCTACACCATTCCCTCGGTGGTGTTCATTGCCGGCAACATCGGCGGCTATGTCGGTTTTCACCGCCAGCTTTCCAGCCTCAGCGAGGAGGAAATCATCGGCCTGTGCAGTTCCTGGTTCAGCCTGGTGCTGCCGTCATTCATCGGCGGCATCCTCGCGGGGCTGCTGTATATCCTGTTCATTTCCGGGGTGGTGCAAGGGGAGCTGTTTCCAAAGATCGTCGCCGATGAAACCTGTCGCTACAGCGAGAACAGCTTCTATGTGATCTTCTGCCAGCACGCCGGTGGCTATGCCGCCTACGCCAAGCTATTGTTCTGGTCCTTTGTCGCGGGGTTCAACCAGAACTACGTGGTGGACCTGATCGACAACATCAAGGGCAGCCAGAAGACGGAGAATCAGCCATGAGTGAACAGAGCAAAGGGCCGGCGTCGTACTTCCCCTCCATTGAAAGGCACTACGGCCAGCCCATCGGGTACTGGCTGGAGCTGCTGGCAACGGTCGACGGCAAAAAGCATATGGAACTGGTGGCCTGGCTCAAGACCGAACACGGCATGGGCCATGGCCACGCCAATGCCCTGGTGGCGCACTTCCTGGCGGCCAGCAAGGGCCGCTAGTCCCCCGGTGCGCCATTCTTCGCCAGTGAAAGCCTGACTGCCGACATCCGCTTTCCTGGCGAAAAAAGCCAAATTCCCCTGTGTTCTCTTCGTTCTTTCCTACGTCGCACCTTGCATTGCCCTCTTTCTGCCTGTCGGAGTTTTCTCGATGTCTTCGCCAAAATCCTTGCCCACGGCCCTGTTGGGCCTGGCCCTGGCCTGCCCGGCATTTGCCGAAACCCGTGCCGTGGAGCTGGCTCCGGCGCAGGTCCTGGGGCAGGAACAGGGCGGTGAGGGGCAGCCGGCGCAGGAGGCCTCGGCGCGGCTGGCCCAGGTGCCCGGCGGCACCAATGTGGTGGACATGCGCCGCCCGCTGCAGGGCCGGGTGGCCAGCAACCAGGATGTGCTGGCCTACCAGCCCGGGGTCTATGCCCAGTCGGCGGGCAACGAAGGGGTGAAGATCTCGATCCGCGGCTCGGGCATCAACCGCGCGCCGGGTGCCCATGCCTCGGGGCTGTATACGATGCTCGACGGCTTGCCCCTGACCGGCCCCGGTGGCACGCCCTATGAATTGCTGGAGCCCTTGTGGGTCGACCACGTGGAAGTGCTGCGCGGCGCCAACGGGTTCGACCGTGGCGCCCTGGCCCTGGGTGGCGCCATCGATTACGTCAGCCACACCGGCTATGACGCACCGCTGTTGCAGGTACGCTACGCCACCGGTAGCCACGGTTATCAGCAGCGTCAGGTCAGTTCCGGGCAAGTGCTGGGGGATTTCGACTATTACGTGTCACTGACCGACTCCAATGCCGACGGCTACCAGGATCACACCCGCAGCCAGAGCAAGGGGCTGATCGGCAACTTCGGCTACCGCTTCAACCCGAACCTGGAAACCCGCTTCTACCTGCGCTACCGCGAGACCGACAACGATCTGGCCGGGCGCGTGACCAAGCGCTCCATCGAACACGACCCGCGGGCGGCCAACCCGGCCTACGTCAGCCGCGACGACCGGCGCAAGCAGCCGGGCAGTACCTTTGTCGGCAACAAGACCACCTATTACCTGGACGACGATTCGAGTATCCAGGCCGGGCTGGTGTACCACGACTACCCCATGGACCTGCGCGAAGGCCCCAACCGCCTGAAGGTGGCCTACAGCGACGTCAGCGGCACCCTGGACTACAAGCGCCGCGACAGCCTCTGGGGCCTGGAAAGCCGCAGCACCCTGGGCCTGCGGGTGACCAAGCACCTGCCCAATGACGGTGCCAGCGAGTTCGTGCGGATTCCCACCGGCAATACCGCGAACTACGCGCCGGGCACGCGGATCCGCAACTTCACTTACCAGGGCTCGGACACCGTCCTGCACGTTGGCAATGACCTGGAGATCGCCGACGACCTGTGGCTGACCACCGGGCTGGCGGCCATCTACACCCGCCGCGAAAGCGCGGTGACCTACCCCGAGGGCGGCGGCAAGACCAGCCTTGGCGACTGGGACTACGCGCCGCGCCTGGGCCTGCGCTACCAGTTGAACCCGGATCTGCAACTGTTCGCCAACCTCAGCCGCTCGGTGGAAGCGCCACACCCCTGGTCGCTGATCTATAGCTCGAACCTGCGTTTTCCGAAAACCAGCGGCGTCGCTTACGGTGCTCAAAGCAATCCGGTCAAGCTGCGCAATCAGACCGCTACCACCCTGGAACTGGGCGGGCGCGGCGACAGCAGCCTGGGCCAGTGGAGCCTGGCCTGGTACTACGCCCAGGTGCGCCACGAACTGCTTTCGGTGCTGCCGGATGCCAACGCCACCACGCCTTACGAACTCAACGCCAGCCCCACCGTGCACCAGGGCGTGGAAGCCAGCCTGCAGAGCGAGCTGTGGTCGCGCCCGGGCGTCGGCCGCCTGAGCTTGCGCCAGGCCTATACCTTCAGTGATTTCCACTACCGCGACGATCAGCGTTTCGCCGACAACCGCCTGCCGGGCCTGCCCATGCACTACTACCAGGGCGAGCTGCGCTACGACTGGCCCCTGGGCTTCTTCGCCGCGGTCAATACCCAGCTGGTGTCCAAGGTGGCGGTGGATTACGCCAACAGCTACTACGCCGATCCCTATGCGCTGTTCGGCGCCACCCTGGGCTACAACGCGCCGAAGAACGACTGGCAGACCTGGGTCGATGTGCGCAACCTGACCGACAAGCGCTACGCCGCTACCGTGACCCCGGGCTATGACGACAAGGGGCTGGACGCGGCGCGTTCAACGCCGGGGGAGGGGCTGGGGGTGTACCTGGGGGTGTCCTGGAGCCTGCGCTGAAAGCAGGGCCGCGAGCGAGCCGACACCCGCCAATGAAAGTGCCCGCAGCAGCGGGCACCTGGTTCATGCCGGGCGGTGTCAGCCCGGGCGGCAGTGATTTACCACTGGCCCGAGAACACGCAGGTCAGCGCTTCGATGGCGCTGAACTTCCACAGCGAGTCGCCGCAGTCGCTGGCAAAGGCGTGGGCGTTGGAGGCGGTGAGGGCCAGGGCGATGGCCGAGGCATAGACGATTTTCTTGAGCGACATGGGAAAACTCCTTGTTATGAATCCGCACGTTCTTGTAGGCGCCGTCCTGAAGGGGGGGCTGCTGCGGACTATAGGCCCGTGCTGCCCCCGGCACTATTAGCCCGAATGTGCTAATGGCCCATGCGCATCACTGTGCCGCCCGGCCCAGGCTCAGTTGCGAAAATACAGCTCGTCCAGCTGCCGCCGGCGTATCACCAGGTACTCCTCCCAGACCTTGGGGAAATCCTCGTCCCGGGTCAGGGGGAAGGTCAGGTAGTAAGTCCGACCGCTGACACTGATGTACTCCCGCACCCGCTTGTACGCCGGCTGTTCCAGCAGCGAGATGTATTCGTCATAGGCGTAGTGGTAGTGGGAAATCGTCACCCGATGGGGCGCGATCATGCAGCGGGAGAAGTCGATCACCCAGCCATGGCTCATGTCGCTGCCCAGGTAGCCGTAGACCCCATCCTCGGAGAGGCTGATGGCTTTTCGTGCCTGTACCCCATCCTCATCGTTGACCAGCACGATCTGGCTTTCGAAATAGCGGATGGCCTGTTGCTCGGGGCCGCGCAACTGCAGGTTCCAGCCGACGGCGCCCATGCGGAACTCGCCCTGCTCGGTGAATTCGGCGGTCCAGCCGTTGGCAAGGCTAATGCGGTGTGTGGTCATTGTCGTCCTGGTGATGGCTGTCCCTGAAGGCTGGGGATTGTACGTCAGCCGCTGTGCGAAGCGGCAGGGCCCGTGGCGCCCGGTCAGTCATGCCAGCATGCGAGCTGTCCTGTGACTGTGGCCGTGCCCTGTGGCTAGTTCGCCAGTGCGTGGCGCAGATGCGCCAGGGCCCGGGTTTCGACCTGGCCCTGGTCGCTCCCCGGACTGAAGACCGCGCAGCAGGCGCTGGTGCCGGCGACGTTGGCGCGATAGACCGCCAGCGTGCTGCCGGGGCCGCTGCCGGTGTGGCCGTAGAGCGTCAGGCCAGACTCGACAGTGCCCACCATCAGGCCCATGGCATAGCCGGGAGCGACCCAGGGCCGGCCGGCCATCGGCCCGCCCAGAACCTGGGCCTGCTGCATGCCTGCCAGCAGTGCCGGGGGCAATAGCGCGCCGCTCAACAGCCGATCCAGCAGCAGCGCCGCCTCCGCCAGGGGCCCCACCAGCAGGCCGTGGTAGACCCAGCCGGGGTGGTAGTCGCCCAACTGGCCCAGGTCCACATCCCGCAGGTCTTCGCGGGTCACGGCGAGGCGTGTGCGGGACAGGCCCAGGGGCGCCAGTACCCGTTGTTGCAGGGCAAGGTGCAGGGGCAGGTCCGTTGCCTGCTGGATCAGCTGCGCCACGAACAGGTAGCCCACATTGGAGTAGCGCCACTGGCTGCCGGGGGCGTAGCGCAGGCGGCTGGCATCCAGGCGCTGCAGCATCTGTGCGCCGGGCCATGCATCCTCGTTGCGCAAAACCGCGTCGTGGTAGTCGCTCAGCTCGCTGTAGTCCGCCAGCCCGGCCTGATGCCGCAGCAACTGGCGCAGGGTGAAGGGGCCCTGGGGCAGCGGCTCATCCAGCCCCAGCAGGCCGTCGCGCACCAGGGTCAGGGCCGCTGCGCTAAGCACAGTCTTGGTGAAGCTCCACCAGGGCACCAGTGGCTGGGGTTGCTGTGGGGCCAGTGGTTGGCCGTTGTGGATCAGGGCATGAAGCACGGAGGGGATGTCCTTGATGGGCTGTGTTGCCGCGCGCTGTTGGGTCAATCAGGCCGTGAGCGGCCCTGCAGGGTACGGCATAATGCGCGGCCGTTTTGGCTAAACCTAGGAATTGATCAGGAGGATCAGGCTGGCTATGTACAGACTTGGGCACATGATAGACAACCAGTGGGTCGAGCACAGTTATCCGCCGGTATTCGTGGTGGCCCCCATTGGCGAGGGGCAGCGCGTGGTGGCGGGCGTTCCAGGCTCGGACCCGCAGGTCCTGCTCAGCCTGCTGGGCTGCCTGGCCGAACCGCTGGTGCTGCTGTTCGTGCTGCACACGCCCCGGGACGAATCGCAAGCCGGACGCTACTGGAGCCCGCAGCTGTCGCGTGAGGACGTTCAGGATTTCATCTACGACTTCAAGCCACTGCTCTGTGGCGACAGCCGTTTCGACCTGTGGGTCCACTCGCCCGAGCAACAGGCCACCGTGGTCTGGGACCGGCACAACCTGATCTATGGCTACGGGCCGCTGGAAGACTACGCCACGGCCCTGCGCGCGCTGGGCTTCGGCCATGGCGAGCCGCAGTTGCCCGTGCCCCATACCCACCACTACCACCCGCAGCTGGACGACCTGTGCCGGCAGTTGCTCACCCACTTCGATTGGCAGCACTCGCCATTGCGGTCAGAGGATGAGCAGTGAGGGAGTGAGGTTAAGTCCAGGGCTTGAAGACCCAGGGCCGGAGCCGGCATGAGGGGGGAAACGCCCGGATCAGGCTTGAATCGGCTGGCCGATGCAGCGCTGGAAGAGCTGTTCCATAGGCTCCAGGTGGCCGTTGAGAGCCAGGTGGTTGTCTGAGCCAGGTGCAGGCAAGTCAAATGGCAAGTGGATTACCCGCGGCGTGAATCGGGGCCGTTGCGGCCCCGGTCCCGGTTTGTCACTGGCCGCTATGCAAGGCCGGCGTGCGCGGTGGTATCAGGCGCTTGCTGCCGGTGGCCTCAAAGGCCGAAGCCAGGCGCAGCAGGCTCGAGTCGTCATAGGCGCGCCCGGCGAAGGTCAGCCCCACCGGCATGCCGATGTCCGCCATCACCCCCATGGGCACGGTAACGGTGGGCACCCCCAGGTGGCGGATGGCGAGGTTGCCGTTGGCCACCCACACGCCATTGCTCCAGGCGATGTCTGCCGACTCGGGATTGATATCGGCATCGGCCGGGCCAACGTCGGCCACGGTGGGGAACAGCACGGCGTCCAGCCCCAGGCGGTCCATCCAGTCTTCCAGGTCGATGCGCCGGGTCTGTTCCAGGCCGCGCAGGCCGTCGGCCAGGGTGGCGATCTGGTCCCAGGTCTTGAGCCCGCGCTTGGCCATGTTCACGTATTCGTCCATGCCGGCGGCCAGGTCGTCTTCGCGGTTGGGCAGGGTACCGGGGTCGTGGGGGAAGATCTGCGGCCCGTCGACATCCGCCAGGCGGTTGAGCTTGGGGTCGTCGTTGGCCCGCAGGAAGTCGTCGAAGGCCCAGCCCGAGAGCTCCCACAGCTCGTCGTGGAGGAACTCCTTGCTGACCAGGCCGCGGTTGTACACGGTCGGCGCGCCGGGGCGGTCGCCCTCGCAGTTGGACACCAGGGGGAAGTCCACTTCCAGCACTTGCGCGCCGGCGGCCTCCAGGGCCTGGCGCGCCTGTTCCCAGAGGCTGATCACCGAGGGCCGGGTATGGATGCGCTGGCCGGTGGGGCCGCCGATGCCCGGTTTCTCGCTGGTGCCGGCCTCAGGGTCGGCATTGATGTACATGCGCGGCACGCCAAGGCGCTTGCCCTTGAGCGCCGCGGCGCCGGCCGCCAGTTGCGGGTAGGAGGCCGGGCGCACCGAAGCGACGCTGGGGATCGGCACCCAGGGCTGCAGGCGCCACAGGTCGCCGCGGGTGTCCGGGTCTTCGGCCACCACCACGTCCAGCACTTCCAGGAGGTCGGCCATGGTCCGGGCAAAAGGCACCACCACGTCCATGGTCGGGGTCAGCGGCCAGTTGCCGCGCACCGAGATCACCCCGCGCGACGGGGTGTAGGCGCACAGCCCGTTGTTGGAGGCCGGGCCACGGCCGCTGGACCAGGTTTCCTCGGCCAGGCCGAAGGCGGCGAAGCTGGCGGCGGTGGCGGTGCCGGCGCCATTGGACGAGCCCGAGGCGAAGGGCGCGGTCAGGTAAGCGGCGTTATAGGGGCTTTCGGCGCGGCCATACACGCCACGCTGCATGCCGCCGTTGGCCATGGGTGGCATGTTGGTCTTGCCCAGGCAGATGGCCCCGGCAGCCCGCAGGCGCTCGATGGTGAAGGCGTCGCGGTAGGCCACCAGCTCGGCGAAGGCCGGGCTGCCGGAAGCAGCCGTCAGGCCCTTGACCAGGTAGCTGTCCTTGGCGGTGTAGGGAATGCCGTCCAGCGGGCCCAGGGTCTGGCCCTTGGCGCGGCGCTCATCGGCGGCCCGCGCCTCGTTCAGCGCCTCGGGGTTGCGCACCACCACGGCGTTGAGGGCGGTGGCGGTGTTCGGGCCGTCATAGGCCTCGATCCGCGCCAGATAGGCCTGGACCAGTTCCACCGAGGTGGTCTGCCCGGATTCCAGGGCAGCGCGCAGGTGGGCAATGGAGACTTCGGTGACTTCGATCATGCTGCTACCGCCGTTGGCTGGTGGGTGATGAGGTGCAGAGGGCGCAACGGAGCGCGTGTGTTGGGGTATTGGCTGTGCATGGTGGTTCTCGTGGTACGGCTGGCACGACAAGGGTGGCATGGGAACGCTGGGGGCCTTTTTAGCATCTAGTGCGGGGCAGAGGAATCGGCTTGATGGATTATTGCTTCAGGCCAGCTGCGCCAGGGCCTGCGGGCTAGAGGTAGATCTTTCCCTCGGCGTCCCTTGCGTGAAACTGCTGCAGGAAAGCGTGGTAGTCACGATAGTCATGGAAGTCCATGCCGGCCTTGTCAGCCCGATCGTGGAGATCCCGTGGATTGGGACGAAAGATTTTCTTGATCTGGCGCATTCGCTGCACATCGATGCCGTTGAATTTTTGATCTCGCTCATAGTGGCTGTAGAGATTCTTTCCACCGACCGAGAACCCGCGGCGAGCCAGAATCCAGTCGACTTGAGCCTCTGCCTCCTCGGGATGTATGGGGAACCATTCGGAGTCACGGCCGGTGTCCAAGTGCTTGATCGGCTCTCCAAAGACCGATCTTGAATGGATGTAACGCTCGATGTCGGACAGCTCCCGGCGCGAAGTCCCGTTGGAGCACTTGGACAGTTCATAGACCGTGAACAGGGTAAGGAAAGGATTGTAGGTCTTGCCTTCGGCAATCCGTTGCTGCGGAGTTCGCTTGGTGGTCAGCCCGATCTTTGTCAGGCCCATGTCGCGGATGTCGATGGCGATATAGAGCCAGGCATACAGGGCAGGGGTGCAGTCAGCGTAGTACTCGTTGAACTGCGCTTCTTCATCGTCAAAATCGAGGTCCATCTAGCCACCTTCCTTACGGGCTGCTGAATGCAATCGCTGATTGCAAGGGCCCGCTCATGCGGGCTCCACGTTGAACTCGCCAAGGTAGTCCAGGGTTGCCGTGCTTGCGGGCAGGCGTTGATTGGCGCCGCCGGAGATCGATTTGTGGTCACCGTAAATCGACTCGCAGCCAACGATGATGAAATGGCTGTAGCCGGAGTCGACGCGCGTGCGCAGCTGCTTTTTTTCGGCGTCGCTGCGGATCAGCGATTCCAGGTATTGCGGGCCGTCTTCACTGCCGATCAGCTCGACGAAATCGGAGTCCATGTAGTACCCCAGCTCCTGTTTGAGGCCCCAGCTGGGGTTGCGTGCTTCCCAGGCGCTGAACTCGGCGTCGCTGACATCAGCCGCGGGTTCGGGCTCCCACTGTTCGAAGGCAAACCGTTCGGCCTCTGCCTGGTCCGGGAACCGGGCAGCGAACAGGTAGAAAGGAAAGTAGGCATCGGCTTCTGACATGGACGGCTAGGCTCCTTGGTTCAGATCAGGCTGGCGCGCTGCAAATGGCTGACATGACCATGGCCGGCGGCGCTCAAGCGCACGGCCAGGTCTTCCCGGGCCTGGGCCCCGCCGCTGCGCACGTACTCCAGTTCCGCGGCGGTGATCAGCACCACCGGCACCAGGGTCACGGGGGACAGCGGCATGTCTTCCAGGCGTGTCGGGAAGTCCGGGGCCGGGCCGCCCACCAGTACCCCGGCGCAGTCGTCGGCGCTGATGAAATGCGCTGGCAGTTGCTCACTCATGGCGCGGGACTGGCTGACGCCGGGCAGTTCCAGGGACAGCACCCCGTAGCGCTGCAGGCGTGCAGTGAGGCCACCGGCATCGGCCGTGGTGTTGGCCACGCAGCGCAGCAGTTCAAAAGCCCAGCTATCGGCGAACGGATAGACATCACCCACCGCACCCTGGGCATGGGGTGGGATGTCCGGGGTTTCGACGAACAGTTCCATCTCGAAACCATTGCCCAGATCATCACCTGTGACCCCATCGAACGGATCGGACAGGCCCTCGGTGGCGAGAATGATGCCGTTGTTGCGACGCACGATGCGATAGGCCTGGCGCGTGGAGGGCCAGTGCGAGCCGCCCATGAAACTGGGGCTGATGGCGAAGCCCAGGACGTCTTGCTCACAGTGGCCGACCGCTTGCCAGTGGCGATCGAGGCAGGCGGCACCGGCCTCCATCAGGGCAATGCCGGCCAGCTCTGCTTGGGTTGGCTGGTACTGGGCAAAGGGCTCCTCTGCGGCGGCCGGTTCGCCGGCGGGCAGGGTGGGCTCGGCCTTTTGTGGCGCCGGCTTTTTGAAGACACTGAGCAGTTTTTCCAGGAAATTCATCGGGCGATCCTTGCGGGGCAAGTGCGTTGCACAAGGCGCACAGCACAGGGGTAGAGAGAGGGCACATTGTGACGGGTTTGCCGTGCCCATGGAAACCGACGGATGCAAGTTGCACGAAGCCTTGCCTTGCCTGTGTGGCTACCCGAGAATCCGCCCCGGTCCGCTACCTAAGGAAAGTGATCAGCATGTCTTACCCGAAGAAGCTAAGTCCGGAGTTTTCCGGGGCACTGAGAACCTTCAGTTTCTGGGTCGCCAACGGCACCTTGGGCTATCCGTTGCTGGAAGGCGTCGACTACCGCAGTTGCCTCGGGGACGAGCCGAGCATGCTGGAGATGGCCTATGCCATTTTTGCCAATGTGCTGGAGCTGGACGAGCAGGGCGTACCGGTGAATGCCAAGTACGCCGAGCACCGGGCGGCGCAGTACATCCGACAGTATTGCGATCCGGGCTACCAGGCACGGCCGGCGTTCGAGGACTGGGAACAGGAGCTGTACGGCCCTCCCGACCGGGACGACAGCAAGCCCTGGCCAGCCGGCGTGGCCTAGGTTTTTCGACGGCTGGATACAAGCCTCGGGCACTATGGCTTCGAAACGACGAACCCCCTCATCAAGGATTATGAATGTCGCTGATTTCGCAACGTGTAGAACTGGCCCGCCAGGGTGCCAACGACAAGGTGATTTGCCGCATGGCTTCGGGCTGGGCGGTGATGGGCGATGTGCAGTTTCTTGAGGGCTATTGCCTGTTGTTGCCGGACCCGGTGGTGGCCAGCTTGAACGACCTGGATGCCCAGGCCCGGGCCACCTACCTGCTGGACATGGCCCGCATCGGCGATGCGCTGCTCGAGGCCACCGGAGCGCTGCGCATCAACTATGAAATCCTCGGCAACTCGGAGCCTGAGTTGCATTGCCATATCTTTCCCCGCTACGCCTCGGAGCCGGAAGGCAAGCGCCGGATGCCGGTGTGGTTCTACGACTGGAAGACCGCGCCGCCTTATGTCGAGGCCGAGCACGGCCCATTGCGCCAGCAGCTTGCCCGGATACTGGCTGGCCAATTGTAGGAGCGAGCTTGCTCGCGATGGTTGTTAACGAAAAACGCCGCGTTCACTGGGGGAGCGCGGCGTGCTTGAGTGCTTCGCGAGCAAGCTCGCTCCTACAAGGGGCTGTTGATCAGCGGTTTGCTGCGCTCCACTTGGCTCGCGCTGCGTGCAGCTTCTTGTAGCTGTCGATCAGCCGCAGGTGGCGGTCCAGGCCTTCGAGCTGCAGGTTGGTCGGGGTCAGGCCGTAGAAGCGCACGCTGCCTTGCACCGAGCCGATCACCGCGTCCATCCGTTCGTTGCCGAACATGCGCCGCAAGTTGGCCTCGTAGTCGCCCAGCTCCAGTTCGTCGTCCAGCTCCACTTCCAGCACCGCGTTCAGGGCCTGGTAGAACAGCCCGCGCTCGACGGTGTTGTCGTTGTATTGCAGGAACATCTCCACCAGCTCCTTGGCCGGGTCGAACTGCCCCAGGGCCACGTGGATCAGTAGCTTCAGCTCCAGGATGGTCAACTGGCCCCAGGCGGTGTTGTCGTCGAACTCGATGCCGATCAGGGTGGTGATGTCGGTGTAGTCGTCCAGTTCGCTTTCTTCCAGGCGCTCCACCAGCGAGCGCAGGCCGTCTTCGTCCAGGCTGTGCAGGTTGAGGATGTCTTCACGGAAGAACAGCGCCTTGTTGGTGTTGTCCCAGATCAGGTCGTCCACCGGGTAGATTTCCGAGTAGTCCGGCACCAGGATGCGGCAGGCCGTGGCCCCCAGGTGTTCGTACACCGCCATGTAGACTTCCTTGCCCAGGCCCTCGAGGATGCCGAACAGGGTCGCGGCCTCCTCGGCGTTGGCCGCCGCTCTTTCACCGCTGCTGCCCTGGCTGGTGAAGTCCCACTCGACGAATTCGAAATCCGCCTTGGCACTGAAGAAACGCCACGACACCACGCCGCTGGAGTCGATGAAGTGCTCGACGAAGTTGTTCGGCTCCATCAGCGCCTGGCTTTCGAAGGTCGGCTGCGGCAGGTCGTTCAAGCCTTCGAAACTGCGGCCCTGGAGCAGTTCGGTGAGGCTGCGCTCCAGCGCCACCTCCAAGCTCGGGTGGGCGCCGAACGAGGCGAACACGCCGCCGGTGCGCGGGTTCATCAGGGTCACGCACATCACCGGGAACTCACCGCCCAGGGACGCATCCTTGACCAGCACCGGAAAGCCTTGTTCTTCCAGGCCCTGGATGCCGGCCAGAATGCTCGGGTACTTGGCCAGCACTTCCTGAGGCACATCCGGCAGGGCCATCTCGCCTTCGAGAATCTGGCGCTTGACCGCCCGCTCGAAGATCTCCGACAGGCACTGCACCTGGGCTTCGGCCAGGGTGTTGCCGGCGCTCATGCCGTTGCTCAGGTACAGGTTCTCGATCAGGTTGGAGGGGAAATACACCACCTCGCCGTCGGACTGGCGCACATAGGGCAGGCAGCAGATACCGCGCTCGATATTGCCCGAGTTGGTGTCGTACAGATGCGAGCCGCGCAGCTCGCCATCGGGGTTGTAGATGGCCAGGCAGTGCTCGTCGAGGATCTCCTTGGGCAGCTCGTCCTTGCGCCCCGGCTGGAACCAGCGCTCGTCCGGGTAATGCACGAACTCGGCGTTGGCGATCTCTTCGCCCCAGAACTGATCGTTGTAGAAGAAGTTGCAGTTCAGGCGCTCGATGAACTCGCCCAGGGCCGAGGCCAGGGCGCTTTCCTTGGTGGCGCCCTTGCCGTTGGTGAAGCACATCGGCGACTGCGCATCACGGATATGCAGCGACCAGACGTTGGGCACGATATTGCGCCACGAAGCGATTTCGATCTTCATCCCCAGGCCCGCGAGGATCCCGGACATGTTGGCGATGGTCTGCTCCAGGGGCAGGTCCTTGCCGGCAATGTAGGTGCCTTCGCTGGAGCCCGATTGCGGCATCAACAGCGCCTGGGCATCGGCGTCGAGGTTTTCCACTTCCTCGATGATGAATTCGGGGCCGGTCTGCACCACCTTCTTCACCGTGCAACGGTCGATGGAACGCAGGATGCCCTGGCGGTCCTTGTCGCTGATGTCCGCCGGCAGCTCGACCTGGATCTTGAAGATCTGGTTGTAGCGGTTTTCCGGATCGACAATGTTGTTCTGCGACAGGCGGATATTGTCGGTGGGGATATTGCGGGTCTGGCAGTACAGCTTGACGAAGTACGCCGCGCACAGCGCCGAAGAAGCCAGGAAATAATCGAACGGACCCGGCGCCGAACCATCGCCCTTGTAGCGGATAGGTTGGTCGGCCACCACCGTGAAGTCGTCGAACTTGGCTTCAAGTCGAAGGTTGTCGAGAAAGTTGACCTTGATTTCCATGGGGGGCACCGGCATCACAAAGCAAAAAATGGCGGGCATTATCCGGGTTTTTGCGCGGGAAGTGTTGTGGTTTTCGGCGGACGGGTGGATCGCCAGGGCTGGCTGCCGGTCACAGACACCGGCACCCGGCCCCGGGCATCACTCAGGCATTCAGACTTTGAGGATGAAACGATTGGATATCCGTGAATAGCCCAGGGGCAACAACTCGGCTTCGTGCTCCTTGATCAGCTCATGCAGCGCGTTGGCGGTTTCGGCCACCGGCCTGGCTTGCTCCCTGGCCTGTTGCATGACCTGGCACGACTGCCTGAACAGGCTTTCGTAGGCGGGCGAGTCCAGGGACAGGCAGCCAGGGAAGCGCACCGCCTCAAGCGCTGCATCGAACTGGCGGGCGTCGCCACTGTGTTCCAGGTCGTGCAGCAGCTTTTGCAGAAAGGCACTGCCCAGGTTGGAGCCGCTGAGCCAGACCCGATGCCACACGTTCCACAGGTGAAAGTCGCTGAAGGCTTCATAGGAGCAGGAGACCAACTGGTCATTGGTCGCCACCGCGTTCAGGCAATGGCGCTCGACTTCGATGAACTGTTCCCGTTGCCAGCGGTTGCTGCGGGCGGCGTCCAGCACCTTGGGGGCCAGCCTGAGGATGGACTCGAAGGTGGTGATCAACCCCCTGGAGAACAGCGGGTCGATAAACCCTGTGGCTTGCGGCAGGAGACAGAAGCGATCCCCGACATTTTGCACGCTGCGGTAGTTGATGCGCGGCGCGTAGATCCACTCCCGGGCATTGACCGCATCCTTGAAGTGTTCGCCGATGGCCGGGTACTTTTTCAGCAGTTTGCGAAACTCGATCTCCGGCGCCTCGGTGGGACGGTACTTGGCGTTGTTGAACTGGAAGCCGATGCTGCACAACTGATTGGTGCCCTGCGGGTGGTTGTTGAAGGGGATGACCCACAGCCAGCCCTCTTCGAAGATGTGGTGCAAGGTGCTCTTGAACAGTTCGATGGGGGAACGAGTGCGGGACAACGGAGCCAGGGCATCTTCGTAGCTCTTCACATTGAGCATGTGGGTGAAGAATGAGCAGGTGTCGGTCGCCAGCCCTTCGGTGGTGCGCAAGCCCAGTTGGCGGGAAAGCGGAGAGCCCTGGGCAGCAGCGTCAATGATGAACGCGGCCTTGACGGGGGCGGCGTTGGACAATGCCACCTCGACCCCGTCGTCGTTGAGGCTGATCGACTCGATCTTGATGTTCTGTCTGGATTCGGCGCCGTGTTTCAGGGCAATCATCAGGGCGAAATAGTCGATGTCCTGCCGGAAAAGATGGGCTTCCGGCACCTTTAGCGGCGGGGCCACAAGGTGGTCGGGGGACGACGGCGCGTTCTCTTGATGCCAGGCAAAACTGAAGCCCAGCTTGATCCCGCAGGCGCTCGAACCGACGTGCTGGATGATCTTGTCGGGGTGCGAGAGGTAGGCGATTTCAGGGATGTCGAAGCGCTTTGAGAGCAAACGCAGCAGAAAACCGCTTTCCGGTGTCGCCGCTTCGCCGACGGAGAATCGTGGGTGCTGGGCCGAGTCGAGGATCAGAACGTTCAGCCCGGACTTCGCGAGGACGGCGCCGGTCAGCGCGCCGGCGATACCACTACCGATGATAATGACGTCGTACTGATTCATGATGTCTGGCTCTTGTCTTGCAAGGTGGTCGCTCTGGAAAGCGCTGAATGCATTGCGGTATCGAAATGCAGGGTGGCCAGGGTCTGCGGTATTTCCTTTTCAAACGGCAAGTCCCAGTAAGGCGTGCTGCCGATCGAGCGTTTCAACTCATTGATGAACAGGCGGGTCTTGGCCGGGACAACGCTGCTGCGTGCCCTCAGTGCGTAGATCGCTCCCTGTTGCGGATCGGCCTCGCAATATTCGTCGAGCAGCGACACCAGTTGACCGCTGGCGATCTGTTCATGCACCAGCCAGGTGGGCGCGTGGATGATTCCTATGCCCTGAAGGGCGCCGTCCACCAGCAACTCGGAACTGTTGACCGATAGCCGGCTGCTGGGCATGAGCTTCTTGAGCAGGCCATCGACCTTGAATTGCCAGGTCAGTGAGAAGTTGCTGCAGGTGCTGTGGATCAGGCAGGCATGTTGGTACAGGTCTTCAAGAGTTTGCGGACAGCCATGTTGCCGGATGTATTCCGGGCTTGCGCAGAGCACGCGCCGCATATCCGCAAGTTTCGTTGGAATCAGATTACTGTCCGGCAATATGCCCAGCTTGATACAGATATCGACGTTATCGATGCTGGGGTCGAGAGCTTTGTCGTTAAGCGAGAATTCAATTTTCAAACCGGGATGATGGTTCAGTATTCTGCTCAATAAAGGCGCTACATGGCGCCGTCCAAAGGCCACGGGTGCTGAAACCTTGAGAACGCCTAGGGTCGATGCAGTGTGTTCTTTTACTTCTGATCTAGCATGCCCAATGCATCTCGAGATGTTCTTTGCATGTTCGAGAAAGAGCAGGCCTGTTTCGGTAAGTATCAAGCATTTTGTCGATCGATTGAATAGACAGGTTTCAAGTTCTTTTTCGAGGCTATTGATTCTGCGCATCACCGAAGAAGGTGGGATGCCAAGTAGTCTTCCTGTTTCGGAGAAACTACCCGTTTTAGTTACGGATATATAAAGGTCTATGTCATTGACAACGCCTAGCGCCTTCATTCCTAAATCCTTTTAGAATTTTTAGTGTCTTATTTTTGTAAAGGCAAATTACAAATAGATCATGACAGCCTCCTTAGTACGGCTAGGCTTTTTGTTTGTCAAGCAGTGCTGGGGCCATGATTAGTTGGCTTTGGGAAAATTGATTCATAACATTTCAGGCGCCACAGCTCTACCCGGCGCAGAGCGGAACACCGTCCAAGTGCAAGGCTTGGTTTGCACTATCTGGATACAAAAATAGTTCTAGTGGCTAATTGCGCAGAGCGCCAAAACTATGCTTGGGCGCTCGAAGATGACTTTCTGAAGGCTGTCATATAGGCCTGTGGAACATCGTTAAGTTGTGTTGGCTTCGATGTTGTCGGGGCTGTTTTGCCTTTGCGGATATGCAAAGGCCTTTTGCAAAAACGGCTATTCACAAGTGCATTCTTATTGAGGATTGTAGACGGGTTTTCCCAACCCACGATTGTCGAATGCAGGAGCGTACGTCTATGGACGGAGAGGAAGTTAAAGAAAAGATTCGTCGCTACATCATGGAAGATTTGATCGGGCCAAGTGCAAAGGAAGATGAGCTTGATGACCAGACTCCACTACTGGAGTGGGGCATTCTCAACTCGATGAATATCGTCAAGCTCATGGTCTACATCAGGGATGAAATGGGTGTCTCGATTCCAAGTACCCATATCACCGGCAAATATTTTAAAGACCTGAATGCAATATCCAGGACTGTCGAGCAACTAAAGGCCGAGTGCGCCTAACAGGGAGTGGGCAATGAGCGATCATGATTATGATGTAGTGATTATCGGTGGCGGGCCGGCGGGTTCGACCATGGCCTCCTACCTGGCAAAAGCCGGTGTCAAATGCGCGGTGTTCGAAAAAGAACTGTTCGAGCGCGAGCATGTTGGCGAGTCGCTGGTACCGGCCACCACTCCGGTGCTGCTGGAAATCGGGGTGATGGAAAAGATCGAGAAAGCCAACTTCCCGAAGAAGTTCGGCGCTGCCTGGACCTCGGCAGATTCCGGCCCCGAAGACAAGATG
This sequence comes from Pseudomonas protegens CHA0, assembly GCF_000397205.1. Taxonomy (NCBI): domain Bacteria; kingdom Pseudomonadati; phylum Pseudomonadota; class Gammaproteobacteria; order Pseudomonadales; family Pseudomonadaceae; genus Pseudomonas; species Pseudomonas protegens. The sequence goes on from NC_021237.1 coordinate 3,133,206, forward strand.
GGCTTCCAGGGGCTGGACCACGATTTCCGTTCGGCGGAAATCCTCTTCAACGAGCGCAAGCAGGAAGGGGTCGATCGCGACTTCACGTTCCACGTCGACCGCGGCAAGTTCGACCGCATTCTTCTGGAGCACGCAGGTTCGCTGGGGGCCAAGGTCTTCCAGGGCGTGGAGATCGCTGACGTCGAGTTTCTCAGCCCGGGCAATGTCATTGTCAATGCCAAGCTGGGCAAGCGCAGCGTGGAGATCAAGGCGAAGATGGTGGTGGATGCCAGCGGTCGCAACGTGCTGCTGGGCCGCCGGCTGGGCTTGCGAGAAAAGGACCCGGTCTTCAACCAGTTCGCGATTCACTCCTGGTTCGACAACTTCGACCGCAAGTCGGCGACGCAAAGCCCGGACAAGGTCGACTACATCTTCATTCACTTCCTGCCGATGACCAATACCTGGGTCTGGCAGATCCCGATCACCGAAACCATTACCAGCGTGGGCGTGGTTACGCAGAAGCAGAACTACACCAACTCCGACCTCACCTATGAAGAGTTCTTCTGGGAAGCGGTGAAGACCCGGGAAAACCTGCATGACGCGCTGAAGGCATCGGAGCAGGTCCGCCCGTTCAAGAAAGAGGCGGACTACAGCTACGGCATGAAAGAAGTCTGTGGCGACAGCTTCGTGCTGATCGGCGATGCCGCACGGTTCGTCGACCCGATCTTCTCCAGCGGCGTCAGCGTTGCACTCAACAGTGCGCGCATCGCCAGCGGCGACATCATCGAGGCGGTGAAGAACAACGACTTTAGCAAGTCCAGTTTCACTCACTACGAAGGCATGATCAGGAATGGCATCAAGAACTGGTATGAGTTCATCACGCTCTATTACCGCCTGAACATCCTCTTCACCGCGTTCGTTCAAGACCCACGCTACCGCCTGGACATCCTGCAATTGCTGCAAGGGGACGTCTACAGCGGCAAGCGCCTGGAAGTGCTGGACAAGATGCGCGAAATCATCGCTGCGGTTGAAAGCGACCCGGAACACCTCTGGCACAAGTACCTGGGCGACATGCAGGTTCCTACCGCCAAACCCGCGTTCTAAACACTAAACACCCAGTCGAAGGAGATGACTGAATGGATGCTCGTGCGCCCATGGATTTTGAACCCATTGCAATCATCGGGAGTGGATGCCGCTTTGCCAAAGGTGCATCGACCCCCGAGGCATTCTGGGAGCTCCTTCGTGCTGGGACCGATTTTGTCGGACCGGTTCCCGCAGAGCGCTGGGACACAGCGGCGATCTACGATGAGAGCGCTGCTGAAACCGGTACGACCTACAGCAAGGTGGGGGCGTTCCTCGAGCACATCGACCGCTTCGATGCGCATTACTTTGGCATCTCGGCCTCTGAAGCCAAGGAAATGGACCCCCAGCAGCGCCTGCTGCTGGAGGTCGCCTGTGAAAGCGTGGCCCGTGCCGGCCTGACCCGCGAGCAGCTCAAAGGCAGCAGGACCGCGGTCTATGTCGGCATGCTGGGCATGGATTACCTGGCACTGCATTCCCGCGAGGCCGGGATCGAACAGATCAATCCCTACTATGCCGCCGGCAAGGAATTCAGCTTCGCCGCCGGGCGTATTGCCTACCACCTGGGTGTTCATGGGCCGGCAATGACCGTGACCACTGCATGCTCTTCTTCCCTGGTGGCCATGCACCTGGCCTGTCGCGCCTTGCAGGCAGGGGAGGCGGACATGGCCCTGGCCGGAGGGGTGAACCTGATGCTGGCGCCGGACCTGACGATCTACATGAGCCAGATCAGGGCGATTTCCCCCAGTGGCCGCTGTCGGGTATTCGATGCGGCGGCCGACGGGATCGTCCGGGGCGAAGGCTGCGGGGTCACGGTGCTCAAGCGCCTGGCAGATGCCCTGCGCGATGGCGATCCGATCCAGGCGGTGATCAGGGGCTCGGCGATCAACCAGGATGGCGCCAGTGCCGGCCAGACCGTGCCCAACGCCAATGCCCAGGCTGCGGTGATCAGCCAGGCCCTGAAAGTGGCCGGCTTGAGCGTGGACGACATCGACTATGTCGAGGCCCACGGCACCGGTACGCCCCTGGGCGATCCGATCGAACTCTCTTCGCTGGACAGTGCCTTCCAGGGGCGTGAGCGGCCGCTGTGGGTGGGCTCGGTCAAGGCCAACATGGGCCATCTGGATGCGGCCGCCGGAATGGCCAGCGTGATCAAGACCATGATGGTTCTCAAGCACGCTGAGGTGCCTGCGCAACTGCATCTCGCACAGTTGAACCCACTGGTGGACTGGAAGCGTTCCCGGCTGGCGGTGCCCACGGCGATCGAGTCGTTGCCCGACCGGCCGCGCCTGGCTGGAATCAGTGGTTTCGGGCTCAGTGGCACCAACGTCCACATGATTCTCGAAGATGCCAGCGCCTATCGGCAGGCACAGCCGCAGCAGGAACGATCGGCACAGGGCCGGCCCTGGGTCCTGCCGGTATCGGCCAGGTCCGCGCAGGCCGTGGTGGAGCAGGCCAGGGCCTATGCCGTTCATCTGCCGCAGCAGGACGATGGGCAATTGCAAGCCTTTGTCGCCAGCGCCATTCATCGTCGTGATCACTTTCCCTACCGGTCGGCCGTGGTGGGTGCGAACGCCGCGCAATTGAAGAGCCAGCTGGAGCAGTTGCCGGCCCCGACCTTGGCCTGCACGACGGACGAAGAGGATCGGCGCGGGCCCGTGCTGGTGTTTACCGGGCAGGGCGCCCAGTGGGTGGGAATGGGTCGCGACCTGCTTGAACGGGAGCCGGCCTTCCTGGCGATGATCCGGCGTTGCGACCAGGCGCTGGCCCAGTGGGCAAGCTGGTCGGTGGAGGCCGAGCTGCGCAGCGACGCCAGTGGGTCCCGCCTGCACCTGACCGAATTTGCCCAGCCCTGCATCTTTGCCATCCAGGTGGCGATCAGTGAATGCCTGCGCCAGTGGGGTGTGATCCCGGCGGCGGTGGTCGGCCACTCCATGGGGGAAGTGGCCGCGGCCTATTGCGCCGGAGCACTGGACCTGGAGTCGGCGGTGCGGGTCATCCACCATCGGGCCCAGGCCATGAAGGACACCCTGGGGCAGGGGCGGATGCTGGTGGTGGGCTTGCCCGCGCCGACGCTCCAGTCGCGTCTGGCGAACAACCCGCAACTGGAACTGTCGGTGGTCAACAGTCGAAACAGCTGTGTGGTGTCCGGCAGCCCGCAGGCTGTACAGGCTCTGGATCAGCAACTGCGTGACGAAGGCATCTTCACTTACCTGATGTCGGCGGAATATGCCTTCCACTCCCGCCAGATGGATGAGTGCCTGACGCAGATCCGCGCGGGGCTGGAGGATTTGCCGGTGTTTGCCGCGCACACGCCCTGGATTTCCACCAGCGCGATGCCCGAGGAGCCGATCCTGGCAGATGCCGACTACTGGGCGAGGAATGCCCGTGGCATCGTGCGCTTCGATCGCGCCATCGAACAGTTGATCGAGCAGGGGCACCGGCTGTTCGTCGAGATCGGCCCGCACACCGTGCTGGCGGCGTCGATCAACCAGGCCCTGGCCGACAAGGGAACCCAGGGACTAGTGTGCGGCGCCTTGCACAAGCAGGGCGACGCCGCCCTGGAGCTGGCCAGTATTGTTGCCCGCCTGTATGAGTGGGGCGCAGGTCCCGACTGGCAAGCCTTCCAACCCAGGGAGGCGGCGCTGGAGCTGCCGGCCTATCCCTGGCAGCAGGAGCGTTTCTGGTTTGCCCCGGCGCCGCGGCCGCAGCCGGCAGGGCTCGTGTCCCAGCTGCGGGCGCAGGTACTGGTGTATGACGCCCAGGGCAATCTCTGCGCCCAGGCCAACGATGTGGCGCTGAGCGTGCCGCAGCTGGCACAGGCCGCTGTGCCGGCACCGGCCAAGGTGCCCGCAGCGGCGCAGCCGGTGGGGGATGTGCGGGCGCAGATTGGTGCACTGCTGACGCAGATCATCGGCGTGGCCTGTGCCGACCCGGACCCGGATCGAGGCTTCTTCGAACTGGGCCTGAGCTCGATTTCCCTGGTTGAGTTCAAGCGCATGCTGGAGCGCCAGTTCGCCCTCAAGCTGTCGGCGACCGTGGGCTTCGACTATCCCACCATCAACCGGCTGGGCCAGTACCTGGAAGGGCTGCTGTCCCGGGAGCCGGCCAGCACCCCGGTAACGGTCGATGCCGGGGCGCCCGACGCCGCAGGGAGCGTCGCCGTGGTGGCCATGGCGTGCCGGTTTCCCCAGGCCGACAGCCCCGAGGCACTCTGGAAGCTGATGCTGGAACAGACGGACACCGTGGGGCCGGTACCGCCGTCCCGGCTCGCCGGCGCCAAGCCGGAGGAAACCTTCCCGCGGTTTGCCAGCCTTATCCAGCGCCCCGAAGGGTTCGACGAAGCGTTCTTCCGCATTTCCCCCAAGGAAGCCCGGAGCATGGACCCCCAGCAACGGCTGTTGCTGATGGTGGCCTGGGAGGCTCTGGAACGGGCCGGTATCCCTCAGGAGAAGCTGCTGGAACAGAGGGTCGGGGTGTTTGTCGGGGCCAACTCCCACGACTACGAAACCCGGGTCCTGGGTAGCGCGCAAGGCGTGGATGCCCACTACGGCACTGGCAGTTCGTTTTCGGCGATCTGCGGGCGCCTCTCGCATTTTCTCGGCGTGCGTGGGCCGAGCCTGACGGTGGACACCGCATGCTCGTCATCGCTCACGGCCATCCATCTGGCGTGCAACAGCTTGCGTGCCGCGGAGTGCGACATCGCGATTGTGGGTGGGGTGAATGTCATCGCCTCGGCGTCGATCTTTCAATCCATGGGGCAGGCCGGCGCATTGGCCCCGGACGGCATCAGCAAGGCCTTCGACGACAGTGCCGACGGTTACGGTCGAGGGGAGGGCTGCGGCGTGGTCATTCTCAAGCGCCAGGCCCAGGCCGAGCGGGAGCGTGACCCGATTGTCGCGACGATTCTCGGTTCGGCGGTCAATCACGACGGTGCCTGTGCCGGGCTGACAGTGCCCAATGGTCCGGCGCAAGAGGCGCTGATCAGCGAAGCACTGGCCAACGCCGGCGTGCATCCGGGGCAAGTCAGCTACGTCGAGGCCCATGGCACCGGCACGGTGCTGGGTGACCCCATCGAGCTCAACGCCCTGCACAACGCCTATCGCCAGGCCAGCCCCGACAGTCCGCCGCTGACGGTGGCCTCGGTCAAGGCCAATATCGGGCACCTCGAGGCGGCAGCGGGCATCGCTTCGCTGATCAAGGCCTGCCTGGTGGTGGAGCACGGCCGGATTGCCCCGCAAGCCCATCTGCAGCGGGCCAACACCCGTGTCGACTGGGCGGCCATGAACCTCAAGCTGGCGCATCAGGCCATGGACTGGCCGGGCCGGCCGGAGTCGCGGGTGGCCGGGGTCAGTGCCTTTGGTTTCACCGGGACCAACGTGCATGTGCTGCTCAAGGGCTATACGGCGCCCGCGACAGCGCCTTTGCCACCCGCCACAGCACCAGTGGCCTTGTGCCTGTCCGCGGCCACCCCGGCGGCATTGGCGGAGCTGGCCCAGCGCTATGTGTCCTTCCTGGGCGCTACCGAGCACTGCCCACAGACCATCTGCTACAACGCGCTGGTGCGGCGCACGGCGTTCAAGGAACGCCTGGTCGTCCACGGCCAGGATTGCCGCGAGCTGGCTCAGGCACTACAGGCCTGGCTGGCCGGCAGCCCCATCGCCAATGACCGCAAACCCGCGGCCGGCGAACCCTGGGCGACCCTGGCCGAGGCCTTTGGCCGCTGCGCCCAGCCGCCGGGCCCCGAGCGCTTGCCGGACGGCTGTCAGGCCATCGGGTTGCCCACCTATCCCTGGCAGCTCAACGACTACTGGATCGATGCTGGCCAGCCGGCTACGGCGGTGCAGCCCGCCCGGGCAGCCTCGGGCCATCCTTGCCTGCAGGGGCTGGTACGGCCGGCCGCGCAGCTCTGGTACTGGTCGGGGGCTCTCGCTCCCCAGGCCGGGCATTACGACCCGCTGGGCGAACAGGGGTACAGGGTCAAGACTCACCTGTTGCTGGATGCCGTGCTCCAGGCGGTGCGGGAAACACCACGGGGCGTGCAGCAGATCCGCGACTTGCAGATTGCCCAGCTGCGTCTGCGCGGCGAACAGCACCTCACTTCGCACCTGAGCATCCACCTCACCCAGGCGCCTGACGCCTGCTTCGAACTGGCCTTGCAAGGGGCCGGCGACGAGCGCCGCCAGGTCTGCATGAGCGGAACCCTGGTTGACTGTGCAGCGCAGTTGCAGGAGGAAACCCTGTGCGGGGTGTCGATGCTCGATGAGCCTTCACCGCCGGCGCCGGACGTTGGCCTGTGCCCATGGTCCGGGTGTGCGGCCACGGGCGGGCAGCGGGCCTTGTACCGCTTTGCCCACTCCCTGACGGCGGCCGAGCGCCAGACCCAGTTGCTGGCCAGTGTGGTCGAGCTGTTTGAAGGCGCCCACGCCGCCGCGCTGGTCGGGTTCTCCGGGCTCCAGGTATGGGCAGACCTGCCGGCGCAGGTATGGATTGTGCTGGCCGGCCATGACGCCGACAAACCCGACAGCCTGCAGGTAGTGGATGCCCGGGGTTGCCAGCTGGCGCTGTTCGAAGGTCCGCAGTTTGGCCATCCTGGTTCGTGGTACTTGCCCGACCTCCAGACTGCACCCCTCGACCTGCCGATGATCGCTCGCCAATGGCAGGACTATCCGATGCCGGGCGAGGGCGCTCGGCAACGCGAGGGCTACTGGATGGTGCTGGCCTGGAGCACTGCCGAGGTCCAGCCACTGGCTGCGGCGTTTGCGGCTGAACAGCGTCCGGTCGAAGTCATCGAGCTGCACGCCGGGCAACAACCTCTGGCCCGCAAGCTGTCCTCGGCGTTGCGCGGGGCAGTGGCCGATCCGTCCTGCCTGGGGGTGATCGTTGCCGGCGTTGAGGCTCAGGAGGCCGACGGCCTCGGTATATCCCTGGTGGCCTCTGCGGCGCTGGTACAGGCCTTCGCCGGTGCGATTGCCAGCGTCGGAACACCGGCAAAGCCGGTCTGGTTCGCCCTTCATGCCAGTGATGCTGCGTCGCCGGCCATGGCCGCTGTCCAGGCCACCTGGCAGGGCGCCGCACATATCTTCGCCCTGGAGCAGCCTGCCTGGTGGGGCGGTCTGGTGACTTTGCAGGGCAGCGACAGAAGAAGCTACGCCAGCCTCTGCCGGCTGTTGCACGGCCAACCTGGCCATGATCACTTTGCGATCAGCGGCGCCCGGGTCGAGGTGCAATACCTGGTGGAGGATCAAGCCGACCCGCTACAGCGCCTGGAGCCGCCGGCGCTGAACGGAACCGTTGTGCTGCATGCCGTCCCGGGATCTGACCTGGAGACTGTGCTGACGGCGCTCGGGCAGCGGGGTGTGCAGCGTGTGCTGCTGCTCTGCGAGGCCCCCGGGCAACTGCACATGCCTGAGCGGATGCCCGAAGCGATGGCGATCAGCAGCCTCTCGGACCTGAGCCGGGAAAACCTGGCTGACACCTTCGCGACGCTGCGAGCGCAAGACCGCATCGCCGGCTTTATCCACCTCGATCTTGACTGGCGCACGGTTGCGCTCAAGGAGCCAGAGTTTGTCGTGCGAATGCAGGAAGGCGTTCGGCCGCTTGAGGTCTTGCAGCAGGTTCACCAGCTGATCGATGACCCTGAAGCGTTCTTCCTGATCCTGGGCAGCGTGTCTTCCCTGCTTGGCGGGGCCGGCTTCGCCCGCTCGGCGATTGCCGATGCATATGCCTTGTGGGTGCATGCACAGCGCCGGCGCCAGGGGTTGAACTGCCAGCTGCTGCACCTGACGCAGAGCGAACAGGAGCTTGAGCAGGACGCCGCAGCCCGCACGGCCATGCAAGGCAGCGGCCTGCAGCCTTTGCAGCGCTCGCAGATAGTGCAGGCCATAGCCCGCGTGCTGGGTGGCCAGGGCCAGTGCGGGCTGCTCAATGTCGACTGGCAACAACTCAAAGGGCTGTACCTGAGCGTGCTGCCCTGGCCCTTGCTCGAACACCTGGGTGCAGCGGATAGCGCAGCGGATCAGCGTCTGGCCGAGCTGATTGGCCTGCCACCGCTGCAGCAGCGCCGGGCCATGCAGGCGCTGGTCTGCGAGGTAGTGGGGCAGGTGTTCGGCGTTGCCGATGGCCTGGAGCTCGATGTCAGGAAGGGCTTCTTCGACATGGGCATGTCCTCGGTCATGTCGCTGGACCTGCGCTCACGGCTGGGCCGGGCGTTGAGCATCGACCTGCCTTCGACCTTCGGCTTCGAATACACCTCCATCGAACAGGTCACGGACTACCTCATGGGCCAGCTCCTGGCGCCTGAAACCCGGGAGCCGGTGGCGGCGCCCGAACCTGTGTCGCCAGCGTCGCGGCATCAGGACCTGCATGAACTGTCACGGGCCGAGCTGATTGGTGCTCTCGAAGACGAGCTGCGCGATATCGCCAATTACTAGCCCTGGGGCTGGATGACAACTGCCAGAGAATCACTGATCGAGGCCTTTATGGATAACGATGTCCGCGATGTAAGCAAGGAACAGCTGCAAGAGAGTCTTGCTCAGGCAATCACCACCATCCGTGCGCTCAAGGAAAAGGTGGCCGGCAAGAGCTCGGCGCCTGTCGAACCGATCGCCATAGTGGGCCTGGGGTGCCGGCTACCGGGCAGTGCCGACACACCGAAGCGGCTGTGGAGCCTGCTGAAAAACGCCACCGATGCGGTGGGCGACATGCCCAGCGACCGTCTGTACGGCACCGACTATTACCATCCTGATCCCCAGGCACCCGGCAAGGCCTACGTCATGCGCGGTGGCTTCATCGAGGGGGTGGATCAGTTCGACCCGGGCTTCTTCGGCATTTCGCCCAAGGAAGCCGAAGGCATGGACCCCCAGCAGCGCCTGGCCCTGGAGGTTGCCTGGGAGGCCCTGGAGAACGCCGCGATCGCCCCCGACAGCCTGCATGGCAAGAAGCTCGGCGTGTTCATGGGGGTCAGTACCAATGATTACGTGCGCCTGCGCCAGCAGTTGGGCGCGGTCGAGGACGTCAACGCCTACCAGTTCTATGGCGAAACCAGCTTCGTGGCCGGGCGCATTGCCTACACCCTGGGCTCCAGGGGCCCGGCGGTGGTGCTCGACACCTCCTGCTCCTCATCCCTGGTGGCCCTGCACCAGGCCTGCAACAGCCTGCGCAGCCGCGAGAGCGAGCTGGCGCTGGCCGGTGGGGTCAACCTGATCCTGTCGCCCTACGGTTTCATCCTGGTCAGCAAGCTGCGGGCCGTGGCCCCCGATGGCCGCTGCAAGACCTTCGACGCGGCGGCCGATGGCTACGGGCGCGCCGAAGGCTGCGTGATCCTTGCGCTCAAGCGGCTGAGCGATGCGGTACGCGACCAGGACCCGGTGCTGGCCGTGATCGAGGGTAGTGCGGTCAACAACGACGGCGCCAGCAGCGGCATCACCGTGCCCAACATCCACGCCCAGGAAGAGGTGATCAGGCTGGCGCTCGGCCAGGCCGGGCTCCAGGGCAGCGAGGTCGACTATGTCGAGGCCCATGGCACCGGCACCGCGCTGGGCGACCCGATCGAACTGCACGCCCTGCATGCGGTACTGGGCAAGCAGCGGCCCGTGGATGCACCGCTGCTGGTGGGCTCGATCAAGGCCAACATGGGGCATCTCGAACCGGTCGCCGGGGTGACCGGGCTGGCCAAGGTCCTGCTGTGCCTGCAACAAGAGGCCCTGGTGCCCCAGGTGCACTTCAACACGCCCAACCCGCGGATCGAATGGGATCGCCTGGCCCTGAAGGTGGTCACCGAATCCACGCCCTGGCCACGCCAGGGCAAGGCGCGGCACGCCGGTGTCAGTTCGTTTGGTGTCACCGGCACCAACGCCCATGTGCTAGTGGGCGACGCGCCGCTGCGCGAACGTGCCCAGGGACGCGACAACCCCTGGCAGCTGATCACTCTGTCGGCCAAGGGCGAGACGCCCCGGCGCCAGATTGCCGGACGCTATGAACGTTTTATCGCCGACAACAGCCAGCTCGAACTCAAGGACCTGTGCTACACGGCGAACGTCGGGCGGGCACACTTTGGCCATCGTTTCGCGGCCGTGGCCGATAGCCGTGAGGGGCTGCGCGAGCAACTGGCAGCCTATGCGTCACGCAAGGTGGTGGGCCATGTATTCGAAGGGCGCTGCCAGGGAGCGGCGGCGCCGCTGGTGATGCTCTTTCCGGGGCAGGGCTGCCAGTACCGGGCAATGGCCCAGGCACTGTATGACAGCGAACCATTCTTCAAGGCGCAGATCGATGAATGCCGCGCCCTGTTGCAGCCGCTGATGGACGTGGACCTGCTGACCCTGGTGCTGGACGCGGGTGCGGCCAGTGACAGCTACCTGCAACAGACCCGCTATGCCCAGCCGGCGATATTCGCGGTCGAATATGCCCTGGCGCGGTTGTGGATGCATTGGGGGGTCGCTGCCGATGCGCTGTTCGGACACAGTTTCGGCGAGATCGGTGCAATCTGTGTGGCCGGGGCGGTATCCCTGGCTGACGCGCTGCGGATGGTGGAGGCGCGTGGGCGCCTGGCCCAGCAACTGATGACGGCCGGCGGCGCGATGTACGCACTGGGCATGAGCGAGGCGCAACTGCTGGAGCTGCTCAAGGACCGGCCCGGCAGCGCGATCGAACTGGCGGCAGTCAACAGCCCGCAGGACGTGGTGGTGGCCGGGCCGCAAGCCGAGGTCCAGGCGCTGGCCGAAGCGGCGCTCGCCAGCGGTTGCAAGGTCAAGAAGCTTGCGGTTTCCCATGCCTTCCATACCGCAGCCACCGAGCCGATGCTTGAAGCGTTCCGCCAGACGGTGGCGCAGATCACCTTCAGCGAGCCGCGCTTGCCGGTCATCAGCAGTGTCACTGGCCGGGTGCATACGCTCTCCAGCCTGAGCTCGCCCGATTACTGGTGTACGCACACCCGCCAGGCCGTGAGGTTCAGCGAAGGGGTCAACACCCTGATCGCAGAGCTGGGGGTGAAAACCTTCCTTGAAGTGGCCTCCGATGCTGTGTTGACGCCGCTGATCGGCCGTCACCCCCTGGCGGACGACAGCCTGGTCCTGGCCAGCCTGCGCCGGGCCGGCGATCCGTCCAGGGACCTGCGCCTGGCCGCCGCGCAGCTCTACGTGGGCGGCCATAACCTCGACTGGGCCCGGCTGCACGAGCATGACGGGGCCTTGCGCCAGGCCTTGCCCGGGTATGCGTTTCAGCGCCAGCGCTACTGGTTCGACAACGCCAGCGGCTCGCCCCTGCAACAGGTCACTGCGGGAGCGGTCGGCCGGCTGCTGGGGCATTCGGTCAATGCACCCACTCCGGCATTCGAGTCGACGCTCGATAGCGGGCTCCTGCAGGCCGTGGGCGGCGAGATCCGCGATGACCTGGCGCTGCTGCGTCCTGACCGGTTGCTGGCAGCCCTGAGCGATGAGCTGGCCGGCCACTTGCAGCTGGACACCTATGGGGTGAGCCTCGCCAGCATCACCCCGGCCCTGGCGTTCCATGTCGATGACCAGTTGCATCTGTTCACCGAACTCAAGCCGCTGTCCGGGGCGGCCTGGGAGGTCAACTGTTCGGCCCTGAGCGCAGCGGCCAAGGTTGCCGGTGCCGATTGGCAGCCGGTCCTGTCGCTGACCCTGGAAGGCCTGCCGGCGGCTGTCCGGGGCGGCCTGCCGGACCCGGGCCATGCCGCCACCCAGGACGCAGGCTTTGTCTACCACATGCAGTTGCCGGCAGAACCCGATCCGCACGGCAATCACCTTGGGCAGGTCCTCGAGTACCTGGGGCAGGCGGTGCCGGGCGATGCGCCGGGCTCGATAAGCGGCATCCGCCGCTGGGTCGCCAGCCGGTCCGCTTCGCCCCGGGCACAAAGCCTGGTGATTGCCACGAGCCAGGCACATCCGCAGCAATTCGACTGCGCCTTGTACGATGCGCACGGCCAGTGTGTAGGCAGCCTGGAAGGGCTGACCCTGGCTGCCGCCCCGAGTGAGGAGGCGCTGCGTGGCATGCTTTACCAGCCCGACGTGCTCTACAGCCTGGATTGGCTCGAACGCCCTCGCCAGCGCGCCGAAGTGCCGCAGCAGGGCCGCTTGTTCACCCTGGTCAGCCGCTCGCCGGAGACCGCCGCTCCCCTGGTCGAACACCTGCAGCGTGGCGGGCATCGTGCCCGGGTCCTGTGCCCGCAGCAGTTGCTCGATAGCGCGCGGAGGGTGCTGGCCCAGGACCCGAGCCAGGCATTGACCGATGAAGGCGAGGCCTTGGCCGCCGATATCATCGTGCTCGATGGCAAAGACATCGAGGATGCCGGCTCGACCACGCTGCAGAGCCTGTCGAGCCTGCAGGCGACGCTGTTCCACCCGTTGCTGGAGATGGTCCAGGCGCTCATCGAACTGGGCCCGCGCGGTGGCCGGTTGTGGCTGGTGACCCAAGGGGCAAACGCCGTTGGCCTGGATCGCGACCAGCCCCTGCAAGTGGCGACCGGGCCGTTGTGGGGGCTGGGCAAGACGCTCGCCCTGGAGCACCCCGAACACTGGCGCGGGCTGATCGACCTGGCCCCCGACGATCCTCACTGGGCAAGGGCGCTGGCCGAAGAAGTCAGTGACCCCGATGGCGAGGACAAGATCTGCCTGCGCCCGGGCAAGCGTTATGTCCAGCGCCTGAACCATTTCAGCACTGCGCAGTTGCCAGCACAGGCCTATGCACCTTGCCCGCAGGGCAGTTACCTGATTACCGGCGGCATGGGTGGAATTGGCCTGGCCATGGCCCAGTGGCTTCTGGATAAAGGCGCTGGCGCTGTGCTGATCACCGGCCGGCGGCCACTGGAGGATGTCGCCACGGGCCTGGAGCGCTTCGGCGCTGCGGCATCGCGGGTGAGTTACGTCCAGGCCGACATCACCTCGCCCCAGGACATGCAGCGGCTGTTCTGCGGTCTGGAGGCGTCGGGCGCGAGCCTGAAGGGCATCTTCCATGCCGCCGGAATTTCAATTCCGCAGGATCTCAAGGACGTCGACCGTGACAGTTTCGACCAGGTGATGCGGCCCAAGGTCGAGGGCACCTGGTTGTTGCACGAACTGTCCCTGGGGCTGGACCTGGACTTCTTTGTCCTGTGTTCGAGCATCGCCAGTGTCTGGGGTTCGCAGCATGTCGCCAGCTACGCAGCCGCCAATCAGTTCCTCGACAGCCTGGCGTGGCAGCGTCGGGCCATGGGCCTGAGTGCCCTGGTGATCGACTGGGGGCTGTGGGCCGGCGGCAGTCACCTGTTCGACGAGCAGGTGCTGAATTTCCTCACCAGCGTTGGCTTGAAACAGATCGCCCCGGTACAGAACGTCGGCCTGCTGTCGCGGATTCTGGCCAGCGAGCTGCCCCAGATGGTGGTGTCAGGGGTGGACTGGAATCGCTTCAAGCCACTGCTCGAATCCCGCGGCCCGCAACCGCTGCTGCAGTACATCCGCAGCCAGGCTCCGACCGCCAGGGCCGGCGACAGCAGCAACGTGGAGATCCTGCAGCAACTGGCGGGCGCCGACGAAGCTGCTGCCCTGGCATTGCTGGATGACTACGTGTGGGAGCAGTACGCGCAGTTGCTCGGGGTCAAGACCGAACAGGTGCGGGCCAAGCTCGAGGATGGCGGCAGCCTGATGGACTACGGCCTGGACTCGCTGCTGGTGATGGACATGGTCGCCCGCTGCCGGCGCGATCTGAAGCTGGAGATCAAGGCCCGCGAGTTTCTTGAGTGTCCGGGCCTGATGTGGCCGGACTTCCTGGCCCGTTCGATAAAGGAACAGGGCTGCGTGGCCGAGGCCTGACGGGCCGCGGGCAGTGCAACCCAGACCCATGATCTGTGATTGAGGTGGTTATGAACGATGTGCAGTCTGGCAAGGCGCCAGAGCATTACGACATTCTCTTGGCGGGCAACAGCATCAGCGTGATCATGCTCGCCGCCTGCCTGGCCCGGAACAAGGTCCGGGTCGGTTTGTTGCGCAACCGGCAGATGCCCCCCGACCTTACCGGTGAGGCGACGATTCCCTATACCTCGATGATTTTCGAGCTGATTGCCGACCGCTATGGCGTGCCGGAAATAAAGAATATCGCCCGCACCCGGGATATCCAGCAGAAGGTGATGCCGTCTTCCGGGGTCAAGAAGAACCTCGGGTTCATCTATCACCAGCGCAGCCGGGCGGTGGACCTGGGCCAGGCGCTGCAATTCAACGTGCCCTCCGAGCATGGCGAGAACCATCTGTTCAGGCCCGATATCGATGCCTATCTGCTGGCGGCGGCCATCGGTTATGGCGCGCAGCTGGTGGAGATCGACAACAGCCCAGAGGTGCTGGTCGAGGACAGCGGGGTCAAGGTAGCTACGGCACTGGGGCGCTGGGTCACTGCCGATTTCATGGTTGATGGCAGCCAGGGCGGCCAGGTGCTGGCGCGGCAGGCGGGCCTGGTCAGCCAGGCTTCGACGCAGAAGACCCGGACCCTGGAATTCTCCACTCATATGCTCGGGGTGGTGCCGTTCGATGAGTGCGTGCAGGGCGATTTTCCCGGCCAGTGGCATGGCGGCACTCTGCATCATGTGTTCGATGGGGGCTGGGTGGGGGTCATCCCGTTCAACAACCATCAGCACTCGCGCAACCCTTTGGTCAGCGTGCTGGTTTCACTGCGTGAGGACCTCTGCCCGAGCATGGACGGCGACCAGGTCCTGGCCGGCCTGATCGAGCTGTACCCCGGCCTGGGGCGGCACCTGTCCGGCGCCCGGCGGGTTCGCGAGTGGGCGCTGCGCCAGCCGCCCCGGCAGGTCTATCGCACGGCGCTCGAACGCCGCTGCCTGATGTTCGACGAGGGCGCCGCGAGCAACGATCTGTTGTTCTCGCGCAAGCTGTCCAATGCTGCGGAACTGGTTCTGGCCCTGGCGCACCGGCTGATCAAGGCGGCGCACAGCGGTGACTACCGCAGCCCGGCCCTGAATGATTTTGTCCTGACCCAGGACAGCATCATCAGCTTGAGTGACCGGATCGCCTCGGCGGCCTATGTGTCGTTTCGCGACCCCGAGTTGTGGAATGCCTTCGCCCGTGTCTGGCTGCTGCAGTCGATTGCCGCCACCATCACCGCGCGCAAGATCAACGATGCCTTTGCCAAGGACCTGGACCCGCGGGTGTTCGATGAAATCGACCAGCTCGCAGAGGACGGTTTCTGGATGCCTCTGTATCAGGGGTACAAGGATATTCTCAACACTACGCTGGGCCTTTGTGATGACGTCAAAAGCGCCAAGGTCTCTGCTGCGCACGCGGCGAGCAGCATCTTTGCGGAGCTTGCCAACGCCAGTTTTGTTCCGCCTATTTTTGATTTTGCTAATCCTCACGCTCGTGTCTATCAACTGACCACCTTGAGAAAGCTCAAGGCGCTCTGGTGGGGCCTGATGCAAGTGCCCTCAGAGGTCGGACGGCTGATTTTCTATCGATCCTTCAGAAAACCTTCCCTGCGCAAGGAGAGTTGAAATGGACTTCAACTACGACGATACCCAGAAAAAACATGCGGCCATGATCGCCCAGGTGTGTGCCGAGCAACTGGCGGCCTGTGGCAATGAACACTCGCGGTATTTCACCGCCCGGCAATGGGCGATCTGCGGCGAGGCCGGATTGCTGGGGCTGTCGATTCCCCGGGAATACGGTGGCCAGGGCCTGGGTGCACTGTCGACGGCCATTGCCATGCACGCCTTTGGCCTGGGTTGCACAGACATGGGCCTGGTGTTCGCGGCGGCGGCCCACCAGTTTGCCTGTGCGATGCCGATCGTCGAGTTCGCAACAGCGGAAACCAAACGCGATGTGTTGCCCAAACTCGCCAGCGGTGAATTCATCGGCTCCAACGCGATCACCGAACCCGAGGCCGGCTCCGACTCCAGCAATTTGAAGAGCCGTGCCTGGCCCCAGGCCGATGGCAGTTATCGCCTTGACGGCCACAAGAGCTTTGCCGGCAATGCGCCGATTGCCGACATCTTCGTGACTTATGCCACCACCCAGCCCGAGTACGGTGCCCTGGGGGTCAGCGGTTTTATCGTCCACCGCAGCAGTGCGGGGCTCAGGGTCAGTGAGCCCCTGGACAAGGTATGCCTGAGAAGCTGCCCCGCGGGTGAAGTGTTCTTTGACGATTGCAGGGTTCCTGAGGTCAACCGCCTGGGTGAGGAGGGGCAGGGCCGGCAGGTGTTCCAGAGCTCCATGGGCTGGGAGCGTGCCTGCCTGTTCGCAGCGTTCCTGGGGATGATGGAGCGGCAACTGGAACAGACCATCGAGCATGCGCGCACCCGGCGCCAGTTTGGCAAGCCGATTGGCGACAACCAGGCGGTTTCGCACCGTATCGCGCAAATGAAGCTGCGCCTGGAGTCGGCGCGGTTGCTGCTGTTCCGGGCGTGCTGGGGCATGGACCAGGGCGATCCGGGGCAGCTCAACATTGCCCTGTCGAAACTGGCCATCAGTGAAGGGGCGCTGGCATCTAGCATCGATGCGGTGAGGATTTTCGGCGGCCGGGGCTGCCTGGAGTCTTTCGGGATCGAGGCGATGCTGCGCGATTCCATCGGCACTACGATCTTTTCCGGCACCAGCGACATGCAGCACGAGATCATTGCCCGGGAGCTGAAGCTATGAAGCTGCTCCATGAACGGATGATGCACAGCCTTGCCCGCTACCCGCGGCAGACGGCGGTGGTGGATGAGCAGGATGCCTTGAGCTACGAGGCGCTGGAGCTCAGGACCCGGGAATTCGTGGCAATGCTCTGTGCCCTGGGGGTCGGCCAGGGGCAGCGGATCCTGCTCTGGGCGCACAAGTCGGTGGACCTGGTGGCGGTCATGCAGGCGGCCCTGCGGCTGGGGGTGGTGTATGTGCCGGTGGACCCACTGAGCCCGGTGTCGCGCCTGGAAAAGATCGCCGGGGATTCCCAGGCCGTGCTGGTCCTCTGCACCGCGGCACGCCTGGAAGAACTCGCCGGCTCCGCGCTTGCCCAGGTGCGCAGCGTGGTCCTGGACGACCCGGCCAGCGCCGGCTACTGGCGCAACATCGATACCGGCTCCAGCGTAGTGCCTACGCTGCGCATCCAGCCGGACGATCTGGCCTACATCCTCTACACCTCCGGGTCCACCGGCGTGCCCAAAGGGGTTGCGCTCAGCCACGGCAATGCCCTGGCCTTCGTCGACTGGGCGTGCGAGCGCTATTGCTTCCAGCCTGGCGAGCGTTTCGCCAACCATGCCCCCCTGCATTTCGACCTGTCGGTCCTGGACATCTACTGCGCGCTCAATGTGGGCGCGACGGTGTGCCTGGTTCCCGAGTCGATCGCGTTCTCGCCGCGGCTGCTGACCGACTTCATCCGCCAGCACGAAATCAGCATCTGGTACTCGGTGCCCTCGGTACTCATGATGATGATGCAAGACGGCGACTTGCTCAGCGATATCCAGGACACCCTGCGGGTACTGTTGTTCGCCGGCGAGCCTTTTCCGATCAAGCACCTGCGTGACCTGCGCGCGGCCTATGCCGATGTGCGTCTGGCCAATCTCTTCGGCCCCACGGAAACCAATGTGTGCACCGCATTCGAGGTCGGCGCCATCGATCCCGAGCGCGTGCTCCCGGTGCCCATCGGCACGGCCGCCTCCGGCAACCAGGTGTGGGCGCAAAAGCCTGATGGCAGCCGCTGCGCAGTGGGTGAAGAAGGTGAGCTGGTGGTGCAGGGGCCTACGGTCATGCTGGGCTATTTCGCCAAGCCGGCTCAGGAGGGGCCCTACAAGACCGGCGATATGGTCAGGCAGCGGCCTGACGGCAACTACGAATACCTGGGGCGTCGTGACGACATGCTCAAGGTGCGTGGCAACCGGATCGAGCGCGGGGAAGTCGAAGCCGCGCTGCTGGCCCATCCCCAGGTCAGCGAGGCCGCCGTGCTGGTGGTCGGGGAGGGGATGAACGCGCAGTTGTGGGGCGTGCTGGTCGCTCACACCCGGGACGCTCTTTCGCTGATCGACCTCAAGCGCCACTGCGCCCAGCGCCTGCCTCGCTACATGATCATCGACAAGGTGCTGTGCCTGGACGCACTGCCACGCAACGCCAATGGCAAGGTCGATCGCTTCGCCCTGGCCAGGCAGGTGGAGGGCTGACCCATGGGAACTCCATCACGCGTGGCCAAGGACGCCTGGTTTCCCTATGCCAGCCGGCCTCGGGGCAAGATGCGCCTGTTCACCTTTCCCTATGCCGGGAGCGGGGCCTCGGTCTTTCATCGCTGGTTCCTGCCCCTGTACGACCAGGTCGACCTGTATGCCTTGCAGTTGCCGGGCCGCGAGGGTCGCAGCCAGGAGGCCTGCTACAGCGACATGCAGGCGGCGGCCAATGACGTGGCCGACTGCCTGGAGCAGTTTGGCGATGACATCCCCTGCTGTTTCTTCGGCCACAGTATGGGCGCCTTGCTGGCCTTTGCGGTCGCCGGTGTGCTGCAGGAGCGGCGGTTGCCGATGCCGCAGCAGCTGATGCTCTCGGGCATGGTTGCGCCCCATGTGCGGCAACGGGTAGCACCGCTGCACCAGCTGCCGGCAGAGCAGGCCATCGCCGCGCTGCAGGCCATGGGGGGCGTGCCGGCGGTGGTGCTGGCCGAGGAGGACCTGATGCAGATGTACCTGCCCATCATTCAGGCCGACATACAGATGGTCTACTCCTACGCCGGTGCCCAGCCGCAGCCGCTGGACACCCGCATGATCTGCCTGAGTGGCGCCCAGGACCTGATTGCGCCGCCTGCGCAGATGCAGCAGTGGCGGCGCTACACCCTGGGCGGCTTCGAGCAGTTCGTGTTTGCCGGTGGCCATTTCTTTCTCGACGCCCAGGTCATGTCGCGGGTCAAAACAGTGCTGGGCAGCGCCCTGCACAATCAGCCTGGCAGTCTGGCGGTGTGAGCCGACTATTGGGCAATGGCCGCGAGGCCGGACCTGGCGAACAGCTTGAAGTGGGCTTTCAGGGCGTTGGCGTCGTGTTGCAGGACGGCTTGCAGCGGGCTGGGCTGCTGGCGATCTATCACCGCCAGCATCAGGCAGGGCGCGATGATGCTGATGGTGCAACGCGCCAGCGCCGGGTCACCGATCGGAAATCCGGTGATCTCGCTGATGAGCGCTTCCAGCAGACGGAATTTGGGCATCACTTCTTCTTGCACAAGGCTGGTGAAATGGACAGTGGGCGCCAGTATTTCCCGTGCACAGACTTTGCTTTGCCAGCTCTGCTCATCGAGCACCCGGGTGACGATGGCATCGATGAAGCTATCGAGCTTGATCAGCGCCGGCTCTTCGCTTTGCGCCAACTGCGACAGGGCTTCGAAGCTCACCAGTTGCTTGTGTCCCTCGATCAGCACCGCCTTGTACAGGGCTTCCCGGCTACCGAAGTGGTAGTTGATGGCGGCGAGGTCGGTGCCGGCTTCTTCACAGATGAGCTTGCTCGCGGTGTTGGCATAGCCATGCTGGGCAAACAGGCGGGCAGCCACATCGAGAATGCGGATTTTAGTGTGTTCGCCGTCGCTTCTGCTGGTTCTGCGTCGCGTGTTCATGATGTTCCTCGTGGTCTGAGCGGGGGGTTGCTTCATGGCCAGTATCTGTTATTTTCTAATTTAAATTCAAATTGAATTTTAATTAGGCCTTGGCAAACAAAGGACTCATGGATGAAGAAGCAGTTGATTGTAGGGGTTGCCGTACTGCTGGTGGCCACAGCGGGTGTTTCCTGGTTTCTCCTTCGCCCCGAGAAGCAGAACGACCACCTCAAGCTCCATGGCAACGTCGACATTCGCCAGGTGTCCCTGGCGTTCGACGGCAGTGAGCGAATCGCCGCGCTGTATGCCGAAGAGGGCGACCTGGTGCAGCCAGGCCAGGTCCTGGCGGAACTCGACACACGCACACTGCGCCTGGAAATAAATCGCTCCAAGGCCAGGATCGGCGCCCAGGAACAGGCGCTGCTGCGCTTGAAAAATGGCACACGGCCTCAAGAGGTCGAGCAGTCCAAGGCACGTTTTGATGCCGCCCAGGCGCAAATGCAGCTGGCTCAACTGCACATGCAGCGCCTGCGCAGGATCGCCGACGACACCCAGGGCAAGGGCGTCAGCCAGCAACGCCTGGACCAGGCAGCCGCCCGCTTGCAAGTGGCCAAGGCCCAGTCGCAGGAGCAGCGCGAATCCTGGACCCTGGCCAAGATCGGCCCACGCAATGAAGACATCGCCCAGGCCACGGCCGACCTGCAAGCCTCCAGGGCCGACCTGGACCTGCTGGAACATTACCTGGCGCGCGCTCAGCTCAAGGCGCCGACCCAGGCCCGGATCCGCACGCGCCTGCTGGAGCCGGGGGATATGGCCTCGCCCCAGCGCCCGGTGTTTGCCCTGGCCCTGACCGACCCCAAGTGGGTACGGGCCTATGTCAACGAACGCCAGTTGGGCCACATACGTGCGGACCAGATGGCGCGGGTCTACACCGACAGCTTTCCTGACCAGGCCATCGACGGCAAAGTCGGCTACATCTCCTCGGTTGCCGAATTCACCCCCAAGTCGGTGGAAACGGAAGACCTGCGCACCAGCCTGGTCTACGAGATCCGGGTGCTGGTCAAGGACCCTGACGATCGCCTGCGGCTCGGTATGCCGGCGACCGTCTACCTTGACCAGGCACCGGTGGCCGGGGCCACGCCATGAGTGCGCCAGCGGTAACGGTTCAGGCTGTTGAACTGGTCAAGCGCTTTCGCAGTGGAACGCGAGAACAGTTGGCTCTGGAGCAGGTTTCTCTGGAGGTGCCCAGTGGCAAGTTGAGTGCCCTGGTGGGGCCGGACGGGGCCGGAAAAACCACCCTGTTGCGGATGATTGCCGGCTTGCTCAAGGCCGACGAAGGGCTGTTGAAGGTGCTGGGGCTGGACGTCGCCGCAGATCCGCAGCAGGTGCAGGACCTCATCAGCTACATGCCGCAGAAGTTCGGCCTGTACGAAGACCTGACGATCCAGGAAAACCTCGAACTCTACGCCGACCTGCATGGCGTGCGCGCCCAGCAGCGCGAGGAGCGCTTTTCCCGGTTGCTGCAGATGATGGACCTGACGCGTTTTCGCGACCGGCTGGCCGGACAGCTTTCCGGCGGCATGAAACAGAAACTGGGGCTGGCCTGTACCCTGGTCCGCTCACCGCAGCTGTTGCTGCTGGACGAGCCCACCGTGGGGGTGGATCCGCTGTCGCGGCGGGAACTGTGGAGCATCATCGAACAACTGATCGAGCAGGAAAACCTCACGGTGCTGATCAGCACTGCCTACATGGACGAGGCCCAGCGTTGCGCCCAGGTCTTTGTGCTGTACCAGGGGCGGCTGATCGCCCAGGGGCCACCGGCGCAGTTGTGCCATCTGGCGCAGGGCCTGTGCTATGGCGTCGGCCCCGAGGCCGGCACCCCGGCCAGGCTGTTGCAGGCGCGCTTGCTTGACGACAATGAACACATCATCGATGCCGTGCCCGAAGGCGGCATGGTTCGCTTTATCCGCAGCGCCCAGGTGCCTCTGCAGGCCATTCCATCCCTGGCTGGCCAGGCCTCTCCCCAGGCGCTGGAGGCCCGCCTCGAAGATGGCTTCATGGTGTTGCTCCGGCAACAGGTTGGCAGCGTTGCAAGCCTGGACGAGCCGGCGCAGGCGCCCGCCAGCGACGGCCAGGGCGACGCTGCCTCTGGGCGTGCGGTGGTCATCGAGGTCCGCGACCTGGTGCGCAAGTTCGGGGACTTCACCGCGGTTGCCAGCACCTCGTTCGAGGTGTTGAAGGGCGAGATATTCGGCTTGCTGGGCCCCAACGGAGCCGGCAAGACCACCACGTTTCGCATGCTTTGCGGTTTGCTTCCCGCCTCCAGCGGGCACCTTGAGGTGGCTGGCGTCAACCTGCGCACCGCACGGGCGGCGGCGCGGCGCAAGATCGGCTACGTCTCGCAGAAGTTCGCCCTGTACGCGAACCTGTCGGCCCTGGAGAACCTGCGCTTCTTCGGCGGCGCCTATGGCCTGCACGGCGCGAAGCTGAAAGCGCGGGTGGCGTTGATGCTCGAACAGTTCGACCTCGGCGAACACAAGCACCTGCGCAGCGGCGAGCTGCCCGGTGGCTACAAGCAGCGCCTGGCCATGGCGGTCGCGCTGCTGCACGAGCCGCAGATCCTGTTTCTCGACGAACCCACCAGCGGTATCGACCCCTTGGCCCGCCGGGCGTTCTGGCGCCGTATCACCGCCCTGGCGCAAAACGGCACGACGATCGTGATCACCACCCACTTCATGGAAGAGGCCGAGTACTGCGACCGTATCGTCATCCAGGATGCCGGACGGCTGCTGGCCCTGGGCACTCCGGAACAGGTACGCCACCAGGGCAGCGAGTCGCTTGCCGACATGAACAGCGCCTTCATTGCCGTGGTCGAGCGTGCTCGGGCCCAGGCCAGCGCCCCGGTGCAGTGAGGAATGACCATGACTGACTCCAATCGATCCGCCTCAGGGTTCAGGCGCAGGCTCATTGCGCTCACCCGAAAGGAGTTGCGCCAATTGATGCGTGACAAGAGCAACCTGGCGATAGGCATTGTCCTGCCCATCGTACTGATCCTGATATTTGGCTACGGCCTGTCCCTGGACATTCGCAACACGCCGCTGGCCGTGGTCCTGGAAGACAGCTCCCCCAGCGCCCGCAGCGTGGTGGCGAAGCTTGCGAGTTCGGACTACTTCTCGGTGGTCCAGGTGACCAGCATGGCCGAGGCCCGAGCGCTGATGGACAAGCGTCGGGTCGACGGCATCGTGCGCGTGCCGGCGGATTTTTCCAGGCGCCTCGAACAGCAGGATGCGCGCTTGCAATTGCTCCTGCATGGCGCCGATGCCAACAGCGCGGCGACCCTTGGACGCTATGTCAGGGGCGCGCTGAATGTCTGGCAACAGCAGCAGTTCGACCGCTCCCGGCAGCCCCAGTCGGCCGGTCGGGTGCTGGTCGTCGAACGCATGTGGTTCAACGCCGCCAACAGCAGTACCTGGTACCTGGTGCCCGGGCTCATCGCCCTGATCATGACCCTGGTGGGTGCCTTCCTGACCTCTCTGGTACTGGCCCGGGAGTGGGAGCGGGGCACGCTCGAATCACTGTTCGTCACCCCAGTCAGGTCGATCGAAATACTCCTGGCCAAGATCATTCCCTATTTCCTGGTGGGCCTGCTGGGCCTGGTGATGTGCCTGGTTTCGGCGCGGTTGCTGTTCGAGGTACCGATCCAGGGTTCGCTGGTGCTCCTGCTGTTGAGCTCCATGCTCTACCTGCTGGTCACCCTGGGCATTGGCCTGCTGATTTCGGCGAAGACACGCAACCAGTTCCTGGCCAGCCAGATCGCGATCATCTTCAGCTTCCTGCCGGCGCTGATGCTCTCGGGGTTCCTCTTCGATCTGCGCAATGTGCCGACGTTCATCCGCGTGGTGGGCTCGATCCTGCCGGCGACTTACTTCATGGAACTGGTCAAGACCCTGTTCCTGGCTGGCAACAACTGGCCATTGATCGCCAAGAACCTCGCAATCCTCGCGGCCTACGCCGTGTTCCTGTTGAACGCTGCACGCCTGTGCACCCGCAAGAAGCTGGATTGAAGCCATGGACAAGCTGATGAATTTCCTACGCGAGTTGCTGTTCCTGTTTCAGAAGGAGTTCCTGGCCATCGTCAAGGACCCGGCCAACCGGGTGATCCTGATTGCCCCTGCGATCGTCCAGTCATTGCTGTTCGGCTACGGCGCCACCTACGACCTGAACTACGTGCCTTATGCCGTGCTGGATCAGAGCCAGGGGCGCGCTTCGACAGAGCTTTTGGCACGCTTCGATGCCTCCGGGGTATTTGCCCGAGTGTCGACCCTGACCAGCGTCGATGAGATCGCCCCGGTAATCGACCGGGGCAGTGCCTTGCTGGTGCTGCATATCGCCGCAGACTTCGACGAGCGCCTGAGCCGGCATGAAAACGCCGGCTTGCAGTTGATCCTGGATGGGCGCAACTCGACGACCGCGGGAATGGCGGCCGGGCATATCGCCAACCTGGTGGCTGACTTCAACCAGCAGTTCCTGGCGGTGGACAACGCGCCGGTACGCCTGGAGACCCGTGCCTGGTTCAACCCCAACCTGCAAACCCGCTGGAACATAGTGCCGGGCCTGATCGCCGCGCTGAGCATGATCCAGACCCTGATGCTGGCGGCGTTGTCGGTAGCCAGGGAGCGCGAGCAGGGCACCTTCGACCAACTGCTGGTGACTCCGCTGACGCCTTTCGTGATCCTGCTGGGCAAGGCCCTGCCGTCGGTACTGATCGGTCTTTTGCAGTCCAGCCTGATCCTCCTCATCGGCCTGTTCTGGTTCAAGATCCCCATGATCGGCTCCGTGCTGGACCTGTACCTGGGGCTGTTCGTCTTCACCAGCGCCTGCGTGGGCATCGGGCTGTCGATCTCGGCGCTGTCGGCCAACATGCAGCAGGCCATGGTGTACACCTTCGTGCTGATGATGCCGCTGATCCTGCTCTCCGGCCTGATCACCCCGGTGCACAGCATGCCCGAGGCCCTGCAACTGCTGACCTATCTCGATCCGCTGCGCTTTGCCATCGACCTGGTCAGGAGGATCTACCTGGAGGGGGCAACGCTGGCGGATGTGTCCTGGAACCTGGTGCCCATGTTTGCCGTTGCGCTGGTGACCCTGCCGCTGGCTGCGTGGCTGTTTCGCAATCGATTGGTGTGATAAGGAACGTCATGAAAACTACTCACTCTGGATACCTGCGTAATGGGCTGACGCTGGCCATGCTGCTGGCCATCACCGCCTGCACCGTCGGGCCCGATTTTAAGGCCCCGGCAGTTCCCAGCCCGGAACGCTGGACGGATTGGCACAGTGGTCCGCCAGCGTCTTCGGTGCCGGGCAAAGCCCCGGCGACCACCTCGCAAACCGCAGACGACAGCTGGTGGCAGGTGTTTGGCGACCCGGTGCTGGACCAGCTGCAGGCCCAGGTGCGCGAAGGCAGCCCGGACCTGCACACGGCCTTGCTGCGGTTTGCCCAGGTGCGGTTGCAACGCCAGATAGTCGCTTCCCTGGAAACGCCCGAAGTGTCCTTTTCCGCGGCGGCTTCGCGAAACCGGCAAAGCCGGTATGCGCCGAACAATCGAATGCTTGAAGCCTTGGGCAGCGACAGTGATGCCCTGGAAAAGGTGCTTACCGACCCTTATAGCCTGTACCAGGCCGGGTTCGACGTTTCATGGGAGCTGGATCTCTGGGGGCGGGTGTCACGCCTGGGTGAAGCCGCCCAGGCCGAGGTCGATGGTGCGGCCGCGACCCTGGACGACGTGTTGCTCAGTGTCTCCAGCGAGCTGGCGCGAAACTACTTCGAAGTGCGTACCGCACAGCGCCAGACCCGTCTTCTGGAGCAGGAGGCACAGATCCTGGCCGCGCACCTGCAAGTGGTTGCCGTCCAGGCCCGGGAGGGCGAGGAAGATGGGTTCGCGGTGGAACGCCAAGAGGCACGGCTGGCCTCGCTGCATGCACAGATACCGGGTTGGAAGGCGCTGCACACCCAGGCGGGCAACCGTATTGCGCTGTTGCTGGGGGAGCATCCCGGAGCCCTGGAAACCTTGCTCGCGGAGCGGCCTGATAATGCCTTGAGCCGCCCGCTGCCCAACCTGCAGTTGGGCCTGCCTGGCGACCTGGCCCGGGAGCGTCCGGACATCCGCGCGGCCCAGGCCCGCTTGCACCGGGCGACGGCGGGCATCGGAGTGGCCGAGGCCGAACTGTACCCGAGCGTGATGCTGGGGGCCGACTTCGGCTTCGAATCCTACAAGAGCGGCCAGTTTGCCGACTGGAGCAGCCGCACCTGGTCGGTAGGGCCGCGCCTGGACCTGCCGCTGTTCGACCGTGGGCGGCGCAGCAAGACCGTGGTCCTGCGCACACTCGAACAGCAAGAGGCGGCCGTGGCATTTCACCAGACCGTACTGGCAGCCTGGCAGGAAGTGGACGATGCGATGAGCCGCTACCACAACGAATACCAGCGTGCCGCGCACCTCAAGGACAGCTATGACAGCAAGGCCCGCACCTATGAGTGGACCCGCGTCCGGTACGCGGCCGGGGAGGCCAGCTACCTGGAGGAACTGGAAGCGCAGCGCACCGTGCTGGAGGCGCAGCGCGACCTGGTCAATAGCGACAGTCAACTGCGTACTCACCTGATCAGCATTTACAAATCCATGGGTGGGCATTCCACCTGAGCCCCTGAAACGCTGCCTCTGGCAGCACTCCCCCCAGACCCACTTTCCTAACGGAATAGGAAGCCATGCAAATGGATGACCTCTACAAGATCGCGCTTTTTTCGTCCCTGATACTGGTAGTGCCGGGGCCCTCAAACACCTTGCTGCTGGCCTCGGGCTTCAAGTTCGGCGTGTTGCGCTCGCTGCCACTGGTGTTGATCGAAATGCTCGGCTACACCGTTTCGATCTGCACCTGGGGCTGGGGGCTTGTGCTGCTGTCCCACGACTACCCGTGGCTGATCCACCTGATCAAGCTGCTGTGCGCCTTGTACATAGCGGCGCTGGCCTTGAAGACCTGGAAGACCTCTACCACCGGAGCCCAGCACACCGAGCGCTTTGAGAGCTGGCCACGGCACCTGTTGATTGCGACCTTGCTCAACCCCAAGGGGCTGATCTTCGCCAGTGTGATCTTCCCGGCCAGCTCATTCGCCAGCCTGGGGGATTTCCTGCCGTCATTGAGCGCTTTCTTCCTGGCACTGGCGCCAATAGCCTTGCTCTGGGTCTCGCTGGGGGCGGGCATTCGAGCCCAATACCTGGGGCGGGTTTCTGGACCGCTGTTTTCCCGGGGCACCGCCGTCGTTCTGGCGCTGTTTTCCGCCACCCTCACTTACACCGTGGTTCGTGCGGTGTAGGTGTCTTTGCCGCGGCTTTCAGCACCCAGGTGAGGCTGGGGCAATGGCGCTGCTGAGAGAGGCCCTTGTACCCCCCGTGTTCCAGCACCACTCTGTTGTCGACAACACCCGGGGGGCTCATTCCACGTAGCGCAGCCACAAATGGGTGCGACCGCGAACAGCCTCGACAACCGTTGAAACCACGGCTTGCCGGTTTTCCTCGGTGGCCTTGATCCGATGAACAGGGCGTTTGGCGGATGTTAATCTGCGCCTCCCGGACAAACGGTGGGCCAGTGGATGCAGAGGATGTTGAGTGAAGCCGAGCTTCACAAGGTGCTGGAAGCGATTCAAAGCGACTCCTGCCATGACCTGAATCGTCTGTATGACGGGATGCAGATAGACCGGTGTGCTCTTTTCAATCAAGTCGCCAAGGCGGTGGCCCGGCTCTTTATCGAGGGGCAGCGCGACTTTCATTACGGTGATGCGGTCATGAATACCTTGTTCAGTGACATTGTTGATGTGTCCTTGAACGCTGACATGCCCGAGCCGGCCTATTCCATCTACCTCGCGTTTGATGCGGGAGAGTATCGTCACCCGGGGGATGGGCAGGATGAGTTGCCTTGGGAAAAGTGGACGCGGCCGGCGCTTGAACGGATTCTGCGCGAAGCCGATGAGGGGGCGTCGGCCGAGGTTTAGCCGGCCTGGGTTGTCGCCAGAAAAGCCGACGGACCTACGGCTCCAGCATCAAGCGGTGCCAAAGGATCTGTGGCGGCGCAACAGCATCCGCCGGCACTTGCGGTGCAGGTTTGTCCGGCGCCTGCGCTGGCGTTGCCTCGTCGGGTTCAGGGGTTGTCGTCGATTCAGTCGGGTCATCGGTAGGCGATGGGGTCATTTGATCCTGACCACCACCTTGCCCTTGGTTCGTCCCTGCTCGACGTACTGCAAGGCCTCTGCCGTCGATTCGAAACTGAAGCTGCGGTCAACCACAGGCTTGATGATTCCGGCCTCGATCAGCGCGGTGATCTGTTGCAGCTGGGCGCCATCGGCCCGCATGAACACAAAGGCGTAGCGGACGTCCCGCTGGCGCGCCTTGCGCCGGATACCGAAGCTCAAGAGGCGCATGACCTGCTGCAACGGCCAGGCCAGCCCTTGCTCCTGGGCGAATTGCACCGTGGGTGGCCCGGAGATGGAAATCAGCTGTCCGCCGGGCTTGAGGACCTTGAGGGACTTTTCCAGTACGTCGCTGCCCAGGCTGTTCAACACCAGGTCGTAGCCATGCAAGAGGCTTTCGAAGTTCTGCTGCTTGTAGTCGATCACCTGATCGGCGCCCAGGGCTTTGACCCATTCGACATTCGCCGTGCTGGTGGTGGCCGCGACGAAGGCGCCGAGGTGTTTGGCCAGCTGGATGGCAAGGGTGCCGACACCGCCTGCGCCTGCGTGGATCAGCACTTTCTGGCCCTTTTTCAGTCGGGCGGTTTCCACCAGCACTTGCCAGGCGGTGAGTGCGACCAAGGGGATCGACGCGGCCTCGGTCATGCTGGTGTTGGCAGGTTTCAGGGCGATTGCGTTTTCGTTCACGGCGATCCACTGGGCGAACGTCCCGATCCGTGTTTCAGGCGGGCGCGCGTAGACTTCGTCTCCCGGTTTGAAGCGTTGCACTTGGGGGCCAACTTCAACCACGACGCCCGCCAGGTCATTGCCCAGTACCAGCGGCAATGCATAGGGCAGGATCAGCTTGAATTCGCCTGTGCGGATCTTCGAGTCCAGCACGTTGACGCTGCTGGCGTGGACCTCGATCAACACGTCGTGGGCACCCAGCGTGGGCGTGGGCGCTTCGCCCATGCGCCCACTGTTCTTGCCATAGCGATCAATTAGAAAGGCTTTCATCGTGGTGCGGCTCTTGTCGGTTGGAATAGGTGTGGGCGGTGCTTGGGTGGGGTTGCTGTCATGGGGCTCTGTCGTCAAGGAACGCCCGGACCTTGGCCACGAAGTCCGCGTGGTACTGGAAAATGCCGCCGTGCCCGGCGTCCTCATACATCACTAGCTGTGCGTTGGGGACACGCTTGGCCAGGGCATGGGAGTTGGCGCTGGGAACCATGATGTCGTTGTCGCCATTGACGATCAGCGTCGGCGCGCGCAAGCGCCCGAGATCCTGCGGCGCCTGTCTGCCCCACGCGGTGATGGCTTGCAGCTGGCGCAGGAGGGCGCCGGGCGTTGGGCCCTTGTCGCGATGCTTGCTGCGAGCTTTCAGGCGTTGCAGATATTCCGAGGCGGCTCGACGACCATGGGGCGTCGAGGTAAAGAACAGGTAGTACTTGGGATCGCGCAAGGTCAGCAAGCCTTTGAGCATCAAGGGCCAGGTCACCGAGCCGACCTTGTCGATACCGATGCCGCCGGCCGGTCCGGTGCCGGTGAGAATCAAGCGGTGCACCAATTGGGGGGCTTGCAGGGCGATGTCCTGAGCGACGAAGCCGCCGAGTGAAAAGCCCAGCACATCGACGCTCTTGAACCCCAGGGCCTGTATCAGCCCAATGGCGTCTTCTGCCATTTCGCCGACCGTCAGCGGGGCGGTTCCACCCGAGCCGCCGATGCCGCGATAGTCGGTGGTGATGACTCGCCGGGTCTGTGCCAGCCCATCGATGATTGCCGGGTCGAAGTTGTCCAGCACCGCGCCCCAGTGGTTAAACAGCACCAGGGGCACGCCGCCCGCGGGACCGGTATCGCGATAGGCGAAGGGAATGCCCCTGACCATGATCGACTGGTTCGCCGCGTTGATGAACGACGTCTGCAAAGCCGGGGGGAAGGTTGTCTGCGTTGGATTCATTGCTACTCCGAACAGCGGACCGGATTCGTCGCAGTGCCTGCCGCGAATCCGCCGCGAATGCTCGCTACCTGAAGATCACTCTTGGGTCTGGTAACGCTGGGCAACCTCGGATTGACGGATGTGCCCCAGCAGGCCCTGACGTGCGCTCTGCAGGTCATCCCAGGGTTCAGCCTGTTGCAGTGGCGGGATGGTCACCGGTTCGCGCCGATCGAAACCGACCAGTGCGGCATCCACCAGATCGCCCACTTCCATGATTTCGTCCAGGGTATTGATGTCGACGCCGGAGCGGTCCCAGATTTCCGTGCGGGTGGCGGCCGGCAGCACGGCCTGCACGTACACGCCCCGGGGCGACAGTTCCAGGCTCAGGCCCTGAGACAGGAACAGCACGAAAGCCTTGGTTGCACCATAGACCGTCATGCCGAACTCCGGCGCCAGGCCCACCACCGAACCGATGTTGATGATCGCGCCGTCACCGGCTTTGGCCAGGCGCGGGGCAATGGCACTGGCCAGCCGCACCAGTGCCGTGGTGTTGAGGGCAACCAGTTGCGCTACGCTGTCGGTGCTTTGCTCGATGAAGTTGCCGGACAGCGCCGCGCCGGCGTTATTGACCAGGATGCCGATACGGGCGTCGTCGCGCAGGCGGCTTTCAACGGTTGTCAGATCGCTGAGTTGGGTCAAATCCGCTTTCATCACCTCGACGGCGACCCCGTGTTCGCCGCGCAGTCGGGCTGCAAGTGCGTCCAGGCGTGCCCGGTCGCGGGCAACCAGGACCAGATCATGGCCACGTTGCGCGAAGCGCTCGGCGTAGATGGCTCCGATGCCAGTGGAGGCGCCAGTGATGAGAACGGTAGGGCGAGTGTTCATGGGGTCATCTCTCTTTCAAAATGGGTGAAAACGGACAGCTCGGTTTCTGCTTGCTCAGCTTGCGCTGGCGCTCGAATCAACCAGCGTCGGGTAGTCGATGTAGCCTGCCGCGCCGCCGCCGTAGAGGGTGGCGGGATTGAATGCGGACAAGGCGGCGCCGGTCTTGAGACGCTCCACCAGATCCGGGTTGCCGATGAACGGGCGACCGAACGCGATCAGATCGGCCTGGTCTTCGGCGAGCCGTGAGGTTGCCAGCTCCAGGTCATAGCCGTTGTTGGCGATGTAGGTGTTTTTGAAGCGCTGGCGCA
Source organism: Pseudomonas protegens CHA0 (assembly GCF_000397205.1). Classification (NCBI taxonomy): domain Bacteria; kingdom Pseudomonadati; phylum Pseudomonadota; class Gammaproteobacteria; order Pseudomonadales; family Pseudomonadaceae; genus Pseudomonas; species Pseudomonas protegens. The sequence goes on from NC_021237.1 coordinate 3,164,140, forward strand.
GGGCGGTGAAATCCAATGGCGCCACGTCACGTGGGCCACCGGTCGCGCCTTCGACCATGTGCAGGTAAACGACGCCGAGGGCGTCGAGTTGATCGACGACGTAATTGAATTGCGCCTGCGGATTGCTGCTGGAGACGCCGTTGGCCGGCGACACCGGCGACAAGCGCACCCCGGTGCGATCCGCGCCGATTTCATTGACCACGGCAGCGGTGACTTCGAGCAACAGACGCGCACGATTTTCAATCGAGCCGCCGTAAGCATCGGTGCGCACGTTGGCGCTGTCCTTGAGGAACTGATCCAGCAAATAGCCGTTCGCGCCGTGAATTTCCACACCGTCGAACCCGGCAGCGATAGCGTTTGCCGCGGCCTGGCGGAAATCGGCGACGATCCCCGGCAGCTCGCTGATGTCCAGTGCGCGGGGCTCGCTGGCGTCTTCAAAGCGGTTGTTGACGAACACCTTGGTGGCCGCACGCAGCGCGGAAGGGGCCACGGGGGCGGCGCCGTTTTCTTGCAGATCAACGTGGGACACGCGGCCGACATGCCACAGTTGCACAAAGATCTTTGCGCCCTTGGCGTGGACGGCGTCGGTCACCGTGCGCCAGCCATCAATCTGCGCCTGGGTGTAGATCCCGGGGGTGTCCTGATAGCCCTGGCCCTGTTGGGAAATCTGCGTGGCTTCGCTGATCAGCAAGCCCGCGCTAGCGCGTTGGCTGTAATAGGTGGCGGCGAATTCACTGGGAACAAAGCCTGCGCCCGCGCGGTTGCGGGTCAGTGGCGCGAGGACGATGCGGTTCGACAGCGTGAGGGCGCCAAGGGTGTAAGGGGTGAACAGATTCTGATCGGTCATCTGGTGTCTCTTCCGTGCCCGTGGGTGGAGGTCGGTGGTGCGTGCAATTAGGATGATGATCGAAATCTAAACTGTCAACGGTTTTGATTATGAACGACATCTATGTATGATTGGGCCCATGATTTCCCAATGAACATGAGGTATTGCACGTGAGAGTGAGCAAGGCCCAGGCGCAGGCCAATCGAGAGCACATCGTTGAAACGGCCTCAGAGTTGTTCCGTGAGCGCGGCTTCGACGGTGTGGGTGTGTCGGATCTGATGGCGGCGGCCGGTTTCACCCACGGCGGCTTCTACAAGCATTTCGGCTCGAAGGCCGACCTCATGGCCGAGGCCTCGGCCTGCAGCCTTGCCAAGTCGCTGGCAGGCGTGCAGGCGCTGGATGTGCCTGGCTTCATCGACGTCTATGTGACCAGAGAACATCGCGACGGACGTGGCAGCGGTTGCACCATGGCCGCGTTGTGTGGCGATGCGGCGCGCCAATCGGAGGATGTGAAAGCGACGTTTGCCGAAGGGGTCGAGCACACCCTGCAAACCCTGGGGGACAAATACCCGACCCGGCCGGATGCCGCTGCGGAGGAGGGCAGACGGAAAATGATCGACCTGCTGTCCCGTGCGGTGGGTGCGATTATGTTGTCGCGTGCCTGTCCGGATGATTCAGCGCTGGCGGATGAGATTCTTGAGGTGTGCCGCGCTGAGATGTTGGCGTCGTTGCCGGTTGATAAAGGCAAGCCGGCATAAAGGGGGCATGCCATGGGTGTGCGCTTGCGGTCGTTGAGCGCGCGTCGGCGTCAATTATGATTTGAAACGTGTCTCGGATCTGCCTGGGCGCACACCCGTGGCAAATTCTTCCTTCACCTTGACTGACGATTCGGCATTTTCAAGATCAGCCTCAATGGGGCCAATGCACCCCCAACAGTCACCGCCACAATCGAGCGAAAGCGGATCGTCTTTGAGGCCCAGTTTTCGACCACATATACCGCACACGTCTTTTCTCCGAGCGTCATTCCACGTAGCGCAGCCACAAATGGGTGCGACCGTGAACAGCCTCGACAACCGTTGAAACCACGGCTTGTCGGTCCTCCTCGGGGGTGTTGTAGAGCGCACAAAAATCGCTCGCCACCGCGCTGGCGACGCAAAGGTCGGCAGGCTCTGCACGCAGGAAGCCGAGGTAGGACGCGCCCACCCCGATCAACTCATAGCCATGGGCCTGGGCGAAATGGCGGGCCACCGCAAAGTTCTGCGCGGGGCCCAGGTCGCAACTGAAGTAGCCGTTGGGAAAAGCGGCGAGCGCCTGATAGGACTGCTCGACGGGCACCAGGAGTGCCGAGAGGGGCTGGTCGAGCAGTGATACAGGGTTTTGCTGATAGTCCACCCATTCGCGCAGGGCTGGCGCATCAAGGGTCAGGCCGTGGGCGCAAGCGTCTTCGAACGAGCTGCCTGCCACCAGGTCAGTGAAGTTGCGCAAGCAGATCGCGAACTCGGCCTTGGTGGTGGGGTAGCCCAGGTATTCACCCTGTTCGAAGCACTCTGCAGGTAGCAGGGCGATCTCCTGCTCCGAGGCATCGTCCAGCCCCAGGTTGTTGCGGGCATGCCCGGAGGTGTAGCGGGCCTGGGGCAGATCATCCAGCGAGAGAAGGGGCTGGAAACCCGGGTGGTCGCCCGCGATCTTGCGGTAGGCGTCGATCAGCTCATCCAGGCTGGAAATGGCGCTCAGGCTGTATTCATCGCAGGTGCCAGCGGCGGGGTTGCCAGGCATTGCGTTACCGCGAAATTGGATATCCATCGAATGGCTACCGGCTCCATGTGGGTGTTCAGGCGAATGAGCAACGCTTGGTCGAACGTACGTGAGCCTGCTGGTGCTCTCGCTGTTCGTGCCAGGCCTGTGAGTTCATTCCAGGCCCGGGGCCTAGCTTAAAGAGAGCACATCCTGCCTGGGCATGAAGAAGCGTGCAAAGAGTTCGGACTGTGACTTGATGTTCAACTTGGCGTAGATGTTGCGGCGGTGCACTTTGATCGTCTCTGTGGAGAGGGAGAGCTTTCCTGCGATTTCCTTGTTGGAAAAGCCACTGAGCAGCAGCCTGAGCACATCACTTTCCCGCGTGGTTATCTGGGTACCAAACTGGGTGATCGTCTCCGGCCATTGCGGCGGTTCGCTGAGGCTTTTTTCCACATCGACTTCGAAGCACATGCGTTGATGCATGAGTGCCGTGACCCACGGCTTGATGATGTCCAGCATGGTGATGTGTTCCTGGCTGAAATGGGCGTTGCTGCCAATGGAAATGCACAGTGTTCTGTCAGCATCGAGCTGGATGTTGTATTGCACTTCATCTACGCAAATATATTGTGCAAAGTACTTGTGGTAGTACTCGGTTTCAACAAAGTACTCCGGCGCTATATCCAGTAGATGAAAGAAGCCGCTCTGCGGGTTTTCTCGATTGGCGATATAGAAGGGGTCCAGCAAATACAGGCCTTTTACATAGAGGTGAATGAACGCATCCACTTCTTCTGCATCTGCCACCTCGGGCAGGCTGACAACTTGCACTTGTTGATTGCTGAAGATCAAAACCACCCAGTTATCAATCTGCACATATTCATTGAGTGTGCGGATAAGTGAGCTCCAGAACTCTGGGCGATTCAACTGCAGAATCAGTTTTCCAATCGAACGGTGCCAGGCCAGGCTATGAAGATCGAGTGGCATTTTCTACCCCTTTAGGGTTAGGGAATGGTCGGCCGGAGCTAAGTAATCGTAGGTATTTACTATTGGCTGATGCCCGGTATATTCGCTGGCACAGGTTTACGACCGCCATGAGGGCACGTCGTCTGGACAAGGATGTTGCATGAGAAAGTCACGTTTGCGAACCATTTTTTCGGCTGCGTTTCTCTATGCCGGAATAAGCACAACGGCGGGTGCCGCAGAGCCTGCCATGTACCTCTACAACTGGTTCGGGCTGCTCGCACCAGAGACTCCAAAGGAGTTCGAACAGGCCACCGGCACCCGTATCCACATGGATGCCTTCGACAGCGCCGATATCATGCAGAGCAAGGTCATGGCCGGGCGCACGGGGTATGACGTGGTGGTGGCGACCTCCAATGTACTGCCCAGCCTGATCCAGGCCGGAGTCCTGCAGCCACTTGATTCAGGTCAACTAAGTAACCTGTCCCATGTCGATCCCGCCATCCTGGCGCAACTGGCGGTCAATGACCCGGGCAATCGCTACGCCGTGCCCTACTTGTGGGGTACCACCGGCATTGGTTATGACGTCGATAAAGTCAAGGCAGCCCTGGGCGACAATGCCCCGGTCAACAGTTGGGACCTGATCTTCAAGGAAGAGAACATCAGCAAGCTGCAGTCTTGTGGTGTGGCCATGCTCGACTCTCCCAGCGAGATCATCTCGATTGCCTTGAATTACCTCGGGCTGCCCAGCAATAGCAAGAACCCGGATGATTACCAGAAAGCTCAAGCGCTGCTGTTGAAGATTCGCCCCTATATCCTTTATTTCGACTCCTCCAGAATCGACACCGACTTGGCGGGCGGCAACATCTGTGTCGTTGTGGGCTGGGCCAATGGCGCCCTGGCTGCGCAGGCCGCCAATGAAAGTGCCAATACCGGGCGCAGGATCAACTACAGCCTTCCTCGTGAAGGTGCGCTGGTCTGGTCGGAAAACCTGGTGCTGTTGAAAGATGCTCCTCACCCCAAGGAAGGGCTGGCCTTCATCAACTATATGTTGCGCCCGGAAGTGATTGCCAAGACCTCGAATCACACGCTTTATCCTAATGGCAATAAAGATGCCACCGAGTTCGTCGAGCAGAAGTTGCGCGATAACCCCTGGATTTATCCGGACAAGCAAACCATCGCCACATTGGTTCCGCTTGAGCCGCTGCCTTTGAAACTGGAAAGAATCCGTACTCGGGTCTGGACCAAGGTGAAGAGCAGTATCTGATCTGAGTTGACTCTTCGCTTGCTGCTTCATGCACATCTTCATTGTGTGTGAGCGCATTGTTCAAACACTCGGAGACATGTACGCGTCTTGTGCAAGATGAACTTTTGCGCAAGGCGCTGCACGACCGTGCCCATTCAACAGGTTATGCAATAAGAGAACAGTGGATGTTAAGCCCAGCCAATGCACCCCGGTTCAGCCTGACAATCGACGGTTTTGCGCACGACTTAAAGGTGCGCGCGTTCACCGGAGAAGAGGCGATCAGCAAGCCCTATTTCTTCAATGTGGAGTGTGTGAGCGAGCGACCGGATCTGGATCTGCAATGCCTCTTCGATGTGTCGGCTTTTCTGGCATTCGACACTTGGGGCAATGGCATTCATGGGCGCATCTATCACATTGCGCGAGGCCCGGACGCTCAAGGCTTGACGCACTACAACCTGGCCCTGGTGCCGCACCTGTCCTACTTGCGTCACCGTATCAACAAGAGGATCTATCAGCAGTTCTCGGTGCCTGCTATCGTCGCCCTGGTCCTGGAGGAGCATGGGATTCTGGGGGATGCCTACCGCTTTGAGCTCGGGGCGAGCTACCCCGAGCGTGACTGCTGCACCCAGTACGATGAAACCGATCTGCATTTTATTCAGCGCCTGTGCGAGGAAGAGGGAATTCACTTCCACTTCCAGCACAGCGCTCAAGGCCACGTGCTGGTCTTTGGCGATCAGCAGGCAGTATTCCCCGCGATCGGGCCGACCACGGCTTTTGCCCCCGGGCACGATGGGCTCACCACCCTGTTACCGATCGGTCACGGCACGCCGACAAGCCTGCGTGCCAGGGAGTCGCGCCAGGTTGAAGGGCAAGGTACGCAGAGCGGGCTGCTCAGTGGTCATGTCCTGGAAACCTCGGGCCAGGGCAGCGACCTCTGGCTACTGACTCAGGTCATTCATGAGGGCAAGCAACCACAGGTTGCGGATGAGAGCGTCGCCAATGGCCACACTGACAACCAGGATCAACTGCGCCAGGGTTATCGCAACCGTTTCACCGCGCTTGCGTTGGACCTTTGCTATCGCCCGCCTTTGGCTCATGAGAAGCCTCTGGCGCCAGGCAACCAGACGGCGCTGGTCATCGCCCTGGAAGACCAGGCGAACTCGCGTGGTCAGCGCTTCGAAAGGGTCAAGGTCAAGTTTCCCTGGGACCGCGAAGGCCGGTTCGACGACAAGAGCAGTTGTTGGCTGGCCGGTACTGCCAATTGGCGTTGTGAAGTGACGCCGCTGCGACCCGGTGTGGAGGTCAAAGTCGCATTTCTTGAAAACGACCCCGATCAACCGCTGATCAGCGGTTGCCTGTGTTGCGGCTGATACGCCATTGCCCTGAACGCGCATCAAGCCGCCAGGGAGAAGGCCCGGACCACACTCGATAGTGAATCGTCGGTTGCCATCAGTGGCCTGATCCCAGGCCTCGGTCCTGACGCCAGGGCTTTCTCATGAGTGTCTGGCCGCGTAGGTCTGGCCCGTCAGCAGGATGACACCTTCTTTTGAGCAGACGCGGGTGATGCTGTTGATCACGACTTTAAGGCCGCTTGAATGCGGGAACAGCGAAAACAGCAACTCGAAATACAGGTAGTCCTGGACCAGGCGCGCGGCCTGATCGGGATGGTCCTTCAACAGCGTCCTGAAGCTTGGGTAGCCCAGCTCTGCAAGTTCCGGGATGTCGACAAAACCCTGGTCGATATCGTCGGTTTTGCATTCGGCGGCAAAGGTGTCCGCGCAGTCAAGAAAGCGTTGCGGCAGATCGCCGTGGTGGATGCGCAGTTCATAGGGCGTTACCGGGATCGTCAGTGCCTCGCCGAAGCCCAGGCTGCGATAGCCGACGGTTCGTGGGTCGATGATTTGGCCGGCTGAGGTGAACTTCATGATGGGCTTCCGGGGTGCTCGGGGGGTGAAGGACTGTCGCTATCTTCGAGCGTGCGCGCTTGGGATCTAACGGTTGCGACGTAATAAAGGATATAGCCCGAATACACCAGCGAGCCTGCTGCCACTTCTTGGTCGAAGCACTGCTTTAGTTCATCCTCATCCGTAAAGCCGTATTCCACGAGTCTATTCTCGGCAAAGCCGGCCAGCCTCGATAGGGTTATTCCGTCGATTTCGCCCTGCTCGCCAAAGTCAAAGCTCACCGTTGCCGTTGGCAGGTGAACGGCGCAGCCATAGCCGTGCTTGAAGTAGCGAATACCGCCAGCCAGTTCTCCTTGATCCGGGATATCGGTTCCCACCCAATCGGCGTTGCTGGCAGGGAGGGGAATGGCGGATTGTTGCATCAGTTCGACAGCCGTGCGGATGCTGGCTTGGTAGTCGGAAACAAGATGGGCGAGGTGCGGGTTCATGGGCATTCACGTCGAGGTTGAAGGGGCGGGGAGCCTGGTTTTCCCCAGAAGCGCTTGATCAGTTCCTGCATCACGTTGTAGTACCGGCAGCGCAGCCAATTTTGACATACCCTGAGAATCGACCTTGGGGTGCCTGGCCTCTATCTATGGGTTGCATCTTTCAGTGATGAGTTTTTTGGTTCATTGGTGGGCTCGGAGCACATTGCCATTATCTGAGCTATAAACATCTCAATGGAGAGTGTTTTAGAGGGATCTACCAATGAGTAGCACTACGTCGACAATCCCGAGTTTCACCATTTCGCCATATCAAATTGAACTTTTCGGTTGTTCTGTTCTAACCGCCATGCTTTCCCCGGCAGCCATAGTAGATCAAATACTAGTCGGCGATATGCTCCCTGATTACATAATGGCTATGTCAGGAATATTACTTTACGGGTGATGTATGCTCAATCTGATTTATATGTAGATCACTCTTGCAGCTATGTGGCCAAGCGTCAGATGTACCTTCCGAAGAAAGGAGTCATTCATGAAAAGCGTCGCACTGATAACGATTCATGGCATGGGGAAAATCAAACCGGGATATTTTCGAGATCTTGAAGAGGGGGTCATCGAAAAGCTCGGGAGTAAGCGGTGGGATAAAGTATCCTTCAAGAACATACAGTATGCCCCTATTTTACAAGGTCCTCAGGATAAATTATGGGATGCCATGTTGAAGGAGAAAACCAATGAGTTTGATGCACTGAAAATACGACAGTTTTTTCTGTTTGGTTTTGGGGATGCCGGCTCTTTGGAATACAGTGCGCAAAAGGACCCTCGAAAATATCTTGATGTCCAAAAAGAAATCCAAAATGTTTTGCTGTCTGCATTCAAAGAGTGTGGTAATGATCCGAATACGCCAATAGTCTTGATTGCTCAGTCTTTGGGCTGCCAAGTCATATCGAATTATCTATGGGATGCCCAAAATGGAAGGTATATATTTTCATCGCCCAATACCGGTCCGGAGGCGAATTTTCTTAAGCTGAAGTCGCTCAATAATCTAATTACAACGGGGTGCAATATCCCCATCTTCGTTTCAGGTCTGGACGCAAGGGTTTGCTTTGATCCGCCAAGCCCCAATTTTACCTGGGATAACTACTATGATCAGGATGACGTATTAGGCTGGCCATTACGCCAACTTGGAAAGAATTACAATATTGTTCATGATCATTCGATTAATGCCGGTGGCATACTTTCGTCATGGAACGTCGCGAGCCATGGTGAGTATTGGTCTGACAAAGATGTAATTTCCGCAGTGTCGACAAGACTAATGGAATACCTGTAGATGTATTTTAAATGCCCCGGCGTCCAAGTTTGTCAATGGAGTCCACGCTGGGGCAACGGTATACCTGAAAAGCTCTGATGAATATCAAACTATGTGAGGGACAGGTTATGCTTTCAACGCCTCAGCGTCCTGAAATAGACAACAATACGATAAAGTTGCAAGTGGGCATAATAGCTATGGTGCTTGCGAATGTAACGGACTTTCTTTCGGGAGGGGACATAACTTCTATAAGTGCTTCGTATCATGAGAGTGAATGGGGGCGCAATTTGTTTGTTGGGTTGCTTTTTGCGATATCTGCTTTTATGCTCGCGTACAATGGCTTTTCGCGAAAAGAGATGTTGCTTAGTAAAGTGGCGGCCGTTGCCGCATTTGGTGTTGCAACATTTCCATGCGGGTGTAATGGATATATAGAAATCATACCTCATGTGCACTATGTTTCTGCTGCTGTGATGTTTTCCATATTGGCTTATTTTTGTTACTTGTTTCGTGGGCGTGCTGAGTCCAAGGGGCATGTTGAGGCAAGGCGGCGATCGGTGATTTATACTTTCTGTGGCGTCGCAATAGTTTTGTCAATGCTGGTGATGGTTGTTGATCATGTTTTTAATGAAGCGTTGTCTGGCTTTAACTCGAGGCTTACTTTTTATTGTGAGCGGGTCGGTCTGATCGCATTCGGCATATCCTGGTTGACCGCCAGTAAGTTGCTTCCGGTCATTTCTGCGGTCGACGAGAGGACTCATCCATTTAAATAGACTTTTCAGTTGGAAAGTCACATGTTGGAATCATTAACTAAGCGGAAAGAAACGGATGTTTGACGAGCTGATATTTACCGGTGAAACGCCTGCAAAAGAGGGTGCCTATGCCGGTGGTGGGGCCTGCCTGCCCACGGAGCTGGCTTGGCCCTGTTCGCCTGATGGAGTGCCGCTGACACACCTGGTGGCCTTTCCTGGACGTTGGTTTTCAGAGGCCCTGATCGATAGGAGTTATTGGGTTTCGGTTTTTGTACCGTACTTGCCGGGCGAGGTCGGCCACTATCGAAAGTTGCGTGCCGTCCAGGGACGCTCGCAAGCGGTTGTCATGGGCTATGTTCGAGCCGGTTCCGAGCGGAATGAGGCTGTTCAGCCGATTTCAGATCGCGGGGCGGTACGGCTGGGGGTGAACCGCGACGTGGATGATGACGAGAACCTGGCCTCGAAGCTGGATGGCGTGGACGCTTGGCTGCAGGCGCCTGTTTCAGCGGAGGCAGGGCGCAGAAGGGTATCCATTTATGGGGGCGATCTGGATAGAGCGCTGCCTGAGCACAAAGGCGTGCTTTCGGATGGCATGGGGTATCTGTTTCTGGATGAGGATTTTTCAGAGCGGATAGGCGCGGGGATTGGTCGGTTTTTTTTGCAGTTGGGGTAGGGGAGATGGCGCTATCGAAAGCAACGGCCAGGCCAGCGATTTTCGCTGAAAGGGCGTTTGACTGCGTGAACGGGCGCTGCTCGAACAATGCCAGCTGAGATGCTTCTAGATCGACGGAGAGGGCCAATGCTCTATCCCTTGGTCGGGGCCTGACCTAAGTATCTGTGGCCCTTGGCGGCTAACCGTTTGGACTCACCTGTGTCGATGCTTTGTCGTTTGGGCTGACCGCTTTTGGTCAGAAGTTGCCTGTCGTGCTGACCGCCTGTTGTTGACCGAGGTAAGCATTGACGTAAAATCGCCGCCCCAAAAAATCAGCTTGCATAGCGAGAAGGAGCTTCGATGCAACGGGTGATGATTGTTGGTCAACCTGGATCAGGCAAAAGCACTTTGGCGCGTGAGCTTGGTCAGCGCACGGGCTTGCCGGTCGTTCATATCGACACTATCCACTGGCAGCCAGGGTGGATCGAACGAAGCCCGGACGAAAAGACGCGGCTTTGTCTCGATGTAGAGGCTCGAGATCGCTGGATATTCGAAGGTGGCCATTCAGCCACTTGGGACAACCGGGTGGCCCGTGCCGATCTTTTGATATGGATTGATCGTTCGGCGACGCTTCGATTCTTGCGCGTACTGCGCAGAACGCTGCTCCAACGCGGTCAGTCTCGGCCCGACTTGCCGGAGAACTGCCCCGAGCTGCTGGCGAACCTGCCGGAGTTTTTTAGATTCATGTGGCGGACGAAAAAATCAGCGCGAGAAAAAATGCAGCAACTTGTAGCAACAGCGCCATCAGCTTGCCTCGTGGTTTGTCTGCGGTCTAATCGGGATATCGGCATTTTTCTCGCGAGTATGGGAAGTGCGACTGTCCAAGCTCTGCAGGATTGATCGACGGTTGACTGACTGCGGAAACTGCCGCTTACGAGCGGCAGCTCCTGGCCGATTGTTGCCTGTCACGATCGGCCGCAATCGATCCATAGCAGACGTTTTCGCGCGTCGAATGCAGAGGGCTCAGCTTCTATATTTCAGCGCCTCCACCAATGCAGAAAAGGCGGGAGACGCTTGTCGCCTGTTCGGGTAATACAAATGGTAACCCTGAAACTCAGGGCACCAGTCGGCCAAGACTTCTTTGAGCCGGCCGTCAGCCAGATAGGGTGCTACCAATTCCTCTGGTACGTAGGCCAAGCCAACGCCATCAACGGCGGCATTGAGTACGTGCATGATGCTGTTGAAAACAAGTTGTCCATCTGCCTTGACGGTAAAAGCCTGGCCATTACTTTCAAATTCCCATGCGTAGATCGCCCCTGATGGTCTGTGTCGGATATTCACACAGTCATGCCCGGTCAGCTCATGGGGGGTTGTTGGTGCCGGGTTGCGTTCGAAATATTCTGGAGAGCCCACTACAGCCAACCGCCAATCTGGGCCTATGCGAACGGCGATCATGTCTTTGCTGATCGATTCGCCCATGCGAATGCCAGCATCGAATCGTTCCTCGACCACGTTGGTGAATCCATAGTCGATGTAGAACTCCAGTGTGATATCCGGGTAGCTCTTCAGGAAGCTTGCAAGCATTGGCCGAATGCACAACTCAATCTGATCATCAGTACAGGAAATACGAATCGTGCCACTGGGCTTGTCCCGCAGCTCGCCCAGCGCTTCAAGCTCGGCGGTGATCTGATCAAAAAGCGGAGCGATCGAGCGCATCAATCTTTCTCCCGCCTCTGTGGGCGACACATTGCGTGTCGTGCGGGCCAGCAGTCGTATCCCCAGTCTTTGTTCAAGTGCCCGGATCGTATGACTCAGCGCAGAGGGAGTAATGCCCAGTTTAGCGGCGGCTTTCGTAAAGCTTTGATCTCGCGCCACCGCAAGAAAAGCTTGGAGATCGTTGACTTTAGTACTGGCCATTGCTGAGTTTTTCTCAAAACCACATGAAGATTACGCCTACTAATCAAGATATTTCGAATCCGTCAAGCTCTGTCACATATCTGGAACGGAGTACTGATGATGAGCGAGACACCTGTAACCCTCCTCGAAGCTGCAGAAGCCTTGAACTCTCCAGGGCTTGATCGGCGCGCATTCGTAAAGGCCAGCGACGTCAGCATTGCGGCCCTGGGCGTCCTTTCAGTCGCAGGCGGTGCTGCCTTAGCAACTGACTCGAAAAGCGCTGTGAGCGCGCCGGAAGGCGCCAACAATTTTTACAAAAGTGACAAGGTCACTGTGCAAAAGGTGACCTTCAAGAGCTCATACAGTCTTCAAATTGTGGGCAATCTTGTAACGCCCAAAAATCTGGATAGAAACGCTAAAACGCCTGCAATTGTTTGATGAGAGGTTTTTGAATGACGGCTCAAGTATTCGACACCCCGGCAGGTGAGGCCCTCGGCACGCCGGAGACTGGTGAACTGCCGGCTTACTGGAGTGGCATCTTTGCGATGACACTGTGCGTATTCGCGTTGATCGCCTCGGAGTTCATGCCTGTCAGTTTGCTCACGCCGATTGCATCGGATCTGCAAATCAGTGAAGGACTGGCCGGGTATGGGATCGCCATCTCCGGCGCCTTCGCGGTGCTGACAAGCCTTGCGATTTCCAGGCTAGTGGGTTCAATGGACCGCAAGACGCTGTTGCTTGTACTGACCGGGATTATGTGTGTGTCGGGGCTGGTGGTCGGTCTGGCGCCGAACTATACGGTGTACATGATTGGTCGTGCGCTGATCGGCGTGGTGATCGGTGGATTCTGGTCGATGTCGGCGGCAATGGCCATGCGCCTGGTACCTGCCCATAGCGTGACCAAGGCTCTGGCAATCTTCAACGGCGGCAATGCTTTGGCAACCGTAGTGGCCGCTCCGCTGGGAAGCTATCTGGGGAGTGTCATCGGTTGGCGGGGTGCTTTTTTCTGCCTTATTCCGGTAGCGATTATCGCGTTGATCTGGCAGTGGATCAGCCTGCCAGCCATGGCGCCGGCGCCGCGCAAACCGGGCGCTGGCAATGTCTTCCGATTGTTTAAGAGCCCATTGGTCAGTTTCGGCATGTTGAGTGTGGGCATTTTCTTCATGGGGCAGTTTGTATTGTTCACCTATCTGCGCCCGTTCCTGGAAACCGTCACAGGTGCAGATGTATCCCTGTTGTCGATGGTCCTGCTGGTCATCGGCGTGGCGGGTTTTGTCGGGACCGTTCTGATCGGCACTTTCCTGAAAACCGGAATGTACCGCGTCCTGGTCTGCATTCCACTCTTGATGGCCGCGATTGCACTTTCTTTGATTGTCCTTGGCGGCAAAGTCGTGGCAGCTTTTGTACTGCTTGGGCTGTGGGGCCTGATCGCGACGGCGGCACCTGTGGGGTGGTGGTCGTGGTTGGCCAAGGCGCTGCCCAAGGATGCTGAAGCCGGTGGCGGCTTGATGGTGGCAGTCATTCAGCTATCCATTGCGCTGGGCTCTACCCTCGGTGGGCTGCTGTTCGACGGCAGCGGTTATCGCATGACATTTCTCGCAAGCTCTGTCTTGCTGGTACTCGCGGCAGTGATGGCCTTTTTCACATCGCGAAACCAGGTTTAATAGAAGGCAGACTGAGTAAGGCAGGCAACTGTCCACAATTTGTAAGATCGGATTTGATCCAACATCCGCTATTGGCCGTTTTCAACCACTTTTTAAAAACTTCTTTCCCTCTAAAAAACAAATCACCGTCCCCATTTGAAGCGCTCCGCGCCGCCCAGCAGTACGGAGCGCAACGCATCAGGCTTGCAGCCGCCGGCCCATCACACCCAACAGGGCGCAACTGTCACGCAGCACGATTGCCGCTGCGTTGGAGATCTGTTGCAGATTGGCGTCGTCAGCATTCCCCGGCTCTGCGCGGGAGAGGCTTTCCAGCAGTTGAGTCATGGCCAGTAAAGGTGCCGCACCCTTGGCATGTAGCACGTCCAATGGTGCGGTCTTGCTTATGAAACAGAGCCCCCGTCCGGGCGGCGCATTTTCAATGCCTTCCCCAGCACAACAATTCCCTCTCGTAGGAGTCGGCTTGCCGGCGAAGAGGGCGGTCTGGTCGTGCGCGGAATAAAGACAGTTCAGCGTTGTCCGGTCGGCTGTCTTCGCCGGCAAGCCGGCTCCTACAACGTTCGCGCGTTCCTCTTGTGAATGAAGCTTTTATGACAAAAGTTCGGTAGCACATGGCCACGCACGTCTTGGGTATGTAACGCGCTTGAGGGGGCCGCCAGGCCACTTTTTTAAGCCGAGGCGGGACGCCGGGAGTGAGGCTATGGGGACTATGGAACGCTACTCGAAAGTGGGCATGCAGGAGCTGGATCAACGGCTGTCGAAGATCGTCGAGGCGGCGCGCAAGAAGCCGGTGTCGGTCTATCGCTACGGCGCGCCGTGGGTCTGGATCGTCTCCCAGGATGACTGGCAGGGTGCCTTGAAGGAGGTGGCCAGCTATATCCCGCCGGGGCATTCGCTGGTGCTGCTGCGTCCGCAGATCGATGAGTTGCTGGATCAGCACCGCGATCTGCTCCAGGGCCTCAATGCCGAGCCCGGCATGCTGATCGCGCCGCGTACGGTGATGCACATTCTGTTGTTGCAGTTGCTGTATTCGGTGCCCAGCGAGCAGCAGCTGTATGAACAGCTCAGTTACAACCTGTTGTTCCGTTGGTTCGTCGGTCTGGATCTGAACCAGAAGGTCTGGAGCTTCAGTGTCCTGAGTCGTGATATCGCCACGCTGTTGAACAACCCGCGGGCGGTGCAGTTGATCCAGAAAATCATCGGTGAAGTGTTTTGCGGCGCTCTGCTGCAAATGCCCGAGTTCTCGCTGAATTTTGCGCTGTTGCACACCTGGCTGGCGCGCCACGAAAACACCTCGATCAGCAGCAATTGAAGCGGCCAAACGCTGTGCAGACGGCGACGGCAATGCGCGTACGCGCGCCAATTTTCAGTTTTTTAGGGGGCGGTGTGGAGCATCTGGGCAAATCAGGGCGACCCGGCAGTGGCGGGCGCTGGTGGCCGTTGTGCGGCTGGTTGACGCTGGCGGCGCTGGTGCCGGCGGTGCAGGGCGAGGAGGGTGAACCGGTCCCGGTCGAGGCCACGGCTGCGGCGCGGTTGGTGGACGTCAATGAGTACTTCGTGCGCGGCAATACGGTGCTCGATGCCCGGGCCATCGAGGAGGCGGTGTATCCCTTCCTTGGCCCGCAGAAGGCCCTGGCCGATATCGAAGGCGCCCGGGATGCGCTGCAGAAGGTCTATCAGGAGCGCGGCTACCAGTCGGTGTTCGTCGAGCTGCCGGAGCAGAAGGTCGAGGACGGTATCGTTTATCTGCAGGTCAGTGAAACCAAGGTCGGTCGGGTGCGGGTGGTGGGGGCCAAGCATTACTCGCCGGTGGAGATCCGCGATCAGGTGCCGGCGCTCAAAGAAGGCGAGGTGCCGGATTTTGCCACGGTGCAGACCCAGCTGGCCGGGCTCAATCGTGGCGCCGGGCGTCAGGTCATGCCGCTGGTGCGTGAAGGCCAGCGCCCGGGGACCATGGATGTGGACCTGCAAGTGGAAGACCAGAATCCCTGGCACGCCAGCGTCGGCCTGAACAACGACTACAGCGCCGACACCGAGAAGCTGCGCACGGTGGTCAACGTCGGCTACGACAACCTCTGGCAGTTGGGCCACAGCATTTCCCTGACCTATTTCACCGCGCCCCAGGACACCGACAACGCCAAGGTCTGGTCCGGTTCCTACACCGCGCCGCTGAGCGATCGCTGGGCCCTGCAGTTCTCCGGTTACCAGTCCGACAGCAACATCGCCACCATCGGTGGCAGCAACGTGCTGGGCAAGGGCCATTCCTACGGGGTGTCGGCGATCTACACCTTGCCCGCCGCAGGTAGCTGGGCCAACTCGTTGTCGGTGGGGGTGGACTTCAAGGACTTCGAGGAAGAGATGCGCTTTGGCCGCAGCAGCGACCAGATTCCGTTGAAGTACGCCCCGGTGACCTTTGGCTACAACGGCTACCGCTACAGCGAAAAGTCCCAGCTGGGCCTGGGCCTGAACCTGATCATCGGCACCCGGCGCTTTTTCGGCTACGGCAGCGACGCCGAGGAGTTTCAGTACAAGCGCGACGAGGCCAGCGCCAGTTTCTCGGTGCTCAAGGGCGACCTGAATTTCACCTACACCTTCGCCAACGACTGGCAGTCGGCGTCCAAGACCGCCTTCCAGCTGGCCTCGGGGCCGCTGGTGTCCAACGAGCAGTATTCCGCCGGTGGCTCCACTTCGGTGCGCGGCTATCTGGCCGCCGAGCGCACCGGGGATGAGGGCTACCTGTTCTCCCAGGAGCTGCGCACGCCGTCCCTGGCCAAGTTCCTCGGCAGCTATGTGCAGGAGTGGCGCTTCTACGCCTTTGCCGAAGGCGCGCACCTGTCCCTGCACGACCCGCTGCCCGAGCAGGAAGACCAATACAGCCTGGCCAGTGTCGGCCTGGGCACCCGCGCCAGTTTGAGCAAGTGGCTGTCCGGCAGCCTCGACTGGGGCTACCCGCTCAAGGATGGCCCCAACACCCAGAAATACGACCCGCGCCTGCACTTCAGTGTGCAAGCGACGTTCTGACTTTACGGAGACCCTTCACATGCAACGCTTATTCCTGAGCCTGTTGATCTGCCTGGGCTTCGTGCTCCCGGCCACGGCCCATGCCTGGTGGCAGGACGACTGGCATTACCGCAAGCAGATCAGCGTGGACACCACCCCGCAAGGCGCCGCCATCAATGAAGCCCTGGGCCGCACCGCGTTGCTGGTGCGCCTGCACACCGGCAACTTCACCTTCGACGGGGTCAAGGAAGACGGCGCCGACCTGCGCTTTGTCGCCGCCGATGACAAGACCCTGCTCAATCACCAGATCGAAAGCTTCGACCCGCTGATGGGCATGGCGTTGATCTGGGTCGATGTGCCCAAGGTCGAAGGCGGCCAGCGTCAGGACATCTGGATGTACTACGGCAACCAGAAGGCCCCGAGCACCGCCAACGGCCAGCTGACCTTCGACCCCAGCTACACCGCGATCTACCACTTCGACGGCAGCAACGGCACCCCGGCCAAGGACACCACCGCCTACGGCAACACCGCGCAGAACGCCACCGGCGCGGCGATTGACGGGGTCATCGGCCGGGCCTTGCAGTTCAGCGGCCAGCCGCTGCTGCTGCCGGCCAGCCCGTCGCTGCAGCACAACGCCGGCGGCGCCTTCACCTTCAGCGCCTGGGTGCGCCTGGATCAGGCCAGCGGCGAACAACTGCTGCTGGCTCGCCGCGAAGGCGCCGGCAGCTTGCTGATCGGCATCAACCAGGGCATGCCCTTCGTCGAAGTGGACGGCCAGCGCGCCGCCTCCACTCAGCCGCTGAACCCGGGGCAATGGCAGCACCTGGCCCTGAGCGGCGAGGGCAGCCGGCTGGCGCTGTACGTCAATGGCCGCGAGACCGCGAGCCTGGCCCAGGCCATTCCCACCTTCAATTCGCCATTGGCCATCGGTGCCGATTTGCCGGCGGCCGCCGGGGTCGAGGCCGGCCATTTCCAGCCGTTCACCGGGGCCCTGGACGAGCTGCGCCTGTCCAAGGTGGCGCGTCCGGCGGCGCTGATCCTGGCCGATGCCAGCGCCCAGGGCGCCGAGTCGAAGCTGGTGGTCTACGGCGTCGATGAAGAACAGTCGGGCTTCGGTTTCGGCAGCCTGGGTTTCCTGCTCAAGGCGGTGCCGGTGGATGCCTGGGTGATCATCCTGGTGCTGGTGGGGATGATGATCCAGTCCTGGGTGATCATGCTGCGCAAGAACCGCATGGTCAGCCGGGTCAGCGCTGCCAATGCGCTGTTCCGCGAGCAGTTCGCCAAGGTCGGCACGCGCCTGGAGATGTTCGCCGACGATCAGGTCCTGGCCAGTCGCCTGGAGCACTCCTCGCTGTGGCGCCTGTACCTGGTGGCGGTGAAAGAGATCCGCACCCGCCGCGAGCAGGGCGCCGATACCTCCTCGGTGTCGGCGGCCACCATCGAGGCCATCCGCTGCTCCATGGATGGCGTGCGCACCCGGGAAAACCAGCAACTGAGTTCCAAGCTCTCGACCCTGTCCAACGCCATTGCCGGCGGTCCCTACATCGGCCTGTTGGGCACGGTGCTGGGGATCATGGTGGTGTTCCTCGGCACCGCCATGGCCGGTGACGTCAACATCAACGCCATCGCACCGGGCATGGCCGCGGCCTTGCTGGCCACCGCCATGGGCCTGTTCGTCGCGATTCCGGCGCTGTTTGGCTACAACCGCCTGATCACCCGCAACAAGGAAGTCGGCGCCGACATGCGGGTGTTCGTCGACGAGTTCATCACCCGGTTGGCGGAGCTGCATGGCGAGAGCCAGCACAGCGAGAACGCCCACTGGCGGGTCAGTCACAGCAACGCGTCGGTTCCGGCCTGAGGAGAACTGCCATGGCTTCCGTGAACGCCTCCCATGACGACGAAGACGATGCCGCCGTCGACAGCATCAACATCACGCCCCTGGTGGACGTGCTGATGGTGGTGCTGGTGATGTTCATCCTCACCGCCACCGCCCAGGTCTCGGGCATCCAGATCCACTTGCCCAAGGCCAGTGCCTCGGTGTCGCTCTCCGAGGCCAAGACCAAGGCCATTTCGGTGAACGATGGCGGCCAGGTGTTCCTCGACGCCTACCCGGTGACCCTGGGCGAGCTGGAAGAGCGCCTGCGCATCGAGAAGGCGCAGAACCCGGACTTCCCGATCATCGTCCGTGGCGATGCCACGGTGCAGTACCAGAAGGTCATCGAAGTCCTCGACCTGCTGCGCCGCCTGGAGTTGTCCCAGGTCGGCCTGGTCACCGGCAAACCGAGCCAGGGCTGAGCCATGAGCGCACATCAACCGTTCGAGCTGCCGCCGGTACAGAACAAGCCGCGCGCCCTGCGCCTGCTCAAGTGGGGCGCGGGGCTGCTGCTGGGTGCCGTGGCGGCCTGGCTGCTGTGGCAGTGGGCCAATGACATGGCCGGGGTGCGCCGGGAAGCGCCGAAGGTGCCGACCATCATCCCGCTGCCGCCTCCGCCGCCTCCACCCCCACCGCCGCCGGAGAAACCCAAGGAGCCGGAGCCGGTGGAAGAAAAGATCCCGGAGCCCGAACCCACGCCCACCCCGGAGGAGGTCAAGCCGGAGGAGGAAGCACCGCCATCGCCGGCGGACGATCTGGCCAACCCGATGCAGATCGATGGCGACGCCCAGTCCGGCAACGACGGCTTCAACGTCGGTGCCGGCAAGGGCGGCGGCATGGCCGGCGCCGGTGGCGGCGGGCTGGGCACCGGGACCTACAAGCAGTACCTGGCGGCGACCTTCCAGCGCGCGCTGCGCGAGGACCCGGAGCTGCGCAAGAAGGCTTATGCGCTGCAGGTGGACCTGTGGCTGGGCGCCGACGGGCAGGTGACCCGCGCCGAGCTGGCCGGCTCCAGTGGCAACCCCGAGACCGACCAGCAAGTGCTGGCGGCGCTGCGGGCCACGCCGCGCCTGAAAGAGCGCATGCCGGCCTCCCTGACTTTGCCGGTACGCCTGTCCCTCAAGGGCCGGCGACCGGAATGAGCGAACCCCTATTTGCAGTTTCTACAGGAGTTGTGTGCAGATGATTTCCACCGTGAATCGATTGACCCTGGCGCTCGGCATGGTCGCCCTGACCCTGGCCGGACAGGCCACGGCCGCCGCGGCCGCGCCCTCGGAGAACGCCACGATCAACCTGATCCGTCTGTTGGTGCAGCAGGGGGTATTGAAGCAGGAGCAGGCCGACGGGCTGATCGCCCAGGCCGAGAAAGAAGCCCAGCAGGCCCGCGCGGCCACCGCCGTGGCGGCAACCGGCCCGGCTGCGGCGCCCGGTGATGTGCGGGTGCAATACGTGCCGGCCATCGTCCGCGACCAGATCCGCGATCAGGTCAAGGCCGAGGTCATGGCCACCGCCAAGCAGGAAAACTGGGCCCAGCCCAACACCTTCCCGGACTGGATCTCGCGCATCAGCTTCGACGGCGACATCCGCCTGCGCGACGAGTCGCGGTTCTTCGCCGACAACAACAGCAACGAGCTCGTCGACTACGCCAAGCTCAACGACAGTGGCCCCTACGACGTCAACAAGGACACCAACAGCAAGCTGCCGCCGCTGCTCAACACCCGCGAGGACCGCGACAACCTGTTCCGCCTGCGCGCGCGCCTGGGGATGAAGGCGGTGATCTCGCCGGAATGGACCGCCGGCATCCGCATCGGCACCGGCTCGGACAACAACCCGGTGTCCACCACCCAGACCCTGGGCGGCGGCTTTGGCAAGAAGGACATCTGGCTCGACCAGGGCTACCTGACCTGGAAGGCCACCCAGGACCTGACCCTGACCGGCGGGCGGATCGCCAACCCGTTCTATTCCACCGACATGCTGTATTCCAACGACCTGAACTTCGACGGCGTGGCGGCGCTGTTCAACCACAAGCTCAGCAGCGACTGGGGCCTGTTCGGCACCCTCGGCGTATTCCCGGTGGAGTACACCAACGACACCGCCACCAGCAACGGCTTCGACAAGAACGAGAGCGACACCAAGTGGCTGTTCGGCGGGCAGATCGGCGCCAACTGGAAGATCAACCGCAGCAACAGCCTCAAAGGCGCCTTGGCCTACTACCGTTTCGACGACATCGAAGGCCAGCGCTCCAGCCCTTGTGCGCCTTGGGCCGGGGCCCCGGGCTGCGACACCGACGGCTCGCGCGTCGCCTTCATGCAGAAGGGCAACAGCGTGTTCCTGCTGCGCGACATCACCCCCAACCCGGCCACCCCGGGCCTGACCCCGCAGCCGCAGTTCGTCGGCCTGGCCTCGAAGTTCGACGTGCTCGACCTGAACCTGGCCTGGGACACCGAATTGCCGGACGACCTGCGCCTGCGCAGCCAGACCAACTTCATTCGCAACCTGGCCTACGACAAGGGCGAGATGCTCAAGCGCAGCGAGGGCGAGATCGTCAACAACATCAACAGCCAGGGCCAGTTCGAAAGCGGCGGCAATGCGCTGATGGTGCAGTTCACCCTGGGCAACGCCCTGGAAATGAAGAAGGCCGGGGACTGGAACCTGCTGGCTGGCTACAAGTACATCCAGCCCGACGCCTTGCCCGACGGCTTCAACGACTCCTCGTTCCACCTGGGGGGCACCAACGCCAAGGGCTATTTCCTGGGCGGCAACTACGGCATCGACAAGAACATCTACGCCACGGCCCGCTACATGAGCGCCTCGGAAGTCTACGGGCCGCGCTACGAGGTGGACGTGATGCAGCTTGAACTCAACACGCGCTTCTAAGCGTCAGGAGGAAGGTTATGAACAGCCGAGCGAGGGCAGGGGCGGCGAGCCTGTTGCTGGTCTGGGGCGTGCTGGCCAGTGTCGGCGCCAGTGCCGAAGGCATGGAGGAGCGCCTGCGCACCCAGTTGCGCAGCACCACCCAGCAGCTGCAGGCCCTGCAAAGCGAACAGGCCCAGGCCGCGGCGGCGCGGGTCGCCGCCGAGAACGCGGCCAGGGAGGCCCAGGCCCAGGTCAAGCAACTGACGGCCGAGCTGGCCAAGACCCGTGGTGTGGCAGAGCAGTTGGCCGGCCAGCAGCAGAGCCTGCACAACCAGGCCCAGGCCCAGGCGGCCGCCAGCAGCGAGCAACTGGGCAAGTTCAAGAAGGCCTATGAGGACCTGCTGGTGCTGGCCCGGGGCAAGGAGGCCGAACGGGCCAGATTGCAGGCGCAATTGAGCGAGCGTGACACACAAGTGCAGCAATGTGCGGTCAAGAATCAGCAGATGTACGGCATCGCCAAACAGATTCTGGCGGCCTACGAAAAAATCGATGTGGCTGAGCTGGTGAAAATCCGCCAGCCCTTCGCCGGCAGCGCCCGGGTCAAGTTCGAGGAACTGGCCCAGGGCTTTGGCGACGAGCTTTACCAGACCCAGTTCGACGCCCCCCGGGCGGCGAGCACCCACTGATCACCAGGGAAGAGATGACCATGACCTTGATTAACAGCGTCACCACCGAAAGCCTCACCGACCTGCTGCAAGGCGCCGGCTACCGGGTCAACCAGACCGAACAGAACGGCATCGTGCAACTGCTCAGCGCCAGCCAGGGCATCGGCTACGCCGTGCGCTTCGGTAACCCGGGCAGCGAAGCCGGGCACTACGTGGACTTCACCTACAGCTGCGCGCTGCGGGTGCAGGGCGAATTGCCGGCCGGGCTGGCGGAACTGTGGAACGCCTCACGGCGCTTTGCCCGGCTGTCGCTGCAGGGCGAATTCCTGGTGATGGAGATGGACGTGGTGGTGGCCGGCGTCGGCGAGACCCACCTGCGCAGCCAGCTGGAGCTGTGGGATCGGTTGCTGCAGGAGTTCATCGTCTACCTGCGCGAATACAGCCAGCAGGCGGCCCAGTTGCAGGCGCAGGCCGAAGCGCCCCAGGCGGCGCAAAGCCAACCCCGGGAAGAGGCGGCCACCCTGTGAAAAAGCCCACCCTGGTGGTCGGTGCCGGGGCACTGACCTTGCTCGGCCTGGCGTTGGGCCTGGCCCTGCGCCCGGGCAATGACCCGGTGGCGGCGCAGCAGCCGGCCCCGACCCCGCTGCAACAACAACTGGCGTCTACGCCCGCTGTGGCGCGCCTAGGCAATCAGCAGGTGGCGGCCGAGGAGCTCAAGCGCCTGTTCGCCAGCCTGCCCGAGGAATCCCGGGGGCAATTGCGCGGCAATCGCCCGGCGCTGGAAGCCTGGATTCGTTCACGGCTGGCGGAAAAGGCCGTGCTGGAGCAGGCCGATGCCCAGGGCTGGCGCCAGCGCCCGGAGGTGGAGCAGCAGACCCGCGCCGCCACCGAACAGATCGTGTTTCGCGACTATCTGCAGTCGGTCAGCCAGGTGCCGGCGGACTACCCCAGCCCGGCGGAGTTGCAGCAGGCCTATGACAGAGGCAAGTCGGCGTGGATGACACCGCCGTTGTACCGGGTCAGCCAGATCTTCCTCGGGGTCGCCGAGCCCCAGGCGGCCGAGCAGGTACGCCGCCAGGCGCAGGAGCTGAGCCGCAAGGCCCAGGCCGCGCCGGGGGAGTTTGCCGCCTTGGCGGCGCAGTACTCCCAGGACCGGGACAGCGCCCAGCGCGGTGGCGACTCCGGCCTGCAGCCCTTGCAGCAACTGCTGCCGGAGGTGCGCAGCGCGGTGGCCCGGCTCAAGGTGGGCGGGGTGTCCGAGGTGGTGCAGAGCGCGGCGGGTTTCCACGTGCTCAAGCTCACCGAACAGCAGCCGGCACGGACTGCCAGCCTGGACGAACTGCGTGATCGCCTGACCCAGGCCCTGCGCGCCCAGCGCCAGGAGCAGATCGCCAAGGCCTACCTGGAAGGCATGCTCAACACTGCGACCCTGAGCATCGATGGCGCGGTGTTGAACCAGGTCCTGGAGGACAAGCTGTAGGAGCTGGCTTGCCAGCGAAGGCGATCTCACAGGCCCCTTCGCCGGCAAGCCGGCTCCTACGAGGCAATACGCAGCACCGGCAACTGTAGGAGCTGGCTTGCCCGCGAAGGCGATCCCACGGCCCCGCCGTCCGCCCGCCAAGGAAGCAACACTCAACAAGACAGGGAGTCACCGATGTCATTTCTCGAACCCGCTCCACTCCAGGGCTTTGCGCCATACACCGCGCCCCAGGAACCCCGGGAAGCCTGGCTGGCCCTGGCCGCCGGCATCGAACCTGCGGTGGCCCAGTATTTTCTGGTCAGCGCCCGTTGCGGCTGCTTCATGCAGGCGGCCCGCAGCCTGAACATCAAGGCCACGCTGCTGCGCAAGCAACTGGCGCAGTTGGAGGAGCACCTGCGTCGTTCGCTGTTCTGCTACCAGGGCAATGCCTTGAGCCTGAGCCGCGAAGGCCTGCAACTGCAGGCCCAGCTGATTGCCCTGGCCCACCAGCGGCGGCTGCCGGTGATCGAGCAACCCCTGATCCGCGTGGCCGTGGCGGAAACCATCCTCCACGACATCCTTGGCCGTGACCTGATCGCCTTGCTGCGGCGCAACGCCAGCGCCCGGCTGGAAATCATCTCCATCGACAGCGACCTGTCCCTGCAGGCCCTGAGCGCCGACCTGGTGCTGTGGCTGGCGGCCGAGGATTCACCCCTGCCGGGCCCCAGCTTCGCCACCCGCGAACCCATGCCCCTGGCGCGCATCGACTACCTGCCGCACATCGCCAAGCGCTACTCCCGGGTCGCGGCCCGCCCCGACAGCCTGGACGACCTGGCGGACTACATGCTGGTGCAGTGGCAGCACGACCGTCATATCGAGCCGTTCCGGCCCTGGAACAGCCTGGTGGAACAGCGCCTGGCCGGGGTGGTGCAGGTGCATTCCTATGAACTGATGCTGGAGATGATCCGCTGCAGCGCCTGCATTGGCCTGCTGCCGCAGTACATGAGCCGCTTCGACCGCGGCCTCACCGCCTTGCCGGGCCTGTTCGAGGAAAGCATGCAACGCCGCGCCTGGCTGGCGGTCAATGCCCAGGTGGAGCATGAAGAGCAGGTACAGCAACTGGTGGAACTGATCCTCAACACCTTCAGCGAACGCCAGGACTGGTTCGTTTGAGGCGAGCCGTTTTGTCGGAGTGACCAGGGCCGAACTCTTGGTGCTATCCGGACCGGGTGCTTGGGCTCATGCCTTGGAGTCAGGGGTCGTGAAATCCTCCCAGAAGTCTTGTACTTCGGCGTTGCTGCTCTTCCGATCGGGGAAGTGGGTGATGTTCCACTGGGTGTCGGTACTGAACTCGTCGCCGAGCAGGTCTTTGGCGATAGCGTTGGCTTTGATGGCCTCCTGCCGGTCTGCCGGCACGTCACCCTCAAGGTCCTCGCCCTCTGGGTTGATCCATACGCCTGGCGCCGGGTTAACGCCAGGATCCCCTGCGTAGGCCTCTTGCAATCGCTTGCGCTCCGCCACTATCTCGGCTGCTTCAGCTCGGGGAGTACCACGAGAAACAAGCAGTGCTTGTTCCATGGCGTCGATTTGCCGTTGTTTCAGCTCAAATGCGTCGTTGTCATCTTTGTAGAACATTCGGTGGTTCCTTGTGCATTGCTTGTTCAGTGGATGGGGTTCACCGAGGCTGTTTGTGACTGACCTTGGATGCCTTACAAGTTAATCGGTGGCCGCCCCCCGGTTTGTGTAATTCAACGAGGGGATGACGGGAAAATGTTGTAGCACCATGACGAACCACTCAGGATGGGCGCAGGACAACGGAGGGTGGGTGCGGTGTGATTAACAGGATTCCCAAGTTTCACGAAGTCATCGAGCTGTTTTACGAGCGGGCTGTGTTCAAAAGGTCGAAGGCGCCTTTGCCGCGGCAAGGCCAGAGCCTGGAGCAGCGCCAGAAGCGTCAGCAGGCAATGCTCGACCTAGTGACCAGGCGGATGGCGGAGGGGGGAGATGATTCACTGCTGACCCCGGTGTTGCGCAATTTGCGGGAGATTCACAAGCACCTAGGGTTCGTTGCCTTGTTTCCTGACAAGGACGTATGCGCTACGCACTTGTATTTCTGGCTGATCGTGTGGCCACAACTTGAGCAAATGTTCGTGGACGCCTTGGAGAATGGTCAGGGTTCTATCCCATTGCGCTATCTGGCACGTTGCTATGAGTGCTATGGAGACCGGCTCTTCGGCGACCCGGTGGCGACGAGGGAGGCCATTCTGACAAGTTTAGAGGCGTCTCTGGTACAGGTCATGGAGTGCTTGGGAATTCCCCAGCAAAGGGCGCAGGCGGCTATTTTGCAGTTCCTGCGACGTTTGGGTCGCCTGATTCGGCATGATTCGTTTCCGGGAAGAACCTCGGTCGACGCGCCCGTGAAGGAATTGGAGCTGGCCTTGGGGCGATCACAGAAAGCCGGAGCAGTCATTCAGCACCTGGAACATCTGTTCGAAGGTGTAAAGGTGCTGCATGCCGCGGGCCGGTGGTCGTTGCCTGAGCCCAGACCGGTGCTGCCGGATGAGTTGCACGAAGTACACCGAAACCTTTATCAGCAGGCCAGGAGTGATGCTGCGGTCGGCAGACGCTCGCCGAGCTTGTTGCTCGACAGGCTGGTGAGCATTTTCAAAGCCCAGATCAGGCATGTGGAGCCTGGTGAGTTTCTGTCGCAACAAGCGAGGCAAGTCGGGCGGTCAAAGGCGACTCGCAGCTTGATCGAGCATAATGCCG
Source organism: Pseudomonas protegens CHA0 (assembly GCF_000397205.1). Classification (NCBI taxonomy): domain Bacteria; kingdom Pseudomonadati; phylum Pseudomonadota; class Gammaproteobacteria; order Pseudomonadales; family Pseudomonadaceae; genus Pseudomonas; species Pseudomonas protegens. Next base: position 3,190,178 of record NC_021237.1, read on the forward strand.
GGCAGCTCCATGCCTATGTCTTGCTGGAGCAGATCAAGAGTGACCTTCATGTCGGGCGCCGGCTGCAGCGCGTCGAAAACAGTGTTCAGGTGCTGGTTGGGATATCCGGTTCAGATCGAGAGTGCTGGCAGGCGTTCTTCCAGGACATTTCGTTGTCGCTGTTCCTGCTCAACGCGATCTTTTCCTCTGCCTTAACCCTGATTCAGCGGCTCTTCGGCGAGGAGGCCTTCGCAGAGGCCGCGTTGATCCTCAGGCGTCTAGTCGAGGCCGAACAGACCGAAGGACAGCAGCGGGAACGACTGCTTGCTGTGGCGGCTCGAGAGCAGATCAGTGCGCTCAAGGCGTTGCTGGATTCCTACCACGCCCAGCATCACCTGGGGTGGCTATCGATGGAGCTTCTTGCCTTCATCTATGCCTTTAAATACAACTACGATCCAGGATTTCAGCCGCATGCCACGGACAAGCTGGAGGCGATTCTCGATGACTGTGTCGATCAGCGAGACATCCGTCACCGGATTGTCTATGAAACCCAATTCGGCCGCTGTACGCGCACCCTGAGCCCGGCGGGCGCGGATGTAGCACTTATCATGATCCATCAATACAACCGCTACATACTCGCTCACTGTGAGTATCCGTTGGAGTATCTGTGCAATCCGCTGCAACGCTTGAGTGAGATTCTGCAACGTTCCTTGAGCGCTGCCAGCGCCGGAGGGGAGATCGAGGCGGCGACCCTCAAGCGTTGCATCAATGCAGAGTTTGGGACGGGCAAAAGCAAGTCGGTCATGCGTATTGGTGGTCTCCGTCCCTACGAGTGTCTGCGTGATGTGGGCTTCTATCTGTCAGCATTGCACCTAGAGAAGCAAGAAGCCCTGAACCCGGGGTTATTTCTCTATCTTGCGTTGTCGGATGCTTTGCAGCACCAGGTTCTGCAACTGCTTTCACCTGCAAGCTATGCCGAGGATCTGCGTCGACAGCAAGCTCGCTCACCCGAGTCGCCAGACCAGGGTTTCTAAGGTTTGCGCTTTGTGCTTGAGCGCCTCGCCAGAGTTATACGCATGCCCGTACACTCGATGGCCACTTCGACTTCAAGGATGACCTCGCCATGCCCAACGCCCATCCCACCATCGTCATCGAGCGGTGCAACGAAGCTCATATCGACGGCCTGACGGCGCTGTACAGCGAACCCAGTGTGGCGGCCCAGACCCTGCAACTGCCTTACCAGTCCCGCGAGTTGTGGCGCAAGCGCGTCGGGCTGGGGCAGGAAAACGAGGGACTGGTGGCCCTGGTTGCCCTGCACCAGGGTGCGGTGATCGGCAGTTGCAGCTTGCTGCAGGTGGCGCGGGTGCGCCGGGCCCATTGCGCCGATATCGGCATGGGCGTATCCCCGGCCTGGCAACGCCAGGGCATCGGCAGCCGCCTGCTGGCGGCCGTGCTGGAGGTGGCCGACAACTGGATGAACCTGCGCCGGGTGGAGTTGACGGTGTATGCCGACAACCAGGCCGCCATCGGCCTGTACCGCAAGTTCGGCTTCGAAACCGAAGGCCAGCTGCGCGACTACGCCGTACGCGACGGCGGTTATGTCGATGTGCTGAGCATGGCGCGCTTGCGTCGTTGAGGCCGGGTTCGTGTAGCCGCTGCCGCAGGCTCGGGCCGCGTTCGGACGATCGGCTCCGCAGCAGAGGCAGGGATCCAGGCGATCGCCCTGCAAGGCCCTGCGGGCCTTGACGTTCACTCCAGCAAAGCGAAATCCACCGCCGCCCGGGCATGCAATTCGGTGGTGTCCAACAGGGGCAGGGCGCTGTGCTCGGGCTTGAGCAGCAGGCCGATTTCCGTGCAGCCGAGGATGATCGCCTCGGCACCACGGGCCTGGAGCCCGTCGATCACGTGTTGGTACAGCCGCCGCGAGCTCTCGCTGACAACGCCCACGCACAGCTCCTCATAGATGATGCGGTGCACCGCCTGGCGCTGCGCTGCATCGGGCACCAGCACCTTCAGGCCCTGGTCTTCCAGGCGGCCTTTGAGGAACGCCTGCTCCATGGTGAAGGCTGTGCCCAGCAGCCCCACGCTCAGGGTGCCGGCTGCCTGGGCGGCCTGCACCACGGGGTCGGCAATATGCACAAAGGGCACTCCAATGGCGGCCTCTATTTGCCCGGCGACCTTGTGCATGGTGTTGGTGCAGAGCACCACGCATTCGGCGCCGCCGGCTTCCAGGCGCCGGGCTGCCTCCACCAGGATCGCCGCCGCGTCGTCCCAGCGCCCGGCATGCTGGGCCTGTTCGACAGGCCCGAAGTCGACGCTGTACATTAACAGCCGCGCTGAACGCAGCGGCCCCAGTCGATCGCGAACCTGCTGATTGATCAGGCGATAGTATTCGGCGCTGGACTCCCAGCTCATGCCGCCGATCAGGCCGATGGTGCGCATGGGCAACTCCTCTGTGGTGCGGTTGGGTAAGCCTCAGTTTCACGCCGCCATGGGTGGCGATCTATCAGGAAATTTCACATGCCCCAGGTGCTCGAACATCGCCTGCTGGACGGCCGCCTGCTGCTGCAACTGCTGCCGGCCGCGGCCTACAGCGCCCGCGATCCGGCCCAGTGGCAGACCTTGGGGGTGACCCTGGAACGCCAGCGCGGGGTGCATGCCATCGACTCCGACCGCCGCGAGGATTTCGATACCTGGCCCGGCACCCTGGCCCTGACGCCCGCAGGCATTGAGGTGTTTTCCGAATCCGCCATGGGCGGCGAATACCTGCTGCTGCGCTGGCAGGGCGCGACGCCGCTGGTTCCTGGCCAGCGCCGGATGCAGAGCCCGGGGCATGCCCGCGCCCTGGCCCTGGGGCGCGAAGCCAGGCGCCTGCTGCTGGCGCCCGAGGCCGATGAGCTGGCTCTTGAGCAATGCGCGCTGGCGTTTCTGGGGCTGGCCCAGCCCGGGCGGGCAGCGCCAGCCCGGGCCCCGGAGTTGGGGCAGGTGCTGCAACAGATGGCCGATGAATACGCCCGGCCCCTGTCACTGGCGCAACTGGCCCTGACCTACGGCCACAACGAACTGCGCCTGCTGCGCGACTTTCGTCGTGCTGTAGGCATCACGCCCCATGCCTGGATCACCGAGGTGCGGCTGCAAGCGGCCCGGCGGCTGCTGGAGCACACGGACCTGCCCCTGGCGGCGGTTGCCCAGGACTGTGGTTTTGCCCATCAGTCCCACCTGGGCAGCGCCTTGCGCCAAACCATCGGCCTGACGCCGCGTCAGTACCGGCTGCAGTTTCAGCGCCGAGCGGCGGATACCCTGGTAACGCCTCGCCAGTGATCGTCGCCAGCGGCCCGCAGGATCATCATCGGTGGGCGCAGCTACAGGGCTCGGCGAGCCGGCGGGCAAACAACTCAACGCCCGACACCGGCATCTGCCATGCTCAGGGCCGGCGACCTGCTGTTCTCAAAGGTCGAAGCCAGGGACACAGCACAATGGACGATATCCAGCAACTGGGCGAGATGCTGCGCCACTACGCGGCCAGTGAAGCCCACAAGAAGCAGCTGTTCGACAGCCAGTCGGTGGTCTGGGCGCGTCGCATTCATCAATTGTTCGGGCAGATCGAAGACTGGCTGGCGCCGGTATTGCTGCCGGACCTGCTGGCGTTGCAACGCGAGCCCTATGTGGCCTTCAGCCCGGCGGTGCCGCTGGAGGTCTCGACCTTCAAGAGCGAGAAGCTGACCATCCATATCGCCGGCAAACCGGTGGAGTTCGTGCCGGATGTGATGGGCCCCCAAGGGCAGATTTCCCTGGCGGTGATCGGCCTGACTGCGGCGCGGCTGGGCAGCGTGTCCCTGGTCGGCGAGGCTTCGGGCGGCTGGCAATGGCGCAAGACCAACGGCTTGAAGGACCCTGACGTCTTTGCCTTTGACGGCAATTTCCTCGCCGCTCAGTTGCAGAGCCTGATCCCCCGCGAGCGCGCCTGACCCGGCCAATACCCCCACTGTAGGAGCTGGCTTGCCAGCCAAAGCGCTCTACATATCCAGGTTTATCCAACCCGGCTTGGCTTCCTCCGGCGTCACGGCGTTGATTTTCTTGCCCGTGGCCAGCTCCACCCGGCGGGCTACGTCGGGGTCGTCGGCGAAGGGGATCAGGCTGGCGTCGTCCAGGCTCTTGGCACTCTGGTGACGCAGGCAGTACTCGATGCAGAGGTAGAGAAACGCCACCCCCAGCAGGTTGAGCAGTATATCCATGGGTTTTCAGGCTCCCTGAAACGCAACACGCCGGCCACGGGGGCCGGCGTGGGGCAGGTGGGTCAGGCGATCCGGGCGTCGCTCAGCGCCAGGCGCTCATCGGCAACGCGCACGGTGCGCCAGGTGTTGTAGGCCATCAGCAGCATGCCGCTGAGGAAGAACACGCCGCCGGCGAAACGCACCACGAACCCCGGATGGCTGGCCACCAGGGCCTCGACGAAGGAGTAGGTGAGGGTGCCGTCTTCGTTCACCGCGCGCCACATCAGGCCCTGGGTGATGCCATTGACCCACATCGAGGCGATGTACAGCACGGTGCCGATGGTGGCGAGCCAGAAGTGCAGGTTGATCAGCGGCACGCTGTACATCTGCTCGCGGCCGAAGACCTTGGGCACCATGTGGTAGATGGCCCCGAAGGTGATCATCGCCACCCAGCCCAGGGCACCGGCGTGTACGTGGCCGATGGTCCAGTCGGTGTAGTGGGACAGGGCGTTGACGGTCTTGATCGCCATCATCGGGCCCTCGAAGGTGGACATGCCGTAGAACGCCAGGGACAGCACCAGGAAGCGCAGGATCGGGTCGGTGCGCAGCTTATGCCAGGCCCCGGAGAGGGTCATCATGCCGTTGATCATGCCGCCCCAGCTCGGGGCCAGGAGGATCAGCGACATGGCCATGCCCAGGGACTGGGCCCAGTCCGGCAGCGCGGTGTAGTGCAGGTGGTGCGGGCCGGCCCAGATGTACAGGGTGATCAGCGCCCAGAAGTGCACGATGGACAGGCGATAGGAGTACACCGGGCGCCCGACTTGCTTGGGCACGAAGTAGTACATCATCCCGAGAAAGCCCGTGGTCAGGAAAAAGCCTACGGCGTTGTGCCCGTACCACCACTGGACCATGGCGTCGGTGGCCCCGGAATACACCGGGTAGGACTTGAACCAGTCCACCGGGATCGACAGGTGGTTGACCACGTGGAGCATGGCGATCACCAGGATGAAGGCGCCGAAGAACCAGTTGCCGACGTAGATGTGCTGGCTCTTGCGCCGCACCACGGTGGTGAAGAACACAATCGCGTAGGCGACCCAGACCACCGCCATCCACACCGCGCCGGCGAATTCGATCTCGGCGTATTCCTTGGTGGTGGTGTAGCCCAGGGGCAGGGTGATCAGCATGATCACGATCACCGACTGCCAGCCCCAGAAGGTGAAGGCGGCCAGGGTGTCGGAGTACAGCCGCACCTGGCAGGTGCGCTGGACCGCGTAGTAGCTGGCGGCGAACTGCGCGCTGCCGGCGAAACCGAAGATCACCAGGCTGGTGTGCAGCGGCCGCAGCCGGCCGAAGGTGCTCCAGGGCAGGTCGAGGTTCATCTCCGGCCACACCAGCTGCGAGGCAATCCACACCCCCATGGCCATGCCGATCACGCCCCATACCACTGTTGCGACGACGAATTGGCGAACCACCTTGTAGTTGTAGGCCTGTCCGATTGTTGCTGAGTTCATGGTCAATGCTTCCACGGTTGCAAAGTCTTGCCAGGCCACCCGGTCTGGCACGGGGTGCACTGTAGGAATCAGCGGGGAAACAAAACAGGCTCAGAAAAACCACATTAATACGGATCAGATTTTCCTCATGCCTACGGTGGTGCAGCCTTGGCTGATATGGTTTTTTAGTTTTTACCTGAATCTGTAACGCTCTGCGCCGTACGCGCATAGTCGCCCCCTCACAACACGCGCCGTTTAGAGCACGATCAGCTTCGATGAGGTAGGGACATGTATCAGTACGACGACTATGACCGGGCCCTGGTGCTTGAGCGGGTGGCGCAGTTTCGCGACCAGGTCGAGCGCTTCATGGGCGGCCAACTGAGCGAGGAGGAGTTCCTGCCCCTGCGCCTGCAGAACGGCCTGTATATGCAGAAGCACGCCTACATGCTGCGGGTGGCGATTCCCTACGGCACCCTCAGCGCCCGGCAGATGCGTACCCTGGCCAGCATCGCCCGGGACTTCGACCGCGGCTACGGCCACTTCACCACCCGGCAGAACCTGCAGTTCAACTGGATCGAGCTGGCCCAGGTGCCGGACATCCTGCAGCGCCTGGCCGAGGTGGAGATGCATGCCATCCAGACCTCCGGCAACTGTGTGCGCAACATCACCACCGAGGCCTTTGCCGGGGTCGCCGCCGATGAGTACCTGGACCCGCGTCCCCTGGCGGAGATCCTGCGCCAGTGGTCCACCATCAACCCGGAATTCCTGTTCCTGCCACGCAAGTTCAAGATCGCCATCTGCTCGGCCAAGCAGGACCGCGCGGCGATCATGATGCATGACATCGGCCTCTATCTTTACCGCGCCCGCAGCGGCGAAATGCTCCTGCGCGTGATCGTCGGCGGGGGCCTGGGGCGCACGCCGATCCTTGGCCTGCAGATTCGCGACGGATTGCCCTGGCAGCACCTGCTGTCCTACGTCGAGGCGGTGCTGCGGGTCTACAACCGCTACGGCCGGCGTGACAACAAGTACAAGGCGCGGATCAAGATCCTGGTCAAGGCCCTGGGCATCGAGGCCTTCGCCAAGGAAGTGGAGGAGGAGTGGCAGCACCTCAAGGATGGCCCGGCGCAGCTCACCGAGGACGAATTCCAGCGGGTGGCCAGCGCCTTTGTGCCGCCGATCTACGAGCGCCTGGCGGACACCGATCTGGATTACGGCAGCCACCTGGCCGAGTCCCCGGCCTTCGCCCGCTGGGTGGCGCGCAATGTGCACCCGCACAAGGTGCCGGGTTATACCTGCGTGGTGCTGTCCACCAAACCGGGGCCAAGCTCGCCGCCGGGGGACGTCACCGGTCAGCAGATGGACGCGGTGGCCGACTGGTCCGAGCGCTTCGGCTTTGGCGAAATCCGTATTGCCCATGAACAGAACATCGTCCTGCCGGATGTGCCCAAGTCGCAGCTGTTCGAGCTTTGGCAGTGTGCCAGCGAACACGGTCTGGGCACCGCCAACGCGGGCTTGCTGACCGACATCATCGCCTGCCCGGGCGGTGACTTCTGCGCCCTGGCCAACGCCCGGTCGCTGCCGATTACCCTGGCCATCCAGCAGCGCTTCGAGGACCTGGACTACCTCCACGACCTGGGGGATATCAGCCTGAACATCTCCGGCTGCATGAACGCTTGCGGCCACCACCACATCGGCAATATCGGCATCCTCGGGGTCGACAAGAACGGCAGCGAGTGGTTCCAGGTCACCCTGGGCGGGGCCAAGGGCCGTGACAGCGCCCTGGGCAAGGTGATCGGGCCGTCCTTCAGCGCCGAGGAAATCCCCGAAGTGATCGAGCGCATCATCGCCACTTTCGTGCGCTACCGCGAAAGCGACGAACCCTTCGTCGAAACCCTGCAGCGCATCGGCCTGGAGCCGTTCAAGGAGCGGGTCTATCCCAAGGCTATGGAGGCGCTGGCATGAACAACCTGTTGCGTCTGCACGAGGGCGACGCCCAATTGGTGGAGGACGATGCCTGGAGCCTGGTGCGCGGGGTTGACGATACGCTGCCCGACGGGCCGCTGATCCTGCCCTTGGCCCTGTGGCTGATACGTCGCATCGAGCATCACCCGGCCCGGGACGGCGTTTGGATCGGTCCGGATGACGAAGTGGAAAGCCTCAAGCCCTGGCTCAAGCTGATCCCGCTGATCGCCGTGGACTTCCCCAGCTTTCGTGATGGCCGGGGTTACAGCCAGGCCTACCTGCTGCGCACTCGCCTGGGCTGGATGGGCGAATTGCGAGCGATTGGCGATGTGCTGCGCGACCAGTTGAGCCATATGCGCCAATGCGGCTTCGACAGCTTTGCCGTGCGTGAAGACAAATGCGCGCTGGACGCACTCAAAGGGTTGGCGGGGATGAGCGTGCTGTATGGCCGCTCGGTGATCGAGCCGCGGCCGCTGTTTCGTCGGCGCTGAAGGTGGCGCGCGGTTGCGCTGGTTAATGTAATTTCTAGAATAAATAGTCGTTTAAAATCAATAGATTAATATTGATAGTTAATCTTGTTTGATTGGTTTTAGGAAGGCTCGGGTAACCGAGCCCTCCTTGCCACCCCGCCTATTGCAACGCCGGGTCCCCGGGGTTGAGCTGCTTCCATTGCTGCATCAGTGCCTGGGCCTTGGGTTCCTGGCCGCTCTCCAAGTAGTACTGGATCAGGCTCAGGCGCGCATTGCGCTGGGTCGGCTGGCGCTGCAGCAGGGCTTGCAACTGACGGTTGGCAGCGTCCTGCTGGCCACTGTCGTGCAGGGCCACTGCCAGCACATAGGCGTACTGAGCATTCTGCGGTTCCAGCTCGGCGGCCTTTTTCAAGGCGGCCATGGCCCGGGCAGTGTCGCCCCCACGAATCAGGCTCAGGCCCCGTGTGTGCTGTAGCAGCGCCGACTCCGGGTGCTGTTGCAGGGCCTGGGCCAGCAATTGCTGCGCCTCCTGGCTGCGGCCATTGGCTTCCAGCCACTGTCCCAGGGTCACCAGGGCCGGGAAGAAGTCGCTGTCGCGGCGCAAGGCTGCGCGCAGGTAGGGTTCGACCTCGGCACCGCGCCCGCTGGCCTGGTAGAGCATGGCCAGGTTGAGGTTGGCTTCGGCCCGCTCCACGAGGCTCAACTGCACCGCTTCATATTCGCCAAGGGCTTTGTCCCAGGCCCCTTGAGCCGGGCCCAGGCCACTGCGCGCGGCGCCCAGCAGATCGCGAGCCGCGGTGATCCGCACGGCCTTGACCGGGTCTTGCAGCAGGGGCACCAGCAGCGGGCCACGTTCGGCTGGCGGCACCAGGGCGCTGGTGGCTCGCACCGCGCTTTCGCGCACCTGGGGGGCCGCATGCCCGAGGGCCTGGGTAGCCAGTTGCAGTGCCTGGGCATTGGGATAGTTGGCCAGCTCGGCCAGCAGGGTGGCACGCCGGATCGGTGGCAGATCGCTGCGCTGCAGTTGTTCCTGCAACGCCTGGGCTGCCCCTGGGTGGCCGCCGCGGATCAACCACAGGCTGTCGTCGTAGCGCGGTGGCTGGGGTGGGCTGTTGGCGGTCCATAACTGGAACTGCCGGCTGATGCGTTCGCCGGCCTGTTGCCCCTGGTGGCAGCCCAGGCAGGCATCGGCCGTGCCAAGCTTCTGCGCCCGCAGCGGGTTGGGCAGGCTGAAGCTGTGGTCATGGCGATAGTCATTGCCCATGTAGACCTTGCCCGGCATGTGGCAGTCCACGCATTGCGCACCGGGCTGGCCGGGGGTGTGCCGGTGATGCTCGGGGGAATCGTAATCCTTGGCCTGCAAGCCGCGTCCGTCAATGCCGGCTGCCGCGCTCTTGCCGGCGGGGTTGTGGCATTGCAGGCATACGGCGTTGCCCGGGGCCTTGAGCTGGGTGCTGTGGGGGTTGTGGCAATTGCTGCAGCGCACCCCCTTGTCGAACATCTTGCTCTGGGCGAAGGAGCCGTATTCGAACACCTCGTCCTTGATCTTGCCGTCCAGGGCGTACAGCTCCCGGGTCAGGGCGCTGGGCAGGTAGTCATCCATCAGGCGCTGGCCGACGTGGTAGCCGTCGCCCAGGGGCGCGCGCCGCGCGTGGCAGCGGGCGCAGGTCTCGATCTCCTGGGTGGCGCTTGCGGCCTTGAGGTCCACGGCGAAGCCGGCGTTGGCCAGGGTGGCCTTGCTGGCCGTGGCCTGCAGGTGGTTGGAGGCCGGGCCGTGACAGGCCTGGCAGCCAACGCCGAGGCTGTTCCAGCGGCTGTCGAAGCGCTCCTGGCTGGCGCTGAAATTGCGCTGGTAGCCGGTGGTATGGCATTCCACACACATGAAGTTGGCGTTCTGGCTGGGCTTGCTCCAGTGCAGCGGGTTCTTGAAGTTAACGCCCTGGCCCGGATACAGGTGGAACCACTGCTGCTTGCGGGTATCCCAGGCCACGCCCAGGGCCTGCAGGCGTCCCTGGCCGACCTCGATCAGGTATTGCTGCAAGGGCTCGATGCCGAAGGTGTAGGCCACCTTGAAGTCCGCGGGCCTGCCGTCGGCTCCGGGGGTGTTGACCCAGAACTCGGTCCCGCGGCGAAACAACCGGGTGCTTTCGCCTTCGGCCTTGAAACGCTGTTCATTGAAATTGCCCAGCACCGTCTGCGGGTTGGCCTCCTGCATCGCCAGTTGATGGTGCGAGCCTTGCCAGTCCCTGGCCTGGGCCTGGTGGCAGCCCTGGCAGGCCTGTTCATCGACGTACTGGGCGGCCGGTAGCGCCGGCACGGCCTTGGGCTGGGCGGGGGGCGGGGCCGCAGCCACCTGCGGCGCCGCCAGCCGGGGCGGTTCGGCCAGCAGGAACCAGACGAGCCCGCCGAGCACCAGCAGCAACAGCAGGGCGCTGAAGGGGAACAGGTAGCGGTGGGGCGAAGGTGCGGTTGAAGCAGGGGGTGTCGAGCGTGGGTTATTCTTCTTCGGCTTGGGCATTGCGACGTCCGTATCCAGAATGCGGTGCCTTGATCGGCACTCTCAGGCTCGATGGAGCTTTGACGGCAGCTGCCGGTCTGTCAAATCCGGGCTGTGAATCAGCCCGCAAGCCGTGACAAACAACCCGCGCCGGCGGGGCAAAGCGCCGGCTTTTGGCTATACCTTAATTTCCCCTAGCCAGTCCCTGGCTGCTGCACCTACAGGAGTTACACATGAAGCTTGCTCTGACCCTCAGCATGCTGTGCCTTGCCACCCTCGGGATGGTGGGCTGTTCCAGCAAAGTGCCCCAGCCTGACGAGTACTCCGGGTTTCTCAGCGACTACAGCCAGCTCAAGGAAGCCAAGTCGCCCTCCGGCGTGGAGGTGATGCGCTGGATCGATCCCAAGCTCAAGTTGAGCAACTACAGCAGCGTGTACATCGAACCGACCCAGTTCTACCCGCAGCCGCAGCCGACGGCGAAGATCCCCCAGAGCACCCTGACCGCCATCACCCGTTACTACGACCAGGCACTGCAGCGCGAGGTGAGCAAATCCCTGCCACTGGCCACCGGCCCGGGCCCGGGGGTGATCGTGGTGCGCGCGGCGATTACCGCAGTCACCAGCAAGACCGAGGGCCTGAAGCCCTATGAAATCATTCCCGTGGCCCTGGTGGCGGCGGCGGTGAGCACCGCCAGTGGCATCCGCGACCAGGAAACCACCCTGGCCACCGAGGCGGCGTTCCTGGATGGCAGCACCCACGCGGTGATTGCCGAAGTGGTTCGCAAAGGCACCGGCAAGCCCCTGGAAAACGACACCCAGGTGATGCAGGCCAGCGACGTGAAGAACGTCATCGACGGCTGGGCCTATGACATGCACCAGTCCTACCTGCAACTGAAGAAAAAGTGACCGACCGTTGATGGCCGCGGCATCTTGAAAGGTGCCGCGGCCATCGTTCGGTTTCAGTACTGGCTGCGCGCCAGTTTGTTGTAGTGGTAGAGCATCTGGTCGTAACCCTGGGTCACTGCGTGGTAGTCGTCGCTCAGGCGTTGCGGCTCGGCATGTTGCTGCCAGTCGCGGTGCAGGGTGTCCAGCGCCTTGAGGTACTGTTCGCCGGGCTGGGCGATCAGTTGCCAGAGGTACAGCACCTGCTCGGTGTTCTTGTCCGGCTGGCCTGTTTTCAGGTACTGCTGCCGAGCGTCCCAGGTCTGGCGCAACTGCCGGGTGACCTGCGCCAGTTGGTCCGGGGTCAGGCTTTGCTGGCGTACGCCTGCCTCGACAAATTCCACGGTGCTGCGGGCCTGGATCATGTAATCGAGCAATGCCCAGTGGGCATTGCGCCCCAGGCGTTGCTCCAGGCGCAGCAGTTGCTGGCTGCGCGGTTCGATATCCAGGGCCGGGAGCAGCCGGCGCACGGCATTGGAAGCTTCCAGGTAAGCCTCGCTCTGTTGCGCCAGTTGGCGGGCAAACTCATCCAGTTGCGCCTCGGTCAGGGGCCGCCCGATGCCCATTTTGCGCATGAAGGAATCCTTGGTCAGGGCCGCGAAGGGCCCGAGCACTTGCAGATAGCGCACGGTGGCGGGGAGCAAAGGGCTGTCCGGGGCCAGGACCTGCAACTTGTCGGTGATCCTGCCGGGGCAGTTGAGGCGGTACAGTGCGTCGATGTCCTGGTGGCTGTAGGCATACAGGTCGTAGGCTTCGGGCGCCTTGGCCCGGGGCGCACCCTCGGTCATGAAGGCCTGGTGGGCCAGGCGCCAGGGCACATCCACCTGGTTCATGCAATTGACGATCGGCGCCAGGGCATTGGCCTGGGCGGTGCTCGGGCTGTCCTGGTAGTCCAGCCACAGGTCGAGGCGCCCCAGGGGCTTGCTGGCCCCGGCCAGGCCGACCAGCGTCAACCCCAGAACCAGGCCGATGGGCAGCAACCAATTGGGGTTCATGGCTGCCCCTCCTGGCCGTACCACTGGCGGGCGGTGGCCGGGGCCGTGCAGCCCTCGGCATTGGCGGGCATGCGCGCGCACAGGCGTTCGCTCCATTGCTGCAGGCCCTGGTTGGGGTTGAGCGTGCGCTGGCTGGTGAACAGCTGGAGGCTGCCCAGGCCTGCCACCAGCACCATGCAGCCCAGGCCGATCAACAGCCGCCGGCGCCAGGGAGCGGGTTTTTCCCAGGAAGCCTGGGCCTTGAGTTCGCGGCGCCGCAGGCTCGCCACCCCCAGCAGCACGGCCAGGTAAGTGGCGGCGCTGACCGGGCCGCAGAAATATCCCAGGGCACCGCTGATCAGCAGGGCCGGCAGCAGGTCGCGCAGGACCAGCACCTCACGGTCCGGGTCGAGCCAGTGCGGCAGGCGTGCGCCGAGTGCCTGGTCGCGTACCCAGAGGCGGTGAGCCAGAGGCTGCCAGAGCCACCCCAGCAGGGCCCCGGCGCCGGCAAAACAGGTGCTCCAGAACAGCGTCACGCCGATGATTTCCCCCAGGCTGCCGGCTTGCGGCGCATAGCGGGCCACGGCCCCCGCCAGGCAGGCGAGGACAATGCCCAGGTACATGGGCCAGGCGTTGAAAGCGAACTCCCAGTCGCGCCAGAAGAACGGCGTGCCGCCGGGCATGCCGGCCGATACCTCGGGGTGATTGGCGTGCAGCCGCGAGCTCAGTTGGCGGCAGCAGGCCCAGTCATCGGGGCGCAGGCGCCGGGCGAAGTTGCGCCGGCGGGTGAAACTGATGGGCGCCAGCAGCAGGTAGGCGGCGCGCTGTTGCGGGCTGGCCGGCGCCTGGGTGGCCAGGGCCTGCTGGCGGGCAATGAATACCGGTGCTTCGTCACGGGCTTTGAGGCGCTCCCATTCCAGCGCCGGACAGGCGTTGTCCGCACCGTTGTGCCAGCCCTGGCCGGCACACACCGCGGCGAACCCCGGGCTGGACCAGTAGGGGCTGTTGAGCAGCAGCTCCACCAGTTGCAGGTTGAACCACTGGCCCTGGTCCAGGCTGTTCAGCCAGGGCTGCTGCTGGCGTTGCGCGTAGGCCTGGAGCAGAGCCTGGTCGTCGCGCTGGGCCAGGGCGTCCTGCAGGGGCTGCAAGAGCTTTTCCTGGCACTGTTCCAGCAATGCATCGATCAGGTACTCCGGCAGTTCCAGGCGCTGCCAGGCGCTGAGCCAGTGGAACGTGGCAAAGGCCCAGGCCAGCAGCTGTTGCGATTGGTCCGGGCGTTCCACGCAGTGGCGCAACAGGCCCAGCTCGAACTCCAGCAGGCAGTCGCTCTGGATCGCCTGCTGATAGCGCAGGTCCAGTTGCTCGATGCGGATGCCCTCCAGCAAGGGGGCGACTCGCTGCGCCGGCGACAGCGGCTTTGGGCCCTGCGGCGCCTGCCCGGCCAGCGGCACCGGATCTTCGTCCGAATGTGGATCCTGCTCCTGCATGCCCAGCCACCGGGCTTGCTCCAGCGCCGATTCATAGGCTTCGCGCAGGCGCTGGAACGCCACCGGGTCTTCATCCGGGCGGGTCTGCTTGAGCAGCCTGGCGTAGTGGCGTTTGATGGTGCGGGTATCGGCGGTGGCCGGCAGGCCGAGCAGGGTCCAGCAACTCATTGGGCGGTACGACTCCATGAAAGACCGCCGCGCCCGGGCAGTGGCGCGCTGAAACTGCGCACCCTACCGGTTTCCTGAAAAAAAGTCCCAAGCCGGATGAGGCCCGGCTCGGCTTCGTCTCTGTGGTCGGCGCACCGATGGAGTCAGTAGAGAACTACCATTGGTTTAGAGCGGGCGAGGCCGGCGCATTGGGGGATGGGCTGTCAGTTAATGTTACTTATGATTATTTCCGCAAAGTTTAAGTGGTTAAGATTGTGTGATTTATTTATTTTAAAAAACTATATAAAACATATAGATACGGTTAAGACATGAAGTTATTTATTGTTTCTTGTGAGCTTTTTGCACTGATGCCAGGGAGGAATGCCCCGAATGCCCGTAGTAGAGCGTACGACTTCTTTCGCCGGCTACAGCCCGGCTCAGGTACTGGATTTCTGCCTCGAAGGCGCCAACTTTCCAAAGATTTTCCCCGCGCGTGTCACGCCCTTGGGGGGCCTCGATATCAATGACCTGCGCATCAGTGTCGGGCGCCAGTTCAGCTTCCTGCACTGGATGTTCGGTGTCATACCGGCGAAATGGACAGTGGTTATACGTGAGGTCGGCGACCGGCATTTTGTCGACGAGATGCTCAAGGGGCCGCTGCGGGCCTTTCGCCATGAGCACCGGGTCGAGGCCGCCGAAGGGGGCACCCTGTACACCGACCGGGTGACCTACAGGGCCATAGGTGGTGCACCTTTGGAGTGGTTGATGGTCAATGCCTACATGGCGCGGATTTTCGATGCCCGGCACCGCAACATGCTGCGGTTGCTCAGTTGATTGCCGTGCCTTGCCCTGTTTTCCAATGCCAAGGAGCATGCCCATGAGCAAGAAGATACTGGTGGTCCTGACCAGCGTGGCCAAATACCCCAACCTGGCCCGCGCCACTGGCCTGTGGCTGGGTGAGGCGGTGCATTTCGTGAAGAAGGTCGAGGCGGCGGGCTTCGAGGTGGACTACGTGAGCCCCAAGGGTGGCTACGTACCCATCGACCCCCATAGCCTGGCCATGGCCGACGACACCGACTGGCAGTGGTACCAGGACAGTGCCTTCATGAGCCGCCTGGGCTCGACCCTCAAGCCTTCCCAGGTCAGGTCCGGGGACTATGTGGCGATCTATTACGCCGGTGGCCACGGCGTGGTCTGGGATTTTCCCGATAACCCGGAACTGCAGGCCCTGAGCCGGGAGATCTATGAGCAGGGGGGCTATGTCAGCTCGGTGTGCCATGGCGCGGTGGGCTTGCTCAACATCAAGCTGGGCGACGGTAGGCTGCTGATCGCCGGCAAGCAGGTCACCGGTTTCTCCAATGAAGAGGAGAAACTCGCCGAACTGGACCAGTACGTGCCCTACCTGACGGAAACCGAACTGGTCAAGCGCGGTGCCCTTTACCAGAAGGCCGCCGCACCCTGGGCGCCGTTCGCGGTGGAGGATCAGCGGGTGATCACCGGGCAGAACCCGGCGTCCGGTGGCCCGGTGGCCGATCTGCTCCTGGCGCACCTCAACAAATAACCGTAGGAGCCGGCTTGCCGGCGAAGGCGGCCTTGAGGCTTGCTCAAGTCTCGAAATCGCTTTCGCTGGCAAGCCAGCTCCTACACCGAAACACCCAAATTCACCCCTGTAGGAGCCGGCTTGCCGGCGAAGGGGCCCTTGAGGCTTGCGCAAGGTTTGAAAGCGCCTTCGCTGGCAAGCCAGCCCCTGCATCCGGTAATGCCGGTGTCGGGGCGGGTTGTTGGACAATTTGCCCGTGGGGCATAGGTGCCCGGGCCGTTTCATGCTTAACTTCGGCCTCTCAGGAATTTCTCATTGCTGTTCCATCATCACTGTTCAATAAGGACTCCGTTCATGGCTCAAGTCACTCTCAAAGGCAACCCGGTGCAGGTTAACGGCCAACTGCCGCAAGTCGGTTCCAAAGCCCCAGCGTTCACCCTGGTGGGCGCAGGCCTGGCCGATGTTTCCCTGAGCAGCCTCGCCGGCAAGCGCAAGGTGCTGAACATCTTCCCAAGCGTCGACACCCCGACCTGCGCCACCTCGGTGCGCAAGTTCAACGCCCAGGCCAACGAGCTGGCCAACACCGTGGTGCTGTGCATCTCTGCCGACCTGCCATTCGCCCAGGCACGCTTCTGCGGCGCAGAAGGCCTGGAAAACGTGCAGAACCTGTCGACCCTGCGTGGCCGCGAGTTCATCGAGAACTACGGCGTGGCCATCGCCGACGGCCCGCTGGCCGGCCTGACTGCCCGCGCCGTGGTGGTGCTGGACGAAAACGACAAGGTGCTGCACAGCGAGCTGGTCAAGGAAATCGCCGAAGAGCCGAACTACGATGCGGCCCTGGCCGTGCTCAAGTAACAGGTTTTACAATTATTCACGGCCTGGCTCTGTCCAGGCCGTTTTTATTTGTGCTTCAGTGGCTTAGCACCGCTCCTTGAAACGTCAGTCAAAGGTAAATTGCCGGTAAAGGCGCTTTGCTAAAACGGTTCCAGTGCTTATCTTTCAGCCTTCTCAAAGAAGCCTCCCACGCGCCCAATGGTTGATCACTCCATGCAATCCTCTGTCTCCCGCAACTCCCGTCGCTGGCTGTTCGGCCTGTTCGTCCTGCTGCTGGTCGTTGGCCTGTGCTGGAAATTCTGGCCGGCCAGTACCCACCAGGAGGCCGCCGGGCAGAAAGCCGCGGCCGGGCATACAGGGCGCAGCGGTAGCATGCGCCCCGGTTTCGGCGGCGCCAGCGGGCCGATCCCGGTGCGGGTGTCACCGGTGACCCAGGGGGATTTCGCGGTGTACTACAAGGCCCTGGGCACGGTGACGGCTCTGAACACCATCAATGTGCGCAGCCGGGTCGCGGGGGAACTGGTCAAGGTCAACTTCGAGGAAGGGCAGATGGTCAAGGCCGGCGACCTGCTGGCACAGATCGATCCGCGTCCGTACCAGAACGCCTTGCTCCAGGCCGAAGGCACCTTGCTGCAGAACCAGGCCCAACTGAAGAACGCCCAGGTCGACCTTGAGCGTTACCGCGGGCTGTACGCCCAGGACAGCATCGCCAAACAGACCCTGGACACCGCCGCGGCGCTGGTGGGGCAGTACCAGGGTACGGTCAAGACCAACCAGGCGGCGGTCAACGACGCCAAGCTCAACCTGGAATTCACCAACATCCGCGCGCCGATCGCCGGCCGCCTGGGCCTGCGCCAGCTGGACGTGGGCAACCTGGTGGCGGCCAACGACACCACCGCGCTGGTGATCATCACCCAGACCCAGCCCATCAGCGTGGCCTTCACCCTGCCGGAAAACAGCCTGGAAACCGTGCTCGCTCGCTACCACAGCGGCGCCAGGCTGGCGGTGGAAGCCTGGGACCGCGGTGACGTGAAGCTGCAGGCCACAGGCGTGCTGCAGAGCCTGGACAACCAGATCGACACCACCACCGGCACCCTGAAGTTCAAGGCGCGCTTCGATAACCGCGACCAGGGCCTGTTCCCCAACCAGTTCGTCAATGTGCGGCTGCTGGCCGATACCCTGAAGAACGTGGTGCTGGCGCCCTCGGCGGCGATCCAGTTCGGCACCAACGGCACCTTCGTCTACGCCCTGGATGGCGACAACAAGGTGAAGATCCGCCAGCTCAAGGTGGGCGCCAGCAACGGCGACTCGACGGTGATCCAGGACGGCCTCAAGGCCGGTGACCGGGTGGTGATGGAAGGCACCGACCGCCTCAAGGACGGCAGCGAAGTGGAAGTGGTCAACGACAGCATCGACGTGCCCACCACCCCCACCGAACACCTGCAAGGGCAGCCCGCCGGGGCACCGGCCGCAGACGGCAAGCCGGTTGATGGCAAGGCGCAAAAGGTCGGCGCATGAATTTCTCGCGGCTGTTCATCCTCCGTCCGGTAGCCACCACCCTGAGCATGCTGGCCATTGTCCTGGCCGGCCTGATCGCCTATCGCCTGCTGCCGGTGTCGGCCTTGCCCCAGGTGGACTACCCGACCATCCGGGTCATGACCCTGTACCCCGGGGCCAGCCCGGACGTGATGACCAGCGCGGTCACCGCGCCCCTGGAACGCCAGTTCGGGCAGATGCCCGGCCTGACCCAGATGGCCTCCACCAGTTCCGGCGGGGCCTCGGTGCTGACCCTGCGCTTCAGCCTCGATATCAATATGGACGTGGCCGAGCAGCAGGTGCAGGCGGCGATCAACGCTGCCACCAACCTGTTGCCCAAGGACCTGCCGGCCCCGCCGGTGTACAACAAGGTCAACCCGGCGGACACCCCGGTGCTGACCCTGGCCATTACCTCCAAGACCATGCTGCTGCCCAAGCTCAATGACCTGGTGGATACGCGCATGGCGCAGAAGATCGCCCAGATCAGCGGCGTCGGCATGGTCAGCATTGCCGGCGGCCAGCGCCAGGCGGTGCGGATCAAGGTCAACCCCGAGGCCCTGGCGGCCAACGGGCTGAACCTGGCGGACGTGCGCGCCCTGATTGGCGCCTCCAACGTCAACCAGCCCAAGGGCAACTTCGACGGCCCGACCCGGGTCTCGATGCTCGACGCCAACGACCAGTTGACCTCGCCCAAGGACTACGCCGAGCTGATCCTGGCCTACAACAATGGCGCGCCGCTGCGCCTGAAGGATGTGGCCGAGATCGTCGATGGCGCGGAGAACGAGCGCCTGGCGGCCTGGGCCAACGAGAACCAGGCGGTGCTGCTCAATATCCAGCGCCAGCCCGGGGCCAACGTGATCGAGGTGGTGGACCGGATCAAGGCGCTGCTGCCGAGCATCACCGACAACCTGCCGGCAGGCCTGGACGTCACCGTGCTCACCGACCGTACCCAGACCATCCGCGCTTCGGTCAAGGATGTGCAGCACGAGCTGTTGATCGCCATCGCGCTGGTGGTGATGGTGACCTTCCTGTTCCTGCGCCGCGCCAGTGCCACCATCATTCCTTCGATTGCCGTGCCACTGTCGCTGATCGGCACCTTCGGGGTGATGTACCTGGCCGGCTTCTCGGTGAACAACCTGACCCTGATGGCCCTGACCATCGCCACCGGCTTCGTGGTGGACGATGCCATCGTCATGCTGGAGAACATCTCGCGCTTCATCGAGGAGGGCGACAGCCCGATGCAGGCAGCGCTCAAGGGCGCCAGGCAGATCGGCTTCACCCTGATCTCCCTGACCCTGTCGCTGATCGCGGTGCTGATCCCGCTGCTGTTCATGGCGGATGTGGTGGGGCGGCTGTTCCGCGAGTTCGCCATCACCCTGGCGGTGGCGATCCTGATTTCCCTGGTGGTGTCCCTGACCCTGACCCCGATGATGTGCGCGCGGCTGCTCAAGCGTGAGCCCAAGCCTGAAGAGCAGGGGCGCTTCTACCGCGCCAGCGGGGCCTGGATCGACTGGCTGATCGAAAGCTACGGGCGCAAGTTGCAGTGGGTACTCAAGCACCAGTTCCTGACCCTGATGGTGGCCATCGGCACCCTGGGCCTGACCGTGTTCCTTTATATGGTGGTGCCCAAGGGTTTCTTCCCGGTGCAGGACACCGGGGTCATCCAGGGCATTTCCGAGGCGCCGCAGTCGGTGTCCTTCGCCGCCATGAGCCAGCGCCAGCAGGACCTGGCCAAGATCATCCTGCAGGACCCGGCGGTGCAAAGCCTGTCGTCCTACATCGGGGTGGACGGCGACAACGCCACCCTCAACAGCGGCCGCCTGCTGATCAACCTCAAGCCCCACAGCGAGCGCGACCTGAGCGCAGCCCAGGTGATCGCGCGGATCCAGCCCGAGGTGGACAAGCTGCTGGGCATCCGCCTGTTCATGCAGCCGGTACAGGACCTGACCATCGAGGACCGGGTCAGCCGCACCCAGTACCAGTTCAGCCTGTCGTCGCCAGATGCCGAGCTGCTGAGCCTGTGGAGCAATCGCCTGGTGCAGGCCCTGGCCCAGCGCCCGGAGCTCACCGACGTGGCCAGCGACCTGCAGGACAAGGGCCTGCAGGTGTTCATGGTGATCGACCGTGACGCCGCGTCCCGGGTCGGGGTTTCGGTGGCGAACATCACCGACGCCCTGTACGACGCCTTCGGCCAGCGCCAGATCTCCACCATCTACACCCAGGCCAGCCAGTACCGGGTGGTGCTCCAGGCCCAGGCCGGCGAGCGCATCGGGCCCCAGGCCCTGGAGCAGATCCACGTCAAGACCACCGATGGCGGCCAAGTGCGGCTGTCGAGCCTGGCCCATGTCGAGGAGCGCCAGGCGCAACTGGCCATCGCCCATATCGGCCAGTTCCC
The DNA here is from genome assembly GCF_000397205.1 of Pseudomonas protegens CHA0. NCBI lineage: Bacteria > Pseudomonadati > Pseudomonadota > Gammaproteobacteria > Pseudomonadales > Pseudomonadaceae > Pseudomonas > Pseudomonas protegens. The sequence goes on from NC_021237.1 coordinate 3,210,644, forward strand.
GGCGGTGATGATGTCCTTCAATCTGGCTCCGGGCGTGGCCCTGGGCAAGGCGGTGGACGTGATCGAGCAGGTGCAGCAGGAGATCGGCATGCCGGTGGGCGTGCAGACCCGCTTCCAGGGCGCGGCGGAAGCCTTCCAGGCCTCGCTGTCGAGCACCTTGCTGCTGATCCTGGCGGCGGTGGTGACCATGTACATCGTGCTCGGCGTGCTCTATGAGAGCTATATCCACCCGATCACCATCCTCTCCACCTTGCCCTCGGCGGCGGTGGGGGCCTTGCTGGCGCTGATCCTCAGTGGCAACGACCTGGGCATGATCGCCATCATCGGCATCATCCTGCTGATCGGCATCGTCAAGAAGAACGCAATCATGATGATCGACTTCGCCCTCGACGCCGAACGCCACCAGGGCATGGCCCCGGAACAGGCTATCTACCAGGCGGCGCTGCTGCGTTTCCGGCCGATCCTGATGACCACCCTGGCGGCGCTGTTCGGCGCCGTGCCACTGATGCTGGCCACCGGTTCCGGCGCCGAGCTGCGCCAGCCCCTGGGCCTGGTGATGGTGGGCGGCCTGCTGGTGAGCCAGGTGCTGACCCTGTTCACCACGCCGGTGATCTACCTGTACTTCGACCGCCTGGGCCGGCGCTTCGGCAAGCGTGAAGACGCCCAAGAGGTGGAGGCATGAAGGGCCGCAGCCTGCCTCAAGCCTGGAGCGTGTCGGCATGAACCTCTCCGGCCCCTTCATCAAGCGCCCGGTGGCGACCATGCTGTTGTCGCTGGCGATCATGCTGCTGGGCGGCGTCAGCTTCGGCCTGCTGCCGGTGGCGCCGCTGCCGCAGATGGACTTCCCGGTGATCGTGGTCCAGGCCAGCCTGCCCGGGGCCAGCCCCGAGGTCATGGCCTCCACCGTGGCCACGCCCCTGGAGCGTTCCTTCGGCGCCATCGCCGGGGTCAACACCATGAGCAGCCGTTCCAGCCAGGGCTCGACCCGGGTGATCCTGCAGTTCGACCTGGACCGCGACATCAACGGCGCGGCACGGGAGGTGCAGGCAGCCATCAACGCCTCGCGCAACCTGCTGCCCAGCGGCATGCGCAGCATGCCTACCTACAAGAAGGTCAACCCGTCCCAGGCGCCGATCATGGTGCTGTCGCTGACTTCCGATGTGCTGGAGAAAGGCCAGCTCTACGACCTGGCCTCGACCATCCTGTCCCAGAGCCTGTCCCAGGTGCAGGGCGTGGGCGAAGTGCAGGTCGGTGGCAGCTCCTTGCCGGCGGTGCGCATCGAACTGGAGCCGCAACTGCTCAACCAGTACGGCGTAGCCCTGGACGACGTGCGCAATGCCATCGCCAATGCCAACCAGCGCCGGCCCAAGGGCTCGGTGGAGGATGACCAGCGGCTGTGGCAGATCCAGGCCAACGACCAGTTGGAAAAGGCCCGTGACTACGAGCCGCTGATCATCCACTACAACAATGGCGCGGCCCTGCGCCTGAAGGACGTGGCCAAGGTCAGCGACGGCGTCGAGGACCGCTACAACAGCGGCTTCTTCAACGACGACGCGGCGGTGCTGCTGGTGATCAACCGCCAGGCCGGGGCCAACATCATCGAGACGGTGAACGAGATCAAGGCTCAGTTGCCGGCGTTGCAGGCGGTGCTGCCGGCCAGCGTCAAGCTCAACCTGGCCATGGACCGCTCACCGGTGATCAAGGCCACCCTGCACGAGGCCGAGATGACCCTGCTGATCGCCGTGGCCCTGGTGATCCTGGTGGTGTACCTGTTCCTCGGCAACTTCCGCGCCTCGCTGATCCCGACCCTGGCGGTACCGGTATCCCTGGTGGGCACTTTTGCCATCATGTACCTCTACGGTTTTTCCCTGAACAACCTGTCGCTGATGGCGCTGATCCTTGCCACCGGGCTGGTGGTGGACGATGCCATCGTGGTGCTGGAGAACATCTCCCGGCACATCGACGAAGGCATCGCGCCGATGAAAGCGGCGTACCTGGGGGCCAAGGAGGTGGGCTTCACCTTGCTGTCGATGAACGTGTCGCTGGTGGCGGTGTTTCTCTCGATCCTGTTCATGGGCGGGATCATCGAGAGCCTGTTCCGCGAGTTCTCCATCACCCTGGCCGCGGCCATCGTGGTATCGCTGGTGGTGTCCCTGACCCTGACCCCGATGCTCTGCGCGCGCTGGCTCAAGCCCCACACCCCGGGCCAGGAGAACCGCCTGCAACGCTGGAGCCGGCGCAGCAACGACTGGATGATGGGCAAGTACGCCACCAGCCTGGACTGGGTGCTGCGGCACAGGCGCCTGACCCTGCTCAGCCTGCTGCTGACCATTGGCGTCAACGTGGCCCTGTACGTGGTGGTGCCCAAGACCTTCATGCCCCAGCAGGACACCGGCCAGTTGATCGGTTTTGTCCGCGGCGACGACGGCCTGTCCTTCAGCGTGATGCAGCCGAAGATGGAAATATTCCGCCGCGCCGTGCTCAAGGATGCGGCAGTGGAGAGCGTGGCCGGCTTTATCGGTGGCAACAACGGCACCAACAACGCCTTCATGCTGGTACGCCTGAAGCCGATCAAGGAACGCAATATCTCGGCGCAGAAGGTCATCGAGCGCCTGCGCAAGGAAATGCCCAAGGTGCCCGGCGCGCAACTGATGCTGATGGCCGACCAGGACCTGCAGTTCGGCGGCGGCCGCGAGCAGACCACCTCGCAGTATTCCTACATTCTGCAAAGCGGCGACCTGGGCGAGTTGCGCCAGTGGTACCCGAAAGTGGTGACGGCGCTGCGCGCCTTGCCTGAGCTCACCGCCATCGACGCCCGGGAAGGCCACGGTGCCCAGCAAGTGACCCTGATGGTGGACCGCGACCAGGCCAAGCGCCTGGGGGTGGACATGGACATGGTCACCGCGGTGCTCAACAACGCCTACAGCCAGCGGCAGATCTCCACCATCTACGACAGCCTCAACCAGTATCAGGTGGTGATGGAGGTCAACCCGAAATACGCCCAGGACCCGATTACCCTGAATCAAGTGCAGGTGATTACCGCCGACGGCGCGCGGATTCCGCTGTCGGCCATCGCCCACTATGAAAACAGCCTGGAAGACGACCGGGTCAGCCATGAAGGGCAGTTCGCCTCGGAAAGCATTTCCTTCGACATGGCCGAGGGCGTAACGGTGGAGCAGGGCACCGCCGCCATCGAACGGGCGATCGCCAAGCTGGGCATGCCCGAAGACGTGATCGTCAAGATGGCCGGCACCGCCGATGCCTTCGCCGCCACCCAGAAGAGCCAGCCGTTCATGATCCTCGGCGCGCTGCTGGCGGTGTACCTGGTGCTGGGGGTGCTCTATGAAAGCTACATCCACCCGCTGACCATCCTCTCCACCTTGCCCTCGGCCGGGGTTGGCGCCTTGCTCTCGATCTATGTGCTGGGTGGTGAGTTCAGCCTGATCTCGCTGCTGGGGCTGTTCCTGTTGATCGGGGTGGTGAAGAAGAACGCGATCCTGATGATCGACCTGGCGCTGCAACTGGAGCGGCACCAGGGCCTGGACCCGTTGCAGTCGATCCGCAGCGCCTGCCTGCAACGCCTGCGGCCGATCCTGATGACCACCCTGGCGGCGATCCTCGGCGCCTTGCCGTTGCTGCTGGGCGGGGCCGAAGGCTCGGAAATGCGCCAGCCCCTGGGCCTGACCATCATTGGCGGCCTGGTCTTCAGCCAGGTCCTGACCCTCTACACCACCCCGGTGGTCTACCTCTATCTCGATCGCCTGCGCCACAAGTTCAACCACTGGCGTGGGGTCCGTACCGATGCTGCTCTGGAAACGCCGCTATGACCGACCAATCGTCCCGTCCCGTTACTCTGCTGTCCGCCCAGCGCCTGGCCATGGCCCGGGGCTCGCGGGCCTTGAGCCTGGGCCTGTGCGTGCTGCTGCTCAGCGCCTGCGCCATCGGTCCCGACTACCAGCGCCCGCAGGTGGCCGAGCCGGTGCACTACAAGGAAGCCGAAGGCTGGCGCCAGGCCAACCCCAGCGACGCCCTGGCCCGTGGCGCCTGGTGGGAGCTGTACGGCGATGCCCAGCTCAATGGCCTGATCGACAAGCTCAACAGTTCCAACCAGAGCGTGGCCCAGGCCGAGGCGCAGTTCCGTCAGGCCCGGGCCCTGGTGCGCAGCTCCCGGGGTTCGTTCTTTCCCAGTGTCGACCTGAGCGCCGGCAAGACCCGCGCCAGCCAGGGCACCGGCAGCAGCAGTTCGGCCCTGAGCAGTTCCAGCAGCGGCATTCGCGACACCTACAACACCCAGTTGGGGGTGAGCTGGGAAGCGGACGTGTGGGGCAAGTTGCGCCGTGACCTGGAAGCCAACGAGGCCAGCGCCGAGGCCAGCTTCGCCGACCTGGCGGCCATGCGCCTGAGCCAGCAGTCCGAGCTGGCGCAGAACTACCTGCAACTGCGGGTGATCGATGAGCAGAAGCGCCTGCTGGAGGCCACGGTGGCGGCCTATCAGCGCTCCCTGACCATGACCCAGAACCAGTACCAGGCCGGGGTCTCCGGCAAGGACGCGGTGGCCCAGGCCCAGACCCAGCTCAAAAGCACCCAGGCCGACCTGATCGACCTGATCTGGCAGCGGGCGCAGTTCGAGAACGCCATCGCCGTGCTGATCGGCGTGCCGCCGGCAGAGTTCAACCTGGCCGAGAGCAAGACCATCCCCGTGCTGCCCCAGGTGCCGTTAGGCGTGCCGTCGCAACTGCTGGAGCGGCGCCCGGACATCGCCTCGGCGGAGCGTTCGGTGATTGCCGCCAACGCCAAGATCGGCGTGGCCAAGGCCGCCTATTACCCGGACCTGACCCTGAGCCTGGCCGGCGGCTACAGCAGCAGCACCTACGCCGACTGGATCAGCCTGCCCAACCGCTTCTGGTCGGTAGGGCCGAAACTGGCCATGACCCTGTTCGACGGCGGCCAGCGTTCGGCGGAAGTGGACCGCACCGAGGCGGTGTACGACCAGACCGTGGCCAAGTACCGGCAGACCGTGCTCGACGGTTTCCGCGAGGTGGAGAACTACATGGTCCAGCTCAAGGTTTTGGAGGACGAGGCGGGGGTGCGCCAGCAGGCCCTGGATTCGGCCCGCGAGGCCCTGCGCCTGACCGAGAACCAGTACAAGGCCGGGCTGATCGCCTACCTGGATGTGGTCACCAGCCAGACCACAGCCCTGAGCAACGAGCGTAGCGTGCTCAGCCTGTTGCAGAGCCGGCTGATCGCCAGCGTGCAGTTGATCGCCGCCATGGGCGGTGGCTGGGATGGCCAACTGCAGGCCAGCGAGCAGAAATAGGCCCTTGAAGGCCTTGCAGCAAGGTGGCTGCAAGGCCTGCTCGACAGCCTCAGGCAAAGTGCATCCGGAGCCGTTTGCAACTGCTCACGACTTCCCGCAAAGCCCATGCCCACAGGGCTTGTAGGGGTATGAGACAGCCGAAAACGGCGTTCTGTCCGACTAATGGCTTTTTGCTAACTTTGTAGATGCGTTCTTCCACGCAATCAGTACAATCTGCGGTTTTGCCCGCCGCGCAGGGATGTCGGCACAACGGCCAAGAGACGCCTCATGCTCATCGGTAGCTACTCCTCCGCACTGGTCCTGATCTCCATTTTCGTGGCGATCCTCGCTTCCTATACTGCCCTTGACCTGACCGGGCGCATTGCCACCACCACCGGCCGTGCCGCTTATCTATGGATGATGGGCGGAGCCCTGGCCATGGGCGTCGGTGTGTGGTCCATGCACTTTATCGGCATGCTGGCCTTCAGCCTGCCCATTGATCTGGGCTACGACATCCAGCTCACCGCCTTGTCGTTGCTGATCTCGATCCTGTCCTGCGGCTTTGCCCTGTGGCTGGTGAGCCAGCCGCGGCTGCCGCTGTGGCAGTTGCTGTTCGGCGCACTGGTCATGGGCTCGGGCATCAGTGGCATGCACTACACCGGCATGGCGGCCATGCGCATGCAGCCGGGCATCGACTACGACCCGAGCCTGTTCGGCGCCTCGCTGCTGATTGCCTTCGGCGCGTCGCTGGCGGCGCTGTGGATTGCCTTTCGCCTGCGCCAGAACACCCCTTACGTACGTCTGGCCCGGACCGGCGCGGCGATTGTCATGGGCTTTGCCATCGTCGGCATGCATTACACCGGCATGGCCGCGGCGCGTTTCGCCGATGGCAGTTTCTGCGGCGCCCTGGGCAACGGCCTGAGCGGCAAGGGCCTGGACAACCTGGTGCTGATCACCACCCTGGCGGTGCTGATCATTGCCTTGCTGACCTCGGTGCTGGATGCGCGGCTGGAAGCCCGCACCGCGGTGCTGGCGCAATCGTTGACCGAAGCCAACAAGGAACTGACCCAACTGGCGTTGCACGACACCCTGACCGGGCTGCCGAATCGCATTCTGCTGGCCGACCGCATTGACCAGGCGATGCACCGGGTCACTGCCCATGGTGGCTGTTTTGCGCTGATGTTCATCGATCTGGACGGTTTCAAGCCGGTCAACGACGCCTTTGGCCACCACATGGGCGACCAGTTGCTGCGCGAAGTGGCCCAGCGCCTGCGCGAGGATTTGCGCAGCGAAGACACCCTGGCGCGGATCGGCGGCGATGAGTTCGTGCTGCTGGTGCAACTGGCCGAGCCGGACGATGCCCTGCGCCTGGCGGCACGCCAGGTGGGGCTGGTATCGCGCTCGTTCCGGGTGGCCGAGCACGACCTGCAGATTTCCGCCAGCATCGGCATTGCGGTGTACCCGGGCAATGGCCTGAGTGCCCAGGAACTGCTGATGAACGCCGATGCGGCGATGTACCACGCCAAGGGCACCGGCAAGAATGGCTACAGCTTTTTCGATGCCTCGATGAACAGCAATGCCCGGCGCCAGCTGCAATTGCTGCAGGACCTGCGCAATGCCCTGGAGCATCATCAGTTCCGCCTGCACTACCAACCCAAGTTCGACGCTGCCAATGGCCTGCCGGTGGGGGCCGAGGCGCTGTTGCGCTGGGAGCATCCCCAGCATGGCCTGCTGCTGCCGGACAAGTTCATCGAACTGGCGGAGAAGACCGGGCTGATCATTGCCATCGGCGAGTGGGTGCTCAACGAGGCCTGCCGGCAGATGCGCGAGTGGTACGTCCAGGGCTACACCGACTGGCGCATCGCGGTGAATCTCTCGGCCTTGCAGTTCTGCCATGCCGGGCTGGTCAGGAGCGTGGCCAATGCCCTGGAACGCTACCACCTGCCGGCCAACAACCTGACCCTGGAAATCACCGAAACCACGGCAATGAACGACGCCGATGTCAGCATGCTTGTCCTGCAACAGCTGGCGGACATGGGGGTGGACCTGTCCATCGACGATTTCGGCACCGGCTATTCCAGCCTGATGTACCTCAAGCGCCTGCCGGCCAACGAGCTGAAGATCGACCGCGGCTTCGTCCGCGACCTGGAGCACGACAGCGACGATGCCGCCATCGTCTCGGCCATTGTCGCCCTGGGCCAGGCACTGGGCCTGCGGATCGTCGCCGAGGGCGTGGAAACCGGGGTGCAGCAGACCTTCCTCACCCAACTGGGCTGTGATTCCCTGCAAGGCTATTTCCTTGGCCATCCGCTGCCGCCCGAAGGTTTCATGCAGGGCATCCACCGGGGCGAAGAAAAAGCCTGAGCCTCTCGCCTTGCCGGCTGCGGTCGCGATCTGGCGGCAGTTCGCAGGGATATGGCCGCCGCCCAGGTCCCTGCCGGTTTGCGCCGTCGGTGCGCGGGGCTACCGTGCACTTCTACTGGCTTGATGTGGCACATTTGCGCAGTTTTCATCGCCGCCCGCGCGGTGTTTAATGGCTCGCGTTGATATGTTCAGTGAGGGAGTCGGCAGCATGGATAAAGTCATCGTCATCACCGGTGGCGGACGGGGTATAGGCGCCGCCACGGCAGTGTTGGCCGCGCAGCAGGGATTCAAGGTGTGCATCAACTACCAGGCCGACGAGCAGTCCGCCCTGCAGGTGCTCGAACAGGTTCGCGCCCTGGGCGTGCAGGCCATTGCGGTGCGCGCCGACGTCAGCATCGAGGATGAAGTGATCGGTCTGTTCCAGCGGGTCGACAGCGAGCTGGGGCGGGTCACGGCCCTGGTCAACAATGCCGGGACCGTGGGCCACAAGTCGCGGCTGGATGAAATGTCCGAATTTCGCATCCAGAAGATCATGAAGACCAATGTCATGGGGCCGATCCTCTGCGCCAAGCACGCGGTGCTGCGCATGTCGCCGCGCCATGGCGGGCAGGGCGGCAGCATCGTCAACGTCTCCTCTGTGGCGGCGCGCCTGGGTTCGCCGGGGGAATACGTCGACTACGCCGCCTCCAAGGGCGCCCTGGACACCTTCACCATCGGCCTGTCCAAGGAAGTGGCGGGCGAGGGCATCCGCGTCAACGCGGTGCGCCCGGGCTATATCTACACCGACTTTCATGCCCTGAGCGGCGATGCCGACCGGGTCAGCAAGCTGGAATCGGCAATCCCCATGGGGCGTGGCGGGCGTCCTGATGAAGTAGCCGAGGCGATTGTCTGGCTGCTGTCGGACAAGGCCTCCTACGCCACCGGCACCTTCGTCGACCTGGGCGGCGGCCGCTGAGCCCCCGCAAGTCCGCGGCCTATCCCGTAGGAGCCGGCTTGCCGGCGAAGGGGCCCTCAAGCCTTGCGCCGACCTTGCAGACGCCTTCGCTGGCAAGCCAGCTCCTACAGCCCCCTCCGAGCTTGTGGTCTGCCGTGTAGGAGCCGGCTTGCCGGCGAAGAGGCCCTTGAGTCTTGCGCCGCGCTTGCGGACGCCTTCGCTGGCAAGCCAGCTCCTGCGGTTTCCTCAGCGGGCGCGGCGGCGGCCGGGGCCGATCAGCAGGGCCAGCAATAGCCCCAGTACGCTGGTGCCAAAGCTCATCAACTGTGGCATCAGGAACCCCAGGGTTTCCCCCGGGCGGTTGCAGCTGTAGCCATATCCATCGCCTTGCTCATGGGCCCAGACGCCCGGTGTGGCGCTCACGTCCACAGGCGCCGAAGGTGCGGGTTCCTCATTGGAGATCCCCAGGTTCGAATGGCTCGCGCTGCGCCTTTCCAGCTGTTCGATGGCCTGCAACTGGGCGTCGTTGCAGCGGTTCTGCGCCCAATTGCCGACCACCACCAGGACGGACAGCAGAAGCAGCAGCGGCACCGGGTAATAACGCCGGGTCCGCAGCAGGGGCGCCACCATCAGCCCGGCCAGGAAACCCGCCAGCAGCAGATTGACCCAGAACCACGGGCCGCCTTCCCAGCTCGGCGGTATCAACTGCACCAGCAGCGGGGGCAGCACAACGCGGGCGAACAGCAGGCACAGGGCGGCTGCGAGCAGGGTGATCAGCAGGGTCTTGATCCAGGATTTCATGGGCAATGCATAACCTTTAAGAAGGAGCGGTAAACGGGGGCTATCAGTGCTGCGCCAGCTATTGGGGCATCGGCGGCGGGGTAAAGCGCCGGGCGTATTCGAGCATCTCCCGGGGGAAGACCATGTGCTTGACCGCGCTGTCGTCCAGGCCGTAGAGGTAGGCCACTGCCGCAGCTTCAAAGGCCCAGTAGCCGAAGTAGGATTCACCGTCCAGGTGGGAGTCGTGCCATGGGGCCTGCTCGAACGCTTCATACCACTGGTTGCAGTACTCCACCAGCAGCTCCCGGGCCTCGTCCGCTTGATCGGCGTAGATGGCCCTGATCAGCGGCGTGTAGACCGGGTGGTACCACTCATCAATGTCTGCGCGGCCCGGCAGGCAGGGCTTGAGCAAGTCCTCGATCAGGGTGTCCTCGGCGTGGTAGCCGGCGCGGTCCTGCAGCGCCGCCATGCGCGGCAGCAGGTCGCGGCGTTGCAGCAGGATGCACAGGCTGATGACCTGCACGTATTCCTCGTACTGGTCGAGGTAGTCCTCGATGTTCAGCGGCGCGATATCGGGCACCTCGTTGCACAGGGCCAGGGTGCGCTGATGCTCCTCGTAGCTGGCGATCAGTGCGTCCAGCTCCTGGGCCAGCTCCGGCATGGCCTTGCCGCCGGTGTAGCCCAGGATCAGATGGTCCAGGCGTGCTCGCTTGACCTCCCAGGCCTTGAGCGAGGCTTCCTGCCCGGGGTAGTCCTCTTCCATAGAGTGTGTCTGCCAATGGGCTTCGGTACCCGCCAGGAACTCCAGGAGGATGGGGTACTGCTTCGGGTCGAGAAACACCTGCCTGCGTTGCATGTCAGTACCCGGCCTCAGTGGAAGGGCCTCGGCGGCGGGGTAAAGCGCCGGGCGTATTCGAGCATCTCCCGGGGGAAGACCATGTGTTTCACCGCGCTGTCGTCCAGGCCGTAGAGGTAGGCCACCGCCGCCGCTTCAAAGGCCCAGTAGCCGAAGTAGGAACCCTCGTCGCCGTCCAGGTGGCTGTCGTGCCATGGGGCCTGTTCGAACGCCTCGTACCACTGGTTGCAGTACTCCACCAGCAGTTCCCGGGGTTCATCCGGATCTTCGGTGTAGATGGCCCGGATCAGGGGCGTGGAGACGTCGTGGAACCACTGATCAACGTCTTCACGATCCGGCAGGTAGGCCTTGAGCAGGTCCTCGATCAGGGTGTCCTGGCCGCCAAAGCCGGCACGGTCCTGCAGCAGCACCAGACGCGGCAGCAGGTCGCTGCGCTGCAGCAGGATGCACAGGCTGATGACCTGGACATATTCCTCGTACTCGTCGGGGTAGTCTTCGATGTTCAGCGGCGCGATATCCGGTCGTTCTTCATAAACCTCCATCTTGCGCTGGTAATCTTCGTAGCCTTCGATCACCCCATCCAGCTCCCGGGCCAGTTGCTCCATGGGCGCACCGCCGGTGTAGCCCAGGATCAGGTGGTGCAGGCGCGCGCTGCGCACACTGGAAGCCTTGAGGGAGGCTTCCTGCTCGGGGCTGTCGGCCATCATCGAGTGGGTCTGCCAGTGGGCCTCTTCGCCGGCCAGGCTTTCGAGGAAGTCGTGGTACTGCTTGTGGCTGAGAAACACTTGTCTGCGGTTCATGTCGGTGCCTTGTCTCAGTACACGGGAATCAGGGTGAAGGGCGCCTTGCGCTGCGAGGCTTCCAGCAGCAGGGTCGCCAGGTCGACTTCGGCGGGCTCCAGGTCAAGCTGCTCCAGCTCTTCTTCCAGTTGCTGCGCATCGGCGGGCAGGGCAACGATCGGCAGGCGCAGGTAGGGCCGCGGGTCTTCGCCGTAGTAGATCTTCACCGGGCCCTCGGGGATGCCTTCCAGGCGGGCAAAACCCTCTTCGTCGAGGTTGCCCTCGGCTTGCGAGCCATCACTGAACACTGCTCGGTAGGCGGCGCCGGACACTGGCTCCAGGTTGGGGTAGTGCAGGTTCAGCTCCAGCCAGTGGCCCTCACCGGTGAGGTGTTCCAGGCCCTGGTTGATGTCCTGGGCGATGCTCGCGGCGTCGTGGGCGCCGGGTTGTGGCGCGGCGGTGAGGGTCGTTGGGCGCGGTTCCAGGGAGGACTGCGGCTTGGGTGCCAGGGCCGGGCCGCGGCTGTGGGCGGCGGCCGAGTTGTTGCGTTGCTCGGCGATCCAGGGGGCTATGCGTTCTTGCACCGACACCATGAGGAACTCGGTGTGTTCGCAGGCTTCGTTGAGGTTGTGCAGCACCAGGCGCTGCTGCTGGGGCGTCAGGCCGTTGAAGGTGCTGGAGGCGCTCACGCCGCGGATGATCTCGGGCAGTTCTTCGGCCAGGCGCACGGGGTCCAGGCACTTTTCCAGCAGCTGTTCGGGGCTGGTTTTCAGGCGGCAGGCCAGCAGGGTGTAGCGGATCATGTCGAAGAGCTTTTCGGCGTGGCGCTGGGGGGCGCGGTTGATCAGGCGCAGAAGGGTCTTCAGGCCTTGTCCCGGGCCGGGGATCCAGCCGATCAGGGCCAGGGCCAGGTCGAAGAAGGCGTCTTCCTCGTCCTTGGGGTTGTTGATGGCGTCCAGCTCGAAGATCGCCTGGATGCAGTCGTAGGCGTTGAGTTCCTGGGTCAGCAGTGGCAGACGGCCGCGTTCGATCGCCTTGAGCAGTTCGGCCTTGGCCTCTGGGTAGTCGTCGTAATACAGGTCTTCGACCATGACGTGTTCCTTTCCCTGGAAAATTGGAGCGCGGATGCTGAATGAGTTGAGGGGAGGTGGCAAGGGGATTTGGTTCTTTCATGGGGCGCGTGGGATGGGGTACCTATCCATTCCGGCGGGTGCGGCTACTTGCGGTTCCGCTCTTGCATCGACTCACTCGGCCTGGAGATTGGGTGGTGTGCAGCGCTCCGTAGGAGCTGGCTTGCCCGCGAAGGCGTCCGCTCAGGCGCTGCATGGCTCACGGGCCTCTTCGCCGGCAAGCCGGCTCCTACAGGTGTGGATGGGGCGGTTGTGCTTAAAAGGACCGAATGATCCGTCCCAGGGTTTCCATGGCCTTTTCCGCGGCTTCGTTCCACGGGCTGCCGTAGTTCAGGCGGATGCAGTTGCGAAAGCGCTGGGTCGGGGAAAAGATCGGCCCTGGGGCAATGCTGATGCCTTGGGCCAGGGCCATCTGGAACAGTTTCAGCGAGTCCATCTGCGGCGGCAGCTCCAGCCACAGGAAGTAGCCGCCTGCCGGCTGGCTGACCCGGGTCTGGGCCGGGAAGTAGCGGGCGATCGCCGCCAGCATGGCGCTCTGCTGTTCTTCCAGGGCATAGCGCAGCTTGCGCAGGTGGCGGTCGTAGCCACCGTGTTGCAGGTAGTCGGCAATCGCCGCCTGGGCCGGCATCGAGGCACACAACGAGGTCATCAGTTTCAGCCGTTCGATCTTCTGCGCATAGCGCCCGGCCGCGACCCAGCCGATGCGGTAGCCCGGGGCCAGGCTCTTGGCGAAGGAGCCGCAGTGCATCACCAGGCCCTCGGTGTCGAAGGCCTTGGCCGGTTTCGGCGCCTGCTGGCCGTAGTACAGCTCGGCGTAGACGTCGTCTTCGATCAGCGGCACCTGGTGCTGGCGCAGCAGCTCCACCAGCTCCTGTTTCTTCGCCTCGGGCATGCTCGCGCCCATGGGGTTCTGGAAATTGGTCATGCACCAGCAGGCCTTGATCGGGTGCCGCTCCAGGGTCTGGGCCAGAACCCCGAGGTCGATGCCATCGCGCGGGTGCACGGGGATTTCCACCGCCTTGAGCTTGAGCCGCTCCAGCACTTGCAGGCTGGCGTAGAAGGCCGGAGCCTCGATGGCCACCAGGTCGCCGGGCTCGGTCACCGCTTGCAGGCACAGGTTCAGCGCCTCCAGGGCGCCGTTGGTGATCAGCAACTCCTCCATGGGCAGCATCAGCCCGGCCACCATGTAGCGCAGGGCGATCTGCCGGCGCAGCTGCGGATTGCCCGGCGACATGTCGGTGACCACCACCCGCGGGTCCATCTCGCGGCTGGCGCTGGCCAGGGAGCGCGACAGGCGCTGCAGGGGGAACAGGGTCGGGCTGGGGAACGCCGAGCCGAAAGGCACGGTGCTCGGGTCCTTGATCGAATCGAGCACCGAGAACACCAGTTCGCTGACATCGACTTCGGTGGATTCATTGACTTCGCTGCTGATCACCGGCTCCGAGAACGGGCTCGGCGCGTGGGCATTGACGAAGTAGCCGGAGCGCGGGCGGGCGCGGATCAGGCCGCGACGCTCCAGCAGGTAATAGGCCTGGAACACTGTCGACGGGCTGACCCCGTAGGTCTGGCTGGCGTAGCGCACCGAAGGCACACGCTGGCCCGGCCCCAGGACCCCGGAGCGGATCAGTTCGGCGATGTCATCGGCGAATTTTTCGTAGCGTTTCATCTGCGGTTGAGGATCCAGTCTGGTCATCGGGTCGACATATCTGCGGTGGCGAGGGAGTGACGAACGCCGCCAGCGGGCTGGCGGCGGGTGTCCGGTTCATTGGCTCCGGGGCCGGCCCCGGGGGGAGCCGGCTCCCTCGCCAGGGCATTCTAGAGGCTCAGCGGTTCATCGGCGCGACAAAACGACTCTTGGCCACGGCGTAGACGCCCGGGTCATCGCTGTCGCTGACCTTGAAACTGATGGCCTGGGAGCTGCTCTGCGCCTTGTCCTGGGTCATCGCCACGGACACCGGCAGGTCGGTGATTTCACCGGGGGCCAGGCTCAGCTCGGTCTTGCCCTGCAGCTCGAAGCCTTCGCCATCCACCAGGGCCAGGTGGTACTGCTGGCGTTCCTGGGTCTTGTTGATGATCTTCAGGCTGTAGATGTTCTCGATCTGGCCCAGGGCGTTCTCGCGGAACAGGCCGCGGTCCTTGCTCACGTCCAGGGACACCATCGGCCGCTGCACCAGGGCCAGGGCCAGGGCGCCGATCATCACCAGCAGCACCAGGCTGTAGCCCACCAGGCGCGGACGCAGCAGGTGGGTCTTGCCGCCTTGCAACTCGTGTTCCGAGGTGTAGGCGATCAGGCCGCGGGCGTAGCCCATCTTGTCCATGATCGAGTCGCAGGCGTCGATGCAGGCAGCGCAGCCGATGCACTCCATCTGCAGGCCGTCGCGGATGTCGATGCCGGTAGGGCAGACCTGTACGCACAGCTGGCAGTCGATGCAGTCGCCCAGGCCGACATCGGCAGGCTTCACATCACGCTTGCGCGGGCCACGGCTTTCGCCGCGCACCGGGTTGTAGGAAATGGTCAGGGTGTCCTTGTCGAACATCACGCTCTGGAAGCGCGCATAAGGGCACATGTGCATGCACACCGCCTCGCGCAGCCAGCCGGCGTTGATGTAGGTGGCCGCGGCGAAGAACAGCACCCAGAACAGGCTCAGGCCGCCGATCTGCAGGGTCAGCAGTTCCTGGGCCAGGGGGCGGATGGGGGTGAAGTAGCCAACGAAGGTCAGGCCGGTGAGCAGGCTGATGCCCAGCCACAGGGTGTGCTTCATGGCCCGGCGGGCCAGCTTGTTCAGGCCCCAGGGCGCGGCCTGCAGCTTGATCCGCTGGTTGCGCTCGCCCTCGGTGACCTTTTCGCACCACATGAACAGCCAGGTCCACGAGCTTTGCGGGCAGGTGTAGCCGCACCAGACGCGGCCGGCGAACACGGTGATGGCGAACAGGCCGAAGGCGCAGATGATCAGCAGCGCCGAGAGGAGGATGAAGTCCTGGGGCCAGAAGGTTGCGCCGAAAATGTGGAACTTGCTTTCGGCCAGGTCCCAGAGCACGGCCTGGCGGCCACCCCAGTTGAGCCACACGGTGCCGAAGAACAGCAGGAACAGGAAACCTGCTCCGCTCATGCGCAGGGTGCGGAACAGGCCGCTGAAACTGCGGGTGTAGACGTGTTTGTCAGTGGTCTTCGTCTTCATCTGTGTAGGGCGTGAAGGTTCGAAGGTTTCTACTAATCGGACGGGGATTCTTTCGCTCATGGTCGTTCGCTCATCAGCCTCCATCAGGCCGGGCAACTATGACCACGGATCTGTTTGCATAACAGACTCAGGTATTTGATAAAAAACCGGATCAGATGGCCCTTTGCAGCGCCCCTGCGACAACTTGCCGTACCCCCTCAGGTGCCACCAGGGAGGGCTGCAGGCCGTGCTGGCACAGGGCCGCGGAGCGGGCCCTGATCCAGGTCAGTCAAATCACCGAATCACCTTCACTGGCTTTCAGATGGCGCCGGCCGTCGGTGGCACCTGCTACGGTCAATGCGTCGGCTTCTGCTTCGGTGATGTAGACCCGCTCGCCACCGAGGTCCACCGCCGACATCGACTTGGCGCTGTCGGTGATGATGGTCACGGCGCTCGCCGGGAGGTGCTGGTGCAGGGTTTCGGTGTCGAAATAGCAGGTCTGGTTTTCGATGCGCAGGCTCATGGCGGTTACCTCAAGGCAATGGCTGTACAGGTTAGGGCGCAGGGGCTGGCCAGGGTTCGACCACGGCGATCAACGGTGGCTGGGCAGGCGCTGGCAGGCGCTGGCGCAGGCTTGTGCAGGAACTGGCTGGCCAGCGAAGGCGTCCGTGGGGTTGGCAGCCGGCTTGGGGCCTCTTCTCCGGCAAGCCGGTTCCTGCGGTGGTGGTGATGGCGGCACCTTTTGCTGGCGGGCGCGGTCCATCGCTCAGGAACCCGCGAAGGGACGAGGAGCGATCGCATGAACACCTGGTGGCAAGAAGTCTGGCTGACCCTGCAATACGAATTCGCCGATATCGGCGATGCCCGGCAACTGACCCAGATCACCCTGCGGCTGCTGGTGGCGGCCCTGCTGGGGGGCATTCTGGGCTTCGAACGCGAGCACCAGGGCAAGGCCGCCGGGGTTCGCACCCATATGCTGGTGGCCATGGGCGCGGCCCTGTTCGTGCTGGTGCCGAGCCTGTCCGGGGCCCAGGCCGATGCCATGAGCCGGGTGCTCCAGGGGGTCATCGCCGGGATCGGTTTTCTCGGCGCCGGGACCATCCTCAAGGGCCGTGAAGAAGACCAGGGCCAGCACGTCAAGGGCCTGACCACCGCCGCCGGGCTGTGGATGACCGCAGCCATCGGTGTGGCCGCCGGCATGGGCCGCGAGGCCACGGCGGTGCTCAGTACCTTGCTGGCGCTGATGGTCTTCAGCCTGATGCCGCTGATTGTCCGGCGCCTGGAAAAGCGCCAGGACGGCTGATGCCCCGGGCCTCCCCACGCGGCTGTCTATGCTTGCTGGCTGGGCGGGCGCCCGGGCTCAGGCGCTGACCACCACCGGCGGCATGGTAGTGGGCGGGTCGCCCTTGGGTGGCGGGGTGGTTTCCGGCGGTTCCTGCTCCGGGATCGGCTCAGGCTCGCTGGGGGGCAGGGTCGGTTGGTCGATGTTGGGATCGGGGGTTTCTGCCGGGATCGGGATATTCATCGCGCTGGCCTCCTTTGTGCTTGCAGATGCACGGGCTCTTCTGGTGGACCGCAGCGGCGCGGATTTGATTCCCGCCGCTTGGCCGACCAATCGCGGTGAACTTTCGCCGCAGGCTTTGGCTCGGAACCTAAGTGCATTGATTCACCGGGGCCGCGGCCCCGCCACCAGAGCGTCGAAGACGTGAAAAAGGGGTGATGCTCGATGACTGTAGAAAAACCGACCGAACAGCAATACCAGGCGCACCTGCCGTTGTCCCAGGCTCTGCTGCTGCCGCGCATTGCCATCGAGAGCATCCGCCCGGTGCTCGACGGCGGCCAGTTCGCGGTCAAGGCGGTGGCCGGCCAGGAGGTAGAGGTGGCGTGCAAGGTATTCGCCGACGGCCACGACAAACTGGCGGTGCGGGTGCGCTGGCACAACGAGCAGCAGGACAGCTGGGCCAGCCAGGCCCTGGAAGACCAGGGCAACGACGGTTGGCTGGGGCGTTTCACGGTGCCCGAAGTGGGGCGCTACCGCTTCTGCATCGAAGCCTGGATCGATCAGTTCGCCAGCTTCTGCTACGAGCTGGAGAAAAAGCACCTGGCCGGGGTTGCGGTCAGCCTGGAGCTGCAGGAGGGCCGCAGCCATGTGCAACAGGCCGCCGAGCGCAGCGAAGGGCCGCTGCGCGAGCAGTTGCTGGCGTTGCAGCGCGATCTGTCCGGGTTGCTGGAGGCCGAGCAGGTGGCGCTGTTTCTCAGCGAGTCCAGCGCGCGCCTGATGGCCGAGGCCGATCACCGGCCCTACCTGAGCCTGAGCCCCGAGTACCCGCTGGATGTGGAGCGGCTACAGGCCCAGTTCGCCAGTTGGTACGAGCTGTTTCCCCGCTCGATCACCGACAATCCGGCCCGCCACGGCACGTTCAACGACGTTCATTCGCGGCTGCCGATGATTCACGACATGGGCTTTGACGTGCTGTATTTCCCGCCGATCCACCCCATCGGCCGCAGCCACCGCAAGGGGCCCAACAACTCGCTGAGCGCAGGCCCGGACGATCCCGGCAGCCCCTATGCAATCGGCAGCGAGGAGGGCGGCCACGAGGCCATCCACCCGCAACTGGGCAGCCGGGAGGACTTCCGCCGGCTGCTGGCGGCGGCCGCCGACCACGGCCTGGAGATCGCCCTGGACTTCGCCATCCAGTGCTCCCAGGACCACCCCTGGCTCAAGCAGCACCCGGGCTGGTTCAACTGGCGCCCGGACGGCACCATCAAATACGCCGAGAACCCGCCGAAGAAGTACCAGGACATCGTCAATGTCGACTTCTATGCCGCCGAGGCCATTCCCAGCCTGTGGCTGGAACTGCGGGACATCGTCATCGGCTGGGTCGAGGAGGGGGTCAAGACCTTTCGCGTGGACAACCCCCACACCAAGCCGCTGCCGTTCTGGCAGTGGCTGATCGGCGAAGTGCGCCGCCAGTATCCGGAGGTGATCTTCCTCGCCGAAGCCTTCACCACCCCGGCGATGATGGCGCGCCTGGGCAAGGTCGGTTACACCCAGAGCTACACCTACTTCACCTGGCGCAACACCAAGAGCGAGTTGTCCAGCTACCTGGCCGAACTCAACCAGCCGCCGTGGCGCGACTGCTTCCGCCCCAACTTCTTCGTCAACACCCCGGACATCAACCCGCAGTTCCTGCATGACTCGGGGCGCCCTGGGTTTCTGATCCGCGCGGTGCTGGCCACCATGGGATCCGGGCTGTGGGGCATGTATTCCGGGTTCGAGCTGTGCGAATCGGCGCCGGTGCCGGGCAAGGAGGAGTACCTGGATTCGGAGAAATACCAGATCCGCCCCCGGGACTTCTCGGCGCCGGGCAACATCATTGCCGAGATCGCCCAGCTCAACCGCATCCGCCGGCAGAACCCGGCGCTGCACAGCCACCTGGGGCTCAAGCTGTACAACGCCTGGAATGACCACATCCTGTATTTCGGCAAGCGCAGCGGCGACAACTTCGTGCTGGTGGCGGTCAGCCTCGACCCGTTCAACCCCCAGGAGGCGCATTTCGAATTGCCGCTGTGGGAAATGGGCCTGGCCGATGACGCCCAGACCCAGGGCGAGGACCTGATGAACGGCCACCGCTGGACCTGGTACGGCAAGACCCAGTTCATGCGCATCGAACCGGCGCAGCCTTTCGGCATCTGGCGCATCACCGCCACGTAGGAGCCGGCTTGGGCCCATGGGCCTTGTGCAGGCCCGGCCGACGCCTTCGCTGGCAAGCCAGCTCCCACGGTGGGGCGTGGTTTGTGGCAGCTGCGAATTCAATTTTTTCAGGAGCCCGACATGGCCAAGAAACCTCGCCCCACGACCTTTATCAAGGACCCGCTCTGGTACAAGGACGCGGTGATCTACCAGGTGCATGTGAAGTCCTACTTCGATTCCAACAACGACGGAATCGGCGATTTTCCCGGGCTGATCGCCAAACTCGACTACATCAAGGACCTGGGGGTCAACACCATCTGGCTGTTGCCGTTCTACCCCTCGCCGCGGCGTGACGACGGCTACGACATCGCCGAGTACCGCGGGGTCAGCCCCGACTACGGCACCCTGGCTGACGCCCGGCGCTTTATCGCCGAGGCCCACAAGCGCGAGCTGCGGGTGATCACCGAGCTGGTGATCAACCACACCTCCGACCAGCACCCCTGGTTCCAGCGGGCACGCAAGGCCAAGCCGGGTTCGGCGGCGCGCAATTTCTACGTGTGGTCCGACGACGACCAGAAATACGACGGCACGCGGATCATCTTTCTCGACACCGAGAAGTCCAACTGGACCTGGGACCCGGTGGCCGGCCAGTACTTCTGGCACCGCTTCTACTCCCACCAGCCGGACCTCAACTTCGACAACCCCCAAGTGATGAAGGCCGTGCTCTCGGTGATGCGCTACTGGCTCGACATGGGCATCGACGGCCTGCGCCTGGACGCCATTCCCTATCTGATCGAGCGCGATGGCACCAACAACGAGAACCTGCCGGAGACCCACCAGGTGCTCAAGCAGATCCGCGCCGAAATCGACGCCAACTATCCGGACCGCATGCTCCTGGCCGAGGCCAACCAATGGCCGGAAGACACCCAGCTGTACTTTGGCGATGTTACAGGCAGCGACGGCGACGAGTGCCACATGGCCTTCCACTTTCCGCTGATGCCGCGCATGTACATGGCCCTGGCCCAGGAGGATCGCTTCCCCATCACCGACATCCTGCGCCAGACCCCGGAGATCCCGGCCAACTGCCAGTGGGCGATCTTCCTGCGCAACCACGATGAACTGACCCTGGAAATGGTCACCGACCGCGAGCGCGACTACCTGTGGAACTACTACGCCGCCGACCGCCGGGCGCGGATCAACCTGGGGATCCGCCGGCGCCTGGCGCCGCTGATGGAGCGTGACCGGCGGCGCATCGAGCTGCTCAACAGCCTGCTGCTGTCGATGCCCGGTACCCCGACCCTGTACTACGGCGACGAGATCGGCATGGGCGACAACATCTACCTGGGGGACCGGGATGGCGTGCGTACGCCGATGCAATGGTCCATCGACCGCAACGGCGGTTTCTCCCGGGCCGACCCGGCCAGCCTGGTGCTGCCGCCGATCATGGATTCGCTGTACGGCTACCCGTCAGTCAACGTCGAGACCCAGTCCGGCGATCCCCATTCGCTGCTCAACTGGACCCGGCGCATGCTGGCGGTGCGCAAGCAGTCCAAGGCCTTTGGCCGCGGCACGCTGAAGATGCTGTCGCCGAGCAACCGACGGATCCTGGCCTATACCCGGGAATACACCGGGCCTGACGGCAAACAGGAGATCATCCTGTGCGTGGCCAACGTCTCGCGTAGCGCCCAGGCCGCGGAGCTGGACCTCTCGGCGTTCGCGGGCATGGTGCCGGTGGAGATGCTCGGCGGGAACGCCTTTCCGCCCATTGGCCAGCTGAATTTCCTCCTGACCCTGGCGCCCTACGGTTTCTACTGGTTCGTCCTGGCGGCGGAAAACCAGATGCCCAGCTGGCACGTGGAACCGGCCCAGAGCCTGCCGGATTTCACCACCCTGGTGCTGAAGAAACGCCTCGAAGAATTGCTCGAAGCGCCATCGCGCACCACCCTGGAGCAGGAAGTACTGCCCAACTGGCTGCCCAAGCGGCGCTGGTTCGCCGGCAAGGACAGCGCCATCGACCAGGCGCGGATCGCCTACGGCGTGCGCTTTGGCGACCCGCAGCACCCGGTGCTGCTCAGCGAGATCGAAGTCACCAGCGCCGGGCGCAGCGAGCGCTACCAGTTGCCGTTCGGCCTGTTGGCCGAAGAGCAGATCAACAGCGCCTTGCCCCAGCAACTGGCCATGGCCCGGGTGCGTCGCGGGCGCCAGGTGGGGCTGATCACCGACGCCTTCGCCCTCGACAGTTTCGTGCGCAACGTGCTGCTGGCGCTGCAGGGCGCCACCTGCCTGGACAGCGAGCAGGGCCAGATCCGTTTCGAGGCCACCGCGCAGCTGGCGGCGCTGGGCCTGGGGGCCGACGCCGAGGTGCGCTACCTGTCGGCGGAGCAATCCAACAGCTCGGTGGTGGTGGGCGGCAGCCTGGTGCTCAAGCTGATCCGCAAGGTGGCGGGGGGCATTCACCCGGAACTGGAAATGGGCGCCTTCCTCACCGCTGCCGGCTTTGCCCACATCTCGCCGCTGCTGGGCTCGGTGCTGCGCCGCGATGCCCAGGGCGAAGACCATCTGCTGATGATCGCCCAGGGCTACCTGAACAATCAGGGCGATGCCTGGGAGTGGACCCAGAACAACCTCGAGCGGGCGATCCGCGACGAGCTGGCCGAGGCCATGTCCGAGCAGGAGCAGCACTACAACGCCCTGGGCGAGCTCCAGGATTTCGCCGGCCTGCTGGGCCAGCGCCTGGGGGAAATGCACCTGCTGCTGGCGGCCCCCAGCGACAATCCGGATTTCGCTCCCGAGCACGCCACCGCCAAGGATGCCCAGGCCTGGAACCAGCAGGTTGCCGAGCAACTGGAGCGCGGGTTGCAACTGCTTCAACAGCACCAGGCCGAACTCGCGGCAGGGGAGCAGAAATTGCTCGGCAAATTGTTGCAGCATAAGGCGCTGATCCTGGGTCACATCCAGCAACTGGCCAAACAGTTGGTGGGGGGCGTGCGGATTCGTGTCCACGGCGACCTGCACCTGGGGCAGGTACTGGTGATCAAGGGCGATGCCTACCTGATCGACTTCGAGGGCGAGCCGGCCCGGCCCCTGGCCGAGCGCCGCGGCAAGCACAGCCCGTACAAGGATGTCAGTGGGGTCCTGCGTTCCTTCGACTACGCGGCGGCCATGGCCCTGGAGGCACCGGCGGTGGACGGCGCGCAAGGCGCGGCGGCGGGGCGGCGCAAAGTGGTCACGCGCTACCTGGCCGAGGCGCGCCACGCCTTTGTCCAGGCGTATCGGCTGGCGACGGCTAATCTTGCCCATGGCTGGCAGGACCCGGCGGCCGCGGATGCCGCCCTGGCACTGTTCAGCCTGGAGAAGGCCGCCTACGAGCTGGCCTATGAAGCGGAGAACCGTCCCGCCTGGTTGCCTGTGCCATTGCACGGCCTGGTGGGGCTGTTGCGTGAACTGAAACCCTTTTCCGATATTGAGAGTGGTGGAGAGCAGTCATGAGTTTCTCGAACAAGGAACAGGGAAAGCAGCAACCGGCATTGCTTCCTTCGGCCAAGGCCATCGACGCCCTGGTACGGGCCGAACACCGCGATCCATTCGCCATTCTCGGGCCCCACGGCGATGGCGCCGGCGGGCAATTCATCCGCGCTTTCCTGCCCGGGGCGCTGAGTGTGCAGGTACTGGACCGCGACCAGCAGCAGGTGCTCGGCAGCCTGCAAGCCGGTGAGGTGCCGGGGCTGTTTGTCGGGCACTTTCCCGAGGCCCGGCCCTATCTCTTGCGCATTCAATGGGCCGGGGGCGAACAGGTCAGTGAAGACCCCTACAGCTTCGGCCCCCTGCTGGGGGAGATGGACCTGTACCTGTTTGCCGAAGGCAATCACCGCGACCTCAGTTCCTGCCTGGGGGCGCAACTGACCACCGTGGACGGCATCGACGGCGTGCGTTTTGCGGTCTGGGCACCGAATGCCCGGCGGGTCTCGGTGGTGGGCGACTTCAATATCTGGGACGGGCGCCGGCACCCGATGCGCCTGCGCCATCCCTCCGGGGTCTGGGAGCTGTTCATCCCGCGCCTGCAGGCGGGCGAGGCCTACAAATACGAGATCCTCGGGCCCCAGGGCATCCTGCCGCTCAAGGCCGACCCCATGGCCCTGGCCACGCAGTTGCCGCCGGACACCGCCTCCAGAGTCGCGCCGCCCCTGACCATCGACTGGCAGGACCAGGAGTGGATGCTGGCCCGTGGCGAGCGCCAGCGGGTGGACGCGCCGCTGTCGATCTATGAGCTGCATGCCGGTTCCTGGCAGTGCGAAGTGGACGACCTTGGAGAAGTGGCCCGCCAGTACAGCTGGACCGAACTGGCCGAACGGCTGATTCCCTACGTCAAGGACCTGGGGTTTACCCATATCGAGCTGATGCCGATCATGGAGCACCCGTTTGGCGGCTCCTGGGGCTACCAGCCGCTGTCGCAGTTCGCCCCCAGCGCCCGCTACGGTAGCCCGCAGGATTTCGCAGCCTTCGTCGACGCCTTCCACCAGGCGGGCATCGGGGTGATTCTCGATTGGGTGCCGGCGCACTTTCCCACCGATACCCACGGCCTGGCGCAGTTCGACGGCACTGCACTGTATGAGTACGGCAACCCCCTGGAAGGCTTCCACCAGGACTGGGACACCCTGATCTACAACCTGGGGCGTACCGAAGTGCACGGTTTCATGCTGGCTTCGGCGCTGCACTGGCTCAAGCATTTCCACGTCGACGGCCTGCGGGTGGATGCCGTGGCCTCGATGCTCTACCGCGACTATTCGCGCAAGGCTGGGGAATGGGTGCCGAACCGCCACGGCGGCCGGGAAAACCTCGAAGCCATTGATTTTCTGCGCCACCTCAACGACGTCGTGGCCCTGGAGGCCCCGGGTGCCCTGGTGATCGCCGAGGAGTCCACCGCCTGGCCTGGGGTCAGCCAGCGCACCGATCAGGGCGGCCTGGGCTTTGCCTATAAATGGAACATGGGCTGGATGCATGATTCCCTGCATTACATCCAGCAGGACCCGGTGTACCGCGCCCACCATCACAACGAACTGAGCTTTGGTCTGGTGTACGCCTGGTCCGAGCGTTTCATCCTGCCGATCTCCCACGACGAAGTGGTGCACGGCAAGCACTCGCTGATCGACAAGATGCCCGGCGATCGCTGGCAGAAGTTCGCCAACCTGCGGGCCTACCTGAGCTTCATGTGGGCCCATCCGGGCAAGAAGCTGCTGTTCATGGGCTGCGAGTTCGGCCAATGGCGCGAGTGGAACCACGACCAGCAACTGGACTGGTACCTGCTGCAATACCCCGAGCACCGCGGGGTGCAGCAACTGGTGGGGGACCTCAACCGCCTGTATCGCCAGTACCCGGCGCTGCACGACCAGGACGACGTGCCCCAGGGTTTCCAATGGCTGATCGGCGACGATGCGATCAACAGCGTCTATGCCTGGTTGCGCTGGAGCAAGAGCGGCGAACCGCTGCTGGTGGTGGCCAACTTCACCCCGGTGCCACGCCAGGGCTATCGCGTCGGCGTACCGGTGGCGGGGCGCTGGAGCGAGTTGCTCAACAGCGATTCGCAACTGTATGCCGGCTCCAACTACGGCAACGGTGGCGAGGCCTTCAGCGAAGAGCAGAGCAGCCATGGCCAGGCCCTGTCCCTGGTGCTCAACCTGCCGCCGCTGGCCGTACTGATCCTGCGCCCTGACAGTTGACCCAGGCGTCCTGTAGCCGCTGCCGAAGGTTGCGAACGGTCTGGGCGGCGCTCCGTCGCTGGGGCGCGGGGTTTGCGAGGACGCCAACGGCTCGTCTGAAGATCGCCCAGTCAACCGGTTACAGGGAGTCGGCGGCCTCGGCGATCAGCGCGGCTACGGGCCCGGGCTGGGAGGCGAGGGAGGCGTGGCTGGCGTCCAGGTGAATGACCTTGCGGGCGTTGAGCCGGGCGGCCATGCGCTCCTGGTTCGCCGGGGCGATCATGCGGTCGGCACGGGACACCTGGTACCAGGAAGGTTTGTCGCGCCATGCCGGGGCCCCGAGGGCGTCGCCGAAGGTGCTGGCCAGCGGCGCCTTCTGGGTCAGGCCCATGACCAGCCCTTCCTGGGGGCTGAGATCCTGGCAGAAGCTCTGCTGGAAACGCTCCGGACGCACCCAGAGGTAGCCGTCGCTGTCGGGCGCCAGATTGGCGGCGGCTTCAGGCGGGAACTCCTGGGTCAGGCCACCGGGGCTTTCACCCTGGTCCGGGGCGAAGGCGGCGATGTACACCAGGCCCGCAACGTTTGGCGCATGCCCGGCCTGGGTGATCACCGCGCCGCCGTAGGAGTGCCCCACCAGCAGCACCGGCCCCGCTTGCTGGGCCACCAGTTTGCGGGTCCGTTCGACGTCCTCGGCGAGGGAGGTCAGGGGCAGTTCCACGGCGCGGATCTTCTCGTAACCGCGGTTCAGCAGTTCGACGATGACCCGGTTCCAGTGGGCGGCACCGCCCCAGAAACCGTGGACCAGGACAATCGTGGGTTGCTCGCTCATCGCTTGACTCCTTCTCTGGGCTCAAGGTTGGCCCGGAGGCGGGCGCCCCCAGGCTCGGGTTCGGGGAAAAGCATGGTCGACTCTGGCGGGAATACGGCTATTTATTCATGAATTCTGATGTGCGGCCCCAGGCGGCAGGTGCACTTCCACCGCCAGCGGCAGGTGATCGGAGAGGTGGGTCCAGGGCTTGTTGCCGAGGATCTGCGGGCGGTGGCTGTGGGCGTTGCGCAGGTAGACCCGATCCAGGCGCAGCAGTGGCCAGCGGGCCGGGTAGGTCTTGGCCGGGCGGCCATGATGGCGTTCGAAGGCTTCGTGCAGGTCGTTGCGCCGGCCCAGGGTGGCGTTGCCGTGCATCTGCCAGTCATTGAAGTCGCCGGCGATGATCACCGGTGCCTCCTCGGGCAGGGATTCGAGCAACTGGCCCAGCAGCGCCAGCTGCAACTGGCGATGGCTTTCCAGCAGGCTCAGGTGCACGCAGATGGCGTGGACCTCGGCGTGGCCGGGCACATCCAGCACGCAGTGCAGCAGGCCCCGGCGCTCGGGGCCGGTGATCGAAACATCGAGGTTGCGGTACTGGCGGATCGGAAACTTCGACAACAGGGCGTTGCCGTGATGGCCGTCGGGGTACACCGCGTTGCGCCCGTAGGCGTAGTCGCTCCACATGCTGTCGGCGAGAAACTCGTACTGTGACTGCTGAGGCCAGTTATCCAGGCGCGAGGCATGGCGCTCGTGCTCGCCCAGCACTTCCTGGAGAAACACCAGGTCGGCCTGGGTACTGCGCACGGCCTCGCGCAGTTCCGGAAGAATGAAGCGGCGGTTCAGGGCGGTGAAGCCCTTGTGGGTATTGACGGTCAGAACGCGTAACCGCTGGACCGCCTCGGGGTTGGGCTGGCGGGTGGAATCGCTGCTCACGCGGGCTCCTTGGAATCAGTGGCGGTTACAGATGGGACTGGCGACCGGTGCGTGCGTTCAGCTTATTTTCCACCCACGCAGGCCTACATCAGGATGATCTCGTAGGGCAGGCGCAGGCGCTCCAGCAGCACCGGCGACAGCGACGGCTCCAGGCCGATCTCCGGCTCGCCCTGCAACTGGCTGGCATAGGCGTGGGCGGCGTGGCGCTTGCGGGCCACGGTCCAGGTGTCCAGGCGCAGCTTGCGCGCACGCTGCCAGGGGATCTGGTGCTCCTCGCGGGCCGCCCAGTGCCAGGCCCAGATCGGAATCTCATGAAAACGCGCACCCACCAGGCTCGCGGCCTTGGCCGTGGCCCGGCCCACGGCTTCGTGGTCGAGGTTGCCATCGGCGCGCCAGGTGCTGAACACCACGTCGGTGTCGCGCAGGTAGCGGCAGATGAAGGGCACCAGTTGCTGTTCCCGTTCGCTCAAGGCGCTGTCGGCAAAGCCGCCGCGGATCCACTTCAGGCTGTGCAGGGGCAGGCCCAGGCGACGCAGGGCTTCGGCGCTTTCCTGGGGCCGGAACACGCTCAGGCGGCGCTTGGGCCACAGCTCCGACCCGGGATGGCTGGCGCTGCCGTCGCTGATGGAAATCAGTTGCAGAGGGTGGCCGTGGTGGGCCAGCACTTGCAGCAGGCCGCCGCTGGCGACCACTTCGTCACCGGGGTGAGGGGCGACTATCACTGCCCGGGAGCCGGCCGGAACCAGGTTGGCCAGATTGATGGCCGGCACCTCGGCCAGGCTGCGGGCACTGTTCCAGACTTGGCTGGGCCAGTTGCTGTCGATTGCGGGTATGGCTTTCATGGGGTGTCACATCCCTGTTTTCCGGGCCACGGCAAGAGCGGTTGAACCTCCGTTCAGTCGCGACCCTGGGTTTGCACGCACGCTGATTCCTTGGCACCTGCCTCAGCGTGAAGTACCGGTGCCCCATACCTTTGGAGCACCGCGATTCGGGGGTAATCATACACAGCCTGGAGCTTTCCACGCAGTGCCAGCCCAGGCTTATTTGCTGATTACCAAGCCCGTCACAGGGTAGACGGCAATTCTCCCCCCGGGGAGGCGCACTGACCAATGCCATGCTGTACTTCACAGCCCTGCGCAAGGTTCGTTCAGGCGCTTGAGGTAATCGCCGAACCCACCTTTGGCCCGCGAATCCAGGCGCCCGCTGGTAATCACTTGCGGATGCCGGCTCCAGGCGATGCTGGCGCCGCAGCGCTGCAACTGCCGCACCAGCTGCACATCCTCGTGGCAGGCCAGGGCCTCGAAGCCGCCGGCGCGGACATAGGCTGCAGCGCTGATGCCGAGGTTGGCGCCATGGATGTGCCGGTGGCCATCGCTGTCCTGGTAGGCGTCGTGATAGCGGATCCGGGCCTGGGGTTCGAAGCCTTCGCTCCAGCGGTCGACGGTGACGGTGCCGCAGACGGCGTCGGCGCCCAGGGCCAGTTGGGCCACCAGCCAGTCTTCGGGTACGCGGCTGTCGGCATCGGTACAGGACAGCCAGCGGGCGCCGGCCTGCAGCAGCAACTGCGCGCCCGCGGCCCGTGCCCGTCCGACATTGCGCACCTGCAATTGCAGGTGTTGCACGGCGAACTGGCGGGCAATGTCCAGAGAACCGTCGGAGCAGCTGTCGAGCACCACCAGGATCGCCACGTCTTCATTGAGCTCGGGGTGGCTGGCGGCTTTCAGGGCGCAGCGCAGGCAGTCGGCCAGCAGTTGCTCCTCGTTATGGGCGGGTATCACCACTCCGATCATCGCAGGCCCTCCAGGGTCGCGACCGAATCCGCTTCGCGGCCCCAGAGGTCGAGGAGAAAGTCCGCTTCCTGGTGCTCCAGCAAGCGTGGCAGTTGCAAATGGCGATGGAGCAGTTCGTGCACTTGTCCGGCATCCAGGGGGCACTCGGCAATGGGCGGGCGCCAGTGGCAGGCCAGTAGCTGGCCATCCGCGGCCAGGGAGCCCAGGGCCCGTGCCACCAGTTGCGCCAGGTCGGCGGCGTCCAGGTAATAGCCGATCTCGCTGATGACGATCAGATCGAAGGGCCCCTTGGGCCAGTCCTGGGGCAGGCGACCGTGTTCCACCCGGGCATGGGGGAAGGAGCGCAAGCGCTGCCGGGCCAGGTCCACCGCGTTGCGCGCGGTGTCGTAGGCCAGCAGGCTGTCGCAGCGGCTGGCCAGTTCGGCGCTGAGTTCGCCGTTGGCACAGCCGGGTTCGAAAATGCTCCGGTAGTGGCGGCGCGGCAGGCTGGCCAGGGTGATTGCACGTTTGCGCTGTTCATACCAGCGCTGGCGAAAGGCCCAGGGGTCCTGGTCCCGGGCGAACAGCCCTTCGAAATAGCGACTGTCGACACTCATAGGAACACCACCTCAAAAGGTTGCAGCAGACGCTCGATGATGTGCGGTGCCAGCACGGGCGCCAGGCCGATCTGCGGGTCGCCCTCCAGTTGGCTGGCAAAGGCGTGGATGGCATGGCGCTTGCGGGCCACCTGGGCAGGGCTGAGCAGCACCTTGCGGGCCCGCTCCCAGGGCAGCTGCCGGCCCTCGGGATCGGCCCAGTGCCAGGTCCAGATCGGCAGTTCCTTGAGGCTCGCGCCCGCGGCCCGGGCGGCCAGGGCGCTGGCCCGGCCCACGGCTTCGTGGTCGCAGTGGCCGTCCTCGCACCAGGTGCTGAACAGCACGTCACCGGCGCGCAGGCAACCCTGGATGAACTGCGTCAGGGCGGCTTCGTCCCGGGCGACGCGGCTGTCCTCGAAGCCCGCGCGCAGCCAGGTGATGCGCTGCAGCGGCAGGCCCAGGCGGCGCAAGCCTTCGGCGGACTCCTGGGGCCGTACCTGGCTCAGGCGCTGTACCGGCCAGCGCCGGGAGCCGGGATGGCTGGCGCAACCATCGGTGACCGAAATCAGCAGCAGCTCGCGCCCCTGCGCCGCCAGCAGTTGCAGGAGGCCGCCACAGCCGAGGATTTCATCGTCCGGGTGCGGGGCCACAATCACCGCCCGCGCTCCTTGCGGGACCAGGGTTCGAATATCCACCGCGGCCATGGCCTGCAGTTGCGAGGAAGCCTGCCAGGCCCGCAGCGAGGTGCCGCGACCGACAATCGGATTGGCTTTCACAGTTGCCATCCTCCCGGGTCCGCTGCAGCGTGGGCGGCGTTGGCCAGCTGTTGCCCGAGAATGGCCAGGTCACGCTCGGCATGGCTCTGGCGGATGAACACCGGCAGGTCCGCCAGCAGCCGGGCGAAGTGCCGGTCCAGGCAATAGGGGCCGGCGCCCAGCGCCCGGCCGACGTGGTGCAGCACGCTGTCGACGCTGGCCTCGGTCACCGCCCGGGCGCGCCGGGCCAGCAACTGGCAGTTGGCCTGGGGCGCCTGATCCAACTGCCGGGCACTGTGGCGCAGCACGCAGGCGGCCTGATGCAGGGCGCTGTCCACTGCCCCCAGGTGGGCCAGGGCATGGGGCTCGTCGCGTTTGGCGCAGTGTTCGCGCAGGGGGTGTGCGATGGCCTGGGCGGCTCCCAGCCAGCAGGCGGCGATGCCGATGGCGCCTTGCCAGAAGCCCGGGCGCTGCAGGTAGTCATCCGGCCTGCCGACCCATTGGCCACGAGCCTCGTGGAAGTCAACCCGCTGGCTGCCGGTACTGGCCATGCCCACCGCTTGCCAACTGCCGCTCTCGACCTGCACCCCGGGCTGGTCCAGGGCCACCGCCACCAGGCGTTGGTGGCCGTCGGCGTCCCAGGCGGTGAGCAGGGCATGGCTGAGCACCTCGGCCCCCGAGCACCAGGCCTTGGTGCCGCTGAGCCGGCAGTGCGGGCCATCGGCAACGGCGTGCACGCGGGCCTGGGGCGGCTCCGCGGCCCAGGTGCCCCAGGTGGTGCCGGGGGGCACGGGGCAGCCCAGTTCCGCCATGATCGCCAGGGCGTCGGTGTGCCCCTCGTAGAGCTTGCACAGGCCCAGGTCATGGCCGGCGACCCTGGCCAGGGCCTGCCAGCGTTGCAGGGTGGTGCCCCCGGCGGGCAGTGGCAGGCGGTCGAGCCCGGCGCCCACCAGGGCGTCCAGGCACAGGCCCAGGGCGCGGGTGTCGGCATGCCCCAGGTCGGGGGAGTGATGCAGGAAGCCTTGCAGGTCCATGTTCAGTCTTCTTCCTCATGTTGCAGTTCGAACAGCAGCAGGGAGCGCCCGGTCACCGAATACTCGTGGCCGAAGGCAAAGCGTTCCTGGCCGCGCACCGCCGGCTGGTTGGTGTCGAGCATGCAGGTCCAGAACTCCCCGGCGGGCACCTCAGGCAGGCGGAAGTTGACGATGTCGTGGTGGGCGTTGACCACCAGCAGCAGCGTGGCATCGGCCCCGGGGCGACGGATCCCGGTTTCCTGGGCGCGGCCGTCCAGCAGCATGCCCAGGCAGCGACCATGGGGGTCCTGCCAGTGCTCGGTGGTCATCTCGCTGCCGTCGGGGGCCAGCCAGGTGACGTCCTTGACCCCGATGTCCTCGTTGTAGCTGCCCACCAGGAAGCGCCCGCGCCGCAGGATCGGGTAGCTCAGGCGCAGCTTGATCAGGCGCTTGACGAACTTGAGCAGGGACTTGCCGTCGTTATCCAGCTCCCAGTTGACCCAGCCGATCTCGCTGTCCTGGCAGTAGGCGTTGTTGTTGCCGTGCTGGGTGCGGGCGAATTCGTCGCCGGCCACCACCATCGGCGTGCCCTGGGCCAGTAGCAGGGTGGCGAAGAAGTTGCGCATCTGGCGCAGGCGCAGGGCGTTGATCTCGGGGTCGTCGCTGGGGCCTTCGACGCCGTGGTTCCAGGACAGGTTGTTGTTGCTGCCGTCCTGGTTGTTCTCGTCGTTGGCTTCGTTGTGCTTGTCGTTGTAGGACACCAGGTCGTGCAGGGTGAAACCGTCGTGGGCAGTGACGAAGTTGACCGAGGCGTAGGGCCGGCGGCCGCGCTGGTTGAACATCTCGCCGGAGGCGGTCATGCGCCCGGCAAAATCCGCCAGCTGGCCGTCATCGCCCTTCCAGAAGGCGCGCACGGTGTCGCGAAAGCGATCGTTCCATTCCACCCAGCCCGGCGGGAAGTTGCCCACCTGATAGCCGCCGGGGCCGCAGTCCCAGGGTTCGGCGATCATCTTCACCTGGCGCAGCACCGGGTCCTGGCGGCAGGCCACGAGGAAGCTGTGGCGCTCGTCGAAACCGTCGTGGTAACGCCCGAGAATGGTCGCCAGGTCGAAGCGGAAGCCGTCCACGTGCATTTCCGTGGCCCAGTAGCGCAGCGAGTCGGTGACCATCTGCAGCACGCAGGGGTGGCTCAGGTCCAGGGTGTTGCCGGTGCCCGAATCGTTGATGTAGAAGCGCTTGTCGTCGGGCATCAGGCGGTAGTAGGAGGCGTTGTCGATGCCGCGCATGGACAGGGTCGGGCCTTGCTCGTTGCCTTCGGCGGTGTGGTTGTAGACCACGTCCAGGATCACCTCCAGCCCGGCTTCGTGCAGGTGGGCGACCATTTCCTTGAATTCGGCGATCTTGCCGCTGGCCAGGTAGCGCGGGTCGGGGGCGAAGAAGGCGATGCTGTTGTAGCCCCAGTAGTTGGTCATGCCCTTGTGCAGCAGGTGCTGGTCGTTGACGAAGGCGTGGATCGGCAGCAGCTCCACCGACGACACCCCGAGCTTGCGGATGTGCTCCAGCACGTCGTCCACCATCAGCCCGGCGAAGCTGCCCCGCAGGTTCTCGGGCACCGAAGGGTGGCGCATGGTGAAGCCGCGCACATGGGTCTCGTAGATGATGGTCTTGTCCCAGGGCACGCTGACCCGCTGGTCGTTGCCCCAGGTGTGGGCCGGGTCGATGACCTTGCACTTGGGCACGAAGGGCGCGCTGTCGCGCTCGTCGAAACTGAGGTCGGCATCTGGGTGGCCGATGGTGTAGCCGAACAGCGCCTCGGACCATTTCAGCTCGCCCACCAGTTGCTTGGCATAGGGGTCGATCAGCAGTTTGTTGGGGTTGAAACGGTGCCCGTTGGCCGGGTCGTAGGGGCCGTGCACGCGGTAGCCGTAGATCAGCCCCGGGTGAGCGTCGGGCAGGTAGCCGTGGAAGATTTCGTCGGTGTATTCCGGAAGTTCGATGCGTTCGAGTTCCACTTCGCCGGCATCATCGAACACACAGAGCTCGACCTTGGTGGCATTGGCCGAGAACAGCGCGAAGTTGACCCCCAGGCCGTCCCAGGTGGCGCCGAGGGGGAAGGGCAGGCCTTCACGAATGCGCGAGGGTTCGCTCTCGGGAGTGGCGGCGGGCTGCTTGGATCTGCTCATGGTTGCTCCTGCAGTGAGACGGTGACGGGCCGGGCCCTTTCTTCAGGGCGAGCGCGACCCTTATGGCGCGCGGGCGCGCCACGGGTTGACGAGGACGAGATGGCCGGCGGGTGTCAGTTGGCCGGCGGTTTGCGCGGCGCCCGGGGCTTCTTCGCCGCCGCGGGTTTTTCTCCCGGGGGCACTACCACGGCGGCGGCCGACTTGGCCTTGGGCTTGGCCGCGCTCTTGGCGGCGGGCTTTCCGGTCGCAGGCTTGGCCTTGCCGGCCTTGGGTGGCGTGCTTGGAGCCAGGGCTTCGGCCTCGGCGAGCTTGCGGGCCATGTCCCAGTGCCGGGCTTCCTGGCCCTCCGGCTTACCTTCCGACTCCCAGATCTGATAAGCGAATTCACGAATGCGTTTGTCGTCGGTACTCATCGCAATGCTCCTGGACTGAATTCAAGGTTGAATCAAAAGGTTGAGCGCAAAGTCTTGCAGTGCGGCGCTAAGCATCAGCTCCCTGTGGGGTGTGACTGCCACCGTGGAAAAAAGTCCATTCAGCTTTTGCCCCGAGGCGTCGAACGGTAGCTGCACCCGGGTATCGCCCCACAGCGGCCCCTCGATCAAGGGCATTGCGCGATCTCCCAGGAGGCCGGCGACCTGCACCGGCACTATCACCACTGCCCGTTGTGCACCGTGCTCGCGCATGAACGCCAGGACCCGCCCGGCATGTTGGCCAAGCACCGGCAGCGGCTGGTAGCGGCCCCGGCGAAACAGCTCCGGGTACTGGCCGCGCAGGTTCAGGGTGCGGGCGATCAAGGCTTGCTTGATGCGTCCGTCGTGCCACTGGGCCAGCCACTGGCGCGGTTCGCCGCTGCGCTCCAGGGCCGCCTGCCGGGCCGGGTAATCCACCGGCCGGCGGTTATCCGGGTCCACCAGGCTGAAATCCCAGAACTCGTTGCCCTGGTACAGGTCGGGGACCCCAGGCACGGTCATGCGCAGCAAGGTTTGCGCCAGGCTGTTGAGGGCGCCCGCCGGGGCAATGGCCCGGGCCGCCGCGGCAATCGACTGGCGCAATGCCAGGCCCTGGGGCGCCAGCAGCAGGGCCTGGACAAAGGCCTGCACGGCCTCTTCGTATTCTGCGTTGGGCGCCGCCCAGCTGCTTTGCAGCTTGGCCTCGCGCAGGGCCTTGAGCTGCCATTGCCAGATCCTTTGTCCATAGCCTTGCAGGGCCGCCTGATCCTCGGCAGCCAGTTCCAGGGGCCAACTGCCCAGCAGGGTCTGGTAAAGGATCAATTCGTCCCCCGCCGAAGGCGCATCCGCCTGCTGGCGCAGGGGCGCGGCCAGGGTGCGCCAGTGCTCTACCTGGGCGGCATACCAGGGGGCCCGTTCGCTGAGTACCGCCAGGCGCGCGCGGCTGTCCTCGCCCCGTTTGTGGTCGTGGGTGGCGCTGGTCAGCAGGTTGTCGGGGAAGCTGGCCAGGCGTTGCTGGCAGGCCGTGTGGAAGGCGGTGATCGGCGCACTGAACTGTTCGCTGTTGAAGCCCACGTCGTTGCGCGCCAGCAGTACCGCCGAGCGGTAGAAGGCGGTGTCTTCCACGGCCTTGGCCGCGGCGGGCGAAGTCAGTTGCTGGAAACGCACGCAGGCGTGGCGCAGCAGCTTGCGCCCACGGCCCGGTGGCTGCTGGCGCCAGCCCTGGCCGCCGAGCCAGCGCTCCAGGCAGTCGAGCACCGGCCTGTCGGCCTCGCCCAGGCTCTGTCGCGCGCCGTCCAGGGCCTGCTGGAACAACTGCTGGTCCTGCTGCCCGCGGCCACAGGCGCTGATATAGGTGCGGTACACCGGGAAGTGCACGATCAGTTCCTGCAAGGCGCGGCGGATGGCCCCCAGGGTCAGGTCGCGGCTCATCAGGTCCAGGCGAGCCACCTGCAACAGGGCCTGGGCCACGCTTTCAAAATCGCTGGCCAGGGAGCCGTTGAGAATCTGCTGACGGGCCAGCAGTGCCTCTTCGGCGAACGCCGCGGGGCGCTGGCTGTGCCGGCTCCACAGTTCGGCCAGCACCGGCTGGCCTGCAGGGGCCTGCTGCAGCAGCGACAGTTGGTTCATGAACTCATAGCCGGTGCTGCCATCCACGCCCCAGTCGCGGTGCAGGGTTTCCCCGGCGCCGAGGATCTTCTCGACGTAGATCGGCAGGTGCTGGCCCGGGCGCAGGCGGTCGATCCGGCGCCGCAGCTTGCGGCAATAGCTGCGAGGGTCGGCCAGACCGTCGATATGGTCGATGCGCAGGCCGTCCACCAGGCCACGCTGGATCAGCTCGAAGATCTTGCCGTGGGTGGCTTCGAACA
This sequence comes from Pseudomonas protegens CHA0, assembly GCF_000397205.1. Classification (NCBI taxonomy): domain Bacteria; kingdom Pseudomonadati; phylum Pseudomonadota; class Gammaproteobacteria; order Pseudomonadales; family Pseudomonadaceae; genus Pseudomonas; species Pseudomonas protegens. Next base: position 3,245,705 of record NC_021237.1, read on the forward strand.
CCGCCGGGCGCTCGACCCGCAGCCCGCCCAGCTCGTTGACGTCGAAGAAGCGTCGCCAGTTGATGTCGTCGGCGGCGGTGCGCCAGCTGGCCAGGCGATAGCTCTGTTGCTCCAGCAGATGGTGCAGGCGCTGGAAACCTTCGTCGTGGCGTGAGTCGTAGCCTTGCAGGTGGGCGGTGACGGCCTGGTGCAGCGCCGGTTGCTGCAACAGTTGGCCCAGGGCCTGCTGCAGCGGTTGTGCCTGGGCGTGGGCGTCGCCGCTGAAACGCAGGGCGGCAAAGCTGTCGGCCAGGGGCTTGAGGGCCTGGGCGGCATCCGGCGGGCCGGCGAGGCGCAGCAGTTCCCCGAAGTCGGCGGGGCAGATGGGGAAACAGTGTTCATAGTGGCGAACATGGAAACCGCAGCGATCGTCGTCCAGCTGCAGTTGCAGGCTGCCTTCCTGCAAGGCCTGCCCATAGTCGCTGCCGAGGAAGGGCAGCAACAACTGGCCTTCCATCAGCGGGTCCGGGGAATGCCACTGGATATCGAAGAACTCACCGTACGGGCTCAGGCGCCCCCATTGCAGCAGGTCCAGCCACCAGGGGTTGTCATTGCCGCCCACCGCCATGTGGTTGGAGACGATATCCAGGATCAGGCCCATGCCGTGCTGGCGCAGGGCATCCACCAGCCGTACCAGGGCCGCCTCGCCCCCCAGCTCGGGGTTGACCCGGGTGGGGTCCACCACGTCGTAGCCGTGCATGGAACCGGCCCGCGCGCAGAGCAGTGGCGAGGCGTAGAGGTGGCTGAGGCCCAGGCCGGCGAAGTAGGGCACCAGGGGCAGCGCATGATCCAGGGTGAAGCCCTGGTGAAATTGCAGGCGCAGGGTGGCCCGTGGCATTGGCGTGGCTGGCGGGCTCATCGGTCACGCTCCAGGGCCTGCTGCCGGGCACAGGCCAGCAGCTCCAGGCGCCGCGCCGCGTCGCTGTCGTCCAGCAGGCGCCGGCTGGCAGTGGCCAGGCGCCGGCGCCAGTTGGGGTGGCTGTCGAGGGTGCCGGGCAGGTTGGCCTGTTCGTCGATGCCCAGGGCGTCCTCCAGGGGCAGCAGCACTAGGGGCGCCCGGGTGTGGCCGAGGAAACGCACGCTGGCGTCTACCACCTGGTCGGCCTCGTGGCTTTCCTCGCGAAAGTTCTGCGGGTCCTGGGCCAGGGCGTGGCGCAGGCCGTTGCGTTCGTGCTGGCGGTGTTCGCGCCAGTGCCGCGCCGCCGCTTCGTCCACCAGGCCCAGGCGCTGGTTCCAGTCGATATCGCGGCCATGCCACCAGCCGTTGAGGGTCGGCAGGTCATGGGTGCTGGTGGTGGCCAGGGCATTGTCCGGCCAGTCGAGGATGGGCTTGAAGTGGCAGCCGTGGTCCTGTTCGAACAAAAGCACACGCATGCCGAGCATGGCCCGGGCGGCAAGTTTTTCCCGCAGCCCGTCGGGCACTGTGCCCAGGTCTTCGCCCAGCACTATGGCCTGGTGGCGATGGGATTCCAGGGTCAGCAGGCGCAGCAGGTCGTCCACCGGGTAATAGAGGTAGGCGCCATCGCTGGGGGGCGCGCCCAGGGGAATCACCCACAGCCGTTGCAGGCCCATCACATGGTCGATGCGCAGGCCCCCGGCATGGGCGAAGTTGGCCCTGAGCATTTCGATGAAGGCGCGGAAACCGTGGCGTTGCAGGCCTTCCGGGGAAAAGGCCGATATCCCCCAGCTCTGGCCCTGGCGGTTGAGGATGTCCGGTGGCGCGCCCACCGTCAGGTTGGCCAGTAACTGCTCCTGCCGGCTCCAGGCCTGGCTGCCGCCGCCGTCGGCGCCCACCGCCAGGTCGGCGATCAGGCCGATGCCCATGCCGCCGCTGCGGGCCGCGCTTTGCGCTCGCTCCAGGCTGCGGGCGATCAGCCACTGGCAAAAGGCATGGAAGCCGATTTCGTGGGCCTGTTCATCGGCGAAATGAGCCAGGGCCGGACTGGCCGGATCACGCCATTGCGGCGGCCAGTGACGCCAGTCCAGGTCCTCGCCACGGGCGGCGCGCTGGGCCTGGATGGCTTCGAAGCGGCAGTGGTTTTCCAGGGCCTCGCCGGCTGCCCGGCGGTAGCTGGCGAAGTCCTCGTGCAGCGGGTGCTCGCCCTGGCAGAAGCCTTCATACAGCGCCCGCAGTGCCTGCAACTTGGCCTGGGCCGCCAGGGGCCAGTCGATCAGCGGCAACTGTTCCAGGTCCTGCAGTTGTTCGCCCAGGCCACAGGCTTCGATCGCGGTGCGCCAGGCGCGGTCGCCGAGGATCGCGCCAGGGGCGGCATACAGGCTGTTGAGGAACAGCCGGCTGGAAGGCGAATAGGGGCTGTAGCGCAGCGGGTCGCTGCTGAACATGGCGTGCAGCGGGCTGATGGCCAGGGCATCGGCACCGCGTTCGGCGGCCTGGCGCGCCAGTTCTTCCAAGGCCTGGGTATCGCCGAAACCGCCATCGCCGGGGCGGCGCAGGGCGTACAGCTGCACGCTGAGGCCCCAGGCCCGCGGGGTGGGCTGGTGCACGGCGTCGGCCACGCTGAAGCAGCGTTCGGGGGCCACTGCCAGGACAAAGTGTTCGTCGTCGATACTCACGGCGTGGTAACCCACCGGAATCGAGCCCGGCAGCCGGCTCTCGGCATCCAGGTCCAGGTGCAGCGGGCTGCCATCCTCCAGCCGCAGGACACAGGCCGTGTGCGGGGGGAAGTAGCGCGCCAGGTCCAGGCTCTGGCCGTGGTCGGCGGTCAGCAGCGGTGGCAGGTGCCGGCTCTGTTGCACCCCTTGCAATTGCAGCAGGCTCTGTTCGACCTGCTGCGGGTCTTCGGCCGGATGCCCCAGGCCGGCCAGGACAGCCCGCAGGACCCGGTCCTCGACCTTCTGGGCACGGCCGTTGGCATCGATCCAGTCCACTGCCAGGCCGGCGCGGCTGGCAAGCAGTTCCAGTTGCGCATCGCTCATAGGCATTCTCCATCTGGGTCGGTCGGGGAAGAGGTGGGGGCCAGCAGCACCAGCACGCTGTAGGCAGGCAGTTGGCCCTGGCACCAGTGCTTGAGGGTGTGCGGCGGATATTCGAAGCACAGCTGCGGTGCGGCCTCGGCGGCCAGTTCGACCTGATGCGGGCCGAGGTTGAGGTCGATGCGCAACAGGCTGCCGTCCCCCAGGCGCCAGCGCGCACTCAGGGCGCCCTCGGCCAGTACCTGGCAGCCCAGGGCTCGGGCGCCGGGCAGGCGCGGAACCAGCTCTCGGCGGCGGATCTGCAACAGGCTGCGGTACAGCTCGCGGGTGGCCTCGGCCTGTCGGGACTGGGCCCGTGGGCGTGAGGCCTGGAAGGTCGAGGCGGCGTTGGGGTCGGGAATGCGCTGGCGCTGCCCGGCGTCGGCGAAGGCACTGAAGGCGGCGAATTCGTTGCGCCGGCCCTCGCGCACCGCTTCGGCCAACTGGCCCTGGTGGCTGGTGAAGAACAGGAATGGTTCCTGGGCGGCCACTTCGTCGCCCATGAACAGCAGCGGAATCATCGGTGACAGCAGCAACAGCACCGTGGCCGCGTGCAGGGCCTGGGTCGGCGCCAGTTGGTTGAGGCGTTCGCCAAAGGCCCGGTTGCCGATCTGGTCATGGTTCTGCAGAAACAGCACAAAGGCGCTGGGCGGCAGGTGCCCGCTGGGTTCGCCGCGGGCCTCGCCATGGCGGTTGGCATGGCCCTGGAAGGCGAAACCCTGGCTCAGGCAGCGGGCCAGTTGCTCAGTGGGCTGCTCGGCGAAGTCGGCGTAGTAGGCGTCGGTTTCGCCGGTCAGCAGCACATGCAGGGCGTTGTGGCCGTCGTCGTTCCACTGTGCGTCGAAGCCTTGTTGCAGCAGGCTGGCCTGATTGAACTCGTTCTCCAGGTTGAGCCACACATGGCGATCGGGTGGCACTGCCTGGCGGACCCGCTGCGCCAGTTGCCGCAGGAAATCCGGATCGTCGATGGCGTGCACCGCGTCCAGGCGCAGGCCGTCGAAACGGTACTCCAGCAGCCACATCAGGGCGTTGTCGATAAAGAACTCGCTGACCTGCGGGCGGCGAAAGTCGATGGCGGCGCCCCAGGGGGTGTGCAGGTCCTGGCGAAAGAAGCCCTGGGCGTACTCCTGCAAGTAGTTGCCGTCGGGGCCGAAGTGGTTGTAGACCACATCGAGGATCACTGCCAGGCCCAGGCCATGGGCGGTATCGATCAGCGCGCGCAGCTCGTCGGGCGAACCATAGGAGGCTTCCGGGGCGTAGGGCAGCACGCCGTCGTAGCCCCAGTTGCGTTCGCCGGGAAACTCCGCCAGGGGCATCAGCTCGATGGCGGTCACCCCCAGTTCCACCAGGGCCGGCAGGGCTTGCTGCACCGCCTGATAGCCGCCCATGACCCCCACGTGGAGTTCGTAGATCACCGCCTCGTGCCAGGGCCGGCCGCGCCACTGCGGGTGCTGCCATTGATAGCGCTCGGGGTCCACCACCAGGCTTGGCCCGTGGACATCACCGAGCTGGGCCCGGGACGCCGGGTCGGGGACCTGGATCCGCTCGTCGATATTGAAACGGTAAGCGCTGCCCGCGGGGCAGCGCGCCTGGGTCATGAACCAGCCTTCGGGCTGGGGCTGCATGGGCAGCGACTGGCCGTCCGCCAGTTCGACGCTGACGCAGCGCGCATCCGGCGCCCACAGGGCGAACCGGGTGTGCTCGGCATCCAGCAGCCGCGCGCCATGAGTCCAGGTGTGCAGCGTGCTTGGGGGCATCGGTCCTTGCCTCTTACTGTCGGGCGGCCTGTCCCAGGGCCTTGGCCACCAGTTGCTCGTAGAGTTCGGCGTAGGGTTCCACCGCCTTGCACCAGTTGAAGGGCGCGGCCATGGCCCGGCAGCGCATGGCATTGAGCAGCGCCGGGTAGGCGAACACCTTGAAGGCCCGGGTCAGGGCTTCCTGGTAGCTGGCCACGGTGGATTCGTCGAAGAGGAAACCGGTGACGCCGTTCTCGATGGTGTCCGCCAGGCCGCCGGTGTTGCGCGCCACCGGCAGCGAGCCGAAGCGCTGGGCATACATCTGGCTCAGGCCGCAGGGCTCGTAGCGCGAGGGCATGAGCAGGAAATCGCTGCCGGCGAACATGCGCCGGGCGTCGGTCTCGTTGAAGCCGATGTGCACCCCGATGCGGCCGGGGAAGCGCCGGGCCAGGGCGCGCATGGACTGTTCTTCCTCCGGCTCGCCGCGGCCGATGATGGCGATCTGACCGCCGGACTGCACGATGAACTCGGCCACCGCTTCGGTCAGGTCCAGGCCTTTCTGGTAGACCAGCCGCGAGACCACGGCAAACAGCGGGCCGCTGGAGGCGTCAAGGCCGAACATCTGCCGCACATGGGCGGCGTTGGCTGCCTTGCCGTCCCAGTCGCCGATGCTGAAAGGCGTGAGCAGGTGGGCGTCGGTGGCGGCGTCCCAGCTTTCATCGATGCCGTTGGGGATGCCGCTGAGCAGGCCCTGTTGGGTCTTGCTGGCGAGGAAGCCGTCAAGCCCGCAACCGAAGGCCGGGGTGGTGATTTCCTGGGCATAGGTGGCGCTCACCGTGGTGATGTGGCTGGCGTAGGCCATGCCGGCCTTGAGGAACGACAGCTTGCCGTAGAACTCCATGCCTTCCTGTTGCAGGGCATGCTCGGGGATGCCCAGTTCCGGGCACGAGGCCAGGCTGACCACGCCCTGATAGGCCAGGTTATGAATGGTGAACAGGGTCGGCGTGCGTTGCCCGCGCCAGTGCATGTAGGCCGGCGCCAGCCCGGCGGGCCAGTCATGGGCGTGCACCAGGTCGGGGCACCAGTGGATCTGCGCCAGGTTGGCCGCGATGTCGGCGGCGGCCAGCCCCAGGCGGGCGAAGCGGATATGGTTGTCCGGCCAGTCGCGGCCGTTGTTGGCGCCGTAGGGCGTGCCTTCGCGCTCGTAGAGTTCCGGGCAGATCAGCACGTAGATCACCAGGCCGTCGGGCATGTCCATGCGCCCGATCTTGCAGGCCGGCAGTGCCGCGTGGCCACCCAGCTCCCCGATGATGTGGATCGGGTTTTCGCTATGCAGCACCTGGGGGTAGCCGGGGATCAGTACCCGCACATCGTGCAGGTGGGCCATGGCCCTGGGCAGGGCGGCAGAGACGTCGCCCAGGCCGCCGGTCTTCACCAGGTCGGCGATTTCCGAAGTGACGAACAGCACTCGCTTGCGGTTGGGATTGGGCCGCGCCAGCGGCAGCACCGTCTTGTTCCCAGGGACCGGAACCGAGGGGGCGGCGCGGTCGCCGGCCTGCTGTTGAGGGTGATCTCCCTGAGTGTCCAATACGGCGCTGATCATGTGTCTCTCCCGTTTTATTGATCTGTTCTGGTGTCTCGAGCGCCGCGCGTGGCCAATTCCTGTGGCCGGGCGCAAACGCGCCACACGTCGATCAGCCTGCGCTGCTCGAGCGTGGAAGCAGAAAGGGTGGAGGAGCCGTTGCAAGGAATGCACCAGTGGCAGCGACCCTACCTTTAACCTGACCTTGGGCCGAAGCGAAAAGTTTCGACTTTTTCTCGGTGAATGTGACTGCCCGGTCACAGTGCGAAATTCAGTCTAGGACAGAACCTAGAGCGGTGCCGGGGGAGGTGGGTGTTTCCCGGGGTTGGCAGGGCGGGCGGCGAACGCGTCCCGACGAAAGGTCGGCCATGCACTGCCCGGGAGCGGGGCCGTTGCGGCCCGGGGGCGAAAATGGGGAGGGGCTGCCGGGGGCCGGTGCCGTTGTGGTGCGGCGCCGCCCAAAGAACGGGCACAGGCGGGCTCCTGCGCCCAGCGTCCCTGCGAGCCTGGTCGCCGCCGAGCCTGCGAAAAGCTGCGCAGGACCTTGCCTGGCGATCGCCACGGGGGGCTTTCAGTTGAGCAGGCGGATCGGCTGGCCGGCGTGCCAGGCTTGCAGGTCTTCGATCATCTGGCCGAAGAACTGCTGGTAGTTCTGCCGGCTGACATAGCCGACATGGGGCGTGGCCAGAACATTGGGCAAGCGCCGCAAGGGGTGGTTGGCAGGCAAGGGTTCCTGCTCGAACACATCCAGTGCGGCCCCCGCCAGCCGGCCCTGTTCCAGGGCGGCAATCAGCGCGGCTTCATCGACAATCGGCCCGCGGGCGGTATTGACCAGCAGCGCCCCGGGCTTCATCCACGCCAGGGCCTGGGCGTCCACCAGGCCACGGCTGCGCTCGCTGAGCACCAGGTGCACCGAGAGCACATCGGCTTGTTCGAACAGTTGCTGCTTGTCGACATGGGTCACGCCGGCCGCGGTCGCGCGTTCAGCGGTGAGGTTCTCGCTCCAGGCAATCACCCGCATGCCGAACACCTGGCCGAATTGCGCCACCCGTTGGCCGATGCTGCCCAGGCCGAGAATGCCCAGGGTCTTGCCGTGCAGATCACCCCCCAGGCCCTGTTGCCAATCGCCTGCGCGCAGGGCGCAGGCTTCGCTCAGCAGGTTGCGGCTCAGGGCCATGAGCAGGGCCCAGGTCAGCTCCGGCGCGGCGTGCTTGTAGCTGTCGGTGCCGCACACCTGGATCCCCAGGGCGCTGGCCGCCTTGAGGTCGATGGCGGCGTTGCGCATGCCGCCGGTGAGCAGCAGCTTGAGCTGCGGCAGGCTGCGTAGCAGGGTTTCATCGAACCGGGTGCGCTCGCGCATCACGCAGATCACCTGGAACGGTTGCAGGCGCCGGGCCAGGGTGGCGGGGTCTGCCGGGTAGTCGTGAAGGAAGCTGACCCGGCCGATGCTATCGAGCACCGACCAGTCCACTACCTCGCGCGCTACGTCCTGCCAATCATCGATTACCGCAATCTCTAGTGCCATGTTCGGGCTCCTGGCTCAGGGTTGCTTCAACCAGCCCAGCAGGGCCTGGTGGAAAGGCTCGGGTTGTTCCATTTGCGGTGCGTGGCCCAGCCCCGGGAACTGCACCAGGGTCGAATGGGGGATGCGCTGCGCCACCTGCTTGCCCAGGTCCTGGTAGTGGCCGATGCGCGCCTTGACCTCGGGCGGCGCGATATCGCTGCCGATGGCGGTGGTGTCGGCGGTGCCGATCAGCAGCAGGGTCGGCATCTTCAGGTCCTGGAATTCGTAGTACACCGGCTGGCTGAAGATCATGTCGTAGATCAGCGCCGAGTTCCACGCCACCAGGCGCTTGCCGGGGCCCTGGTTGAGGCCGGCGAGCATGTCCACCCAGCGCTGGTACTCGGCCTTCCAGCGGCCGGCGTAATAGGTCTGCTGCTCGTAGCGGCGGATACCCTCGGCGGTCTGCTTCAGCTCGCGCTGGTACCACTGGTCGACGCTGCGCCAGGGCACGCCCAGGGCTTTCCAGTCTTCCAGGCCGATGGGGTTGACCAGGGCCAGTTGCCGTACCTGATCGGGGTATTGCAGGGCGTAGCGGGTGGCCAGCATGCCACCGGTGGAATGGCCCAGCAGGCTGGCCTGGCTGACGCCAAGTTTGGCCAGCAGTTGATGGGTGTTCTGCGCCAGTTGCTGGAAGCTGTACTGGTAGTGTTCGGGCTTGCTGGAGGTACAGAAGCCGATCTGGTCCGGGACTATCACCCGGTAGCCTGCGGCGCTCAGGGCCTTGATCGAGCCCTCCCAGGTGGCGCCGCAGAAGTTCTTGCCATGCATCAGTACCAGGCTGCGCCCGTTGGCCGGGCTCTGGGGCGGTACATCCATATAGCCCATCTGCAGTGCCTGGCCCTGGGACACAAAGCTGAAATGCTGCAAGGGATAGGGGTAGTCGAAGCCCTGCAGTTCGGGACCGTAGACCGGCCCCTGGGCGGCGAGGGCAGGCAGGGCCAGGGGCAGCAGCAAGGCACTGAGCCAGCGAGGGGTAGCAAGGGGCATAAGGACACTCCGCAAGGTTGCGGGCGATGCTGTAGCCGCCGGATTAGGGCGACGTTAAGCCACAGGCAAACCCTGGGCGTCGGCTTGCCGACAAGGAAGGCCTTGAGGCAGGTGGTTGCGGGGGCGGGCACTTTCGCTGGCAAGCCAGCTCCTGCGCGGTGATGGGGAGCTGCGGGCGCTCAGCCGATCCAGCCCAGGGTCAGCCACGCCAGCACGGCGTAGCGCGCGCCCTTGGCCAGGGTGACCAGCAGCAGGAAGCGCTTGAGGGGTTCGCCCATGACGCCGGCCACCAGGGTCAGCGGATCGCCGATCAGCGGCATCCAGCTCAGCAGGAGCGTCCAGTGGCCATAGCGTTGGTAAGGCCCCCGGGCCCGCTCCAGGTGACGCGAGCTGACCGGAAACCAGCGGCGCTCCTTGTAGTGTTCCAGGCGCTGGCCCAGCCACCAGTTGACCAGCGAGCCCAGGACATTGCCCAGGGTCGCCACCAGCCACAGCCCGAGCACTGCCAGTTGGCTGTTGTGCAGCAACCCCACCAGCAGCGCTTCCGATTGCAGGGGCAGCAGGGTGGCGGCGCCGAACGCCGCCAGGAACAGGCCGAAGTAGGCGCCGAAGATCAACGGGCCGGGTAGTCCGCGACGACCACGTCCTTGCCCTCGCGGGTCAGGCCGATGACCTGGAAGGCATCGGCGCCCATGCCGTCCATTTCCATCCCGGGGGAGCCCATGGGCATGCCCGGGGCGGCGATGCCCAGCAGGTCATCGCGCTTGCGCAGGGCCAGCACCTGTTCGGCCGGCACGTGGCCCTCGACGAACTTGCCGTCGATCACCGCGGTATGGCAGGAGCCCAGGCGCGGGGCGACGCCGAGCCGCTGCTTGACCGCGCTCATGTTGCTTTCCACGTGGTCGGTCACGGCAAAGCCGTTGTCCTGCAGGTGCTCGATCCACTTTTTGCAGCAGCCGCAGTTGGCGTCGCGGTGCACGTCGATGGGAATCAGTTCTCCAGCCTGGGCCAGGGAGCTGATCAGCAGGGCGGACAGGGCCGCCAGACGCAGTGAGGTGTTCATCGAAAGTCTCTTTGTCGCTGATCAATAAGGAAGGGTGGCATGGCCGGCCACCCGCGGTTGCACGCTCGGGGTGGTGCATTTTGCGGTTTTTTTCGCTGGCCGCCGCTGGCTTTTGTTTCAAGGTGATACCAAGGCCGGCCAGCGGTTGTGGCCTTCAGAACCACAGGCGCAGGCCCAGGACCAGGCGCGGGTCGTTGTCCAGCTCGGCCTCGTCCCGGGCGTAGTCGGCGCTGCGGCCGTAGCTGCGGTTCCAGGTCACCCCTATATAAGGAGCGAACTCGCGGCGGATCTCGTAGCGCAGGCGCAGGCCGATCTCGCTGTCCGCCAGGCCTGCGCCCAGGCCCCGTTGCCGGTCATTGCGGCTATAGAGGTTGACCTCGGCGGAGGGCTGGAGGATCAGGCGTTGGGTCAGCAGCAAGTCGTAGTCACCCTTGAGGCGCAGGGCGGCCTGGCCGTCCTCGCCGAGGTAGGCGGTGACCTGGCTTTCAAAGTTGTACAGGGCCATGCCTTGCAGCCCCAGGGCGGCCCAGGTCTGCGGCGTGCCGGGCTTGAAGTCCTGGCGCAGGCCGCCCACCAGGTCCCACCAGGGGCCAATGGCATGGCCCCACAGGGCTTGCAGCTCGGCGTGCTCGGTGACGCCCCGGGTGCGTTCGCCTTCACTGCGCAGCCAGAGCCGGTCGCGGTCGCCACCGACCCAGCCCTCGACCTCCCAGGCGACGCTGCCGCCCGGGTCGGCGTCCTGCCATTCCAACTGGTCCACCAGCAGGAAAGTGTTCAGCGACGGGCCGTGGATGTGGCCGCTGGGGCCCTGGTAGACCGCCGCCCGATCGGCATCGGTCAGCACCGGGATCGGTGTGCGGCTTCGTGTGGGGGCTGGCGCCTGCATGCCGGGCATCTGCGAGTGGTCCATGGCGCCCATGGCGGTCCCGGGCACGCTGGAATGGTCCATGCCCGGCATCGATTCGCTCTGTGCCGGTGCCCAGGGCCAGGCCAACAGGAGCAGGGCCAGGCCAACGCCGGGCTGCCGGGTGAAGCGGAGGTAATCAAGCTTCATGGTGGCGTTCCTCCTCGACCCGGACTTCGCGGAACATGCCGCTTTCCATGTGGTACAGCAGGTGGCAGTGATAGGCCCAGCGCCCCAGGGCATCGGCGGTGACCCGGTAGCTGCGGCGGGTGCCCGGGGGCATGTCGATGGTGTGCTTGCGCACCTGGAAGCGGCCGTGTTCGTCCTCCAGGTCGCTCCATAGCCCGTGCAGGTGGATGGGGTGGGCCATCATGCTGTCGTTCACCAGTTCGATGCGCAGCCGCTCGCCATACCGCAGGCGCAGGGGTTCGGCTTCGGCAAAGGGAATGCCGTCGAAGGACCAGGCGAACTTTTCCATGTGCCCGGTCAGGTGCAGGGTCAGGGTCCGGCTCGGTTCGCGACCGTCGGGGTCGGCGAAGGTGCTTTTCAGGTCGGCGTAGCGCAGCACCCGGCGGCCGTTGTCGCGCAGGCCGATGCCCGGATCGTCCAGGCGCGGCATGGGGTTCACCGCCTGCATGTCCACCAGGGGGTTGTTGGTTTCCGAGGTCGGGTGGCTGATCGTGGCGTTCATCGCGCCGTGATCCATGGCGGCCATGGCGCCATGGTCCATGCCCGGCATTGCCCCGTGATCCATGGCACCCATGGCCATGTCCGTCATGCCCAGCAGCGGTCGCGGGTCCATGGCCGGTGCCTCGGCCACGAGCCCGGGGGCGCTGGCCAGGGTGCCCAGGGCATAGCCGCTGCGGTCCATGGCCTGGGCGAACAAGGCGTGGGCTCCGGCACCGGGTTGCACCAGCACGTCGAAGGTTTCGGCCACGGCAATGCGCAGTTCATCCACGGTCACGGGCACCACGTGCTGGCCGTCGGCGGCGACCACGGTCATCTGCACCCCGGGAATGCGCAGGTCGAAATAGCTCATGGCCGAGGCATTGATCACTCGCAGGCGCAGGCGTTCGCCGGGGCGGAACAGCCCGCACCATGGCTGGCCCGGGGCCTGGCCGTTGAGCAGGAAGGTATAGGTGGCGCCGCTGACATCGGCGAGGTCGGTGGGGGTCATGTTCATCTGCGCCCACATGCTGCGTTCGGCCAGCGTGGCCGCCCAGCCGTCGCGGCCGACGTCCTCGATGAAGTCGCCCAGGGTGCGCTTGTGCTGGTTGTAGTAGTCGGACTGTTTCTTCAGGGTGTGCAGGATCTGCCTCGGCTCCTCGTCGCTCCAGTCCGAGAGCAGCACCACGTAGTCGCGTTCGTAGCTGAAGGGCTCCGGTTCCCGGGCGTCGATCACCAGCGGGCCATACACCCCCAGTTGCTCCTGCAGCCCGGAATGGCTGTGGTACCAGTAGGTGCCGTGCTGCTTGACCGGGAAGCTGTAGCGGTAGAGCCCGCCGGGCTCGATGCCCTCGAAGCTCAGGCCGGGCACGCCGTCCATGTCGGCCGGCAGGATGATCCCGTGCCAGTGGATGGAACTGGGCTGGTCCAGGCGGTTGCGCACCCGCACAGTCACCCGGTCGCCTTCGCGCCAGCGCAGCAGGGGCCCGGGCAGGCTGCCGTTGATGGCCATGGCCTTGCGTGGCCGGCCGCTGAAATTCACCGGCAACTGCTGGATGCACAGGTCGAAGTCGCTGCCGGCCAGGACCTCGGGCTGGCCCGGGCTGCTGATGGCCCAGACCGGGTTGCGCCACAGGCCGAAGCCGGCCAGTACACCACCGGCAGCCAGGGCCTTGACGAAGGTGCGGCGGGAGGGGCTGTGGAACGAGGAGGGGCGCGGCATCGGAGGCTTCCAGTCAGTCAGCGGATTGGAGCGGACTCTAATCGGCGCTGGCTGTCAGGAAACTGAGGTGGGCATTACAGATTTGTCAGTCGTCGGGCTGTTCCAGACGCTGCTTGAGGTTGCCCAGGGCCTGGCTCGAAAGCTGCTCCATGCGTGCTCGCAGGCCACTGAGCTGCAGGTCGGTGGCGTATTCCAGGGTGCGCCGGAACAGTGTGCCGTCGCCCTGCTTGCTCAACAGGTAGTGGATCGAACCGTCCAGCGCGGCGGAACTGAACAGGGTCTTGAACTCCTTGGGAAACACCGCCACCAGCACCCGGTAGCTGATGGACAGTTGCACCCCCAGCAAGTCCATGGTTTCACTGAAGCGGTGGCCGGCGGGCAATGAACCGCACAGGCCGGTGTCGGCACGCAGGCTGGAAGGGTGCCACTCCGGCCAGCGGTCCGGCTGCGTCACGTAGTAGTAGACGGTGTCGATACTGGCCTGGATAAACAGTTCGTGGCTGATCTGTTCATGCAACAGATGTGTCTGGCGCTGTCCCATGAGGCACCTCACGTCCTTGTGACCGGAGCCTGAAATATAGCCCCGCCCCGGCGGGCTGCCAGGGGCGGGGGCAGACCGTTCAGCGGACTTTGAAGCGGCTCATCAGGTGGCTGACCTGGGCATTGGCCTGCAACAGGCTCTGGGTGTTGCTTTCCCCGGCCCGGGCGCTGTCCACCAGCTCCTCGACCATGTGTCGGATGCTCACCATGCTGCGGTTGATCTCCTCGGTCACAGCGCTCTGCTGTTCGGCGGCGGTGGCGATCTGGGTGCTCAGGCTGTTGATCTGGCTCACCGAGTCGGCCATTTCGTCGAGCCCGCTGTTGACCCGCGCCGTGGCATCCGCCGCTGACTGGCAACTGGCCTGGGTGTTTTCCATGGCGCTGACCGAGGAACTCACGCCCTGGGTCAGGCGCGCGAGCATTTCGTTGATCTGCGAGGTGCTGTCCTGGGTCCGCGCGGCCAGGGCCCGCACTTCATCGGCGACCACGGCGAAGCCGCGGCCCTGTTCTCCGGCCCGGGCGGCCTCGATCGCGGCGTTCAGGGCCAGCAGGTTGGTCTGCCCGGCGATGGCGCCGATCACCCCGAGGACCTCGGTGATGCGCTGGGCGTCGGCTTGCATGGCCTCGACCTTGTGGGTGGCATCGGCGACTTCGTCGATCAAGGCGATGACGCTGCCGGAAGCTTCGCCCACCACCACCCGGGAACGTTCTGCGTGTTCGTTGGCGCGGCGGGTGAAGTCTGCGGTCTGGGCGGCGTTGGCGGCAACGCTGTCGGCGGTGCTGCTCATTTCGGTAATGGCGGTCACCGTCTGATCGGTTTCCGAGGCATGGCGCAACAGGATCTGCCGGCTGTGGGCCGAGCTCTGCTGCAACTGCCCCAGGCTCCCGGCCATGGCCTCGGTGGCCTGGGTGACCTCGCCGATCATCTGTTGCAGGTACTGGATAAAGCGGTTCACCGAGTGGCCGATGGCCCCCAGTTCGTCCTCGGCGCGGATCACGATGCGCCGGGTCAGGTCGGCGTCGCCGGTGGCCAGGGCGTCGATATTGCCCTTGAGGATCTTCATACGCTGCACCAGTTGGCGGATCGCATAGACCTGCAGCAACACCAGCAGGATCACCATGGGGATCTGCAACAGGCTCAGGGTACTCAGCACGTCGTCGCGCTGGGCGGTGATCAGCTGGGTCGGCAGGGCGCTGGCGAGAAACCAGGGCGTGCCTTCGATGGCGCGCATGAAGAAGGTGCTGGGCACCCCGGCATTGTCGAACTCGACGCGCCGTGCCCCCTGGTCAGGTTGCTGCAGGGCGGCCTGGACCTGGGCGGCGAAGGGGGAGCCGGGGCTCAGGTCGCGGATGTTCTTGAGCACGATCGGGCCGTTGATCCGCGAGCTGTTGCTGATGATCTTGCCGTCGGCTTCGACGATCAGCATCTCGGCCTTGAGTGCCTGTTCCTGGCGCGCCACCAGGTCGTTGAAGAAACCCAGGGTCACGTCGATGGTGGCCACGCCCCAGGGCTGGCCGTCGCGGCGGATGGCCATGGCGCAGTTGGTGCGCGGCTCGGCGCTGGCATCGTCCTTGTAGGCTGCAGCCCAGGCGCACTGGCCGGGGGCGGTCTGCATGCCGCCCAGGTACCAGGGCTGCTCGTAGTAGTTGGGCGCCGGGTCGCTGTTCCAGAAGGTGTTGACCACCAGCTTGCCGGAGGCGTCACGGTGCCAGAAGGTGCTGTGTTTGTTGCGCCCCGGGGTGCGCTGGCCGGGCAGGGGCCAGATGCCGCCGCCGAAGACTTTCTGTTCACCATACTGGTCCACCAGGCCCGGCAGGACCTTGTCGATGCTGTCGCTGTCGAGCAGGGGAATGGTCTGGGTGATGCTGCGTTGCTGGGCCTGGACCTTGTTCAGTTCGCCCTGGATGCGCTGCGCCACTTCGGCGATGCGGTTGAGGGCTACCTGTTCTTCGGTATGACGCAGCTTGGGCGCTACCAGTTGGCTGATGCCCACCACCGTGAGTATCAGCATCAAGACAATGAACAGGACCAGAAACAGCGTGTAGCGGGCTTGAATCGTGCGCAAAGCGGGCATGGGACCTGTCCTTACCAAGCGATTTTTATTATTCGGGAATGCGATGCGTTGTCAGGGCATCCACAGGATGTCGGCGCGGTTTTTCCGCTCTTTAGTACGATCGTCCAAAAAAAGGCATGCCCTGGAAAAAAAACTGCGCCCAGGGATGGTGGGGTAGGGCAAAGGCGTCCGGTCAAGGGCAAGGCCAGGCATGAAAAGATGACGCCTTGATGTGCGGGAAAACTTCCCGGGCCTTTTAAACAGGGCCTTTGCGGTAATTGTGTCGAGTTTGTACAAAAATTGTAAATTCAGGAAATAAAGCGTTGTTGGTGCTTGCCACGGCGTTGATACTTGCGCCCATTCAGATGTTTCAACACGGCTTACATCCTTGTTCAGGTGCCTTGTCAGAAGTTTCATGGTGCTGAAAAAGGTGATTGGAAGGCCGGACTACAGGAGTTACAGCATGGCAATCGGATACGTCGGCGGATGGACCAGCAAGGCTGGGCTGCTGGTGCAGGAAAGCCCGGGCAGCTCGTCCAAGCCGGTTTCCCAAAGCGCCAAGGTACGGCAGATGCTCAGCCTGGTAGGCCAGAACCCTACCGTGCTCGACATCCGCAAGATGGATCAGTTGAAGCTGCACAAGCAGATCAAGGGTTTCGATCCGACCAACGTCACCGCCAAGTCCCTGGGCGGCATGAGCACCTTTCTCAAGAACAATGGCCTGATTTCCGATGTCACGGCGCTGAACCTGATCAACGCGGGCGATCAGTTCGACCGTTTCGGGATTCCGAAGAACCCCGATCAGCCGTTCAATGCCCTCGAGTATTTCGCCATGAAGCTCGATGACATCCAGAACAACAACCTCAAGGGCAACAAGTACGCCAACTACCTGATCCCCGAGTACAAGAAAGCCATCTATGTACTTCAGGGTCTGCAGAACTATGGCAAGGGCAACGGCACCACGGTGACCGACAAGAACGTCTCCACCAAGGCCTGATTCCCATGGCGCGCACTGCCTGCCGGTGCGCGCACAGCTCTGCTTTCAACGCCCCAGCAAGCCCATTACCTCTTCGGCGTACCGGGTTCCGGCGGTGGTCTGCGGGCTGAAGATCTGCTCCAGTGACGCCAGTTCCTCGGCGCTCAGCCTCACCTCCAGCGCCGCCACGTTCTCCTCCAGATACCGTCGTTGCTTGGTTCCGGGAATCGGAATCAGGTAATCGCCCTGGGCCAGCACCCAGGCCAGGGCCAGTTGCCCGCTGCTCACCCCCTTGTCCGCCGCCAACTGCTGCACCTGTTGCACCAGGCGCAGGTTGTGCTGGAAGTTTTCGCCCTGGAAACGTGGGTTGAAACGCCGGTAGTCGTCGGCGGCGAAGTCTTCCGGGCTTTTCAGGGCCCCGGTGAGAAACCCCCGGCCCAGCGGGCTGTAGGGCACGAAGGCGATGCCCAGGCGCTGGCAGGCGGCGAGGCAGCCGTTGTCTTCCTGATCCCGGCTCCATAGCGAATATTCACTTTGCAGGGCGCTGATCGGATGCACCTTGTGCGCCCGCTCCAGGGTTGCCGCCGAGGCTTCGCTCAGGCCCAGGTAGCGCACCTTGCCGGCCTGGACCAGCTCGGCCATGGCGCCGACGGTTTCCTCGATAGCAACGTCCGGGTCGACCCGGTGCTGGTAGTACAGGTCCAGGGTGTCCACCCCCAGGCGCCGCAGGCTGCCGTCGATGGCGGCGCGGATGTATTCCGGCCGGCCGTCGACCCCGCGGGCCGCCGGGTTGGCCGGGTCGCGGACAATGCCGAACTTGCTGGCCAGGAACACCTGTTCGCGCTTGCCGCGAATGGCCCGGCCGATCAGCTCTTCGTTGCTGTGGGGGCCGTAGATGTCGGCGGTATCGAGCAGGTTGATGCCCAGTTCCAGGGCCCGATGCAAGGTGGCGACGGCCTCCCGGGGATCGTTGCCGGTGGTGTAGAAATCGCTCATGCCCATGCAGCCCAGGCCAATGGCGGAAACCTGCGGGCCGTCCTGGCCCAGTTGTCGAGTGCGCATCTATGAATGCTCCGGTAAGGGGAAAGAGCCTGCAGTGTGCTACTCGACAAAAAACCGATAAACAGGCTAAAAGCGCTATCACTATTATTGAATTCTAAATAATCGGCAGGTTTGCTCCATGGATCGTTTCAACGCCATGCGCGTCTTTACCCGTATCGTCGAGCTGGGCGGCTTTGCCAAGGCTGCCGACAGTCTGCAGATGCCGCCGGCTTCGGTGACCATTCTGATCAAGCAACTGGAGGCCCATCTGGGGGTGCAGTTGTTGCACCGCACCACCCGCCAGGTCAGCCCGACCCTGGACGGAGCCGCCTATTACCAGCGTTGCGTACGCTTGCTGGCGGACCTGGAGGAGAGTGAGGCGGCGTTTTCCCTGGCCCGGCACAACCCCCGTGGACTGTTGCGTATCGATATGCCGGTGGGCATCGGCCGGTTGCTGGTGATACCGGCGCTGCCGGAGTTTTCCGCGCGCTATCCGCAGATCGAACTGGAGATCGGCCTCAATGACCGCCCGGTGGACCTGATCCGCGAGGGCGTGGACTGTGCGCTGCGCGGTGGCCCGGCCCTGGACGAGAGCCTGGTGGCGCGGCCGCTGGCGCAGTTGCAGCAAGTCACCTGTGCCAGCCCCGGGTACCTGCGCCAGCGGGGGGTTCCCCGCACTCCGCAAGAGCTGCAAGGGCATCAGATGGTGGAGTATTTCTCCAATGTCAGCGGCAAGCGTTATGGCCTGGAATTCTTCTTCGCCGGCCAGTTGCAGCCGGTGCAGTTGCCCAAGCGGGTGGCGGTGAACAGCGCCGATGGCTACCTGGCGGCCTGCGAAGCCGGCTACGGGCTGATCCAGACCCCGTACTACCACGTTGCCCGGCAGTTGCAGGACGCGACCCTGCAGCGGGTGCTGGAGGACTACCCGCTGCCTGCATTGCCGCTGACCGCGCTGTACCCGCCCCAGCGGCACCTGTCGACCCGCCTGCGGGTATTCATCGATTGGCTGGTGGAGCTGTTCGCCCGCCCGGGCAATCACATTTCTTGCCCCTGAATGGCCGGGTGCCAGGCAGCAAAACGCCCGCGACAAGGCGGGCGCTGGTGGCGAGATCGGGCGGCTCATGGGGCCGATGGGCTGGCCGGATGACTCAGCGGTGATAGTAGCCCGGGCCGCCGTCGTAGTAGCGGTGGTGCCCGCCATCGTGGGGCATGATGATGCAGCCCGACAGGGTCAGCATGGCCAGCAGGGGAATCAGCAGTGTGATTCGACGAAACATGGATCAATCCTCAAAGGGCTCGGGGAACACGGCAGGACGACAAGGAAGAAAAAACTCCTTCGCGCCTGTACCATGTGACCCCGATTTGCCCGGCTCATCCCCGAATCCGGGTATGTGCTTGGCATCGATCTTGATACACGGCAGATACAATTTCAGCTTCAGGACCCGGCAATGACTCAGAAACAACGCTTGATCTACTCGATTCTGATTTCCCTGGTGGTACTGGGAATCATGCTTGGCCTTTCCTACCTGCAGAACAACGGCATCATCAGCGAGAAGCTGTTCCAGTACATCGCCATTGGCGTGGCGGTGGTCGTGGTGGTGATCAACGGCGTGATGCGCCGCAAGGTCAAGCCCTGAGCCCGGGCTCGACGGCCTCAGGAGAGACCGTCGAGCACTGCTGCGGCCTGCTGGTGCAGGCTGTAGCTCTTGTCTGCATTGAGGGTCAGTACACCCTCGCTGCACAGCCGCTTGAGCACCTCCCGCACACTGAGAAAGGACAGGGGAATATCCAGTTCCAGCAGTTGGCTGTGGATGCCGCGCACCCCCAGGGAGCGGTCGCTCTGGGCCGCGGTGAGCAGGGCGTCGATGACTTTCAGGCGAATCAGGCTGGTACGCAGGCCGAAGCTTTTGAGCAGGTGCTTGATTCGTTCATTACTGTTGCGCTCGGCGTTCTTGCCGAAGACACCGGCGCCGGCATTCAGGGAAGGCGTGCTGTTCACGGTGTTGCCGTCCATTGGCAGTTGCGGGTTGTACATGCAAAAACTCCTTATCAGAGCCTGATCAGGAAAAGAATGATGGATGCTCTAGTAACTAGACGAACGAGCACGGCAAATCATGAAGTCCTGAATGTAGAAAATTTGTCGGTATCAGGTCGCTGACATGTGATGGCGGGGCTTTTGGCCTTTGCGGATTAAATTTTTTTCAAGCATTTCGTCTTTATGGGCAGGCAGGCGTCGGGTGATCCGTGCGCGGCTGGATTCCCAGACTGGCGGCGTTGCCAACCGCTCCTGCACACCAGTCCTGGTTCTGTATTTTTGCATCAGGAGTCGGCGTGATCATTTCCAGGCAGTTACCGAGTTTTTGCCTTGCAGCCCTGTTTCTAAGCTTCAGCGGTGGCGCCCATGCCTTGGCGCAGCCCGAGCAGACCCGCGCCGAGATTCGCCGCACCAGTTTTGGTGTGCCGCACATCCGTGCCGACGACGAGCGCGGCCTGGGCTACGGCATCGGCTACGCCTACGCCCAGGACAACCTGTGCCTGATGGCCAATGAGGTGCTGACGGTCAACGCCCAGCGCTCGCAATACTTCGGCGCCGAGGGCCAGACCCTGGAACAGCGCGACAACCTCAGCAGCGACCTGTTCTTCAGTTGGCTCAACACTCCCCAGGCCGTTGCGGCCTTCTGGCAGGCCCAGACCCCGGCGATGCGCGAGCGCATGCAGGGTTACGTCGAGGGCTACAACCGCCAGCTGGCGGAGCGCCAGGCCCAGGGCCTGCCCGAGCAATGCCGGGGTGACTGGGTACGGCCGCTGGCCACCTCGGACCTGGTGAAACTGACCCGACGCCTGTTGGTGGAAGGCGGTGCCGGGCAGTTCGCCGAGGCCCTGGCCGGGGCCACGCCACCTGGAGCCACGGCCCAGGCCGGGCTGCCGGCCGAGCACTGGCAACTGGCGGCGGCACGCCAGCAGCGTTTCGCCCTGGACCGTGGCAGCAACGCGGTGGCCATCGGTAGCGAGCGTTCGTTCAACGGCCGTGGGCTGCTGCTGGCCAACCCGCATTTCCCCTGGGTCGGCGGCATGCGCTTCTACCAGATGCACCTGACCATTCCCGGGCAACTGGATGTGATGGGCGCGGCCTTGCCCGGCCTGCCGCTGATCAATATCGGCTTCAACCAGCACCTGGCCTGGACCCACACCGTGGACGCCTCCAAGCACTTCACCCTGTACCGCTTGCAACTGGACCCCAAGGACCCGACCCGCTACCTGCTGGACGGCCGTTCGCTGCCCCTGGAGCGCCAGACCCTGACCGTGCAGAGCAAGGGCCCGGACGGCCAGTTGCAGCCGCGTACGCACACGCTCTACAGCTCGGTCTTCGGCCCGATCGTGCAGTGGCCGGGGGAACTGGACTGGGATCATCAATATGCCTACAGCCTGCGCGACGCCAACCTGGACAACAGCCGGGTGCTGGCCCAGTGGTACGCGATGAACCAGGCCAGCAGCGTGGCCGGCCTGCAAGACAGCGTGCACCAGTTGCAGGGCATTCCCTGGGTCAACACCCTGGCGGTGGACGACCAGGGCCGGGCGCTGTACATGAACCAGTCGGTGGTGCCCAACGTCACCCAGGCCAAGCTGGCGCAGTGCAGTGATCCGCGGGCCGGCACCCGGGTCATCGTTCTGGATGGCTCGCGCAGTGCCTGCGCCTGGGATATCGACCCGGCAGCGGCGCAACCGGGGATCTTCGCCGCCAGCCAGTTGCCGCAACTGGCGCGCAACGACTACTTGCAGCATTCCAACGATTCGGCCTGGATGGTCAACCTGGCGGCGCCGCTGCAAGGCTTTTCGCCGGTGATCAGCGAGCAGGACGTGCCGCTGAAGATGCGCGCGCGCTTTGCTCTGGATCGCCTGAGCCGGATGCGCAAGGCCCAGGTCAGTGACCTGCAGCACCTGGTCACGGACGATCAGGTGTACCTGGCCGGCCAGGTGATGCCCGATCTGCTGCAGTTCTGTGAGCAGGACCTGGGGGCGGATGCCCAGCGCCTGGGGCCGGTGTGCGCCAGCCTGAAAGCCTGGGACCGCAGCGCGGGGTTGCAGGCCGGCCTGGGCTTCGTGCACTTCCAGGGCATCATGCAGCCGCTGTTGCAGGACCCCAGCGTGTGGCGCGTGGCCTTTGACCCGAAAGATCCCCAGCACACCCCACGGGGCCTGGCCATTGGCCGGCCAGCGGTGGCCCGGGCACTGCGCGAGTCGATGCTGGCTTCGGCGCAGCAGGTCGCCGAGGCCGGGCTGGGGAGTGACGTTCGTTGGGGCGATATCCAGCAGGTCAGCCAGGGCGGCCAGCCGACCCCGGTGCCCGGCGGCCCTGAAAGCCTGGGGGTGTACAACGCCATCCAGAGCGTGCCGGCGGCCGATGGCAAGCGTGAAGTGGTCAGCGGTACCAGCTACCTGAACGTGGTCAGCTTCGACGAGCAGGGGCCGCGCGCCCTGGGGCTGCTGGCGTTCTCCCTGTCCAGTGACCCGGCCTCAGCGCATTTTCGCGACCAGACCGCTGCATTCGCCCGCAACCAGTGGAGCGTGCTGCCCTTTACCGAAGCGCAGATCCGTGCCGATGGCCAGTATCAGTTGCAGGTGATCGAAGAGCCGCGCAAGGGGGCGGTACTGGCGCGCCAGTAACGATTGAGCGTGAGCATCAAGAGGAGGCCGCCCCGGCAACGGGGCGGCCTTCAGCTTTTTGGCGGGGACTGGGGCAGTGAGTTGATTACCGGGTTGCCATCGCGATTGCGCGTCAGGTAGACCGGCAGCACCTTGGGCAGCGAGGTCAGCAGGCTCTTGATTTCCCGGGTGTTGTAGATGCCGCCGACGCGGATCTTGCCGGTGTTGGCGTCGGCGACCTGCACCGGAGTGTCCAGGTAGCGGTTGATCAGCGGCAGGGCGTCGGTGAGGGCCAGGTTGTCCAGCACCAGCTTGCCTTCGCGCCAGGCCAGGGAGCTGTCGTTGCTGTAGGTCTGGCTGATCTGCGGCTGGTAGTCGCCGGCCTTGTAGCTGGCCTGCATGCCCGGCTCCAGGCGGAAACCTTCGCCGGGCAGGGCGGTGTTGCTGCTCACCAGGACCGAGCCCTGGAGCAGGGTGACCCGCACCTGGTCCTCGTACATCCACACATTGAACTGGGTGCCGGTGACCTTGACCTGGCCATTGGCGGCCTTGACCACGAACGGGTGGCTGGCGTCGTGGCTGACCTTGAAGAAGGCTTCGCCTTTTTTCAGGGTGACCCGGCGCTGGTCCTTGTAGTTGCTGTAGGTCAGGGTGCTGCCCAGGTTCAGTTGCACCTGGCTGCCATCGGCCAGGGTCACGCTGCGCAGGCTGTCGCCGGCTTCGAATCGCTGGTAGGAGGACGGCACCCAACCCAGTTCCCAGCCGCTGTAGGCGGCCAGGGGCAGGGCGCACAGGGCGATGGCCGCCGCCACGCCATACTGCTGCCAGGTGCGCCGGGGAACGAGCTTGACCGGTGCGGAGGCTGGTGCGGCAGTGAGGGTGGAGGGGGGCAGTTGATCGGCCACTTCCCAAATTTCCCGCATCGCCTCGTATTCGAAGGCGTGCAGGGGGTCGGCATCATGCCATTGCTGAAAGGCCATACGCTCCGCGTCGCTGCAGTCGGGTTCATGCAGGCGCATGCACCATTGGGCTGCCGCTTGGGTGATGGCGTCGTATTCGGCTTCTGAGAGGATCTGTTCGCTCATTGACTCTTCCTGATTTCCCGCATTCTACCCTCCGCGGCAAGTCTTGGAGAACAACCGTCATGGCTAATGAGCATCAAAGTGAACTTATTTTCATCTGGCACGCCCTAAAACCAGGCTCTGTATCGAAAGTGAATACACAAGGAGATGGACCATGTTGAAGAAGACGCTTGCCGCATTACTTGCCACCGCCAGCCTGCTGGGCGCTGGAGCGGCCCTGGCCGACCGTCCGGGGGCCGGTTGGATCACCATTGAAAAAGCCATTGAAACCGCAAAGACCAAAGCCGGCTACGTGGAGATCTACAAGATCGAAGCGGACAACGATGGCTATTGGGAAGGCGAAGGGCGCAAGTCCGATGGCAGTGTCTATGAGTTTCGCATCGACGGCGCCTCGGGCAATGTGCTGCGCGACCAGAAGGACTGAGCCAGGCTGATACAGCCCCCTGTGCCTTGCCACGGCAGCGCACAGGGGGCTTTTTCTTGCTCCAGGGGGATGGTTGTTCCGGCCATCCTGGCACCTTCCCTGCAAGGCGCCGGCAGTGGTTGACAGGGTTGGAGTGCGGCGTTGTTTAATCGCCAGGTTCACACGCTGTCGCCCCCTCCAATAATTACTCTGGAGCTTCAGATGTCTGCATCGTCCGTGGTTGTTGAAACACCGCCCCAATACCTTTCTTTACCGGCCCTGGTGCAGTTGCTGGAAACGATTTTCCAACGCCACGGCTGCCGCGCCGAAGTGGCCCGCTGCCTGGCCGAGAACTGTGCCGGCGCCGAGCGCGACGGAGCCCACAGCCATGGCGTGTTCCGCATTCCCGGTTATGTCTCGACCCTGGCCAGTGGCTGGGTCGACGGCCAGGCCGTGCCGGTGGTGGAGGATGTGGCGGCGGCCTTTGTCCGGGTCGACGCCGGCAACGGCTTTGCCCAGCCGGCCCTGGCTGCCGCCCGCGAGCTGCTGGTGAGCAAGGCCCGCAGCGCCGGTATCGCCGTGCTGGCTATCCGCAATTCGCACCACTTCGCCGCACTCTGGCCGGATGTCGAACCCTTCGCCGAGGAAGGATTGGTGGCCCTGAGCGTGGTCAACAGCATGACCTGCGTCGTGCCCCACGGCGCCGACAGGCCATTGTTCGGCACCAACCCGATCGCCTTCGCCGCACCCCAGGCCCAGGGCCAGCCGATCGTCTTCGATCTGGCCACCAGCGCCATTGCCCATGGCGACGTGCAGATCGCCGCGCGCAAGGGCGAGCGCCTGCCGCCGGGCATCGGTGTCGACAGCCTGGGCCAGCCGACCCAGGACCCCAGGGCGATTCTTGAAGGTGGCGCCTTGCTGCCGTTTGGCGGGCACAAGGGCTCGGCTCTGTCGATGATGGTGGAGCTGCTGGCGGCAGCCCTGACCGGGGGCAACTTCTCCTTCGAATTCGACTGGTCCGGCCACCCGGGGGCCAAGACGCCCTGGACCGGCCAGTTGCTGATCGTCATCGACCCGAGCAAGGCTGCCGGGCAGAGTTTTGCCGAGCGCAGCCAGGAGCTGGTGCGGCAGATGCATGCGGTGGGGCTCAAGCGCCTGCCGGGGGATCGCCGGCATCAGCAGCGCGAGCGTTCGCAGCACGCGGGCATCGCCATTCCCGCCGAGCAGTTGCAGCAATTGCGGGCGCTGGCCCAGGACTGAAGGCATGAAAAAGGCCAGGCCGCCATTGGCGTACCTGGCCTCAACGTTGCGCGGGGGCTTAGGAACGACGGCCCAGCAACAGGCCTACCACCAGGCCGAAACCGGCGGAGATGGCCACGGTCTGCCACGGGTGGCCACCGATGTACTGCTCGGTGGCATCCACCACCGGCTTGCTGCGCTCGCGCACATTGCTGACCGAATCCAGCGCCTGCTTGAGCTTGAGGCTGACTTGCTGGCGCAGGCTCTCACCTTCTTCGCCGACCAGGCTGGCGCTGCCCTTGAGCAGCTTTTCCGATTCTTCGATCAGCGCCTGCAGTTCGCTGAAGGCCTGGTCCTTGATTTGATCGTTTTCCGCTTGCGCGGCAGATTTACGAGCCATGAAGTTTTTTCCTTGGAAATATCGCCGCTGGTGCACAACACATCCGCCAGCGGCTACAGGTGAATGGGTAGCAAGCAATGGAGTCCGGCGCAGGGGCAAAAGTTGCAGTTGTTTTACGCCCCCTTGGCGACCCCGGGGTAAAACCCGTAGCCCCTACAGTGTAAGATGGCGCCTATTTTACGCAGCAGGAATTTCCCATGAGTTTCAATCTGGCTAACAAGACCCTGGCCGAGCGCGCCGCCATCGAGGACGAGAAGTCCCGTCTGTTCGACCTGTGGCAGAGCAACCTGGGCAAGGCCAAGGGCGAGGCCGCGCGGCTGTTCGGCGAGCGCGGCAAGCGCAAGGGCAAGTGGGCCGAGTGGGTCCGCGCCGAGCTCGACGGCATGTCGCCGCCGGAGTACTCGAACATGGTGCGCAGTGAAGTCAATCGCCTGATGGCGGCGAACAAGTAAGGGCAAAACTCTCGACAATCGCCTCGCGTACCTTCACCAGCAGCGGGTCGGTCTGCGGGCTGGTGCGCCAGCCCAGCTCGATCGGGTAGCGCGGCAGGGCCAGGGGGCAGGGCAGCAACTGCAGCCCGGTGAGTTCGGCGATGCGCCGGGCGGCATGGGCCGGAATGGTCGCCACCGCCTGGCTGCCCTTGAGCAGAAAGGGCAAGGCGGCAAAGTGCGTGGTCGAGGCGCACACCTGGCGGCTCAGCCCCAGGTTGGCCAAGCCTTCATCGGTAATCCCGATAAACCCCTGGGACGACACCAGCAGGTGTTCCCGTGCGACAAACTCCTCAAGACTGATCTGCTGTTGCCCGGGGGCCAGGCTGGCCGGGTCTGCCAGGCACAGGTAATGGCCTTCCCCCAGCACCTGGCGGCTGAGCAGACGTTCGGCAAAGCCACCGGCACTGATGGCCAGGTCGACGCTGCGCTGCAACAGCGCCTCGGCGACGATCTGGCTGTGGCTCTGGCGAAAGATCAGCCGCAGCTTCGGCGCCCGCCGGGCCACGGCCTCGATCATCTGCCGGCCATAGGCAATCTCGAAATCATCCGACAGCCCCAGCGTTACCGAACGGCCCTGATAGTCGGCGGTGTCGGGGGCGACCATGGCCAGGCTCTGGCGGCATTTGTTCAAGGCTTCGCTGACCACGGGCTTCAACTGATTGGCCTTGAGGGTCGGCGCCAGCCCGCGCCCGGTACGCACGAACAGCGGGTCGCCATACAGCTCGCGCAGCCGGCGCAGGGCAGCGCTCATGGCTGACTGGGTCACCCCCAGGCGCAAGGCGGCGCGGCTGGCGCTGGACTCGTCATGCAGCGCCTCGAAAGCCTTGAGCAGGTTGAGGTCGACACTGGCGATATTCATCTGGTTCATATCATTAAGCACTGGAGTGGGGTTTATCGATGATCAGGGGCCGCAGCAGAATGGGCAACACCTGATTGCTCAAGGAGTCATCCCATGCCCAAGTCCGTTGTCGCTGCCCTGCAGATCGGGGCCTTGCCTGAAGGCAAGGCCGCCACCCTGGAACAGATCCTCTCGTACGAGGCCGCCATCATCGAAGCCGGCGCGCAGTTGGTGGTGATGCCCGAAGCGCTGCTGGGGGGCTACCCCAAGGGCGAAGGCTTCGGCACCCAGCTGGGCTATCGCCTGCCTGAGGGCCGCGAAGCCTTTGCCCGCTACTTCGCCAATGCCATCGAGGTGCCTGGGGTGGAAACCGATGCCCTGGCCGCGCTGTCCGCCCGTACCGGCGCCAACCTGGTGCTGGGTGTCATCGAGCGCAGTGGCAGCACCCTGTACTGCACGGCGCTGTATTTCGACCCGCAGCAGGGGCTTTCGGGCAAGCACCGCAAACTGATGCCCACTGGGACCGAACGCTTGATCTGGGGCAAGGGCGACGGCTCGACCCTGCCGGTACTGGACACCCAGGTCGGCCGGGTGGGCGCGGTGATCTGCTGGGAAAACATGATGCCGCTGCTGCGTACCGCGATGTACGCCCAGGGCATCGAAGTCTGGTGTGCGCCCACGGTGGACGAGCGGGAAATGTGGCAGGTGAGCATGCGCCATATCGCTCACGAGGGGCGCTGCTTTGTGGTCAGCGCCTGTCAGGTGCAGGCCTCGCCCGAAGAACTGGGACTGGAGATTGCCAACTGGCCGGCCCAACGGCCGTTGATTGCCGGCGGCAGTGTGATCGTCGGGCCCATGGGGGACGTACTGGCCGGCCCCCTGGTGGGCCGGGCCGGGCTGATCAGCGCGCAGATCGATACCGCCGACCTGGTGCGGGCGCGCTATGACTACGACGTGGTCGGCCACTACGCCCGCCCGGATGTGTTCGAACTGACGGTGGACCAGCGCCCCCGTCCCGGGGTGCGCTTTACCTGAGTCGGCGCCATTGCTCGCGGGTGATTTCCCAGATGTCCACGGGGAATCGCCCACTGACGAACTCACCGTCCTCGGAGCGGATCAGGCGCATGCCCGCGCGTTCGGAAATCCGCCGCGAGCCCTGGTTCGGCGCGGCCTTGGGCACCCGCATCAAGGGCCGTTGCAGTACCTCGAACCAATAGTGGTCCACCACCTTGCAGGCCTCGCTCATGTAGCCCTGGCCCTGCCACGGCGGGGCCAGCCAGAAGCCGCGGTTGTTGTCGGCTTCGTCCATCAGGCTGATGCTGCCGATCATCTGCCCGGGGTTGCTGCGCAGGCGCAGCGTCCAGTGCCATTGCGTGCCCCGGGCCATCGCCGGCAGCGCCATGTCCCGCAGGAAGCTCAGGGCGCCGTCGGCCGGGTAGGGCCAGGGCACCAGGGCGTTGAGGTAGCGCACCACCTCCCACTGGGGGAATAGCTGCTGGATGGCGTCGGCGTCCGCCAGTTCCAGGGGGCGCAGCAGCAAGCGTTCGGTGCACAGCGCGGGCGTGGGGTGTGAGTCCATTGGCAAGCGATCCAAGGTGGCAAGGAGGCGTTGCATAGTCCCTGCAATGTCATCGATCACGCAAGCCGCGATGGATTTGACGCGGCCCGGGCGCTGCCGTTGAATAGCCCCCTGGTTCAGCCCCGCGACTCCTGGAAACCCCCTGTGCTTAGAAACGTCACCGACATGGACCTGCGCCTGCTGCGGATTTTCTCCGTAGTGGTCAAGTGCGGCGGTTTCACCGCGGCCCAGGCCGAACTGAACATGAGCCAGTCCAATATCAGCATGCACATCTCCAGCCTGGAAAAACGCCTCGGCTATCGGCTGTGCGAGCGCGGCAAGGGCGGCTTTCGCCTGACCGAGAAGGGCCAGCGGATCCTGGCGGCGGCCCAGGCGCTGTTCGGCGCGGTGGAGGTGTTCAAGAGCGAGGCCCAGGAATTGTCCGGGCGTTTGGTGGGGGATCTGTACCTGGGGCTGGCGGACAACATCGCCACCTTGCCCGCGGCACGCATCGACGCGGCCATCGCGCGCTTCTATCGCCGCGAGCACGACCTGCACCTGCATGTGTTCATCAATTCGCCCACCGAGCTTGAGCGGGCGGTGATCGACGGCCAGTTGGACCTGGCCATTTCCTATTTCAGCCGCAGCCTGCCGACCCTCGACTATCAGCCGCTGTACGCCGAGGAAATCGCCCTGTTCTGCGGCGCCTCGCACCCGCTGTTCCCTGTCCTGGAGCCAGAGCTTGCGCACATCAAGGCCTGTGACTGGATCAAGCACGGTTTCCTGCCCGCCAACCAGGTGCTGCCGGTAACGCCCCAGCGCGCCTCGGCCACCGCCTACCACATGGAGGCGGTGGTCCACGGGGTACTGGCGGGCACCCACCTGGGCTACCTGCCCAGCCACTATGCCCAGCCCTGGGTCGCGGCCGGGCAGATGCGCGTGCTGCACCCCGAGACGCTGCGCTACGAGGTGCAGCACAGCATGATCACCCACGCCGGGCATGCCCGTGGCGAAGCGCTGAAGGCCTTTATCGCCGACCTGCTGGCAGAGCATGGCGGCTGATCCCGCGCTTCAGCCCAGGTAGCGGGTCAGGTGCTTGATCGACTGATAGGCAGCCAGCCCCCAGGGGCCCAGTTCCCGCCCGATGCCGCTGCCCTTGGTGCCGCCCCAGGAGGTTTCAACGAACACCGCCTGCAGTGAATTGATCCACACGTGGCCCACGTCCAGAGCGGCGGCGACCCGTTCGGCGCGCTGCAGATCGGCACTGATCACAGTGGCCACCAGGCCGAATGCGCTGTCGTTGGCCAGGGCCAGGGCCTGTGCTTCGTCACTGAAACGGCGCATGCACAGCACCGGGCCGAAGATCTCCTCTTGCCACAACCTGCTGCTGGTGGGCACATCGGTGTACACCGTGGGCGCCACGAACCAGCCCGGCCCGGGCAGGGCATGGCCGCCCACCAGGCATTCCAGGCCCTCGTTCCTGGCCTGTTCCAGGTAGGTGCACACTGTGCGCCACTGGGCCTGGCAACTCAGGGGGCCCATGTCCACTTCCTGCTCCAGGGGATTGCCGACCCGCAGGGCCAGCAGGGCACTGCGCAACCGCTGCAGCAAAGCATCGGCAATCGACTCGTGGACCAGCAGGCGCGAGGTGGCCGAGCACATCTGCCCGGCGTTCCAGCAAAAGCCGCCGATGATCCAGTGCACTGCCTGGTCCAGGTCGGCGTCGGCGAACACCAGGATCGGCGACTTGCCCCCCAGCTCCAGCGTCAGTGGCCGGCAGAAGGCGGCGGAGCTGGCCATCACTCGCTGGCCGGTGGCAGTGCTGCCGGTGAACGACAGCTTGTCCAGCCCCGGATGCTGGCTCAGGGCTGCGCCGGTTTTGCCGGCGCCGGCCACCAGGTTCAACACGCCCGCCGGCAAGCCCAGGGCGTCGGCGATTTCGCCGTAGACCTGTTCGATCAGGGGCGTCACTTCCGAAGGCTTGAGCACCAACGTGCAGCCCGCGGCCAGGGCCGGGGCCAGCTTCCAGGCACTGGTGACCAGGGGGAAGTTCCAGGGCACGATCAGCCCCACAACGCCCAGGGCCTCGAACCTGCAGTGGGCACTGAAGCCCGGAGCCTGCAAGGGCACCGGTTGATCCTGGCGGGCGTCCAGCTGGGCAGCGAGGCCGGCGTAGTAGTCGAAGGTGGCGATGGCGTCGTCCAGGTCCAGTTCGGCTTCGTGCCGCGGCTTGCCGTTATTGCGCATCTGCAGGGCGATCAGCCCTTCGCGGCGTTGCTGCAGGTGCCGGGCGAAGCCTTGCAGGTACTCGGCACGCCGGGCGCCGCTGAGGCTGCGCCACCCGGGCAGGGCCCGGCGCGCGGCCTGCACCGCCAGGTTCACCTGATGGGCGCTGGCCGCCGGCACCTGGGCCATGATTTGGCCCAGGGACGGGTCATGCACCGGCATCGGCGCGCCGTCGCCATCGACCCAGTGGCCGTCGATAAACAGGGCCGGTTTCATGGGCGGGCTCCTGGCAGGACGCCGTGCACGGCGTTGCGGAAGATCTGGCTGTAGTCGGCGGCGCTCAGCGGTCGGGCATTGGTGTCGGAGGACGAAATATCCGCCAGGGCCTGGGCCCCGACCCACTCGGCTTCATGGCTGTCCAGGCCGATATCCGCCAGGCAGTGGGGGATGCCCAGCTCGGCGCGCAGGGCCAGGATCCAGTCCAGGAACCCCTGGAAATCCCCCCGGGGCAAGTCCAGGTAACGGGCCAGGCGCCCGATCTCCTCGGCAATCACCGGCTGGTTGGCCACCAGCACATAGGGCAGGAGGACGGCATTGAGCAGGCCGTGGTGACGGTGATAGCGGGCGCCCAGCGGGTGGGCCAGGGCGTGGACGCCACCCAGGCCCTTCTGGAAGGCCACCGCAGCCATCGCCGAGGCCACCAGCATGCCTTCCCGGGCGTCCAGGTCCTGGCCGTGGCTCACTGCCCGGCGCAGGTGCTGCTGCACCAGGCGCATGCCTTCCACGGCAATCGCGCTGGACATCGGGTGGTACAGCGGCGAGCAGAACGCCTCGATATGGTGGGTCAGGGCATCCATGCCGGTGGCGGCGGTCAGCGCGGGCGGCAGGCCGCGGGTCAGCAGCGGGTCGAGGATCACGCAGGCGGGCAGCAGTTCGGGGTGGCTGATGACCCGCTTGACCTGCTGCTGGCTGTCGGTCAGTACCGCTTCGCGGCCCAGTTCGGAGCCGGTGCCGGCAGTGGTGGGCAGGGCGATCAGGGGCGGCAGGCCCAGGCGCGGAAAGTCACTGAGGCTCGGGTAATGCTCGATCACCTGGGACCACTCGAAACGCTGCAGCCCTTGCGGGTCCACGGCGGCCAGGGCGATGCCCTTGGCGGCGTCCATGGCGCTGCCGCCGCCCAGGGCGATCAGCGAGTCGTGGCCGCCGGCCCTGAAGGCTTGGACGCCGCGCTGCACATCGTCCAGGCTCGGGTTGCTGGCCAGTTCGGCAAATACCGCAAAGCCCTGGCGGCTCTGCTCCAGGTGTGCGGTCAACAGGCCAAAGGGTTCCAGTTCGAGCATGCCCGGGTCGGTGACCAGCAAGGGCCTGGCCATGCCCAGCAGGGCGCAGCGCTGGGCCAGGCCGTGCAGGGCCTCGGCGCCGCAGAAGATCTCGGTGGGGTAGTTCCAGTAGTGGATGGACGGGGGCATCGATGGTCTCCAGAAACATCAGGCGTGAAGCGGCCGGCGCAGCAGGCGCCGGGCCAGTAGCGGGGAGGGAATGCGCTGTCGCTGACAGCGCATGAGGATTCAGCCGCGGTCGGATGCGCTGCTGTCGCGGCGCAGGTAGGGCTTGGCCAGGACCATGTAGATCAGGCCCAGCACGGCCAGGGTCGAGAACACCAGCACCACTGCCCAGACCTGGAACCAGGGCGCTCCGGGCGGCGCCAGGGATTCCCGCGGCCAGGCCACGTTGACGCTCTCGAACAGCAGCCAGACAAAGGCCGCGAGGTTCACCGGCAGGCCCCAGCGGCCGAGGTTGAAGACCCCGGCGTCGGGCCGCCAGCGGCCACGCAGGCGATGGACCAGGGCGCAACCGATCACGATCAGGAACACCATGAAGAAGCCCCCGCTGCCGAAGGCGATCAGGGTGCCCACGGCCGTGGCGTTCAGGCCCAGGGCCAGGCCGAAACTGGCGAACAGGGTGCAAACGAGCATGGCGGCGAAGGGTACCTTGCGCCCATCCACCCGGCGCAGGAACGCCGAGGCGGGCAGGATCGAGTCCCGGGCCATGCCGAATACCGCGCGGCCGATATAGGTCTGTACCGAGACCACGCAGGCAATGAACGCCACCAGCACCACGCCGACGAAGGGCCGCTCGGCCCTGGCGCCAAAGGCATCCACCACCGCCGGGGTGACCGGGTCCACCACCTGGCCGGCCACCAGGCCCGCGGTGTCGGTGAACGACAGGGTCACGGCAAAGGCGGTGAGCATCACCGTCAGCCCCACCAGCAGCATCGAGCGCAGGATGGCCCGCGGCGTGGAGGTGCGGGCATCGGCGGTTTCCTCGGACACCTGGGAGCAGGCATCGAAGCCGAGAAAGGCCCAGCCGCCCACTGCCATGGCGGTGACGAAGCCGCTCAGGTAGGTGCCATCGCCGCTGACGCTGTTGCCCAGGCCTTCCAGCAGCAGCGACCAGGAGTGGTTGCGAAAGAACAGCAGCAACAGCACGCCGATGCCGATGGAGGCGATGGCTTCGGCGATGATCCCGGCGTTGACGAAGTACTTCAGCGGGTTGATCCCCAACAGGTTGACCCCCAGCCCCAACGCCAGCAGCACGGCGCCGCTGGCCACCTGGGCATTGGCCGAAGGCGGCGTGCCGGTGACGAACAGCCACAGCCAGAACCCGCCCAGGTAGGCCACGGTGGTCAGGGAAGCCAGGGCCGAGGCCAGGTACATGAAGCCGGTGAACCAGGCCCAGCGGTCTCCAGCCAGGCGCTTGACCCATTGATAGCAACCGCCGGCCAGGGGGTACTGCGAGGCGAGTTCGGCATAGACCAGCGCCACCAGCATCTGCAGGGCCAGGCACAGGGGCACGATCCAGACCCAGGACGGGCCGGTGCTCATGGCGCCCAGGGCCATCACCGAATAGATCCCCACCACTGGCGAGACCGTGGCAAAGCCCACGGAGAACGACGACCACAGGGACAGGCCGCGGTGCAGCTCCTGGCGATAGCCCTGGTGGTGCAGCAAGTGTTCATCGGTGCCCGGAGCGGGCTGGAAGTCAGTCATGGCGCACCTCGTTCAAGGGGCGGGCGCCACGATGCAGGCCGACGCAAGGGCGGCGTGATGGGGTAGTTGACATAGCGGTTCCTGGAGTCGGCAGATCAGATTGTTATTGGGATGGCCTTTAGCTGTTGTTTTTGGCGTACCGACATTGCCTGGCCTGCAGCAGCAGGCCAGGACGAGCTTACGGCGGGCAAACATCAAGATGAATACATGGATTGGTAAGCTGGCATCTGCATTTGCTGATGTTTTGCAGGGGCCGGCGACTGCCCGGCCAGCGCCAGGCATCGAGGGGATATCAGCGGGAAGCGTGGTGCTTGCCGAGCTCCAGCCGTTCACCGAGAAAGTCGACGAACACCCGCAGCTTGGGCAGCAGGTGACGGCTGCTGGGCCAGAGGATGGAGAACTTGCCGCGCTCTTGCTGGTAGTCGTCCAGCACCGCGACCAGGCTGCCATCGGCCAGGGCCCCGCAGACCACGAACTCGGGCACGTAGGCGATGCCCAGGCCCTGGGTGGCGGCGTGGATCAGCGATTCCAGGTTGTTGCTGGTCAGGGCACTGCCCAGCACCAGCGGCGGGGCTCCGTCGGGCAGGCGCAGGCTCCATTGCTGCAGCAAGCTGCCGCCGGGGAACTTGTAGCGCAGGCAGGCGTGCTGCTCCAGGTCCCGGGGCGTGCGCGGGGTGCCGCGCCGGGCGAAGTAGCCGGGGGCGCCGACCAGCACGAAGCCGAAGGGCCCCAGGTTCCTGGACTTGAGTTGCGAGTCCGGCAGCTCGCCACTGCGGATCACCGCGTCCACGCCTTCGGCGATCACGTCGATCAGCCGGTCGTTGAAGTCCAGGTCCAGCTCGATGTCCGGGTAGCGCGCGGAAAACTCCGGGAGGATCGGCAGCAGCATCCGATAGCCGATGGCCGGCAGGCTGACCCGCAGCCGGCCCCGGGGCTTGTCGCTGATCCGCGCCAGTTCGGCCTCGGCCTCTTGGACTTCGGCGACGATGCGCTGGCCGCGCTCATAGAACAGCGCGCCTTCATCGGTCAGGCTGATGCGCCGGGTGCTGCGGTTCAGCAGGCGCACGCCAAGGCGCTGCTCCAGGCGCGCCAGGGCCTTGCCCACCGCCGAGGCAGACAGCCCCAGGCGCTCGCCGGCGCCCACCAGGCTACCGCTCTGGACCACGCTGACAAACACCTGCAAGCCGTTTAGGTTGTCCATCGTTCACCTCGATTGCAGCGTTTTTGTCCGTAAAGAGCGGAAGAATGCCCTGTTTTTCAGTGATTGCGGCATACCTACCATGGATTTTTCTTAGCCCACCCCTGGTTGCCAGGGCTTGAGAGGTCCGTGTGAATCCCGAACTCGAATTACCCCTGGGGCAGGCCGCCCAAAGTCGCCGGCAGTCCGCCCATGGCGTGCTGGCCGCGGTGTGCCTGGCGGCCCTGATGCTGCCCCTGACCTTTGTCGGGGTAGCGGTGGCGACCCCGGCCATCGGCCATGAACTGGGGGGCAGCCCGCTGGCCCTGAGCTGGACCACCAATGCCTTCATGCTGACTTTTGGCAGCGTGCTGATGGCCGCCGGCACCCTGGCCGACGAATTTGGCCGCAAGCGCCTGTTCAGCCTTGGCGTGGCGCTGTTCGGCCTGAGCTCCCTGGCCCTGGTGTTCGTACCGTCGCTGCTGTGGCTGAACCTCCTGCGCGGGGTCCAGGGGCTGGCCGGTGCCGCCGCCCTGGCCGGTGGTTCGGCGGCCCTGGCCCAGGCCTTCGACGGGCCGGCGCGAACCCGTGCCTTCAGCCTGCTGGGCACCACCTTTGGTGTCGGCCTGGCGTTTGGCCCGATCCTCGCCGGGGTCCTGGTGGAACAGGCCGGCTGGCGCGGGATCTTTGTCTCCGGGGCGCTGATCGGCGGCCTGTCCCTGGCCTTTGGCGTGCCGCGCATGCAAGAGTCCCGCGACCCCGACGCCCAGGGCGTGGACTGGCCGGGCACCCTGAGTTTCGCCCTGGCGCTGGTGCTGCTGACCTGGGGCATCCTGCAGGCCCCGCAAAACGGCTGGAGCAGCCCTTGGGTTCTGCTGTTGCTGGCGGGGGCGCTGCTGGCACTGTGGCTATTCATCGTCGTCGAGCGGCGTGCAGCGCGGCCGATGCTGGATCTGTCGCTGTTTCGCTATCCGCGTTTTGTCGGGGTGCAGGTGCTGCCCATCGCCACCTGCTATTGCTACGTGGTGCTGCTGATCCTGTTGCCGATCCGCTTTATCGGCGTCGAAGGCTACAGCGCCATCGATGCCGGGCTGCTGATGCTTGCCCTGTCGGCGCCGATGCTGGTGGTGCCGTTCGCCGCGGGCTGGCTCAGCCGCTGGTGCAGCGCCGGCAACCTGTCGAGCCTGGGCCTGTTGCTGGCTGCCGCCGGGCTGTGGTGGCTGAGCCGGATCGCTGCGGGCCAGGCGCCGGCCGATCGGATCTGGCCGCTGCTGCTGATCGGCCTCGGCAGCGGGCTGCCCTGGGGGCTGATGGACGGCTTGTCGGTGAGTGTGGTGCCCAAGGAGCGCGCGGGCATGGCCAGCGGCATCTTCAGCACCACCCGGGTGGCCGGCGAGGGCATTGCCCTGGCCCTGGTGGTGGCGCTGCTGGCGGGGCTGCTGCAGCACGCCCTGGCGGATCAGGCGCTGCCCGCCGAGACGTTGATGGGGGCTGCCCGGCAACTGGCCGGGGGGGACCTGCCCGGTACTCTGGCGGCCTTGCCGGCGCTGGGCCGGGAGGGGTTGCTGGCCCTGTACGGGCAGGCTTTCAGCCAGTTGTTGCAGGTGCTGACCCTGATGACCCTGTTGGCGGCGCTGCTGGTCTGGGTGACGCTGCGTGAGCCGCGCCAGCCAGGACCGCCAGCGGCTTGATCAGCGGAACTCGAAGAATTCGTAGTGCAGGTTGCCTTGGGGAATCCGGCACTCGCTCATCAGTTCCCGGACCTGGCCCAGCAAGCCCTTGGGCCCGCAGAAGCTGACCTGGATCTGCTGCGGATCGGTTTCGGCCGCGGTGCGCTTGAGGGTCTGGGCCAGGGGCTCGGTGCCGCCGCAGTTGGCCACGAAGTTCACTCCCCGGGCCTGGGCCATGCCCTGCAGGGTGTCGACACTGGGGAAGGCCCGGGACGGGTTGTAGCAGTACACCAGGGTGGCCTTGTCGAACTGCCCGGCAGCTTCATCCTGCAGCCAGGAAATAAACGGCGAGATGCCCACGCCACCGCCGATCCAGATTTCCCGGGCAGCCGCCTGCGGCCGCTTGAAACGCCCATAGGGCGCGTAGATGTCCGCACGCATGCCGACCTTGACCTGGCGGCGCAGGCGTTGGGTGTAGTCCCCCAGGGCGCGGATCACGAATTCGATGCGCCCGTCATGGGCCTGGGCGCTGGCGATGGTGAACGGATGGGGTTCGCGCAGGCCTTTTTCCTGCATCGAGAGGAAGGCGAACTGCCCGGCCTTGAAAGGAAAGCCCCGGCCCTGGGGAATCAGCTCCAGGTGCAGGGAGTTCTTCTCCACCCGGACCGCCGTCACCTGGTACTCGCCGGCCTTGGCCACCAGGGGGTAGAGCAGCAGCTTGTACAGGGCGCCGAGCACGCCGAGGACGCAGAGCAGAGCCAGCCAGATACCCGAGGGCGAATCCAGGGTGATGGGCGATTTGAAGCTCAGCCAGTGCAGGATGACGATCAGGAACAGCGGGCCGGAGAGCTTGTGCCACCAGCGCCACTGGCTGTAGGGAATGTTGCGGTTCAGTGCCAGCAGCACGATCAGGCCCAGGGCCACGTAGCTCAGCTGGCGGACCAGGCGCGTCCAGTATTTGGACAGTTCGAGGATCGGCACGCTGTTCCATTCATCCAGGTTGGCCTTGAACACCAGGTGGTAGCTGGCGAATGCCAGGGCCCAGATGCCCAGCCACTTGTGCGCCTCGTAGACCCGGTCAAGGCCGCCGAACAGCCGTTCGACCCAGCCCCAGCGGCTGGCCAGCAGGCAGGACATCGCCATGTAGGCCAGGGCTGCGGTGCCCAGGATCATGCTCAGGGTGGCTGAGGTCAGCCAGGTGGCGGAAGGGATCTCCAGCAGCAGGGTGACCGTGGTGATCAGCAGGATGCCGACAAGTGTGTGCCAGGTTTTCAAAGTGCATGACTCCGGTGAGGAAATGCCGTCATGGCGCAGCAAAGGGCGCGATGCATAAAGTGGATATGACAGGTTTAAAGCCAAAGGCTGGGTGGAATGTTAACGCTTTGGCGAGTATTCGTGGTGATCTGGGTCATCGGCCTGGCGTCGATAAAGTGTTGAAAATGATCGACTATCACTCGCATTCCGATTTCCCAGCCGCCGCCTCTGCAGGCGCGGGCAGGCGGCCAAGGGCCCCTGAACCGGGCAGTGTTCTTGCGGGCGCCTTCGCTGGCAAGCCAGCTCCTACAGGGTTGTGGGAAAGGTCAACGCGCTTGTAGGACCCGGCTTGCGGGCGAAAGGGCCCCTGAGCCGGGCGTCAGCCTCTTAACCGCCTTCGCTGGCAAGCCAGCTCCTACAGGGTTGTGGGAAAGGTCAATGCACTTGTAGGAGCCGGCTTGCCGGCGAAAGGGCCTCCAAGCCGGATGCCAGCCTCGTAAACGCCTTCTACAGGTGTTGCTTGCGGCGGGCGGCGGCTTCGCGGACGGCGGGGATGATCCAGCGCCCATAGTCGATGGTGTCGTAATAAGGGTCGTAGCCACGGTTGAGGAAGGTGGTCACGCCCAGGTCGACGTAGTCCAGCAGGGCCTGGGCCACGGTCTCCGGCGTGCCCACCAGGGCCGTGGTGTCGCCGTAGGCGCCAACGGCGCTGGCGGTGGGCATCCACAGGGCGCGGTCATGGCGGTCGCCGCGGGCTGCGGCCGCCAGCAGGCGTTCGGAGCCGGTGCCCTTGAGGCGCTTCTGCCAGGGGCTGCCGGCGGCGAACTGCGGGTTGGCGCGGATCTGCGCCAGGATCTGTTCGGCCCGTTGCCAGGC
The DNA here is from genome assembly GCF_000397205.1 of Pseudomonas protegens CHA0. Classification (NCBI taxonomy): domain Bacteria; kingdom Pseudomonadati; phylum Pseudomonadota; class Gammaproteobacteria; order Pseudomonadales; family Pseudomonadaceae; genus Pseudomonas; species Pseudomonas protegens. Next base: position 3,283,960 of record NC_021237.1, read on the forward strand.
CAATTCCTCGGTGGCCCCCAGGATCAGCCGCACCGAGAGGCTGACCCGGGGCGCGGCCACCCCCGCGGCGCTGGCCGCGGCCTTGAGTTTGCCGATCTGTTCGGCCACCCCCTCCAGGGGCTCGCCCCACAGGGCGTAGAGGTCGGCGTGCTTGACCGCGATCTGGTAGGCGATGTCCGAAGAGCCGCCAAAAGAGATGGGGATGTGCGGCTGCTGCAGCGGCTTGACCGGGGAAAACGCGCCCTTGAGGTTGAAGTAGCGGCCTTCGAAGTCGAAGGGTTCTTCGGCGGTCCAGATGCGGCGCACGATCTCCAGGTACTCGTCGGTGCGTCGATAGCGCTCGGTCTTGTCCAGCAGGGTGTCGCCTTCCTGGGGCTCGGCAGTGATGCCGGTAATGGCATGCAGGCGGATGCGCCCGCCGCCGGTGGTGTGGTCCAGGGTGGCGAAAGCCCGGGCCGCCACGGTGGGGGCGCTGAGGGCCGGGCGGTGGGCAATCATGAAGCCCAGGCGCTCGGTGTGGGCCGCGGCGTAGGCGGCAATCTGCAGGCTGTCGGCGCTGCCCGGGCCGCTGGCGATCAGCACTCGGTCAAAGCCCGCGTGTTCGTGGGCGCGCGCGTGCTCGCGGATGAATGCCAGGTCGAAGTCCGGGCTGCGCACGCCGCGGGTTTCGGACCATTGGCGGGGAAAGATCATGCCGACGAATTCAATGCTCATGGGGAGTGTCCTGAGGTCGCAGAAGAAGGAAAGTGCCTAGAAGCGGTAGTCCACCTGGGCCAGCACGGTGCGTCCGGGCATGGGCTGCAGGAAGGTATTGGTGGAGCCGGCCAGGCCGCTGACGAAGTTCAGTTCGTTGGTCAGGTTGAGCACCCGCAGGGTGGTGCTCCACTGGGGCTGGCGGTAGTACAGGGCCAGGTCGAGGTTGTATTCGTCGGGGACCTTCACCGTCTTGCTCAGGTTCAGGTACCAGCTGCTGGTCCACCAGCCGGAGAGCTCGGCGCCAAAGCCCGAGTCGAAGCGGTAGTCGAGGTAGCCGCTGGCGGTGTACTCGGGGATCTGTACCGCGTCGAAGCGCCCGGAGGGCCGCTGGTTGAGGCTGTTGTTGTCGCCGAACACGGTGCCGTTGTCGGGGATGAACCCGGCGGAGGCGAAGCCGGCCTGGGAGGTGAATTCGTTGTAGGCGCTGAGTCGGGACAGGTTGAGGCCGCTGCGCAGGTGCGGGTCTGGCTGGTAGCGCAGGGTCGCCTCGGTGCCCTTGATGATCAGCCGGGCGATGTTGTTGTTGCTGTCCGGAGACTGGTCCCGGGCCTGCTTGAAGGTGGCCAGGGTCATGAACAGCTGGTCGGGGATGGCTTCGACCTTCAGTCCCAGTTCATGCAGCACGCTCAGGCTCTGGAACGCCAGGGGGTTGAGCTGGTTGGCGCCACTGCCGCTGCCCCAGCCCAGGCCGTTGGAGAAGAATCCGGTGTTGACCGCCAGGGAGCGGTCGAAGGTGTAGTACAGGGTGCTGTTCTCGGTGGGTTTGATGTAGGGGCTGACCTGGAACGCGAACAGCCGGTAGTTGTGGCTGTCGCGCCGGTCGCTGCCACCTGCAAGGACGAAGGGGTTGTCGATCCGGGCGTCGATCCAGCTGCGGCTGGCACCGATGTTCAGGCCCACCCGCTCGCCCAGGCGCAGGTTGTGCTGGCTGAACAGGGTCTTGGTGGTCCAGGTGCTTTCGGCGGTGTAGGGCGCCAGGGATTCGGCGTACAGGCCGTGGCCGGCGGGGTACATGGCCGCCAGGTTGAGCCAGCCGTAGTAGTTGGAGTATTGCGGCACCCCGGGTTGGCCGATCCAGGCGCCGTTGCCGCCGGCCGGGTTGCTGCCGGTGAGCCCCAGCAGGTCGCCGGGGTTCTTGCCCGAAGGGTCCAGGGTCAGGTCGTAGGCGTTGATGGTGGAGCCGAAATGATTGTTGGCGGCGATCGACTGGTTGAACTCGCGGCGGTAGATCAGCCCGCTGTTGCTGTCGTCCCGCAGGGCCAGGCCGCCGATCCGGGTTTCATTGCCCGAGCGCAGCTCGAAGCGGTTGTCCAGCAGGTTGTCCCGGGATTGCACCTGGAACGCCCCGACCGCGTCGGTGAGGTCCCGGGAGCGCTGGTAGAAGGTGCTGTTGGCCAGGGTCACGCTGGGAGACAGGTCGCCCTCGATGCGCAGTTGGGTGGTGAAGCGCCGTGAACTGCTCTGGTCTTCGCCGCGCTGGCCGGCCTGTGGCGACAGGGAAGTCAAGCCGTTGCCCGCCAGGCTCGGGTCATAGACCCAGCCGCGCAGGGTGCCGGGGCTGGCCTGGGTGTTGGGCGAGGCCGCCTGGAAGCTGCCATCCACCACGCTGTACTGGCCCTGGGCGTTGCGCTGGCGCTGCACCCAGCCCAGGGTCGGCGCATTGGCGGCACCGGAGGCCAGCACCGGCGACCACAGGGTATTGCCGTTCTGGATGATCGGCGTGGCGCGGCCGGCGTAGTACTTGCCGCTGTCCACCAGTTGTTGGGTGGCGCGGTTCCAGCCGTGGGTGATGTTGTAGTCGTAGTAGTTGTCGTAGCTGGCGTTCCAGTCCACCCGCAGGTTGTCGTTGCGCCAGGCCAGGGCCCCGTAGAAGGCATCGAAATTGTTGTCGACGTTGTCGTAGTAGTCCTGCTGGCGCTGCTGGGTGATGCTCACCCGGTAGGCCAGCTGGTCGCTCAGGGGGCCGGTGTTGTCGATGCTGAATTTGCGCGAGTCGCGGGACTGGCCGTCCGGCACCCAGGCACCGAGCTCGCCGCTCAGACGGGTCTTGAACCCGCTGAAATCGGGTTTCTTGCTCAGGTAGTTGACGTAGCCGCCGCTGCCGGACACCGAACCGTAGGTCACCGAAGAAGGCCCGGCGACGATGTCCGCGCCCTCGTAGGCGTTGAAGTTGGCCGGATGGCGCACGCCATAGGCGCGCTGGCCGTCCTGGAACACTTCCGAGCCCTGGGCGCGGAACTGCGGGGCGATACCGGCGTTCTGCCCGCCACCGCGGGTGATCCCCGGGGCGTACTTGACCAGGTCGTCGGCGCTGCGGATCGGGTCGTTGGCCAGTTGTTCGGCGTTGACCTGGGTGATCGAGCGCGGGGTGTCCAGGACCTTGGTTTCGGTGCCGCCATACACCGAGGTCGGTGGCCGGGTGGGCAGGGCATCGTCATCGGCCTGGCTGCTGGCCTGGACGGTGACGGTTTGCAACTGGGTATCGGCGGCGAAGAGCGGCGGCGCCAGGGAAGAAAACACCGTTACGGCCAGGGCCGGGCCGAATGCGGGGCGAGCGAAGGCGTTGGAGGGCATGGCACATGAGCCTCATATTGAATCGCATGAATGTTCTGTAGGAGCCGGCTTGCCGGCGAAGAGGGCCTGGAGGCTCGCGGTGCTCTTGCGGGCGCCTTCGCTGGCAAGCCAGCTCCTACGGTCGGGCGGTGGGTCAGGCGCTGTTGTTGAGCCACAACCTTTCGAAACGCCAGGTGCTGAACAGCGACTGTTCTTCCCGGGCGCCGCCCACGCGGGTGGAGACGCTGTCCAGCAGATCGGCGTAGCCCCAGATCAGCATGCCGCCCCGTTCGTACTGGATCTGCTGGGCCTGGTGCACCAGGGCCGTGCGTCGTTGCAGGTCGGGTTGGGCCATGGCCGCGAGAAACACCTCGCTGAACTGCGGGTCGTTGAAGTGGGTCTTGTTGGACACGGCAAAGGGCGCGTCGGTGTGGATGGCGCTGGCCAGGAACGGCGCGCCGATGCTGCCGCCGGTGCTCAGGGTCCAGTCGTTGCGTTGCGGGCCCTGGAAGGTCGCCAGGTCCACCTGGCGGACTTTGAGGGTCACGCCAATGCGCTTGGCCTGTTCCGCCAGGACCAGGGCCGAGGTCAGGCCCGGCCCGGGAGTCGTCACCAATTCCAGTTCCAGGTTCTCCTGGCCGGCCTCCTTGAGCAGTTGCGCGGCGCGCTGCGGGTCGTGGGCGCGCGGCCCCAGGCTGTGGTTGAAGGTCGGGTCGCTGGGGGCATACAGGTCGTTGGCCACCCGACCCTGGCCATTGAGGGCGCGGCGTACCAGTTCCTCGCGGTCCGCCAGCAGGCGGAACGCCTCACGCACCCGGGGATCGTTGAACGGCGGCTTGTCCAGGTTCATGTCGAAGGACAGCCAGTTGCCGGTCACCGATTTCAACAGCCGTACCCGAGGGTCGCGCTGCAGCACCTGCAGTTGTTCGGTGGGCATCACGTTGGCCATGTCGATCTGCCCGGAACGCAGGGCCGCCAGGCGTGCCACCTGATCCTTGAAGTCGATGATTTCCAGCTCGTCGGCGTAGGGCTGGCCGTCCTTGTAGTAGTTGTCGAAGCGGGTGAACAGCGAGCGCTGCCCCGGAGTGAAGCTTTTCAGCTTGTAGGGGCCGGCGCCCACCGGATTGGTCACCGGGTGGTAGTCCACCGGGACGATGCCGCCGAAGTTGACCCAGGTTTCCGCCAGCGGCATGTAGCTGCGGCCCTCGCGAAAGCTCAGGCGCACGGTGCGCTCGTCGAGCTTTTGCAGGTTGTCGCGATCGACCCAGTGCAGCAGCGCCGCATAGGGCGAGGCCAGTTGCGGGTCGGTGAGGCGGCGGATGGAGAAGATCAGGTCATCGGCGTCGATGCTTTTGCCGTGGTGGAATTCCAGGCCGTGGCGCAGGCGCAGGGTCCAGCTGCTGGCATCGGCATTGGGTTCGGCGAACTCCGCCAGGGCCAGGCGCGGTTGCATCTGCTCGTCCCATTCCCAGAGTTTGCTGTACAGCGCGAAGCCTCGGACGATGCCGCTGCCGATGGGCTTGTGGGCGTCCAGGTTGCCGCTCTGGTTGCCGTCGAGAATCCCCAGGCGCAGGCGCCCGCCGTAGCGCGGCTGGTCGCTGGCGACCGTGCCCGGGGTGCTGGAATTGTCCGCGTCGCAGCCGGCCAGCAGGCTGCTGCCCAGCAGCAGGCCGCCGCCGAACAGCGCGCTGTGGCCGAGAAAACGACGGCGGCTCAAGCCCGAGTAGTCCTGGCTCATGGCGTCAGGCTCCTGCCGGGCCGTTGGCGCTGCGCAGCTCCAGCGGCGCTTGCGGCTGACGGCTCAGGGCCGCGCGCTCGCCGCGAAAGTGCGGCAGGATGTGCTCACCCAGGCGGTAGGCTTCCTCCAGGTGCGGGTAGCCGGCGAGGAAGAACAGGTCGATACCGATGGCGTGGTACTCGCGGATCCGCGCCACCACGTTTTCGTAGCTGCCCACCAGGGCGCAGCCCGGCGGTATGCCGATGTAGCCGAAGCCGGTCCAGACATTGGGGTGGATGAAGAAATCCTCGAAGCCCTGGGTCTCGTTCTTCTGTGCGAAGCCGTTCTCGTAGCTGAGCTTGCGCGCGGTGCGCAGCCCGGCATGGGCGGCCACGGCCTTGACCGCGCCCTTGGCGATGCCCTCGTCGAAGAAGCGCTTGGCCTCGGTGCGCGCCAGTTCCTCGGTTTCCCGGGTGATGACGTCGATCGACAGGCCGAAGCGGATATCGCTGCGGCCGTACTGCAAGGCGCGCTCACGAATATCGGCGATCAACGCGGCGATCTCGTCCGGGTGCTCGGCGCGCATCAGGTAGAAGTCGGCATGCTTGGCGGCGAATTCCCGAGCGGCGATGGACGATCCCGCGGTACAGATCAGCGGCAGCTCGGCCTTCTTCAAGGGGCCGCGCAGGCCGCCGCCTTCGGCGCGGTAGAACTGGCCCTGGTAGTGGAAGTTCTCGTTGTGCCAGTAGCCCTTGACCACGTCCATGAACTCGGTGGCGCGGGCATAGCGCTCATCGTGGTCGCTGAAGTCGCCGACCTGGCGCTGAATGGCGTCCGAGCCGCCGTTGATGATGTTCCACACCAGGCGATTGCCGGTGGCGCGCTGGTAGGTGGCGGCCTGCTGCACCGCAACCCAGGGCGTGTAGTGATAGGGCTGGAAGGCGGTGACGAACTTCAGGGTGCGGGTTTCCCGGGCCAGCAGCGAGCACACGGTCCAGGGCTCTTCGCCGGAGGGCGCGTTGACCATCAGCGCGCCGCCGAAGCCGTTGATTTCCGCGGCCCGGGCGATCTGCCCCAGGTAGTCGATGTAGGTGAAGTGGTCGCCGACGCTGAAGCCTGAGACGGCACCGGTGCTGGGCCCGCCCCGGTGCCAGTCGCCGCGGTTGCGCGGGTCGCCGGGGAGGAACTGGGTTTCGCCGTGCAGGGGCAGGCGAGTGAAGAATTCGATGCTCATGGCTGGGCCTCCTGGCTATTGCACGCTGGGGTTGCAGACGGGGGTAATGGCTTGGCCGTTGATCACCTTGTGGGCGAACGGCACCGAGTCCTTGAGGGAGGCATTGACCGTTTCACTGTGGCCCAGGCCCTTGTACAAGTGGCCCTCGACCACCGAGCCGGCCTTGCAGGCGTCCTGCATCAGGGCCACCTGGGTGGCGGCGGCCGGGGTCTTGTCCTCGGCGCCGGTGCCGATGAACACCGGCTGGGCGGTTTTCAGGGTCGGGTAGGACACTTGTTTCTGCCAGGCCGCCAGTTGGCTGCCCTGATAGTCCTTCTTGGCGTTGGCCGGGGTCAGGCCGACCCCCACCACGTCGCTGACCAGGGACGCCAGGCAACTGGTACGGGCCTGCTCGAACAGCGGCAGGGCCTTGTCGGTGTAGAAGTCCCGGGGGTTGATGCTGGGGTCGTACTGCTGGGCGGCCAGCAAGGTGTAGAAACCGTAGGCCAGGGAGGCATCGACCTTGTTCGGGTCCTGCTCGCCGACATTCTTCGCGCCGATGGTGTAGATCACCCCGGTGCCGATGCTGCCCTTGACCCCCAGGTCCGGTGCGTAGGTGGAGGCGAAGGCGGCCGAGGCGAAGGCGCCGGCGCCGCCCTGGGACTGGCCGACGATCAGTACCTTGTTGGCCAGCCCGGGCACCCCGGCGACCACGGCTTTGGCGGCGTCGAGAATGCCGTAGGCGGCCATGCGGTTGTTCAGCAGCGGATGGCCGCCGGGCACGCCCAGGCCCTGGTAGTCGGTGGCGACAATGGCAAAGCCTTCGTCCAGCCAGCGGCTCAGGTACTGCACGTCACGGTAGGAGCGGCCCTGCCAGGACGGCGCGCAGACATCCGCCACGCCCACCGTGCCATGGCCCCAGGAGGCCACCGGCCAGCCGCCGGCCGGGGCCTTGCCCTTGGGCAGGAACAAGGTGCCGGAGACCACCACCGGGGTCTTGCCGTCGATGCCGTCGGTGGAGCTATAGAGAATCCGTTGCGCGCTGGCGGCGTTGGGCAGGCTCAGGGTCGCTTCCAGGGGTTCGCTGCGCAGCAGCTTGCCCGGGGTCGGGGGGATCGCGTCCTGCCAGGTGTAGAAGGCCGAGACCCGGCCGTCGCCCTGCAGCGGGTCGGGCTTGGGCGCGTAGGTCGGGCCGGCCAGGGCCGACAGGGAGAGCGCCAGGAGGCTCAGGCCAAAGGTGAATTTTGCGGACAGTTTCATCAAGAAGACTCGTGCTCAGGGTTCAGGGATGGGTGGCGACCTGGCCGCGCAGGGCGGGCCAGTAATCACTCAGGTGCAGATCGATCAGCGCCTGGTTGGTGAAACCGGTGGCCAGGGCCGGGGTGATGTCGTAGGGCGTGCGGATCAGCTGGTTGGCCAGGGCGTAGTCGCTCAGCGCCTGATAGTGGGCCTTGAGCTGCTGGTCGCTCTTGGGCGCCCAGCGCTCCTTCCAGGCCACCGGGTCGCCCTGGTCGTCGCGGCGCAGCACGCTCTCGGCGGTGCCGGCGCGGGAGGACAGTTGGTAGTAGGCGTCCTGGTTCTGTTCCTGGGAAATCCACCAGGCGGCCTTGACCCAGGCGGTGGCCAGCAGTTGGGTAACCTCCGGGTGCTGCTCGATGAAACTGTCGGTGCCCCAGAGGTCGGAGACCAGGCGCCAGTCATTGGCCCCTTGCTTGGTGGACCAGATGATCCGGCCCACGCCCTTGTCTTCCAGGGCATAGGCCTCGCTGAGCAGCACCGCGGCGTCGACCTTGCCGGCGGACACCGCCGCCGCACCGACCTGGGGGTTGAGGTTGGCGATCTTGAAGTCGTCGAGCTTCAGGCCCTTGCTGGCCAGGAAGTTGCTGAAGGCGAACTCCCAGGGCCGGCCGCGATGCAGGGCCAGGCGCTGGCCCTTGAGGTCCTCGATGCTCTTGGCCGTGGACTGGGTGGGCACCACCAGGTAGATATTGTTGCCGCTGCCGCCGGGCACGATCAGATTGCCGGGCACGCCGCCGGCGCCAGCGATCACCGACGGCAGGTCGCCACGCACGGCGAAGTCGATGCTGTTGTTGCTGAAGCCCTCGTTGATCTGCGGCCCGGCGCCGGCGTGGGGCAGGGCGATCCACTGCAGCTTGATGCCGCGCTGGCTCAGTTGCTGTTCCAGCCAGCCATCCTCGATCACCCGCCCGGCGATGCCGCCGAACACCGGCTTGCCGCCCTGGGTGAAGGCGACGATGGCAATCTTCACCGACTCGGGGGCCGGGTTGGCCAGGGCCGTGACACTGATCAGCAGCCCGGCCATAACGGCCAGGGTATTGCGCCATAAACCTTGCATTGCACTCTCCCTCAAAAAATAAGCCCTCAGCCCCGCCAGCCCTGCGCCGGATATCGCGGTGTTTCCTGTAGGAGCCGGCTTGCCGGCGAAGAGGGCCCTTGAGCCTTGCCTCGCCCTTGCGAGCGCCTTCGCTGGCAAGCCAGCTCCTGCAACAGATATCGCGGTGTTCTCCTGTAGGAGCCGGCTTGCCGGCGAAGGGGCCCTTGAACCTTGCCTCGCCCTTGCGGACGCCTTCGCTGGCAAGCCAGCTCCTACGAGGGGCGGTGGTGGGTACTGGTGTCGGAAGGGATAGAGCAGATTGCATGCCAGGGCCGCTACAAAGCGCTGCAGGCCTTGCCCGGCAAGGGCTTCAGGCAGATCGACAGGCCCTGGCCCAAGCCGCCGCTGCTGATCTGCGAACAGGCAGGTGCTGGCCGATTGCTGCTCCAGCAGCAGGTGGGGAGCACCATCCAGATATATTCATAAAAGGAATATCTAAAGATTAATTAATAATTATTTAGTCTAAATATCTTCGTGCACTATTGAGCCCGCGCTTTTACTGCCAGGAATGCACCATGTCGCTGATCACTCATCCAAACGCCCGTGAATTGACCAAGTCGGTACGGGCCACCGTTCTGGTGTTCAAGGACCCGCGCTCCCAGGAATTGCTCAGTCGCATCGAGCGCCTGGCCCCCAGTGAGGCCAATACCCTGATCATTGGCGAGACCGGCACCGGCAAGGAACTGGTGGCGCGCCACATCCATCACCTGAGCCGCCGCGGGCGCGAGCCCTTTGTCGCGGTGAACTGCGGGGCCTTTGCCGAAACCCTAGTGGAAAGCGAACTCTTCGGCCATGAGAAAGGCGCCTTTACCGGCGCCACCACCCACAAGGCCGGCTGGTTCGAAGCGGCCAACGGCGGCACGCTGTTTCTCGACGAGATCGGCGACTTGCCGCTGAACATGCAGGTCAAGCTGCTGCGGGTGCTGCAGGAGCGAGAAGTGGTGCGCCTGGGCTCGCGCACGCCGATCCCGATCAATGTGCGGCTGGTGGCGGCCACCAACGTCAACCTCGCCGATGCGGTGGTGGCCGGGCATTTTCGTGAAGACCTGTTCTACCGCCTGCACGTGGCCACCATCCGCCTGCCGCCGCTGCGCGAGCGCCCGGGGGACATCCTGCCCCTGGCCGAATTCTTCCTTGAGGAACACTGCCAGCGCCTGGGCTACAACCGTGCCTCGCTGACCGAAGAAGCTGAACGCAAGCTGCTGGAGCACAGCTGGCCGGGCAACATTCGCGAACTGGAAAATGCCATCCACCACGCCTTGCTGGTGTGCCGCCAGCAACGGGTGGCACCGGGGGATCTGCACCTGGTGGACATGCGCTCCTCCGGCATCCGCCAGGAACAGGCGCCCCTGGCCGTCCCGGGGCCTCAGGCGCCGGCAGACCTGGGCCGGGCCTTGCAGGCGCTGTTCGAGCAGAACATTCCCGACCTGTACGAGCACATCGAGGAAACGATCTTTCGCGAGGCCTATCGCTACTGCCATGGCAACCAGTTGCAGACCGGGCGCCTGCTCAACATCAGCCGCAACATCGTGCGCGCCCGGCTGGAAAAGATCGGCGAGTTGAACAAGCCTCTGGCGACTTCCGCTTCCTAGATCCGCTTCCTGGACCCGAGAACCGGCCCGGGGCTTTTTTTGCCCGGGGCGGTTGACGCCTGCCGGCTTGATCTTTAGTCTTTGGAACGATCATTCCAGAAAGGTGATAGCCGTGCGTCCCAAGGAGTTCGACCCCGAGCAGATTGCCGATGCGGCCATGCAGGTGTTCTGGCAGCGCGGTTACGCCGCCACGTCCATTCAGGACCTGGTGGAAGGCACCGGCCTGAGCCGCAGCAGCCTGTACAACGCCTTCGACAGCAAGCACGGCCTGTACACCTGTGCCCTCAAGCGCTACCAGCAGATGACCAGCGCCAATATCGAGCTGCTGGGCGCCGACGCACCCGCCAGGGAACTGGTCCGGCGATTGCTGATGCGCATCGTCGACAACGAGCTGGAAGACACCCGGCGCCTGGGCTGCCTGGCGGCCAATGCTTCCCTGGAAATGGCCGGGCAGGACGCGGCGGTGGCTCAGCTCGTGGCGCAGAATTTCCAGCGTATCGAGGCGGCCCTGGAGCAGGTGCTGCGTCGCGGCCAGGAGCAGGGGGAGATCGACCCGCAGAAGAATCCCCGGGCCCTGGCCAGCTTTGTGGTGTGCACCGTGCAGGGCTTGCGGGTGCTGGCCAAGGGCAGCCTGGCGGAGCAACGACGCCAGCGCCTGCTGGATGTGGTCGAGGTGGTCCTGGCCAGCCTGTAGCAGCCGGCGTGCCGGCGAAGGGCCCCTCACAATCTGCATCAGGTTCCAGGGCGTCTTCGCTGGCAAGCCAGCTCCTACAGGGCTGGGCTTTTTTTTGCCTTTTATTGGAATGATCATTCCATAATTAATTCAACATGGGAGAGACACAGATGGCCAAGCAACCAGGATCCATTGCGGTATTAGGCATCGGCATCATGGGCGCCGCAGTGGCGCGCAATCTGCGGCGCAAGGGCTTTGCGGTACGGGCCTGGAACCGCACGCTGCAACGGGCCCAGGCGCTGATCGCGGACGATATCCAGGTATTTGCCGAGCCCGCCGAGGCGGTACGCGGGGCGCAAGTGATCATCACCCTGGGCAAGGACGGCGCCGCCGTGCTGCAAGCCATGCAGCAGGCACGGGACGGTTTCGAGCCTGGGGCGCTCTGGCTGCAGATGGCCACCGTGGGGATCGAGGCCAACGACGAACTGCAAGGCTTTGCCCGGGATGGCGGGCTGGTCTTCTACGATGCCCCGGTGCTGGGCACGCGCCAGCCTGCGGAGCAGGGCCAGTTGGTGGTATTGGGCGCGGGCCCCGAGGCTCATCGGCCGGCGTTGCAGTCGCTGCTGGAGGCCATCGCCAAGCGTGTGCTCTGGGTTGCCGAACAGCCGGGAGCCGGCAGCCGCCTGAAGCTGGCCCTCAACAGCTGGGTGCTGGCCCTGACCCACGGCGCCGCGGAAAGCCTGGCCCTGGCCAAGGGGCTGGGGCTGGACCCGGCGCTGGTGGTGGAACTGGTCAGCGGCGGGCCCCTGGACAGCGGCTATTTCCAGGCCAAGACCCGGGCCATGCTCAGTGGCGACTACAGCCCGAGCTTTACCCTGGCCAACGCCCTGAAAGACGCCGAATTGATGGTAGCGGCGGCCGCCAGAGCCGGGGTCCGGCTGGATCTGGCCGAGGCCGGAATCCAGCGTTTCCAGCGCGCCCTGGAGCAGGGCCATGGCGACAAGGACATGGCGGCCTCCTACCTCGGCTGAGCGGTTTCTTCTCGCGCTGATGCAGGCGCTGGCTTGCCAGCGAAGGCGCCCGTGAGTCGGGCACAGGGGCTGAGGGCCTCTTCGCCGGCAAGCCGGCTCCTACGGGAGCCTGCGCGGTGTATCTGCCTGCTGTAGGAACTGGCTTGCCAGCGAAGGTGCCCGTGAGTCGGGCACAGGGGCTGAGGGCCTCTTCGCCGGCAAGCCGGCTCCTGCGGGAGCCTGCGCGGTGTATCTGCCTGTTGTAGGAGCTGGCTTGCCAGCGAAGGCGCCCGTGAGTCGGGCGCAGGGTCTGAGGCCCATTCGCCGGCAAGCCGGTTCCTGCGGTGATTTCTGGTCTTCTTGTGTGAGTATTCTTTCATGAACATTTGCGTACCTTTGCCGACCGCCTCCAGCAGGCTGCCGGTCTGGCGCCTGCTGGCCTTTACCCTGGCCGGTTTCATCGCCATCGTCACTGAGACGCTGCCTGCCGGGCTGTTGCCGCAGATCAGCCAGGGCCTGGGCATCAGCGAGGCCATGGCCGGGCAGTTGATCAGCCTGTATGCCCTGGGCTCGGTGGCGGCGGCGATTCCGCTGATCGCCGCCACTCGCAGTTGGCGCCGTAGGCCCTTGCTGTTGCTGGCCATCGGCGGCCTGTTGCTGTTCAACAGCCTGACCGCGTTGTCGACCCACTATCTGCTGACCCTGGCCGCGCGCTTTGCCGCGGGCATGGCGGCGGGGCTGGTCTGGGGCCTGCTGGCCGGCTATGCCCGGCGTCTGGTGGTGCCCGAGTTGCAGGGCCGGGCCCTGGCGGTGGTGGGCGTGGGCCAGCCGATCGCGCTGTGCCTGGGGGTGCCCCTGGGGGCCTGGCTGGGCACCCTCATGGATTGGCCGCAGATCTTCTGGGGGCTGTCGCTACTGGCTCTGCTGCTGTGGTTCTGGGTGCGCCTGGCAGTGCCGGACTACCCCGGCCAGCCGGCCCACCAGCGCCAGCCGATCGCGCGGATCTTTCTCACCCGGGGCCTGCCCCAGGCGCTGCTGGTGATCTTCGTGTGGATCCTGGCCCACAACATCCTCTACACCTATATCGCGCCGTTCCTCGCGTCCCTGGGCCTGGCGGCCTCTCTCGACCGGGCGCTGCTGGTGTTCGGCCTGGCCTCCCTGGTGGGGATCTGGTTCACCGGGCTCGGGGTCGACCGCTGGCTGCGCGGGCTGACCCTGTGCAGCCTCGCCGGTTTCGCCCTGGCGTGCCTGCTGCTGGGGATCGCTGCCAGCCAGCCCTGGCTGGCCTGGCTCGGCATTGGCGCCTGGGGCCTGACCTTCGGTGGCGCCCCGACCTTGCTCCAGACCGCCGTGGCGGATGTGGCCGGGGAGGGGGCGGATGTCGCGCAATCGATGCTGGTGACCATCTTCAACCTGGGCATTGCCTGCGGGGGTATGGTCGGCGGCCTGCTCTTGCAACGCTATGGCGCGGCGTCTTTTCCCTGGGCCATGGCCGCCCTGGCGCTGGTGGGCCTGATGCTGGTCTGGGGCGCGCGCAGCCATGCCTTCAAGCCGGGTCAGCGCTCTGCCTGCTGCGCCTGAGGTTGGGCGTCGCGAGCCTGTTGCAGCAGGCTCGCCCATTCATTGGCGAAGCGGTGGCAGTCCCCGGGCCAGCGCGCGGTCAATAGATTGCGGTCGCGGACCACAAAACCGCGCTCGGGGTGCTCTGCCGAATCCCGCCGGGGCAGCCAGGGCCCGGGCAGAAAATCCGCCGGGCTGGCCAGGGCCGCCTTGATCTCTTGCTCGACGCTGTGGTCGTAGGTGCGGTAGTAGCGCCCCAGCCACGGCGCGGTGACCAGCCAGGCCGCCAGTTCCATGGGGCCGGCCAGCAGGGCGGTGACCTTGCGCCCATGGAGCACCGAGCGCCCGCTGGCCGGATCGATGCAGCGTGCCAGGGCCAGGGGGCCGTGGCACACCGCGGCCACGGGTTTGTCGGCCTGGAAGAAGGCCAGGATGATCCGCCGCACCTCCTCGGATTCCAACAGGCTGCGCATGCCCCGGGCGTGACCGCCGGGAATCAGCAAGCCCTCGTAGGCCGCCGGGTCGACCCCGGCATAGGGCAGAGGGCTGCAAAAGGCCGGGTCGCGGGTCATGGCGTGATAGCGCGCCAGGTCGGCCGCCGGGGTCATCAACAACGGGTTGAGCGGGCCGAACCCCAGGCTCACCAGGCGCGAATCGGCGTAGGCCGGCATCCCCAGGGGGGTGGCGAACTGCGCGGCAAAACCGGCGTCCCGGGCAGCCTGCCAGGGCAGGCTGCTTTCGCTGGGGTCGTAGTCGGCGTGGGGCAACAGAATCAGGGTCATCGCGCGGGCTCGCAGCACCTAAGGGTGCGTTGCAGGTTAGCAGCCCCGCCAGGGGATGCCGGCACGCCGCTGTTGCGCCGTGCCGGCATTTGTCACTTGGCCGCGGCGGCGCGGGTGCGTTCGATGTCCTGCACCAGGCCGTCGATGCGTTGCAGTTGCTCGCGGTTGTCGTGGTCCCAGGGGTGAAAGCCCGGCTTGAAGAACTGCAGCCAGGGCAGGGCGATCCGCGGGAACACCCCCTTGGGGCCGTAGAGGTACTTGACCACCTGCCACAACCCGCGCCAGTGGCCGCCGCGACGGCGGTCGGCGATCAGCATGCGCACATGGAAGTCGAACACCACCAGCCAGAAGCCCAGGGTGGTGAACAGCATGCTCCCGGTGCGGATCAGGTAACGCTTGGGCCCGGGCTTGATCACGCTGTTCCAGACGTCGTAGGACACGGCCTTGTGCTCGGTTTCCTCGAGGGCGTGCCACAGCCACATCTGCCGGTAGCCCGCCACCGAATTGCCGAAGCGGCTGGGGTCGCGCAGCAGCAGGTCGGCGAGGATTGCCGTGTAGTGTTCCAGGGCTACGGTGATCGCGAGGTTGAAGGCCGGCGGGAAGTGCTTCTTCTGGAAATCGAGGAAGAAGCGCAACCGCCGGTCCAGCAGATGGGCCGGCAGCCCGGCGTCCTGCAGCAGGTCGTTGTAGCGCAGGTGCTCGCGGCTGTGCATGGCTTCCTGGCCGATGAAACCCTGGATCTGGCGCTTGAGCTCGGGGTCGTGAATCTGTTCGCGGTAGTGGCGCACGCTGTCCATGAAGAACAGCTCGCCGGAAGGAAACAGCAGGGACAACGCATTGAAGAAGTGGGTCACGTGGCTGCCTTGCTCGTGCCAGTCGCAGGCGCGTTCGGCAGGCAGTTCGACCTTGATGTCGCGGCGGATGGGCAGCATGGCTGTCGCTCCTCTAGACATGAAAAAGGGTGGGCGGCACTACAGGCCGCGTTCGTCCTGGGGCTCGTAGACCGCCGGCCGCGTCTTGCCCGGCTTGGGCGCCATGCGCCGGCTGGCCCATACCACCAGGGCCTGGTAGGCACTGGGCAGCAAGCGGATGAACAGGTCGAGCAAGTGCGCGTCGCGGCCGATCAGCACCCGGCGCTTGTTCTTGCGCACCCCCAGCAGGATCACCTTGGCGGCGGTTTCGGCGGAGGTGATGAAGAGTTTTTCGAAGTCGTCCCGGGCCTGCTGTTCGTTGTCGATCAGGAAACCCTTGACGTTGTCGCTGATGCGGCTGGTGCGGGCGATATCCGTGCGGATGCCCCCCGGATGCACGCAGGTGGCGGAGACCCCGTGGCCTTGCAGGTCCAGCTCCTGGCGCAGGGATTCGGTAAAGCCGCGCACGGCGAACTTGGTGGCGTTGTAGCCGCTCATGCCAGGCTGGGAGAACAGCCCGAAGACGCTGGAGGTGTTGATGATGTGACCGTCGCCGGATTGCCTGAGGTAGGGCAGGAAGGCCTGGGTGCCGTGGACCACGCCCCAGAAGTTGACGTCCACTATCCACTCCAGGTCCGCCAGGCTCGAACCTTCCACGGTGCTCGACAGCGCCACTCCGGCGTTGTTGAAGATCAGGTTGATCTGGCCGTGTTCGGCGGCGCTGGCGGCGGCCCAGGCGAACATCGCCTCGCGGTCGCCGACGTCCAGTTCCTGGCTGCTGATGCGCAGCGGCAACAGGGTCGCGGCCCGGGCCTGGGCCACGGTCTGTGCCAGGCCCTGGGGGTTCTTGTCGGCCAGGGCCAGGTGACAGCCCTCACGGGCCAGGGCGACGGCCAGGGCGCGGCCCATGCCGGAGGCGGCGCCGGTGATGGCGGCGACTTTACCGTTAAAGTTTTTCATTGAGAGCGGCCTCTTCAAGGTGCAGGGGGCGCGCGGCGGCCGGTGCGGCGGCGGGCTGGGTGTGGGGCAGGTGGCTGGCCTGGTAGTCCTGCAGTTCGAAGTGCTGCAAGGTCTTCTTGAAGCTCCAGGTGGAGCCCGGCCAGAGGGTGGTGTTCTGCCCGCTGCGCGGGTCCAGGTACCAGCTGCGGCAGCCGCCGGTGGACCAGATGGCCCCGGCCAGGCGCTGCTGCAGGCGCTGGTTGTACTGGCTTTCGACCTGGGGCCGGACTTCGATGCTGGCGATACGTTCGCGCTGCATCTGGCCCAGGGCCTTGAGGATGTAGTCCACCTGGGCCTCGATCATCAGGATCATCGAGTTGTGCCCCAGGCCGGTGTTGGGGCCGACGATCATGAAGAAATTCGGGAAGCCCGGCAGGCAGGTGCCCAGGTAGGCGTGGGCGCCCCGGGCCCAGCTGTCCATCAGGTCCTGGCCATGGCGGCCGAACAGCAGGCCTCGGGGAATCGGGTCGGTGGCCTGGAAACCGGTGCCGAAGATGATGCAGTCCACGGGGTGGCGGTTGCCGTCTGCAGTGATCACCGCGTCGCCGTCGATGCGCTGGATGTCATCAGTGATCAGCCGCACGTTGCCCCGGGTCAGGGCCGGGTAGTAGTCGTTGGAGATCAGGATGCGCTTGCAGCCGATGGTGTAGTCCGGGGTCAGGCGCTGGCGCAGCACCGGGTCGGGCACCTGTTTGCGCAGATGGCGCAGGGCCACGCGCTGCACCACCTTCATCAGTCTGGGCCGGCGGGCGAAGGCGATCACCCGGCTTTCCAGGGCCCAGTACAGCGCCGAGCGCACCAGCCGCTGGGTGAAGGGCAGGTGCTTGAAGGCCCAGCGTTCCACCGCGCTGAGCTCGCGGTCGGGCTTGGGCATGATCCACGGCGGGGTGCGCTGGAACAGCTTGAGCTGAGCCACCCGCGGGGCGATTTTCGGCACGAACTGGATGGCGCTGGCGCCGGTGCCGATCACCGCCACCCGCTTGCCTTGCAGGGCGTAGCGGTGATCCCACTGCTGGGAGTGAAACCGCTTGCCGGTGAAAGTGTCGAGCCCGGGGATGTCCGGTATCGCCGGGCGCGACAGGCCACCCATGCCGGAGATCAGTACCCGCGCACTGACTTCCCGACCATTGCTGAAGCGCAGGTGCCAGCGCTCCCGGGCTTCATCGAAGACCGCCTGTTGCAGGCCCATGTTGAAGTGCAGGTAGGGCGCCAGGGCGAAATCCCGGGCGCAGTTTTCCAGGTATTCGCGGATTTCCGGCTGGGGCGCGAACTGCCGGGTCCAGTTCGGGTTGGGCGCAAAAGAGAAGGAATAAACGTGGGATTGCACGTCGCAGGCGCAGCCGGGGTAGTGATTGTCGCGCCAGGTGCCCCCCAGGGACGCGGCGTGTTCGGCGACGAAGAAATCCTCTATCCCCGCTTGCTTGAGCTTGATCGCCATGCACAGCCCGGCGAATCCGGCGCCGATGATGGCGATGTCAACGACCTCGGGGTCGTCGGGTGGCGAGTACGCATTCATGGTGTGTACCTCGATTGTAATGATGCTGCTGGGTGACTTTCGTCAGTGGGTGAAAACTCAGGATTGCACAATTTAAAATAATGTTTTAAAAATTAATTTAAATAAATTACCTGAAAATGTCACCTGCGCTGGTCGCCTGTGGATTTTGCGGGGCTCATCCAGGCCATGGGTGAGGCGTCACAGGCGGCACCAGGCCAGGGCGACACGCCACACCGCCAGGTCATTCCGATCACGGGCGAACGGCGCAGGGAAGCTGAGGGGGCGGGTTATGGAGTGGCTGGTAGCGGCAGCGGTATTCCTGGCGGTCAGTGCGGTGCTCTGGGTGGTGAGTTTTCGTATCAACCGCCGGATTGAAAGCCAGGTTCCGATCAACGGACGCTTTCTCGAGGTCGGTGGCGAGCGCATTCACTACACCGATGAGGGCAGGGGCCCGGCGCTATTGATGATCCATGGCCTGACCGGCTGCGGGCGCAACCTGACCCACTCCCTGGCCCCGCAACTGCGCGAACGCTTCCGGGTGATCACCATCGATCGTCCTGGTTCGGGCTATTCCACCCGGGCCCGGGGCGCCGCGGCAGACCTACCGGCCCAGGCCAGCCTGGTGGCCAGGTTCATTCGTACCCTGGACCTGGGCCAGCCGCTGGTGCTGGGGCATTCCCTGGGCGGTGCGGTGGCGCTGTCCCTGGCCCTGGACCATCGGCAATCGGTGTCCGGACTGATCCTGGTGGCCCCCTTGACCCATCCGCAGCGCATGTTGCCGCTGGTGTTCCTGTCCCTGGCAGTGCGCCCGGCTTTCCTGCGGCGCTGGATGTCCCTGACCCTGGCGGCGCCCATGGCCATGCTCGGGCGCCGTGGCCTGGTCAAGTCGGTGTTCGCCCCGGACCCGGTGCCCGAGGATTTCGCCGAGCGTGGCGGCGGGTTGCTGGGGATGCGTTCGGACAGCTTCTACAACGCCTCCAGCGAAATCGCCGTGGTCAACCGTTCGCTGCCGGGCATGGTCAAGCATTACCCCAGCCTGAAGCTGCCGGTAGGGCTGATCTATGGCTCGGCGGACCCGGTGCTCAGTTACCGCCGGCACGGTGAGTCAATGGTCGGCAAGGTGCCGGGGCTGTCCCTGGAGATCGTCCAGGGCCGGGGCCACATGTTGCCCATCAGCGCAGTCGAGCGGGTGGTGGCCATGGTCCAGCACGTCGCTTCCCAGGCTGCGCCACAACGCAGCGCAACCATCCTGCACCCGCCGTTCGCGGCTTCAAGAGCAAGTTGAGGGCGTGGTGGGGGGCGGTTTCGAGCGCCCCTGCCGCGGCGTCGACAGCAGCTGTAAATGCTTCACGGGCGACATTCGAAACAAGCCGAAAAAATAGTTGACGAGCTAACGAACCCGAGCTATTTTTTTAAAAAAATGTTTTGAATGTTTTTTTTGAAAGTGCAATTGAGCGATTAAAAATAATGAAAATAACGCCATTTCACGCTTTTGTTTTTTCATCCCCTCACGCTCGGCACAGCGCAGCCGCGCTGTCCTTTATAGCACCTGTTTCGACTGCCATCCTGCGGAGGCTGCCATGACTGTTTCCGTGGCGGCACCCGGCGTCTGGACCGATAGCAAGCGTCACCTGTGGTGGCTGGGCACCTTGCCCATGATCACCCCTCTGCTGTCGGGGATCTTCGCCCTCACCACCGGGGTGCAAGTGTTCTGGTGGAGCGGGGTCTTGGTGATCTTCGGCCTGATCCCCCTGATTGACGGCCTGATGGGGGAAGATGCCAGCAACCCGCCTGAATCCGCCGTTCCCGATCTGGAAAAACAACCCTACTACCGCTTTATCGTCTACAGCTGTGCCGTGCTATCGGTACTGTCTTTGGTGGTGACCGCCTGGATGGCCATCAGCGGGGTGGACTGGATCATCGCCGGCGGCCTGCTGCAACTGAGTGAACAACTGCACCTGCAAGGCAGCCTGGCGAGCTTCGCCGCCTTCCTCACCGAGCGTGCGCAACTGCACGGCAGTATCGGCTGGTTCACCTACCTGGGCATGGCGATGTCCACTGGCGCGGCCACCGGCATTGCCATCAACATCGCTCATGAGCTGGGGCACAAGAACCGCGGGATGGCCAAGTTCCTGGCCAAGCTGGCCCTGGCTTCGACCTTCTACGGGCACTTCTTCGTCGAGCACAACCGCGGCCACCATGTGCGGGTGGCCACCCCGGAGGACCCGGCCAGTTCGCGCCTGGGCGAATCCTTCTGGAGTTTCCTGCCGCGTACCGTGTGGTTCAGCCTGAGTTCGGCCTGGCATCTGGAAAGCCAGCGCCTGGAAAAACTCGGCCTGCCGACCCTGCACTGGAAGAACGGCGTGCTCAGCGCCTGGCTGTACAGCGTGGTGCTGTGGGGCGTGCTGATCGCCTGGCTGGGGGCGGCGGTGATTCCCTTCCTGGTGATCCAGGGGATCTACGGCTTCTCTCTGCTGGAGGTGGTCAACTACGTCGAGCACTACGGTCTGCTGCGCCAGAAACAGCCCAACGGCCGCTATGAACGCTGCTCGCCGCGCCACTCCTGGAACAGCAACCGGATCGTCACCAACATCTTCCTGTTCCAGTTGCAGCGCCACTCCGACCACCACGCCAACCCGACCCGTGCGTATCAGGCCTTGCGTCACTTCGACGAGTCGCCACAGCTGCCCTATGGCTACGCCACCATGATCGTCTGGGCCTATGTGCCGGCCCTCTGGCGGCGCCTGATGGACCACCGGGTGCTGGCGCACTACTCGGGTGATGTACGCCTGGCCAACATGCACCCGGCCAAGCGTGACGAGCTGCTCAAGCGCTACGGCTTCAGCAACACCGATTCAGACACCGCTCTTTAGTTGTACCGCTCACCCCTTCAAGTGCTGGTGAACCGGTCGTGTTCGCCTGTGATGTGCCCGCTTGAAGGGTGAGCAACGCAGTAGGCAGTCCTTAAGCAAGTTGACCGACAACAACAATAAGCAACTGTAAGGAAGTCACGGATGTCTATTTCACCGCTATTCACTGCCCAGTTGTTCGTGGTCCTGGTGGGGATCTCCCTGATGGGGGCCGCCGAAGCCGCGCGCATTGAACCGGCCAATACCGAGTTCACCGCCAAGGGCCCCATCAGCTTTGCCAAGAGCATCATCAATGCCGACTGCACCATCCAGGTCAGCGGCAAGGTCAGCCCCGACGGCAGCTTCGCCAGCGTCGAGAAAGTCGACTTCAGCGGCGGCCTCAAGTGCGGCCAGGTGGAAGCCACGCACCTGCCCTGGAAGCTGATCGCCAAGGACGAAACCAGCGGCGCCATGTCGGGTATCCAGGTCACCGTGCACGCGCCCCTGGTGGGCGGCGACTGCGGGCCGTCCACCGCCGAAGGCAGTTGGAACAACAGCACCGGAAAACTCGAAGCGGCCCAGGTCAGCCTCGACGGTGGCTGCACCATCAAGACCGTATCGATCCAGATGCCACCCACGTTCCGGGTTGCACCCTGACGCGCACGTCACACCTTTATCGAATTGAAGATTTGGCTGGAAAGGGAAGCTCGGTCGCTGTTCTCCGTGTCGTCTCGCTCAAGGCCATTACCCCGGCGAAATGAATCGCCATACATGTGAGGAAAAACAACAATGAAAGGCATCAAAACTCTCGTGTCCGCCACCGCCATCGTTGCCTGCTTGGGAGCTGCTTCCATGGCCAGCGCTGCATCCATCGCCATTGATGGTGCGAACCCGGATGGTCCGTTCACTACCCCTGGCGGCACCATCACCGTGCGCTCGCCGTCCTCGTTCAACCAGCCCGTGACCTGCAACATCAACTTCAGCGGCAACATCGCCGGCGGCGTGGCCAGCATCACCGGCGCCACCGTCAGCGGCAGCAACGCGCTGTGCAACCTGCCGAAGATCACTGGCTTGCCATGGACTCTGAGTGCCTCCAGCACCACCGCAGGTACCGTGACCAACGTGGGTTACACCATTTCCTTCTTCCCTGCCACCAACTGCGGTCCGACCACCATCAACGTGGCCTGGAGCAACGTGACTCACTCGCTGAGCCTGAGCACGCCTCAGACCCTGAGCGGTGGCTGCTCCGTGGATGTGCTGAACGCCAAGCCGTCGCCACAGGTCAGCGTGATTTAAGCGTTATCTGGAACCAAGGGCTGATCACCCGCTGAAGGACACCGCCTCGCAAGAGGCGGTGATCTGCAGATCAGGAGGGCCCTGTAGTGTCGGTTGCTATCGATAATAATAAGGAGTGGGGCATGAATAATAAGAAACAACAGTTGCAGATCGCGGTGGCACTCGCCCTGTTGGGGGGCTTTGGTGCGATCGGCACTGTTCAGGCAGGCGGCTTCACCACGCCTACCTACGGCGCTCCCGGATGGGGCCGGGCCTTCGGTGGTGGTTCGTTGTTCAAGAACGACCCCAGTGCGGCTTACAACAACCCGGCGGCCATGGCGTTTATCGATCAGAACGTGGCACAGATGACGGTCGACTACGCCCGCATCAAGATGAAATACAAAGGCGATGCCTACGATTATCAAGGGAATCCGGCCACCACCTTGCCGGTGGATGCGTCCGGCGTCCCCACCGGTGGCCCGGTGCCCCTGGAGGGCAATGGTGGCCAGGGCGGCTTCACCGCCTGGTTGCCGACCGGCTTCATGGTAATGCCGATCAACGATCAGTTTGCCTTCGGCCTGAGCCAGGTCGTGCCCATGGGCATGCGCAGCACCTGGGATAACGACAATTCCAAGATCCGCGACTTTTCGGTTGATACCAAGATCGAGACCGTGGGCCTGACCGGCTCGCTATCGTTCAAGGTCAACGACGACTTCTCCCTGGGTGCCGGGGTCATCGTCCAGCACAGCAAGGGCTTCGTCAGCCAGAACCTCAACCTGACCGGTGCCGCGGCGGTATCTCCCGGCCTGGGCGGGATCCCGCTGCCATCCGGCGTCGGGGCGAACCTGATGCGGGTCAAGGTGGACAATACCTCGGTAGGCTGGTTCACCGGCGTGGTCTGGAAACCCACCGACCGCGACACCCTGGGCCTGAACTACCACGCCAAGATCAAGAACAAGATGGACGGCAAGTACAACGTGCGTGCCGACGCGGTAGGCCGCCAGTACATGACCCAACCGGCCGGGCCCAATGGTGAAAGCCTGGTGGAACTGGCCTATCCCGGCCTGAAGCTGAACCCGGATGGTGCCAACGCCAGTGCCCAGCTGGACATTCCAGCCTCCGCCGGGCTGGACTGGGTGCACGTGTTCGATGACCGCTTCACCCTGGGTGCCAGCATGCTGTGGACCCAATGGTCGTCGTTCAAGGACCTGACCCTGAAGTCCGATGGCAATACCCTGGTCTCCATCCCGTACAAGTACAAAGACACCATGATGTATTCCCTGGGTGGCGACTACCGCTTCACCGACCAGCTGACCCTGCGGGCCGGTGTGGCGTACGACCAGACACCAACCCGTAACAGCACACGTGACCCGCGGATTCCCGACAACGATCGCTGGTTCACTTCCCTGGGCTTCGGCTATGACATCAGGGCGATCCCCGGCCTGACCATCGACGGCGCCTATTCCCGGCAATTCGTCAAGGAAGCCAAGATCAAGACCCAGAACGTGGACCGTCTCGGTGCCTCGCGCCTGGATGGCAAGGTCGACGCCAAGGGCGAGGTGGTGAGTCTCTCCGCGACCTATCACTTCTGAGGGTAAAGGCTTTACCCACGCCTCGAGATAACGGCAGTACAAAGGGATTGTGCTACTGCCGTCGGCGGGACGGGTCACCTCAGGACCCGTCTTGACCTGCCATTTCCCCAAGCCCTGGCTGACATCGTTCGGCCGTTGTGCGTTGCTGAAATCACTCAAAACAATATTTAAAAATAAAATTTGAAACGCGGCAGTTTCCTTTGTAGGGTGATCTTCGAGGGGCCGGCACAACGCCCAGGCTCCAAGTGGTCGTCTGCATAGAACAAGAGAGGTATTCCATGATTGTCTGGTTATTGGTGGGACTCGCCGCTGCGTTCGCACTGGCCTATCGGCAGGCCCCGGCATCCTGGTGGCTGGGCTCGGCCCTGGTCTGGCTGGGGGCAGGGCACTGGTTGGGCCTGGTGGGCTCGCTGGGCATCAGCCTCGCGGCGCTGCTGGTGGTGCTGCCGGCTGCGCTGTTGAGCGTCAAGCCGCTGCGTCGGGCCTTGCTCACCCGTCGTGCCCTGGTCATGTTCCGCAAGATCATGCCGGCCATGTCCGACACCGAGCGCGCGGCCATCGAATCCGGCACGGTCTGGTGGGATGCCGAGCTGTTCAGCGGCAAGCCCGACTGGTCGCGCCTGATAGGCGCTGCGCCGGCCAGCCTGAGCGCCGAAGAGCAGGCGTTCATGGACAACGAAGTGGAAACCCTGTGCGACATGGCCAACGACTGGGAAACCACCCAGGTCTGGCAGGACCTCTCGCCCAAGGCCTGGCAATACACCAAGGACGCGGGTTTCCTGGGGATGATCATTCCCAAGCAGTACGGCGGCAAAGGCTTCTCCCATTACGCTCACTCCCAAGTGGTGATGAAGCTCTCCACCCGCTGCTCGGCGGCGGCAATCTCGGTGATGGTGCCCAACTCCCTGGGCCCGGCCGAACTGCTGCTGCACTACGGTACCGAGGCCCAGCGCCAGCATTACCTGCCGCGCCTGGCCCGGGGCGAAGACATTCCCTGCTTCGCCCTGACCAGCCCCTATGCCGGCTCCGACGCCGGGGCCATTCCCGATACCGGCGTGGTCTGCAAGGGCCAGTTCGAGGGCCAGGAAGTGCTGGGCTTCCGGGTTACCTGGGACAAGCGCTACATCACCCTGGGCCCGATCGCCACGGTGCTGGGCCTGGCCTTTCGCGCCGAGGACCCGGACGGCCTGCTGGGCACCAAGGGCAGCCTGGGGATCACCTGCGCGCTGATTCCCACTACTCATCCCGGGGTCAATACCGGGCGTCGCCACTGGCCGCTGAACGCGGTGTTCCAGAATGGCCCGACCACCGGCAAGGATGTGTTCATCCCCCTGGAATGGGTGATCGGCGGTGGCGACCAGGTGGGCAACGGCTGGCGCATGCTGATGGAATGCCTGGCCGCCGGGCGCGCCATTTCCCTGCCCTCGGCCAACGTCGGCCTGGGCAAGGTGGCGGTGCGCGGCACCACGGCCTACGCGGCGATGCGCAAGCAGTTCGGCCTGCCCATCGGCAAGTTCGAAGGGGTGCAGGCGCCCCTGGCCCGCATGGCCGGGCACCTGTATGCCTGCGACGCGGTGCGCAAGGTCTCGGTGGCGTCCCTGGATGCCGGCGAGAAGCCCTCGGTGATCTCGGCCATCGCCAAGTACCACGTCACCGAGCGCGCCCGGGCCATGGTCAATGACGGCATGGACATCGTTGCCGGCAAGGGCATCTGCATGGGGCCCAACAACTTCCTGGCCCGGGCCTACCAGCAAAGCCCGATCGCCATCACCGTGGAAGGCGCGAACATCATGACCCGCTGCCTGATCATCTACGGTCAGGGGCTGATCCGTTGCCATCCCTATGTCTTTCGCGAGATGGAAGCGGCCCGGGATACCGGGCGCAAGGGCCTGGAAGCGTTCGACAGCGCGATGTTCGGCCATATCAGCTTCGTCTTCGCCAACACCGTGCGCGCTGCCGTGCACGCGGTCACTGGCGGGCGCCTGATCAAGGCCCCGGGCAACACCGACAAGGCCCTGGCCGGCTACTACCGGCAGATCCAGCGTCTGTCGGTGGTGCTGGCCCTGGCCTCGGACATTTCCATGGGCGTGCTGGGCGGTGCCCTCAAGCGCAAGGAAAGCATCACCGGGCGCCTGGGGGACATTCTGTCCCAGCTGTACATCCTGTCCTGCGTGTTGAAGCGCTTCGAGGACGATGGCCGGCCGCAGGCCGACCTGCCGCTGGTGCACTGGGCCGCCCAGGACTGCCTGCTGCGGGCCCATGAAGCTCTGGCCGAAGTGCTGGACAACTATCCGTCCAAGGCTGCCGCGCGGATCATCCGTGGCTTGAGCTTTCCCCTGGGCATTCCCCAGCGCAAGCCGTCGGACCGCCTGCTGGCGCAAGTCGCCGAACTGGTGCAGACCCCGGGCCCGACCCGCGACCGCCTGCTGGCCGACTCCTACATCCCGCAGCCGGATATCGACAAGCTGGCCTATGGCGAACTGGCGTTCCGCCTGCAGCCACAGGTGGACCTGATCGAGGCGCGGCTCAAGCCGGCGATCAAGCAGGGCAGCCTGGCGCCGTTGCCGATCTCCCGCGAGGCCTTCGTGATCTGGCGGGTCAAGGCCCTGGAGCTGCAACTGATCAGCCCGGACGAGGACGAGCTGCTGGGGCGCTATGTGGAATACGGCGACCACGCGATCCAGGTCGACGATTTCCCCCAGGACTTCGGTCTGCTCGAAGCCCTGCAACAGCGTCAGGCGCACTTCGAGCAAAGCGCCAAGCCGGCCTCGCGCAAACGCGCGGCCAGCAGCGAAGACGCAGTGGCCGCCAGCGATTCGGCCTATTGACCCTCTACAGGATTGGATCGGGATCTCTTTATGTCTGACGGTTATCTTTCGTTCGTCAATTCCGGCTGGGGCCGCTGGCTGGCCCAGCGCACCGGCCTGCCGCAACCGGTGCCGCTGCAACGGCACCGCGAGGGGCAGGGCGGCAACCTGCTCAACCCGGTGGTCCTCGCCGCAGCGTCCGAGGGGCGCCTGCTGGGCGAGCTGCAACGGATCTTCGCCGCTACCGACACCGTGGCGGCCCAGGCCGCAAGCATCACCGCGCCTTCCACGGTGAAGGTCCAGGGCCTGGTGTTCGATGCCAGTGGGGTGGCCGACATCGCCCAGCTGGACGAGCTGTACCGCTTCTTCCACGCCAATGTGCGGCGCCTGACTGCCCACGGCCGGGTGCTGGTGCTGGGTACGCCGCCGGAGCACTGCAAGGAACTGGCCCAGGCGGTGGCGCAACGGGCCCTGGAAGGCTTCGTGCGTTCCCTGGGCAAGGAGCTGCGTCGGGCCATCACGGTGCAGTTGCTGTACGTCGAGCCCGGCGCCGAAGCCGAGCTGGACAGCAGCCTGCGGTTCTTCCTGTCGCGCCGCTCGGCCTATGTATCGGGGCAGGTGGTGCGCATCGGCGAACCGGTGGAAGTGCCCCGGCACATCGATTGGCAACAGCCCCTGGGCGGGCGCCGGGCACTGGTCACCGGGGCCTGCCGCGGCATCGGCCTGGCCATTGCCAAGGTCCTGGCCCGGGAGGGCGCCCAGGTGGTGTGCCTGGACATTCCCCAGAGCGAGGCCGAGCTGCAGCAGGCGGCTGCCGGGATCAAGGGCAGCGCCCTGGCCCTGGACATCACCGCGGCCAACGCCGGGCAACGCCTGCTGGAGTTCGTCGGCGAGCACGGCGCCTTCGATATCGTGGTGCACAACGCCGGCATCACCCAGGACAAGACCCTGGCGAAGATGACCGAGGCAGCGTGGCGCAAGGTCATGGCGGTCAACCTGGAAGCGCCGCTGCTGCTCAGCCAGGCGCTGCTGGAAGGCCAGGGCCTGAATCCCGGCGGGCGCATCGTCTGCGTCTCGTCGATTTCCGGGATCGCCGGCAACCTCGGGCAGAGCAACTACGCCACCTCCAAGGCCGGGGTCATCGGCCTGGTGCAGAACCTCGCCCCTTTGGCGGCGCGCCAGCAGATCACCGTCAATGGCGTGGCCCCGGGTTTTATCGAAACCCAGATGACCGCGAAGATCCCGCTGATGATCCGCGAGGCCGGGCGGCGCATGAACTCCATGAACCAGGGCGGTCAGGCCGAGGACGTGGCGCAAACCATCGCCTGGCTGGCCCATCCGGCCTCCGGCGGGATCAATGGACAGGTGGTCCGCGTCTGCGGGCAAAGCCTGCTGGGGGCCTGAGCCATGAATGCTGATACCGCAATTCGCATCATCGAGCCGCCGCCCTCCCGGGGGCAGCTGCTTTACGACGGCATCCGCAGCCTGCGCAAGCCCAAGCCGGACGCCGCGCCCCAACTGCCGACGGAGCGCCTGGTGCGCCCGGCGGTAGAGCTCAAGGCCGACGAAATAGCCCGTTACGCCCAGGCCTGCGGCTTTCGCCGGGAACACGGGGTGCCGCTGGCGTTTCCCCACACCCTGGCGTTCCCGCTGCATCTGTTGCTGCTGACCCGCCCGACGTTTCCCTATCCGGCCAGTGGCATGGTCCACCTGGCCAACCGCATCCGCCAGTACCAACGGTTGGAGGAGGGCCAGGCCCTGCGCCTGGAGGTGTTTGCCGAGCGTTGGTTGGCCCATCCCAAGGGCCAGGCGCTGTCGATTGCCACCCGGGCCCACAGTGGCGGCAGCCTGGTCTGGGAAAGCGACAGCCTGTACCTGCGCCGCGGTGTAGCCGGGCCCATCGGCGAGCCCTGGGAGGGCTTGTTGCAATGGGATGAGCAGGCCTTGGTGCGCACTCAGCGCTGGAGCCTGGGGGGCGATCTGGGCCGCCGCTTTGCCCAGGTCAGCGGCGACTTCAACCCGATCCATACCTCATGGCTGGGCGCCCGGCTGTTCGGCTTCCGCCGGCCCATTGCCCACGGCATGTGGACCCTGGGCCGGGCCCTGGCGGCCCAGCAACCGCCCCATCCACTGGCGGCGGCCCAACTGGACTGCGAGTTCAAGCTGCCGATCTTCCTGCCGGCGGCGGTGACCCTGTGGAATCGCCTGCCGGACGGCCCGCGCCATGAGTTCGAAGTGCGCAACAACGCGGGGGACAAGCCCCACATGCGCGGTCTATTTATCTGGGGAGCTCGTTGATGGCTGAGTACAGTTTCAATCCGGCGCCGGTACGCCGGGTGGCGATCCTGGGCGGTAACCGGATTCCGTTCGCCCGTTCCAACACGGTATATGCCAATGACAGCAACCAGGACCTGCTGGTGGCGGCGTTGCAGGGCCTGGTGGATCGCTACGGCCTGTCCGGCCAGCGCCTGGGGGAGTTCGCCGCGGGGGCGGTGATCAAGCATTCGCGGGATTTCAACCTGGCCCGGGAAAGTCTCTTGTCCACCACCCTGTCGCCGCAGACCCCGGCCTATGACCTGCAGCAGGCCTGCGGCACCGGGCTTGAGGCGGCGCTGCTGGTGGCCAACAAGATCGCCCTAGGGCAGATCGAAGTGGGCATTGCCGGGGGCGCCGACACCACCTCCGACGCGCCCATCGGCATTAACGAAGGCCTGCGCCGCACCTTGCTCCAGGCCAACCGCGCCAAGGGCACCGGCAACAAGCTGCGCAGCCTGCTCAAGGTGCGCCCGGGGATGCTCTTCAAGCCGTTGCTGCCACGCAACGGCGAGCCGCGCACCGGGCTGTCCATGGGCGAGCACTGCGAAGAAATGGCCAAGCGCTGGCAGATCAAGCGCCTGGCCCAGGATGAACTGGCCCTCACCAGCCACCACCAGTTGAATGCGGCCTACCAGCGCGGCTTCTTCGATGACCTGATCACCCCGTACCGCGGCCTGAAACGCGATAACAACCTGCGGGCCGACGCCAGCCTGGAGAAGCTCGCCGGCCTGGGCCCGGCCTACGACCGCCACAACGGCACCCTGACCGCCGGCAACTCGACCCCGCTCACCGATGGCGCCTCGGTGGTGCTGCTGGCCAGCGAAGACTGGGCGGCGGCCAACAACCTGCCGGTGCTGGCCTACCTGCGTACCGGGGAAACCGCCGCGGTGAACTTTGTCGACGGCAGTGAAGGGCTGCTGATGGCCCCGGCCTATGCCGTGCCGCGCATGCTCGCCCGGGAGGGCCTGAGCCTGGAGGATTTCGACTTCTACGAGATCCACGAAGCCTTTGCCGCCCAGGTGCTGTGCACCCTCAAGGCCTGGGAGGACGCTGATTACTGCCGGGACAAGCTCGGCCTAGACGGACCGCTGGGCAGCATCGAGCGCAGCAAGCTCAACGTCAACGGCGGCTCCCTGGGCTGCGGGCATCCGTTCGCCGCCACCGGTGGGCGGCAACTGGCGACCCTGGCCAAGGCGATCCATGAGCGCGGCGGCGGCCGCGGGCTGATTTCCATCTGTGCAGCAGGCGGGCTGGGCGTAACCGCCATCGTCGAAAAATAAAATAACAAGGAGACTGCCAATGAGTGTCGTGAGCCTGCAACCCGTCGAGCGTATCTGGCTGAACGCTTACC
Source organism: Pseudomonas protegens CHA0 (assembly GCF_000397205.1). Lineage (NCBI taxonomy): Bacteria > Pseudomonadati > Pseudomonadota > Gammaproteobacteria > Pseudomonadales > Pseudomonadaceae > Pseudomonas > Pseudomonas protegens. The sequence goes on from NC_021237.1 coordinate 3,313,806, forward strand.
TGCCGGGAGTGCCCAGCGATATCGAAGCCGAGATCGACCGTTACCCGTCGCTGCGGGAAGTGTTCCTCGAACACGTGGACAAGTATCGCCAACGGGTGGCCTATGTGAGCATCGGCACCGAGATGGGCTACGACCTGTGGGAGAAGCGGGTATTCGCTTTCGCCGCCTGGTTGCAGTCCAAGGGAGTGAAGAAGGGCGACCGGGTGGCGTTGATGATGCCCAACTGCCTGCAGTACCCGATCTGCCTGTTCGGCACCCTGCTGGTGGGGGCCGTGGTGGTCAACGTCAACCCGCTGTACACGGCGCACGAACTGCGGCACCTGCTCAAGGACAGCGGCGCCGAGACCGTGGTGATCTTCGAGAATTTCGCCCACACCCTGGAACAGGCGATGCCGGGCAGCCAATTGAAGAACATCGTGGTGGCCGCCATCGGTGACCTGCTGGGCACCTTCAAGGGCGCAGCCCTGAACTTCGCCTTGCGCCATGTGCAAAAGCAGGTGCCGAAATTCAACCTGCCGGGGGCCATCCGCTTTCCGGCGATGATGAAGCTGGCCAGCGTGCTGGAGCACCGCCCGGTGGAACTCAAGCAGGACGACATCGCCTTCCTGCAATACACCGGCGGCACCACGGGCGATGCCAAGGGCGCCATGCTCACGCACCGCAACATCCTCGCCAACCTGATGCAGGCCAAGGCCTGGGTCGGTGACCAGCTGGACGAGAACCAGCAGGAAACCAACGTCACCCTGTTGCCGCTGTACCACGTGCTGTCGCTGACGGTGAACTGCCTGATGTTCATGTGCCTGGGCGGGCGCAACATCCTGATCGCCAACCCGCGGGATGTGAAGCGGGTGCAGATGATCCTGCGCAAGGAAAAGTTCAGCGGCATCGTCGGGGTCAACACCCTGTTCAACGGCCTGCTGGAGAACGAAGAGTTTCGCGGCAGGGATTTCTCCGACCTGAAGCTGGCGATTGCGGGCGGCATGGCCACCCACACCTCGGTGGCCCGGCGCTGGAAGGAAGTCACCGGGGTGCCGATCATCGAAGGCTACGGCCTGACCGAGTGCTCGCCGGTGGTGAGCATCAGCCCGATCGACATTGCGCGCATGCGCGAAGGCGATTTCACCGGGACCATCGGCGTACCGCTGCCTTCGACCTGGGTGCGCTTCGTGCGCGAGGACGGCCAACTGGCCGAGCTGGGCGAGGAGGGCGAGCTGCAGGTACGCGGGCCGCAGGTGATGAAGGGCTACTGGCAGCGCCCGGAGGAAACCGCCAAGGTTCTGGACCGCCACGGCTGGCTGTCCACCGGGGATGTCGGGGTGATGAACGAGCAGGGCTTCATTCGCCTGGTGGACCGCAAGAAGGACATGATCCTGGTCTCCGGTTTCAACGTGTACCCCAACGAGATCGAGGATGTGGTGGCCTTGCACCCCGGGGTGGCGGAAGTGGCGGCGATTGGCGTCGAGGATGATGTGACCGGCGAGAAAGTGAAGATCTTCGTCGTGCGCAAGGACCCGGCGCTGACCCAGGACCAGTTGCTGGCCCACTGCCGGGAATACCTCACCGGCTACAAAGTGCCGCGCTATGTAGAGTTCCGTACCCAAGAGCTGCCCAAGACCACCGTGGGCAAAGTCCTGCGCCGCGCCCTGCGCTGACCCGCAGGAGCCGGCTTGCCGGCGAAGAGGCCCCTGGGCCTTGCGCCGTTTCCGAAGGCGCCTTCGCTGGCTAGCCAGCGCCTACAAGGCGTTGGGCAGGCGGACCTGGCCCGGTTGCAGGCCGAACACTTCCACGCCCTCCGGGGTCGATTGGCCCACGGTCACCGGCACCCGCTGGCCTGGTTGATCGGCCGTTGCCCGGTATTCCACGCTCATGCCGTCGGCGTCGCGCTGGATCGCCGCAGGCGGCAGCACGATGGCCTGGTCGTTGCGGTAGGTGACGATGGTCAGCCGCGCGCTCATGCCCAGGCGCACCCGTTGCAGTTGTTCGCGGCTGAGCTTGGGCACCGACAGGGTCACCGGGAATTGCGCTCCGGCACCTGCGGTTTCGTTGGGCAGGGCCAGGCTGCTGACGATATCCACCACGCCTTCCAGGCGTTCACCATCAAAGCCATCACCGAGAATTTCCACGCGCTGCCCCTGGTGCAGTTGGTTGATGTCCAGCTCCGACACCTTGCTGACGATCTTCAGCTGTTCGATGTTGGCCAGGCCGAACAGCACTTGCCCCGGGCTCAGGCGTGAACCGGTCTGCACCGGACCGTTGGCGGCACCGGCGGTGTTCGGGCCCGCGCCGCCATTGGGTGGCGGCACCACGATGCCGGCAAAGGGGGCGACCACGTTCTTGTGCTCCAGCAGTTTGCGCAGGGCGTCGTACTTGACCGTGGCGTTGGTCAACTCCATTTCGGCAATCTGCCGGTATTCCCCCGTGCCCTGGTTCAGCGCCTGCTGCAATTCACTCTGGGCGGCGGCCAGGTCCAGGCGCTGCATCTGTGCCTGTTGCTCCTGGTCGTTGAGCTCGTTGCGCGGAATGATTCCGCGCTGGAACAGGTTCTGGCTTTCCCGCAGCTTGCGTTCGGTATTGGCCAGGGACATCTGCGAGTTGCGCAGGGTACGGCGGGCTCGGGTGACCACGGCGCCGTTGTTCCAGTCCTGCAGCTCCTGGACGGTGCGGCGGGCCTTGAGCAAGGTGGAAAGGGCTTCGCGCGACTGGATCTCCACCAGCCCCGGGTCCATCTGCAAAAGGACCTGGCCGGCCTCTACGCGCTGGCCCTGTTCCACCAGGCTGGCCTGCACATTGCCTTCGAACGGGGCGGTGAGGACCACGGTCTTTTGGGGTTCGATCTTGCCCACCAGGCCGATCTGGTGAGTCAGTACCGTGCCTTGCACGCTGACCCAGCGGGCCTCGCTGGCCGGAGTGCTGGCGGGGGACTGGAGGGTGACCAGGGCAGCGGCGCCCACGGCGAGGGCGACGGCCAGGGCCAGCGCTTGCAGGGTATGGCGACGGCGCTTGCTCGCCTGCGGCTTGTCAGAAGTCATTGAGCGCAATGTCCCAGCTCTCCAAAGTCATGCCCAGGGTCAGGTCCAGTTGCGTCTGGGCGTTCAGGTAGGCGATCAGCGCATTGAGCCGGGCATTCTCGGCGTTGCGCAGGTCACCCTCGAAACTCAGCACCTGGAAGTTGCTGGAACGGCCGGCACTGAGCTTTTCCCGTTCGATGTCCAGCTTGCGCTTGGACAGTTCGCTGGCGCGCTGGGCAATCTCGTACTGGCGCCAGCGGGTGCCCAGGTCGCGCACCACGTTGTTGACGTCACGCTCCAGCACCTGGCGGGCATCGGCCAGGAGGATTTCCTGGTTCTCCACATTGACCCGGGCGTGGACCTCGGCCTGGCGGGTACTCAGGTCGCCAATGGGAATCTGCACCTGGACCCCGGCGTAGCTGTCCCAGCGCCGGTCCGAACCGTTGCTGGTGTCATTGTCATAGCGGCTGCGGGTCTGGTTGGCCCCGGCCACCAGGGATACGTCCCAGCGCGACTGGTCCTTGGCGATCACCAGGTTCAGATCGGCCTGCTGGCTGCCCAGCAGGGTAGCCAGGTATTCGGGCTGCTGGATCTGCGCAAGCCGCAGGGCCTCGCGCTGGTCGATGCTGATCTTGGCCGCCTGCAGGGCCTCGCTGGCGTGGATCCGGCTGGACATGTCCAGGGCCAGCAGACGCAGCAGCGACAGGCGGTTGACGTCCACCTGGTTGCGCGCTTCCTCCACCCCCAGCTCCTGGCTGGCGATGTCGGCTTCGGTCTGCACGATCTCGAACTCGGCCATGCGCCCGGCGCTGATCAGCGCGCGGTTGACTTCCAGCAGGGCATTGGCGCGTTTGAGGGCTTCCTGGGCGATGGTCAGCTGTTCCTGGGAACGCAGCAGCTCGCGGTAGGTGGTAATGATCGCGGTGATGGTCTGGGCGACCCCGGCCTTGAGGTTGAGGCGGTTGCTTTGTTCGGTGATGCGCGCCAGGCGCAACGGCGCGGTGGTCACGTCCCAGCCGGCGCCGCGCAGCAATGGCTGGATGATCGCCAGGTCCAGGCCGTCGCTGCGCTGGCGGCCGGCCCGATCGGCTTTGTTCAGGTCCTGGATCCAGGCCATGCTCAGGCGCGTGCCGTACTCGCTCAACAGGCTGGTGGCCGGGGCCATGTTGAGGTTCTGCGTGGTGTCGCTGCTGCCCCGGGTGGTGCGGTAGTTGCCGGTGATCAGCAGCTTGGGGTTGAACACATCCTCGGCCACCCGCAGGTCGAACTTCTGCGCCACCCGCTGCAGGTACGAACTGCGGATGCTGCGGTTGTTGCGCAAGCCCAGGTAGACCGCGTCCCCCAGGGTCAGGTCGGTGACCTGCTGGCTGAGCAGGGCGCTGCGCGAGTAGTCGCTGCGCATGGTGGGAGCGGAGGGGCGATCCACCCGCTCATCGGCGCTGAGCGCCGGCAAGTACAAAAGGCACAGGCAGGCGAGTGTTCGCAGGCGCCAGTCATTCATCGCGCAACGCCTCCACCGGTTGCAGTCTGGATGCCGAAATGGCCGGGTACAGGCCGAAAAACAGGCCCACCAGCAGGGTGCTCCCGATCCCCAGCGGCAGTGCGGCTCCCGCCAGGGAGAAGTGCCAGCCGGACATCCGGGCGTAGATAAAGGCCGAGGCGACGCCCAGTATCGCCCCCGACAGGGCGCCGACTGCGGTCAGGCTAACCGCCTCCAGCAGGAACAGGTTGCGGATGTCCTTTTGCCGGGCGCCCAGGGCCATGCGGATGCCGATCTCGCGGCGGCGCTCCGAGACATTCATCAGCATCACGTTCATCACCCCCACGCCACCCCCCACCAGGGAAATGCCGCCCAGGGCCATCAGCAGGTAGCCAAAGGTGCGGCTCTGCCGGGTCATGCCGTCGATGATCTGCTGCGGGACCTGCACTTCCACCTCACGTCCGCGCAGGATCTTTTTCAAGGCCTGGGTCATGGCCGCGGCGACCTGCTCCATGTTCTGGCCACCGGCGACCCGGGTCACCACGTTGTCGATCTGTGGCGAAGGGAAAATCCGCCGCATGCTGCCCTGGGGCAGGAACACCGAGTCATTGGCCTGGATTGGCACCAGCACCGCGCTGGGCTGGTTCTGCAGGATACCGATGACCAGGAACAGGTAGTCGTTGATCCGCACCCGGTCCCCCAGTTGCAGCGGGGCCCCGGCGGCGCCCAGGGTCTGAGCCACCTGATGGCCGATCACCGCATAGATTTCGTTCTGATCGAAGTCCGAGAGAAAGCGCCCCTCACGCAACTGCAGACGCATGGCCGGCGCCAGCTCGGCGGTCGCGCCCACCACGCTGGCGTTGGCGGAGCGGCCATTGCGAATAAGCGTGGCGCTGAGCAACACCGTCGGGGCAATGTTGACCAGGCTAGGCACCGCCTGGCTCAGCGCCCGGGTGTCCAGGGCCGCGGGCAGCGGCGTGCGGCTGTCGGCGCTGGCGGGAAAGCGGGCCACCAGGGTGTCGGTGCCCATGTTCTGGAAGATCGCCGCGGCGTCCTCGGCGGCGTTGTGGCCGATGTTGATCAGTGCCACCACCGAGGAACTGCCGATGACGATGCCCAGCAGGGCCAGGATCGAACGCTTGCCCAGGGTGCGCAGGCTGACGAAGGCTTCGTGCAGCAGCTGGCTGGCGCTTTGCTCGACCTTGAGGCTCATGCCGGGCAGACCTCCTGCACCACGCCATTGGTGACACGGATCTGCCGTTCCAGGCGCTGGGCGATATTGGGGTCGTGGGTGACGATGATCAGGGTCACCCGACGCTCGCGGTTCAGCGCCAGCAGCAGGTCCATGATGTCCTGGGCGGTGTGGCTGTCGAGGTTGCCGGTGGGTTCGTCGGCGAGGATCACCGAGGGTTCGCCCACCAGGGCCCGGGCGATCGCCACCCGCTGGCGCTGGCCGCCGGAAAGGTCCGCCGGGCGGTGGTCGGCGCGTTGCCCGAGGCCTACCTGGTCGAGCATGTGCATGGCCCGCTCCAGGGAATCACGCCGGGCCACGCCGCGGTAGCTCAGGGGCAGGGCGACGTTGTCCAGGGCGCTGAGACGCGGCAGCAGGTTGAAGCTCTGGAACACGAAGCCGATCTGCTGGTTGCGGATCGCCGCCAACTGGTCGGGGCTGGCGCGGAAGATATCGTGGCCGGCAAAGTGATAGTCGCCGCTGTCGGGCAGATCCAGCAGGCCGAGAATGTTCAGCAGGGTGCTTTTGCCGGAACCGGAGGCACCCAGGATGGCGCAGCTTTCACCGGCCTCGATGCAAAGGGAGACGTTCTTGAGAATGTGGAGCGGTTGCTCCGCCAGCCGATAGCTCTTGCCTATGCCCTGCAGGGAGATAAAACCTTGCTCGATTATCGTCTCTGTCATCGCTTACCGCGCCGGCTGGCTCGACTGGCTGCTTGAACAACCACGGGGCGCAGGGATCACGCAACAGGGGTATTCAGGGGCAGGGCCAAGCTCTGGTTTTATTTATTATTTTAAAAACATTGTTTGAATAGTAACTGCGTTCATCCTGCCACGCCAGCCGTCTGAACCGGGTAATTGAGGGCTTTTTCCAGGTTTTTTTGCGGAGAAACCCGTGGGTCACAAAAAGGCCGGTGGCCACCGTGACGGTCCCTCGGGCGCTTGCTTTTAGGGCTTCTCGCAGGTATAAAAAATCAAATTTTTTTTTTAAACACTGTTCGAACGGTCAGTTTTTCATCCCAGCAAAGGTTAGTCCTCCATGGTCGCCAAGAAACTCAGTGCCCCCAATGTCACCAAGACCCGACTGCTGGAAGCGACCGAGGCATTATTTATCAAGTACGGCTACGACGCGGTGCTGCTGCGCCAGATCACCGAGCGGGCCAAGGTCAACCTGGCGGCGGTGAACTACCACTTCGGCGACAAGGATTCGCTGATGAAGGCCCTGTTGATGCAGCGCCTGGGGCCACTCAATGATCAGCGCCTGGAACTGCTGGCCAAGTGCGAGGAACAGGCCGAGGGCCCGCTGGACTGCGAAACCCTGCTGGGGGTGCTGTTCGCCCCGGCCATGGGCCTCGAGCGCAGCGACGAGAGTGGCGGCGTGGAAGGGCGCTCGTTCATCCGCTTCCTTGGCCGGGTCTACAGCGATACTTCGCCCTTTATCCAGGAATACCTCAAGGAGCATTACCAGCCGGTGTTCGAGCGCTTCTTCAAGGCCTTTGCCCTGGCTTTGCCGGACCTGCCGCGCAACGAGCTGGGGGTGCGCCTGCAATTTGCCCTCAAGGCTATTTCCGGCGTCATGGCCGGCACCGAGCTGCGCCTGCTGATGCAGGCTATGAGCCTTGGACGCCCGGCCACCGATGCTGAAGTCATGGCCAAGCTCATCAGCCTGGTGTCGGCGGCGATTCGCGCCCCCATGCAGGACCCCGATTCCGAGCAGGCCCTGGAGAAAGTCCTCGATACCCAGCGCCTGATCCGTCAGCAATCCCATTCCCTGGCCGGCTGATTCCCGGCTGAGCCGCCCGGCCCCGACAGCGCAGCAGGATCATTCGGAGCGTCAATGATTCTCGGGGCAGGTGCCCACATCTGCTAGGTTCTGCTCCTTGCATCTGCCTTGGAGCATTCGCCATGAGTTCCTCCCAACAGCATGTTCTGGCCGTCAACGGCATCGAGCTCAGTGTGCGGGTCAGCGGCCCGGAACACGGGCAGCCGGTATGGCTGCTGCACGGTTTTCCCGAGTGCTGGCATTCCTGGCGCCATCAAGTGCCGGCCCTGGTGGCAGCGGGGTTCCGGGTGTTCGTCCCGGAAATGCGTGGCTATGGCCGCAGCTCGGCTCCCGAGGCGGTGCAGGCCTACGACCTGCTGACCCTGTGCGCCGATATCCAGCAGGCCATGCACGCCTTCGGCCAGCAGCGGGTGTGCATCGTCGGCCACGACTGGGGCGCCCCCGTGGCCTGGCACCTGGCGCTGCTGGAGCCGCAGCGGGTGGCGGCGCTGGTGACCCTGTCGGTGCCCTTTGCCGGGCGGCCGAAACGCCCGGCCAGCGAGATCATGCGCCAGGTGCACGGCGAGCATTTCAACTACATCCTCTACTTCCAGCAGCCGGGAGTGGCCGAGGCGGAACTGGACGCCGATATAGACGCCAGCCTGCGCCTGTTCATGGGCAATGTCGGTGCATTGCTGCAACCCAAGCCGGCCGATGCCCGCTTGTTCGACGGGGTGACGGTGCCCGCAGGGTTGCCGCAGTGGTGCAGCGAGGAGGATTTCCAGGCCTATCGCCAGACCTTTGCCGGGCGCGGCTTTCGCGGTGCCCTGAACTGGTACCGCAATTTCGAGCGGACCTGGAAGCGCACCGAGTTCCTGGCCGATGCCCAGGTCCAGCAACCGACCTTGTTCCTGCTGGGCGACCAGGACCCGGTGGGTGTACTGGAAGCCCATACCCTCAAGCGCATGCCGGGCAAGGTGGCGGACCTTGAGCAGCACCTGCTGGCGGACTGCGGGCACTGGATCCAGAACGAACGGCCGCAGCAGGTCAATGCCCTGTTGCTGGATTTCCTGCAGCGCCGGTTCACCTAGGGAACCCGCCGCCCCGCAGGAGCTGGCGTGCCAGCGAACACGCCAGCAGGTGCGGCGCAAGGTGTTCGCCGGCAAGCCGGATGCTACGAGGCCGGGTGGTGCCAGCGAAGGGGGCCGATCAACCGAGCATTTCCCGCATCCGGTGCCAGAGCATGCCCAGGGCCAGCAGTGGTGCCCGCAGGGCCGGGCCGCCGGGGAAGGTCATGTGCGGCACGCCGCTGAACACGTCCAGGCCGCGACTGTGGCCGGCATGGATGGCTTCGGCCAGTAGCCGCGCAGTCCAGTGGGTGACGTTTAGGCCATGCCCGGAATAGCCCTGGGCGTAGTACACATTGGGGTACTGCGACAGGCGCCCGACCTGGGGGAAGCGATTGGCGGTGATGCCGATCTTGCCGCCCCACTGGAAGTCGATCGCCACATCCTGCAACTGCGGGAAGACCTTGAGCATCTTGGGTCGCATGTAGCCGGCAATATCCGCCGGATCACGCCCCGAATAGTGGCAGGCACCGCCGAACAGCAAGCGCCGGTCCGCGGTCAGGCGGTAGTAGTCCAGGCCGACTTTCTGGTCGCACAGCGCCAGGTTGTCCGGGATCAGTTGCCTGGCCCGGGCCTCGGCCAGCGGCTCGGTGGTGATGATGTAGCTGCCCGCCGGCAGCACCTTGCCACTGAGCCGCGGCTCGAGGTCTTCCAGGTGGGCATTGCAGGCCAGCACCAGGTGCCCGGCAGTGACGGTGCCGGTCGCGCAGCGCACTTTCACACTGTCGCCGTGGGTCAGTTCCAGCACCGGGCTCTGCTCGAAGATCCTCACCCCCAGGGACGCTGCCAGCCGCGCTTCGCCCAGCACCAGCTTGAGCGGGTGCAAGTGCCCAGAGCCCATGTCCACCAGCCCCCCGGCATACGCCGAGGAGGCCACCACCTGCTGCATGTCCTGGGGCGCCACCAGCCGAGTGGGGTGGCGGTAGCCCAGCCTGACCAGGCTGTCCTGCTCGGCCTGGAAGGCGGCGAACTGGGCCGGGGTGTTGGCCAGCTCACAGAAGCCCCAGCGCAGGTCGCAGTCGATGGCATGTTCGCTGATGCGCTGGCGTACCACCTCCACCGAGTCGATGCCGGCCTGCTCGAGGTATTTCACCCCTTCCTGGCCGACGTAGCGGGCAAAGCCTGTGACCTCGTGGCCAATGCCGCGGATCAGTTGGCCGCCGTTGCGCCCGCTGGCGCCCCAGCCGATGCGCCGGGCTTCCAGGAGGATCACCGAGAGCCCGCGCCGGGCCAGCTCGATGGCGGTGTTGACCCCGGTGAAACCGCCGCCGATCACGCAGACGTCGGCGCTCGGTTGGCCCTCCAGCGATGGGTAGCCGGGCAGGCTGCCGGCCGAGGCGGCGTAGTAGGAGCGGGCATGCCCGTTGGCGCTGCCCGAAAGGTTTGGCTGAATCATTTGTTGGACTTCACTTTGCTCCAGGAGCGGGTCATCAAGCGCATGATGGCCGGCGACTGGGTGGTGGAGATGTACAGCTTGTCGAGCACGGCCTGAGGTGGATAGACCTCGGGGTTGTTCACCAGGTCGGCCTCCATGTACTGCTGGGAAGCCGGGTTGGGGTTGGCGTAGCCGACATAGGCGCTGACCTTGGCGATCACTTGCGGGTCCAGCAGGTAGTTGATGAAGGCGTGGGCTTCCTTGACGTTGCCGGCATCGGCGGGAATCGCCAGCAGGTCGAACCACAGGTTACTGCCTTCCTTGGGAATCGAATAGGCGATGTTCACCCCGTTCTTGGCTTCCTTGGCCCGGTTGGCGGCCTGGAACACGTCTCCGGAGTAACCGAAGGCGATGCAGATATCACCGTTGGCCAGGTCCGAAACGTACTTGGAGGAGTGGAAGTAGGTGATGTAGGGGCGCAGGGTCAGCAGCTTGGCCTCGGCCTTCTTGTAGTCCTCGGGGTTCTCGCTGCGCGGGTCCAGGCCCAGGTAGTTGAGCACCGCCGGGAACACTTCATCCGGCGAGTCCATCATCGACACCCCGCACTGCTGCAGCTTCTTGAGGTTCTCAGGCTCCAGCAGCACCGCCCACGAGTCGATGTGGTCGATGCCCAGTACCTGCTTGACCTTGTCGACGTTGTAGCCGATGCCGTTGGTGCCCCAGAGGTAGGGCACCGAGTACTGGTTGCCGGGGTCGTTCTGCTCCAGCAGGGCCAGCAGCTTGGGGTCCAGGTTCTTCCAGTTGGGCAACTGCGAGCGGTCGAGCTTGAGGAACGCGCCTGCCTTCACCTGGCGCGCCAGGAAGTGGTTGGAGGGCACTACCACGTCGTAGCCGGTGCGCCCGGCCAGCAGTTTGCCCTCCAGGGTTTCGTTGGAGTCGAAGACGTCGTAGATCACCTTGACCCCGGTCTTGCCCTGGAAGTCGGCGAGGGTGGTCTGGCCGATGTAGTCGGTCCAGTTGTACACGCTGACACTGGGTTGTGCCTGGACGGCGGTGCTGCACAAGACCGCCAATGCTGCCGGGACCACTGCTTTCAAAAGACGCATATCGACACCTCTTCGGGTTGTTTTTGTTGATTGCAGAATGCGGGTTGTCAGACGCTGAGCAGCAGGAACTCGCGTTCCCAGGAGCTGATCACGCGCTTGAAGTTCTCGTGTTCGGCACGCTTGACCGCCACGTAGCCGCGCACGAACTTGCGCCCCAGGTACTGCTCGATGGTCGGGCAGTCCTCCATGTGTGCCAGGGCGTCCTCGATGGTGATCGGCAGGCGCAGGTTGCGCCGCTCGTAGGCCCGGCCTTCCACCGCGGCGCTGGGCTCGATGCCCTCGACCATGCCCAGGTAGCCGCACAGCAGGCTGGCGGCAATGGCCAGGTAGGGGTTGGCGTCGGCGCCGGGCAGGCGGTTTTCCACGCGCATGGCGTCGGGGCTTGCGGTCGGAACCCGCAGGCCCACGGTGCGGTTTTCCTCACCCCATTCGACGTTCACCGGGGCCGAGGTGTCCGGCAGGAAGCGGCGGAACGAGTTGACGTTGGGGGCGAACATCGGCAGCAATTTGGGGATGTACTTCTGCAGGCCGCCGATGTGGTGCAGGAACAGCTTGCTTTTCTCACCGTTGGCATCGACGAAGATCGGCTTGCCGGTGTCGATGTCCACCACGCTCTGGTGCAGGTGCATGGCGCTGCCGGGCTCGTCGGCCACCGGCTTGGCCATGAAGGTGGCGGTGACGTTGTGCTTGAGCGCCGCCTCGCGCAGGGTGCGCTTGAACACGGTGATCTGGTCCGCCAGGTCCAGGGCGTCGCCGTGGCGGAAGTTGATTTCCATCTGCGCCGGGCCGTCTTCGTGGATCAGCGTGTCCAGGTCCAGGCCCTGGGCTTCGCACCAGTCGTAGACATCTTCGAACAGCGGGTCGAATTCGTTGGCGGCATCGATGGAGAACGACTGGCGACCGCTTTCCGCTCGGCCGGAGCGGCCCAGGGGAGCCTTGAGCGGCAGGTCCGGGTCTTCGCAGCGCTGGGTCAGGTAGAACTCCATTTCCGGGGCGACGATCGGCTTCCAGCCCTTGTCGGTGTACAGCTGCAGCACTTTCTTCAACACGTTGCGCGGCGACAGTTCGATGGGGTTGCCGAATTTGTCGAAGGTGTCGTGGATGACGATGGCGGTGGGTTCGATGGCCCAGGGCACCAGGTAGATCGATGACGAGTCGGGGCGGCAGACCATGTCGATATCGGCCGGGTCCAGCAGTTCGTAGTACAGGTCGTCGTCGACAAAATCCCCGGTTACCGTTTGCAGCAGGACACTTTCCGGCAGGCGCATGCCTCGCTCATGCAGGAACTTGTTGGTGGGTGCGATCTTGCCGCGGGCAATGCCGGTCAGGTCGCTGACCACGCACTCTACTTCGGTAATCTTGTGATCTTTCAGCCAGGAGGAAAGCTGATCGAAAGGGGCGTTCATAAAGACCTCGATGATTGGTTTTATCTGCTCCGAGGTGAGCGGGAGTATCCCGGCAAGGCTTCCCCTGCGGCGCATTGGCGACTATCTTGGGCGAGCCTTGTTGTTCCATCTATCCACTTTAAGCAGAACCAAAACGCACCAAACGAGTGCGTAAGGTCCCCCGATGACAGCGTCCAATCCGCTTCAGGTCCAAGCGTTCAACACCTTCGATGTCGCCGATCAGATCCGTGCCACCCCGGGTTGGGTCCAGCATTACCAGCAGATGTCCCCTGGCCATTTCAACGGCCTGGTGCGCTACCTGGACCTGCAGGGCGTGGAGATCTACGAGGAATGCATGAATACCCGGGTCGAGCAGAATTTCAGTGCCCCCCAAGGCGCCCTGGCGTTCTGTTTCGACCGCAGCGACAACGCGCTGTACGTGCTCAATGGCGAGAGCCGCAATATCTGGATCACCCCGGAGAACTACCAGGAAGTGGCGGTGGTGTTCGGCCCCGAGTTCGTCCGCGGCCACGGCCTGGGTGTGGAGCGCCTCGACGGGCTGTTCATGGCGCCCCTCAACAGCCAGCAGAACGCCTTGTTCTGCCGCTGGCTGAGTTCGACCCTGACCCGCCTGTCCCAGACCCTCGACCCGCCCAGCCGCGAAGCCCTGACCCAGCAACTCCTGGAGGACTGCCTGTACATCCTCGACAACGCCTGCGTGCGCCTGGACCGCGGCGGCCTGCAACGGCGCAGCGAGGAGCGGGGGATCATGCAACGGGTAGCGCAGTGGGCCGCCGACGTGCCCGAGGAAACCCTCAACCTGCTGGAGCTGTCCCAGGTAGCCGGAGTGTCCCTGCGCCAGTTGCAGAGTGCGTTCAAGGCCTTTACCGGGATGGCCCCCAGCCAATGGCTGCGCCTGCGTCGGCTCAACAGCGCGCACCGCGAACTGCTCAGCCGAGGGTCGACTGAGACCACGGTGGCCGAGGTGGCGATGCACTGGTCGTTCTGGCACCTGGGGCGGTTTTCCAGCAGTTACCGGGCGCTGTTCAAGGAGCTGCCGAGCCAGACCTTGAAACGCAGTGCCGTGGCGCGTCGCTAGGGCGTGCGCCCGGGCCTTGCGGGCAAGCCCTCAGTACACTTGCAATGACTGGTTGAGGTCGCGCAGGGCCTGATCCAGCCGGGCCACGGCGCTGGACAATTGCTGCTCCTGGGCCGCCTCGGCCACCAGCTCTTCCAGGCTGACGCACAGCTCCAGCAAACCTTGGGTATTGAGCAGGTAGGCCGTGCCCTTGAGCTTGTGGGCGATGGCTTTCAGGGCCTGGCGATTGCCACTGGCCAGGGCCTTGCTCAAGGCCTGCAGTTCCTCGTTGTTGCTGTTGATCACGTGCTCGGCCAGAGCGGCGTGGATGTCGCCGTTCAACGACGGCACCGCGCTCTGCGCCTGGGGGGGCGTCAGGCTCAGCTTGGGGATCAGGCGGTTCAGCCCGGCAAGGCTGATCGGCTTGGTCAGGGCACTGTCCATGCCCGAAGCCAGGCAGCGTTCCAGTTCCTCAAGCTGGGCGCTGGCGGTCAGGCCGATGATGGTGCAGGGGCGCACCCCCATCTGGCCCTCCATGCGCCGGATCGCCTGGCTCATCTCATGGCCGCTCATCTGCGGCATGTTGCAGTCGGTGATGATGATATCCACGTCATGCTCCTGCCACATGGCCAGGCCTTCCAGGCCGTTGTAGGCGATCAGGGCCTCGTGTCCCAGGTAGTTGATCTGCTGGTTGAGCAGGTACTGGCTGGGCAGGTGGTCTTCGACGATCAACACGCACAGGGGCTGGTCGGTGCTGTTGAGCACCGCTTGTTCCGCGCTGTCGGTGGCGCTGCTGCGCTCGTCGGCAACGCGCTGAAAACAGGCCTTGAAGGTCATGCGGGTACCTACGCCAAGTTCGCTCTGGACTTGCAGGCTGCCGTTCATCAACTGGGTCAGCGAATGACTGATGGACAGGCCCAGCCCCGACCCGGCGTTGGGGTTGCTGACCACGCTGTCGACCTCGAAGAACGGGGTGAAGATCTTCTGGATCTGCGAAGCCGGAATGCCCGGGCCGGTGTCGATCACTTCGACATGGAAGTCGAGAAAGTGTTGATCTTTCACCTGGCCCACGCAACGGATATGGATCTCGCCCTGTTCGGTGAACTTGATCGCGTTACTCAGCAGGTTGGAGATGATCTGCTTGAACTTCAGGCCATCGATCCACACTTGCGCGGTGGCCCAGGCATCGAACTGCAGGTGGATGTCCAGGTGCTTCTGGCGGGCCAGGCCATCGAAGACATTGGCCACCGATTCGATCAGGTCCTTGAGGCTGGCGGCTTCCGGGCGCAGGGTCAGGCGCCCGGATTCGATCCGCGAGATATCCAGGATATGGCCGATCAGCGCCAGCAGGTTCTGCGCCGACTCGTAGGCGATATGCACGGAACGGGTATTGAGTTCGCGGTCGTTGTCACGGGTCAGCACCAGCTCCAGCATGCCGACGATGGCGCTCAGGGGGGTACGGATCTCATGGCTCATGGTGGTCAGGAACACGGTCTTGCTGCGGCTGGCATGCTCGGCGGCTTCTTTGGCATCGCGCAACTGGTCGAGGATCAACTGGCGCTGCAGCAGGTCCAGGCGCTTGCGAATGATCCGTCGTCGCTGGCTCAGAATCCACCAGGCCGCCAGCATCAGCATCAGGCCCAGGCCGCCCAGGATTTTCCAGGTGAAGGCCGTCACACCTTTCCAGTAGCTGTCGTCGGTGCTGCCGCTGGCGCGCCAGCGACCCAGGACCTGCAGGTATTCCTGAGGGCTGATCTCGGCCATGGCCTGGTCGATGATGGCGATCAGTTGCTGCTGGCTTTGCGGTGCGGCGAAGGCGATCCGGGCTTCCTGGCCTTGCATCATGCCGTGAATCTTCAGGCTGTTCTGGAGCCTGAAGGACAGGTAGTAGTTGGCCAGGTTGGCTGGTGCCAGGGTGAAGTCCGCCTTGCCTTGGCGCACCCGGTTGAGGGCCTCGGCAACGGTGGATGTCTGCTGGACCCATAGCCGTGGATAGCGCTCGCGCAGGTCCTCGCTCTGCAGGTAGCCGGAGGCGAGCGCCACGGAGCCGATGGAGTCGCGGTTCAGCGGTGCCAGGGGCGGTGCGTCGGTCTTGCGCACAATCACATAGGGCGTAGTGACGATGGGCCGGGTGTACAGGTAGGACGCACGCCTGGGGTTGGCGCGGGCCAGTATGCTGAGGTCTGCACGGCCTTCGCGCAGGCGGGTGTCGACCTGCTTGAGCGAGCCGACCCGGGAGACCTCGAAGCGCAGCCCGCTCTTGCGTCGGATGAGGTCCAGAAGGTCCGAAGCGATGCCGTTGAACAGCCCGCGGCTGTTGAAAAACGCATAGGGCGCCAGGTCGTCGCTGATCACCAGCCGCACCGGCGGTGCATGCTCCAGCCAGAGACGCTGATCGGCGTCCAGGCGTTCGCGAAAACTGTTGGAGTCGCAGTTACCCGTACCGCCCCACATCTGCAGCGCCGATATCACCTGGCAGCGCTTGATGCCGCCCAGGGCTCGCTCGAGCAACTGTTGCAGGTGGGTATTGTCACGGGCCACGGCAAACCCGACCCGGATTTCCGGCAACCGTGCACTGTGGCTGATCACCAACTGGTCGCTGAACAATTGGCTGGATAGATAGCCGGTAGACAGCGAGTCCCCCAGGTAGATGTCTGCGTCGCCATCGAGTACCGAGCCCATGGCGGCGCGGGGGGAATCGTACAGCTGGATCAGGCCCCGTCCACCGGTGCGCAGATAGAGCTCCAGGGCCATGCCGCGGGTGGCGGCGATCCGTGTCCTGGAGATGTTCGCGCGGTAGTCCCGCAGATCACCGCTCTCGGCATACAGGGCCAGTTCGGTGACCGCGTAGCTTGGGCTCAGCCGGACCTGGTAATCCTCTGCTTCCACCTGGGTAGCGCTGTCTACCAGATCGACCTCGCCCCTGCGCAAGGCGTGATAGGCGGCATCCGTATTGGGGTAGGTGCGGACTTCCACGGGGATCGCCAGCTCGCGCTGCAAGGCCCCCAGATAGTCCGCTCCTATGCCTTCGAGTTCATGGCGCTGATTGATTTCCCGGTAGGGGGGCAGGTCGCCACTGACGATGCCGACCAACAGGGCCTCTTTGTTACGCAGCCAGGTCTGTTCATCGATGCTGGGGCGAATATCGAGGAAGTCCAGCGGCTGGCGGGCACGGATCTTCACCCTGTCCTGCGCGAATACCGGCAGGGCCAACCACAATATCAGTATGAAAAACAGCGGACGTGGCAGTAACCTCACATCAGGTTACTCAGACCAGTTCGTTCTGCCTGGCGATGTTCACCAGATCCACCACCGAAGTGACCCCAAGCTTGCTCAAGATATTGATCTTGTGGCCGCTGACGGTCTTGTTGCTCAGGTGCAGTTTCTCGGCGATCTCAAGATTGGTCAGACCCTCAGCGAGCAGCTTGAGGACTTCCAGTTCGCGATTGGTCAGCGCCGCCAGGACGTCGCTGCTGTGTTTGCCGCGGCCGCCATCGCTGAACGGCATCGACTTCTTTGGGAAGAAAACATAGCCCTCGACGATAGTGTCCACTGCCTTGAGCAGTTTGGTCAGGGGTTCGTTCTTGCTCACGAAACCACTGGCTCCGGCCTGCAGGCAGCGCATGGCATAGGTGTCGACGGACTGGGCGGTGAACACCAGCACCCGCACATCCAGGTTCGCCTGGGCGATGCGCTTGAGCACCGTAAGGCCGTCCATTTTCTCCAGGCTGACGTCCAGGATCACGATGTCGGGCCTCAGCGACAGGATCATGTTCAGAGCGCTGATACCGTCGGCCGTTTCGCCAACAATGGTGTAGCCCTGGGTCTCCAGGGTTTTGCGAATCGCCTCACAGACGACCGGGTGATCATCGACGATCAGTACACTTTTACTCATGCCAGGTTATCCAGAATCAAAATATCTAGGTAATTAAGTGAGCCAATAACGGTCAGCGCCTTGATGAAATCTGAGGCTGGTTGAGAATTTTCTCTGACCTAGGGCGGATTTGCGGAAAGTTCAAATAAGAAAATGATGCCGAATAAGCCCTTCAGGGTCATCAGAATGTCACTGGCAGGCTAGCAGGAAGCAACCTGAGTACTGCCAAGAAAATTCCTGTTTTCGAATCCATTGCTTCGGGTTGACGGGCTCTTGGCGCCGATCTCGATTGGGTAAATGCAATTCAAGACTATTCCTAAAGCCCATCCACAACGCAGAGCCTATCTTGCCCTGTCATTCAGCCAGGCACAGGGCGAGCCTGAGTGGCGGGCGGCATTCTAGTGCACTGTGCCAGCAGTGTGATGGCCAACTATTTTCCTGAGGTCGAACCAAGCGATGTTGAAGTTAAGGGTAGGGGTACTGGAGCAACATAATATTGTCCGCCACGGCCTGTTCAAGCATCTGTCCGGGCAGTCGGTTCTGTGCCTGAGCGAGTTCTTCAATTTCGCCGACATGTTGGAGGCCCTGGAACAAAACCAACTGGACGTGCTGATGATCGGCCACCTGATGGATCGCGACCCGGTTCATCTGGTACGAAACTTGATCACCCGCTACCCCAATCTGAAAATTCTCGTGCTGCTGAACCGTCCCGACCCTGTAATTGCCTCGCAGCTACAGGCCGTGGGCGCGCATGGGGTGATGGCCAAGACGCAATCTTTGCCGGACTACGCTGATGCGCTGCGAAGCCTGGCCCGTGGCGAGCGCTATGCCATGCTCAGCGATGGCCGGGCAAGCATGGAAAAGCCACTCTACGACGCCTAGCCGAACAGGCCGCGTCGCCCTCGATTCAAGATTTTCTTTGGAAAACTTCAAGACGTTTCTTGTTATGGCGAGGCGGCCGGCGCTCTAGAGTACCCGGCACTGGTGACCTGAAAGACTGTCGCAAGGCCGTGACGGTCGGTGGGCCAGGACCACTCGGACTAGAGGCTTGAGAGGATGGAATATCCAGTTCTGAAGACCACCATCGAACGTTCTGGAGGCGCTATGTCACTTGTCGTTAACAAGCCCTTGCGCATCGCAGTGCTGGACGATCACGCATTGATTCGCATGGCAATGCAGCTACAGCTGCAGAGCGTGGCGGATTTCCAGCTGGTGGGTTTGTATGCCAGCAGCGGCGAGCTGATCTCGGCTCTGCGTGATACCGAACTGGACCTGCTGGTGCTCGATTACCAGCTGCAGGAATGCGACCTGGATGGCCTGCGCCTGATCCGCCTGTTGCGCAATAAATACCCGCACTTGCTGATCCTGGTGTCCTCAGCCACCGAGACGCCGTTTTTCGTCAAGCAGATCATCGATATCGGAGCCAATGGCTTTCTCGGCAAATCACAATCCCTGGACGACCTGATTCCGGCCATCCGCACGGTAGCCAGCAAGCGGCTCTATCTGTCGCCGTTGCTGGCTTTCGCCGTGCAGCACCCGCCAATCGGCCCCGCCGCCGAGCCGGGCAGCCCGCCATTGACCAGCCTTGAGACCCTGTCCCCCAAGGAGAACGAAGTCTTGCGCTGCTTTCTGGATGGCCTGCGGATCTCGCAGATCGCCAGCAAGTTTTCCCGCAGCATCAAGACCATCAGCGGGCAGAAGCAGGCCGCGTTCAGAAAGCTGGGGATCCGCACCGACGCCGAGCTGTTCAAGGTGCAGCGCAAGCTGGACCTGCATATTGCTTCCCGCGAGCCGGCAGAGGACGCCTTTCATGATGAGGCCAGCGAGCCGACGCTGCCGCCGACCCGCAGCACCATCTAGAGCGGCAGTGACAGGCGTGAGCACTGATGCTCGTTTCCAGGCCTTGAGCTATTGACGCGCCCCGCGTCAATTGCTTGCGCCGAACTCATCGGCCACTACAGAGTCGCTATGGCAAGCATCAAGAAGGTTGCGCTTACCATCCTGCTAAACCCCAGCATTCAGCGCGGGCGCGGTTTTCGAGGACATCGAGGGCAGGAGCGCTGCGAGGCCAGTCACTCGCTCAGCCCGGCGGCAGCAAGCGCAGCGGATCCACCGGCACGCCGTTGGCGCGGATCTCGAAGTAAAGCTGGGCGCGGTCGGTGTCCTGGGAACCGGCTTCGGCGATCTTCTGGCCCTTGATCACCATCTGCCCTTCCTTGACCAGCAGCCGGCTGTTGTAGGCGTAGGTGCTGGTGTAGGAGGGGCCGTGCTGGAGAATCATCAGGTTGCCGTAACCGCGCATGTAGCCGGCGAACGCCACCTTGCCGCCCAGGGTGGCGTGGATCGGCTGGCCCTGGGTGGTGGCGATGCGGATGCCCTGGTTGAGCTTGCCGGTGGGGGAGAAGCGCCCGATCAGCACTCCGCGCAACGGCCAGCTCCAGCCCTTGAGGGTGACCTTGGGCATGGGGGCAGGGGCCGGGGGCGCTGTTCGGCCCTTGCTGGCGGTGGTTCGCGACTTGCTGCTGACCACCCGGGTGGCCCTGGCCGCGCCGCCTACCCGCAACACCTGGCCGACCTCCACGGTATAAGGCGCCTTGAGGCCGTTGAGCCGCGCCACCTCCTTCCAGTTGGTGCCGTTGCGGCTGGCAATGGAATACAGCGTGTCGCCGCGCTTGACCCGGTACTCGCCGGCCTTGAGGGGGCCGGAGTTGGAAGGGCTGGAGCTGCAGGCTGACAGGGTCAGGAGCAATGCGATGAAAAGCAATCTTGCGAACACGCGACATCCACTATGTCTTGACGGGGCCAGGGGGCCCGAAACTTCGGCGTTAGCCAGGCCGATAAAGCCGGCAACTATACCTGTTTGCCGATGAAGAGGCGCGTTATAGACCGCTGCCACAGCGGTTAAATTCAATCCGGATGTCACAGGACGCTGATCTTTCCTGCGCCATGAACGCCCACGGCAATCTTTGTGAACCCTCGTCGCCTGCACCGCACTAAGGCAGTACAGACCGGGAGGAATCTTATGCAAGTGCAATACCTGTTGATCGTACTGGCCGTGATCGTGCTGCTGGCCGAGATCTGGGCCATCAGAAGCCTGCTGCGCAGCGGTGCGCGGGCAGAAAACAAGGGGCTGTGGATCGTGGTGATCATCTTCGTGCCGCTGTTGGGGCTGTTGCTATGGCTGATGGTCGGCCCCAAGGCCCTGAACCGGGACGCGCCGGCCGAGCGCGGCAGAAGCTGAAAACGGGGGGCAAACCCGCTGAAGGGTTGATCACGACATGCCAAGAATTCTTACATCCCATGTGGACGAAGCCGAGCTGACCGAGCACAACGCCAAGATGTTCGGCTCGCCCAAGGAACGGCTGGACTTCTATCGCCGGGAGATCCAATACGAAACCAGCATCCTGGCCAACCGCACCGATGCCTACCTGACGGCCCAGGCATTCTTGGTAATCGCCTTCGCTTCGTGCATGGCCAATCTCAATCCGGAATGGGGCAAGCTGTTTACTCTGTCCGTGCCGCCTTTCCTGGCGTTGCTGGGGATCCTCAGCTCTCTCAATGCCTGGCCAGGCATCAGGGCCGCCTACGAGATCATCGATCATTGGCATTTCAAGCAGAGCCACCTGCTGCACAGCGAACCGGTGATGGGCCTGGCCTATGATGAATCGCCGCTGTTCTGCGAAAGCGAGTCGAGCCACAAGGGCTATCGCAAGTCGTTGCTGTTTTCCATGCGTTCGCCCTGGTTGTTCGCGGCGTTCTGGCTGCTGCTGGGGATTTGGGCGGTGTATATCCAGGTGACCAATCCGGGCTCCTGAGGGCGCAGGCTCGCTGCCTGCGCTGCGGGACACAACGCTACCGGCCTATGGGCGCCAGCTGGCCGGTGTGCCGCGCAAGCGAACGCGGCACCTGGGTGCCACGCTCGCCGGTCACTCAGTGCGGAGCGCGGGGAATGGTCTTGAGCAGGTCTTCGGGGCTGATATGGCCGACCACGGCCTCGGCGGCGCTGCCCGGTAGCGGCAGGTCGAGGATATGACCCTTGATCTTGCCCACCACATGCATTTCGCACGGCTTGCAGTCAAATTTCAGGGTCAGCACTTCATCGCCGTGTACCAGTTGCATCGGTGCCACCTTGGTGCGCACGCCAGTCACGCCCTTGGCCTGCTTGGGGCACAGGTTGAAGGAGAAGCGCAGGCAGTGCTTGGTGATCATCACCGGCACGTCGCCGTGCTCTTCATGGGCCTCGAAGGCCGCGTCGATCAGTTGCACCCCGTGACGGTGGTAGAAATCCCGGGCCTTCTGGTTGTAGACGTTGGCCAGGAATGACAGGTGCGATTCCGGGTAGACCGGCGGCGGGCTGCTTTCGGCCTTGCGCGAGCCCCGTGGGTGGGCATCGATGCGTGCGGCGTCCAGGGCTTCGATGACTTCCCGGCGCAGGGCCTTGAGCTGGGAGTTGGGGATGAAGTAAGCCTGGGGCGCGTCCAGCTTGATGCTGGTGGCGTGGTAATGGGTGGTGCCCAGCTGGCCCAGCAGATCCTGCAGTTGCCCCAGGGCCTTTTCCGGCTTGTTGGCCACGCCGAACGGGCCATCCAGGGCGACGCTGGCGCTGATGCCTTCCTCGCTGGTGGCGGTCAGTTCCAGCCGTGCTTCGCTCAGGCGTGCCAGCCAGGACAGGCCGATGCGCCGCTCGGCGGAAGTGCGGGTCAAGGCTTGCTGCCAGTTGTGGTCGAGGTTGCGGCTCAGGGGGTGGTTGGGCCGCAGACGGCTCAGGGCTTCGGGCATCTCGTTGGGTTCGACCCGATAGCGGTAGCGTTTCTCGCCATCTTCTTCGAACTCGCCACGGGCCTCGGCGATGTTGGCGCGGAAACCCACCACCTCACGCTTGACCAGCAGGTTCAGGCCATCGCCATTGGACAACGGCTCGAAGGTCACCACCTGCAGGTCGCGCTTGCCGACCTTTTCCACGGTGCCTACCGGCAGCCCGGTGAAAGTCGGCGAGTCGAAGGCGCCGATGTCGATCTTGCGCTCGCTGACAAAGTAGTCGGTGCTGCCGCGGTGGAACGTCTTGTCCGGGTCGGGCACGAAGAAATGCGCGGTACGGCCGCTGGAGGCGCGAGCCAGGTCGGGGCGATCTTCCAGAACCGCGTCCAGGCGCTGGCGGTAGTAGGCCGTGATGTTCTTCACATAGGCCATGTCCTTGTAGCGCCCCTCGATCTTGAACGAGCGCACGCCGGCTTCCACCAGGGCGCGGATGTTGGCGCTCTGGTTGTTGTCCTTCATCGACAGCAGGTGCTTTTCATAGGCGATCACGCCGCCGTGCTCGTCTTTCAGGGTGTAGGGCAGGCGGCAGGCCTGGGAGCAGTCGCCACGGTTGGCGCTGCGGCCGGTCTGGGCGTGGGAAATGTTGCATTGGCCGGAGAAGGCCACGCACAAAGCGCCGTGAATGAAGAACTCGATGGCGGCATCGGTTTCAGCGGCGATGGCACTGATTTCCTTGAGGTTCAGCTCGCGGGCCAGGACCAGCTGGGAGAAACCAGCCTGGTCGAGGAACTTCGCCCGCTCCAGGGTGCGGATGTCGGTCTGGGTGCTGGCGTGCAGCTCGATGGGCGGAATATCCAGCTCCATCACCCCCAGGTCCTGGACGATCAGCGCATCGACCCCCGCGTCATACAGCTGGTGGATCAGCTTGCGCGCCGGTTCCAGCTCGTTGTCGTGGAGGATGGTGTTGAGGGTGGTGAACACCCGGGCGTGATAGCGGCGGGCGAACTCCACCAACTGGGCGATCTCGCCCACCTCGTTGCTGGCGTTGTGGCGGGCGCCGAAGCTCGGGCCGCCGATGTACACCGCATCGGCGCCATGCAGGATGGCTTCGCGGGCGATGCTCACATCGCGGGCAGGGCTGAGCAGTTCCAGGTGATGTTTGGGCAAGGACATGTTTTTTTAGTCAGGCTTATCAGGGTCAAGGCGCGCATTGTAGCGGCGAAACGCTTGCCCGGCACCCGTGTGCTGCCAGGTGGCGGCCACGCCTTGCGCGAGGCCGCCGATTGACGCGCTGCCTCAGGCCTTTGCGGCCATTGCCGTGACTTCCACGCGCATGCCTTCCACCGCCAGGGCGGCCACGCCCACCGCGGCACGTACCGGCCAGGGCTTGGCGAAGAAACGCTGGTAGACCGCATTGAATGCCGCACGATCGGCCATGTCGGTGAGGTAGATGGTCAGGTGCATGACCCGGTCCATGGAACTGCCGGCGCGCTCCAGGGCCACTTTCAGCGCCTGCAGCGTGCATTCGCTCTGCAGGGTGATGTCCCCCAGTTCCAGGCTGCCGTCGGCGCGGGTGGGGATCTGGGTGGAGACCAGGATGCCGTTGAAACCGACCACGTCGGAGGAAATGGAATCGGCGTCCGGGTCGGGGGTGAAGCTCAGGTCTTGGTTGGCCATGGGGGTCTCTTGATTTGTGTAAGGGCGCAGCGGTCGCACTCGCTACGGTTGGTCGGAAAGATCAGTCAGGCGACAGTTCAATTTAAGACTTATGCCTTTGCGCTATGTCCATGCAGGCTTCATGAGTGAACAGGTCTGTGCAATGAATCATTGAGTACTCATCGAGTTGATGCACAAAGAGGCGAGCATTGTCCATTGGACTTCTCGAGGCCGGGAACATTTCGCTTGTCGAGCCGTCGATGAAGCTCAGGTCTGTTCGCTCAATGATTTCGTCCTTCAAACCGGAATGGCGATAACGCACCGACTCCAGATAAACAACACCGTCGCTATGAGTAAGTTTAATCGAGTGGAAGTCCGGCTTCAGGTAGTCCGAGTACTTCTTCTTCAAGTCAGGGAGTATTTCCACACCACAATTTGTCCCGATCCGAGGCACGAGATATCCGACGGATTCCTCCATTAATCCACGTATCGCTTGCCTGACTGGAATTTCAAAAAACTCGCGATTCGGTTGATAGCGAAAAGAGTCAAAACGCGTGTGCATCCGTTTTTCAACAGTTTTGCAGTCAGTCACAAGCTCGTCGTAAACGGTAATGAAATCAGTCGGCAACCCCGTACTTCGTAGATCTTTGGCCCGCTCATCAGACGTTCTCTCGGTTAATCCGATTTTGACTAATCCAGGCATGGCCGGGTTGATCATGATGTAAACAAATCCACTACTCATAAAGACGAGGCTCCAAATTGAAGTAGAAATGGCAGGGGGCCGATAACGCCTGGAGCGACTCGGTAATGGCTGTATTCGCCGATGTCATCCTTGAGTGTCTTTACGTCACTGCGAGTGGTTGAGCCATGTCTCCAGCACCCGCCGGTCCAGCTCTTCCCAGTCGGCCATGCCCAGGACCCGGGTGGTGTTCAGGCCACGCAGGTAGCCACGCAATTGATAGGCGGCGATCCGCAGGCTTTGCGGGTCGGCGCTGCTGTCACCCAGCACCTGTTCGTACTCCACCAGGTAGTCCGCCACCCGCTCACGGAATTCCGGGAGGACGGCGTCGCGAATCAAGTCAAAGGTGCGCATGGGGAAATCCTTTTTTTAGTTGTAGTCGGGCTGCCGGGCAGTCTGCCCGGGGGGCAACTATCGGTTCAAGTAATAGTGACAATCAAGCAACGCAAGTTCTGCTTTGGGCGCCAACCATGGACAATCGCCCCCGACCCAAAACCATGACCGCAACGGCAGCGCCCGTGACGCTGAACCGTTGCGCACCGAACCAGGCTGTACATTTTCAGGACTTACCGATGCGCCCTCTATTTGCTCCCGCCATGACCCTGGCCACCTTGCTGCTGGCCGGTTGCGCCACCGCGCCCAACGACCCGACGCTGGTCATGCAGACCCGGAAAACCCCGGCCGAATATGCCGAGTGCGTGGTGCCCAAGCTGCAAGGCAACGCCCAGAGCCCGACGGTTTCCCAGACCCAGCGCGGTTTTCGCATTGTCGTTGCCAGCAAGGTGGCGGCAGACAACGTACTGGAAGCCTACAAGGCGCCCAATGGCGGCAAGGTGTTCCTCTACGAGCGGCACTTGCTGGCCTCCAGCTTCGCCCCGTCGAGCTTCGAACGCGCGGCCCAGGAATGCCTGTAGCCAGCCGTGTTAAACCGCCTCTTTCAGTAACTTCTCGATCTGCGCCAGCTCCCAGGTACTGAGCAGGCTCACCGGGTCGGTGCCGAAGCGTTGCCGCGTATCGAGCTGCCAGACATCGCCTTCGGCGCTGCGGCAGCTCTGGCAGTGATGCAGATGCCGGCCATCGAAATCCAGCAGCAACTGCCAACCCTCGATATCCACCTGCACCTGGCCAGCGCCCGAATGGCTGGCGCCGGGCCGTAGGGGGTAAACGCCAAGGGCGGCATCGCGCAGGCGCTGGCAGACATCTCGGGCATTCAGGCAGGGCATGGGGCTCTCGCGGGCAGTGCAGGGACAAAGGCGCTCAGGATATCCATCGACTGCGTGGGTGCAAGTGTCGATTGGTCGCTGTCCGACGCTGGCCCGGGCCAGTGGCTGGCGAACTCACTGCACGCCTGAAATGGCGCCGCAAAGCCCAGGGCCTTGCGGCAACCCCTCGATCAGAAGCTGTAGTCGGTGGTGACGAACAACGAGCGCGGTTCACCCATCAGCCATTGCTGGCCGCTGTTCTGTTGCGCCGCGGCATAACGCCGGTCCAGCAGGTTGTTCACCTGCAGGCCCAGGCGCACATCGGGCAGGGCCTGCCAGCCGAGGTTGGCATCCAGCACCGTGTAGCCGGGTACATCGACGCTATTGGCGGTGTTGGCATAACGCGCATCGACGTAGCGCAGGCCCATGCCGGCTTCCAGGCTCGGAGCCAGGGCCTTGTTCAGCCACAGGTTGGCGGTGCGTCGCGGCACGTTGGTGGGGCGATTGCCGGCCCGGGACACCGCTTTGCCAGAGACCACCTCATCGAAGTCATCGTACTCGGCACGCACCACCGAGGCGTTGGCCGAGACTTGCCAGCCGTGATCCAGGGCCAGCTCCAGCGAGGTTTCCAGGCCGTCGGCGGATTGCTGGCCGACCTGCTGCGCCAGGCGGGTCACCGGATCGGTGGTCAAGAGCTTTTTCTTGACGATGTGGTAGGCCGCCAGGGTCCATTCGCCACGGCCGCTCCAGAACTGCTGCTTGAGCCCGAACTCGGTCTGCTTGGCTTCGGTCAGGTCCATCTGCAACTGGCTCGGGTTGAGGCTGATCAGGTTGCTGACCCCGTCTTCACTGGTGGAGTACTGGCCGTACAGCGACAGTTGATCGGTGACCGCGAACACCAGGCCGGCGCGCCAGTTGCCGCCGGTGAGGCTGCGATCGGTGCGGGTGCCGGCGCGCAGATCACTGCGATCGATATGGTTCTGGTCGCGGCGGATGCCGGTCACCAGCGACCAGCGCTCCGACAGTTGCAGGCGGTTTTCCGCAAACAGGGCGAAAGTGCGGGTGCTGCTGTCGGTCTGGGGCGAGAAGGGCGAGCGGCTCTGGAAGTAGCCCGGTGCAGGGTTCCACGGGTCGATATAGTCGCTACCGATATCCTTGTAGGGCGAGTTGTTGGCCACGCCGAAGCGAATCCTGTTGTACTCCAGGCCGACCACGGTCCTGCTGTCCAGGCCGAACAGCGAGTGGTTGAAGGTGAAGCTCTGGCGATCGCCGATCTGCTCCTGATCGTGCTTGATCTCCAGGTAGTCGCCGCGCAGCAACTGCTCCCGGGAGCTGACCCAGTTGTAGGCTTCGGCGTTGCGCCAGTGGCGGCGGCTCTTGATGTAGTAGAGCTGGTTGCTGGCGCTGAGGTTGTCGCTCAGGGTCCAGTCGGTGTTGAGCCGGGTCCATTCGTCGTTGTAGCGCTGCACGGCGTTGCGCAGGTTGTAGTTCTTGGCCCGCAGGCTGTCGCGGTATTGGCCGGCAATCAGCGGCGTGCCGAAATAGCTGGCGGGTTCGCTTTCACCGCGTTCATGGGCCAGGGTGAAACCGAGGTCGTCGGTGGCTTGCCAGCGTAGCGCCGCGCTGAGTGCCAGGCTGCGTGACTGGCCCTGGTCGACCCAGCCATTGCTCTGCTGCTGGTTCAGGGTCAGGCGGTAGCTCAGGGTGTCGGTCAGCGAGCCGCCGCTGTCCAGGCCCAGTTGCTGGCGATCATGGGAGCCATAGCCCAGGCGCAGGCGGTTGTGGATCTCACCGTCGAAGGGCTTCTTGGCAATCACGTTGATCACCGCGCCGGTGGCGCCTTCCCCGTACAGCACCGAGGCTGGGCCGCGGATCACGTCGATGCGCTCGACCATCCACGGGTCCACCGGGAAGGTCTGGCTGCCGGCGCCGGTGTACAGGCGCGCACCGTCGAACAGGGTCATCACCGAGGAGTGCCCGGTAAAGCCGCGGGCCGACAGTGCGGTATTGCCGTTGCCCGGGGTGGCGATGCTGGTGATGCCGGGGGAGCGGGTGACGGCATCCTGCACCGTGAGGTTGTTGCGGTTGCTGATGGCGTCGTTGCCCAGGCTGCTGGTGCTGGCCGGAGTCTCCAGGGCCGTGAGGTTCAGCCGCGAGCCGGCGGGCAGGGGCGTGTCCAGAGAGGTTTGCGGGGCGCTGGAGACTCCGCTCACTTGGGTCTCGGGCAAGACCAGGGAGGTTTTCTGTTCAGCCTGTGCCAGGGCCGGGTAGGCCATGCAAGGCAGGAGGGTGAAACACAGCGAGGGGCTCGCCAGGTGTTGCAGCAAGGAGGTGCGGGACATGCGATTCCTACTACTTGTAAGGAATGAATGAATCCCGGAGGGAACAACGCATAGGGAATCGCGGGCAGCCGCGCCCACGAAAACCGGACTGCGCCCGCCCACCGCGGGGTTGTCAAACGAAGTTGCAGGCCGGTCTCCGGGCTTGCGAGGGTCATGAGGCATTCACCTTCCCATGCCTTGGCACAGTGGTCTGTCGAATGCTTCGCTCGCTTACCGTTGCGGGGGCAGCGCCGGACTGATCATCGAAATGACGCACCGGCTTCCCGTTTAACCCCATGCACGGCGGCATGGGACACCTGAAACTGGCGCGCATATGAGCACTGCCGAGCCCTTGCGTCAATGGCATGTGGCCAGCTACGGCGGCGGTTTCAGCGCTTTATGCTAGGCAAGTCAATATATTGACCTATTTTTCCTGGCGCTTAAATAATCAACAAATATCGACGCATTATTGACGATTTTGCTTTTCTGACCCAGTATGTCGGCGCTGAGCGATTGATTATCTTGAGTTTTTTTGACGCCAAAGCGCTGAACTCTGCTCCGAAAATAGGCGAAACAGCCTATGGCGCAGAGCAGCCACTAAAAACATGACGGCCAGGATGGCAAGTAGCCAGGGCTGATCCGTTGGCTGTGCTAGCTTCAGACGGCGTAGCCGCGATATTTCTCTTTGGAATGATCTATGTCTGCCGAACGGATACTGGTTACTGGGGGCGCTGGTTTTATCGGTTCTCACCTCGTGGATGCACTGCTGGCCAAGGGTTATGCGGTGCGGGTTCTGGACGACCTTTCCACGGGCAAGGTCGGCAATCTGCCCATGGGCGATGCTGGCCTGGAACTGCTGGTGGGGGATGCCGCCGATGCGGCACTTCTGGCGGATGCCGTTCAGGGCTGCGATGCCGTGGTGCATCTGGCTGCTGTGGCGTCGGTCCAGGCTTCGGTCGAAGACCCGGTGGCCACCCACCAGAGCAATTTCATCGCCACCCTGCGCCTGTGCGAGGCGATGACCGCGGCCGGTATCCGCCGCGTGGTGTTCGCCTCCAGTGCGGCGGTCTATGGCAATAACGGCGAGGGCACGCCGATTGCCGAAGACACCCCTAAATCTCCCCTCACGCCCTACGCGGCGGACAAGCTCGCCAGCGAGTACTACCTGGACTTCTACCGCCGCCAGCATGGGCTGGAACCGGTGATCCTGCGCTTTTTCAATATCTTCGGCCCGCGCCAGGACCCTTCATCGCCGTATTCCGGGGTGATCAGCATTTTCAGCGAGCGGGCCAAGGCCGGGCGGCCCATCACCCTGTTCGGCGATGGCGGGCAGACCCGCGACTTCGTCTATGTCGCGGACCTGGTGAAGATCCTGGTGCAGGGCCTGGAATGCCCCGCGCCGGCAGCCGATGCCACCAATGTCGGGCTCGGCGGGGTGACCACCCTCAACGATCTGATTGGCGCCCTGCAGCAGATCAGCGGCAAGCCGCTGCAGGTGAGCCACGGCGCGACCCGCTCCGGGGATATCCGCCATTCCAAGGCCGACAACCGCCGCTTGCGCGAGCGCTTCGACCTGGGCACGCCCAGCAGCCTGGCCGAGGGCCTGGAACGGCTTTACCGCAGCCTTTAGTTCGTTGCCTTAGGGGCGCCCGCCATGGCGGCTGCCCTAGAGCCTGATGTTGTGCAGATTGATCTACTGAAGAGTGAGTTATGGATATCGAGTTTCGCAGGGGGCATGTCTGCAAAGTGGTTCGACGCCTGTTTACCGCATTGGCCTTGTGTGCCACCAACACCCTGGTGCAGGCCGCACCCGCGGCGCCCGCCAGTGTCGGGTTCTGGTACGCCGAGCAGCCACCCTTGCAGGAGCTGGCGCAGTTCGAATGGGCAGTAGTCGAGCCCGGCCATATGGCCAGCGCCGATGTCGCCACCTTGCGCAAGCTCGGCAGCCAGCCGTTCGCCTACCTGTCGGTAGGGGAGTTCGACGGCAACCGCGCTGCCCTGGCCAAGCAGGCCCTGGCCCAGGGCGCGAGCCCCGTGCGCAACAAGGCCTGGGACAGCCAGGTGATGGACATCGCCACCCCGGCCTGGCGCGAACACCTGTTCAAGCGTGCCAAGGCGCTGCAGGACCAGGGCTACGCCGGCCTGTTCCTGGACACCCTGGACAGTTTCCAGTTGCTCCCCGAGGCCGATCGCGAACCGCAACGCAAGGCCCTGGCCTCGTTCCTGCGGGAACTGCACAGCCGGCTGCCCAACCTCAAGCTGTTCTTCAACCGGGGCTTCGAGGTACTGGGCGAGCTCGATGGCGTCGCCTCGGCCGTGGCGGTGGAATCCATCCACGCCGGCTGGGATGCCTCGGCCAAGCGTTACCGCCCGGTTTCTGAAGCCGACCGCACCTGGCTTGAAGGCGAACTCAAGCCGCTGCGCGCACGCAACATCCCGCTGGTGGCCATCGATTACCTGCCGGCCAACCGTCGGGAAGAGGCACGCAAGCTGGTCCGGCAATTGAGCCAGGAAGGCTTTATACCGGTGGTCACCACCCCGGACCTCAACGCCCTGAGCATGAGCACGGTGGAAGTCCAGCCGCGGCGCATCGCCATGCTCTATGACCCGCGCGAAGGGGAACTCTACGATCACGCCGGGCACCGCATGCTCGGTGGCCTGCTGGAGTACTTGGGTTACCGGGTGGACTACTTCCCGGTGGACGACAGCCTGCCTGCCTACAGCTTCGCCGGCCTTTACGCCGGGGTGGTGCTGTGGATGACCAGCGGCCCGCCCGAGGACAGCCGTGCCTTCTATAGCTGGGTCGGCCAGCGCCTGGATGAGCAGGTGCCCCTGGCGATCATGGCCGGCCTGCCGATCGAGGACCGGGCGCTGCTCAAGCGCCTGGGGCTGAACCTGGCGGCGCCGGGGGCTCGCGATGCCCTGCATGTGCTGAGCCAGGACAAGAGCCTGATCGGCGCCTTCGAGGCTCCGGTGGTGGCGCGCAGCCGCGAACTGACCCGCGTGAGCCTGCTGCCCGACGGGCCGAAACCAGCCCTGGTGCTGGGCGATGACAAGGGCGGCAAGTACGTCCCGGTGGCCACCGCCGCCTGGGGCGGCATGGCCCTGGCCCCCTATGTGGTGGAGGCCAATGTGGAGCGCAGCCGCTGGATCCTCGACCCGTTCGCCTTTATCCAGAAGGCCCTGCGCCTGCCGTCCCAGCCACGCCCGGACACCACCACCGAGAACGGTCGGCGGATCGCCACGGTGCATATCGACGGTGACGGTTTCCCGTCCCATGCCGAAGTGCGTGGCACCCCGTATTCCGGGCGCCAGGTGCTGGACGACTACATTCGTCCCAACCCGTTCCTGACCTCGGTCTCGATCATCGAAGGCGAAGTCGGGCCCAAGGGCATGTCGCCGTTCCTGGCGCGGGAGCTGGAGCCCATCGCCCAGGAGATCTTCGCCGACCCCAAGGTCGAAGTGGCCACCCACACCTACAGCCACCCGTTCTACATGCAGCCGGAGAAGGCCAAGAAGGACGAGGATTTCCACGCCGAATACGGCCTGCGCCTGAATATCCCGGGGTACAAGACCCTGGATTACAAGCGCGAGATCCTCGGCTCGCGGGACTACATCAACAGCCGCCTGACCACCGCGCAGAAACCGGTGAAGCTGGTCTTCTGGCCGGGGGATGCGCTGCCCAGCGCCGAGACCATCAAGCTGGCCTACGACGCCGGGCTGAAAAACGTCAACGGCGGGCAGACCATCCTGACCAAGGCCAACTCATCGCTCACCGGCCTGTACCCGCTGTTGCGGCCGACCTCGGGCGGCTTGCAGTACTACGCTCCGGTGATCAACGAGAACATGTACACCAACCTCTGGAAAGGCCCGTACTACGGCTTTCGCGATGTGATCGACACCTTCGAGCTGACCGACAGCCCACGGCGCCTGCGCGGCATCCACCTGTACTACCACTTCTATTCGGGCACCAAGCAGGCGTCGATCAAGGCCATGACCGACATCTACCAGTTCATGCGTGGCCAGCAGCCGCTGTCATTGTGGATGAGTGACTACCTGGACCGGGTCCACGGCCTGTACCAGGCAAGCCTGGCGCGGACCGCCAATGGCGACTGGCAGGTACGCGGCATGGACGGCCTGCGTACCTTGCGCCTGGACCCGGCGCTGGGTTGGCCGGACCTCGGCCGCTCGGTAGGGGTGGCCGGGGTGCGCGACTTGCCCCAGGGGCGCTATGTAGCCTTGAGCAGCGATCATGCGCTGTTGGCCCTGCGCCCCGAGCGCGATCCGCGCCCGGCACTGGAGCTGGCCAATATTCCCCTGCGCGACTGGCGCTATGTCAATGACCGGCAGGTGAGCTTCTCCTTTGCCGGCCAGTTCAACCTGGAATTCTCGGTGCGTTCGGCCAGCGCCTGTCGGGTCGAGGTCCAGGGCCAACGCTACGCCGGCAAGTCCGAACAGGGCCTGTGGCATTTCCAACTTCCCATGAAGCAGGTGAGTGATGCCCAACTCCTCTGCAACTAAGGCCAAGGCGCCCAGCGCGCGGCTGCTCAACCCCTGGGCCTTGCTGCTGGTGGCGATCGCCGTCGGCGTGCTGCTGTGGGCAACCTTTCGCAATGAAGAGGCGTTCCGCCCCAAGGGCGGGCAGCCGGACGAAGTGTCGGCCAGCTACGCCGAGGTGCTGCTGGCCGCACACCCGGAAAACAATGAGCTGCGCACCCAGCTGCTCGACCTGCTGATTCAGCTGGGGGACTACCCCAAGGCGGAAAAACACCTGGCCCAGTGGCAGCGGCCCGATCCGGCGCTCAAGGCCTACTACCGCTTGCAGCTCGATGCCCTGGCGCTGAACAACAGCACCGACAGCGCGGCCCTGCAGGCCCTGGCCGAACGTTTCAAGGCCTTTGACTACAAGCCGCTGCCATCGCCGCAACTGGAGCGCCTGGCCACTTTGGCCCTGAGCGCCCAGGCCCCGGGGCTGGCGGCGGATGCCTATGCCGAGCTGGCGCGGCGCGACCCGACACGGCGCGAGCAGTGGCTGCCTGAAGCCGCCAAGTGGTACCAGGCCAGCGAACAGCCGGGGCGCGCGGCCGATCTCTATGTGCAGTTGCTCGATGCCAGCCAGACCCCCGAGGCGCGTCGGCAGTTTCTGCAACAGGCCTTCACCACCCTGGTGGCGGCCGATCGCGGCGATCAGGCAGTGGAGCTGCTGGCCCGAGAGCTGGCCGCACAGCCGGACGTGGCATTCGAACCGGCGCTGCTGGACCGCGGCGTGGATGTGGCTGTGGCGCACAACCGCGTGGACCTGGCGGAACAGTTCTTCAGTGCCTGGCGCAAGGTGCAGCCCGACAGCCCGGAAATCCTCGCCAAGGAATTCAAGCAGCGCCTGGCCTTCGGTGACCTGGCCGGCGCCCATGCGGTGGGCGTGCAACTGCTCGAACAGCGGCCGGATGACCCGCAGTTGCTGGAGCAGATGGCCCATCTCGCCGAATGGCAGGGCGACTCGGCCGCCGCCCTGGGCTACTGGATCAGCCTGAGCACGCTAAGCAAGGACCCGGCGCAGTTCGAGCACACCTGGCGCCTGGCGATGCAGACCTACGACTTCGATCGGGGCATCCCACTGCTGGCGGGGATCATGGACAGCCGCGCCCTGACCAACGTCGAGCTCGATGCCCTGGTCTACGCGCAAGAGTCCAGGGGGACGCCCGAGGAGGCAGAAAAGTGGCTGCGCCGCTATGTCGCCAAATACCCGAAACAGCGTCTGGCCTGGGTGCGCCTGTTGCAGAACCTGGAAAACACCGAGCAGTACCCGCAGCGCCTGGTGGTCTGGAACCAGTTCGCCAAGCGCTATCCGCTCACCAGCACCGAACGTGTGGACTGGGCCAACAACCACCTCAAGCTGTTCGATAGCCAGGGGGCCTGGAAAGTCATCACCGCGGTGGATGGCAACAAGATCAAGGACTTCAACTACTGGCAGTCCCGCGCCGCCCTGGCCTGGGACCTGGAGCAGGACGACGAGCTGCAGCTGGCGCTGGAGAAGATGCTGGCGATCAAGGGCTCGCTCAATACAGGCGACGAAAGCGAGCTGATTGCCCTGTATCGCACCCGCGATCCGCGCAAGGCCCTGCAATTGACCGTCGACAGCTGGCGCCAGGGCCACAGCCCGCAGCGCCTGGTGGCCGCCCTGCAACTGGCCCAGGAACTCCAGGACTGGCCTCTGGTGGTCGATTTGCTCAAGGAAGCCGAGCAGTACCCGGGTGCCAGCGACCAGTCCCAGGTGCTGGCCGCCCGCGCCGCGCTGGCGGTGCAGCAGGGCCAGACCGATCTGGCCCTGCGCCTGTATCAACAGGGCTTGAGCCGCTTCCCGGACGACAACACCTTCCGTGAGCGGCTGCTGTGGCTGTATGTCGATCTGGGCCGCACGGGCGAGATCAAGCCGCTGTTGCAGCAATGGCGCTCCCTGGCCCGCAGTGACAGCAGCCTGTGGCTGCCATTCGCCGCCGCCAGCCAGTTGCTCGGGCGCAATACCGAGGCCCTGGCCTGGTATCGCCTGTACTTGCAGGCCAACCCCCGGGACTGGATGGTCCAGGCCGCCTATGCCGATGCCCTGGAGGGCGCCGGTTATGCCGACTCGGCCCAGCGCTTGCGCCTGCGGCTCGATCGCCAGGTCAGCCCGGAGCAGATCCGCGCCACGCCCCAGGGCTATGCCACCTGGCTGCGCCTGCTGGCCAGCAGCTATTCGTCACGCAAGGCGCAGAACAAGGCCATGCAATGGCAGGACGGCTCCAAGCCGATGCTGCAGCTGTGGTTCGATCAGTTCCTCGCGCGCCTGGATGACCTCAATCAGTCGGCGCAAAAGGATGAGTGGCTGGCCTGGGCCCGCAGCCGCGGCCTGAAGGTCAGCCGCTACGAGCAGATCCAGGAAGCCCTGCGCGGCAGCAATCGCCAGGCCCTGGAGCGCCTGGTGGCCAGCGGCGACCTGGACCCGGCGCAGCAGGTCGAGGCCTTGAACAGCCTGGGTCGCAGCGGCGAAGCGCTGGCGGTGGGCCTTTCGGCACTGGGTGACGAGCAACCGGCGGCGCTGCGCGAGCAACTACGCCGCCAGGCCATCGAGATGACGGAGCGCACGCCCCAGGGTATGCAAATCGCCTGGGAGCGCCAGGACTACGGCGGCCTGGTGTTCAACGGCCCGCGCCTGACCGCCGAGCGCTATCTGAACGACAACTGGTACGCCAAGCTGGTCCTGGAGCAGGGCCGCTACAGCGGCGATGTGCTGGATGAGTCGCGCCTGGGCAATGAGACCAACACCGAACTGACCTTGCAGCGCCAGCTGGAGAACGGCAACTACAAGCTGATCTTCGACAGCAGCCTGCGCAAGGACGATGACCGCAACGGCCTGGGTGCCAGCCGCACCTGGCAACTGGACAGCGGCAACGAGCTGGACGTCGGTGCCGACTGGCACCGCAAGAACGAGGACAGCGGATACATGCGCACCTTCGGCCAGCAGGATGATGTCTGGGTGGGCGGCCGGCATCGCTATTCGGCCCGTGACCAGTTGTCCTGGAACCTGGCCCAGCGCTGGTTCTCGACCCGCGGCGGCGATGACCTGGGCAGCGGCCAGGCGTTGAAGATCGAGTTCGACCACACCTTGCAGTTCGAAGGGCCGAACTGGGAATTGCGCAGCGGTATCGACTACCAGCAGAACAGCCTGAACAACCGCTCGCTGCCCGACCTGGCCAATACCCTGGGCGGAGGCATCGATCTGGTCGGGGCCGATCTCGACAATCCGGAGCAGATCACCAGCCAGACCCTGCTGCAGAAGCGCTACGGCCAGCTGTTCTTCGGCAGTTCCTGGCGGCGCGGTTTCCCGGGGGCGCTGAACCGCACGCGGGGGCAATACACCTGGCTGGTGGATGTCAGCACCGGCTGGCAGTGGACCGACAACACCATCAACTACGCCATCAGTACCGGTGTCGGCACCGAGGTGATAGGGGATGACGAATTGGCAGTGACTTTTGGCTACCAGTCCGCGCCGCAAGGCGGGGCAGGCAAGTCCGGGGGCACTGCAGGTGTCAGCTACAGCGTGCGTTTCGGACGCTGATCATGGAATTCAAAGAGGAGTAAACCTTATGCAATCCATTCGTTGCGTGAGTCTGGCAATGGTCGCCTTGCTGATGGCCGGGTGCAGCAGCTTCACCGGGCAAAGCAGCCCCGAGTTGTCCAAGAGTGCGCGCTGGGGCGTGCTGCCGCTGGTCAACTATTCCCAGACACCCCAGGCCGGCGAGCGCAGTGAGCAGATTCTGCTCAGCGTGCTGAGCAGCCGCGGCCTGCAACCCCAGGTCTACACCGGTACGGCGGGGCAGGGCGAACAGGCCCTGCTCGACGACAACGAGCGTCTGGCCGGAGCCATGGACTGGGCCCGGGAGCAGAAGCTCGACTATGTGGTATCCGGCAGCGTCGAGGAGTGGCAGTACAAGAACGGCCTGGATGGCGAACCGGCGGTGGGCATCAGCCTGCGGGTGGTCGAGGCCGGTACCGGCAAGGTGCTGTGGAGCAATAGCGGGGCCCGCGCCGGCTGGTCCCGGGAAAGCCTGGCCGGGGCCGCCCAGAAGGTGCTCGACAAGCTTGTCGGTGGCCTTCGGATCGAGTGACTGCCATGAACTCTCCACACATGGACTATGCGCTGGCGCCCCGCGCCAGCGGTCCGGCGTCCTGGCTGGAAACCTTTCTGGTGACCGCCCTGGTCATCGGCGTCGGCCTGTGGCTGGCCCCCGAGGACCCCTTGCAGGTGCAGGGCGAGTTTCCCTGGTCGGTGCTGGCGCCGCTGCTGCTGGGGGTGCGCTACGGGTTTGTCCGCGGCCTGATCAGTGCCAGCCTGCTGGTAGCGGCGTTCTTTGCCCTGCGTCATTCGGGGCTGGCGAGCTACGCCCAGGTCGCGCCGTCCTACATTGTCGGCGTACTGGTCTGCGGCATGCTGGTGGGCGAGGTGCGCGACCTCTGGGAGCGGCGTTTGCTGCGCTTGCAGATGGCCAACGAGTACCGCCAGTACCGGCTCGATGATTTCACCCGGGCGCACCAGATTCTGCGGGTCTCCCATGACCGCCTGGAGCAGCGCCTGGCGGGTAGCGACCAGAGCTTGCGCAGTTCCCTGCTGGGCCTGCGTGATCGGCTGCGCGCGGCGCCCAATGGCGGCGACCCGCTGAGCCTGCTGGCCGAGCCGGTGCTGACCTTGCTCGGCCAGTACGGCTCGCTGCGGGTGGCCGGGCTGTACCGGGTGGAGCAGGGCGCCAGTGCGGCGCCACAGCTGAGCCTCTTGGCCTCGATCGGCACCATGGGGCCCCTGGACAGCCAGGACCTGCTGGTGCGTATGTGCCTGGAGCGCGAGGAGCTGGTGAGTGTGCGTGAGGAGCTGCTGGATAGCGGCGCCCAGGCCTCGGTGTCGTCCTTGCAGGCCTGTGTTCCGCTGGTGGACACCCAGGGCCAGGTGCTGGCGATTCTGGCGGTGCGGCAGATGCCGTTCTTTGCCTTCCAGGAACGCACCCTCAGCCTGCTGGCCCTGCTGGCCGGACATATCGCCGACTTGCTGCACCCGGACCCGCAGGTTTTGCAACTGCAGAGCGCCGATGCCCAGCACTTCACCCGCCAACTCAAGCGTTCACTGGTGGATGTCGAGCGCCACGGCCTGTCCGGTTGCCTCTATGCCTTCGAGCTGACCCAGCCCAATGATGAACTGGCGCGGCTGTTCGAGCGTAGCCAGCGTGGCCTGGACCTGCACCTGAGCCTGGCCAATGCACGCGGGCACGAACTGTTGCTGGTGTTGTTGCCGCTGACCAGCGCCGAGGGCGCCCAGGGCTACCTGGCACGCCTGGGCAAGCTGGTCCACGAACACTTCGGCATGAGCGTGGAGCTGGCCGGCCTGGGGGTCAAGGTACTGCCCTACGACCTGGAGTCGGCCCGGCAACGCGATGGGCTGCGTAACTTCCTGTACAACGAGTGTGGCCTGAATGATCAGCAAGTGGCTGTTTAGCGGAGCGCTGTTTTTCGAGATCGGCAGCTGGGCCAGCCTGACGGCGCAGTTGCCCGACCTGCAGACCGCGCTGCTGTATGCAATGACCCATGGCATCGCCTGTGGCCTGCTGACCGCGGCGGTCTGGCTGCTGCTGCCGGCGCGTTATCGCCGGCCGTTGCCATGGAGCCCGCTGTTCATCTTCAGCCTGGCGTTCTTTGTGCCGCTGATCGGGGCCGTCGGGGTGATTGCCGCGATCTTTCCGGCGCTGTACCTGCCGCGCAAGCGCGAGGCGCAGACGTGGCAGGCGGTGGGCATTCCCGACCTGCCGTTTCGCGCTCAGACTCAACTGCATTCGCCCACCTTCGGTGACAGCGGGCTGCAGGATGTCTTGCGTCATGCGCCGGACCCCGACCAGCGCCTGGCGGCCTTGCTCGCCACCCGGCGGATGCCGGGCAAGGAAGCGGTGCCGATCCTCAAGCTGGCCCTGGGCGACCCGAGCGACGATGTGCGGCTGTTGGCGTATTCGATGCTCGACAAGCAGGAAACCGACATCAACCAGCGGATCCAGTCCTCCCTGGAACAACTGCCCGGCGCGGCGCCGCAGAAGGCCGGAGCCTTGCACGCGACGCTGGCCCGCTGGTACTGGGAACTGGCCTACCTGGGCCTGGCCCAGGGCAGTGTGCAGCAGCACGTGCTGGGCCAGGCCGGCGAACATGCCGAACAGGCGCTGAAGCTGGGGGAGGGCGGCGAGCTGCTGTTGCTGGCCGGGCGCATCGCCCTTGAACGCGGTGACGTCGGCAAGGCGCGCCTGCACATGCACCAGGCCGAGGAGGCGGGCATGGACTCGGCCAAGGTCCTGCCGTTCCGCGCCGAAATCGCCTTTGAAACCGGCCGCTATGCCGAGATTCCCGGGCTGCTGCGAAGCCTGCCGGCGCAAATGCAGCAACGTCCGCCCTTTGCCGGGCTGGTAAGGACCTGGACATGAAGAAAACCCCCGACTCAACCCCCATCGCCGATGTCTGCCTGCTGCTCGAGGGCACCTGGCCCTATGTGCGTGGTGGCGTGTCCAGCTGGATCCACCAGATGATCCTCGGCCTGCCGCAGCTGCAGTTTTCGGTGCTGTTCATTGGTGGCCAGCGCGAGGCCTATGGTCAGCGCCGCTATGAGATTCCGGCCAACGTCGTGCATATCGAAGAGGTGTACCTGGAAGAGGCCTGGCGCAACCCCAGGCACAAGCGCGAGGCCCACAGCGCGTCCCTGGAGGAACTGAGCAACCTGTACCGCTACCTGCACAACCCGCAGAAGCCCGCCGCCGAGCTGGGCATCGAAGTGCTGGCATCCCTGGCCCAGGGGCGCATCACCCTGGACGACGTGCTCTACAGCCGGCCCAGCTGGGAAGCGCTGACCGAAGGCTACGAGCAGCACTGCGCCGATCCGTCCTTCGTCAACTACTTCTGGACCCTGCGCACCATGCAGTCGCCCTTGCTGATGCTGGCCAATGCTGCCCGGCACATGCCGCGGGCCCGGGTGCTGCACTCGATTTCCACCGGCTACGCCGGGCTGGTGGGCTGCATTCTCAAGCAGTTGTGGGGCTGCCAGTTCCTGCTCAGCGAGCACGGGATCTACACCAAGGAGCGCAAGATCGACCTGGCCCAGGCCAGCTGGATCGCCGAAAGCAGCAACCAGGCGCTGAACGACAGCATGGATTCCGGCTCCGGCTATATCCGCATGCTCTGGGTGCGTTTCTTCGAACGCATCGGGCATCTGGTCTATGAAAGCGCCGACCAGATCATTGCCCTGTACGACGGCAACCGCCAACGCCAGATCAAGGACGGCGCGCCCCCCGAGCGCACCCAGGTGATCCCCAACGGCATCGACCTGCAGCTCTGGACCCAGGCCCTGGAGGCCCGGGCCGAAGGCATTGCGCCGGTGGTCGGGCTGATCGGCCGGGTGGTGCCGATCAAGGACGTCAAGACCTTCCTGCGGGCCATGCGCGGGGTGGTCAGCGTGATGCCCGAGGTCGAAGGCTGGATCGTCGGGCCGGAAGAGGAAGACCCGGAGTACGTCGCCGAGTGCCGCAGCCTGGTGGCGAGCCTGGGGCTGGAGCAGAAGGTACTGTTCCTGGGCTTCCAGAAAATCCAGGACATCCTGCCGCAACTGGGCCTGATGGTGCTGACCTCCATCAGCGAGGCCCAGCCCCTGGTGATTCTCGAAGCCTGGGCCGCCGGCACGCCGGTGGTCAGCAGTGACGTGGGCTCCTGCCGCGAGCTGATCGAGGGCGGCGAGGCGGCCGACCGGGACCTGGGGCGGGCCGGGGAAGTGGTGGCGATCGCCGATCCGCAGGCCACCTCCCAGGCGATCATCGACCTGCTGCGCAGCCCCGCACGCTGGCAATCGGCCCAGGCGGCGGGCCTGTTGCGGGTACATCGCTACTACAGCGAGCGCTTGATGCTCGACCGCTATCGCACGCTCTATCACACGGCCATCGGCACCCCACACAAGGAGGCTGTGTAAATGGCCGGCATCGGTTTCGAACTGCGCAAGATTCTCTCCCGCGACTCCTACACGGCGACCCTGCACGCCTATGTCTATGCCGGCCTGATCAGTTCCGGGCCCTGGGTGCTGTCGATCCTCAGCGTGATGCTGGTGGGGGTGATCAGCCTCGGGCTGGTGGTGCCGGAGGTCCTGATCCGCCAGTTCCTGATCACCGTCACCTACCTGATGGCCACGTCGCTGATCCTGACCGGCGGCCTGCAGCTGTTTTTCACCCGTTTCGTGTCCGACCGCCTGTTCGAGCGCAAGTACGAGCAGATCCTGCCGAACCTGGTGGGCGTACTCTTGCTGGTGACCCTGGGCTCCGGGGCGCTGGGCATCCTGCTGCTGGTGACCCTGTTCGACCAGGCGCTGATCTACCGCCTGCTGACCCTGGCCAACTTCGTGGTGCTGTGCAACCTGTGGCTGGTGATCATCTTCCTCTCGGGGATGAAGGCCTATAACCGCATCCTTCTGGTGATGCTGGTGGGGTATGGCTTGATGGTCGGCAGCGCCTTCTACCTGCGCTACATGGGCATGGAAGGGCTGTTGCTGGCGCTGCTGCTGGGGCACAGCACGCTGCTGTTCCTGTTTCTCTACGACATCCTGCGCGAGTACCGGGCCGAAAAGCTGGTGGCCTTCGACTTTCTCGACCGCCGCCAGGTGTTTGTCAGCCTGCTGCTGACCGGGCTTTGCTACAACCTGGGGATCTGGATCGACAAGTTCATCTTCTGGTTCAACCCGGAAACTTCGAGCCAGGTGATCGGGCCGATGCGCGCGTCAATTCTCTACGACCTGCCGATCTTCCTCGCTTACCTGGCGATCATTCCCGGGATGGCGGTGTTCCTGGTGCGCATCGAAACCGATTTCGCCGAATGGTACGACCGCCTGTTCCGTGCCGTGCGCGATGGCGAGACCTTGCAGCACATCGGTTCGCTGAAGGCCGAGATGACCTTCTCGATCCGCCAGGGCCTGCTGGAAATCTGCAAGGTCCAGGGGCTGACGGTGGTCCTGCTGTTCCTCTTCGGCCCGCGCCTGCTGGAGTGGCTGGGGATGTCCAGCTACTACCTGCCGCTGTTCTAC
This sequence comes from Pseudomonas protegens CHA0, assembly GCF_000397205.1. Taxonomy (NCBI): domain Bacteria; kingdom Pseudomonadati; phylum Pseudomonadota; class Gammaproteobacteria; order Pseudomonadales; family Pseudomonadaceae; genus Pseudomonas; species Pseudomonas protegens. Next base: position 3,355,525 of record NC_021237.1, read on the forward strand.
ATCGACCTGATCGGGGTGAGCATCCAGGTGGTGTTCATGGCGATTCTCAACGTGTTCTTCTACCTCGACAAACGCGCCATCGTGCTGGAGCTGTGCCTGCTGTTCGTGGCCCTCAATGCCGCCCTGACCCTGCTCAGCCTGCACCTGGGGCCGAGCTTCTTCGGCTATGGCTTTACCCTGTCGCTGCTGATCTGCGTGCTGCTGGGGCTGACGCGGCTGTCGACGGCGCTGGATGACCTGGAGTACGAGACGTTCATGCTCTCGCGTTGAGGAGCATCGGCAAGCGCGTGCTGCGGACCCGCGGCGGTGCTTTGCAGAGGCTTGCAGGATCGGGACGCCGGCTATGCCAACGCGGCCCGGGTTCTGCGCAGCACAGGGGCCGGTCAGGGAGCGTCGAGGTAGGATTTTCGCATTCTCTCCAGCGTGCCGTCCTTGCGCAGCCCCTCGACCGCCGCGCGCAGCTTGTGCACCAGTGTCGCATTGCAGTTTCTGGAGCAGGCCAGGTACAGATCGGTGCTCATAAAGACCGGACTGACCTGCAACGGCTGAGTCGACACCTTGCGCCAGATGCTCTGGGTTTCGGGAATGCCGTTGAACCAGGCGTCGACCCGTCCCATCAGCAGCAGTTGAGCCGGGTTCTCGCCAATTTCAAACGGATAGATCTGGTTGTCGCCAAAGCCTTCAGCCCGAAGCTTCTGCTCTTGGGCACTGCCTCGGCCAACGGCGATCCGAGCGAAGGTTTCCCGTGCCTGCTGCAGGGTTTCGACGCGCGTGTGCAGGCTGAAGAAGGCTCTGTCCATGGTCATGATGGGCGCGATCCAGGTGTAATCGGCTTCTCTTTCCGGCGTGCGCGACAGGGGAATGATCAGCTTGTCGACGCCTTTGCGTACGCTTTGCTGGGCTCGTGCCCAGGGCACTTCTATAAAGTGCAGCGTATATCCGGCCCGGGTCGCCGCTTCCGACGTCGCATCACCGACGATGCCATGCAGGCCGGTCTGCTCCAGCATCGATAAAGGCGGCGCTTCGGCGATGTACAGGTCGAAGCTACGGGACTCGGCGCCAGACACTGAGGGCACCCAGGCCGTCAGAACGAGCAGCGTCGTCAGGATCAGCGCCCCCCGCTGGCGCAACGTTTGACTCACATGAGTCATGGCAGTAACTCAACAAACAGTGGCATTTCATGCTCTCGGATTAACGCTGCGTATTCGACACGTACAGAGACCAACCCGCAACGACCTGCAAAACGTGCCGCCAAGATTAGAGGGTTATGCGCAGAGATGGATGGGGTCGACGGATTTTTTGACCTCTGATAGCCATCACGGTTCAGGGCGCGCACAACCGGTGAGGGCATTGACTGGTGCGCTGATACTCACGTTGAACAGCCGTGGGCAGCGCCGTATCAGTAACCTCGCCACCTCTCCAGCCAGGGGGCCAGGCTCTGCGCATGCGCCTGATGCGCATGCAGGGGTTTTACGGGACAGCCTTAAGTTTTAGTTAAAACGCTTCAATCAAACTGCTGATTATCATTCGTAATTGGCTGACTCAGACTGCGTTCGTGCCTCCATGCTCCCTGGAGCAAGAAACGAGCGGTCTATGCCAGTCAATACTGCAACAACCCGCAGCCTGTCCTCAGCGGATGTTCCGCTATGACGGTGCTGTCTGCCCCATCATCCGCGGCCGATACGGTCGTTCACTCAGCCTTGGCCTGCTGCCATCTGCTGCTGCAACTTACCCAGGAACGCGTACCGCAAGCCGCGGCCCCGCAATCCCTGGACCCTGACCCTTCGCGGGACCTGCGCCAGGCGGTCAGGGACTACGCACGCAACGCCGGTGTCGATCTGCGCCTTGAACGCCTGGCACTGACCCGGCTGACCCCGAAGATGCTGCCCCTTGTCTGGCGCAACCAGAGCGGCGAATTCATGTTGCTGGCGCGGCTCTCGGACACCCAGGCGCTGGTGCAGCGACCTTCAATGCCGACCCCGGACATGCTCGATCGCCTGCAGTTGGCCGAGCAGTGGAGCGGGGAGGTGATTCGCCTGCGCCAGAGCGGTTTGCGCTTCGATCTGTCCTGGTTCGTACCGGAGCTGCTGCGCCATCGGCGGATACTCGGCGAAGTGCTGCTGTGCTCGCTGTTGCTGCAGGTGCTGGCCCTGGCGACGCCGTTGTTCTTCCAGGCGGTGATGGACAAGGTCATGGTGCACCGGGCGCTGTCGACCCTCGACGTGCTGGTGATGACCCTGGTGGTGGTGGGCCTGTTCGAGGTGCTGCTCAAGGGCTTGCGCGAATACCTGGCGGCGCACACCGCCAATCGCATCGACATCGGCCTTGGGGTCAAGCTCTTGCGCCATCTGCTGGGCCTGCCGCTGCTGTACTTCAAGCAACGCCAGGTGGGGGCGATCATCACCCGGGTCCAGGAGCTGGACAGCATCCGCGAGTTCCTCACCGGCTCGCTGCTGACCCTGTGTGTCGACGTGGCCTTCACCCTGGTGTTTTTTGCGGTCATGGCCTGGATTTCCTGGCCGTTGACCCTGCTGGTGCTGCTGACCTTGCCCCTGTATGCGCTGCTGGCCTGGTTCAGCACCGGCCCGCTGGAGAAGCGCATCGAGCGCCAGTTCTACAGCGCGGCGCGCAACACCGCCTTTCTCAACGAAAGCGTCAGCAGCAGCGAAACCATCAAGAGCCTGGCGGTGGAGCCGCGCATGCAGCGTCGCTGGGAGTCGCAGACGGCGCAGATGGTCGCGGCCGGGTTTGCCAGCCAGACCCTGGGCAGTGCCATCAGCCAGACCGTGATGCTGTTGCAGAAAGTCACGGCGGTGGCGGTGATCTGCTGGGGCGCTAGCCGGGTCATCGACCTGCAAATGAGCATCGGCCAGTTGATTGCCTTCAACATGATGCTGTCCCACGTCAGCCAGCCCGTAGCCAAGCTGATCGAGGTCTGGCAGCAGTTCGTCCGGGTGCGGGTGTCGGTGGACAAGCTGGGCGACATGCTCAACCTGCCGGTGGAGCAGGCCGAGGGGGATCTGCGCCCGGCACAGGCGTTGCGTGGCGAAGTGCGCATCGAACAGTTGGTGTTCCGCTACCGCCCGGAACTTGAGTGGGTGCTGCGCGGCCTGGACTTGCAGATCGTCGCGGGGCAGACCCTGGGCATCGTCGGGCCGTCCGGGTCCGGCAAGAGCACGCTGACCCGCTTGCTGCAGAAACTCTACACCCCCGATGGCGGGCGCATCCTGATCGACGGCTTGCCCCTGGAGCAGTTGCAGCCGGCCTGGTTGCGCAGCCAGATTGGCGTGGTGCTCCAGGAAAACTACCTGTTCAACCGCAGCGTGCGCCACAACATCGCCCTGCGCCATCCCACCGCCTCCCTGGAAAGCGTGATCGCCGCGGCGCGCCTGGCCGGTGCCCATGATTTCATCCTGCGCCTGCCCCTGGGCTACGACACGGTGCTGGCCGAAGCCGGCAGCTCCTTGTCCGGCGGCCAGCGGCAGCGCATCGCCGTAGCCCGGGCACTGATGGGCGACCCGCGCATCCTGATTTTCGACGAAGCCACCAGCGCCCTGGATGACGAATCCCAGGCGCTGATCCAGGACAACATGGCGAGCATCGCCCAGGGACGCACGGTGATCATCATTGCCCATCGCCTGTCTGCGGTACGGCATTGCCAACGCATCATCGCTCTGGAACAGGGGCGCATCAGTGAATCGGGCAGCCACCAGCAACTCTTGGCCAACGGCGGTTGCTACTCGCGCCTGTGGGCGCTGCAACAGGCGCTGTGCAAGGAGGCGTCATGAGGTCCGGTGCACTGTTGTCTCGCTGGCGCCGCGCCTGGCAGCGCCTGGGTGACGCGCGGACGCTGCTCAAGCGCAGCCGCGACGAATACGAGTTCCAACCCGGCTACCTGGAAATTGTCGAGCGGCCACCCGCGCCCTGGGCACGTGGCACGGCACTGCTGCTGATCCTGGCGATCCTGCTGGCCCTGGGCTGGGCGATCCTCGGCTTTCTCGACATTCATGCCAGTGCCGCCGGGCGCCTCATGGTCTCCAGCTACACCAAGGTGATCCAGGCGCACGAGGCGGGTGAAGTTCGGGCCATCCATGTACGTGACGGGCAGCGGGTCAAGGCCGGCGAGGTGCTGGTGGCGCTGAACCCGATCGGCATCGACGCCGAGTTGAGCGAGTTGCGCACACAACTGGATTTCAAGCGTCTGGAATTGGCCCGGGCCCGTGCACTGCTGACCCCGGACCCCTTGCACAGCTACCAGACGCCTGCTGGCCTGGATGTACAGCAAGCCGCGGCGGCCCGGGAGCAACTGCTCAGTACCTGGAAGGAAATCAGCGCCAACCTGGACAGCCTCAACGCCGAAATCGCCATCAACCAGGCCAATCAAAGGGCTCGGGGCAGCGAGATCAGCGCCTTGGGCAAGCTGGCCAGCAATGTGCGCAAACGGCTTCATGCACGCCGGGCGATGGCCGCCGAACAACTGATGCCCCTGGTGGAATTGCTTGAGCAGGAAAAGGAGCAACTGGACGTCGAGCGTTCGCTGGCCCAGCAGCAGGCCGAACTGCAGGTGCTCAAGGCCCAGGCGCAGAACCGTCGGGAGCAGCGCGACAGCTTCCTGGCCAGGACCCAGCGCGAACAGCATGAATTGCTCAACCGCAGCCAACAGGAGATCGCCGTGCTCGAGCAGCAACTGATCCGTGGCCGCGACCGGCAGCGCCTGCAAACCCTGCTGGCGCCGGTGGACGGTGTGGTCCAGCAACTGGCGGTGCATACCCTGGGCGGCGCCGTGCAAGCGGCGCAGCAGTTGCTGGTGATCGTGCCCGAGGGGGCCGAGCTGGATGCCGAGGTCATGGTGCTGAACAAGGACGTCGGTTTCGTCAGGGCCGGCCAGCCCGTGGAGATCAAGGTGGATGCGTTTCCCTATACCCGCTACGGCACCTTGCGCGGCACCGTGGCCCATGTCTCCGGTGACGCCATCAAGGACGAACAGCTGGGGCTGGTGTTCCCCACGCGGATTCGCCTGGAGCGTGCGGCCATTGCCGCAGGGCAGGGCTGGATGCCCTTGCAGGCGGGGATGAGCGTGACCGGCGAGATTCGCACCGGCGAGCGGCGGGTGATCAATTACCTGCTGAGCCCGATTCGCGAGTATCAGTCCGAAGCGTTGCGGGAGCGTTGAGCATGACCCGCGCTTTCGATGCCGCTTCTGAACCGTCACCGACAATGCTCGACACCGGCCTGCACGCCCTGGCCTGGGCCGCCCGGCGCTTTGATCTGAGCATCAGCGTGGCGCAACTGACTCACCGCCTGGGACGGGTTGAAGGTCCGGCCGACAGCCTTGACCTGCGGCGCTGCGCCGGCTGGATCGGCCTGCGCGCACGGGCAGTGCAGAGCCGGGTGCAGCGTTTGCATCACCTGCCGCTGCCGGCGCTGCTGGACACCACTCGGGGCTGGGCGGTGCTGGACGCGGTGGAGGGCGACCGGGTCCGGGTATTCTGGCCGCTGCAGGGGCAATGCCAGACCCTGTCGCGCCAGGAGCTGGCGACGCTCTGGCAAGGCCATGATCAGGGACAGGGAGAGGTGTTGTTGCTGGCCGAGCGGCATGTGCAACTGAAGGCGGGTGGTTTCGGCGTCTCCTGGTTCCTGCCGTCGATCCTCAAGCATGGGCGCCAGTTTCGCAGCGTGCTGCTGGTGTCGCTGATGCTGCAAGGCGTAGCGCTGGTCACGCCGCTGCTGTTCGAGAACATCATCGACCGGGTCCTGGTCAGTCGCGGCCTGTCGAGCCTGCAAGTGCTGGGGATCGCCATGCTGGCCCTGGCGCTGTTCGAGCCCTTGTTCGGCCTGTTGCGGTCCTGGCTGTTCAGCAATGTGGCGAGCAAGATCAACGCCGAGCTGTCCGCGCGCCTGTACCAGCATCTGATCCAGTTGCCGCTGGGTTATTTCCAGCGGCGCCAGAGCGGCGAGATCATCGCCCGGGTCGGTGAGATGCAACAGATCCGCCAGTTTCTTACCGGCTCGGCCTTGACCCTGGTGCTGGACCTGGCGTTCTGCGGGTTGTTCATCGCCGTGATGTACAGCTACGCACCGCTGCTGACCTGGGTGGTGGTGGGCTCCCTGGCCCTGTATTTCCTCTTCTGGCTGTGCGTGGGCCCCTTGCTGCGCAGCCGGGCCTTGCGCGAATACGAGTTGAATGCGGCCAACACGGCGTTTCTCACCGAGACCGTGACCGGCATCGAGACTATCAAGACCGGGGCCATCGAAAGCGCCTTCCAGCAGCAGTGGCAGCGCCAGTTGGCGGCTTATGTGCGTGCGGCGTTCCACACCCGCATCGTCGGGATCTGGGCCGGGCAGGGCATCGGCCTGATCCAGAAGCTGACCGCGGCGCTGTTGCTGTGGTGGGGCGTGATGCTGGTGCTGGATGGCCAGTTGAGCCCCGGCCAACTGGTGGCCTTCAACATGCTGGCCGGGCATGTGGTGGAGCCGATCCTGCGTCTGGCCCAGGTCTGGCAGGACTTCCAGCACACGCTGATTTCCCTGCGCCGCCTGGGGGACATTCTCGACAGCGACTGTGAAAGCGGCAGCGGCGGCCTGGCCTCGGTGCCAGCGTTGCAGGGCGGGGTGAGCTTCCAGGGGGTGCGTTTTCGCTACGAGGAAGACGGCCAGGAGGTGCTGCGCCAGCTGGATCTGGAGATCCAGCCGGGCGAGTTCGTCGGCATCACCGGGCCTTCCGGTTCCGGCAAATCGACCCTGACCCGCCTGTTGCAGCGCCTCTATGTGCCCCAGCACGGCCGGGTGCTGGTGGACGGCATCGACCTGGCCATCGCCGATCCGGTGGCCCTGCGCCGCAACATGAGCGTGGTGCTCCAGGAAAGCGTGCTGTTCGCCGGCAGCGTTGCCGAGAACATCCGCCTGTGCCGGCCTCAAGCCAGCGACGCCGAGGTGCGGCACGCCGCCGGTCTGGCCGGGGCGGCGCCCTTTATCGAGGCCCTGGCCCAGGGCTACGAGACCGAGGTGGGCGAGCGGGGCGGCCAGCTCTCCGGCGGCCAGCGGCAACGCATTGCCCTGGCCCGGGCCCTGTTGACCAACCCCGGCATCCTGTTGCTGGACGAAGCCACCAGTGCCCTGGACTACGAGTCGGAAGCGGCGGTGATGGCCAACCTGCAGGGCATCGTCCGCGGCCGCACGGTGATCAGCGTCGCCCATCGCCTCAATACCCTGCGCCATGCGGACCGGATTCTGGTCATCGATCAGGGCCGGGTGCTCGAACAAGGCACACACCAACAGCTGCTAGCCCTGGACGGGTTGTATGCCCGGCAGTGGGCGCTGCAGATGAAGGACTGACCCCACCGACGGCAGGAGGACTCGCCCACCCGTCATGTCTCCCCACCCCGCATATCCATACCCATAGGCAGCCCTTCGCGAGACGCAGGGCTTGGCTCAAAACAGACAAAGGATCATTGCAATGGCTTTTATGTCCAAGGACTTCACGCGCCTGCTCAATACCCTGATCGACCAACAGATCAAGACGGCAGGGCGGCAAACCGAATGGTTCAACATGAGCGCCGACGAGCGTGCCGCGTACATCGGCCAGGTCGGCGAGCGCCTGCTGGAAATGCAGCAGAGCACCCTGAGCGTGCTGGCCGCCCAGCATTACCAGATGCAGGACAACCCGGTCTCGGTGGGCGATCAGTTGCAGGTGCTGCAACAACGCCGCAAAGAAATGAAGGCCATCGCCGACACCCCGGCCACCATTGCCTACAAGCAGCAACTGGACCGTGACATCCTGTTGTACAGCCGTCAGGACACGGCGATCAGCCACTATGACAGCACCTGGAACAAGGCCCTGCGGCTGCTCAGTCCCGGTGGCGCCAAGGCCGAGGTCCTGCAAGCCGATGCGCCGGCCAAGCAGAAAGAGCTCAAGGGCCGGATCAACCGCCTGGAGAAGCACCTGAGCCTGCAGGTGGCCGACTCCACCTTCAGCCAGACCTACGTGACCCTGTTCTCCGAGCTGCAGGCCTACAAGGAGGTGAGTACCCGCTACAACGCCTGGCTCAAGGCCGCCCCGCAGCAGCAGGCCGCGAGCCTGGACGCACTGGCCAAGCCGCCCCGGGCCTCCGACGAGCTGCCGGTGAACCTTTCACTGCTGATGATGGAGGAGCGCCCGGGCTACATCCGCATGAACGTGGCGCTGGTCAATGCCAGCACCGATGGCCGCTTCAAGGACTTCTACCTGGAGCACGGCCGGCTGGTGGTGCCCACCGACGGCGTGCTGAATTTCTCCTTTGGCACCGCCGCCCGTTCCCTGGCCTGGCAGCAACAGTACCGGCTCAAGAGCGAGCCACCGTCCATGCGCTCGCCGACCTATGCACCGATTCGCTCGGTGCTGGTCAAGACCGGGTTCGTCGAGCAGTACTTCGCCAACCACCTGGTGTCGGAAAGCTCCCTGCGCGAAGGCTTCAAGGCCCAGGTGCTGAGCAACGGCCGCAAGCTGCTGTTGACCGGCGTCGATCGCAAAGTGCCCAACCAGGTCGGCATCCAGGTCTCGGGCCAGTCGCCCGGCACCAGCGTGACCCGTGAAGTGCCCCTGGCTGGCGCCTTGAGCGAACTGATCAACCAGAACGCGGACCTCAGCAGCTTCCAGACCCTGGGCGTCGAAGACTATCGGCAGAACAGCTACCACCCGGACCGCGACGGCCTGTTCGTCAATATTCATGAGCTGGAACGCTCGGTCGGCTTTGCCGAGCATCAGTACCTGCTGGAAATGCCCCAGGGTGACGCTTACCGTTCGGCGACACCTTTTGCCGTGATGACCGTCGAGGGCGACAAGGTCAGCAGCAGCCACCTGAGCAAGGCCCAGACCGAGACCCTGTATCAATACAACGCGGCGTTTTTCGAGCGCCTGGAACAACTGCGCGGTGAGGGCTTCAAGGCCAGCCGGCTGTTTGAAGGCAGCAGCGAGCGCGCCACCTTCGTGCAACAGCTGACGCGCCTGCTCGAACGCAACCACATCACCCCGGCCGGGGTGCTGCTGACGCAACACAGCCGCCCGAGCCTGCGGGATATCAAGGGCAACAACCTGAACAAGGTGCTGTGGGAACAGGCCTTCGCCGCGTCGGTCTGGCAAAGCCACGACAACGATGGGCTGCTGTTCGGCCTGGGGCAGAACCTGGTGAAGAACCAGGCACTGGACAAGGTCCTGCAAGGCGGTTATCTGCAGAGCGACATTGCCCAGGCCAAATTGCTGCTGGCACCGCTGTATGAACAGTGGCGTGCTCAAGCGATCGAGACGGAAACACAGCGAGTGGCCAGCGCCAACGCCGGGCAGCATCCAGGCAACCCGAAGGTGCATGTCTTCGATCAGGTGGCGGTGGAGCGCGGCCTGGACAGCAAACTGCTGAACCTGTTGTTGAGCGGCCCCCAGGGCCTGGCGCCGGCCGATGTCGCGTTGCGGCCGACGGTCGAGGCGCTGTTGTCCGGCGACCAGGGCCGCAGCCTGCGCAAACAGGCGTTGTTCCATGCCCTGCGCCCCGTGGCCGACAGCTTTTCCAAGGCCGCGGTGCCGGTCAATGCCCATGCCGCGCTGGCGCCAAAAACCGGCGCCGACAAGGTCATGATCAACAACCGGCTGAATCAGCCCGACCCCTACCTGATCCTCAATACCCACCCGGAGCAGGCACAGACCGATGCCGCGCTGCTGATCCAGGACGACAAGTACCGCAGCTACAGCCAGTTCCGTCCCGATCCGAACAATGAAGCCACACGCTACATGAACGACCTGGACACCCCGTTCGTGGGGGGCATTTCCGGGACCACCCAGACCGTCAGCAATGCCTTGCCGGAGTTGTTCGGTAGCGCGCCGAGCGTCAAGCAGTACTGGCAGTTCCAGATGGCCAACGCGGCCTTCATGATCCGCAACGGCTATCACTCGTTCTTCGAAACCCTGTATGTCGCCGCCCGTTATGAACCCCAGGGGCCGGACAGCATCGGCAAGGACCTGCTGCAGACCTTCGACCGCTACCGTGCCGAAGGGCGCCGGGAGGCTTTGCACGGAGAGTTGTACGACGCCGTGATGGCCCGAGTCCTGCCCATCGTCAATCAAGGCCTGGCGCCGAGCGAGGAGTTCCATCCACCGCGCTTCACCGACCTGGGGCCGCTGCCCGCGCTGTTGGGGCAGGCCGCCAAGGACCTGCAACTCAAGACCGGGCTGGCGTCGCTCGGAGCCGGCTTCGAACCGCGCCAGGGCAGCGCCGACATTCACCAGTTTGCCGCCGACCCGGTGCAGTTCGCCCAGACTCACACCCTCAGTGCCGAGGCCCTGGTCAAGGCGGGGCGCTTGCCGGCCCAGGGCAACGTGCAGTTGGTGGAAGTCGCGCCCAGGCTGTATGAGCTCGAATACACCGAGCACAGCGCCAACTCCGTGAGCGCCGGGAGCCCGGACAGCGTGCCGGCGTATTTCCTCGGTTACAACGGGCCGAACCAGGCCAACGCCGCGCCGGCCTATGTGGACATTCCCAAGCAGGCGCGCGCGGGCAGCTTCCTCTTTACCGGCACCTTGTCGGGCTGCTCGCTGGTGGTGACCAGCCTGGACGCCACTACCTATCGGGTCTATCACGACGGTCGGGTCAACAGTTCGCTGCTGTACGACAACGTGGTGATGGCGGTCGACTACAAGGACTACCAGGTGGCCGGCACCGCCGAGGGCCTGGCTGCGGCGTACATGCAGGTCGTCGACGGCCAGTGGCAGTTGGTGTTCCAGCGCCAGGAGTACCAGCGCGAAGGGCAGATGGTCTGGCCGAAGTTGCGCGAGGGTGCAGAGCCTCTTTCCATCCAGACCGCCGACAGCCAGGTGCAGGAACGCAACCGGACCCAGTTCGCCGAGTACCGCGAACAGGTGCACCAGAACCTGAAGAAGGTGGCGACCCAGTTCGGCGTGTCCACTGAAGGGGTGGCCGATGGCGTCTACAGCGGCGGCGACTTTTCTCCCGAGCACCCGGCCATTGCCGCCTGGAATCGTCTGCGCGATGCGGTCCAGGCCAAGGTCAGCGCCGACATCGAACAGCTCGGCAACCAGCGTTATCAACTCCAGGAGCAGCGGCGCGGGGCCAGCGACAAGAGCCTGATCGACCAGCAGATCAAGCAGCTCAACCTCACCCAGGATTTCTACCGGGCGCAGTACGAACCGGTGTTGCGTGAGGCCGCTTCGGTGGAAAAGACCTGGCTCTGGCAGCAGATCCAGGCCAAGCAGGGCAGTGCTGCGGTGGTACGCACCGACGACACGGCGATCCAGGGCGGGGGCGATGAGCGCAGCACCAGCGTGGGCGAGCGCTACGCTATTGCCGAGGCCTATCAGCGCGGGGCCCGGGGCACGGCATTCAGTGACGGCGTACGGGATTTTCGCGAGATCAAGATCCCCGGGCTGGACGACAAGAAGTCGGCCCTGGAGATGAAGCGCCTGTTTCTCGACGGCCAGCTCACGCCTGGGCAGCGTGGCGCCCTGAGTGCCCGCATCAGTGAGACCAGCCAGGCCGAATACATCGACAAAGTGCTGCGCCAGACCGCGACCCTCAGTGAAGACTTCCGGGGCGCCGGCAGTGTCTTCGGCCAGTTGGCGCCCCAGGATTTCTACCTGTCGCTGGTGGGTGACCGCTCCGGAGGCCGCTGCTACCCGCTGGTCAGGGCCATGGCCGTCGCCCTGGCCAGGGGCGGCGAGGCGGGGGTCAACAGCCTGGTGCAGAAGCTGTTCCTGGCCTCGGCCGATCCCCAGGCGGGCAGCTCGACCTTGCTCAAGAACAGCCTGATCCGGCTGCATTCCAATGTCGACGCGGTCCAGGCCTCCAAGGCGCTGGGGCAGTTCCAGTTGTCCGACGTGGTGGCCCGGCTGGCCAACGGCAGCAGCGACTCGATGTTTGCCCTCAACACCCAGAACCACTCGATGATGGTGGGCAGTACCCAGGGCCCCGAAGGCCGTCGCTACTACTTCTATGACCCGAACGTGGGGATCTTCGCTTTCGACTCCAGCAAGGGCTTGGCCAAGGCCATGGAGCAGCACCTGGTGCGCCGAAAACTGGCGGCGCACTACGGCTCGTTCGGCAGCCAGTCGCAGCCGGCCTTCAACCTGGTCGAGATCGACACCCACAAGATGGCCGAGGTGCCGGTGGGCAGCGGGCTGAACGTTGCCGATCTGTCCCGTCCCGAGGAGTTGGCCGGTGTCATCGGCCAACGCCGCCAGGTGGAGCAGGCGGTGGGTGCCCAGCAGCGCGTCAGCCAGGACCTGCGCCTGGGCGCGGCGCTGACCACGTTCGACGCCGAGCAATGGGGCGCGCGCTTCGACGCCGCCAGCACCCGGCTGGCCCGGGAGCACCAACTGAGCAGCCAGTGGATACCGATCATCGCCAACACCGAGCCACAGCCGGAGGGCGGCTATCGGGTGCAGTTCATCAACCGTGACCAGCCCGATCAGACCCGCTGGCTGAGCACCGACGATGGCACCTTTGTCGAATTCCGTCGTTTCGTCGATGAGCACATGAGTGTGCTCAACGAGCACTTCACCCTGGAGCATGGGCAGATCCGGCCCCGCGGCGGGGTCGGCGAAGTGGCGCATGTGGACGGCCTGAACGCGGGCTTTGCGGTCCAGACGCTGATCCAGTGGTTTGCCGACAAGAACCGCAAGGATGCGGCCCAGGGCGTGGTTTCACCGGACCTGGCCACCGCCCTGAAGATCCATAGCTACCTGGGCCTGGCGCAGATCGGCCATGGCACGGTGCAAGATGTGGCCAACATCACCCAACTGGTGCAAACCGCGTTGCGCGGCGAAGCCCTGGCCGCCGAGTCCTCGCTCAAGGACTTTGCCTCGACCCTGGGGCACACGGTCAACGAGGGCGCAGGCGTGCTGTTTGGCGGGGCCATGGTCGGCCTGGATGCCTATGAGCTGGCCCATGCCGAGAACGATGTGCAGAAAGCCGTATTCGGCACCCAGCTGGCGTTCGATTCGGCGAGTTTTGTCAGTGGCGCGGCGGGTATCGGTGCCGGGCTGATCGGCGCTTCGACAACGGCGGCGGTGCTGGGCGGCGCGGGGGTGATCCTCGGTGGCCTGGCGGTAGGCTTCACGGCACTGGCCCAGGCCTTTGGCGCGGTGGCCGAAGATGCCAAGGCGGTGGGACGTTACTTCGACACCCTGGACAAGGCCTACCAAGGCAACGGCTACCGTTATGACGAGAAACAGCAGGTGCTGGTACCCCTGGCCGGGGCGGTGGTCAAGCGCCTCGACCTGCGCTCGAACGAGGTAGGTTTCGACAGCCAGTACATTTACCGCACTCACCACGGCTCCACCGGTTCCGGGGCGATCAACTACTTCTTCTGGGTCGGGGACTTTCCGCGGATGATCCACGACCGCGCCCAGGCGATCGAGGTGCGCAGCGGCATTGGCCACGGCGCCAAGCCGCCCAGACTCGACCACGGCGACAGCAGGACGGTGATCCTGCCGGGCACGCCCAAGTCCTACATCAGCTACGAGTACATGATCCTGCCGGGGGCCACCACCCGGCATGACACGGGTTTCGATGTGATTCGCAAGCTCGAGCAGGATCGGCGCTTCGACTACGACTTCTACATCTTCCCGAGCGAGGAGACGATCCGGCGGATTCACCAGGAGTACGTCGAGACGCCGGTAGAAGTGCTGCTCGATGGGCACAACCGGCAATTGGTGGTGCCGCAACTGCCCAAGGAGCTGTACGGCTACCTGCGCTACGACATCCAGGGCGCAGGCGGCGAATACCTGATCGGCCTCAACGAAGGCACCGAGGTCAGGCTCAGCAACGAGGCCGGCCGTCAGCCGTCACGCTGGATCATCGACAGCAGCCAGCTGGAGAGCGACAGCATCACCGTGGCGAAGGACCACTTGCTGGTGGGCGGGGTCAAAGTCAGGCTCGACCCGGCCCAGAGCGGGCAGGTGCTGCTGGTCAACGCCAAGGGCGAAGTACGGGCAGCCGATTTTGCCGGCCAGACCACCTACGTGGTGAAGGAAGACGCCAGCCAATGGCAGGTGTCCGGGCAGCGCATCGAACAGCACCTCAAGGAGCTGGCCCAGGCCCATCAGTTGCACGGCCAATACGTGGTGGTGGAGAACTACAAGCACGGTGAGCGCAATGTCGGTCGGGCGTACTACGAGGTTGCCAAGGACCGCATGCTATTCACCGACACCGATGTGCAACAGGCGCGCAACGCCCAGTTTGGGGCGGTCATCGGCGAGCATGCCTACTTCGTCGATGCCGAGAACGCCGCCGCGTGGCGGGTCGATATTGCCAGCGGCAAGGTCGATGCGCAGTTCGCCCCTGCGTTCAACCAGAGCGCCGGCCAGATCAGCCGGTTCTGGCAAGAGGGCGATGCGGTGTATCTGGCCCGTCGTTATCAGCTCAAGGAGCGGGAAGCCGAACTGAGCTTCCGTATCCTTGGTGACCGCATGGAGCTGGTGGGGGTGGTCGGCGATGAGTCGTTGCTGCAACTGTCGGCAAGCAACAGCCAGCATGGCAAGGACGCCAAGACCCTGCTCAATACCCTGCTCAAGGGCTACGAGACTCAGGCCACCCAGCGCGACACCCCGGTGTACAGCCTGGGCGCGCCCGTGCTGGAGCCGACTGCGGCAGAGCTGATCACGGTGTTTGGCCTGGACAACGCCAAAGTCGCGCACCGCTACTGGGTGCGCAGCAGCGACGGCATCGTGATCAAGCCGAACCTGGCACCACCGGCCGGGCAGGCGCCGCGCGCCGATGCCCCGGGGCAGGCGCAAAGCGCCTGGCAGATTCCGGCCGACCTGGTGTTGGCGGGCAGCCAGGCGCAGCCCGGTGGCCAGGAAGTGTTTTATTTCTACAGCAAGGCGCAGCAGGTGCTGTTCCGCCAGGAAGGGCCGGGGCAGAAGGTGCTCGATGCCGGCCAGCCAAGCGCCTTGCGGCTGAGCACGCCGCCCCTGGCCAATGTGCTCAATCTCAATGGCCATCTGCTGGCCGTGACCAACGACGGGCGCATGGCCCGGATCGAGGCGACGGGACGGCTGAGCTATGAGGCGGTCAACGAGCATTGGCTCAAGGCCCACAGTAACTGGTGGAAAAACCTCGCCGAGGTCGCCGGCAGCAATGCCACCCTGGCGGTATTCGGGGTCAAGGCCGCCGACGGCAAGAGTGCGCTGCCGGTGTGGTACCACAACGGTCAGGTGGTGGTGGCATCGTCCGCGCTGCAAGGCAAGCCGCTGCAGTTTCTCGGCTTCGACAGTGCCAGCGCCAGTGCCCGGCTGTTCGAGCCCGAGAGCGGCAAGCTCTATCTACAGCCGCCGCTGACAGCGCAAGCACTGGCCACCGCGTTTGGCAACGACGAGGTGCTTGAGGCCTCGGCGCAATTGCCGGCCGCCATTGACTGGATGCCCAAGCTGCAACTGCGTTCGGCGGTCCAGGTCGATGCCGGGTTGCGCCTGACCACGGTGCAAGGCGAAGTGCTGCTGCGCAGCAACAACGGCGATGTGCAACTGGTGGCCGTGGACAAGGGTTGGCAACAGGCGCGGCTGGGCAATCTGCCCCAGGCCCTGGCAACGGTGGCTGGCCAGTGGGGCGCCAAAGGCGTGTTGAGCTTGCAGGACGGCGACACCCGCGGCTGGTTCGATATTGCCAGTGGGCAGATGTTCGCCAGCAACGGCATCCCGGGTGGCAGCGACTTGCGCTTTATCGGCGTCGCTGCCGGGACGCCGAACTCGGCCTATGTCTACAGCCCGACGGCGCAGGCGCTGTATCAGGTCAAGGACGGCAAGGCGCTGCAGCTGGGCCATTACGCAAATGTCGAGCGCATCGGCTCCTCGCTGCTGCTTCAGGGAGCCAGCGGCAATGCTCGTCAGGATGACTTGGCGCCGCCGTTGATTGCCGGGGTCGACAGCGTGGTGCTGCACGGCGGCGCCGGGGATGACACCTATCGTTTCAGCCCGGCGATGTGGGCGCATTACCGCTCGGTGGTCATCGACAACGATGATCCGGGCCTGGCCCTGGATCGGGTGATCCTGCCGGTGGCCGATGGCAAGAATATCCTCGTCAGCCGTCGGGGCGAGGACGTGCAGCTGACCGACACGGGCAATGGCACCGCCCTGGTGCTGCGCCAGGTGCTGGGCAGCCAGGCGGCCGCCCATGGGCATTTGCTGATCGAGCTCAAAGGCGACTCGTCGATGCTCAGCGTCGAGCAACTGCTCAAGGGCTTTGGTCCGAGCGGATCGGCCGGGGACAGCGTGTTCGAACTGGCCTGGAGCCAGCGCGAGACGCTGCCGGCGGCGAACGCTCTGAGCTCGGTGGCGGATGTGCCGGACTCGGCGGCAGATGGTCGGGGCCCCAGCCTGGCAAAACTCAGCGGGGCCATGGCGGCCTTCGCTGACACTGGCGGTGCTCGCGAACAACTGCCGAAAAACCATCAGGCCGCGCAGGCGGTGCTGGTGCCTTCACTGACCTGACCTCGCAGGAGAAACACAGGAGGGGCGCAAAGCCCCTCCTGTCTGCGGCGCCCTCTTTTCCCGGTGTTAGATCCAACCATGAGCAAACCCATGAATTCGCGGCAGCGAGCCCTTGCCGGCTGGCTGCTTGTCGTCCCACTGCTGGTGGCGCCCCTGGCGCAGGCGACCTCACAGCACCTGCAACACCTGTCACAACCCCGACCCGAGGCACTGCCCAGCGACCTGTGGCGGGTGTATCTGGATGCCCGCGAGCACAACAGCGAGCTGGCGGCGGCCCAGGCCGAACAGGCGGCCCGCGCCGAGGCGGTGCCCCAGGCCAGGGCCGGCCTGCTGCCCACGCTGTCCGCCAGTGCCGATCTCAATGCCACCAGCACCTCCCTGCAGCAGCCGCGGCAGGACACCCGGCGCAGTGCCACCAGTTATCAGGCGGTGCTGAACCAGCCGATATTCCGCGCCGATCGCTGGTTCACCCTCAAGGCCGCGCAAGCTGAAGACCAGCAGGCCCAGCTGGAGCTGGCCGCCGCCGAACAGAAACTCATGTTCGACAGCGCCCAGGCCTACTTCGGCCTGCTCAAGGCTCAGGACGCCCTGGCGGCGGCCAAGGCCGAAGAAGCGGCGCTCAAGCGCCAGCAGCAACTGGCCGAACGGGGCTTGCAGCTGGGCCTGTCGGACCGCACCGATGTGCTGCAGGCCCAGGCCGGCCATGACACGGCGCGGGCCAACCGCATCGTGGCGCAGAAGCAGACCGACGATGCCTTCGAAGCCCTGGACACCCTGACGCATCAGCAGTACCAGGCAGTCCAGGGGTTGCGCCACGACATGCCGGTGCTGTTGCCCGAACCCAACGACGCCCGGCGCTGGGTGGACACGGCGGTGCGCCAGAACCTGACCCTGCAGGCCAGCCAGTTTGCCCTGGAGGCGACGCAGCAGACCCTGAGCGCGCGCAAGGCCGGGCACGCGCCGACCCTGGACGCGGTGCTGCGCTACCAGACCGGGGACAACGACGCCCTGGGCTACGGCAACAGCGATATCCGTGGCAATGGCTACGGTGGCAATGTCGAGCAGCGCACCGTCGGTCTGCAGTTGAACATTCCGCTGTTCAGTGGCGGCCAGACCCGCTCCCAGGTGCGCGAAGCCCACCAGCGGATGAACCAGCGCGAGTACCTCAACGACGGCTTGCGGCGTCAAGTAGTGGAGCAGACCCGCAACCTGCATCGCGGTCTCAACAGTGGTGTCGATCAGGTGCAGGCGCGGCGCCAGTCGATCATCTCCAACCAGGGCGCCGTGCTGGCCTCGCAGATGGGCTTTCAGGTCGGAACCCGCAATATCGTCGATGTGCTGGAGGCGCAGCGTCAGCTCTATAACGCCGTGCGCCAGTACAACAACAGCCGCTATGACTACATTCTCGACACCCTGCGGCTCAAGCAGGCGGTGGGGACATTGTCGCCCCAGGACCTCAAGGCGCTTTGTGATTACCTCAAGGCCGACTACGATCCGGACCGCGATTTTCTGCCGCCGGAGTTTCCACGCCGGCTGGCAAAACGCTGACAGGGCCAGGAAATGCCTCGGACAAGGGTTGGCGGGCACCGATTTTTTTCAGGTAAAGGGGGACAGGGTTGTACGGGTTATTGGACTTCTTCGACAGTCACAGGCGCTGCTGTTATGCCCTGGGCGTGATGATCGCGGGCGGCGCCGCAGGGGCGCTGGGCAACTACTACCGTGTGCAAGTCGAAGACGTCTACCGGGCCAGCATCCAGATGCAGACCCGGGAGCAGGCCCAGGACCTGGAACAATGGAAATCCAACGGTTTTGCCATTGGCGCACTGTCGATCCTCGGGCGTCACAACCCCTCGCTCAAGCGCATTGTCCTGGAGCCCGAACCCTCTGCGGACCTGATGGAGCGGGCCACCATTCCCCTCAAGACCCTGTCCCTGGTGGTGGAAGCCAACCATGCGTTTGTTCTCAACCGGGAAGGGGTGGTGGTAGCGGCCCATGACCAGCACGGGCAGACGCCCCTGGGGCTGAACGTGGCCTTCCGCCCCTACTTCAAGGTGGCTCTCGATGGCGGCAGCAGTGTCTACGGCGCCATCAGCGCCACCACCGGCACTCGCATGTTCTACATGGCGGCACCGATCTTCGAGTCGCGTACGCGCCAGGACAAGGTGATCGGGGTGCTGGTGGCGCGTTTTGATGCCGATAGGCTCGATGCCAGCCTGAGCAAGCCGTACAGCGACGATCTGAAGATGATCCTGTCCCCCAGCGGCGTGGTGCTGGCCGCCAGTTCCCCGGCCTTTATCCTCAAGTCCGACCGCGCCTGGCCCTGGAACCGGTTCACGGGGGAGATCCGCCGCCAGTTCAGCGACTATCCGTTTGCCAACGGGGTGCCCGAACGCTTGCCCTTCGATGCCCATCAGTCGGTGATCCAGCTGGACGGCCGGCGCTATAGCCTGTCCCGGGTGGATTTCGACTGGAATGACCCGAGCGGTCCCTGGACCCTGATCACCCTGGGCGACCTGGATACGCTGTTGCCGGGGGAACAGGTGCTGCTGATCGAGGGGCTGAGTGCCCTGGTGTTCTTACTGTTGCTGTGGGGCGGCCTGCGGCGTCTGGCCGATGCCCGGCGGCACAAGCGCGACGTGGCGCAGATCGAGCAGAGCGAACAGCGCCTGGACATGGCCCTGCAAAGCGGGGCCCTGGGGCTGTGGGACTGGAACCTCAGCCTGGGGACGGTCATCAACAACGATGTCTGGCTGCAGATTCTTGGCTACAGCAAACAGCAGATGGAACAGGCCTTCGGCCATGGCCTGGAGCGCTGGACCGCTCTGGTGCATCCGGACGACTACGAGCCGGTCATGGCCCGGCTCAAGGCGCACCTGAACGATGAAGTCGGCGAATACCGCGCCGAATACCGCATGCGCAACAAAGAGGGGCAATGGCTGTGGGTGCTGGACATCGGCAAGATCATGCAGCGCGACGCCAATGGAGCACCGACGCGGGTCACCGGAGTGCTGCAGGACATCAGCGAGCGCAAGGCGGTGGAGGCGCAAATCCAGCAATCACGGCACGATGCCGAGCGGGCGACCCAGGCCAAGTCGGAGTTTCTCGACTGCATGTCCCATGAGATCCGCACGCCGCTGAACGCGATCATCGGCATGGCCCACCTGGCACTGGACCTGCCGCTGGAGCCGGTGCAGCGCGACTACATCGAAAAGATCGACCGTGCGGCCAAACACCTGGTGGGCACCATCAACGGCGTGCTCGACCTGTCGAAGATCGAAGCCGGCAAGCTGAGCATGGAGCAAGTGGGCTTCGACCTGCGGGAACTGGTGGACGATGTGTTGCTGCTGGTCCGCCAGCGCGCGGAAGAAAAGGCGCTGCGGCTGCAACTGGATATTCCGGCTTCACTGCCGCGCCGTTATGTGGGTGATCCGCTGCGTCTGGCCCAGGTGCTGACCAACCTGGTGGACAACGCGATCAAGTTCACCGAGGCCGGCCATGTCTGTATCGGTGTGTGCCTGGTGCGCCAGTGGGATCATCAGGCGCTGCTGTGCTTCAGCGTCACCGACACGGGGGTGGGCATCAGCGACGAGCAGCAGGCCCGTTTGTTCAATGTCTTTGTCCAGGCCGACCGGTCCATCAGCCGGCGTTATGGCGGCAGCGGCCTGGGACTGACCATCTCGAAGAAAATCGTGCAACTGATGCAAGGTGATATCTGGGTGAAAAGCCAGCCAGGGCAGGGCGCAACATTCAAGTTCAGCGTGCAGTTGAGCCTGTCGCCGTTACCGCTTGAGGAAAACTGCACCACGCCAGCCAATGGTGCCGCAGCGGGGCAGGGCGCGATCAATGACCCGGTACGCTGGCTGGTGGGGACGCGGGTGCTGGTGGTCGAGGACAACCGGCTCAACCAGGAAGTGTTGCAGGGCCTGCTGCAGCGCGTGGGGGTCCAGGTGGTGCTGGCGGCGAACGGTGCGCAGGCCCTGCGTCTGTTGCTTGAGGAGGGGCGCTTTGACGCTGTGCTGATGGATTGTCAGATGCCGGTCATGGACGGCTTCGCCACGACCCGCAAGATTCGCGGGTATCCGCACCTGCGGTGGCTGCCGATCATTGCCGTGACCGCCAGTAGCCAGGCCGATGTGCAGGGCAGGGCGGTGGCTGCCGGCATGAGCGATCTGCTGAGCAAGCCCCTGGAGGTCGCGGCGTTCTATCGGACCCTGGTGCGCTGGATCAAAGCGACGGACATGCCGGTAGCGCAAGTTCCGGCGCCTCCGGGTACAAGCATCTTGAACCCGACTTATACAGGCATCGACACCGCGCGCGGGCTGGCGGTGGTGAACCAGGACCTGGCCCTGCACCGCAAACTCCTGGCCGACTTTCGTGACAGCCAGCAGCAGGTCATCGAACGCTTGTGGCAAGCCCATGCCGCAGGGGACCTGGCCGCCCTCGGCTCTCTGGCCCACAGCCTGCAGGGCAACGCCGGGAACATCGGTGCCACGGCGGTCAAAGAGGCCGCTGGACAACTGGAGGAACAGGCGGGCGGGCCGGCAGCGCTGGGGCCGCTGATCGAGCAGCTGGCGCGGTGCCTGGAACCGGTGCTGGCCGGCCTGGCGTCCCTGCCAGGGGCAGCCGACGGGGATCTGGCACCGCAGCAGCTGGGGCTGGACCCTGAGCAGGTGTTGGCACTGGAGCGCTTGGCCAAGCTGCTGCGCAGCCATAATGCCCAGGCCCTGGCGCTGATCGATGAACTGTACGAGCAATACCCCTGTGGCCCTCTGCGGGCCATTCAAGAGCGGATCTACCGGTTGGAGTTCCAGCAGGCCCATGACCTGCTTGTCGACTTCCAGGGCTAGCGGGTGTCCTGGGTCAGGGCCTGATAGCGGGCCATGCGGTCGGTGCAGTGCTCGACCAGGCATTGATGCAAGGCGCGCAACGACGAAGTGATCTGCGAGCGGTGCGAGACCACCAGATTCAGCGGCGCCGCGTCGGACTGCCAACCGGGCAGCAACGGCAGCAGGCGACCGGCGAGCAGGTCCTCCACGACATTGAGCAGCGGCAGGTTGACCACGCCATGGCCAGCCACGGCCCAGCGCCGTGCGGCATCGCCATCATCACAGCAAAAATGCCCTTGCACCGGCACGTCCTCGACCTTGCCGGCCCCATGGAAACGCCAGCGGCTCTCCGGGCGCCCAATGCTGTGGCAGATGATGCATTCGTGCTCGCTCAGCTGTTCCGGCGACTCGGGCTGGCCATGCTCGGCCAGGTAATCGGGCGCGGCGCAGGCGATGAAGTAATGCTGCTTGAGCACCGGTAGCTCGACCAGATCCAGTGCCAGGTTCTTGCCGTAGCGCAACGCGGCATCGAAGCGGCCCTTGAGCAGGTCCTCTTCCTTGTCGCTCAGCGCCAGCTTGATGTACATGCGCGGCCGTTCCTGCTTGAGCCGGGCGAGCATGTCCAGCAGCAGGTTGCGGCCCAGGTCGGAAGACACCGTGAGTTCCAGCATGCCGTCATCGTGGCGTAACGAGCGCTTGCCGTTGGCCAGGATCTTCAAGGCGTGCTGGGCACTTTCCAGGTAGCGCGCGCCTTCGGGGGTGAGCTTCATGGTGCGGGTGGAGCGGGTGAACAGCCGCACGCCGAGGCGGTTTTCCAGGCGCTTGAGCCCCAGGCTGGCAGCAGCCGGGGTGATCGACATGACGCGAGCGGCGGGGGACAGGCCCTGCAGCTCGGCGATCAGAATGAACAGCTCCAGATCTGCGAAGTTAGGCATTGGCCAGGCTCACCATCCATTCACCGGCCGAAAAAGCTCTGTGACGAACTCAGCAAGGCCGCCGACAGCGGCTCCGGGTCGCCGGCGATGCACTGCTCGAACCCGGGCTGGCGGTACATCTGGCCCATGGCTTGCGCATGCCGACTGTGGACGTCCTCGGTGCTGGCCTGGAGCAGGCTCAGGTGGTAGTTCAGTGCCAGGGCGAACAGACGGGCCGACAGGGACAACCGCTCGCAGGTGTCCAGCTCGCCAGGGCCCTTGAGCAAGGCATCGGCGTGGGTGATTTTCCAGGCAAGGTTGAGGATCGGGTCTTCCGGCTCGGCGTGGGCGAGAATCTCTTCAATCAGCAGCCTGCTGTGACCCAGGGCCTGATCGATACGGCTGCCCGGCTGATTGAGGCCCATCAGCGCCAGGCAGGCAGCGCTGCGCAAGGCCGCGGGGTCGCGCCGGCTCGGGCTGCTGCGCAGCAGAATCGACAGGGTATCGAGCAGGGCCTGGAGGCGAATCTGCGGATTGCCGGCCAGTTGCAGGGTCAATGCACTGACAAAACCGTCGCGCATGTCGCTGCCGGCGCAAGGTCCGGCCACTGCTTGCAGGTCATGCAGGGGTTTGTTGCGGTAGCCCAGTTGCGTTGCCACCCGGGCCAGTACCACAGGGGGCGAAATCGGCTTGGCGATGTAATCGGCGGCGCCCAGCAGCAGCCCCAGGCGTTCGTCTTCGACGCTGCTGCGCGAGGTCAGGAAAATCACCGGAATGGCTGCAGTCGCCGGATGACTCTTGAGCTCGCTGAGCACCTGGAAGCCATCCATCTCCGGCATCAGGATGTCGAGAATGATCAGATCGGGGCTGGCACTGCGAGCCAGGGCCAGGCCACGTTCGCTGTTCTTTGCCAGCAGCACTTCATATTCGGCGGTCAGGGTTTTCGACAGCACGATCAACGATTGCGGATCATCGTCGATGGCCAGGAGCGTATAGGGCTTGGGAACATGCTCTGCGGGCATGACGAGGGGGCCTGAACAAAATAGGCCGGCAGTCTAGCGTATTTGGTTTATGGGCACCTAGCGGCCAGCTGCCGCAGTCGAAGAGAATGAATCGCCTGCTCATCCTCCGGACAACAACCGCTTTTGCCGCCAGGCCGGTGCGCTGGTGGGGAAAAGCACTTCAGTCGGCCGGAAGCGGGCGATGCCGTAGGCGGCGGCAATACGCTGGCGTTGCTGGCCCCGGACAAGCGCTTGCTGAAAACTGCTTTCGCGCTGCGCCAGCCCCAGCACATAGCCCACGCCCGCCTGGAAATCACCTCCATGGGCCTGCCACCAGTCTGCGATCAACTGCGGGTCGGGCCAGGGTAGATTCTCATCGGGGTCCATGGCCACATTGGCATCCTCAGGGTCGTCGTTCGGGCCTGCATCGAAATCCGGCAGGTCCTGCAATTCCAGATCGAGTAACGCCAGGTCTGCCCCAGTAATCTGGCTGAAGGCCTCGCCGGCGACGCGGGCATGAGGCAGGTCGCTCATCTGCTGGATCAGCCAGGGCACGCTGACCGGGTCGCCCAGCAGCCCAACGGCCTGGATGCCGACGCGCTGTTGCTCGGGGTTCTGTATCAACTGGCGTATCCAGGCGATGCTGTGCTCACGCCTTTGCCAGGCCAGCAGTACACAGAGCGCGCGGTACTGGAACTGGCCCGGTTGCTCGGCGAACTGCCGCAGCGGCTCCAGCGCCTCCTCGTCGCCCATCTGCGCGGTGGCCCAATTGGCCCAAAAGCGCGTGGCGGTGTCCTGGTGTTGCCGGTGGGTGCGAATTGTCGGCATCAGGTCACGACGGCGCAGTTCGCCGGCAGTGCGGGCGGCACGTGCCAGGACGCTTGGGTCGGCGTGGGAAAGTCCGGTAAGCAGGGCAGGGCCGGGGTCATGGCGGTGCATGCCACAGGCGGCCAGGCCGAGGCGCAGAAACAGGGGGTCGGGGGAGGCGAGCAGGCGATCAACCCAGGGCGATACCCACTTCCAGTCGAGCCAACCCAAGGCCATCAGGTAGCCGCTCTCCGTTTCTACGGCACTTCGCAAATGCTCGCTGAGCCGTGACAACACCTGTGCGTTACCCGCCTCGAAGGCCAGCACCACACTGGCGAACAGCTCGCCAATGGCGTGTGGCCCAAGTTGAGCCAACAGGGTTTCCAGGCCGCAGGTGCCGGCGACTCGAAGGCCGTCAAGGTGGGCGTCGATGCGCTCGTCGAGTTGGCTGAGGTGGTCGAAGTCGTAGTGCGGTGCGCCCAGGGCATAGTCCCGCAGGACGGCGAGGAAGCTGGCTTCTTCGACATGTTGATCCAGAATCAGCGGAATCAAGTTCGAGTACATTTCAAAGTCTTGAGAAATAGTGAGTTAAGCAAGTTTCCTCCAGCTCTGCCCGTCATGTACCAAGATATCCTTTTGGCCAACAGACCAAAGCGCCCCGTTTTTAGCGGAAAGACAGTAGCAAGTATTGGGCTTTGGCATGTTCCAGTTGATTGGCCGCAAAGAACTTTCATCGAGAACGTATACTTCGAACAAGGTGGCTAAATAGATTTTTCCTTGGTGTTCAGCAATGCTCCAGAAATCATCGGTGAACTCTTCGAGATCGATAATTTCCCATGTGTCCGCTCTGCCACGCAGCAAAGTGCCTTGGCGGCCACATAAATAACAATAACCATCAGAGGCGCATATCAATGCAGTTATTTTAAAGTTGGTTGGACTGTCGACTTGCCGCCAGTTGCCTTGCTCCCGCAGCCATATTTCTCCCTTCCAGCCGGCGGCATAGATTTCATCATTGGAGAAACCGCCCAGTGCTTCGAAGCCAAAAACACTGTCTTTACTCGTAGGCTTTGGGGCATGTATAGGCTGCCAGGCAGAAGATCCATGGCGTACATACACTTCTCGGGACACTCCGCACAAGTAGGTATATTCGCCTATCGAGCTTATCCCTCTGAGCATTAGCGGTGGCGGATCCATTTGCGACAAGCTGAGGGTCGAGCCGAGATAGCCTTCCCCAATTTCACCCTCTTCGGATATTGCCAGCATCTGTTGTGACCGGTCGGTGGTCATGGCAACGGTATCCCAAGTCGCCTCCCCAACTTCTCGCCACTTTCCAGAGTTGTACTCTAGGAAAATAGTGTGCGAAACGTCCTGGGCTTCTAGTCCGATTTCCCGAAAAGCGAAAAAAGATTTCTGTGCGTCTACGGCGGCAACATAAGCGTAGTAATAATCTTCCAGCCATTCGTCAGCCATATGAATATCCGTTTATTGGGTGGTGGCTCAAGGGGAGGGCCTTCTCGCAGTACGGTTCAATACCGCTGGCTTACTTCTTCCGCTTGGTGAATGTTTTACTTTAGGGGGCTGCGTATTTGGCGGTAGCATTTTTTTATGCCCGTCGGCCAACTGTGCCGTGAGGCAGCGTTCGCTACAGTTTGACTCGGGAAACGCGCCACGAGTACTTTGGGCCGCCATGGAGGCCTCTTTACCGAATTCGCGCATATCGCCTTTCTTGACCCCAGCGATAACCCCCAGAGCTTTATGCTCGCTGTGTCGGACACCATGACTCCCATGAGTGTTCCCCCAGCCCTCAACGCACATACAAGGCGCCGTATCTTTCGAATACTCTTCCCAGCCGGGCTGGCGCTTGTTGTTACTGAACGCTCCTACAGAAAATGAGCTTTTCGGTATGACATGGTCAGGTGTTTGTGCTGGACAGCATCCGGCTATACCTGCTTCGTCCTTAGGGCGGTAGGGTACTAACTGACAGCGGCGAGCCGACAAGCATTTGTTTGCTTTGGCTCTTGTCGCTGTTTTGCTGGCCCAAGCGCTTTCATTGACCATTGCACCGCTCAGCTCGGCCTCTTTACAAACATTCTTTTCACCGTACGGTTTGTATTCCTGGCAGGATTTTCTTTCTCTTTTTTTCTCCCTTTTGCATTTTCCCTGGGTGCTCGGCGACATCTTGGAAAGGTGAGGCCAGGGAGGGGTATTACCTGGCTGTGAAGCATGGTTATGCGTCGTCATGTCAAGGTGCCGTACTACGTTTTGACCTTCGAACTTCACATTCATCGACCAGGAAGTGAAGTACACCTTCCCCTTGATCTTGCTAGTGATGACCCCCTTCTTGGGCGCATTCCCAGCCTCATCCCCATAACTTGTCTTGAAGTAACTCTTGTCCTTGAGCATCACCTCTTTGCGGGTGATCTTGACCGTTCGTGTGCCCCGGGTGGTGTCCTTGGACATACCCGTATTGGGGTAGGGAATGGGTACCCCCATCGGTGTCGGCGGAGCCACGGGCGGGGTGAAGCAGACATCCGGAAAGCAGGCGACGGACTTGCCATCGGCCGCCTTGCAGGAAATCTCCATATTGTTGGCATACACCTCGTTGGCCATCAGGCAGCCCTCACGGTCTGGTAGCTGAGCAGGGCGGCGGCGCGTTGGCCGGCGTCGTTGCCGAGGTGGCAGAGGATATTCGGGCCGTCACCGTAGCCCTTGCGGCTGGCGGCCAGGGCCACGGCCAGCATCGTCGGGCCGATGGCGGCGCCGACTTCGCCAATGCAGTCGGCCGGGTGCCAGAGGTGGAAGAACTCCTTGCGCACCCGCAGGGTACGGCTCAGGGCCAGGGAGGCTTCCTTGAAGTAGTACTGCTCGCCGGAGATGTCGGTGAGCCGATAATCCATTTGCTCCAACCCACAGCCGACCTCGCTCAGGGCAGCGCGTACGGCTTGAGTCAGACCTTCAGCACGCAGGGGAGTACCTTCGGCCTCCACGGTGGCCTTCTCCACGCCGAATCCCAGGCCGAGGCAGGCCAATTGCGGCTCTTCGCTGGCAACGGGGGCGGCCAGCACCACGGCGGCGGCGCCTTCGCCGGGGATAAATCCGTTGGAGTTCTGGCTAGTGAGCAGGCGATCGCGTGCTTCGAAAGCGGCCAGCGTCGGTCCATTCAAGAAGGAGTCGACGCCGGCAATCAGCACGTGGCGATGGCCGCCCTGGTAGATCAGCGTACGCGCATCAAGCAGGGCCACGGCAGCGCTGACCCGTCCATAGGCGATGACGTTGGAACTGGGATGAAAGCGCAGGCCCAGTTCGGCTTCGATGGCGTGCAGCAGCCCCTTATCGAGGCCGTCGAGGCGGCCGGGGCGCTCGACTTCCGCCACCCCCAGCAGCAGCGGGGTCTTTTCCGGGTCGACGTTAGGGGTGCTTTGCAGCGCCTCGGCGATGGCGCAGGCGGCCATCTTGATCAGTTTGCTGCGCCCACGCCAGGGCTGCTCCAGAGGCACGCTGGCAGCGATCAGCCATTCGCCGCCGCAGTCGATGAAGCGGGTTTCCTGGAAGTTATCGATAGCGCAGCGAATCGCCGCGCAGCTCGCGGGTGCGCTGAGGCCAACGGCGCTGACCATGCCGGAACCGAGGATGCAAAGTGCAGTCATCAGTCTGTCTCCTCGGGGGCGTGCCTGGCTTTTACCAGGGAGGAGAGCGACGGGTAGTAATCCTTGCCCAGTTCGCGGGCGCGCCACCAGCCTGTGGACATAGTGCCGACCAGCACCTGAGCGATCTCGAACATGTTGTGTCGTAGTACACGAGAGACACGCCAGGTCAGTTGCACCTGGAGCGCGTCTGTGTCGATCAGCAGGGTATCGATCACCGCCTGCACAGTCTCGTGACCGCCTTTTTTCAGAAAGAAGGTCACCGGCACGTCCATTTCGGGGATGCGAAAGCCCGCGCGCTCCTGGCGTGTGAGGTTGAGCAGCAACACATCCTCGCCGCCACGCAGGTAAGGAATCTGCTGATCGTCAGGGGCCGCCTGAAAGTAGCGACGGTCGAAATCTCCCGGCAGAAACGGAAAGCGGTCGGCCAGCCAGGCATCGTCGTAAGTGCCAGCGAAGCGAGCACGTTGCGGCCAGCTGCGGCCGATGGGGCCAAGGGCCATAGGACGGAAGTCGCCAGAGGGACTGTCGATCGCCTTGCCCAATTCCTCGGTGCTCGGCATCGGCATGCCGACGATGGCAGCACTACCCATGCGGCTTGGAAACCAGCCACAACCGGTCGGATTGTCCAGGTAGCTGTAACGCAATTCGGAGTCTTCCGCCATCGGATGGCTGCCGCCAAAGGCCTGGGCATAAGAGATGTCCTGCTCGATGAAAGGCTGCGGCAAGCCGGGAGAAACGCCCAGTAGCCCCAATTGCCATTGTCGGGGGCCGAGCACGGAAAAGGCCTTGCTCATCTGACCGACGCGAATGCCCGCAGCCATCTGGCTCACGGGTCGCCCGCCTGGGGCATAGGCCTTGCCGCGCACCAGCACGTCGCAGAACGGCTTGACCGGTGCGAAGTCCATTTCCTGCAGCGGGGCGCTGAGACCGGGTTCACCGAGGAAGGTATCGGCCATCAGCAGCGGTTGCTGGGTCTCGGCCAGGGTCGCCGGGCGGCCGTCCAGCGGCAGATTAAACGTGCCTTTGGCCACCACCACCAGGGATTCGCGGCCATCGGGCTCCATGCCCTGGGTATAGGCAGCAAGCAGTTTGCTGGCGTTGAGCAGTTCCATAGGCGACTACCTGTCTAGTTGATCTGCACCGAACCACCCTTGATGCGGTTGACCCCGCTGGAGCGACTGGACAGGTAGGCGCCCTGGATGATCACTTTGCCCGCGCGGGTCAGGGTGATGCTGGCCTTGCCGCAACGCAGCACGATCTCGCGTTCGGCGCGCAGTTCCAGGCGCTGGTCGTCCAGTTGCACGCTGGCAACCGGTTCGGGCGCCATGGCCTGGCTCAGCAGGCGGCCGATCACTAGTGGGCGGGAAGGGTCGCCATCTTCGAACATCAGCGCCACTTGGCTGCCGATGTCTTCAGGGGAGAGCAGAGTGGTGCTGCGGGCGGCGATGCTCTGTTGCTCGGGGCAGCCGGGGTAGGTCACCCAGGGCGCACTGGCCTGTGGCAGGTCGAGCAGTACACCGACGACTACACCATCGATGCGGGCCTGCGCGGGCAGTGAGTATTGAACCGTCATACGCGTTACTCCTAGTTTTGCAGGATCTTGCGTCCCTTGATCACCACGTTCTTGTTAGCCTTGATGTTGATCACGCCAGAGCCGTCTATGGTGATGTCCTTGCCGCTAATGCTGATGGTGCCGTCCTTCTTCATGACGATGCTGGCTTTGCCGGTCATGATGGTCACCGAGTCACCGGCATCGATGACAAGGTTCTTGCCCACCGTCAGCTCATCGTCCTTGCCGATATCGGTCGTGCGTCCTGCGCCGACCTGGCGCGATTCGTTGTCTTTTACCGTCGTTGAAAGATTGGCTCCGACGTCCACCGAGCGGTTGGTGCCCACATTGGTCGACTGGTAGAGGCCCACGTTGACGTTTTGGTAGGCCCCGACATTCACCGTTTGAAAGGCACCGATGACAACTTCCTGCGCGGCGCCGATGGCGATCGTCTCGTTGATACCTACCGCATGGGTGCGTTGCAGGGCCACGGTCGCGGTTTCGCTGGCGCCCACGCTGATGGTGCGGTTGAGGCCTATGCTGATCGTCTCGTTACTGCCGACGCTTTCGGTACGGTTGACGCCAATGCTGATGTCCTCGTTGTTGCCCACGCTTTCGGTGCGGTTGACGCCGATGGTGATGGTCTCGTTGTGATCGACGGTTTCGGTGCGGTCGTGTTTGACATGCACAGTCTCGTCGTTATCGATGGTCTTGCTGCGGTCGTGGCCGACCCAGTGGGTCTCGTCGTTCTCGACCTCGATGTCCTGGTTCTTCTCGGCATGGATAAACAGTTGCTCTGCACCTTTCTTGTCCTCCATGCGGATTTCATTGAAGTTGGCCGGTGAGCCGTCCTTGCTCGAACGGCTTTTCACCCCGCTCTGAGTGGCATTGGCCGGTAGCGTGTAGGGCACGGTCTGTTCGGCGTTGTAGACGCGGCCAGTGATGATCGGCCGATCCGGGTTGCCTTCGATGAAACTGACGATCACTTCCTGACCGATTCGCGGGATCTGCACCGCCCCCCAGTTCTTGCCGGCCCAGGCCTGGGACACGCGCATCCAGCAGGAGCTATTGGCATTGGACTGGTCGTGGCGGTCCCAGTAGAAATGCACTTTGACCCGGCCATACTGGTCGGTCCAGATCTCCTCGCCATCGGGGCCGACCACCACGGCGGTCTGCGGCCCGCGAACAATGGGCATGGGGGTCAGGGGAAGAGGGCGGAAGGCCTGGCTGGCATCCATGCAGTCCAGCTCGCTGGTGAACTGCTCGGACAGGTCCAGCTGCGCATTTTCATAGAGTTCCTGGCGGATCTGATAGCGTGCGAACACCACCAGGTATTCGCGGTTCTGGTCCTCGCGCTCGTAGCCGGTCAGCTTGAACAAATGGCCGCAGCCCAGCCCGCGGGCGCGGCCGCGCAGCTGCACGCGCTCGAACTGGCTGTGAATGGCTTCGATGCGGGTACGCGCGTAGTGCTCGCCGTCGTTGCTCTGAACGTATTCACCGGGGTAGTCGTAGAGCGGGTGGTCGCCGTTGCTGTGACTGCGCGACACACTGGAGCGCACCTCCAGTCTGGCGCGGGGGCGCTTGAAGTCGTAGTCGTTTAGCTCCAGAGAACCGGGTTGGACTTCCCGCTCCAGTTGCCAATCGTAGAAATGGTCGCGCTCGCGCATTTGCCGATCGGGCGGGTAGAAGGGCACCGAGTCATAGTCGGCCACCGTGGAGTGGGCGCCATAGGCGTCGGCAAACACCAGTACATGACGCGCCTGCTCATGGCGAAAGTAGTAATAGATGCCTTCGTGCTCCATCAACCGGCTGACGAAGTCAAAGCTGGTTTCACGGTACTGCACGCAATATTCCCACTCGCGGTAGTTGCCGCTCAGGCTGTCTTCGAAATCGGAGAAACCGAGGTCGCGGAACACCTGCTTGATGATCTCCGGCACCGTTTTGTTCTGGAAAATCCGGCAGTCCGAAGTGCGCGTGAGCAGCCATAACCAGGGCCGCAGGCTGACGCGGTAGCCGGCGAACTGACCGTGGCCGTTCACTTGCCGGCAGCTGCAGACAACGCCGTGGAAATAGCGTTTGCTGCCGTCGTGCAGCTCCAGGGTCAGGCCCATCGGCTTGCCCAGCAACTGGTCGAATGTGATCGCTCGGTTTTCGGAGGTGAGGTCCAATTCGTAGTGGAACAATCGCCCCAGCTCTTCGTTGCCTTCCATGCTCTGCAGCAACAGGACATCGCCGCCGAGGGGACTGTCGACCTGCACCAAACGGTTGTTTTGCGTTATTGCCATAAACGACTTCCTCTGGCTCGTGTTCGGGCGTCAGTCGTCCGTCTCGCGGGGTCAGGGGAAATCGTGTCCATCCATCGCGGTACATCCACCACAGAGATGATCTCCATATCGGCCTCATAGGCACTCAGTCAAAGCGAACGTACGAGTCAATCCGGCTTCTGCGGATTAACCTTCTGTCCAGAGCCACTTGGGCGTCACCTCTAACAATTTCGGTTAAAGTCTTAGCGCGGTTTAATCCTAGTCAAGAAACTCTCCGACCAATGGAGCGAACACCGAGCCGTTTCAAGGTAGGTGACCGACGGTCATTTGCTGCCTGGCTACGAGCGCGACGACATGCACCGGGAAGTGGCGCGTCATCAAGGCAACTCGCCGTTATAGCTGGCTTGGCGTCCCATGAATGGGAGAGGTTGTTCATCTATAGCGGCCCAAGCTCACCACCACCTGCGCCTCAGCGGGTTGCCCATGGCCAAGCACCTGGGTGAATCGAAGCAAAAGCTGCTCCAGCTCATGGCGCTAAGTTGCCCGATTCGCTTGAATAACGCCCCGCGTCGCCTTGCCAAACAAGCGCGCAGCCAAAGAATAAAACGGAATATTTCGAAAGGACCCGGCATGTCGTTATCCCGCTGTCTATCTGGCCTGTCCAACTTGCTGCACTACCGCCGCGAATGGTTGCGCGCCGACCTGCGGGCCGGCTTGTCCGTGGCGGCTATCCAGATCCCGATTGCCATCGCCTATGCGCAGATTGTCGGCCTGCCACCGCAGTACGGGCTTTACGCCTGTGTGCTGCCGATGATCGTCTATGCCTTGATCGGCAGCTCGAGGCAACTGATGGTCGGCCCCGATGCCGCCACTTGCGCCATGCTCGGCGGGGCCGTGGCGCCTTTGGCCATGGGCGACCTGCAGCGTACCGTCGAATTGTCGATGATCGTCACCGTGCTGGTGGGCCTGATGCTGATTGCCGCCGGGATCGCCCGGGCGGGTTTTATCGCCAGCTTCTTCTCGCGGCCGATCCTCATCGGCTACCTCAACGGCATCGGTCTGAGCCTGATCGCCGGGCAAATGGGCAAGGTGGTGGGCTTCAAGATCGAAGGCGACGGCTTCATCCTGGGGCTGGCGGACTTTCTCCAGCGCCTGGGGGAGATCCATGGCCTGACCCTGGCCGTCGGCCTGGCCAGCCTGGGCCTTTTGATCTGGCTGCCGCGACGCTATCCGCGCGTACCTGCGGCGCTGCTGACGGTGGCGCTGTTCACCTTGCTGGCCGGGCTATTGGGCTTCGACCGCCTCGGTGTGGCGATCCTCGGTCATGTGCCGGCCGGGATGCCGGAGTTGTCCTGGCCCAAGACCACCCTGGAGGAAAGCAAGAGCCTGCTGCGCGACGCGCTGGGCATCGCTACCGTGAGTTTCTGCAGCGCCATGCTCACTGCCCGCAGCTTCGCCGCGCGCCATGGCTACGCGATCAACGCCAACCATGAATTCATCGCCCTGGGCCTGAGCAACCTGGCCGCCGGTGCCTCCCAGGGCTTTGCCATCAGCGGTGCGGATTCGCGTACCGCGGTCAATGACATGGCCGGAGGCAAGAGCCAGCTGGTGGGCATCATCGCCGCCCTGGCGATTGCGCTGATTCTGCTGTTTTTCACCGCGCCCATGGCGTGGATTCCGCAGCCGGCCCTGGGCGCGGTGCTGTTGATGGCGGGCTGGGGCTTGCTCGACGTCAAGTCCCTGAAGCAAATCTACCGACTCAGCCGCTTCGAGTTCTGGCTGTGCCTGCTGACCACCGTCAGTGTGCTGGGGCTGGGCGTGCTGCCGGGCATCATGTTCGCCGTGACCCTGGCCATCCTGCGCCTGCTGTACAGCATCTACCAACCCACCGACGCGGTGCTGGGCTGGATGCCGGGCATCGAAGGCCAGGTGGACATCCACCAGTACCCGCAAGCTCGCACTGTGCCCGGCCTGGTGGTGTATCGCTTCGACGACGCGATCCTGTTCTTCAACGCCGACTACTTCAAGATGCGCCTGCTGGACACCGTGCAGCGCGAGAGCCAACCCGAGGTGGTGCTGTTCGATGCCGAGGCGGTGACCGATATCGATGTCAGCGGCATCGCGGTGCTGCGGGAAATCCGCGAGACCCTGGCCGCCCAGGGCATCTACTTCGCTATCGCCCGTGCCCGCGGTACTTTCCTGGCGATGCTGGAACGTTCGGGGATGACCCGGGAAATGGACAGCCAGTTGCTGTTCGGTTCGGTGCGTTCGGGCATCAGGACCTACCGCATATGGCGCAACAGCATGCGCGGCAAGCAATGAAGCAGAGGAGGGTGACCGGCAGGGAGCGGCCCTGCCGGCGCTTGATCGAAGCTCAGCCAGGCTGGCACGGCATCACTGGGTGATGGTCATGCTGCTGGTGGCCTGGACCGAGCCATAGCGGATGCGCGGATACGTCGGGTCGGCGTAGCTGAAATCCATCACCGTGCCGACGGAACCGAAGTACAGGGCCTGGCAATTGAAGTTCACCGCGACCTGGCCGCCGTAAGGGGTGACCCCGATGGCGACCTGGGTCGGCCCGGTCCATTCGATCTTGCAACCCAGCGTACCGCCTGCTGCGCCGGCATTGTATCCACGACAGTTCAAGGTGGCGTTGCCGTTGCTGGTATTGGGAAAGCCCGCCCATTTGGCGATGGCCAGGTTGGCCGAGCATGAAGTGTTGACGCTGCTGGCTCCCGGGGCGAGCTTGTAGACCCCCGACGGTGGCGCAAGCGTTGCCGTGACGGGCGTCAATGGCAGCGCGGCAAGGCTCGATGCCGCCTGGTTTTCCACCACGGTGGTGGGCGAGGGCGGGAGCTTGCACACCACCACGGCGCCGACGTCGTCGGACTTCTTCAACTCACCCAGCCCAGTGATATCGGCGCCGCCCTTCGACTCGCAGAAGAGTTTGCGCAACTGGGCTTTCTCTTCGCTGTCAGCCATGGACGAGGCCTGGGCCAAAGGTGCAAGTGCCAGGCCAATGACTGCAGCCATCAGCACGCTTGAACGTTTCATGATCGATTCCTTATCGGGTTATGACTGGCTGCACCCTATGAGCCCCAGGCGGTTTTTTTCATGACAAAAGCTCGGGTGTTTCGCGCAAGCAGGGGCGCTGGGGTTTTGTCCTCTCGGGGCTTGACCTGATGCCGCTATCTGCTGTTGAATGCGCGCCCTAAAGCCTCTGCAACCTTTTCTCCAAGTGGTGAAGCCAGTGCCCTACGCCAGCCAACACGCCTGATACCGACGACGGTCCATCCTGCCTGATGGCTGCCCGTGCCTATGCACGGCGGCGCTTCATTGCCATGCCTGCCTGATCCTGTCGTTGGTTTTTCTCTTTTTTCGAGGACAAACCCATGCACACGGATATTCGTGCCACCGCGCACAACCTGGAACTGCTCAAATACCCCCGCACGCCCCACCTGCAAGGCTCGCGCCTGCAAGATGGCGACACTGACACTGGCCAAGTGCGCTATGGCGCCCTGGCCGGACAGTGGCTGGTGGTGGAAGAAAAACTCGATGGTGCCAACGCGGGCATCAGCTTTGGCGCAGGCGGCGAGTTGCTCCTGCAATCTCGCGGTCACTACCTCACCGGCGGTGGGCGCGAGCGCCAGTTCAATCTGTTCAAGCAGTGGGCCTCGGCCCATGAGCACTGGTTGCTGGAACGCCTGGAAGATCGCTTCGTGCTGTATGGCGAGTGGCTGCACAAGAAGCACTCGGTGTTCTACGACCACTTGCCACATTACTTCTGCGAGTTCGATGTGTGGGACCGCGCCACAGGGCTGTTCCTCTCCACCGCGGCGCGCCGGCGCCTGCTAGAAGGTGGGCCGGTGCTGTCGGTGCCTGTGCTGTACGAAGGCCCGGCACCGCGCCGGCATGCCGAGCTGCTAGCGCTGGTGGGCGATTCGCTGGCCAAGACCGCGCACTGGCGCCAGGTGTTCGAGCAGGTGGTGCACCGCGAAGGCCTAGACCTGGCCCGTGCCTGGCGCCAGTGCGACCGCTCCAGCCGCATGGAGGGCCTGTACCTGAAGCTCGAGGACGAGCAGCAGACCCTCGGCCGGCTCAAGTGGGTACGCCAGGACTTCGTCCAGGCCATCCTCGATGCCGACCAGCACCATGCCAGCCAACCCTTTATCCCCAATCAACTGGCCGCCGGCGTCGACCTCTATGCCCCGCGCCTGTCCATGGACTGGCAGGGCCCACGCCACGGCTACTGAAGGAGCCTCCCGAAATGGATACTCAACAACTGCGCCAACTGGTCCCCGAGCCGGGGCGCGATATGGACACCGCCGCCTGCCTGTCGGCCATTCCGGCCTTGGCGCGCCTGGCCGACACACCGCAGGACCCGATCTACCACGCCGAGGGCGATGTATGGATTCATACCCGCCTGGTGGTCGAAGCATTACTGGCCCAACCCGCCTACCAGCAGGCCAGCGCCGAGCAGCGCTTTGTGCTGTTCTTCGCGGCCCTGTTGCACGACATCGCCAAGCCCGACACCACGGTGATCGACAAGGATACCGGGCGTATCGGCCAGCCCGGTCATTCACGCCGGGGGGCGGTGGATGCGCGGCTACTGTTGTGGCGCGCCGGTGTGCCGTTCGAGCTGCGCGAGCAGATCTGCCGCATCATCGCCGTGCACCAAGTGCCGTTTTTCGCCCTGCAGGGTGATCGCAGCGGCCGCAGCCCTGAGTTCCTGCTGCACAAACTGTCCTGGGAACTGCCGCTGTGGATGCTCTGTGCCGTCGCCGAGGCCGATATGCAGGGCCGCAACTACGCCGGCAAGGCCGATGTACTGGACGCCATCGAACTGTGGCGCGAACTGGCGCAGGAGGAGGGCTGCCTGCACGGACCGCGGGCCTTTGCCGACGACTACACACGCATTCAGTACCTGCGTGGCGCCCGGGTACATCCCGACTACCCGTTGCACGCGCCGCAGGGTTCGTCGGTGGTGATGCTCTCGGGCCTGCCGGCCAGCGGCAAGGACACCTGGACCGCACAGCATCACCCGGAGCTGCCGGTGGTGTCGTTCGACGACGCCCGCCAGGCCCTGGGCCTGCGCCATGGACAGAATGAAGGCGCCGCTGCGCATTACGCCATCGACCGGGCCAAGGCCTTGCTGCGAGAGCACAAACCCTTTGTGTGGAACTCGACGCACCTGTCGGCGCAGATGCGCAACCGCACCCTGGACTTGCTCTACGGCTACGGCGCGCAGGTGGAAATTCTCTACCTGGAGCGCCCCGAGGGCGAGATCATGCGGCGCAACCAGCAGCGCGACACCTCGCTGCGCAACGATGATATCCGCCGCATGCTGTTCAAGTGGGAAGTGCCACTGCCCACCGAGGCGCATCGGGTTGTTTATCAGGCGGTGACGGGGTGAGTGGTCCAGGGGGACATGGCGACGCGAGGCATGAAGCGTTTCAAACCCTATCCGCTTGAAAAGCAACCAACTTGAAAGTCACGGCCAGAAATCACCAGGTAAATGAAAATGTCAGATACTGCAGAAAAAATAAGTGAGGTATTACAAGCTTTTCACCGTTTTGAAGATGGCTTGCTATTGTCGTTCGAGTTTAATTATGCGCCAGGCGAACGACTCGCAGCACAGGTTGTATTTCATGCCAGAGATCACCGTATTGATGGGGATGTTTGGAAGAAAGTCAAAGTGGTTGTCCGTGGCGTCGAAGAGCTGAGCGCGAAAGTTAGCGGTCATCAATTCAATTCAATTTGCTCGGGGGTTCGGCTGTTGAAGTTTGACGAGTATTGGTGTGTCGACATTGATGGAAATTACGCTTTGGATGCTGATCCAGCATCCATTGATCAAGTGCGCGAAGAAGGGGATCTATATGTTATTGGTCGTGATATTGAGGTTTATGAGCTTGAGGGCTAGGTGATACCAGTGAAAGTGGTTCTAGCCAGCACGCACCCTCGTTGATTGAACTTCCTGACGTTCCCCCCCGAACATCCTGCGACGGATGGAGTATCCCCTGGTAATGAAGCTTACAGATCTCTATAACAAGGTAATCAGTAAAGAGCCGTACAATGATATGGACGTGTTCTTCGAGAGCTATGAAAGCTTTGAAGAGATTCCGCTTGTATCAAGGTATGGTCGCTTAAAGCACCTGATGGATGAAATGAGCAGCGACGGGGTGTCTGATTTCCTGACAGGGCTCGCTTTGTTTGTTTTAAATACTTTAAGAGTCTTGAAGGTTTCAACAGGTAAAGATGTTTTTTTTGCCGTGACTTTTACAGACTTTGAAGGGCTGGCGCAGCAAGGTGTTCTCATACCCAATATTTTTATTTGCGCAAAGCCAGCTTCAGTCAGTTTTTTGGAAAAAGTACGAGAACATGATAGAGGGCTTGCGTCGAAGGAGATGAAGGAAGTGAAAAAACATTTTTCCAGCTGTGGGGCAGAAACTGCTTTTGATTTTTATGAAAGCAGATCTTATGACGCAGCTTGCGCTGAAGAAATTGTAAGGGTCTTTGCTGTACCCAGGATTTCTTGAGAGTACTGGATTCGTCAGCCAATCCGATTCGATGGTGAAGCACTCCAATGATGGGGTGGGAGCTATGCGATTGCTCGCTGCGTCAGGTCCATGGGCTTGGTCGAAGCCTATAGGTGCAGAGCGAGCCATCGGTGGATCTGAGCAGTGAGTGGTTTCGAAAACTGGAAATGACCAGCTCGGGTACGCCAATTCAAAGCGTCGAAAGCGCCCGGATATGTGATCCAAGCCTGATAGCTGATCACAGCTCCTGTGAGCCTTGGAGTTATGCTATTTAACATAATATACATTATGCGTAGATATGACATGTTCATGTGGGTCACGATACCCAAGAATTACCCAGGCTCAGCTGCAACGCTTCCTACCCTCAGGGACAGCTTCTGAAGCCAGGCTTCGATCACTCTGCTGTCGCTCGCGTCTGGGCCTTCGCAATGACATCCTGGACAAACGAATCCTGATTCCTTTGCTCCTTGTAGCCAACCCAGGACTTCACCGGCCCTGGGCCGAAAAACTTCCAGTTGCATGACACCCACGAATTCCGACCGCGGATGAACACGTGGTGTGTGTCTTTCGAAATTCGGAATGCCTGTCAAAGTTCGAGCGGGAGAATTTCAAACTCAGGTGGTTGCTGACTGTGGCCCACCTGCATATCGAACTATTGAAGGTGGGCTTTGGCTAATTGCCGGGACGACCAAGGAATCTACCGACAGAGCTCTCTGTATCGATTCACGTTGGAAACTGCAGAGTCTAGTGTTGTTGTTTTGTATTTGTAGTAGTGGATTATATTCGCCTGGGCCGGTCCGACATTGCCGAAGTATTCTTCCCAGGCACTACTCTTGGTGAGCAAGTCAGAGAGCATGGTTCTCAAGTCGTTTTCCGTCCAGGCTGTCTTGTAGCCTTTAATCTCACCAGGGGCCGGGCTGTTATGTTTTACATAATTAACCAGCAGGTACTTTCCTTCGTAGGCCATAAATACCGTATACACGGTCCCTTGAGGGGCTGACTGCCTGTACCAAGGGATCACGACAAAATGATGAACCACTGGTCCCGTACTAAAGTGCCAAACAGCTGTCTCCGAGTGCAGGCCGTGAAATAAAAGAGCCTGATCGATTTGGTATTTCATGCTTCCGTTATTTGTAATGACATCGTTTCCAACATCATTTTGCACCTTCCCGTAGACAGCGCAGCTCATTTGAATGGGCACGGAAGGACAATCCTTCAGCCCCATGAGCGTTGCATTGTTTTCTATTGCCTTGACCAGATCTTCCCCTGTCATGCTTCTTGGCTCCTGCCCAGTTGTTCAATATGCATTTTAAATAATCGATATTGCTGTCCCTGGTGAGGATAGCTTCGATCTGCCCTTTATCAAATACACCTCGCCGCGGGTCTTGCCGAGTGCTGCCGGGTGTCGAGATATGGCTCGCGGGATGAGCTACCCTGCCCTTA
This sequence comes from Pseudomonas protegens CHA0, assembly GCF_000397205.1. Lineage (NCBI taxonomy): Bacteria > Pseudomonadati > Pseudomonadota > Gammaproteobacteria > Pseudomonadales > Pseudomonadaceae > Pseudomonas > Pseudomonas protegens. The sequence goes on from NC_021237.1 coordinate 3,394,983, forward strand.
CAATATGACGCTTATAAATAACTAAACTAAATGAATATTTAGTTTAGTTATATTGGATATCAGGAGTTACCCATGACCTTTCCCCTTCGAACAATGGTGGGCAGTGTCGCTTTATCGGCCCTGCTGGCCACTTCTCTGGCAACGGCCGAACAAGGTCCTTCATTCAACTGCAGTGAGAAAATGACCGGGTCGATAACCACACTGATCTGCCAGAACCCTGGTCTCGCGGCACTGGACCGCAAGTTGGCCACTATTTATCGCGACGCCCTGAAGAATGCCGGCAAGCGCGGCAATGTGCTCAAGGCCGAACAGCGTGGCTGGATCAAGGGCCGCGACGAGTGCTGGAAGACCGATGATCAGCAAGCCTGCGTGGCTGATAGCTATCGTCGGCGCATCGTCGAACTGCAGACGGGTTATGGGCTGGTCACCTCCTCCGCTCCAGTCATGTTCGATTGCGCGAGCAATGGCCGTATCAGTGTCACCTTCTTCCAGACCGAACCGCCCACCCTCACCGCCTTATATAAAGGCCGGCAATCGCTGATGCTGGAGGCCAGCTCTGCCAGCGGCTCACGTTACCTAGGGCAGAACGAGAGCTTCTGGGAGCATCAGGGCGAGGCTGTTGTCACTTGGGGCCATGGGGCTGAAGAGATGATCTGCAAGAAAGCAGGCTGAGCCCTGCCGTCTGCACCGTATGGGGTGCAGGCCGCCAAGCCCTGGGGGTTAGTTCCTGACAATACCCGGCGTACCGGGCGACTGCTGGCTGGCCCGATCCGGATGATCGCGCTCGATGAACCGCCGCAACCCTTCCTGGGTTTCCGGTTGATGGATCGAGCGGTTGAAGCACTGCGCTTCGATCTTCAAGCCCTCCGCCAATGGCAAGCCATAGCCACGCACGGCCGCTTCCTTGTCCGAACGCATCGCCGGTTGCGGCAGGCCGGCCAGGACATGGGCCAGCTCCAGTGCCCGTTTCAGGGAGCGCCCACTGGGCACTATTTCGTTGACCAGGCCGATACGGTACGCCTCCTGGGCGTCAATCACCTTGCCCGTGAGAATCAGTTCCATGGCCCGGCCCATGCCGATGATCCGTGGCAGGCGCTGGGTGCCGCCATCCGCCAGGCCGATATTCCAGCGCCGGCAGGTAACGCCGAACGAGGCGTGTTCTTCAGCGATGCGGATGTCGGCAAAACAGGCCCACTCCAGGCCACCGGCATAGGCCACGCCGTTGACCGCGGCAATGATCGGCTTGTAGATCTCGGTCCAGCGGCTGGGGCCGATGATGCCCGGGCGTTCGCCACGGTCGTGGGCTGCCATTTCCTCGGCGCTGCTGGGCACCAGTTGCGCGGCCGCCTTGAGATCGCCGCCGGCGCAGAAGGCTCGGTCGCCGGTGCCGGTGATGATTGCCACCAGGGCGTTGTCATCCTCGCGAAAACGCGTCCAGGCCTCGATCAGCTCGCGGTGGGTGACCGGGCCGATGCAGTTGCGCTGCTCGGGACGATTGAAGCGGATGATCACCACGGGCCCGGACTGCTCATAGGCTATTTCGCTGAAAGTCATAAACGCTCCTGTTTATGTGTGTCCTGCGGTGAAACGGCTGCGCAATCCAGTATAGGCAGTGCTAAAAGTGAGGTTATGGCGATTTTCAGGTCACTCCGGGCTTTCTTGACAAGGAAAAAGACTGGTATGAATTCAGAGACCCGCGCCTTCTCGGCCGAATAAAACAGGAATCAGCACCATGAAGGTAATGAAGGTATTGCCACTGCCCAGGAAAGCCGTGCCTAGGGCCTTAGTCCTGGCCCTCAGCAGTATCATCCTGTCCCTGCCCCTCGCCCAGGCCTGCACCCGGCTGACCTACCTGGGAAGCAACCAGAGCGTGATCACCGCCCGTTCCATGGACTGGAAAACCGACGTGGCGACCCATCTGTGGATCTTCCCGCAGGGCATGCAGCGCAATGGTGAGGTGGGAGCCAACTCGATCAAGTGGACCTCGCGCTACGGCAGTGTGATTGCCTCGGGCTATGACATCGCGACTTCCGACGGCGTCAACCAGGCAGGCCTGGTGACCAACCTGCTGTGGCTGGTGGAGTCCCAGTACCCGTTGCCCGACAACGGCAAGCCGGGCCTCAGCATCGCCGCCTGGGCCCAGTATGTGCTGGACAACTACGCCACCGTGGCGGAGGCCGTGGACGCGCTGAAGAAAGAGCCCTTTACCCTGGTGACGGCCAATGTCCCCGGGGACACGCGCCTGGCGACCCTGCACCTGTCGATTTCCGACGCCACGGGGGACAGCGCGATCATCGAGTACATCAAGGGCAAGCCGGTGATTCACCATGGCCGGGAATTCCAGGTCATGACCAATTCCCCGACCTTTGATGAACAGCTGGCCCTCAATGCCTACTGGAAATCCATTGGCGGCACCGTCATGTTGCCGGGCACCAACCGCGCCGCGGATCGCTTCGCCCGAGCCTCCTTCTATGTCAACGCTATTCCCAAGGACGAGAGCCCGCAGGTCTCCCTGGCCAGCGTGTTCAGCGTAATCAGAAACGTCTCTGTGCCTTACGGCATCTCCACCCCGGGTGAACCGAATATCTCCTCCACTCGCTGGCGCACTGTAGTGGACCATCAACGCAAGCTGTACTTTTTCGAGTCGGCACTGACCCCCAATACCTTTTGGGTCGACCTGAAGAAGATCGACTTCGCAAGCACTACGGGCCAGGTGAAGAAGCTCGACTTGGGCAAGGACCAGTCCACCATCTATTCCGGCGAAGTCTCCGGCGACTTCAAGGTCACCCCCGCCTTCAAGTTTCAAGGTGCCTGAGCGGGTTCTACGCTGCCGAGGCAATGTGCCCCGAGCGCCCGAGGCCACAAGGCCCGGGAGCTCGGGGTATCGCGAGGGGGCTACGGGACCAGGGTCAGTGGCGGCTGCAGGGTGATATCCAGCGTGGCCAGTGTGCAATTGCCAGTGAGGGCCTGGTTGAAGGCACTCAACTTTTGAAGGGGACCGTTCCAGGTCACGAATATGTCATTGGCCCCGCAATTGCTGGCAGGTACGAAATTGGAGACGACAAAGCTGACGCCCTCCAGCTTCAAGGAAAATACGTTTTCCGGTTTCAAGATCCAGGGCAGATTCTTTGCCTGCAAGGACTTGCAGATTCCGCTACCGCTGATGAACACACTGTGGATCTTGGCTTCATCCTGAGTGTTGATCGAACCGCTCAGGCTGATGCCACAGGTGACCTGTGCCTGAAACGACGACGGCAGTTTTATCGAGAGGGTGCCATTGTTGCCGTAGAACGGGCCCTGGGGTGAAAAGTGTGGTGCAGCGGCCACCAGGGTCGTGGAGCACAACCCTATGACAAGCGCACTTGCGATCATCAGGCTATTCAAGCTTTTCATTGTTGTTCCTCACGCATAGGGCGAAGTGTTTCGCCGGGGTAATGGCCATGATCGAGAGGTCATGAAAACGGCAGGACGTCCCTTTCCAGCCAAGCTTCAGGTCGGTTGCATTTCACGGGAGCGGCCAAGGCGCCAAGGAAAGTCCTCCGCCCTGGGCGAAATTCAAAAACAGCATTGAAATATTTTTTTGAATCAAATAGCTGGCAATCTCCGATCGGTCAAGGCTCCCCATCGGCCTTCAACCCTGTGGCAAGCCTGCCGGGGGGCCTGTTAGGCTAACCCGCCCACCGCGTCGCCGCGGTCTCTACAGCCCTTCGCGGAACCGCACCATGTCCTCCACCGCCCAATTCTGGCGCGACCCGAACCTGCCTTACGTCGAAAGCCGCCGGGCCTGTGACAGCCGCGCCAACTACAAGGCCCACAGCCATCCGACGGTGTCCATCGGTGCCGTGGACCGGGGTGTCAGTGTGTTCAGCGGCGGCGCCCAGGGCCCGACCCGGATCCGGGCTGGCAGCGTGGTATTTGTCCCGGCCGATTGCGCCCATGCCTGCAATCCCCTGCCCGACAGCGCCTGGAGTTACCAGATGCTGCACCTGGACCCGCGCTGGGTGGACGCTGTGCGCGAAGAAGCGCAGCAGCATGGGTCGGCGCTTTCCCAGGTCGTGCTGAGCCACGACAGTGGCCTCTACCAGGCTTTTTGCCGGCTCAACCAGTTGTTGTTTTCCAACGCCAGCTGGCAGCACAAGGAGGCCGCGCTGATCGAGTTCATCGGTGGCTTGGCCACCCGGGAGCAACCGGTGATTGCCCTGGCGGCCGATCCGGCCCGGGCCAGCGCAGGCGTGCGCCGGGTCGTGGATTTCCTCCAGTGTGATCCGCAGCAGGCCAGGCCTCTGGAGCACTTGGCGGAACTGGCGGGAATCAGCCGCTACCAGTTGATCCGCGCCTTTCGCGCGGCCACCGGGATGACGCCCCATGCCTACCAGTTGAACCAGCGGATCATCCAGGCCCGCGCTTCGCTGCAGGCCGGGGAAGCGTCGGCAGCCCTGGCCCAGCGCCTGGGCTTTGCCGATCAGGCGCATTTTCAGCGAGTGTTCAAGGCTCATGTCGGCGTAACCCCGGGCCTGTACAAGGCCTGAGGCCGCGCAATTTTCTTCAATACCCCGGCTCTCTCGGCGCCGCAGACTTCCAGGCTTTCACGTCACTGGAAGGCTCTACCCATGATTCAACAGTTCCTGCTGGTCGCCGCCGCGCACTTTCTCGCCCTGCTCTCCCCCGGCCCGGATTTCTTCCTGGTAGCACGCATGTCCATGGCCGCGGGGTGGCGATCGGCCACCGGCGCCTGCCTGGGCATCGCCCTGGCCAATGGTGCCTTTATCGTCCTGGCGTTTGCCGGGGTCTCGGTGTTTCGGGCAGGCAGCCCGCTGTTCCTGGCGATCCAGTTGGCCGGGTGCGGCTACCTGCTTTATATGGGCTGGCTGTTTATCCGTCATGCCGGTGCCAGTTCCCTGGCCGCGGTGGACGGCAACGACGAAGCCCGGCCGCTGGGCCGGGCCACCTGGTGGCGTGGCCTGGGCATGGGCTTTCTCTCTGGCATCCTCAACCCCAAGAACGCCCTGTTCTATGTCAGCCTGGCGTCCCTGGTGGGGGCCCAGACCAGTGCCGGCTGGAAGCTGGTCTATGGCTTGTGGATGTTCAGCGCCGTGCTGTTGTGGGACGTGCTGGTGGCCCTGGCCATTGGCAACCGCCGCGTGCGCGAGCGCTTTGCCCGGGCCCTGCCCTGGCTGGAACGGGGCACGGGGGTGGTGCTGATCCTGCTGGCGCTGCTGGTGATCGGCGCCACTGTGGGGCGTCACTGAATCACGCCCCGGGCAGTGACTTCCAACTGTCATTACAAATAAACAACAAAGCAATAATCTGCCGAAAGCGCCGCTGCCGATATTGTCGCAACGGTGAACGGGCCTGCCGGGCATTGCCCGGTATCTGCCCCGCCGAAACAGTGCAAGGAGGACCTGCCATGCAACAACAGCCACGCCTGGGGTGCGGTGTCGCGATTGTCCGGGACGGCCAGCTGCTGCTGGTCAAGCGCCTGCGCGACCCGGAAGCCGGTTGCTGGGGCCTGCCCGGAGGCAAGGTCGACTGGCTGGAACCGGTGGAACAGGCCATGCGCCGGGAAATCCACGAAGAACTGGGGCTGACCCTGCAAGGCGTGAGCCTGTTGTGCGTGGTCGACCAGATCGACCCGCTGCGCCAGGAGCACTGGGTATCACCGGTGTACCTGGCCTCGGCCCCGGCCATGCCGGCGCGCAATTGCGAGCCGCACAAGCACAGCGATGTGGCCTGGTTCGAGCTCGACCGCCTGCCCCAACCCCTGACCCAGGCCACCCGCAGCGCCGTGCGCGCCCTGGTGCAGATGGCCGCCCTGGAAAGCTGAGCAGCCACGCCCCGGCCCTTCCCGACCTGCGACCGATGGCCGCAGGCATTGGTCTAATTAGCCCGCCGCCGCTTTCGTCTGTTTGTTACCATGCGCGGGTTTTTGCCTGTCTGGCTGTTCAAAGGGCGTTATTTCATGAGTGTTCTGCTGACTCGCCGCACCCTGCTCACCAGCGCCGGAGTGCTCGGCCTGGGCCTGCTCGCCGGTTGCGACAACAGTCCCCGACTGTCCTTCAAATACGGCAAGGACCTGAGCAATCAGATTCTTGGCCGCACCTTCAAACTCACCGATTCCCAGGGCGAAACCAAGTCGCTGTCCAGCTACCGCGGCCTGATGCCGATGATTTTCTTCGGCTTCACCCAGTGCCCGGCCGTGTGCCCCACCACCCTGGCCCGCGCGGCCCAGGCCAAGAAGCTGATGGGCCGTGATGGCGACCGCCTGCAAGTGGTGTTCATCACCCTGGACCCGGAGCGCGACACACCCGAAGTGCTGGACGCCTACGTCAAGTCCTTCGACCCCAGCTTCGAGGCGCTGTACGGCACCCTGGAGCAGACCGCTGCCACCGCCAAGGAATTCGGCGTGTTCTACGAAAAGATCCCCAGCGGCTCGACCTACACCCTGTCCCACACCGCCACCAGTTTCGTCTTCGACTCCCGGGGCACCTTGCGCCTGGGGCTTTCCCAGTCCCTTACCGCCCAAGAGTGCGCGGAAGACCTGCTCACCGTCATGGAGGTTTGTTAATGCATTCCCTACAGCGCCCATCCCGTCTCAAAGCTGCCCTGCTGCTGGTTTCCTTGCTGGGCCTGGGCGGCACCGCCAGCGCCGCGACCCAAGTGGACAACGCCTGGGTCCGCGCCACCGTAGCCGGCCAGCACGCCAGCGGCGCCTTCATGGACCTCACCGCCAGCAGCGACAGCAAGCTGGTTGAGGTGCAATCGCCAGTGGCCAAGAACGTGCAGATCCACCAGTCGAGCATGCACAACGACGTGATGAGCATGCAGCAAGTGGACGCCGTGGCCCTGCCGGCCGGGCAGAAAGTCAGCCTGGACACCCACGGCTACCACGTGATGCTCATGGAGCTCACCGGCCAGATCAAGGCCGGCGACATAGTGCCCCTGACCCTGACCGTGGAAAACGCCAAGGGCGAGAAGGAAACCATCAAGGTCGAAGCCCAAGCCCGAGCGCTGAATGCGCCGGACCACAGCATGATGAAACACTGAAAACAAGTAGCGCAAATGGCCCCAGGGCCAGCTGAAAAAGCCGCGTTCTCGTAGGACGCGGCTTTTTTTTGTCCGAGGCAAACGTCCCGACCTGGAAAACCCGACAGTCGCCAATCTCTTGAATGCTTGGCCGGCTATTTCCCGCAACCGACTCATGTGCGAATCTACGCGCCATTTTTTACTAATGGCACATAGCTATTTTTTGCCAGTGCGCTGGCCTGCTAGCCAGGGTTCAAAGCAAGAGCTGAAAAACAATTATCAGGGATTCGATATGTCGCCAGACCGCACTGTGATCCATGTGCTTTTTTTCGTCGGACAATCGGGACAGCCCACCGTATTGCCATTAACCGATGCTTATGAGGTGGTGGTCTATCCCTCCGAGGGACCGCCTGACATCCCCCCTTTCACTCTGGAAATAGCCCCTTCATCGCGCACCTCCAGCCGACAGCAGTTAGACGTAGCCTCGTTCACTACCCTTTACGGCGAGAATGGCAGTGGCAAGACCGAGATGTTGCTGGGGGTGTGCGAAGGACTGGCTGATTGGGAGTCTAAATCCAAAGTCAGCATTCTTTGGGAAACGGAACAGGGGCTGTACCTATCGAAAGGTCTTTCGCTTAACAAGACCAGGCTGCTCTCCAGCCTGCAGATCACTCAAGACAAGTTTTGCGTACCGCCCGAATTTTCGGCAGTTTTCTACTCGACCTCTCCGTTTGAAAAGGTCAGACGCGCACTCTTGCGTCGTAGAAAAGTAAAAGATGTCAGCCCAAGGTTTGGTCTGGTCGTGGAGTCGGAGATGGTTGCGGCATTTAATGCCTATCCCTTTCTCAAGGACAAAGCCACCTTCGTCTCCGAGGCGACGGCGGAAATAAAACTCAAGCCGGCTTCATTGGTTGACTTGGTGAAGTCATATTCCGCGGACGGAGCCAGAACCTACAAGGCCCTGGAGCCGGAAATGAAGACCCGGCTTCATGAGATCGACAGGCGCTCATCAGTACAGACGAGGTTTATCTGCTCCTTTGCCGTCCTGGAATGCCTGGACAGAGTAACTGATGAACAGCTTCATCTGTTGATTGATACGTTGCTGGCAATGATCAAAGTTCACGGCCCGTGGCTCAACGACTTGCTGTTGGTTGACTTCCCTCAACTGCTTCTGCTGGCAGGAAACGATTTCTTGGCCGAGCAATTGCTCAAGGCCCGCAACGCGCTGGATGTAGTCCGTCCCTTGTTCAAAAACGTCAATACTTGGAGGCGACTGGCCTCTTTGGCCTATTTGGATGAGCAAGCCGGTCACCAGATCCGTCAACATGAAGGTGTGTTTTCCGAAGTGGCTGCACTCGGTTTGCTCAAGTTCTCCTTCAAGCAACTGAGCTCCGGCCAGGCCAGCATGATGTCGCTGTACTGCTCCACCGCCCGGGCCTTCGGCGAGTTCGAGCGCGAGTCGCAGGATAGGTTGATGCTGCTGTGCATCGATGAAGGCGAGATGTTCATGCACCCCAAGTGGCAACGCATGTACATCGACAGCCTGCTGAAATTCATCGGGCAATTCGGTTCCCTGGCGAAAAGAACCCACGTGTTCATTTCCACCCATTCACTGATCGTCGCCGCCGATACACCCGCCGGCCGCCTGTTCGACCTGGACAACCAGCAACTGACCAATGCCTTCGGCTACACCCCCAAGCAAACCTTGAACTCGGTATTCGCGGTGGGAGATTTCACGGGCGAGTTCAACCTGAACCTGCTGACCAAACTCTCAGATGTGTTGAACCGCAAGGATCAAGACTTGGAAAGCATCAGGCACGCCTGGCAGATCGCCGACACACTGGCCAACGATGAGCTCAGGCACCATGTACAACAACAGTTGAGCGTGCTGATCGGAGGCCCGCATGCTCAAGCTTAAGGTGGATCCGACCGCTAAACAGCGGCACCTGCAAACCTTGGGCGAGCGTTTTGACAAGGCCATGAGTGCCTGGAAGTCACCCTTCGCCGGTTATCCTCCCTTCACATCAGACTTGAAGAAGGTGTTGCAGAGCGAGCGCGATTTCATACTTGTCGGCGATGTCAGCCGGCTACACGGGGTGATCCAACAGGTCAAGCACCAAGCCGGGCCCCTTGATCATTACTTGCGAAATCGACCCAGCGCAAAGTCCGGCGCTCGGCAGGCCGATATGGAGAAGTTGATCACCAAGCTGGGCGAAATCTTCGACTACAGCAATTTCATCTACAAGGGCGTCGGCTGGAACGCCTACAAGCTGGTAGGCAGTTATGCACTGCGCATCTGCCCTTACTGCCACCTGCACCATGTGAATTACCACGGCCAGAGTGTCGGCACCCCCAGGAAACTGGAAATGCGGCCGCCTCTTGATCACTTCTTGCCCAAGTCGATCTACCCCTATCTGGCGGTGTCGCTGTACAACCTGGTGCCCTCTTGTCACCCGTGCAACTCCTCGATCAAGGGGGATGACGACCCCGCCCATACAATCCCCCATCCTTTTGACCCCGCCGCCCCCCTGGACATGAGTTTTACCCTCAAGGGGTCGGCGCTTGGGATCTCTGGAATCACCGAGGAAGAACTTGAGCTGACCGTCACTGGTAACGGGGCCTGGGGCGAGTTCACCACATTCTTCCACCTGCAGGAGCGCTACCAGTGGTACGCCCCGGAGGTGACCGACATGCTCAAGCGCAAGCAGTTTCGGGATGAGAGCGATGCGGTGGTTCAGTCGTTGATACGTGCGGATTTCATCCTTGGGTTTGCCCCGCACGACTTCGAAAAACGTGCCCTGGGCATCTGCCTGCGGGACATCGCCAAAAACCTGAAGGTGCTCTGAGCCTCAATCTATCGCCCGCGCCAGCCAAACGGTGAACCCACAGCAGTCCGGGTCTTCGCTGATGTGCTGCACCACCTCGAAACCATGGGTGTCGAGCAAGGTGCAGTATTCCCCCGGGGAGAGGCTGGCGTGGTACAGGTCTTGGCCCTCGAATTCGCCGATGGCCTCCCCTGCCTCGGGGCCGCTGGTGAACATCAGGGCACAGCCCGGGCCGGCGTGGCGTTCGAAAACGGCGAACATGGCGCGCTGATCGTCCGGGCTCAGGTGAAACAGGCTGTTCCAGGCGAGGATGCCGGCAAAATCCTGGTCCAGGGCGAGGCTGCGCATGTCAGCGTGGATCCATTGCTGCCCGGCAAAGCGCTGGCGGCACTGGTCCAGCAAGGTGGCAGAGCTGTCGACGCCGGTGACTGCACATTGGTGTTCGATCAGGTTGCGCGCAATCGGCTCGCCACCTCCGCAACCCAGGTCCAGCACCTGGCCGCCCTGCCCCATGACCCGGCGAAAGCGCTCCAGCCATGCCTGCTCTCCCTCGAAGGCCTCGGGGTTGGCGCTGCGACGCTGGTCCCAGACCCGAGCATGACGCTGGTACAGATCGACGATATGACGGGCGGACTCGTGCATCCACAGGTTTCCGTGTGCGTGTGTGGCCGCAAATTACAGCACAACGGCGCTTGGGCCGGGCGTCAAACCGTTCAACTGCGCCCTGCCAGCTCCAGCAACTGCTCGCGCAGCCAGCGGTTGGCCGACTCGTTCTGCACTTGCTTGCTCCAGTACAGGTTGAGGCAGACCTCGGGCAGGGTCAGGGGCATGTCGAGAATCCGGTTGCCCAGCCCGGCGTTGATCAACTGCGCATTGTTGCGGGTCAGGGTCAGCAGGCCATCGCCCTGGGCCACCAGTTGCGCAGCGGTGAGAAAGTGCTGGCAGTGCTGGCGGATGCGCCGTACCACCCCCAGGTGCCCCAGGGCCAGGTCTTCGACGCAGATGCCTCGGCGCCTGGAGGTCACCGCCACATGCTCGGCCGCCAGGTAGCGTTCCACCGTCAGTTCGCCGCTGAAGCCGGGGCCGGCCATCACGCAGAAGGAGTCCTGCAGCAGCAGTTGCTGTTGCAGTTGCGGGTCGGTGAGCCGCGACAGTTCGATGGCCAGGTCAATACGCCCGGCAATCATCTCCAGCTTCAGGTCGGCCCAGTGCACGCTGGTGCTGCGCACTTCCAGGTGCGGGGCAACACGGTTCAGGTGCGCCAGGATCAAGGGCAGGATCACCGGCTCCAGTTGCTCCGGCATGTTCAGGGTGAAACGCCGGCGGTCCCGCAACGGGTCGAAGGCCTGGGCCGGGTTGAGGCTGCGGCGCAGACCGCTGAGGGCGTCCTGGATCCCCGGGGCCAGTTGCTTGGCCAGCGGCGTAGGGGCCACGCCATAGCCTTCGCGGACGAACAGCGGATCGTCCAGCTGGGCGCGCAGGCGCGCCAGGGCGTGGCTGATGGCCGACTGGCTGAGGTGCAGCACCGAGGCGGCGCGGGTCAGGTTGCGCTCCTGGTACACCACCTCGAAGACCCGGAACAGGTTCAGGTCCAGGCGGCTCAGCCCTGACCATTCATGCGGTGAGTTCATGGTTGTGCCCTCGCAGTCTCGACCCGCAGCAGGCTAGCAGCGGGCCGGCGCCGGCAGAACCATGTAGCGCATTCATGAATCTCGATGAATAACCGTCGGTTCTGTGGTGCCCCGGGCGCTGCCTAAGATGGCCGTGCCGATAACAACAATTCAGGAGGCACCATGGACCTTGCGGCCTATCAGCAGCACCTTCACGCCCTGCAGCAGGCCGCCTGGCCCGAAGGCGCGCCGCGTACCCCGCAGTACCCCCTGGGCCAGCAGCCCCTTACCGAATACCTGCGGGCCTGGGCGCAGTCGCAAGCCAGTGCCGTGGCCCTGGACTTCTATGGCTATCAGTTGAGCTTTGCCGAGCTGGACCGGCTGTCCGACCGGTGCGCCGCCTTGCTCGGCGAGCTGGGAATCGGCCCCGGGGACCGGGTGGCGGTGTACCTGCCCAACTGCCCGCAATTGCATATCGGCTTCTGGGGCATTCTCAAGTGCGGCGCCGTGTACGCGCCGGTCAGCCCCCTGGCGCGCACCCTGGAGCTGGAGTATCAGCTCAAGGACAGCGGCGCCCGGGTGATCCTGTGCTTCGACCAACTGCTGGATGTGGTGCAGGCGGTCAGCGACGCCTGCGAGTTGAGCGCGATCCTGGCCACCAGCCTCAGCGAGTTGTGCCCGGCCACCCCGAGCATTCCCCTGCCGGACCTGCTGCGGGCGCCCAAGCGCCTGGCTCCGGGGGTGATCGACTTTTTCCCCGCCCTGGAGGCCTGTCGCGCCGCCACCCCGGCCCACCGTCCTGCCCTGGGCGATATGGCCGCACTGAACTACACCGGTGGCACCACCGGCATGCCCAAGGGCTGCATTCATAGCCACGGCGACATGCTCTACACCTGCGCCAGCTTCGTGCCGGTGGCCTTGGGCCTGAGGCAGGACAGCGTGCTGCTCAATTTCCTTCCCGAGTTCTGGATCGCCGGGGAAAACGCCGGCCTGCTGTTTCCCATCTACGCCGGCTGCCGCCTGGTGCTGCTGGCGCGCTGGGACGCCTTGGGTTTCATGGCGGCGGTGGCGCACTACCGGGTCAGCCATTGCGGGCTGCTGGTGGACAGCGCCGCCGAAGTGCTGGAGCACCCAAGCGTCGCCGACTACGACCTGAGCTCCCTGAAGGCCACCGGCTGCATCTCTTTCGTCAAGAAGCTCACCCCGGACTATCGCCAGCGCTGGCGCGCGCAAACCGGCTGCACCCTGTTCGAGTTCAGCTTCGGCATGACCGAAACCCACACCTGCGACACCTTTACCGCCGGCCTGCAGACCGACGACTTCGACCTCAAAAGCGCGCCAACCTTCGTCGGCCTGCCGGTGCCGGGCACCGAGTTCAAGGTCTGCGACTTCGACAGCGGCGCCCTGCTGCCCCTGGGCTCCGAGGGCGAGTTGTGCGTGCGCAGCCCTTCCCTGCTGCAGGGTTACTGGCAGCGCCCGGAGGCGTCCGCGGCGGCCCTGCGCGACGGCTGGCTGCACACCGGTGACCTGGGGCAGATCACCGGACAAGGGTTTATCCGCTACCTGGGCCGGCGCAAGGAAATGCTCAAGGTCAATGGCATGAGCGTGTTTCCCAGCGAGCTGGAGGCGCTGTTCGGCCAGCACCCGCAGGTGCTGGCCAGCGCAGTGATCGGCCGCGCCGATGAACGTCGGGGCCAGCAGCCGGTGGCCTTCGTTGTGCTCAAGCCCGATGCGCCCCAGGACCCGCATGCCCTGGCAGCCTGGTGCCAGGAGGTGATGGCCGCCTACAAGGTGCCGCAGATCCGCCTGGTGGCCAGCCTGCCCATGACCGCCACCGGCAAGGTCAAGAAGAACGAGCTGGAACAACAGCTCTGAGCCCTTCCTTTTCAGCATTGTGAGAATTGCCATGTTCCAGAGTCTGTTGATCGCCAATCGCGGCGAGATCGCCATCCGTATTGCCCGGGCCTGCGCCGACCTGGGCGTTCGCAGCGTCGCGGTATTCGCCGAGGACGACGCCGCCAGCCTGCACACGCGCAAGGCCGATCTGGCCCTGCCCCTCAAGGGCCGCGGGGTGGCGGCCTACCTCGACCGCCAGCAACTGATCGCCCTGGCCCTGCAACAGGGCTGCCAGGCGATTCACCCGGGCTACGGCTTTCTCGCGGAAAACCCCGACTTTGCCCGGGGCTGCCTGGAAGCCGGGCTGACCCTGATCGGCCCCGGCCCCGATGTGCTGCAACTGTTTGGCGACAAGGCCGCGGCCCGTGCCCTGGCCGAAGATTGTGGGGTGCCCTTGCTGGAGGGCATCAACCGAGCAGTCAGCCTGGAACAGGCCGCAGCCTTTCTCGAACGCCATGGCGCGGTGATGCTCAAGGCCCTGGCCGGTGGCGGTGGCCGGGGCATGCGCGCGGTCACCGAGGCCGGGCAACTGCAGCAGGCGTTCATCCGTTGCCAGTCCGAAGCCCAGGCGGCCTTCGGCAATGGCGCGCTGTATGTCGAACAACTGCTGCAGCGGGCGCGGCACATCGAGATCCAGGTGCTGGGAGACGGCAGCGGCGCGGTCAGCCACTTGTGGGAGCGCGATTGCAGCCTGCAGCGCCGGCACCAGAAGCTGGTGGAAGTCGCCCCCAGCCCGGACCTTGCCCCGCAGTTGCGCCAGCAGTTGATCGACGCCGCCCTGGCCCTGGCCGCGCGAGTGCGTTACCAGGGCATTGGCACCTTCGAATTCCTTCTCGACCAGGAACACCCGGGGCGCTTCTATTTCATGGAAGCCAACCCAAGGATCCAGGTGGAGCACACGGTGACCGAGGCCATCACCGGCGTCGACCTGCTGCACACCCAACTGCGCCTTGGCGCGGGCGCCTCCCTGGCCAGCCTGGGCCTGAGCCGGCCACCAGAGCCCCAAGGCTTTGCCGTGCAGGCGCGGATCAACCTGGAACAGCCCCTGGCCGATGGCGGCATGGGGCCGGTGGCCGGCACCCTCAGCGCCTATGAAGCCCCCAGCGGGCCCGGGCTGCGGGTCGACGGCTACGGCTATGCCGGTTACCCGGTGAACCCCGGCTATGACTCGCTGCTGGCCAAGCTGATCGCCCAGGGTACGGATTTTCCCGCGGCCCTGGGCCGGGCCTATCGTGGGCTTTGCGAGTTTCGCCTGGAGGGCGTGCCGAGCAACCTGGGGCTGTTGTTGAACCTGTTGCGCCAGCCGGCGGTGCTGGACTATCAGGTGGACACCAGGTTCGTCGAAGCCCATTGGGCCCAGTTGCTGCAAGATTGCGCCGGGCAACACCGGCCGATGTTCTTTGCCAGGCAGGCCGCCACTGCGCAGAGCACTCGCAGCGATGTCCAGGCGCCCCCGGGCACGGCGGCGCTGAACGCCCCGAGCACCGGGGTGCTGGTGAGCCTGGAAGTGGCCGTGGGTGATGAGTTGCGGATTGGCCAGCGGGTTGCGGTGCTGGAAGCGATGAAGATGGAGTTCGAGGTCAAGGCGCAGAGCAGCGGTATCGTCCGGGCCTTGGCCGTCCAGGTTGGCGAAGCACTGGGCGAAGGCCAGCCCCTGCTGTTTCTGGAGCCGGCGGAGTTTGCCGACCAGGGCCAGCACAGCGAAGAGCAACTGGACCTGGCACTGATTCGCGCCGACCTGGCCGAAGTCCGCGAACGCCATGCCTTGCTGGAGGATGCCCAGCGTCCGGAGGCGCTGGCCAAGCGTCGCCGCAACGGCCAGCGCACCGCCCGGGAGAACCTCGAGCACCTGCTGGACCCGGGCAGTTTCATGGAGTACGGCGCCATGGCCCTGGCCGCCCAAAGGCGTCGGCGCAGCGTCGAGGAGTTGCAGGCCCTGAGCCCGGCGGATGGGCTGGTGGGAGGCATAGGTACGGTGAATGCCGGGCTGTTCGACGGCCAGGACGCCCGTTGCCTGGCCCTGGCCTACGACTACACGGTGTTCGCCGGCACCCAGGGGGTGATGAACCACAAGAAGACCGACCGCCTGCTGAGCCTGGCCCAGGAGTGGCGGCTGCCGGTGGTGCTGTTTGCCGAAGGCGGCGGTGGCCGGCCCGGCGACAGCGACTTTGTCGGGGTCGCCGGCCTGGATTGCCATACCTTCGCCGCCATGGCCCGGCTGTCCGGCTGGGTGCCCACGGTGGGCATCGCCTCGGGGCGCTGCTTCGCCGGCAATGCCGCCCTGCTCGGCTGCTGCAACCTGATCATCGCCACCCGGAACGCCAGCATCGGCATGGCCGGCCCGGCGATGATCGAAGGCGGCGGCCTGGGCAGCTTCACCCCGGAACAGGTGGGCCCGGTGTCGGTACAAGGCCCCAACGGAGTGATCGACGTGCTGGTGGCCGACGAAGCCGAGGCCGTGCAGGTGGCCAAGCAGTACCTGAGCTATTTCCAGGGGCCGCTCAAGGACTGGCACTGCGCCGACCAGCGTGAGCTGCGGCATTTGATTCCGGAAAACCGCCTGCGGGTCTACGACATCCGCCGGGTCATCGAGAGCCTGGCCGACCGCGACAGCGTGCTGGAGTTGCGCCGGCAATTCGCCCCGGGGCTGATTACCGCGCTGATCCGCGTCGAAGGCCGGGCCTTTGGCCTGCTGGCCAACAATCCGGCGGTGCTGGGCGGCGCCATCGACGCCGCGGCCGGGGACAAGGCCGCACGTTTCATGCGCCTGTGCGAAGCCTTCGGCCTGCCGCTGGTGTCCCTGTGCGACACCCCGGGGTTCATGGTAGGGCCGGAATCGGAGCAGCAGGCCACGGTGCGCCATGTGTCACGGATGTTTGTCAGTGCCGCCAGCCTCACGGTGCCGTTCTTCACCCTGGTGCTGCGCAAGGGCTATGGCCTGGGCGCGCAGGCCATGGCGGCGGGCAGTTTTCACAGCCCGTTGTTCACCGTCGCCTGGCCCAGCGCCGAATTCGGCGCCATGGGCCTGGAAGGTGCGGTGCGCCTGGGCTTCTCCAAGGAACTGGCGGCCCAGCCCGACCCGCAGTCGCAACAGGCGCTGTTCGACAAACTGGTGGCCAAGGCCTACGCCCGGGGCAAGGCGCTGAACATGGCCAGCTACCTGGAGATCGACGCGGTGATCGACCCCCTGGAAAGCCGAGCGTGGCTGCTGCGTGGCCTGCAGGCCGCACCGCGCCCGGTGCCCTGGGCCGAGCGCGCCCAGGGTTTTGTCGATACCTGGTAGCCCTGCCCCTCCATCGTAGGAGCGGGCCGCAGCTCAGGCGTTGGCATCCCAGGCGACAGGGGCTTGTTCGAGGAACTGGCGCAGTTCGGCCAGCAGGGTGCTGCTGGCGTGGCTGCTGGGCCGGCTGGCGACAAACCTCAGGGCCGGCATGATTTCCTGCACGCCGTCGTAGTGCCATTGCCCCGGGGTGCGTTCGGCTTCCTGCAGGGCCCGGGCGAAGATCGCCAGGTCGCGCCGGGGCCGGGCAATGCCGCTGATGCGCTCGACCCAGCTCTCGTAGCGCTGGCGAATCTCCACCCGCCCCTGACGGACCATGGCCAGCACCCCGCAACGGCTGCGGTTGTGCACCGCCACCGGCGACAGGCCGCAATACTCGCCCAAACCGTCCCAGCCCTGCTCGGGCAGGACAATCACCGCCAGATCAATGGCCGGGTACTCCTCGATCACCGTGCCCGGATCGGCCAGCAGCGCCTCGCTGCGTTGCAGCGCGAGCATGGCCGGAGCATACAGGGGCGCATAGCGCCGGGTGTTGTCGAGTACATCGGCCATCTGCGGCAGCAGCGCGGCGAAGCGTGTCAGCAATTGCCGGTCGTTGCTGGCCTGTGGGTCGACGCGCACCCGGCCCGCCAGGGCATGCAGGGCAAAGGCGCAGTGCAGGGCCTGGGCCGAAGTGCCCCGGGAGAAATCACCGAGGCGGGCAATGTCGATCAGCAACTGGCGGTGCCCCAGGGCATGCTCCGGCGTCAGGAAGGCATACACCGAGGCCAGCCCGTCGAGGTCGAAATGATCGCTGGTGATCACCTGCGCCCGGTCCACCGTCAACCCCTGCTGGAGAAAGCCCAGGGCACTGGTGGTGGAGAGATTGGCCTTGTGCTCGACAGGCGTCTTGTTCGCCGGCCAATGGGACAGGGTCAACAGGGTCGCCGGGGTATCGATGGAATCCAGGGAGATGTTCTCGCGGTGTGTGCTCTGGCCAAGGGGCAGGAAGCCATAGCGGCTTTGCCGGCCCAGGCGCAGGGCTGGCAAATCCAGCTCCAGGGGCGGGGCCGGCGTTGCCACCGGCCCTGGGGGCGCCGCCGGCGCAGGCGCGGTTGCACGGGTCAATTCGCCCTGCCCGCCCAGGCGATAGCCGAGCTGGCAGATATTCTCCCGGCGCAGGTCCCAGGGGTTGCCGTTGCGCACCGCGCAGCCGGGCCCGCCGACAACGCTGAGCAAGTCAGTGAAGCGGTTGTCGGCAATGCCGATCACCCTTCCTCCCAACTGCCTGAGCTGCAGGTGGTGCAAGTGCGGGGCCAGCCCCGGATCGAGGATCAAGGCCGGTTGCGGCGCATCAGTGGCAAGGCTGTTCATCGTGGTTTCCTTACAGGTCAATGACGCCAGGCGCACGCCCGACAGGGTTCAGGCTTGGGCCAGGTGCGGTGAACCGTTGCGCCGTACCTGGCGCACCGAGACAAACAGCAGCGCCGACAGCCCGGCGTACAGGCCGAACAGCCAGGCCGCAGCCTGGGCCGCGCCAGCAGTCCCGCCCGTGGAGGTCAGGCCTGCCAGGTTGACGATCATTCCCGCCAGCGCCGCCCCCAGGGCAGTGGCCACCAGTTGCACCGTGGTAATCGAGGCGCCGGCCAGTTCCTTCTGATCCTGCGGGGCCTGTTCCAGAACCCGGGACAGCAGGTGCGGCCAGGCCAGGCCGATACCGACGCCCACCAGCAGCATGGCCAGGCACACCGCCCCCAGGCTCAGGGCCGGGGTGGCGGTGGCAGGCATGAACAGGCAGGCCAGGAGCAGCCCGGCCACCACCAGGAACGGTCCGATGGCAATCGCCCGGGCCGCGCCCCGCGGGCCAAGGCCTGAGCTGAAGATCGCCCCCAGGGTCCAGCCGGCGGCCATCAGTGCGGCGATATAACCTGCCAGCAACGGCGTCTGCTGATGCAGCACCTGCAGGAACAGCGGTACGAAGACCTCGCTGGTCATGCCCACCACCAGCAGGGCCATGGAAATGTACAGCGCCAGCAAGGCACTCCCGGCCTTCAGGCTATTGCGCGGCAACAAGCGCGCGCCGTCGCGGTTCTCCAGAGCGAATACCGGCACCAGCAAAACCAGCCCGGCTCCCAGCCCCAGGGCGTTGTACAGCGGCGATGGGGTGATGCTGCCGATGGAAATGGCCAGTACCACGGCGGTCAGCAACAGCAGTTGCAGGGCGGGAATCGGGCTACGGGGCGCGCTTTCCCGACTCTTGCCCGGCAACAGTGCAACGGCCAGCAGCATGAACAGCAAGGTGCAGGGCAGCAGCACCCAGAACGCCGCGCGCCAGGCCCCATGTTCGGCGAAAATTCCGCCGACCGCCGGGCCGATCAGGGTCGCTGCGCCCCACATGGCGGAAATCAACGCCATCGCCCGGGGCCACAGCGGCTCGTCGAACACCAGGCGGATCATGGCGTAGGGCAAGGCGAACAGCAGGCCGCCCCCCAGCCCCTGGACGCTGCGCCCGAGGATCAGCCCGCCCATGTCCGCCGCCAGGGCGCACAGGCTGCAACCGAGCATGAACACCAGGCCCGCCAGGCCGTACGCGGCTTTGGGGCCCAGGAGCGCCAGGGCCCGGGTGGAGAGCACCGAGCCGATGATCGAGGCCACCACGAACAAGGTGGTGTTCCAGGCGTAGTAGTCAAGGCCGCCAATGTCCTTGACCACCGAAGGCAACAGGGTGGTTACCAGGTAGACGTTGATTGCATGCAGGGCCACGCCACCGGCCAGGGCCGCAGAACGCAGCCCGTTCTTGCCCAGTAACAGTGCCGACCATCCGCTTGTCGATGCCATGCCGTTCTCCATATGTGTTGTTCGCTGTTGGGCGAATGTAATACACAAGCAGATACTTTGATAATTGTTTTTTCCAGCCGTTCCGGCAATTCCCCCCAGCAGCAGGCATTGGATCGACAAGCTGCGAGCCCCTGCGCCCGAGCCTGTTATGCTTGCGTGGTTGCCGGCGTCATGGACGCTCCTGATACCCCACCTGTGCATTGGTTAATGGCCCAGATGTCTTTGATTTCCCCCTCCACCGAGAAGAAAAGCCCCGGGGCTACCGCCGAGCGGATCCTGTTTCTGCTGAAAACCCGCGGCCCGTTGAAAACCGCCGACCTGGCGCCGCTGCTCAAGGTGTCCCAGGAAGCCGCGCGCCAGCAATTGCAGAAGCTGGTGGACAGCGAACTGATCGTCGGCCAACTGATGCCGGCCCAGGGCGCCGGGCGGCCCTCACAGAAATGGGTGCTCACCGAGCTGGCCCAGGCGCGCTTTCCCGACACCCACGCCAACCTGACCCTGCAGTTGATCGATTCGATCCGCGCGGTGTATGGCGCCGACGGCGTGGAGCGCATCGTCAGCGATATGGAGCGGGCCAACAGCGCCGAGTACCTCAGCGTCTGCGCGCCGTTGCCGACCCTGGAGCAGCGGGTCCGGGCCCTGGCGCAGATCCGTGAAGTGGCCGGCTACATGGCCAGTGTCGAAGCCGACGGCGATGCCTGGCTGCTGATCGAGAGCCATTGCCCGATCTGCGTCGCGGCCCAGCAGTGCCAGGGCTTCTGCCGTTCCGAGTTGCAAGTGTTCCAGGCCGCCATCGGCGAGTTGGGCCAGGTACAGCGCGTGGAACACCTGATTACCGGCGATCGACGCTGCGTCTATCGCATCCGTGCCACCCCAGTGAGTTGATGCCCGTGCCCCTGCCAGTCCTGTCCCGCCTGCTCAAACAGGGCGCGCTGATCCTCGGCGTCGCCACCCTGACCCTGCTGGCCTGGCGGGCTTACGACAGCGAGCGCGGCCCGGCGCTGCAGCCCTGGCACCTGAAGGTGCCCCATGAACTGAGCGTGGAGCAGTTGGACCACGCCGACTGGGGCGCCTGGCTGCAGGCCGAGGACCGGGTATTCACCGAGGTCCGGCAGCAGGTCAGCGAGCGCCTGGACCCCGGGCAGGTACCGCCCTTCAACCGCTACCGCCAGGACAGCCGGGCCTACCCGCCACGCTTTGCCACGAACTGGAACCGTTCCTACCTGTTGCGCCCGGCGGGTACGCCCCGGGGCGTGGTGGTGCTGCTGCACGGCCTGACCGATTCGCCCTACAGCCTGCGGCATGTCGCCCAGCGCTACGTCGAGCACGGTTACCTGGCCATCGGCTTGCGCCTGCCCGGCCATGGCACGGTGCCGGCGGGGCTGACCGATGCCCAGTGGCAGGACTGGCTGGCCGCCACCCGCCTGGCCCTGCGTACCGCCCGGGCCGAAGTGCCGGCGCCGGCTCCGCTGCACCTGGTGGGCTACTCCAACGGCGCCGCACTGGTGGTCAAGTACACCCTGGATGCCTTGAGCGACCCGCAGTTGCCCCAGGCCCAGCGCCTGGTACTGATTTCCCCGATGATCGGCGTCGCCTCGTCCGCCCGTTTTGCCGGGCTGGCCGCCTTGCCTGCGGTGTTCCCGGCCTTCAGCAAGGCGGCGTGGCTCAACCTGCGGCCCGAATACAACCCGTTCAAGTACAACTCGTTTCCAGCCAATGCCGCGCGCCAGTCCTGGCTGCTGACCAACACCCTGCAAAAGCAGCTGCTGGCCCTGGTGGGCGATCCACGGCTGGCCCGGTTGCCACCTATCCTCAGCTTCCAGTCGCTGACCGACGCCACCGTCAGCACCCCGGCCCTGGTCAGTGGGCTGTACCGGCAACTGCCGGCCAACGGCAGTGAACTGGTGATCTTCGACCTCAACCGCGAGCGTGATTTCGAAGGGCTGCTGGACCCGGCCAGCGTCACCTCCCTGGCCAGCCTGCTACCGCCCGCGCCACGCAACTACACCACCCGCATCCTCAGCAACGAAGGCACGGGCAGCGCGGCACTGGAAGAAGTGAGCACCCCCGCCCTGAGCCCGGACAGCAGCCGGCGGCCCCTTGGCCTGGCCTACCCGCCGGGGGTGTTTTCCCTGTCCCATGTGGCATTGCCCTTCCCCGTCGATGACGGCCTGTACGGCACCCAGCCCAGCCCCGATGAGGATTTTGGCGTGCACCTGGGCACCATTGCCGCCCGTGGCGAACGGGGTGTGCTGGTGGTGCCCATGGATGAGCTGATGCGCCTGAGCGCGAACCCGTTCTACCCCTACCTGATCCAGCGCATCGAGGCGCAGATAGATAAAGCAACAGTTCATTGATTGATCCCGTGAATGCCCGAGTGGTAGTTTCGCCGCCCCCTACCCTCCTTGATTTCCGAGGGGGCGCAACTGCCGCCATGGCAGGGAAAGCCCATGATCTACATGCTTCAATTTCCGGCCCTGGGCCTGCCAACGCCCAAGCACCGCACCCTGAAAGCCGCCGCTGTGGCCCTGCTGATGCTGGGCGCGGCCGCCAGTGCCCAGGCCGACCAGCAACAGGACTTCTGGTACGTACAGACCAGCGTGTACACCAACCACTGGAGCAACGACCCCGACCACAACAACCACCAGGACCTGATCGGCCTGGAGCGCAACTACGCCGACGGTGAACTGTGGGGCGTGAGCACCTTTCGCAACTCCTTCTCCCAGCGTTCCTACTACGCCTATGTCGGCAAGGCCTGGGAAAATGCCGACTGGCCGGTTTACGCCAAGCTCAGTGGCGGCCTGATCCAGGGCTACAAGGGCGACTACAAGGACAAGATCCCGCTGAACCACTTTGGCGTGGCGCCGGTGCTGATCCCGGCCATCGGCACCCATTACGGCCCGGTGGGCGCAGAGCTGGTGGTGCTGGGGGCCGCGGCGGTGATGGTCAACGTCGGCTACCGCCTCTGAGCACCCGGCCCTCGCACAATCGTACAAGACGCCTCTGCACTCCCCTTCCTAGACTCCCCGCTGAATGACCACCGCGCCGCGGTGGCCCGGCGTTGCCATCGTTGCCAGTCCCGGCACACTTGGAAAGGGATCTTCCAATGCACGGTTTTCAACCCTGGAACCCGCAGTTCTATATCAACCCGCTGTACCTGCCGGCTTCCGGCGATGCCCCGCACCAGGTGTTCAACCCGGACACCCGCGAGCCCATCGGGCTCAACCCCAGTTGTACCAAGGACGATGTGCACACCGCGGTGGCGGCGGCCAACGTTGCCCACACCCTGTGGCGCCTGCTGGATACGGATCAGCGTCAGGCGCTGTTGCTGCAACTGGCGGACAGCATGGCCGCCGACAGCGAACTGAACCGGCAGATCATCCGGCAGATGACTCGGGAACTGGCGCTTTGCGTGGCCGAAGCCCGGGCCGAGCTGGATCACTGCGCAGCCGTGTTCCGCTATTACGGGGCACTGGCCGACAGCGATGTCCCGGCCCCGAGCCCGAGCGGTGCAGCGCAGTGCCGGCTACGGTACGAGCCCTATGGCGTCAGCGTGCATATCCTGCCGTTCACCCTGGGCATTGCCCTGCTGGGGCGCACGTTGGCCGCGGCCCTGGCGGCCGGTAACAGTTGCCTGGTCAAGCCGGCGCAGAACGCCAGCCTGTCCACCCTGGCTTTCATGCAGCACTTCGCTGGCCTGCCGGCGGGGCTGGTCTCGTGCATTCCCGGGGACGCCGCCACCGGGCAATGGCTGCTGCAGTCCAGCGGCACCCATGCCGTAGCCTTCACCGGCAGTGTCGGCGCTGCCAGCGCGGTGGCGGTGACCTGCGCCGAACTGCTCAAGCCCTGTGCGATCGAGAGCACCGGCCGCGGCGCGATGATCGTTGCCCAGGACGCCGACGTCGCGCTCGCCGCCGCCTACGGAGCTCGCGCCGCCTTCAGCCGCGGTGGCCAGAGTTGCCTGTCGATCCAGCATTTTTTCGTCGAGGCGCAGGTCCATGACCAGTTCGTCCGGCACTTCATCGAGCACACCCGCAACCCGGGCCACGACTCCAGCAGCGCTGTGCGGCCGCTGATCAGCCAGGCCGCACGGCACAAAGTCCGGCGGCTGGTGCGTGACGCCCTGGCCAAGGGCGCCGCACTGCTGGCCGGAGAACAGGCACTCGAAAACCCGCTGCCCGGCAGCCTGCAACCGCCGGTGATCCTCACCGAGATCGACGACGACATGGTCATCACCCAGGAAGAGTGCCTGGGCCCGGTGGCGGTCATCCGACGGGTGAGTGACCTTGGCGCAGCCGCGCAACTGGCCAACGATTGCCCGGCAAGCTTTGAGGTGACCCTGTTCAGTAAAGATCCGGCGCACGCGGTGCAGCTGGCCCAACGCTTACTGAGCGCCCGGGTGCGGATCAACCCGCCGCCCGTGCCGAACCACCCCGACAGCGAGCACCACTGGACCCTGTCGCAATTGGCCGGCGACCTGTCTCCCAGGGCCCTGGATGCTTTTCGGCGGCCCAAGCGCCTATTGCTCGGTGCTGCAGCGGCCCCGGCCACGCAGCAGGCGCCGGTGCAAGCCTTTGCCGCAGGGCTGCCCGAGTGATGAGCCAGAGGTTGGAAGAGCACGCGGCGACGGTGCTCCTAGGCTTATTGTTGGTCTTCGCAGCCCAGGCCCTCGCGCTGGCTTTTTTCATCCGCCAGGCTCTTGCCGGTGCGGGCCATGACCCGCCGCTGCAAGGCTCGCAGCTCGGCGCCATCAAGGCGCTTGCAGCTGTTGATTTCCCAGGTATCGCCCGTGTTCAGGCTGACCGAGAACAGGCCCCAGTACTCGGTGGCCCCGGCCTTGGGGTCGTTGTAGCCGAGGCTGAAGTCGTAGTACCCGGGATGGGGCGGCTTGCCGTTTTCGTCCTGCAGGTCGCCGTCGATGAACACCCCGGGGCGCTGCAACTGATAGTCCTGGTGCTTGAGGGCCACCCGCAGGACCTGCTCCGCCTGTTCGCGGGTCAGGCCGCTGTCCTTGATCCGCGCCGGCTGCAGGCTATCGGTGGCGCAGGCCACCAGTGTGGTGCAGGCCAGGGACAGGCCAAGCACCCAGGAAGGACTCTTGAGTTTCAGCACGCCATGCGCCCTCTGACCGCGATGATGATGTCCGCCAGGTAGCGGGCGAAGCCATCCCGGCCGCCGGTCTTGGCGTTGCCGGTGTTGTAGCCGCTGCGTACCAGCGCCTGGGCGAATGCCATGGGGTCACGCTGGCCACGTACTGCCGTGCCAAAGCTCGAAGCAAAGGACTGTGCGGACTTCTGGAAGGAGTCGAACTTGGCCACCTTGATGCTGGCGTTGCCCAGGGGCGCCTCGGCGCCGATCTGCAGGGGGGCCGGTGCGTGCATGGAAAAGTAGTTGTTCAGTTCCCGGGCAATGCGCCCGGTGCCGTACTGGCTTTCCTGGGCGGCCAGGCCCAGCAGGTTTTCCACCGGCAGGTCCAGCTGGTCGGCAATCGGCTGGCACACCGCCTTGTACTTGCTGACAAAGGTCACGGCACTGATGTTGTTGCAGAGTCTGGCGCTCACGTTTGTTCCCTCGGTTGACCGGTCAATTCCATTTACTGCGGTTTTCGCCGCGTGATTATAAAGCAACCCGGGGCCCACGCTGTCGAGTGCGTCACAGCCTCAAGGCAGACGCGTGACCGGCTACCGCGAGAACCTCCGGGCATCACGGGAATTCACCATAAATTTGACGATTTTTTCTTGTTTGCCGCTCTACATTGCGCGCAGTTTTCATTTGCAAATGATTCCTATTGTTCGAGCTGCCAGACGGCTCGATTCTTCCGGCTTGATGCATCCAAAAACCACCGCAGGAGCTGCCTTCTCCATGACCCCACGTATCCCCTCACGCTTGAAAGCCGGCCTGCTGGTCGGTGCCTTGCTGACTGCCGGCCATGCCTATGCGGCCGATGCCGACGGCCTGCTGGTGTACAACGCCCAGCACGAAGGCCTGACCAAGGCCTGGGTCGAAGGCTTCACCCGGGACACCGGGATCAAGGTCACCCTGCGTAACGGTGATGACAGCGAAATGGGCAACCAGCTGGTGCAGGAAGGCCAGGCTTCGCCGGCGGACGTGTTCCTCACCGAGAACTCACCGGCCATGGCCCTGGTGGACAACGCCGGGCTATTCGCCAAAGTGGCTCCGACCACCCTGGAGCAAGTGGCCGCTGCCTATCGTCCAACCCATGGCAACTGGGTGGGCATCGCCGCGCGCTCCACGGTGTTCGTCTACAACCCCGCCAAGCTGCAGCAGGCCGACCTGCCCAAGTCCCTGCTCGACCTGGCGAACCCAGCCTGGAAAGGCCGCTGGGCCGCATCCCCTGCCGGAGCCGACTTCCAGGCCATTGTCAGCGCGGTGCTGGAACTCAAGGGCGAAGCCGCCACCCTGGAATGGCTCAAGGGGATGAAGAGCAATGCCAGCCTCTACCGGGGCAACAGCGCGGTGCTCAAGGCGGTCAACGCCGGTCAGGTGGACAGTGGTGTGATCTATCACTACTACAGCTTCGTCGACCAGGCCAAGACGGGGGAAAACAGCAAGAACACCGCCCTGCACTACTTCAAGCACCAGGATCCAGGGGCGTTTGTCAGCCTTTCCGGCGGTGCGGTTCTGGCTTCCAGCAAGCACCAGGAGCAGGCCCAGGCTTTCCTCAAGTGGATCACCAGCGCCAAGGGCCAGGCAGTGCTCGGCAGCGGCAAGTCGTTCGAATACGCGGTCGGCCTGGGCGCGCAGTCCAATCCCAAGCTGGTGCCCCTGGCCGAGCTGGACGCGCCCAAGGTTGACGCCGCCAGGCTCAACAGCAAGAAAGCCGTGGACCTGATGACCCAGGCCGGCCTCCTGTAAACCCATGGCCGACGACCTCTCACGCTTGCCCGCCGGGGATACGACCCGGGTCGCTGCCGCGACCCACACTGGCTTTCGCCGCCACGGGCCGGGACGGCGGGCCGCCCCCTGGCTGTTGGGCGCGGCGCTGCTGGTGTCGCTGGGGGCGCTGCTGCCCCTGGGATTTGTCGTCGGCATCTCGATCCAGACCGGTTGGGCGACCATCGCCGAGCTGGTGCTGCGCCCGCGAGTCGCGCAGCTGCTGGGCAATACCCTGTTGCTGCTGGTGCTGACCCTGCCGCTGTGCGTGCTGCTGGGGATTGCGCTGGCCTGGCTGACCGAACGCAGCGACCTGCCCGGGCGGCGCATCTGGTCGCTGCTGGCCGTGGCGCCCCTGGCCGTGCCGGCGTTCGTCCACAGCTATGCCTGGGTCAGCCTGGCGCCCGCGCTGCACGGCTTGCCGGCGGCGGTGCTGGTGTCGGTGATTGCTTACTTCCCCTTTGTCTACCTGCCGGCGGCGGCCACCCTGCGCCGGCTGGATCCGGCCCTGGAAGACGTGGCCGAGGCCCTGGGGCTCGAACCCTGGGCCCTGTTCCTGCGGGTGGTACTGCCACAGTTGCGCCTGGCCGTGGGCGGCGGTGCCTTGCTAGTGGGCCTGCATTTGCTGGCCGAGTACGGCCTGTACGCAATGATCCGCTTCGACACCTTCACCACCGCCATCTACGACCAGTTCCAATCCACCTACAACGGCCCGGCGGCGAACATGCTGGCGGGCATCCTGGTGCTGTGCTGCCTGGTGCTGCTGGGGGTGGAGTCCGCCAGCCGTGGCCAGGCGCGCTATGCCCGGGTCGGCTCGGGCAGCCCGCGGCCCCAGCGCATCCAGGCCTTGCGCGGCGTGGCCCGGGCCGCCGGGCTGTTGCTGGCGGCGCTGACCAGTGCTCTGGCCCTGGGCGTGCCCCTGCTGACCCTGGGCAACTGGCTGCTGGCCGGCGGCCTTGAGGTCTGGCAGGTGCCGGAGCTGCTGCCCAGCCTGCGCCAGACCCTGATGCTGGCCAGCCTGGGGGCGCTGTTGACCACCTGTGCGGCGATCCCCGTGGCCTGGCTGTCGATCCGTGCCCCGGGGCGCCTGCTGCGGCTACTGGAAAGCTGCAACTACCTCACCAGTTCCCTGCCCGGCATCGTGGTGGCCCTGGCCCTGGTGACGGTCACGGTGAAATTCGCCAGGCCGATCTACCAGACCAGCTTCACCGTGCTCCTGGCCTACCTGCTGATGTTCCTGCCCCGGGCCCTGGTCAGCCTGCGGGCGGGTATCGCCCAGGCACCGGTGGAGCTGGAAAACATCGCCCGCAGCCTGGGCCGCTCGCCGCTCCAGGCGCTGTGGCGGGTCACCCTGCGCCTGGCGGCACCGGGAGCGGCAGCCGGCGCGGCGCTGGTATTCCTGGCCATCAGCAATGAACTGACCGCGACCCTGCTGCTGGCGCCCAACGGCACCCGCACCCTGGCCACCGGCTTCTGGGCCAGGACCAGCGAGATCGACTACGTCGCCGCGGCGCCCTATGCCCTGATCATGATCCTGCTGTCCCTGCCGTTGACCGGCCTCCTCTACCATCAATCCAGACGTACGGCGGGCCGATGAACGCTCTCGAACTCCACGCAGTGCACAAATCCTTCGGCGGCGTGCCGGCGGTGCAGGACATCAGCCTCGGCATGCCCGCCGGCAGCCGCACGGCTATCGTCGGCCCTTCGGGCTCGGGCAAGACCACCTTGCTGCGAATGATCGCCGGCTTCGAGTTTCCCGATCGCGGGCGCATCAGCCTCAATGGCCAGGTGCTGGCGGACGCTCAGGGCGCGGTGCCGGCCCATCAGCGCCTGATCGGCTATGTACCCCAGGATGGCGCGCTGTTTCCGCACCTCAACGTGGCGGCCAATATCGGCTTCGGCCTGACGGGCAAGAACCCGCAGAGGCAGCAGCGCATTGCCGAGCTGCTGGACATGGTGGCTCTGGATAGCAGCCTGGCCGCCCGTTGGCCCCACGAGCTTTCCGGCGGCCAGCAGCAGCGGGTTGCCCTGGCCCGGGCCCTGGCGCAGCGCCCGCGGCTGATGCTCCTGGACGAGCCCTTTTCCGCCCTCGATACCGGCCTGCGGGCCTCGATGCGCAAGGCCGTGGCACGGCTCCTGGCTGAGGCCGGGGTGACCACCATTCTGGTCACCCATGACCAGGCCGAGGCCTTGTCCTTTGCCGACCAGTTGGCGGTGATGCGCCAGGGCCGGCTGGTGCAGGCCGGTGCGCCGCTGGAGCTGTACCAGCACCCGCGGGATGCCCAGACTGCGCTGTTTCTCGGCGAGGCGGTGCTGCTGCCGGCGCAGCTGGACCAGGGGCTGGCCCAATGTGACCTGGGGCAGGTGCCGATCCGCGAGCGCTCGCTCAAGGGCCCGGCGCGGATCATGCTGCGCCCCGAGCAACTGCAGGTGCTGGCGGACGACGGCGATGGCGCCGGCAGTTGCCCGGGAGTGGTCAGGGACTGCGACTTTGCCGGCAACACCTGCACCCTGAGCATCGGCGTGGCCGGTGCCGGGGGCCATGAACAACTGGTGCCGGTCCGCAGTTCCGGCCTGCATGCGCTACCGGTCGGCAGCCGGGTGCGCATCCGCACCCTGGGGCATGCCCATGTGCTGGGGGCGGCTCCCGGTGCTTGAGTGAAGGATGCTGCCCTTGATCATGGTCACGCGCGGCAATCGCTCCGATACTTCAGCCATGCCCGTGTACACCGTGGCTACCGGCTCCACCTTGAACAAGGAATGAACCATGACTGATTCTGCCAGCCAAGCAGAGGAATACCTGATGATGCAGGCCGCGCACTGGTGCATGCGCCTGCGCGAGGCCGATTGCAGCCTGGCCGAGCGCCGGGCATTCGAGGACTGGCTGCAGAGCGACCCGAGCCATGCCTTCGAGTACGCGAAGATGCTGGAAGCCTGGGACCTCACCGGGCAGTTGTCGCCCACCCTGCCCTCGCTCTGACCCTGCCACGGCCTACAGATCGAAGCGGTCGATGGCCCGGCGCCGTTCGTTGTCATCGCGCAGGTCATAGCTGGCCGTGGTCTGGATGTTGCTGTGGTGAGCCAGTTTCTGCGCCAGCGACAGGTCGTGTTCCTCGATCACCCGGGTGATGAACGAGCGTCGGAAATCGTGGGGCATGATCCGCACGCCCACCTGGGCCCCGCGTTGCCGGGCAATGTAGTAGATGGCGTGCTTGGTGATGCGCTCGCGAGTGATGTGCCCGCCCCGGCGGATGCGGTTGAACAGGAACGGGTCGTCTACCAGGCCCGCGGGCAGATGCCGGCGGCGCAGCTCCAGCCAGGCCTGCAGCTTGTCGAAAGCCCAGGTGGGTGCGTACTTGATCAACTGACGATTGCCCTTGGCCAGCACCTGCAGGCTGCGCTCGCTGAAATCCACCTGGGCCAGGTCCAGGTTGACCGACTCGGACTTGCGCATGCCCGAGCCATAGAGCAGCGCAATCAGCGCTGCATCGCGCACGCCCTGGGGGCGCGGGTCGGAAGCGCACACGGCCATCAGTTCATGGATCAGGCCGCGCTTGAGGTTGCGTCCGCGGGCCAGGCGCGTGCCGCTGATGGCCTTGACCGAACGCATCTTCAGCAGGTGGTCCTGGCTGATCAGGCTGGCCCGCCACGCCTCGTTCATCACCCCGCGCAGGGCATTGACGTACAGCGATGAGGTATTGGGCGCATAGCCGTCTTCGCGCAAGGTGGCCACCAGGGCCGTGACATGCTCGGGTTGCAGCAGGTGCCAGGGGATTTCCTCCAGGTTCTGCTCGGCGTAGCCCAGGCGGTCGGCGGCGTCCTGCAGCACATAACGCAGGGTCGACTGGCTGGAGGGGGCCAGGCGCTTCAGGTACAGGCTCAAGGGGTTGGGCGCGTCAAGGCCGGCGGCGCGGTCATGGCCCGGCGGGTTCATGGATGCTCCGCTGGGCAAGGTTGTACCGGGTAGCACCTTGGCGAGGTGAAAAAAACACTCCCGCAGGCCCCTTCAATACCCATTGAAAACTGGTTACAAAAGCCGCCAGGCCTGCGCACTTCGATAACTTTGGAAACAAACTGAACACTAGCTGTCTGGCTCGCAGAAAAACGGACTTTTACCTTATTTTTCATATTCGTTTCACAATTTTCGGCTTAATCTCAGCCCCCGACAGACAACCATCCGAGTGCAGTTTGTTCTCAGGTTGTAAAGATAACACCTTGATCCACCTTTACTTTTCACAAACTCAGTCTTTACTGATTCGCTGCATGGAATGCCCTGTTGGCTCAATAACTGGATGCGCCTTGATGACTGCAAGACCTCCCCGCTTTCCATGAACTGTCCGTTCACCCGCAGCAACCCGTATTCCAGTAATTCGCATTGTGTAAACCCGAGGTAACCATGAACCAGGCTTTCCTTCCTTTCTCGCGCCCGAGTATTGGCGAAGAAGAGATTGCTGCAGTGGAGCAGGTTCTGCGCTCCGGCTGGATCACCACCGGCCCGAAAAACCAGGAACTGGAACAGCAGTTCGCCGAACGCGTCGGCGCCCGCCACGCCGTGGCACTGTCCTCCGCCACCGGCGCCATGCACATCACCCTGCTGGCCCTGGGCATCGGCCCCGGGGACGAAGTGATCACCCCGTCGCAGACCTGGGTCTCCACCGCCAACATGATCTGCCTGCTGGGCGCCACCCCGGTGTTCGTCGATGTCGACCCCGACACCCTGATGAGCGACGCCGCCACCATCGAAGCCGCCATCACCCCGCGGACCAAGGCGATCATCCCGGTGCACTACGCCGGCGCAGCCTTCGACCTCGACCCGCTCTATGCCCTGGCCGACAAGCACGGCATCGCGGTGATCGAAGACGCCGCCCACGCCGCCGGTACCACCTACCGCGGCCGCGCCATCGGCGCCCGGGGCACGGCGATCTTTTCCTTCCACGCGATCAAGAACATGACGTGCGCCGAAGGCGCGATGTTCGTCAGCGATGACGAAGCCCTGGCCAACCGCGTGCGCATGCTCAAGTTCCACGGCCTGGGAGTGGACGCCTACGACCGCCTGACCCATGGCCGCAAGCCACAGGCCCAGGTCATCGAGCCCGGCTTCAAGTACAACCTGGCGGACATGAACGCGGCCATTGCCCTGGTGCAACTGCAACGCCTGGACGAGATCAACGCCAAGCGTGAAGTGCTGGCCAAGGCCTACCTGCAGCGCCTGGAAGGCTTGCCGGTACAGCCCCTGCTCCTGCCCCAGTACCCGCAGCAGCATGCCTGGCACCTGTTCATCCTGCGCATCGACGCCGAACGCTGCGGCCTGGACCGCGAAGCCTTCATGAAAGGCCTGCAGGAACAGAATATCGGCACCGGTATCCACTTCATTGCGACGCACCTGCATACCTATTACCGACAGCGCTTCCCTGAAGTGCAGCTGCCCCATACCGAATGGAATTCGGCGCGGCTATGCTCGATTCCACTGTTTCCGGACATGACCC
Organism: Pseudomonas protegens CHA0; assembly: GCF_000397205.1. Taxonomy (NCBI): domain Bacteria; kingdom Pseudomonadati; phylum Pseudomonadota; class Gammaproteobacteria; order Pseudomonadales; family Pseudomonadaceae; genus Pseudomonas; species Pseudomonas protegens. The sequence goes on from NC_021237.1 coordinate 3,426,814, forward strand.
TCGACGATGTCGCGCGGGTGACCGGTGCCATTGCAAACCTTTTGGACTGAAGCCTTTGAAACCTTATCCGATTCAGTTCGTGTCGATCGTGATCCCGGTCTACAACGAAGAACAGAGCCTCCCCGAGCTGTTGCGGCGTACCGAAGCGGCCTGCCGCCAGCTCAAGCACGAGTTTGAAATCGTCCTGGTGGACGACGGCAGCCGCGACGAGTCGGCGAACATCCTGCAAGCTGCCGCCGAGCGCGAAGACAGCCCGGTAGTGGCGGTGATCCTCAACCGCAACTACGGCCAGCATGCGGCGATCATGGCCGGCTTCGAGCAGTGCCGCGGCGATGTGGTGATCACCCTCGACGCCGACCTGCAGAACCCGCCGGAGGAAATCCCGCGCCTGGTGGCTCAGGCCGAACTGGGCTACGACGTGGTCGGCACCGTGCGCAACAACCGGCAGGACTCGGCGTTCCGCCGCTGGCCCTCGAAGCTGATCAACCTGGCCGTGCAGCGTTCCACCGGTGTGGCCATGAGCGACTACGGCTGCATGCTGCGGGCCTATCGCCGCACCATCATCGACGCGATGCTGGCCTGCACCGAGCGCAGCACCTTCATCCCGATCCTGGCCAACAGCTTTGCCCGGCACACCACCGAGGTGCTGGTGGAGCACGCCGAGCGCGAGCACGGCGACTCCAAGTACAGCCCGATGCGCCTGATCAACCTGATGTTCGACTTGATCACCTGCATGACCACCACGCCCCTGCGGCTGTTGAGCATCATCGGTTTCGGCATGGCCGGCCTCGGCGCGCTGTTTGCCCTGATGCTGATCGTGCTGCGCCTGATCTTCGGCGCCACCTGGGCCGGCGACGGCACCTTCGTGCTGTTCGCGGTGCTGTTCGTGTTCACCGGTGGCCAGTTCATCGGCATGGGTCTTTTGGGTGAATACCTGGGACGCATGTACAGCGACGTGCGGGCCCGCCCGCGTTTCTTCATCGAAAAAGTCTTGCGCAGCCAGCCTGCGGCCCCGGCCCCTGCTGTGACTGTCGACGGTTTAACTTCCACTCATACTGATCAGGTTTCGCCATGAGCAATAAAGCTGTTGTCTTCGCCTACCACGATATTGGCTGTGCTGGCATCGAAGCCCTGCTCAACGCAGGTTACGAGATCGCCGCCGTGTTCACCCACGCCGATGACCCCAAGGAAAACACCTTCTACGGCTCGGTGGCCCAGCTCTGCGCCCGCAAGGGCATTGCCGTGCATGCCCCGGAAGATGCCAACCACCCGCTGTGGATCGAGCGCATCGCCAAGCTCAACCCCGACTACCTGTTCTCCTTCTATTACCGCAACCTGCTGAGCGAGCCGCTGCTGGCCACTGCCAGCAAGGGCGCGTTCAACCTGCACGGCTCGCTGCTGCCGCGCTACCGTGGCCGCGCACCGGCCAACTGGGTGCTGGTCAAGGGCGAAACCGAAACCGGCGTGACACTGCACCGTATGGTCAAGCGTGCCGATGCCGGCGCCATCATTGCCCAGGAGCGTGTGGCCATCGAGCGCAGCGACACCGCGCTGAGCCTGCACCACAAACTGCGTGACGCCGCCGCCAGCCTGCTGCGCGACACCCTGCCGGCACTGGCCCAGGGCAAGATCACCGAAACCGCCCAGGACGAGTCCAAGGCCAGCTACTTCGGTCGTCGCACCGCGGCGGACGGCAAGATCGACTGGCAGCGTCCGGCCGAAGAGCTGTTCAACCTGGTGCGCGCCGTGACTCAACCCTACCCGGGCGCCTTCTGCGCCGTGGGCGAGCACAAGCTGATCGTCTGGAGCGCCGAAGTCGCCAAGGGCAACGAAGGCCAGGCCCCGGGCCGGGTCATCAGCGTCGACCCGCTGCGCATCGCCTGTGGCCAGGACTCCCTGGTGATCACCTCCGGCCAGCGCAACGCCAACGGCCTGTTCCTGGGTGGCCCGCAACTGGCCAACGAACTGGGCCTGGTGGACGGTTCCCTGCTGCGCGGCGCCGAATCGGGGCGCAAGCCACGTCGCACCCGCGTACTGATCCTGGGCGTCAACGGCTTTATCGGTAACCACCTGTCCGAGCGCCTGTTGCGTGACGACAAGTACGACGTCTATGGCCTGGACATCGGCTCCGACGCCATCGAGCGCCTGCGCAGCCATCCGAACTTCCACTTCGTCGAAGGCGATATCAGCATTCACTCCGAGTGGATCGAATATCACATCAAGAAGTGCGACGTGGTCCTGCCACTGGTGGCCATCGCCACCCCGATCGAGTACACCCGCAACCCGCTGCGCGTGTTCCAGCTGGACTTCGAAGAGAACCTCAAGCTGGTTCGCTACTGCGTCAAGTACAACAAGCGCGTGATCTTCCCGTCGACTTCGGAAGTCTATGGCATGTGCCAGGACAAGAACTTCGACGAAGACACCTCCAACCTGATCGTCGGCCCGATCAACAAGCAGCGCTGGATCTACTCGGTCTCCAAGCAGCTGCTGGACCGGGTGATCTGGGCCTACGGCGCCAAGGGCCTGAACTTCACCCTGTTCCGTCCCTTCAACTGGATGGGCCCGCGCCTGGACCGCCTGGACTCGGCACGCATCGGCAGCTCCCGGGCCATCACCCAGTTGATCCTCAACCTGGTGGAAGGCACCCCGATCCGTCTGTTCGACGGTGGCGAGCAGAAGCGCTGCTTCACCGACATCGCCGACGGCATCGAAGCCCTGGCACGCATCGTCGACAACGAAAACGACTGCTGCAACGGCCAGATCATCAACATCGGCAACCCGGACAACGAAGCCAGCATCCGTCAGCTGGGCGAAGAGCTGCTGCGCCAGTTCGAAGCTCACCCGCTGCGCGGCAACTTCCCGCCGTTCGCCGGTTTCCGCGATGTGGAGAGCAAGGCGTTCTACGGTGCCGGCTACCAGGACGTGGAACACCGCAAGCCAAGCATCGACAACGCCAAGCGCCTGCTGAACTGGGAGCCGACCGTGGAAATGAGCGAAACCATCGGCAATACCCTGGACTTCTTCCTGCGTGAAGCGATGCTGGAAATCGCCGACCGCGCCAAGCAAGAAGCACGCTGATGCAGGCAGGTCTGCGCATTGATGTCGATACCTACCGCGGCACCCGGGAGGGGGTGCCACGGCTGCTCGAATCGCTGGATGAAGCCGGGGTCAAGGCCACCTTCTTCTTCAGCGTCGGGCCGGACAATATGGGGCGCCACCTGTGGCGTCTGATCCGTCCGCAGTTCCTCTGGAAAATGCTGCGGTCCAATGCCGCGGGCCTGTACGGCTGGGACATTCTCCTGGCCGGCACTGCCTGGCCGGGTAAACCCATTGGCCGGGACCTGGGGCACTTGATGCGCCAGACCCTGGCCGCCGGCCACGAAGTCGGCCTGCACGCCTGGGATCACCACGGCTGGCAGGCCAATACCGGGCGCTGGAGCCAGGCACAGCTGGTCGAACAGATCCGCCGTGGCGTCGACAGCCTCAACGATATTCTCGGGCAAGCGGTGAGCTGCTCGGCGTCCGCCGGTTGGCGCGCCGACGAACGCGTCATCGAAGCCAAACAGCAATTCGGCTTTCGCTACAACAGCGACTGCCGCGGCCAGAGCCTGTTCCTGCCACGCCTGGCGGACGGCAGCCTGGGCGCACCACAGATTCCGGTGGACCTGCCGACCTTCGACGAAGTGGTCGGGCCGGTGGTGGCCGCCAAGGATTTCAACAGTTACATCCTCGACCGGTTCAGCCCGGACAAACTCAACGTCTATACCGTGCATGCAGAAGTAGAAGGGATTCTCATGGCCAACGATTTTCGCCAGCTGCTGGCCAGCGCCAGGCAGCGCGACATCCACTTCCAACCCCTGGGCGACATGCTCCCGGCGGATCTGGCCAGCCTGCCCGCGGGCAAGGTGGTGCGCGGTGCGCTGGAAGGCCGTGAAGGCTGGCTGGGAGTGCAAGGCGCATGACCAGACGTTGGGCTCTGCCGCTGCTGCTGATCGCGTTCGGCCTGTTCTACCTGCTGCCCCTGGCCACCCACGGCCTGTGGATTCCCGATGAAACCCGCTACGCGCAGATCAGCCAGGAAATGCTCCTGACCGGCAAATGGGCGTCGCCGCACTTCATGGGCATCCGCTATTTTGAGAAACCGGTGGCCGGCTACTGGATGATCGCCATCGGCCAGGCGCTGTTTGGCGACAACCTGTTCGGCGTGCGCGTGGCCTCGGCCCTGAGCACCGGCCTGAGCGTGGTCCTGGCCTACCTGCTGGCCCGGCGCCTGTGGAACGATCCGCGCAAGAGCCTGGCCAGCGCCCTGCTCTACATGAGCTTTACCGTGGTCGCGCTGCAGGCCGGCTACGCCAACCTCGATCCGCAATTCACCTTCTGGGTCAACCTGAGCCTGGTGGCGCTGTGGTTCACCTTCGACTGCCGGACAACCCGCGGCCAGGTGCTGGCCTGGGTGGCGCTGGGCCTGGCCTGCGGCATGGGCTTCATGACCAAGGGCTTTCTGGCCTGGCTGCTGCCGGTGCTGGTGGCCCTGCCCTACGCCATCTGGCAGAAGCGCCTGCGCTCGCTGCTGATCTATGGCGGCATCGGTGTGCTGGTGGCCATTCTCATCAGCTTGCCCTGGGCCCTGGCGGTGCACTCCCAGGAACCGGACTACTGGCGTTTCTTCTTCTGGCACGAGCACATCCGCCGTTTTGCCGGTGATGATGCCCAGCACGCCTCGCCCTGGTGGTACTACCTGCCGTTGCTGGTGGGGTTCAGCGTGCCCTGGGTGCTGCTGCTGCCGGCCGGCCTGAAGCAGGCCTGGCAACAGCGGCGCCAGAACAGCAGCGGCTTCCTGCTGCTGTGGCTGGTGCTGCCCCTGGCCTTCTTCAGCCTGAGCAAGGGCAAGCTGCCGGCCTATATCCTGCCGTGCCTGTTGCCCCTGGCGTTGTTGATGGGCAACACCCTGGTGGACCGCCTGGCTGCCGGCAAGACCCGGCTGCTGGCATTCAACGGCGTGCTCAACCTGGTGGCCGGCCTGCTGGGGCTGCTGGCCCTGGTGTACTTCCAGATGAAAAAGCCGGTGTATGTGGACGAGCCGCAGCACCTGGTGCTGGTGTATGTGTTGCTGCTGGGCTGGATCCTCAGCAACCTGCTGCAAGCCATGCGCCCCCTGACCCTGTGGGCGGCGCCGGCCCTGGGCAGCTTCCTGCTGGTGGCCCTGGCTCCGGCAGCGCTGCCCAACTCGGTGGTCTACAACAAGATCCCCGACCAGTTCATCATCGATCACGTGGCCGAGCTGGGCCAGGCCAAGGCCCTGCTGAGCAACGACCTGGGAGCTGCTTCCGCCCTGGCCTGGCGCCTGCGGCGCCCTGACGTGACCCTGTACAACACCGAAGGCGAAGTGAAATACGGCCTGGGCTACGAAGACACTGCCGCGCGCAAGGTCGACCTCAATCAGGTCCAGCCGTGGATCGCCGAGGCCCGCAAGCAGGGCTCGATCGGCGTGGTGATGCGGGTCAAGAGCAGCGACGAGGAACATGAAGTCGAGCTGCTGCCCAAGGATGCCAAGCGCTATGAGCAAGGCAATATCGTGATCTTCATCATTCCCCAGAGCCAGCCATGAGCCTGCTGCTTTTGTTGCTGGCCTGCGGGCTGACCTGCCTGGGCCAGGTGGCGCAGAAGTTCGCCGTGGAAAGCTGGCGCGGCCGGCCTTCCAGCGCCCTGCAGAAACTGCGCTCGGGCTGGCTGTGGCTGGCTCTGTTCAGCCTCGGCCTGGGCCTGCTGGTGTGGCTCCTGGTGCTGCAACGCATGGAGGTGGGCGTGGCCTACCCGATGCTCAGCCTGAACTTCGTCTTCATCACCCTGATTGCCCACTTCGTATTCCGTGAGCACATCGACCGGCGCCACTGGTTCGGCGTGGCCCTGGTGATCGGCGGCGTGCTGCTGTTGAGTCGCCACGCATGAGCCGGGCCAAGGGGTTTGCCTTCGCCCTGGGCAGCGTGGCCCTGGTCAGCGGCGCCCAGCTGGGCATGCGCTGGAGCATGACCCGCCTGCCCGCTCCGGATCAGTGGTTGCCGGCGTTGAGTGCCGGCAGCGTCGACCTGGCCGCCCTGGCGGTGGTGGCCGCGGCCATCGCCGCCTATGCGCTGTCGATGCTCTGCTGGCTGCTGGCCTTGCGCGACCTGCCGCTGGGCCGGGCCTATTCGCTGCTCAGCATCAGCTACGCCCTGGTCTACCTGCTGGCCGCCAGCCTGCCGTTGTTCAACGAACCTTTCACGCTTTCCAAAACCCTCGGGGTGGCCCTGGTCATCCTCGGGGTCATCACCATCAACTCTCGATCTGCACCCGCGACAAGTCCCAGGAATACCCCATGAAAATCAGTGTATTTGGAAGTGGTTACGTCGGCCTCGTACAGGCTGCCGTGTTGGCTGAAGTCGGCCACGATGTCATCTGCATGGACATCGACGAGCAAAAGGTCAAACAGCTGCAACAGGGACACGTGAGCATCTTCGAGCCGGGGCTGGCCAGCCTGGTCAAGGAAAACCTCGAAGCCAAGCGCCTGCACTTCACCCACGATGAAAAACTCGCGGTGCAGCATGGCCAGGTGCTGTTCATCGCCGTGGGCACGCCCTCCAGCGAAGACGGCTCGGCGGACCTGCGCTACGTGCTGTCAGTGGGCGACGCGGTGGCCCGCCACCGTGAGCAGCCGGTAATCCTGGTGGAAAAATCCACCGTACCGGTGGGCACGGGCGACACCTTGAAGGCCCACATCGAGAAGGTCCTGGATGGCCGTGCGCTGCAATTCGATATCGTCTCCAACCCGGAATTCCTCAAGGAAGGCTCGGCGGTCACCGACTGCCGCCGGCCGGACCGGATCATCATCGGCTGCGAGCGCGAAGAAGTGCGCGATGTGATGCGCGACCTGTACGCACCGTTCAACCGCAACCATGACCGCATCATGTTCATGGACCTGCGCAGCGCCGAGCTGACCAAGTACGCCGCCAACTGCATGCTGGCGACCAAGATCAGCTTCATCAACCAGATCGCCGAGCTGGCCGAGCACCTGGGGGCCGACATCGAAGCGGTGCGCCTGGGCATCGGCGCCGACACCCGCATCGGCTACCACTTCATCTACCCGGGCTGCGGCTACGGCGGCTCGTGCTTCCCCAAGGACATGCGTGCGCTGATCCACAGTGCCCAGCAAGCCCACTGCTCCAGCGACCTGTTGCAAGCCGTGGAAGCCATCAACGAGCGGCAGAAGCACAAGCTGTTCGAACGCATCAAGGCGTTCTACAAGGGCGACCTCAAAGGCAAGACCTTTGCCCTGTGGGGCCTGGCATTCAAGCCCAACACCGACGACATGCGCGACGCCCCGAGCCGGGTGCTGCTCGATGCGCTGTTCGCCGCCGGTGCCCAGGTGCGGGCCTTCGACCCGGAAGCCATGCAGGAAACCCAGCGCCTGTACCCGGACGAGTCGCGCCTGATGCTCATGGGCACCCCGGAATCAGTACTGGTGGGCGCCGACGCCCTGGTCATCTGCACCGAGTGGCAGCAGTTCAAGGCACCGGATTTCGACCTGATCCAGCAGCGTCTCAAGGCGCCGGTGATCTTCGACGGGCGCAACCTGTACGACGCCGAGCGCCTGGCGCGCAACGGCTTCACCTACTTCCCGATTGGCCGCGGTGAATCGCGCAACCTGCCGATCCCCCACCAGCAGTGGTCTGCTGAGGCCTGAATGAACACCAGTCACTCCTCCCCTTCGAACACTCTTCTTTGGCAATCGTTGGGGCTGGGGTTGCTGGCCCTGCTGCTGTTCTGCGCCGGCGCCGACCACCAGTCGGCGATCGGCTTCGATTCGCGCTTCGTGCTGTTTGCCAAGGAAATGCTGCGCCACGGGCCGGGGTTCTTCCCCACCACCTACGGCCAGCCCTACGCCGACTACTCCAGCGCCTCGACCCTGCTGGTCTGGCTGTTCTCCCTGCCAGGGGGGCAAGTCACCAGCCTTACCGCCTGGTTGCCCACGGCCATCGCCTCGGCCTTGATCGTCAGCCTGATCTATCGCCTATTGGCGCCCTATTCCCGCACCTGGGCCCTGCTCAGCGTTGCCCTGCTGTTGCTCAGCAACACCTTTATCAGTGAAACCCGCGCCGTGTCCCTGGACCAGATGCTGGCTGCGGTGTCCCTGGCCGTGTTCTACCTGGGCTACGCCCATGACCATTTCGGTACCCGCCGGCGCCTGGGCTGGATCTTCCTCCTGCTGGTGCTGGGCTTTGCCATTCGCGGGCCCATCGGCCTGGTGATTCCCACCGGCATGCTATGCAGCTACTACCTGCTCAATGGCCAGTGGCGGCGGCTGTTCAGCGTCGGTTTCAGCGCCCTGGCGCTGCTGGTGGCCTGCGTCGGCCTGCTGCTGTGGCTGGCCAAGCTCAGTGGCGGCCAGGCCTTCGTCGACGATGTGATCCGCATGCAGTTCATGGGGCGCATGGACGGCAGCGAAGGCTCCAGCGATGTCTTCTATTACTTCACCAGTTCCCTGGGCAACTACGCCCTGGCCTACCCCCTGGCGATCCTGGCGTGGCTGGCCGTGCTGCTGACCCGCGCCACGGAACAGGGCCCGGGCCTGAAACTGTTGCGCCTGTGCACCGCGGCCGGGTTGATCGTGATGATCGGCCTGTCGATTCCCCAGGCGAAAAAGGCCCGCTACCTGCTGCCGATGCTGCCCATGGCGGCGATCATTGCCGCCTATCCGTTCCAGGCCGGCCGCGGGCGGCTGCTGGCCTGGCTGCGCGGGGCGATCCAGGGCCTGTGGCTGCTGCTGCCGGGGTTGCTGATCATCGGCTTGCTGGTGCTACGGCGCAAATTCCCCGAGCAACTCGACTCGTTGATGCCGATGCTGCTGGTGCTCGGCCTGTTGCAGCTGTTGTCGCTGGGGCTGCTGTTCAAGCGCCAGTGGCGCGCCGTGGGCCTGGCCTACAGCGCAGTGCTGGCAGTCTGGGCCTGCTACATCGGAGTCTTCGAGCCGGTGGAGCACCGTCTCTATGACACGCGCACCTTCAGCCACAGCGCCATGCAACTGATCGAGGCCGACCCGGCACCGGTGGTCCTGCACCGCATGGGCAAGGACGCCAAGGCCATCAAGTTCATGGTCAACCTGGACCGGGATCTGCAACCGCAGTTCACCGAAAGCCCAGACGCCCTGGCTCAGGTACCCGGCCCGGCCTGGGTCATCCTCGATCAGAGCGACCTGGCCAGCCTGCAGAATACGCCGCTGGCCGACCTGAAGCCGGTGTTGAGCGGGCGTTTCGACAAGAACGACTTCGTCCTCCTGCACCTGACCGGGCCAACCGCCGCGCAACCCTGAAAGCGTTGCACGGCCCCTGCCCGCTGCCTACACTCGCGCCCATGACTATTGAGATCCGCCGGGCGCGGGTGACCGACGCCGACTTTCTTCCCGCCATTGAAACCTGCGCTGCCGAACTGTTTCGCTCCGATGCGCAACTGGCCTGGCTGGCAGACGCCACAGTGGCCGACGTACCGAGCCACCGCGCCAATATCCAGCGCCACCCGGTCTGGGTGGCGGTGACGGCGGATGACATCCCTTGCGCCTTTCTCAACGCCGAAGCCTGCAACCGGGAACTGCATGTGTGGGAGATTTCCGTCGCCGGCGGCCACCAGGGCCAGGGCATCGGCAAGCGCCTGTTGCAGGCGGCGCGGCAATACGCTCTGGGGCAGCAGCTTGAAGCCCTGACCCTGAGCACCTTCCGCGAACTGCCCTGGAACGAACCCTTCTACCAGCGCCAGGGCTTTGTCACCCTCGAACAGGCGCAACTGGGCCCACGGCTGTGCCAGGTACTGGCCGATGAAGCCCGGTACGGCCTGCCCGCGGCGCGCCGCTGCGCCATGCGCCTTACGCTGTAGAAACCGGTGAGAAATTGGCTGCCTTCGCTGGCTTCCCAGCGAAGGCGTCCGCCAGGGCTACACCACACTCAAGGGCCTCTTCGCCGGCAAGCCGGCTCCTACAGGGGCTGTCGTATTTAAGTGCAAAACAAATGCACTGAAGCAGCATTATTATGAATTTGTCAGGCGCAAGATTCCTCGGCACACTGTGCCGGTTCCTCCCCCAAATGTTGGAACGTTCAAGGGCTTTCTGGTCATCCAGGCAAGCCCTTCTTTTTGCCTGTCGTTCTGGATTGGAAAGCGTTTACCGATGTTCGCCCGCTGGAAACCCGCCGCCATCAATACCCGCCCACTGGAATGGAGCCGCGCCGCCATCGGCATGGCCCTGGGCACCCTGTTCAGTGTCTGGCTCTGTGCCCAGGTCTTCGGCATGCCGGTGGCCCTGCACCTGATCGGCCCTCTGGGCGCGTCGGCGGTGCTGCTGTTCGCGGTGTCTTCAGGCGCCCTGGCCCAGCCCTGGTCGATTCTTGGCGGCTACCTCTGTGCCGCCGTCATGGCCTTGGCGGTGGCCCATGTACTGGGCCGTACCTTGGGCAGTGCCTGCCTGGCGGCGGGCATGGCCCTGGTGCTGATGTGCTGGTTGCGCTGCCTGCACCCGCCGGCCGGCGCCCTGGCCCTGACCCTGGTACTGGCGGACCCGGCCAGCGTGGCCCTGGACTGGTACGAGCTGGGGCCGGTGATGCTGGCCGCCGCCAGCCTGTTGCTCAGCGCCCTGGCCTACAACAACCTGACGCGCACCCGTTACCCCAAGGGCCCCAGCGAAGCTCCGGCGCTCCTGCCAGCAACCGCTGCCAGCGACAGCCTGGCGATCACGGCCCAGGACCTGAAACTGGCCCTGGCGGAGATGGAGGAGTTCTTCGACGTCACCCCCGAAGACCTCGAACAGCTGATTCATGCCAGCGAGGCCCACGCCCGGCGCCGCAGCATCGGCCAGGTGCTCGCCTCACGCCGCTGACAGCCAGCGCCAGGAGCCGGCTTGCCCGCCAAGGCGCCCTCAAGGACAACCCATCACTCAAGGGCCTCCTCGCCTGCCAGGTTGCCGGGTTTCAGACCATCGGCGACCAGCGCTGGGACCAGTCGGTGTCGCTTTCTATCACTTCCCGCAGTACCGCGAACGCCTGTTGCAGCTCTGGGGTATCGCGCTCGCGGGCGTACAGCAGGTAGGTGGGGAAGTTGAACTCCGGGGCTTTTTCCACCCGCTCCAGCACACCGCTGTCCAGGTAGCTCTGCACCACCCGTGTGCGGAAATAGCCGCTGCCACCGGCATCGAGGATGAACTGCAGGGCCAGCGGCCCGAGGTTGAAGCCCACTGCCGCCTTGGCCTGCGCAGGTAGCGCGGCGTCGTGCTGGCGGCGAAAGTCCTCGCCCCAATCGATGTACACATAGGGCTCGGGGCGCCCGGCCAAGCGCACCTGGATCAGTTTTTCCTCCAGTAACTGCTCCACCTGCAAGCCCGGCGAGTACAGCGGCTGGAACACCAGCGCGGCGTCCAGCACGCCCAGCTCCAGTTGCCGCTGCAAGCTGGCGCCTTCGCCGATCTGAGTGCGCACGGCGTGGTTGGGCAACGCCTGGCGCAGGCGCCGCACCCAGTTGAGCATCAGCGGGTTGCACAGGCTCAGCTCGCCGCCGATGTGCAGCACATTGCGGTAGCCGGCCAGCAGCGGCAGGTCGCGCTGGGCTGCTTCCCAGGTCTGCACCAGTTGGTTGGCGTAGCTGATGAAGGCCTCGCCGTCGGCGGTGGGCCGGGCGCCGGCGCGGTTGCGCACCAGCAGCTTGCAGTTGAGCTGGCCTTCCAGGTTCTGCACCCTGGCGCTGATGGCGGTCTGGGTCAGGTGCAGGCGCTCGGCAGCAGCGATCAGGCTGCCGCTGCGGACGATTTCCAGGAAGGTGCGGGCCAGATCGATGTCCATGGTGCCTCGCCGGCAGAAAATTCGAGCGCCATTGTAGCGGCGCTCGCGCCACGACGCTTCTAGGCTGCGGACATTTGCCGCGCCGGCACCGCCAGGCTCACCGCCCGCACCGAGGCCCCGGCCGGCAACCCCAGGGCCCGGGCGCTGTCACGGCTGACAATCAGGGTGCCGGCGGCGACCCGCGCCGCCGCCACGCTGATCCGGCAGTCGGCGAACTGACGGTTGTGGACCAGGTAGGGCTGGGCCTGCTCCCCCGGGGTGCCGATGCTCAGTTGCAGCACCTGGCTGTCGCGCACTGCGCGGATGTCGCCGGTGGCGCATTCGATCAGGGGCCCGCCGTCGAAGATGTCGATGTAGTCCTTGAAGGCAAAACCTTCGGCCTTGAGCATGCCCAGGGCCGGTTCGGTATTGGGGTGCACCCGGCCGATCACTGCCCGTGCCGGCTCCGGCAGCAGGCAGGTGGGCAAGGGAAACTTGGGCATCAGCTCGGCGATGAAGGTCTTGTTGCCAAGGCCGGTGAGGTAGTCGGCGTCGGCGAAATCCATCTTGAAAAAGTGCCGGCCCAGGCCTTCCCAGAACGGCGACACACCCTGCTCGTCGGAATAGCCACGCATCTCGGCGATCACCTTGTCGCCGAAAAGCTCGCGGAACTCGGCCAGGAACAGGAAGCGCGCCTTGGACAGCAGGCGCCCGTTGAGCCCCTGGCGGTGGTCGGCATGCAGGAACAGCGAGCACAGTTCCGAATGGCCGGTCATGTCGTTGCCCAGGAACAGGGTCGGCAGTTGCTGGTTGATCCCCAGGTTTTTCGAGGCCGCGACAAACAGCCCGACCCGGTAGTTGTACCAGGGCTCGCGCAGGCCCACGGCGCCGGCCAGGGCACAGATGCCGACCACCTCGCCCTGCGCGCTTTGCAGCACGAACAGGTAGTCGGCATCGGCCCGCGAGGCCTGGCCGGCGAAGGTTTGCTCGGCCCATTGCAGGCGTGACCGCAGGCGCCCGGCGTCGGCGGGCAAGGTGGTCAGGCCGGCACCGGCACTGTGGGCCAGGGCCAGCAGCGCCGGCAAATCGGCCAGGGTGGCGGGACGGACGATCATCGCGAGAGCTCCAGCTGAGGTTGACGTTCGGGCAGGTAGATTTCCGCCAGCATGCAGCGGGCGCTGCCGCCGCCGATGCGTTCAATGGTGTCGATGTTCACCGGCACCGGCTGCACATGGCGCTCGATCAGCCGGCGCTGCTCGGCATCCAGGGAGCGCCAGGCACTGCGGGACATCACCAGCAGCGGCTCGCCGGCACTGTTGTGGACTTCCAGCATATTGCCGGCGAAGGATTCCAGCTGGGCCCAGGTCAAGGGCAGCAGCTGTTTGCCGCTGCTTTCCAGGCGCTGGCGCAGGGCCGCCCGCTCCTGTGCATCGTCCAGGGCCAGCAGGCAGGCCACCGCCAGCTGGCTGCCGACGCTCATCATCACGTTGGTGTGATAGATCGGCTCACCCTGGCGGTCCCGGGCATGAAAGGCACACAGCTCGTAACCCAGGTGCGCCACCAGCTGGTCCAGGGCCCGGGCGTGGGTGCGGGTCGAGTAGCCGGCGTAGCAGATGCGCTGCTGGCGATCCAGGACCATGCTGCCGGTGCCTTCGAGGAACAGTTCCTCCTGCTCCAGGGAGGTGAGATCCAGGGTGCGGTTCACCTGGTACTGCTCGTGCAGGTGCGCCAGTACCCCCTTGTAGCGCTCCAGGCGGCGGTTGCGGCCCTGCATCGGGTACAGCACCAGGGTGCCGTCGGGGTGGCTGCTCCAGCAGTTGTTGGGAAAGATCGAATCCGGGGTATGGGGTGCGGCGCCGTCTTCATGGACCAGCACCCGGACCCCATGCTCGCGCAGCGTCGCGACGTAGCCGTCGAACTCCTGCAGAGCCTTGGCCTGCACGTCTTCGGCGGCACCGGGCGGGCGCTGAAAATGGTTGTTGCCGGCAGTGTCCTGGTTAAACGAAAAACGCGTGGGGCGAATCATCAAAACGCTATGGGTAGTCTGCATGGGGCACGCAATCAATGAGGTTTCAGAGGGGCCCATTGTGTTTTTTTGTCGGGACAAAACCCGGCTGAACGGCGGGCCTGCACGGCAGGAAATGGCTGAAAGCACGGGTTGCCCCAGCCGATTTCGCACCTCCTGAAAACATCGATATGCGACCTGCAGGAGCAGGCTTGCCAGCGAAGGCGATCTTGCGAGCGGTGCAAGGCTTGCGGGCCTGTTCGCCGGCAAGCCGGCTCCTGCGGCGGGGGGCGTACGGGGGTTATTCCATGCCGGTCTTGACCATCGCCAGCTCAGGGTGGCTGACCAGTTTGTCGATGTGCAGATCCGGGTCGTCGAACCAGACTTCGGTCAGCACCCGGTAGTGCTCCATGTCCCGGCAGCGCATGCGCAGGCTGTAGTCGAAGGCGCCGCTGATCAGCCGGCATTCCAGCACCTGGGGGCAGGCCCGGACCTTGGCCTCGAAGGCTTTCTGCGCCGCCCGCCCGCTCTGGTTGGACAAGGCCACCAGCACCAGCAGCGACAGCCCCGGGGTGAGTTTCTTTTCGTCGAGGATGGCCCCGTAGCCACGGATGACCCCGAGCTGCTCCAGCTTGCGCACCCGTTCCAGGCACGGCCGGGGGGTCAGGTGCACGCGCTCGGAGAGTTTCTGGTAGGTGATGCGCCCTTCGTGGCGCAGAACCTCGATGATCGCCTGGTCGATTCGATCAAGCACGATCGACAGGTCGCGGATGTCCGCCATGGATGTCTTCCCTCACTTCAAACGGCCGGATAGAAACTGCTGCAAACGTTCACTCTGCGGCTGGTCGAGAATCGCCGGGCTACCCTGCTCCTCGACCCGCCCTTGATGCAAGAACAACACCTGGCTCGACACTTGTCGGGCAAAGCTCATTTCATGGGTGACCATGAGCATGGTCCGCCCCTCTTCGGCCAGGGCCTGGATCACCTTCAGCACCTCCCCCACCAGTTCCGGGTCCAGCGCCGAGGTCGGCTCGTCGAACAGCAGGATCTGCGGCTCCACCGCCAGGGCCCGGGCGATCGCCACCCGCTGTTGCTGGCCACCGGACAGGAACGCCGGGTACTGCTCGGCCACCCGTTGCGCCAAGCCCACCTTGTCCAGGTAGGCGCGGGCACTGGCTTCGGCCTCCTTGCGGCCAATGCCCAGCACCCGGCACGGCGCCAGCATGATGTTCTCCAGCACGCTGAGGTGGCTCCACAGGTTGAAGTGCTGGAACACCATGGCCAGGCGCGTGCGCAGGCGCTGCAACTGGGCCGGGCTGGCCACCTGCATGCCGCCTGGGGCATCGCGGGTGACAATCGCCTCGCCGTCCAGGGCAATGGCCCCGGCATCGGCCCGCTCCAGGAAGTTGATGCAGCGCAGCATGGTGCTCTTGCCCGAGCCACTGGCGCCGATCATGCTCACCACGTCTCCGGCCCGGGCCTTCAACGAGACGCCCTTGAGCACCTCGTTGTCACCAAAACGCTTGTAGAGATTTTCAACGGTCAATTTGTACATCGCAGACTCCTGGAACCCCGCCGCTGGCAGCAAGGTTCTGGATAGGAAAAAGAGGAAAGGAACGTCAGTGAGCCGGGCCGAGGAAGCTCAGCCAGCGCCGCTCCGCCAGGCGGAAGGCCGCCACCAGGCCGAAGGACAGCCCCAGGTACAACAGGCCGGCGATGCCGAAGGCCTGGAAGGTCATGAAGGTGGCGGCATTGGCGTCCCGGGCCACCTTGAGGATGTCCGGGATGGTGGCGGTGAAGGCCACCGAGGTGGCGTGCAGCATGAGGATCACCTCGTTGCTGTAGTACGGCAGCGCCCGGCGCAGGGCCGAAGGCAGGATCAGCCGCCAGTACAGGCGCCAGCCGCTCAGGCCATAGGCGTGGGCTGCCTCGATCTCGCCATAGGGAATGCTGCGGATGGCCCCGGCGAAGATCTCCACGGTGTAGGCGCAGGTGTTCAGGGTGAAGGCCAGCAAGGTGCAGTTCATGGCATCGCGGAAGAAGGCTTCGAGCAACGGCTGCTGGCGTATCGCGGCAATGCCGTACAGGCCGCTGTAGCAGATCAGCAGCTGGATGTACAAAGGCGTGCCGCGAAACACATAGGTGAACAGCTGCACCGGCCAGCGCAGCAGCGCCCAGTGCGAGGTGCGCGCAATGGCCAGGGGCAGCGACAGGACAAAACCCATGGCCAGGCTGGCCACCAGCAGCCACAGGGTCATGGCCAGCCCGGTAAGGCTCTCGCCGTCAGTGAACAGAAACGGCCGCCAGTATTCCTGGATCAGTTCGATCATCGCGACAGCCCTCGCACGCCCTGGTTGTAGTGCCGTTCCAGGCGCCGCAGCAGCTGGTTCGAAGCGCTGGTGATCAGCAGGTACAGGGCCGCCGCCAGGAGCAGGAAATCCAGCATGTTGAAGGTGCTCTTGCCGGCTTCCTGGGCCACCTTGACCAGGTCGGTGAGGCCGATGATCGACACCAGCGCCGTAGCCTTGAGCAGCACCAGCCAGTTATTGCCCAGGCTCGGCAAGGCGAAGCGCATCATCTGCGGGAACACCACGTGGCGAAAGCGCTGCATGCGGCTCAGGCCGAAGGCCGCCGCGGCTTCCTGCTGGCCCCGGGGCACGCTGAGGATTGCCCCGCGAAAGGTCTCGGTGAAATAGGCGCCGTAGATGAAGCCCAGGGTCACGATCCCGGCCACGAAGGGGTCGATCTCCATATAGGGCCAGTCCAGCAGTTCGGTCAGGGCCGTGAGCCAGCCCTGCAGGCTGTAGAAGATCAGCAGCATCAGCACCAGGTCCGGTACGCCGCGGATCAAGGTGGTGTAGCAGGTCGCCGGGATCTGCAGCAGGCGCAGCGGCGAAAGCTTGGCCGCCGCCCCCAGCAACCCCAGGAGCATGCTCACCAGCAGCGCCAGGGCGGAGAGTTTCAGGGTCATCCAGGCGCCGTGCAGCAACAGCGGCCCATAGCCTTGCAGGACCTCGAGGTCCAGGCCTAACAGAGTCAGAAAGGTATTCACGCCAATCACCTTGCTCGGGCCACGGCCGGGCCCGGGATACTGGGTAACAGTCCCGGGGCCCGCCGTGGGCGATCAGTTGTTGTAGAGGTCGAGGTCGCCGAAGTACTTGCGCTGGATCTGGGCGTAGATGCCCTTCTCATGCAGCGCCTGGATGGCGCCATTGAGCATGGCCTTGAGCTCGTCCTGGTCCTTGCGCAGGCCAATGGCGATCTCCGACGGCACCAGAGGGTCGCTGATGCCGACGCTGTTCTCGAAGTCGGCGCCCTGGGGTGATGCGAGGAAGCTCATCTGCGCTTGCAGCTTGTCCTGGATCGAGGCGTCCAGCCGGCCGTAGATCAGGTCGGCATAGACCTGGTCCTGGTTCTGGTAGGCCCGCAGCTTGACCCCCGCCGGGCCCAGCTTGGCCCTGGCGTAGGTTTCCTGGACGGTGCCCTGCATGTAGCCCAGGGTCTTGCCCTTCAGCGATTCACCGGTGGGTTCGAGGCCCGAGCCCTTGCGCGTGACGATGGCCGTGGGGCCGGCGTACAGCCGGTCGCTGAAGTCGATCTGCTTGCGCCGCGCATCGGTAACGGTCATGGAGGACTCGATGGCGTCGAACTTGCCGGCCTTGAGTGCCGGGATCAGGCCGTCGAAGTCGTTGCTGACCCACACGCACTTGAGCTTGAGCTCGGCGCAGATGGCGTTGCCCAGGTCGACACCGAAGCCCTGCACGCCGCCGCCTGCCGTGGTGGATTCAAAGGGCGGATAGCTCGGGTTGACGCCAAAGCGCAGTTCTTTCCATTCCTTGGCGCTGGCGCCCATGGAAACGCACGCAATTGCCAGTAACGGCACAGCCAGCCAGTGTTTAGTCATCTTCAGAGTCCCGGATTATTTGGATTTATAGCGGCCCGGCAGCAATGCCAGGCCCCACTTGTGACAGGGGCAGAGAGTGGATGCGGGGTCGCCGCAGTCGGGTTCTTGTTGTTATTGGCCAGGTTTGGCGCGCAGAGCCGAACCCGTTCCTGGTTGCCGCGGTCTACGCTGCAACGGAGCGCCAGAATGCCAACTGCCGAAGTGGCCCAGGTGTCGTAAGGGGCGCCTGAAACAGCCGGGATCGGCTGATCACGGCTATTTCACAGCCGATTCTGTCGTCAAGGCTCTACACCTTGGTCCAGAGCGGTTGCGCAAGGCCAGGGCGTGTTTTCTTGTCATGCAAAAATGCACAGTCGACCTGCAGCTTTCCGGGTTGTAATTGGCAAATTTGCACTGCTACGATCCGCCGATGCTCGCGCGCGAGCCTCATATAAAAAACAATAAAAGCAGGGAGTTAGTGATGACTGCTCAGGTTTCATCCCAGGCGAGCCGGGCCTGCGACGCCACCCCGGACGAAGTGTTGGTCGAGGTGCGCAACCACATCGGCTACCTGACCCTAAACCGCCCCGCCGGCCTCAACGCCATCACCCTGTCGATGGTCCGCACCTTGCAGCAGCACCTGGACCACTGGGCCCAGGATCCGTTGATCCACGCCGTCGTCCTGCGTGGCGCGGGGGACAAGGCTTTCTGCGCCGGCGGCGATATCCGCTCGCTGTACGACAGCTACCACAGCGGCGACAGCCTGCACCAAGACTTCTTCGTCGAGGAATATGCCCTTGACCTGACCATCCACCACTACCGCAAGCCGGTGCTGGCGCTGATGGACGGTTTTGTCCTGGGTGGCGGCATGGGCCTGGTGCAAGGCGCCGACCTGCGGGTAGTCACCGAGCGCAGCCGCCTGGCGATGCCGGAGGTGGCCATCGGTTACTTCCCGGATGTTGGCGGCAGTTACTTCCTGTCGCGCATACCCGGTGAGCTGGGGATCTATCTCGGAGTCAGCGGCGTGCAGATCCGCGCCGCCGATGCCCTGTACTGCGGCCTGGCCGACTGGCACCTGGACAGCAGCAAGCTGGACCTGCTGAACCAGCGCCTGGACCGCCTGCACTGGAGCGACTCGCCCCTCAAGGACCTGCAAGGCCTGCTGGCCAGGCTCGCGGTGCAGGCCCTGCCCGATGCGCCCCTGCAAGCCTTGCGCCCGGTCATCGACCACTTCTTCGCCCAGGCGGACGTACCCAGCATCGTCGAGCAACTGCGTACCGTCACCATTGCCGACAGCCATGAATGGGCGCGCAGCACCGCCGACCTGCTGGAAACCCGCTCTCCCCTGGCCATGGCCGTGACCCTGGAAATGCTGCGCCACGGCCGCCAGTTGAGCCTGGAACAATGCTTCGCCCTGGAACTGCACCTGGACCGGCAGTGGTTCGAGCGTGGCGACCTGATGGAAGGCGTACGCGCCCTGATCATCGACAAAGACAAGACTCCGCACTGGAATCCGCCCACCCTGGCGGCCCTCGACGCCGATCGGGTGGCGAGCTTCTTCAGCGGTTTTGACGGCAGCGGGAGCTGAACTCATGCACGACATTGAACTGACCGAAGAGCAAGTGATGATCCGCGACATGGCCCGGGACTTCGCCCGAGGCGAGATCGCCCCCCATGCCCAGGCCTGGGAAAAGGCCGGCTGGATCGACGATGGCCTGGTGCGCAAGATGGGCGAACTGGGCCTGCTGGGCATGGTGGTTCCCGAGGAATGGGGCGGCAGCTACCTGGACTACGTGGCCTATGCCCTGGCAGTGGAAGAAATCGCCGCCGGCGACGGCGCCACCGGTGCCCTGATGAGCATCCACAACTCGGTGGGCTGCGGGCCGATCCTCAACTACGGCAGCCAGGAACAAAAGCAGCAATGGCTGCCGCGCCTGGCCGCTGGCGAAGCCATCGGCTGCTTCTGCCTGACCGAACCCCAGGCCGGCTCCGAAGCCCACAACCTGCGCACCCGCGCCGAACTGCGGGACGGCCAGTGGGTAATCAACGGCGCCAAGCAGTTCGTCAGCAACGGCAAGCGCGCCCAGCTAGCCATCGTTTTTGCAGTGACCGACCCGGAACTGGGCAAGAAAGGCCTGTCGGCGTTCCTGGTGCCCACCGACACCCCGGGCTTCATCGTCGACCGCACCGAACACAAGATGGGCATCCGCGCCTCCGACACCTGCGCCGTGACCCTCAACCAATGCACCATCCCCGAGGCCAACCTGCTGGGTGAACGGGGCAAGGGCCTGGCCATCGCCCTGTCCAACCTCGAAGGCGGGCGCATCGGCATCGCCGCCCAGGCCCTGGGCATCGCCCGCGCCGCCTTTGAAGCCGCCCTGGCCTACGCCCGGGAGCGGGTGCAGTTCGACAAGCCGATCATCGAACACCAGAGCATCGCCAACCTGCTGGCCGACATGCACACCCGCCTGAATGCCGCCCGCCTGCTGATCCTCCACGCCGCGCGCCTGCGCAGCGCGGGCCAGCCGTGCCTGTCGGAGGCTTCCCAGGCCAAGCTGTTCGCCTCGGAAATGGCCGAGAAGGTCTGCTCCTCGGCCATGCAGATCCATGGTGGTTATGGGTATCTGGAGGACTATCCGGTGGAGCGCTACTACCGTGACGCACGGATTACCCAGATCTACGAAGGCTCCAGCGAGATCCAGCGCCTGCTGATCGCTCGCGAGTTGAAGCATTACCAGCTGTAGGCATTGACGCCGAAAACAAAAAATCGCAGCCGGGGCTGCGATTTTTTTTGGCTGTTCCCTCGTGGGAGCCGGCTTGCCGGCGAGCAGGCCCCTGAGTCATGCGCTGCCCTCGGGGACGCCTTCGCTGGCAAGCCAGCTCCTACGTGGCTAGGACGCTGCGGTTACTGGTCCTTGAACTGCGGGTCACGCTTGGCGATGAAGGCGGCCATGCCTTCTTTCTGGTCCTGGGTGGCGAAGGCGGCGTGGAATACCCGGCGCTCGAAGCGCACGCCCTCGGACAGGCTGACTTCAAAGGCGCGGTTCACGCTTTCCTTGATCATCATGCTCACCGGGATCGATTTGCCGGCAATCACCGCTGCCACTTTCAGGGCTTCTTCCACCAGATCATCGGCCGGCACGATGCGTGCGACGATGCCGCAACGCTCAGCTTCCACGGCGTCGATAAAACGCCCGGTCAGGCACATTTCCATGGCCTTGGCCTTGCCGACCGCGCGGGTCAGGCGCTGGGTGCCGCCCATGCCCGGCAGCACGCCGAGGTTGATTTCCGGTTGGCCGAACTTGGCGTTGTCGCCAGCCAGGATGAAGTCGCACATCAGCGCCAGTTCGCAACCGCCGCCCAGGGCGAAGCCGTTGACCGCGGCGATGATCGGCTTGCGCCGGTTGGCCACGCGGTCACTGTCGCTGAATAGGTCGTCGAGGTAGATCTGCGGGTAGCTCAGCTCGGCCATTTCCTTGATGTCGGCACCGGCGGCGAAGGCTTTCTTGGAACCGGTGATGACGATGCAGCCGATCTGCGGGTCGGCTTCCAGGCGATCCAGGGCCTGGTTCACCTCGCCGACGATCTGTGCATTGAGGGCGTTCAGCGCCTGGGGGCGGTTGAGAGTGATCAGGCCAACCCGGCCCTTGATGTCCAACAGAATGGTTTCGTAGCTCATGAATCAGCTCCTGCTAAAAGTCAGAGATTGCGCGAAATGACCATGCGCTGAATGTCGCTGGTGCCTTCGTAGATCTGGCAGATGCGCACATCGCGGTAGATCCGCTCCACCGGGAAGTCGCTCAAATAGCCATAGCCGCCCAGGGTTTGCAAGGCCGCGGAACAGACCTTCTCGGCCATTTCCGAGGCGAACAGCTTGGCCATCGAGGCCTCCACCAGCGCCGGCTTGCCGCTGTCGCGCAGGGCCGCGGCGTAGTGCACCATCTGCCGCGCCACGGCGATCTGGGTGGCCATGTCCGCCAGGCGGAAGGCCACGGCCTGGTGCTCGATGATCGGCTTGCCGAAGGTTTCGCGCTCACGGGCGTAATCCCGTGCCGCTTCGAATGCGGCCCGGGCCATGCCCACCGATTGCGAGGCAATGCCCACGCGCCCGCCTTCAAGGTTGGCCAGGGCGATCTTGTAGCCCTCGCCCTCCTCGCCCAGGCGGTTGGCCAGCGGCACCTTCACATCCTCGAAGAGGATCTGGCAGGTGTCGGAGGCGTGCTGGCCGAGCTTGTCCTCGACGCGCGCGACCTTATAGCCCGGCGAGTCGGTGGGCACGATAAAGGCACTGATGCCGCGCTTGCCGGCCGCCGGGTCGGTGACCGCGAACACGATCACCACCCCGGCGTTCTGCCCGGAGGTGATGAACTGTTTGCAGCCGTTGAGCACATAGTGGTCGCCGTCGCGGCGGGCCCGGGTTTTCAGGCTGCTGGCATCGGAGCCGGCCTGGGGTTCGGTCAGGGCGAAGGCGCCGAGCATGGCGCCACTGGCCAGGGGCTTGAGGAAGCGTTCCTTCTGGTCATCGTTGCCGAATTTGAGGATCGGCACGCAGCCCACCGAGTTGTGCACGCTCATGATGGTGGAACAGGCGCCATCACCGGCGGCGACTTCCTCCAGGGCCATGACATAGGCCAGGTAGCCGGTGTCGCACCCGCCCCACTGCTCGGGCACCAGCATGCCGAAGAAACCCAGCTCGGCCATCTCGGCAATGGCTTCCTTGGGAAAGCGGTGCTCGCGGTCCCAGTCGGCGGCGAAAGGCTTGAGGCGCTCCTGGGCGAATTGCCGGGCCGCGTCGCTGATCTGCAGTTGTTCGTCATTGGGCAACATCGGGATTCCTCGTTACAGGCATTCAACGGCCATGGCCGTGGCTTCACCACCGCCGATGCAGATCGCGGCCACGCCACGCTTGAGGCCTTTCTGGCGCAGGGCCGACAGCAGGGTCACCAGGATCCGCGCACCGGAAGCGCCGATCGGGTGGCCCAGGGCGCAAGCGCCGCCGTGCACGTTGACCTTGGCGTGGGGGATTTCCAGCTTGCTCATGGTGACCAGGCTGACCACGGCGAAGGCTTCGTTGATCTCGAACAGGTCGACCTCGTTCAACGACCAGCCGGTCTTCTTCATCAGCCGCTCGATGGCACCCACCGGGGCCACCGGGAACAGCCCGGGGGTATCGGCGAAGGCCGCGTGGCCGTGGATCACTGCCAGGGGCTTGAGGCCGCGCTTGTCAGCTTCGGAGCGGCGCATCAGCACCAGGGCCGCGGCGCCGTCGGAGATCGAGCTGGAGTTGGCCGCAGTCACGGTGCCACCGTCGCGGAACGCCGGTTTCAAGGTGGGGATCTTGTCCAGCTTGGCCTTGGGCGGCTGCTCGTCGTCGCTGATCAGCTTCGACTCCTTGCCGACCATCACCTGCAGGGGAACGATCTCGTCCTTGAACAGGCCATCCTTGATCGCCTGCTGGGCACGGGTCAGGGAAGCCACGGCGAAATCGTCCTGGGCCTGGCGGGTGAAGCCGTTGGCCTCGGCGCAATCCTCGGCGAAGGTGCCCATCAGGCGGCCCTTGTCGTAGGCGTCTTCCAGGCCGTCGAGGAACATGTGGTCCAGCACCTTGCCGTGGCCCATGCGGTAGCCGCTGCGAGCGCGGTCCAGCAGGTACGGGGCGTTGGACATGCTTTCCATGCCACCGGCGATCACCACCTCGGCACTGCCGGCCAGCAGCATGTCGTGGGCCAGGATGGTGGCCTCCATGCCGGAACCGCACATCTTGTTCAGGGTGGTGCAGCGGGTGCCCTTGTCCAGGCCGGCGCCCAGGGCGGCCTGACGGGCCGGGGCCTGGCCGAGGCCGGCGGACAGCACGCAGCCGAACAGCACTTCTTCGACCGCCTGCGGTGCAATGCCGGCGCGCTGGACTGCGGCGCGAATGGCTTCGCTCCCCAGTTGCGGCGCGCTGAGGCCTTTGAGGTCCCCCTGGAAACCGCCCATGGGGGTACGGACGGCGCTGACGATGACAATCGGATCTTGGGCAATGGACATGATGAATCCTCCTTACTTGGCGGCCATGCGCAAGGCGCCGTCGAGACGGATCACCTCGCCGTTGAGCATGCTGTTTTCAATGATGTGCCGCACCAGCGCGGCGTACTCGGCGGGCTTGCCCAGGCGTGGCGGGAATGGCACGCCGGCGGCCAGGCCGGCCCGCACTTCGTCGCTCATGCCGGCCATCATCGGGGTTTCGAAAATACCCGGGGCGATGGTCATCACCCGGATGCCGAAGCGTGCCAGCTCCCGGGCCACCGGCAGGGTCAGGCTGGCGATGGCGCCCTTGGAGGCAGCGTAGGCCGCCTGGCCGATCTGCCCGTCGAAGGCGGCGATGGACGCCGTGTTGATGATCACCCCGCGCTCGCCGTCGGCATTGGCCGGGCTTTCGGCAATGGCTGCTGCTGCCAGGCGCAGCAGGTTGAAGCTGCCGATCAGGTTGACGTTGATCACCTGGCTGAAGCTGGCCAGGGTGTGGGGGCCGTTCTTGCCGAGGATTTTCTCGCCACGCACGATGCCGGCGCAGTTGACCAGGCCGTTGAGCCCGCCAAAGGCCTTGACCGTGGCCTGCACCGCCGCTTCGGCCGCGGCTTCCTGGCTGATGTCGGCCACCACGCTCTGGCAGCCCAGCTGCTGGGCCTTGGCCGCCACGGCCTCGGCATTGAGGTCCACCAGCATCACCCTGGCGCCGGCGGCGACCAGCATTTCGGCGCTGGCGGCTCCCAGGCCGGAAGCGCCGCCACTGACGAGAAACACCTGGTTTGCAATGTCCATCATTCAAATCCTGTTCATGCGGTAGCTGTTGACGCCGCGGCCTCTTGAGCCTTGGCGATTTCCTGGTTGCGCAAGATAAAGCGCTGCAATTTGCCGCTTGGGGTCTTCGGCAATTCGCTGACAAATTCGATTTCACGGGGGTAGGAATGAGCCGCCAGGCGCTTGCGCACGTGCTGGCGCAACTCCTCTGCCAGCTCATCGGTGGCGCGGTACTGCTCGCTGAGCACCACGAAGGCCTTGACCAGTTCGGTGCGCTCCGGATCGGGCTTGCCCACCACCGCCGCTTCCACCACGGCCGGGTGTTCGATCAGTGCGCTTTCCACGTCGAACGGGCCGACCCGGTAGCCGGAGGTGGTGATCACATCGTCGCTGCGGCCCACGAAGCTGATGCTGCCGTCCTGGTTCAACTCCACGGTATCGCCGCTTAAGTAGTAGTTGCCGACAAAGGCCTTGGTCGGCACCCCGGCGTAACCGGCGAACCAGCACATGGGTGACCGGCTGCGGTCGATGGCCAGAATCCCCGGCTGGCCGACGCCCAGTTCCTGGTAGTGCTCATCCAGCACCACGATGCGGTGGCCCGGCGAGGCGAAACCGGCGGCGCCGACATGCACCGGGTGCTCCAGGCCGTGGTGGTTGCACAGCACCATGCCCAGCTCGGTCTGGCCGTAGTGGTCGTGGATCACCACGCCCAGTTGTTCGGCGAACCAGCGGATGACTTCGGGGTTGAGCGGCTCGCCGGCGCTGCTGACGATACGCAGGCGGCCCTTGATCGAACGGGCGAACTGGTCGCCGCCAGCGATCAGCAGGCGGTAGGCAGTGGGCGAACCGGTGAGGTTGGTGATGCCGTACTTGTTGATCACCCGGCAGGTGCTTTCCAGGGTGAAGGGGCCATCGTAGAAGGTGATCGGGTGGCCCAGGCCCAAGGGCCCGGTGACGCCGAAGTAGATGCCGTAGGCCCAGCCCGGGTCGGCGACGTTCCAGAAGGCGTCTTCCGGGCGCAGGTCCACGGCGTCGCGGGTGTAGGCCTGGAACGCGACAATCGCTTTGAGCGGTACTTCCAGGGCTTTCGAGGGGCCGGTGGTGCCCGAGGTGAACATCAGCAGGAATGGGTCTTCGCCGGTCAGCAGCACGGGCTCGCACTGGGCCGGGTACTGTTCCAGCTCGGCCCAGAAGCTGAAGTCACCGCGCACGATGCCCTGGCCCTTGGCGCCTGCGACCGTGACGATGGTCGGGCACTCGGCGACTTCCGCCAGCTTGGGCCGGTTCACCGCGTCGCTGACCACCAGCTTGGCCTTGGAGCTGTTGAGACGGTGCTCGATGGCCTTGGGGCCGAAGGCGGTGAACAGCGGCTGGTACACCGCGCCAATGCGCCAGGTGGCCAGCACCGTGATCAAGAGTTCGACATTGCGTGGCAGCAGCCCGGCGACCTTATCGCCCTTGCCGACCCCCTGGGCCAGGAAGAAGTTGGCCAGGCGCCCGGCCTTGTCCTGCAGTTCAGTGAAGGTGTAGCTGGCGCTGCTGCCGTCCCGGCCTTCCCAGAACAGCGCGATGCGCCCGGGCAAGGCATGCCGGTCGCAGCACTCGACACAGGCATTGAGGGCTGAGAGCGAGCCCGCCAGGGCCGACTCCATGGTGTGCTGATAATCGAATTCCTTGATAGCAGACAGGTAGTTGCGCATTGCCAGAATCCCTCACTGTTCTTATTAGGATGGGAACCTCATGAAAATCAGGGAAATACTGGCGCCAGAGCCCTCGTGGAACAATGGTCAAAGCTATCAAGTTGCGTGACCGGTTTGGCCAAGAGCACGCCCCGCCACGGTTGGCGGCGGCACCTGAAATTGCCGTAGGCGCTGGCTTGCCAGCGAAGGCGTCAGCCCGAGCGGTGCAAGACTTGCGGGCCCTTTCGCCGGCAAGCCGGCTCCTACGGGGGATGGGGGTTACCGGCTCCTACGGGGGGATGGGGTTACCGCCTGTGTAGGAGCTGGCTTGCCAGCGAAGGCGTCGTCTCGGGCGGTACAAGGCTTGCGGGCCTCTTCGCCGGCAAGCCGGCTCCTACGAGAGGTGCGGGTCGTTGAGGATCAGGCTGCGGTAATGCCCGGGGTTGGAACCGGACCATTTGCGAAAGGCCTTGTAGAACGAGCTGGTATCGGCAAACCCCAGGCGCCCGGCAATCTCGGCAAAGCTGATCTGCGGCTCGGCCAGCCAGACAATCGCCAGTTCCTTGCGCACGCTGTCCTTGAGTGCCTGGTAGCTCTGGCCCTCTTCGGCCAGGCGCCGGCGCAGGGTCGAGGCGGACATGCACAGGCTCTGGGCCAGGCTTTCGCTCTCGGGCCACTGCTCCCCTGGCAGTTGCCGCAACTGCTGCTTGATGCGGCTGGCCAGGCTCTCGGGGTCGCGGTACTTGACCAGGATGTTGGCCGGGGCATGGGCCAGGAAGCGCTTGAGCTCTTCCTCGCTGCGCTTGATCGGCAGGTCCAGGCAGTCGGCGGCGATGATCATCCGCGTGCGCGGCCGCTCGAAACGCAGGTTGTCGGAGAACATCACCCGGTAGTCGTCGCAGAAATCCGGCTGCGGGCCGCGCAGCTCGATGGCCAGGATCGGAATGCGCCGGCCCGCCAACCAGCAGGCCACGCCGTGGACAATCATCCAGTAGGTGAAGTAGGTAAAGGCCCGCCTAGGCTCGTGTTCATCCTCCAGCAGGACGATTTCCGCCAGGCTCTGCTGGTGCACCAGCTGCGCCGGCATGCGCTCGAACATCAGCGTCAGAAAGCCCAGCACCGAGTCCAGCCCGCTGGCCAGGGTCGGCTGGGCCATGGCCGAGCGGCAGAGAAAGGCCAGGCTGCCGGACTTCAGGCGGCGCGGGTCCATGCCGAAGAACTCATCGTCCAGGCGCCGCGCCAGCAGGCGCCAGAGCCGTGCATAGGCACTGGCCGGCACCCGCGCCGTGCCCTGCTGCAGGCCCGCCGGGTCGATCCCGACCTTGTGCAGCACTTCATCGGTGGCGGCGCCCGGGGCGCAGCTTTGCAGCAGTGCCTCGCGCACCAGTTGCATGGAAATGGTGTCTTTTTCCGACATCGCGGCCAACGGTTTACTCAATCCTGGGATGGCCATCTTAGGCAGTGACCGGGAAAAAGCCAGTGGGCTTTGGTCCCCCCCCTGCATGCCCTTTGCCACTCTCCGCCAGCCAGGGCCCGGTAGCAGCGGACTGCGTCCGATGTTCAGAAGTAAACCCGAGACCACGCTGAAATGGTCGCCACCAGGACAAGATAAATACCCATAAGGAAGTGATTTATCCCAAGAATTGCTAGGAAAAGACTGAATGTAGTCAGGTCCGCATAAGCATCATTGAATGCGCAGTTATTAGGAATTAGTCTCGTTTGCGATTTAATCTCATCAAACAAACGAGTGATTCCAATGAATAAAAAATCCCCACCTGCCTTGCCGCCACGCCACTTCCTGGCCTCCACCATCGGCTTCGCGATCGCCTCTGTACCAGGCGTTGGCGGCGCCGCAGAACAGCAGAAACCGCTGCAGCTGGACAGCATCAAGATCGAGACCGAAGAGCATCGCGGCTACAAGGTCGAGCGCTCGTCCTCCGCCAAATACGTCGCGCCTCTTCTGGATACCCCGCAAACCATTACCACGATCCCCTCCCAGGTGATCCAGGAGCAGCAGGCGCTGAACCTGCGCCAAGTGCTATCCAACGTCTCCGGCATTACCTTCAACGCCGGCGAAGGTGGCGGCGGCTCGGGAGACAGCATCAACATCCGCGGCTTTTCGGCCAACAGCAACCTACAGATCGACGGCCTGCGCGACAGCGCGCAAAGCAACCGTTCCGACACGTTCAACGTCGAACAGGTCGAGGTCATCAAGGGCCCCAACTCGGTATTCGGCGGTGCCGGCACCACTGGCGGCAGCATCAACGTGGCCAGCAAGCAGCCCAAGGACCAGGCTTTCACCCGTCTGGGCGGCAGTATTGGCAGCGACAACTACTACCGGTTGACCCTGGACGGCAACCAGCCGCTGGAAGGCGTCGGCACCAACAGTGCGCTGCGCATCAACCTGATGGGGCATCAGAACGATGTGCCCGACCGCGAGAAGATCGACCGCCAGCGCTGGGGCATTGCTCCGTCACTGCGGCTGGGTTTCAACAACACCACCCGCCTGACTCTCAGCGCTTTCCACCAAAGCGACGACAACCTTCCCGACTACGGCGTGCCGGCGCGCGACGGCAAGAGGCTGGCCGGCGTCAAGCGCGATGCCTACTTCGGCTGGAAGAACCTCGACAAGGAACAGATCGAGCAGAGCGCCTTCACCGCCAACTTCGAGCATGAGTTCAACAACTACCTGCGCCTGCAGAACTTGACGCGCTACAGCCACACCGCACGCGACACCATTGTCTCCGCGTCCCATACCAACACCAGCCGTGTCCCGCCGGGCCGCTACCTGCCGGCGGGCCCCCAGGCCTATGGGCGCGACGCTACCACCGAGATGTGGATCAACCAGAGCAACCTCATCGGCGATTTCGAGCTCGCCGGGATGCGCCATGATCTGACGGTGGGCCTGGAGCTGTCTCACGAAACCCTGGACCTGAAGACCTACAGTCACGGCCTGGGCAGCACCCTCTACCCGGCCCTCGGCTATGACCTGGGCCATCCACCCGGACGCTGGAATGGTCCGATCAGCAAGACCACCGGCGGCTACACCGAGACTCGCCTGACGGACCAGGCGCTGTACCTGTTCGACAACATCGCCCTGCATGAACAATGGGACCTCAACCTGGGCCTGCGCTATGACAAGATCCGCGGCAAGGCCGACAGCTACTCCGGGGCCCATGTGAAAACCTCGAAGCGCGCCTCCGATGACGCCAAGGTCAGCGCCCGCACGGGCCTGGTGTTCAAGCCAACCGAGAACGGGCGGATCTATGCCGCCTGGGGCAACTCCTTCAACCCCTCCGCCGAGAACCTCGCCTCGACCGGCAGCGGCCTCAACGCCAATACCGAGGAGCTGGCGCCGGAGAAGAACGAAACCTGGGAGCTGGGCACCAAGTGGGAACTGCTGGACAAGCGCCTGGAGCTGGACGCCGCGCTGTTTCGCGTGGAGAAGAGCAATGCCCGGGAAACCATGTCCGACGGCTCCACCCAACTGGCCGGCAAGAAGCGGGTACAGGGCGTCGAACTGGGCCTCACGGGGCGTGTGACCGAGCATTGGAACCTGTTCGCCAACTACACCTTCCTCAACAGCGAGACCCTGAAGGCCGCGGACACCGCTTCCGGGATCGCCCGCAAGGGCCAAGCCCTGGGCAACACCCCACCGCGCTCGTTCAACCTCTGGACCACCTACGAATGGCCGGCTGGCTGGACCCTGGGTTACGGCACTCGTTATGTCAGCGAACGCAACGTCACCTCCAGCACCCAGGCCAAGCTGGACGCCTACTGGGTACACAACGCCATGCTCAGCTACAAGGTCAACCGCAATCTCGACCTGCAACTGAACGTCAATAACCTGTTCGACAAGGACTACGTGGAACGAGTACGCCAGCAGAGTGGCTCAACCGCCCGCTCCTCGGCCATCGAATACGGCGATGCACGCTCGGCGATCATGACAGCCAGCTATTCGTTCTGACCCACCCCTCCAGGCGAAGCCCTTTTGGCCAGGGCCTCGCCGCCGTTCTGCGCGGTTTTTCGCCCGGCAAGCCCGACCACGCAGCAAACCAATACGCAATTTTCTCGATTTTTCCCGGCAAGGCCGGACAAATCCTTGCCCAATGGCGGCTGGCGCCGGCCGAACGTTTTCAGTGCAGTGCAAAAAAGTATCGGTTTCAGTGTTATGGATGATTTGTCAGAGCGGTCGTTGAGGGCTGTAATCAGCCCACCTTCTTCCTCGGCAGAGGAAGACATAACAACAATAACCGTCCTTCTGCAGCCCTCACCGGCGCAGGACAGGAGTGAACGATGAAACCCTGCAGCAAAGCCCTGCTCCTCACCACCTGCATGACCCTCAGCAGCGTCACCCTTGGCGCCCAAACTCTGACCATCGCCACCGTCAACAACAGCGACATGATCCGCATGCAACGCCTGTCCAAGACCTTCGAGGCCGAGCACCCGGACATCAAGCTGAACTGGGTGGTGCTGGAAGAGAACGTGCTGCGCCAGCGCCTGACCACCGACATCGCCACCCAGGGCGGGCAATTCGACGTGCTCACCATCGGCATGTACGAAGCCGCACTCTGGGGCGCCAAGGGCTGGCTGCAACCGATGCAGGACCTGCCGGCCAGCTATGAGCTGGACGATGTCTTCCCTTCGGTGCGCGAGGGCCTGTCGGTCAAGGGCACTCTCTATGCCCTGCCGTTCTACGCCGAAAGCTCCATGACCTACTACCGCACCGACCTGTTCAAGGAGGCCGGCCTGAGCATGCCCGAGCGGCCGACCTGGGAGCAGATCGGCGAATTCGCCGCCAAGCTCAACAAGCCCGACCAGGAGCAATACGGCCTGTGCCTGCGGGGCAAGGCCGGCTGGGGCGAAAACATGGCCCTGATCACCACCCTGGCCAACAGCTATGGCGCACGCTGGTTCGATGAACAATGGCAGCCCGAGTTCACCGGGCCGGAATGGAAGAACGCCCTGAGCTTCTATGTCGACAACATGAAGAAGTCCGGACCACCGGGGGCTTCGAGCAACGGTTTCAACGAAAACCTGGCGCTGTTCAACAGCGGCAAGTGCGCGATCTGGGTCGACGCCAGCGTGGCCGGCTCTTTCGTCACCGACAAGAGCCAGAGCAAGGTCGCCGACCATGTGGGCTTCACCTACGCGCCGCACCAGGTCACTGACAAGGGCAGCGCCTGGCTGTACTCATGGTCCCTGGCGATCCCCGCCAGTTCCAAGGCCAAGGACGCCGCCAAGACCTTCAGTGCCTGGGCCACTTCCAAGCAGTACGCGGCCCTGGTGGCCGAGAAGGATGGCATCGCCAATGTGCCGCCGGGCACCCGCGCCTCCACCTATAGCGAGACCTACATGCAGGCCGCGCCGTTCGCCAGGGTCACCCTGGAATCGCTGAAGGTCGCCGACCCGAGCAAGCCCACCCTAAAGCCCGTGCCCTACGTCGGCATCCAACTGGTGACCATCCCCGAGTTCCAGGCCATTGGCACCCAGGTCGGCAAGTTGTTTTCCGCCGCCCTGATCGGCCAGACCACGGTGGACCAGGCCCTGGCGGCCGCGCAGCAGAGCACCGAACGGGAAATGAAACGCGCCGGCTACCCGAAATAACCCGGCTCTCCCTGTAGGAGCCGGCTTGCCGGCGAAGAGGCCCTTGAGTCTTGCGCAGTGTTCAAGGGCGCCTTCGCTGGCAAGCCAGCACCTACGGGCAGCCCGGCCGTGCCAGCGCCGTGTCGGGCCCCCCTGTACCCAACTGGTTGTGACCCTTATGAATACCTCGACTGCCAAGCTGCATGTGCAACCGCAGGCGGCGCCTCGCAAAAGCCGCCTGGCCAACCCAGGCTGGTTCCTGGTCAGCCCCTCGGTGGCGCTGTTGCTGCTGTGGATGATCGTGCCCCTGGGCATGACCCTGTACTTTTCAGTGATCCGCTACAACCTGCTGTACCCCGGCGAGAACCAGTTCGTCGGCCTGGAGAACTTCAGCTACTTCCTCAGTGATTCGGGCTTTGTGCCCGGGGCCACCAACACCCTGTTGCTGGTGGGCAGCGTACTGCTGATCAGCGTGGTGTTCGGGGTACTGATCAGCGCCCTGCTGGAGGCCAGCGAGTTCCTCGGCCGGGGCATCGTCCGGGTGCTGCTGATCTCGCCGTTCTTCATCATGCCCACGGTGGGCGCGCTGATCTGGAAGAACCTGATCTTCCACCCGGTGTCGGGGATCCTCGCCGCGCTGTGGAAACTGTTCGGCGCCCAGCCGGTGGACTGGCTGGCGCACTACCCGCTGCTGTCGATCATCGTCATCGTTTCCTGGCAGTGGCTGCCGTTCGCCATCCTGATCCTGATGACCGCCATGCAGTCCCTGGACCAGGAACAAAAGGAAGCCGCGCGCCTCGATGGTGCCGGGCCCATCGCCATCTTCTGGCACCTGACCCTGCCGCACCTGGCCCGGCCGATTGCCGTGGTGGTGATGATCGAGACCATCTTCCTGCTGTCGGTGTTCGCCGAGATCTTCACCACCACCAACGGTGGCCCGGGCTACGCCTCCACCAACCTGGCGTACCTGATCTACAACCAGGCCCTGGTGCAGTTCGACGTCGGCATGGCTTCGGCCGGCGGGCTGATCGCCGTGGTCATCGCCAACATCGCCGCGATCATCCTGGTGCGGATGATCGGCAAAAACCTGACTGACCAGAGCTGAGGTGGCCGCCATGACCCTGCAACAATCCCGACGCCTGCAAAGCCTGCTACTGGGCACCCTGGCCTGGGCCATCGCGATCCTGATCTTCTTCCCGATCTTCTGGATGGTGCTGACCAGCTTCAAGAGCGAGATCGACGCCTTTGCCACGCCGCCGCAATTCATCTTCACGCCAACGCTCGAGAACTACCTGCACATCAACGAGCGCAGCAACTACCTGGCCTTCGCCTGGAACTCGGTGGTGATTTCCTTCAGCGCGACCGCCCTGTGCCTGCTGATCGCGGTGCCGGCGGCCTACTCCATGGCCTTCTTTGAAACCCGCAACACCAAGCGCACCCTGCTGTGGATGCTCTCCACCAAGATGCTGCCGCCGGTGGGCGTGCTGATGCCCATCTACCTGCTGGCCAAGAGCTTCGGCCTGCTGGATACGCGCATCGCGCTGATCGTGATCTACACCCTGATCAACCTGCCGATCGTGGTGTGGATGGTTTACACCTACTTCAAGGACATCCCCCGGGACATCCTCGAAGCCGCCCGCCTGGACGGCGCCACACTGGCCCAGGAAATGCTGCGGGTGCTGATGCCCATCGCCAAGGGTGGCCTGGCCTCCACTGCACTGCTGTCGCTGATCCTGTGCTGGAACGAGGCCTTCTGGTCGCTGAACCTGACCTCTTCCAACGCCGCCCCGCTGACCGCGCTGATCGCCTCCTACTCCAGCCCCGAAGGGCTGTTCTGGGCCAAGCTCTCGGCGGTCTCGACCCTGGCCTGCGCGCCGATCCTGATCTTCGGCTGGATCAGCCAGAAGCAGTTGGTGCGCGGCCTGTCCTTTGGCGCGGTGAAGTAACTCTGAAATTGCGGAGACATCCCATGGCTCACCTGAAAATCAGCAACCTGCAAAAAGGCTTCGAAGGCTTCGACATCATCAAGGGCATCGACCTTGAGGTGAACGACAAGGAGTTCGTGGTCTTCGTCGGCCCCTCGGGCTGCGGCAAGTCCACCCTGCTGCGGCTGATCGCCGGGCTGGAGGAAGTCAGCGGCGGCAGCATCGAGCTGGACGGTCGCGACATCACCCAAGTCAGCCCGGCCAAGCGCGACCTGGCCATGGTGTTCCAGACCTACGCCCTGTACCCGCACATGAGCGTGCGCAAGAACATGTCCTTCGCCCTGGACCTGGCGGGGGTCGACAAGGCCCTGGTGCAGCAGAAGGTCGACGAGGCGGCGCGCATCCTGGAACTGGGGCCGATGCTCGAACGCAAGCCCAAGCAGCTGTCTGGCGGCCAGCGCCAGCGCGTGGCCATTGGCCGGGCCATTGTGCGCAACCCGAAGATCTTCCTGTTCGACGAACCGCTGTCCAACCTCGATGCCGCCCTGCGGGTACAGATGCGCCTGGAACTGGCGCGCCTGCACAAGGAACTGCAGGCCACCATGATCTACGTGACCCACGACCAGGTGGAAGCCATGACCCTGGCAGACAAGGTGGTGGTGCTCAATGGTGGCCGGGTGGAACAGGTGGGCTCGCCCCTGGAGCTCTACCATCGCCCGGCCAACCTGTTTGTCGCAGGCTTTCTCGGCACGCCGAAGATGGGCTTTCTCAAGGGCCGCATCAGCCACGTCGACGGCCAGGGCTGCGAGGTCCAGCTGGATGCCGGGGCACGCCTGCGCCTGGAACAGAGCGGTGCGCAACTGAGCCTGGGCAGCGAGGTGACCCTGGGCATCCGCCCCGAGCATCTGGAGTTGGGCGAGCCCGGCCCGGGCAGCCTGGCAGTCACCAGCGACGTGGCCGAGCGCCTGGGCAGCGACACTTTCTGCCATGTCCGCAGCAGTTGCGGTGAAGCCCTGACCCTGCGTATCCGCGGTGACCTGGCGAGCCGCTACGGCGAACAGCTGCACCTGCACCTGCCCCCCCAGCACTGCCATCTATTCGATGCCCAGGGGGTCGCCGTGTCCCGCCCCCTGCGCGCCGCCGCCTGATCCCAGAGAGCCCTGCATGAAACTCAAACGCTTGAACCTCAGCCAACTGCCGCCCCAGGTACGGGTACCCGCCTACACCGTCACCGCCACCCGCCAGGGCATCGCGCACATTGGCGTCGGCGGCTTTCACCGGGCCCACCAGGCCTATTACACCGATGCCCTGATGAACCTGGGCCAGGGCCTGGACTGGAGCATCTGCGGGGTCGGCCTGCGCTCCGAAGACCGCCGCGCGCGGGACGATCTGGCCGGCCAGGACTACCTCTACACCCTGTACGAGCTGGGCGATGGCGACGGCCACGAGGTGCGGGTGATCGGCGCCATCAGCCAGATGCTGCTGGCCGAGGACGACGCCCAGGCGCTGATCGACAAGCTGGCCAGCCCGGAGATCCGCATCGTCTCCCTGACCATCACCGAGGGCGGCTACTGCATCGACGACAGCACGGGCGAGTTCATGCTGCACCTGCCGCAGATCCAGCACGACCTGGCCCATCCGCAACAGCCGCGCACGGTATTCGGCTTTCTCTGCGCGGCCCTGGCCCTGCGCCGGGCCGCGGGGATCCCGGCCTTTACCCTGATGTCCTGTGACAACCTGCCCCACAACGGCGCGGTGACCCGCAAGGCGCTGCTGGCCTTCGCCGCCCGCCGCGACGCCGACCTGCATGACTGGATCGAGCGCCACGTGAGCTTTCCCAACGCCATGGTCGACCGCATCACCCCCATGACCAGCACCGCCCACCGCCTGCAACTGCACGATGAGCACGGCATCGACGATGCCTGGCCGGTCGTCTGCGAGCCCTTTGTGCAGTGGGTCCTGGAAGACAAGTTCTGCAATGGCCGGCCGGCCTGGGAACAGGTCGGCGTGCAGTTCACCGACGACGTCACGCCCTATGAAGAGATGAAGATCAAGCTGCTCAACGGCAGCCACCTGGCCCTGACCTACCTGGGCTTTCTCAAGGGCTACCGCTTCGTCCACGAAACCATGAACGACCCGCTGTTCGTCGCCTACATGCGCGCCTACATGGACCTGGACGTAACCCCGCAACTGGCGCCGGTACCGGGCATCGACCTGGCGGCCTACAAGGACACCCTGGTCCAGCGCTTCTCCAACCAGGCGATCGCCGACCAGCTAGAGCGGGTGTGCAGCGACGGTTCGTCGAAGTTTCCCAAGTTCACCGTGCCTACCATCAACCGGCTGATCGCCGATGGCCGTGATACCGAGCGTGCGGCCCTGGTGGTGGCGGCCTGGGCCCTGTACCTCAAGGGCGTGGACGAGAATGGCCTGAGCTACCGGGTTCCCGACCCGCGGGCCGAGTTCTGCCAGGCCCTGGTGGCCGACGATACCTTGCTGACCCAACGTTTGCTGGCGGTGGAAGAAATCTTCGGCTCGGCGATTCCCCATTCCAGCGCGTTTGTCGATGCTTTCGAGCGCTGCTTCAACAGCTTGCGCGAACATGGCGTGAGCAAGACGCTGGAACGGTTGTTGGCCAGGCCCGTGTAGCCGCTGCCTCAGGCTCGGCAGCGGCTACAGCTCGACAGTAATCACCCACACCAGGAGCGACGATGACTCAACCCGCGCTTTTTCTCGGCCTCGACTGCGGCACCCAGGGCACCAAGGCGCTGATCCTCGACAGCCGGAGCGGCACCGTCCTGGGCCGGGGCGCTGCGCCCCACAGCCTGATCAGCGGCGCCAATGGCTGCCGCGAACAGGATCCCGCGCAGTGGCTGCAAGCCTGCACCAGCGCCACCCGGCAGGCCTTGCAGGCGGCCGGGGTGGATGGCCGGCAGGTGCTCGGTGTCGGGGTTTGCGGCCAGCAGCACGGTCTGGTGCTGCTGGATGACCAGGGCCAGGTGCTGCGCCCGGCCAAGCTGTGGTGCGATACCCAAAGCAGCGCCGAAAACCAGCGCCTGCTGGACTGGCTGGGGGGCACCCAGGGCTCCCTGGAGCGCCTGGGGCTGGCCATTGCCCCGGGCTACACGGTGTCAAAACTACTCTGGACCCGGGAGCAGCACCCGGAGCTGTTCCAGCGCATTGCGCATATCCTGCTGCCCCACGACTACCTCAATTTCTGGCTGACCGGGCGCTGCTGCAGCGAGTACGGCGATGCCTCGGGCAGCGGCTATTTCGATGTGCGCAGGCGCGACTGGGACCGCGCCCTGCTGGCCCATATCGACCCCAGCGGGCGCCTGGAACGGGCCTTGCCGCCGTTGCTCGAAGCGCACCAGCCTGTGGGCCGGATCCTTGCGCCGGTCGCCCGGCAACTGGGGATCAGCGCGGATGCCTGGGTAGCCAGCGGCGGTGGCGACAACATGCTGGGGGCCATCGGCACCGGCAATATCCAGCCCGGAATCATCACCATGAGCCTGGGCTCCTCCGGCACCGTGTATGCCTACGCCGAGCGCCCGCTGATCAGCCCCGAGCCTTCGGTGGCGACCTTCTGTTCGTCCAGCGGTGGCTGGCTGCCGCTGATCTGCACCATGAACCTGACCAACGCCACCACCCTGGTGCGCGAACTGCTGGGCCTGGACCTTGCCGCTTTCAACCAGCGCCTGGAGCAGGCCCCCATCGGGGCCGAGGGGCTGTGCCTGCTGCCGTTCTTCAACGGCGAGCGAGTGCCCGCCCTGCCCCAGGCCCAGGGCAGCCTGCACGGCATGACCCTGGACAACCTGACCCCGGCCAACCTGTGCCGCGCGGTGGTGGAAGGCACCACCTTCGGTTTGCGCTACGGCCTCGACCTGTTGCGCGCAGCGGGCCTGCACAGCCAGAGCATCCGGCTGATCGGCGGCGGTGCGAAAAGTCTGCTGTGGCGACAGATGGTCGCCGATATCATGCATGCCCCGGTGATCTGCCCCCGCGAGGCCGAAGCCGCCGCATTGGGCGCGGCGATCCAGGCAGCCTGGTGCCATGGCCGGCTGGATGATCCGGACCTGGACCTGCAACAACTCTGCGAGCGCTGCGTGCGCCTCGACCCGGGCAGCGAAACCCAGCCCCGGGCCGAACACGTGGCGGCCTACGAACCGGTGTACCAGCGCTATCGACAGCAACTGGCAAGCCTTTGAAGAGCGAATGACTATGTATCTGGTGTGTGGCGAAGCGCTGTTCGACTTTTTCAGCGCGGATGAGGCCGGGGCCCCGGCCAGTAAAGTGGCGTTCCAGGCGATCGCCGGGGGCTCGCCGTTCAACGTGGCAGTGGGCCTGCGCCGCCTGGGCGTCGATGTCGCCCTGCTGGCCGGGCTGTCCCGGGACTACCTGGGCCAGCGCCTGCGGCGGGTGCTGGAAAACGAAGGCGTGGATACCCGCTACCTGCGGGAATTCGACGCCCCCACCACCCTGGCCATGGTGGCCGTGGGCGCCGATGGCTCGCCCCACTACAGCTTTCGCGGCGAGGGCTGTGCCGATCGCCAGTTGCAAGAAGAGCACCTGCCGCAGCTCGACGCACAGGTGCGCGGGCTGCATATCGGCTCGTTTGCCCTGGTGGTGCAGCCGATTGCCGATACCTTGCTGGCCCTGGTGCGCCGTGAGCGGGGGCAGCGGCTGATCAGCCTGGACCCCAACGTACGGCTCAACCCGCAGCCGGATATCCAGCTGTGGCGCCAGCGCATCGCCGAACTGGCCGGCCATGCCGACCTGATCAAGGTCAGCGACGAAGACCTGGCCCAGCTGTACCCCGGGCAGGCGCCCGAAATGCTGATCCGGGGTTGGCTGCAAGGCAATGCCCGGCTGGTGTTCCTGACCCGTGGCAGCCAGGGCGCGACGGTGTTCAGCCGTGGGCATGGCAGCTGGTCGGTGGACGCGCCCCGGGTGGAGGTTGCCGACACCGTGGGCGCCGGAGATACCTTCCAGGCTGCGCTGATCACCTGGCTGACCGAACAGGGCCTGGATTCCCCCCAGGGCCTTGAACAGCTCGATCGCGAGCAGACCGACGCCCTGCTGCGTTTCGCCGTCAACGCCGCGGCCCAGACCTGCACCCGCACCGGCCCGGACCTGCCCTACCGACATCAACTCCCGTAGCCGCCGGCTTGCCGGCGAAGAGGCCCGCAAGCCTTGCGCAATTGCGGCTACCGCCTTCGCTGGCCAGCCAGCTTCTACCAGAGTCGTCGGTCAAAGCAGCGAGAAGTTGTAGCTGACGATCAGGCGGGTTTCGTCCATGTCGCGGGCGATCTTCTGGTAGTTGCTGCGGTAGGTGGCGTTGCGCAGGCGCAGGCTCACGTCCTTGAAGGCGCCGCTCTGCACCACGTACTTGAGCTCGCTGTCGCGCTCCCATTCGCGGCCTTCGCGCAGGCTGCCCGGGACCTTGATGTGGTCGCCGCTGACGTAGCGGGTCAGGAAGCTCAAGCCATTGAGGCCAATGGCCTTGAAGTCATAGTCATAGCGCAGTTGCCAGGAACGCTCCTGGATCGCAGCGAAGTCGTTGACCTGCACGTAGTTCACCAGGTACGGGTTGCTGCCATCCAGGTAAGGCATGGAGTTGTCGCCGTACATGCGCTGCCAGCCGGCACTGAACACGTGCCCGGCCACGCTGTAGCCGAGCATGGTGCTCAGGGCGCGGTTGTCGATGCCGCCGGCGCGCTCGGCGCCGGTGTCGGCACTCTTGAGCAGGCGCAGGTCGCCTTTGAGCACGCCGGGCCCCAGGGGCTGGTTGGCCAGCAGGCCGACAAAATGCTGACGGTAGATGTCTTCCAGCTCGGCGTAGTGGTACTGGCCGGTCAGGCGATCGTTGAACTTGTAGTCCACCCCATAGGTGTCGAAGTGATCCGCCGTGGTGTTGCAGGCGTAGCGCTTGTTCTTGCAGTGCACGCGGATGTCCTGGGCATCGCTGGAGTCCCGCGCGGTGTAGCGGTTCAAGCGGGCCGCGGTCAGGGTCAGGTCCTTGACCTCCCGGGAAGTCAGCACCGCGCCGTTGAACATGGTGGGCAGCAGGCGCCCGTCGTTGTACTTGAGCAGTGGCAGGTCCGGCAACTGGGCGCCGTACTTGAATACCGTCTGCGAGACCCGGACCTTGGCGGTCAACCCCAGCTTGGCGTACTGGTCCGCCGAGCCCCGCGGGTCGTGACCGCTGGAGGGCAGCAGGCCGCTGTTGCTGCGGTCGGGGCTGGAGTCGAGCTTGATCCCCAGCATGCCCAGGGCGTCCAGGCCGAAACCCACGGTGCCCTCGGTGTAGCCCGATTGCAGGTTGAGAATAAAGCCCTGGGCCGATTCTTCACGCTTGGATGCGCCCTGGTCGGTGCTGGTGTGGCCGTCGCGAAAGTCCCGGTTGAAGTAGATCGTGCGCGATTCCAGCTTGGCGCTGCTGTCTTCGAAAAAACCCGCCGCATTGGCCAGAGGGGCAAAACCCGCGCACAGCACGGCAGCGCCGAGGCCCAGCAATGGGCACGGATTGAGTAAGGGGAAAGGGGGACGCATGAACAGGCTCCAGCAGCAAATCAGTGACGCGAGGTAAAGAAAAAGACCCAGGTGAAATTCATCCAGCGAATCTGTGATCGCCAGCTGAATTGATTGAATCAATGAAGACCGGCAATGATGGCAGATAGCCCCTACCCTCCCAACCCGACTTTAGTCTGACGCCCGCCTGGTCATAACCGGCGCTACCCGTCCCGCTTTGCCAGCCATATCTTTGAAAAAACCGATCAATTTCAACAGTTTTAAAGCTGCAGAAAGCGTCAAAAAAACTGTCCAACTGCTCAGCTTCGCCTTCGGAACCCAGGCTGCCATAGCAGGTAATATCAAAAAGGCATCAGCTTTTCGTCTTACCGCACTACCGTTCGTCGGTTTTTTCAGTCATTTATTAACAAAAACCAACTATTTGACGCTTTCCATGATGACCATCATGAAGACGCTTAACTAATTGTTTTTAAACATTATTTTATGCATCGAAAAATAAACAAAACACAGCTGTCATTTATGTAACACAGCAAAACGTCAATTAAACGTCTCGACGTTATGGTAGTGTCAAAAAAAGAGCGTGATAGCGGCAATGTGCCATACGCCTTTTCAGAAGGTGAGAACCACCCTCACCCCAACACTCATCATGGACGAGGTCGTTCCCTTGGAAGTCAGCGTTTTTGGTACTGGCTATGTTGGCCTGGTGCAAGCAGTTGCCCTGGCCGATGTCGGGCATAACGTGGTCTGTGTCGATATCGACAGCCACAAGATCGCCCAGCTGCAACGTTCTATTCCGCCGATTCACGAGCCGGGCCTGGCGACCCTGATCGAAGAGAATCAAAAGGCCGGCCGATTGCACTTCACCACCCAGGCCAGCGATGCAGTGGGCCACGGCAAGGTGATTTTCATCGCGGTCGGCACTCCCTCCAACGAAGACGGCTCCGCCGACCTCGACCATGTCCTGGCGGTGGCGCGCAACATTGCCTGCCTGATGTTCAGCGACAAGACCCTGGTGATCAAATCCACGGTGCCGGTGGGCACCGCCGATCTGGTGATCGAGACCGTCGCCGAACAACTGGCAGACCTGGGCAAATCCGAACTGCGGGTGCACGTGGTCTCCAACCCGGAGTTCCTCAAGGAAGGCTCGGCCGTGGCCGACTGCATGCGCCCGGACCGGATCATCGTCGGTTGCGCCGACGACCTGCCCCGCCAGCAGTTGAGCGAACTATACGCGCCCTTCAACCACAACCATGACCGCCTGATGTTCATGGACAACCGCAGCGCCGAGCTGGTCAAGTACGCGGCCAACGCGATGCTCGCCACCCGCATCAGCTTCATGAACGAGATGGCCAACCTGGCGGAACGCCTGGGGGTGGACATCAATGCCGTGCGCAAGGGCATCGGTGCCGACCCGCGCATTGGCTACCACTTCATCTACCCCGGCGCCGGCTTCGGCGGCTCGTGCTTCCCCAAGGACCTGCGGGCGCTGATCCACACCGCAGAAAGCCACGGGCTGGAACCGCACATGCTCAAGACCGTGCGCGACGTCAATGAGCAGCAGCGCCATGTGCTGTTTCGCAAGCTCAAGGCGCACCTGGGGGACAACCTGCAGGGCAAGGTCATCGCGCTCTGGGGCCTGGCCTTCAAGCCCAACACCGACGACATGCGCGAAGCCACCAGCCGCTACCTGATGCAGGCACTGTGGGAGGCCGGGGCCAAGGTCCAGGCCTACGACCCGGAAGCCATGACCGAATGCCGGCGCCTGTACGGCTACCGCGATGACCTGCAACTGTGCGCCACCCGTGACGACACCCTGCAAGGCGCCGACGCGCTGGTGATCTGCACCGAATGGAAGGCCTTTCGCGTGGTGGACTTCACGCTGCTGCGCGAGACCCTCAGGGATCGCCTGGTGGTCGACGGCCGCAACCTCTACAACCCGCAACAGGCAGCGGATGCCGGCCTGCATTACCTGAGCATCGGCCTGCCCTACCGTGTACCGGAGGCATTGCGCGCATGAATATCCTGATCACCGGGGCCGCCGGATTCATCGGCGCCCATACCGCACTGCGTTTGCTCAAGGATGGGCACCAGGTCACCGGGCTGGATAATTTCAACGACTACTACGACCCCCAGCTAAAGCGCGACCGGGTGCGCTGGGTGGAACGCCAGGTAGGGCACTTTCCCCTGCAGCGCCTGGACCTGGCCGACAGCGAGGGCCTGGAACGGCTGTTCGCCGAAGTACGGCCCCAGGTGGTGATCAACCTCGCCGCCCAGGCCGGGGTGCGCTATTCCCTGGAAAACCCCAAGGCCTACCTGGACAGCAACCTCAGCGGTTTCCTCAACCTGCTGGAGATGTGCCGGCGCTACCCGGTGCAACACCTGATCTACGCCTCGTCCAGTTCGGTGTACGGGGCCAACCAGCAGACCCCGTACAAGGTCAGTGACAACGTCGACCACCCGCTGTCGCTGTATGCGGCCAGCAAGAAAGCCAACGAGCTGATGGCCCACAGCTACAGCCACCTGTTCGGCGTGCCCGCCACCGGCCTGCGCTTCTTCACGGTGTACGGCCCCTGGGGCCGGCCGGACATGTCGCCGATCCTGTTCGCCGACGCCATCAGCCAGGGCCGGCCGCTGAAACTGTTCAACTACGGCATGCACCAGCGCGACTTCACCTACATCGACGACATCGTCGAATCCCTGGTGCGCTTGCTGGGCAAGCCGCCAGTGCGCGATCCGCTGTGGGACCGGGAACAGCCGGACCCGTCCACCAGCATGGCGCCCTGGCGCCTGTTCAACATCGGCGGCCAGCGCCCGGTGGAGCTCAAGGACTACGTGGCGACCCTGGAAAAACTCCTCGGCCACAAGGCCCAGGTGGAATACCTGCCGCTGCAGCCCGGCGATGTGCTCAACACCTGCGCGGATGTCAGCGCCCTGGAAAACCTCACCGGTTTCGGCCCCCAGGTGCCCCTGGAGGAAGGCCTGCGCGAGTTCGTCCAGTGGTACCTGAGCTACTACCCGGGCGCGGCGTCCTGAGCCGCGACAGCCGAACGTTTTTACCCAACCCCTGCAATGGAAGTATTCCCGGTGGATATGGATAGACCTCTCTCATCGCCCGCAACCGAGGTGCCCGCCCCGCTGCACATCGACCGGCGCAACGACCCGTTCCGGCGCAAGGTCCAGGCCGCCATCGACCTGCAACAGCACGGCTGGATCACCGGCCGCGACGGCGGGCGGCCCTGGACCCTGTCGCGCAGCAAGCGCCTGACCTCGGCGCTTTTGGCCGCGGTGCTGCTGGTGCTGCTGTCGCCGGTGCTGCTGGTCGTGGCCTTGCTGATCAAGCTCACCAG
Organism: Pseudomonas protegens CHA0; assembly: GCF_000397205.1. Taxonomy (NCBI): domain Bacteria; kingdom Pseudomonadati; phylum Pseudomonadota; class Gammaproteobacteria; order Pseudomonadales; family Pseudomonadaceae; genus Pseudomonas; species Pseudomonas protegens. Next base: position 3,470,381 of record NC_021237.1, read on the forward strand.
CCCCGGCCCGGTGTTCTTCGTGCAGTTGCGCACCGGTTTTCGCGGCCGGCGCTTCGGCATGTACAAGTTCCGCACCATGGTGGTCAACGCCGAGGCCCTGAAGGATTCGGTGCGCCACCTGAACAAGCACGGCGCCGACTCGGTGGATTTCAAGATCGACCGCGACCCGCGGATCACTGGAATCGGCGGTTTCCTGCGCCGTACCAGCCTCGACGAGCTGCCCAACCTGATCAACGTGGTGCTCGGCCAGATGCGCATCGTCGGCCCGCGCCCCACCTCGTTCCATGCCCAGACCTACAAGGAACACCACCTCGGCCGCCTGAGCATCTACCCGGGGATCACCGGCCTGTGGCAGGTATCCGGGCGCAGCGACGTGGATTTCGACGGCCGCGTGACCCTCGACATGACCTACATCTTCCAGCAGAGCCCCTGGCTCGACCTGAAGATCCTGATCAAAACCCCTTTCAAGGTCCTCAATGGCCACGGAGCAAGTTGAAATGGCGGCAGCAACCTTTGCCAGTCTGAAGATCCAGAGCCCCAGCGAAAGCAACCTGGCGGTGACCGTACTCGACCAGGAACTGCGGGTCATCCTGCTGACCGCGGCCAACCGCAACAGCGGCGTCACCAGCAGCAGCCTGAGCATGGCCAACGAACTGGCGCGCACCAGCCGCGGCCGGGTGCTGGTGGTGGACACCAGCCTCTCGGACAGCAGCCTGACCCGGCGCCTGGCCCTGGATGAGCGGCCCGGCTTCCTCGACCTGGCACTGGCCGAAACCCCGCCGCCCCTGGCCTCGTGCATCGAGAGCAGCGACGCGGTGAATTTCGACTTCCTGCCCCTGGGCCGCCGCCAGCAGTACAGCGAGCGCCTGACCCCGGAACTGCTGCGCGAACTGCTGCAGGCCCTGGCCGAGGAATACCGCTTCGTGATCATCGACGGCGACCCGGTCTACAGCAGCGGCGACATCCTCACCCTGGCCACCCAGGTCGACGGCGTGGTGCTGGTGGTGCGCAGTGAGGAAACCCGCTGGGAAGTGGCCCAGGCCGCCGCCCAGCGCCTGATCCAGGCCGAGGCCAAGTTGATCGGCAGCGTGTTCAACGCCCGCAAGTACTACATGCCCAAGTGGGTTTATGACCGTCTCTGACCGGCACAAGGACCGTGTAACCATGAACAAGCCAAGACTTTCCCTGCTGAGCCTGTCACTGCTGCTGGCCCTGGGCGGCTGCGTCAATCGCGAGCCGCAGCAGATGCCGGTGCAGATCCTCAGCGCCCCGGCCGACCAGGCCCAGCTCACCGAGGTGGTGCCCATCGAGCAGGTGCTGCGGCCCCAGGACGTGCTGGACGTGATCTTCCATATCGGCACCACCAGCCAGCAGCGCTACCTCGTGCAGCCCGGAGACCAGGTGGATGTGACCTTCCTCACCGCTCCGGAACTGGGCGGCAGCAAACTGGTGCTGCCCGACGGCAGCATCGACATGCCCTACGTGGGCAACATCCAGGTCGCCGGGCTCTCCGCCGAACAGGCGCGCCAGGTCCTGGAAACCCAATACGCCAAGGTGCTGAAGAAGCCGCAGATCAACTTTTCGATCTCCCACGCCATGGCCCAGCTGGACAACCTGCGCACCAGCCTGACCAACCCGGCCACCGGGCTTAGCCGCGAGATCGTCGTGGGCTCCGACGGCCGCGCCAGTTTCCCGCTGCTGGGCAGCCTGTCGTTGCAGGGCAAGAGCCTCAGCGAGCTGCAGACCCTGGTCAACCAGCGCTATGCCAAGGAGGTGGGTTCGGTGAGCGTCGATGTGCTGCTCAAGACCACCGCCTCCAACGAGGTGTTCGTCATGGGCGAAGTCGGCCAGCCCGGAGCCTACCCGATCCGCCGGCCGATCTCGGTGCTTGAGGCCCTGACCCTGGCCAAGGGGGCCGGCCCCACTGCACGCCTGGATTCGGTGGTGATCATGCGGCGCAAGGGCAACCAGGTCGAAGCCCGGGTCTACGACGCCGACGCGGCGCTGGACGGCAAGGCCCTGCAATTCGCCTACCTGCAGCCCGACGACATGCTCTATGTGCCCAAGACCCGCCTGGCCAAGGCCGGCGCCCTGAGCAAGCAGCTGGCGGACGTGATCATGTTCCAGGGTGTCGGGTTCAGCTTCGGCTACCGCGTCGACAACAAAGAAACGAACAACAACTGAGTTCCCTCTTGATGACCAAGATCGAAAACTACCTGCACGAGTTCCTGCTCGTGTTCTTTGTCAATCGGCGCCTGATCAAACGGGTGTTCCTGGGTTTCGCGGTGATCGCCCTGCTGCTGCCCCTGGTGCTCAAGCAGAGCTTCGAGATCACTGCCGAAGTCATCGTGCAGTCCAAGAAACTCTCGCAGACCGACGCCAACACCGTGCTCGCCCCGGACTCCGACAAGTTCATCCCACCGTCGCTGGCGGACATGGAGACCGAGAGCAACATCCTGCGTTCACCCACGCTGATCCGCGACACCATCGACCAGTTGCGCCGCGAAGGCCAGTTCGGCGGCAGCGAGGGCCTGTTGACCCGGCTGATCATCAAGCCGATCCGCAATGGCCTGATCGACCCCCTGCGCAACCATGTGATCAATCCGGTGCGCGGTTTCTTCGGCCTGGCCGTGGACCCGGTGCGCGATACCAGCCTGGATGCCTTCACCGACCAGGCGGTCAAGGACCTGAAGATCGGCACCCTGCCCGGCTCCAACGTGATCTCCATCGTCTACGCCAGCCCCAACGCCGCCGAAGGCACGCGCTTTGTCGAGCGCCTGCTGGCCAACTACCTGAAGAACCGCCAGGACCTGCAATCCAACGAACTGCCCGAAGCCTTCTACGAACAGAAGAAGGCCCAGTACCAGTCGCGCCTGGATGACCTGGAAGGCAAGCGCCAGGCCCTGCTGGAAGCGGCCCACGCCTCCGACCCCAAGGAAGAGATCACCTTCCGCCTGAACGCCATCAACACCGAAGAGCAATCGCTCAACGGCTACCGCGACCAGGCCCTGGAGAACCAGCGCCGCCTGGATTACCTGCAGAAGAACCTGGCTGCCGCGCGCAAGGCCGGCCTCACCGACTACACCTTCCCCTTCGCCTTCGCCAACACCGTGGACAACGTTGCCTACGAAGACCGCGAGATCAAGCAACTGGGCGAACAGCTGACCAACCTGGTGAGCCAGTACGGCACCACCGCCGACACCTACCGCGCCGACAGCGTGCCCATGCAGCAGCAGCGCGAGCAGATCGTGCGGGCCCGGGCGCAGTTCCTCAAGGTGGTGGAAAACCGCGTGCGCGAGCGCAGCAGCGACTTGCAGATCACCCAGTCGGTGATCGCCCAGAAGACCGCGCGGATCAACGACTACAAGGCGCGGGTGCGCGACCTGCAAGAGGTCCTGAGCAAACTGCGCCAGCTGGACACTGAAATCGATGCCTTGCACAAAGCCTTCTTCACCTACACCCAGCGCTACGAAGAGAGCCGTGGCGAGCGCCTGATCAGTGGCGAGCTGTCCAACGCGCGGGTCCTGAGCCAGCCTTACGAACCCAGCGAAGCGGCGTTCCCCAAGCCGATGCTGATCATTCCCCTGGGCCTGCTCACCGGCCTGCTGCTGGCCATTGCCCTGGGCTATGTCTACGAGTTCTTCGACCATCGCTTCAAGCACCCGGCCCAGGTCAGTGATCACCTCGGCCTGCCGGTGCTGATGGTGCTCAACGCGGTCGAGCAGCCCCAGGTCAACCCGTACCCGCGCTGGACCTGGCGCTGGGCCTGGCATTGGGCCAAACAGTGAGCGACCTGAGCATGGCCGCGCAGCCTATCGTGCACCTGATCCACAGCGGCGGTTTCTACGGTGCCGAGCGCATGCTGCTGGATCATTGCCTGGGCACCCCGGGGCAGCATCGGGTGGTGTTCATCAATGCCCCCGATGCGCTGCTGCAGCGTTTCGCCGAGGCCGGCGTGGCGAGCCACAACTGCCACTGCCTGCAGGAACTGCTGGCGCACCTGCGACAACAGCCGGGGCTGCTCAACGCGCACAACTTCAAGGCCCAGGTGTTTGCCTGGGTCTGCGCCCGGCGCCTGCGCCTGCCCCTGGTCATGACCCAGCACGGCTTCACCCCGCGCAGCCTGAAACAGAAGTTCTACACCTGGCTCAGCCTGCGCCTGTGCCGCAGCCGCCGGGTGCGCCGGGTCGCCTGCGTGGCCCAGAGCATTGCCCTGCTGCACCTGGAGGCGGGGGTCGCCGAGGGCAAGCTGCGGGTGATCCCCAACGGCCTGCCGGAGCCGGCCCTGGAACTGCCGGCGAGCCTGGACGGGCCGCCGCTGCGCGAGCCCGAAGTACGCCGCGACGAAATGGAACCCTTGGTGGGTTTCGTCGGGCGCCTGAGCGCGGAAAAAGGCCCGGACCTGTTTCTCGATGCGCTGATCGACCTGTGCCAGCAGCGCCCTGCGCTCAAGGCCGTGCTGCTGGGCGATGGTGAACAGAACCAGGCCCTGCGCGAGCGCATCAACGAAGCCGGGTTGGCCACGCGCATCCTGCTGCCGGGCTATCAGAACGACATGCAGCCCTGGCTCAAGCGCCTGAATGTGCTGGTACTGAGTTCACGCACCGAAGGCACACCGATGATCCTGCTCGAAGCCATGCAGGCCGGCACCCCGGTGGTGGCCTTTGCCGTGGGCGGGATTCCCGATGTGCTGCAGCACCGGCACAACGGCCTGCTGGCCAAGCCCCTGGACAGTGCCGGGCTGGGGCGCTGCATCGGCCAGTTGCTGGACGACCCGGTACTGGCCGGGGAGCTGGCCAAGGCCGCCCAGGTCACCCAGCGCAAGCACTATCACTTGCCCACCCTGGCTCGCCGCTGGGATGAGCTGTACCGCGTCGCCAGAGAGAGCTCCCGAGTATGATCGCCGCTCCGTTCCTGGGTTTGCTGCTGGGCCTGGCCGCACTGTTGCTGCTGGCCAGCCCCTGGCCGTTTCTTGCGCCGCTGGTGGTGGTTGGGCTGTTCGGCCTGGCGCTGCTGTACCGGCGCCCGGGCTGGGGCCTGCTGGGGATCTGCGCCCTGGTGCCCTTCGAAGGCCTGTTCAAGGACAGCGCGTTCTCCGGGGCCAAGCTGCTGGGCGCCTCGCTGATCCTGATCATGCTGTTCAAGCTGTTGCTGCGGCAGATCCCCGACACCCGCCTGCGCAGCAACCTGTGGCGGGCCCTGGGGCCATTTCTGCTGTGCCTGCTGCTGAGCATGCTGTACAGCGAGAACCTGCTGGTGTCGCTGGACAGCCTGCGGGAGCTGGCAGTGGGCCTGGTGCTGTTCTTCGTCACCCTGCTGATTGCCCGGGAAGTCAACCTGCTGATGCTCTGCCGCCTGCTGGCGGTGAGCGTGGCCATCACCTGTGTGATCGCCCTGGTATCGGCCAAGTACCAGGTGGGCGGCCGGGCCATCGGCCTGTTGCAGGATGCCAACTACTTCGCCCTGCTGATCGCCATGGCGGTGCCGCCGGCGATCTTCCTCGCCCTGCGTTCGCCCCATTGGCCGGTGCGGCTGTTCTGGGTCGGCATCAGCCTGACCCTGATGGCCGGGATGACCAAGACCGACTCGCGCTCGGGCCTGCTGGTGGTGCTGTTCACCATTGCCATCGGCGTCTGGCACTACCGCGACCGGCTCAAGGGCCTGCGGCCCAAGCACCTGGGCTTCGCCATGTTCGCCGTGGCCATCGTCATTCCCCTGGGCATTGCCGTGCTGCCGGCGGAGTACGTGGCGCGGATCCAGTCCCTGAGCATGCTCAAGTCCGGCGCGCACTCGGCGGACACCTCCCTGGGCCGGCGCACCTCCTACCTGGTGGTGGGCGGCCAGATGATCCGCCAGAACCCGCTGCTGGGCTCGGGCCTGGGGACCTTCCCGATCCACTACGCGCAGACCGGCTTTGCCAGCAGCTTCTCGGAAAACATGAACGAGCCGGACCTGTTCCGCCGGGCCCACAACACCTACCTGGAGCTGTTCAGCGAGCTGGGCATTCCCGGCGGCCTGAGCTTCGTGGCGCTGATGCTGATGGGCCTGCGCAACTTCGAACGGGCGCGCCAGGGCTTTCTTGCCCGGGGCCAGCGCGAACAGGCCGATATCGCCACCCACCTGGGCCTGAGCCTGTTGGCCATGGCGGTGTTCCTGCTGTTTCTCAGCGCGCCGAACCACAAGTACCTGTGGATCTTCCTCGCCCTGTCCAGCGTCCTGCGCCTGCAGGCAGAAGACGCTCCCGTACCGCGCCCGGCCCCGGCCTGACAACGCCGCGTGTAGCCACTGCCCCAGGCTGCGACAAGGCCCGAAGGGCCTTCTGGCCCCCAGGAGCAGCACCGACAGAACAGCAACACCGCGCCCTCACCCGGCGCCCACGACAACAACGCAATCTGGCCAAGGGAGGCAAAGATGCAAAGGATCAGCGTGATCGTGCCCATGTACAACGAGGCGCGTCACATCACCCGCACCCTGGACAGCGTGCTGCGCGCCGCCCGGGCGGCGACCCTGGACTGCGAACTGATAGTGGTGGACAACGGCTCCACCGATCAGGGGCCGCAACGGGCCCGGGAGCTGGGCGCGCGGGTGCTGCTGTGCCCGGGCATCGGCATCGGCGCCCTGCGCAACCGCGGTGCGGCGGTGGCCACCGGCGATAGCCTGGCGTTCCTCGACGCCGACATCGAAGTGCCCGGCAATTGGCTGCAGCTCTGGCAGCAGGCCCATGCCGAGCAGCGTGCCGAGGTCTTCGCCCTGGACTGCGCGGCACCCGCCAGCGCCCCCTGGTTCGCCCGGGCCTGGCAGCGCCGCAGCCTGGCCGGCGACCCGCAACCCCGGCTACTGCCGTGGATGCCCACCCCCAACCTGTGCCTGCAGCGGGCCTGGTTCGAACGGGTCGGCGGCTTCAACGAACAGCTGCGCACCGGCGAGGACAAGGATTTCGGCCTGCGCCTGCACGCTGCCGGCGCCCGCCAGTTGAGTCTGCCCCAGCCCCAGGTGCTGCATTGGGGCTACGAGGCCAGCTGGGCCGAATGGGCCGGCAAGGAACGCTGGCGCCAGGGCAGCCACGTGCAATTGCTCAAGGGCAGCGGCTTCAGCCTGCGCCTGTTGCGCTTTCCCCTGTTGTGCCTGGCCTGCGCCCTGCTCAGCCTCGTGGCGTTGCTGTGCCTGCTCGCGGGCCTGCCCGGCGCCGCGGGCCTGTGCCTGCTGCTGGGGGCGCTGGCGCCCCTGGCCCTGGCCGTGCGCCAGGGCCTGCGCCAACGCGACCCGCTGTTCGTCCTGCAACTCTGGCTGCTGCACTGGGTGCGCCTGCACCTGGGCGCCCTGGCCCTGGTGCAGGCCCTGTTCAACCGTTCTGCCGAGAGACCTGACCGTGGCTAAAATACTTTTCTGGCTGTGCCTGCTACTGCCTTTCTATGCCTGGGTCGGCTACCCCCTGCTGCTGGCCCTGCTCAGCCTGTTCGTCAGGCCGCGGCCGGTGCAGGAAGGCGCGCCGCTGTCGGTCAGCGTGATCATCGCCGCGCACAACGAAGGCCCGCACATCGAGCACAAGCTGCGCACCCTGTTGCAGCAGGACTACCCGGCCACCGACCTGCAGATCATCCTCGCCAGCGACGGTTCCAGCGACGACACCGTGGCCACGGCCCTGGGCGTGCGCGACTCACGGATCGTGGTCCTGGACCTGCCTCGGGTGGGCAAGGCCGGGGCGCTGAACGCCGCGGTGGAACTGGCGCGCAACGATATCCTGGTGTTCACCGACGCCGATAACCAGTGGTCCCACGACACCCTGGGCAAGCTGCTGGCGCCCTTGTCCGACCCGCAGGTAGGGGCCTGTGGCGGGCACATGATCATCCCCGACCCCGGGCACAACCTGAGCCTGGGAGACAGCCTGTACCGGCACTACGAGGCCTGGTTGCGCCAGGCGGAAAACCGCACCGGCTGCATGGTCTCCGCCGACGGCGCGCTGCTGGCCCTGCGCCGCGAACTGTTCCAGCGGGTTCCGGCCGAGGTCAACGATGACTTCTTCATCAGCACCTGCGCCCCGGTGGCCGGCAAGCGGATCGTCTATGTCGAGGAGGCCCAGGTGCTGGACCAGGGCGTGGACGAAGCCGGCAAGCAGTACCGGCGGCGCCTGCGGGTCACCGTCGGCGGCCTGCAGAGCCTGGCCCAGCGCCGCGAGCTGATGAACCCACTGCGCCACGGCGCCTACGCCATCGCCCTGATCAGCCACAAGCTGATCCGCCGCCTGGCCCCGGTGCTGTTGCTGCCGCTGCTGGTCAGCAGCCTGCTGCTGTGGAATGCCGGCGCCTTCTACAGCCTGGCCCTGCTGGCCCAGGTGCTGGGTTACGGCGCGGGGATCATGGGCCTGCTGGACCGCCGCGGGCGCCTGCCCAAGGTGTTTCGCCTGGCCGGTTTCGTGCTGGTGACAATGGCCGGCATGAGCATGGGCCTCTGGCAATTTCTCCGCGGGCAGCGCTATGCCCTGTGGAACCCACAACAGAACCGCTGACATGAACCTCAAACTCAACCTCAAGCGCCTGCTGGGCAGCGCCTACTTGCACAGCGTCGGCCGCGCCCGCCTCAGCGAAGCCGGGGTGGTGCTGATGCTGCACCGGGTGCTGGCCGACGAGCAGGCCGCCCGCCGGCCGCACCGGGCGCCACTGTGTGTCGGCCAGCGCCAGTTCGAGCACCTGCTGCGCTGGCTGCGGCGGCATTTCGACTGTGTGCCGCTCAATCACCTGCTGCAATACCCCGGCGGTGACCGGCCGCGCCTGGCCCTGACCTTCGATGACGGCTGGCGCGACAACGCCGAGGTGGCCTACCCGCTGCTGGAGCGCTACGAGGTGCCGGCGAGCATCTTCCTCTCCACCGACTTCATCGGCAGCGCCCAGGGCTTCTGGTGGGAGTCCATCGGCGAAACGCTCTGGCTGCGGCCCGCAAGCGCCGCGGCCCGGCCGCTGCTGGAACAGTTGCAGGCGCTGCAACTGGCACCTGCGGCCGAACTGTTGCAGCCGGGTGACAGCGACGCCCGCAGCCGGCTCCTGGGGCGCTACCTGCAACGCTTGAAGACCCTGCCCGGGCCCACCCTCCAGGCCCTGGCCGACAGTTGCCCCAACGAGCACGGCCCCCACAGCCTGGACTGGGCCCAGGTGCAGCGCCTGGAGCGTTCGGCACTGGTGCGCTTTGGGCCCCACGGCGCCAGCCATGCCATTCTCACCGGCCTTGACGAGGCCGCGCTGAAAGCGGATCTGCAACGCTCCCATCAGGCGTTGCAGAACCATTGCCAGGCGCCGCTGGGGGTCTATTGCTACCCCAATGGCGACCACAATGCCCAGGTGCGCGCCGCCGTCGCCGGGCTGGGTTATCGCTACGCCCTGGGCACCCGCCCCGGGCTGATCGAGGCCAGTGGCAACCCGCTCCTGGCCTTGCCACGCATCGACGTCAGCCACGCCAGCGCCGCCCGCCCCGGCTTGCTGGCCTGGCGCCTGCTGCAGGGAGCCCGGGCATGAAGCGCGGCGGCTACCTCTGGCACCTGGCCCTGAGCATGGGCACGCGCCTGGCGATGATCGGCCTGCGGCTGCTGCGCAACGTGCTGCTGGCTCGATTGCTGGGCCCGGCGGATCGCGGCCTGTTCGCCCTGCTCAGCACCCTGCCGGACCTGATTGCCGCCCTGACCAGCGGCGGGCTGAACACCGCGGTCGGCTATGAAGCCGCGCGCCAGCGGCCCATGGGCCTGCTACTGACCCAGGTGCTGGTCTACGGCTGCCTGCTGGCCAGCCTGCTGACCCTGGCCGGGCTGGCGCTGATGAACACCCTGGGCAGCCAGTGGGAACTGAGCCTGCAACTGGGGGACCTGGCCTGGCTGTTGTTGCTGGCGGTGCCCATCACCGTGCTCAAGAGCGGCCTGCTGACCCTGCACAACGCCGATGGCCGGGTCGAAGCCTTCAATGCCCTGCGCCTGCTGGAATCCCTGGTGCCGCTGCTGCTGTTCGTCGGCCTGTGGTGGATCTGGCGCGACCAGCCGCTGTCGGCGGCCCTGGTCAGCTGGCTGGGGGGCACCTTGCTGGTGGTGGTGGTTGGCTGGTGCTGGTTGCGACGCTTCCACGACCTGGGCCTGCGCTGGCAGGCCGGGGAACAGGGCAAGCTGCTGCGCTACAGCGCCCAGAGCCACCCCGGGGTGCTGTCGCAACAATTGATGCTGCGTTCGGACTACCTGTTCATCGGTGCCCTGCTCGACCCCGCGGCCCTGGGCTGGTACGCCATGGCCAGCGCCGCCGCCGAGCTGCTGCTGATCATTCCCGAGGCGGTGACCACGCCACTGATGAAGCGCCTGCTGCAACAGGGGTCGGGCATCGAGCAACTGACCGCCCTGGCCCTGCGCCTGACCGCCACGGTGATGCTCGGCGCCTGCCTGTGCATGGCGCTGATCGGCCAGTGGCTGATTGTCACCCTGTTCGGCGCCGACTACGCCCCGGCCTACGATGCCCTGCTGGCCTTGCTGCCCGGGCTGTTCGGCCTGTGCTACGCGAGCATCCTGCGCCTGGACCTCTTGGGCAAGCAGCGCCCCGGCACGCTGTCGCTGCTGCTGGCCGGTGGCGCCCTGCTGAACCTGGCGCTCAATGCGCTGCTGATCCCGTCGCTGGGCATCGCCGGCGCCGGCCTGGCCTCGTCCATCGCCTACCTCGCGGTGAGCCTGGCCATGCTCGGCCTGTATTGCCACCTCAGCGGTGTGGCCTGGTACCGCACCCTGATCCTGTTACCTGGAGACATCGTCTACGTGCGCCAGTTATTGCGCCCTAAGGAAAGGCTTCAATGAAACCCTGTTCCCTGCTCGCCCTGATGCTGATCTCGGCGGCCACTGCCCTGCACGCCGCGCCCCTGCAATGGGGCGATATCCGCGACGGCAGCCTGTACCTGCAAGCCGAGGCCGGCGACACCCTGCACCTGCGCTGGAGCCCGGCCTGGCAGAGCGACGCCAACCAGGAGCAGCTGTACCTGCTGCGCCCGGACGGCCAGTTGCTGCAACAGCTGGAGATTCGCGCCGACCAACCCTACGGCCAGCGGGAAGTCCAACTGCCCGCGGCCCAGGGCGACTACCGGCTGCAGGTACCGGGCTACAGCTTTCGCAACTTCAAGGTCAGCCACGACAGCGCCACCCGGGCCCAGTTCGAACCGGCCAAGGTGCATTTCAGCGCCGACGTGCCCAGTGGCGTGGAGCTGTATTTTCGCGTGGCCGCCGGAGAGCAGGCGGTACTGGCGGGCAAGTATTACGGTGGGGTCAGCGTGCTCCAGGCCACGCGCCTGAGTGACCACCAGTTGCTGCGCCTGAAGCTGGTGGAGCACCCGCAGTACGGTCAGTTCGACCAGATCCAACTGCCGGTGGCCCAGCAGGACGAGGTCTGGCGCCTGTCCCTGGGCGGCTCGGGCAAGGTGGCGTTCTGGCTCGACGGCACCGCCAACCTGTTCGCCCAGGACCTGCGCCAGTTGCACCCGCTGCAATGGACACCGGGCCGGGTCGAGCTGAGCCTCAAGCCGCAGATGCGCGGCCCCAGCCCGCACCTGGGGATCGCCCTGCCCTATGCCCAGCCGCCGCAGTCGACCTTTGAACTGCTGCGGGCCCTGGGGCCGCGGGCGGCCAACTTCTACAGCTTCGTCGATGTGATCCAGCAGGAACCCCAGCGCGAGCTGGGCTTTCGCCGGCTGTACCGCGAAACGTTCAAGATCGACCGCGACATCACCCTGCTGGCGGGCACCGGGCGCCGGGCGGTGCTGGCAGCCGACAGCCAGAGCTTCGCCGGCCTCGACGCCTGGCTGGCGGACAGCGTGCGCCTGGGCAACCAGGGCCTGCACTACCTGGCGTTCGCCGACGAACCCAACCTCAACTACCCCAGCTACGCCGTGTTCGCCAGCTACTTCGGGCGCATGCTGGAGCACGTCAAGGCCAACCCCGAGGCCCGGGCCGCAGGTGTGCGCATTGCCATGCCGGTCAGTTCGCGGCTGCTGGACGGGCCGTTTCGCATCGGTGCCGGGCAGCGCCGCGGCATCGACTGGGCGCGCCAGTTGCTAGAGGCCCACGGCGCCGATATCGACGCCATGGCCTGGCACGAGTGGATGGTCCGCGACCTGCTGGCCACCCGCCGCTACCGCGCCAGCGTGCGCGCCGCCGCCGACCTGGTGGGCCTGGATGACCTGGGCCGGCCGCGCAAGGCGCTGTTGCTGAGCCAGACCAATATCTCCAGCGGCCCGGACCTGAGCCCCTATCAGCAGGACACTCACTACGCCGCCCTGTGGTGGATGTCGGTGGTGGCCAATGCCTCCCAGGACGGCCTGCTGGACATGCTCAACTGGTTCCAGGCCGCCGATGAGCCCGAGTACCCCAAGGGCATGCTGGCCCAGCACGACGCCCAGCGCTTCAGCCTGAAGCCGGTGGCCGTGGCCCAGCAATTCATCCAGCGGCACTGGCTGGGGCAGGTCCAGGCGCTGGACAACCCGGCCTTCGAGGTGGATGCCCTGGCACTGCGCGATGGCCCGCGCCACAGCCTGCTGGGCGTGACCAAGACCCCGCGCGCACAAACCATCGACCTGGACGGCGCCGAGCAGATCTGCCAGGCCGGCCCGAGCCTGGAACTGCTCGGCGCCGACGGGCACAGCCGCTCCGCCGCCGTGCAGTGCAGCAATGGCCGGGCCCAGTTGCAGGTGCCCGGTGAAACCCTGTTTGCCTTGACCTGGAAAACCCTATGAGTCGCTTGACCGGCCTGTTGGCCAGAATCCGCCGCAAGGGCCTGCGTGGCAGCCTGCGGGTGCTGCGTGAACGCTTCTTCTATTACCACTGGGAATTGCTGACCCTGGAACGCTCCCTGGCCTTGCCGGTGCCCTGCCCCATCAACCCCGGCCGCTGGCCCCAGGTGCCCATCACCCGCGAGCTGCTGCCGGCCTTCGACAAGTACTTCAAGGCGCAACTGCCGGCCATTCGCGGCCTGCTGGACAAAGGCAGCCGCGGCAGCGCACACCTGGATGAAGACGGCAACGTGATGATGATGGTGTGGATCAGTGAGCGCGATTACTACGACGATCAGTTGTACCGCTGCTGGATGCGCATCCCGCCGGGCTGCCTGTATCAGTTCGCCGGAGAGTGCGCGGTGCCGTATCGCGGCTCGGGGGTGGTGATCCTGGCGCAGAAGCTGCTTTGGGACGAATACCGCGAGCGCGGCTTCAAGGCCACCCGGGCCCTGGTCAACGTGCGCAACGAGCCGGCGCTGAAGATGCACATGCGCCTGGGGTTCCAGGAAGTGGGTGAATCCCTGCATGTCTACTGCCTGTTGCGCTGCCTGCACTTCCACCGCCGCCGGCCCTACCACCAGACACGCCTGCACCACCTGCGCCGCGGGCGCCTGGCACAGCAGCCCAGCGGTTCCAGCCCTATCGACAAGGAACGTTCGTGAGCCTGCGTTGGCAATGGTGCGCCAGCCTCTGCACCCAGGACTTTCCCGTGGCGGCCTATGAGCAACTGCACCAGCAAGTGCCACAGGCCACGCCGTTCAATCGCTTGAGCTGGCTGCAGGGGGCGGAACGGGCCCTGGATCACCGGCACTTGCAGATCCTCCTGGGCTGGCACGGCCAGCGCCTGGTGCTCTGCCTGCCGCTGACCCTGGGCCGCGAAACCCGGGCCGGCCTGCGCCTGCAGGTGGTACGCCACCTGGGGCATCCGCTGAGCGACCGCCTGGCGCTGCTGGTCGCGGACCCGGCGCAAGGCGCCATGCCCGAGGTGCTGGAGCAGATCCGCCGGCAACTGCCCCATGACCTGCTGCAACTTCATGAACTGGTGGACGCCGAGCGCCTGCTGGCGCCCTGGCGCCGGGCCAGCTGGTACAGCGAACAGGCCCTGAGCTGCCGGGCGCCGGAACACCTGATTGTCGACAGCGACCGCGAGGAAGCCACCGGCACCTTGCGCTACGAGCTGCGCCGGGCGAAGAAACGCTGCGCGGAAATCGACGCTCGGGTGATCCGCATGGCGCCCCAGGCCGACGGCATGGACGGGGTGCTGGAAATGCTCCGCGAGGTGGAACAGGCCAGTTGGAAAGGCGCAGACGGGCTGGGGATCTTCTCCGGGGAGCTGCGCTGGCAATGGATGGCCAGCGCCCTGCGCGGCCTGGCCGCCGAAGGTTGTGTGCGGGTGGTGATGCTGGAACACCAGGGCCGTTGCATCAGCTATCGCCTCGGCCTGCTGGAGCGCGGCCGCCTGTACGACTACAACATCGCCTTCCTGGCGCAATACAAGAACCTGGGTAGCGGCCGGCTGCTGCTGGATGAGTGGATCCGCTGGGGGCTGGACGAAGGCTGGCAGTGGGTCGATGCCTCGCGGGTGAGCCTCAGCCGCTCCAGCCATCAGTTGCATGAACGCATGAGCGGCCTGGTGGAACACCAGCGCTGGAGCTTCTATTCCTGGCGCCCGCGAGCGCTGCTGGCCGGTACCGCCGAACGCATCTGGCAGTGGCTCAAGCCGCGCCTCAAGGCCTGGCGCGAACGGCGCCAGGCCAACACCGTACAAGGATCCCGCCCATGAACCGCCCCCTGACTGCCGCCCGGGCCCACCGGGTCATCGTCAATGCCGACGACTTCGGTCTCGACCTGGACTACAACCAGCTGACCCTGCGCGCCTTCAAGCGAGAGGTGATCAGCTCGGCGACCCTGATGGCCAACATGCCGGCGTTCAACGACGCCTGTGAACTGACCCAGCAGCACGGTTTGCTGGGACGCATCGGCCTGCATTTCAACCTCACCTACGGCGCGCCACTGAGCCCGGCGATGCGCCACCAGCCGTTGTTCTGTGACCCTCAGGGGCAGTTCGACCTGAACCTGCGGCGCTCGGCCCTGCGCCTGCCGGCCGCGGCGGCCGAGGCGGTGCGCGAGGAGTTGCAGGCCCAGTGGCAGCGCTGTGTCGATCAGGGCGTGCGGCCCAGCCATATCGACTCCCACCAGCACGTGCACAACCTGTGGCCGGTGGCAGCCATCGTCGCTCGCTTCGCCGCGCAGCAAGGGGTGCCGGTGCGCCTGGCGCGCAATGTGGGGGGCAACATCGGGCCAATCAAGCGGTTGTTCAAGAGCGCGCTCAACCTGCGTATCCGCTGGTTGTGCGGGGCCGGGGCCCAGAGCGTGTGCACGCCCAGGGACCTGCTGGAAGGTTTTCGCCCGACCGGCGTGATTGAAGTGGTGGCCCACCCGACCCAGCTGGCCGAGGGTGATTTCGGTGACGATTACCTGCCGGCGCAGCAGTCTCTGGAGCAACTGCTGCAACAGGCATTGCCCGGGTATCAACGCATTGCCTACAGCGAGCTGTAAAAAACATTAGCTCCCTATGCAATTTAATCGGCAATTAATCCGTCAGGCTAAAAGTGTCATTGACCGCGCTAGTTCAGAACAATCTGAAGCGCTGCGCGGCAAGTTCTAACGCCTGATTGGCGCGGAACTGACGTAGCCTGCATCGGAGAATTGCCATGAACCTGCGTATCGGTTTGACTGCCACCGCCCTGCTGTTGAGTGCCCTCAGTGGCCTGGCCCAGGCAGACAGCACCACCGCCGTGCCCTACCACTATGGAATGCCGCTGCATGTGGGCAAAGTGATCTCGATGACCGAACCTGCGACCCAGGAGTGCAAAGTGATCACCGCCGACATGAAGTTCATCGACAACCAGGGCAAGCCCGAGGAAATCACCTACAGAAAGATGTCGGATGCGTGCACCACCGATAATTGAGGCTGTGCAACACGCTCACACGGGGCCGCGCTGCGGCCCCTCATCACGCCCGGTGCCGATCGGCAAGCCGGGGTTCGCGGCGGCCTGGCGGCCCCCCTGTTGAATTCCCTACTCCCGAAGGCGCCTAGAATGCACGCCGCAGAGGGGCAACCTGGCGAGGGTTGTGCGCCAGGTCGTAGCGCAATTCGGCAATCAGCTCGTTGATTTCCCGACAGCCGTTGAGCTGCGAGGCGTCGATGCCGGTAACCACCAGGTCGACCCGGTCGGTTTGATGGTCGCCGAAGACCTTCACGGTCATCGACAGGTCGGGGCTTAGGGTGCATTGGCAGCGTTTGGGCAGAAAGCTGCTTTCAATGATATTTCGCAGTTCAAGGGCAGATAGAAACATGGCGACTCTCTCCTTTGTTCGAGACGGCCAATCAATAGGCAAACAACCTGACAACAATGACGTCCGTGTTCGGTAGTGATCCGGGCCCGGTCTTGATCCTTGCAGACGGAGCCAAGCTACAGACTAAGCCGCTTTCCCGAGGCTGCTAAATTCGATTTCGCTCTGAGCACCGGGGTTTTTCGCTGGGTTGGCTGCCAGCCCATACCGGCCGCCGGCCTATCCCTCCATTTGCGTGCAACTGGTCTTGTTTCAAGGTTTTGCTCAATCGCGGGCCTGATTGATAAGGCAGCAGGAAACGTGCCTGGCCGGCAGCGCCACAGGGCCCTGCGAAATCGGCACGCGGCGTACGAGCAGCCGTGCAAAGTGCAAGAAAGCAGGCAGTTGGCCTTGCAAAATGCCCTGCTACCCAGGACGTTTGCATTGCGCCTCGGGCGCCGGTCAGAATGCCCGGGCCGGACTTTCCCCAAGGCGCCCACTCAAACGGGTGTATCGCGCTTTCAATCAGCCAGGAGGCTTCATGCGTCTGCTCCCCCTTGCCAGCGTCACCCTGCTTTCGGCTCTCTGCGCCCAGGCCTTTGCCGCCAAGCTCGAAGACACCGCACCCTACCCCAAGGCCGAAGACGGCTTCACCCGCCAGGTCATCCACCTGCCCAAGCAACAGCACGAAGACCGCTACAAGGTCGAGATCCTCGCCGGCAAGACCCTCACCGTGGACTGCAACCTGCAGCGCCTGGGCGGCAAACTGCTAGAGAAGAACCTCGAAGGCTGGGGTTATCCCTACTACCGCCTGGACCAGGTCAGCGGCCCGATAAGTACGCGGATGGCCTGCCCCGACGGCAAGACCCGCGAGGATTTCGTCCCGGTGACCGGTGACGGCTTCGTCTTGCGCTACAACAGCAAGCTGCCGATCGTGATCTACGCGCCCAAGGACGTGGAAGTGCGCTACCGCCTGTGGAGCGCCGCGGACAAGACAGAAAACGCCCGCCAGGAATAAGCCATCCCCCCAGCCGGAGTGCCGCCCTTGATTACCTGCCATGTCAAATACGTGATCGACCCCTACCAACTGGCCGAGTTCGAAGCCTACTCCAAGGCCTGGATCGCGGTGGTGAGGCGGCTGGGCGGCACCCACCACGGCTATTTCCTGCCCTCCGAAGGTGCCAGCAACATCGCCTACTGCCTGTTCAGCTTTCCTTCCCTGGCGGACTACGAAGCCTACCGCCAGAGCGCCCTCAGTGACCCGGAAAGCGTGGCCCTGGTAGCGGCGGTGGTGCAAAAGCGCTTCATCCTCAGCTACGAACGCAGCTTCATGCGCCCTCTGCTGTCGTAGGAGCCGGCTTGCCGGCGAATGGGCCCTTGAGGTCTGCATCGCTGTGCAGGACGCCTTCGCTGGCAGGTCTGTTCCTACAAGGCGGCGTTGCTCAGGGCGGCGCGTTCGGCGACGTGGCGCAAGCTGTCAAAGTTGATGTTGGCCCCCGAGTCGATCGCCACCAGGGTCTGGCCGCGGACGCCGCTTTGCGCCACGTATTCCTTGATGCCCGCCACCGCCAGGGCGCCCGAGGGCTCGGTGATGGAGCGGGTATCGTCGTAGATGTCCTTGATCGCCGCACACAGCTGGTCGTTGCTGACGCTGATCACTTGATCCACGTGATGCCGGCAGATCTGGAAACCATGCTCACCGATCTGCGCCACCGCAACGCCGTCGGCAAAGGTTCCCACTTCAGGCAGCACCACCCGCTGCCCTGCCGCCAGGGCCTGTTGCAGACAGTTGGAATGTTCGGACTCGACACCAACGATGCGGATCTGTGGCCGTAGGTATTTGACATAGGCGGCGATCCCGGCGATCAGCCCGCCACCGCCGACCGGAACGAAGATCGCGTCCAGTTCGCCCTGCTGCTGGCGCAAGATCTCCATGGCCACGGTGCCTTGCCCGGCAATCACATGGGGATCATCAAAGGGTGAAACAAAGGTACTGCCGGTGCGTTGGGCCAGATCCAGGGCATGCTCCAGGGCGAAGGGAAAGCTCTGGCCATGCAGGATCGCCTCGGCGCCGCGGCTGCGCACCCCCAGCACCTTGAGTTCCGGGGTGCTGGCGGGCATCACGATGCTTGCCTTGATCCCCAGTTCCCGCGCCGCCAGCGCCACGCCCTGGGCATGATTGCCGGCGGACGCGGTGACCACTCCGCGCAGCTTCTGCTCCGGGGTGAGGTGCGCCAGGCGGTTGTAGGCGCCACGGATCTTGAAGGAAAAGGTCGGTTGCAGGTCTTCGCGCTTGAGCAGGATCTGATTGCCCAGCCGCTCGGACAGCGCCGGCGCCGCCTGCAACGGCGTACGGATCGCCAGGTCGTAGACCGGCGCCGCAAGAATCATCTTCACGTAGCGCTCCAGCAACGCCATGTCGGCACTGGGCTGGGGGGTGGCAGAACGGCTGGGGCGACTCATGGTGGATCTCCTGGCTGTGTACGAAGCCCGGGAGACAGAGAGAAAAAACCCGCCTCCAGGGCGGGTTGGGTGCAGTCGTCAGCAAGCCCGCCAATAAGGAATGGCGGTAATAATGCTTGGCTGGAAACGATATGCAGGGAAAGTCATGGGCTGGAAATTACTCGCGCCAGCAGGCTCCGGTCAACGCTTTTTTCCCGGCCTCCTTGAACGGCGACGTCTGCCATTGGGCACCGTGGCTTGAAGCCAAATATACGAAACATATATGATTCGTATATTTCCTCAAGGGAGGCCCCCCATGGGCATCGTCAAGATCTCCGATGAACTGCACGAGCAGATCCGCGTGGCCAGCGCCGCCATGGACCGCTCGATCAATGCCCAGGCCGAGTTCTGGATGAAGATCGGCCTGCTGGCCGAACTCAACCCTCACCTGGCCTACAACGACCTGATCAACAAGCTGTTGCTGAACAAGCCCGACCTGCTCAGGGGGCGCGCATGACCCAGGCCCTGATCAAGACCCCGGAACAACTGGCGCTGATGCGCGAAGCCGGGCGGCTGCTGGCCCAGGTGTTCACCTATCTCGACGGTTTTGTCGCCCCCGGCCTGTCCACCCTGGAGCTGGACGCCGCGGTGGAACACCTGATCCGCCATGAACTCAAGGCGCGCCCGGCCAGCAAGGGCCAGTACAACTACCCCTACTGCATCAACACCTCGATCAACGAGGTGGTGTGCCACGGCATGCCCCACCCCAAGGCCGTGCTCAAGGACGGTGACATCATCAATATCGACATCACCCTGGAGAAGAACGGCTACATCGCCGACTCCAGCAAGATGTACCTGATCGGCACTGTCGGGCCCAAGGCCCGGCGCCTGGTGGACACCACGTTCGAGGCCATGTGGGCGGCGATCAAGGTGGTGCGCCCCGGCGCCCGGCTGGGCGATATCGGCCATGCCATCCAGGCCCATGCCGAAGCCAAGGGCTACAGCGTGGTCCGTGAATACTGCGGCCATGGCATCGGCCGGCAGATGCACGAAGAGCCGCAAATCCTCCACTTCGGTCGTCCCGGTACCGGCCTGGAGCTGCGCGAGGGCATGGTCTTCACCATCGAGCCGATGCTCAACCAGGGCAGCGCCCGGGTCCGCGGGCTCAAGGATGGCTGGACCGTGGTCACCCGCGACAACGGCCTCTCGGCCCAGTGGGAACACACGGTGGCGGTGACCCGGGACGGCTTCGAGGTGCTGACCCTGCAACCGCAATGAAGGCCCCTACCAGGCCTGGCCGCGCCGCTTGAGCTCCAGGCGGCGGACAAACTCCTCCAGCACCAGGGCATAGAGATCGTCCTGCAGGTAGGCATCCTCGATGCCGGCGTCGAGGTTGGGGTTGTCGTTGACCTCGATCACCACCACCTTGTCGCCGGACTGCTTGAGATCGACGCCATACAGGCCGTCGCCGATCAGGTTGGCGGTCTTCACCGCCAGATCCACCACCGCCCGGGGCGCTTCGTGGATCGCCAGGGTGCGGCACTCGCCGTTGATGTCCTGGCCCTTGGCCTTGTGGTTGTAGATCTGCCAATGGCCCTTGGACATGAAGTACTGGCAGGCAAAGATCGGTTTGCGGTTGAGCACGCCGATGCGCCAGTCGTACTCGGTGTAGAAGAACTCCTGGGCCAGCAGCAGTACCGAGTGCTCGAACAGCTCGGCGGTGGCTTCCATCAAGGCCTGCTGGCTCTCGACCTTGATCACTCCGCGGGAAAAACAGCCGTCGGGGATCTTCAGCACCAGGGGAAAACCCAGGCGCTCGCCGACCCGTTCGAAATCCTGCGGTCGCTCCTTGTAGAGAATCTCGGTGGCGGGCATGCCCAGTTGATGGCCCTTGAGCAGGTCGCTGAGGTAGACCTTGTTGGTGCAGCGCAGGATCGACGCCGGGTCGTCCATCACCACCAGCCCTTCGCTCTCGGCCTTCTTGGCAAAACGGTAGGTGTGGTTGTCGACGCTGGTGGTCTCGCGGATCAGCAGCGCGTCATATTCGGCCAGCCGCGAATAGTCCTTCTTCTCGATCAGTTCCACATCGATGCCCAGGCCCTTGCCCACGCGAATGAAACTCTCCAGCGCCCGAGGGTTGGAAGGCGGCAGCAGTTCCTGGGGATCATGGAGAATGGCCAAGTCATAACGGGCCACTTGCCGGGAGCGCGGAACCCGCCAGACCTTGCGGCTGAAACTGTCCAGGGAGTTGGCGAACTGATCTTCCTGATCTTCGCGCAACTTATGCAGCGCCCCCGACTTGACGCCTTCGATGTGCCAACTGTTAGTTCGCTTGAAATCAACTAACAGGATCGGACAAGGGAAGAGTTCAAACAATTGCCGAGCCAATTCCTGCAAGGGCTCTATATGAGTTCGACCGAAGTAGAGGGTCAGCGTAAAGCCTTCGGTATCGCGGTAAAGATGATTGCTCAGGGCCTTTTCCAGGCTCTTGTCGAGATCGTCCAGGGCCAACCCGTAAAGCGCCTTGCGGGTCAGTTCGCTGATGGTGCGCACCGAGGGAATCACCCGGTGGCCGCGGGCTTCAGCCAATAGCGAGCAATAGTAGCCATGCCCCAGGTACTTGTAGCTGCGGCACAGGTTGATCACCTGGACGCGCTTGCCGGGCGCGCTTTCGCGGCTGTGTTCGAGGTACTCCTGGGCCGTGAGGATGTCGTCGCTGGGAAAGTACGAGGCCCAGTCTTCCTTGCGTTCGACAATAATGATTACCTGGCTTGAGGTTTTGTCCAGCCGGGCAATATTAGTTGAGGAAGTGATTGTCGCCGGCAAACTTTGCCCGGATACTTCTCGCCAATGACCTTGTACCGCTGACATAAAGTTCGCTCTCGCTGAAGAACCTGACCCTTTCTATTAAGCACGAACTTTTTTTGAAGTCTCGTTTCATTACGCAACTTTTACGGCGGTCATATGGATCTTGTCTTTCGCACTGCAACCCTCGAGGACTTGCCGGCGCTGGTGGCGCTGGAAGAGCAATGTTTCACCAGCGACCGGCTGACCCCGCGCAGCTTCCAGTGGATGATCAGCCGCGCCCATGGGCAGCTGCTGGTGGCCGAACAGCAGGCGCAGGTGCTCGGGTATGCCCTGGTGCTGTTTCATCGCGGCACCTCCCTGGCGCGCCTGTATTCCCTGGCCATCGCCGAAAGCGCCCGGGGCCTGGGGCTGGGCAAGCGCCTGCTGCAACGCATGGAGGCCTGTGCCCTGGCCCATGACTGCGCCTACCTGCGCCTGGAGGTACGCACCGACAACCCTGCGGCCATCGCCTTGTACGAGCGCAACGGCTACCGGCGTTTCGCCCTGGTCCCCGACTATTACCAGGACCACGCCGACGCCCTGCGCCTGGAAAAGCGCATCCTCCAGCACCGCGAGACCCGTAGCATCCGCGTGCCCTATTACCAGCAGACCACCGACTTCACCTGCGGCCCCGCCTGCCTGCTGATGGCCATGGGCGCCCTGCAACCTTCACGGCCCCTGGAGCGTCGGGAGGAACTGCAGATCTGGCGTGAAGCCACCACCGTCTTCATGACCTCGGGCCATGGTGGCTGCAGCCCCCAGGGCCTGGCCCTGGCGGCCTGGCGCCGCGGTTTTGCCGTGCGCTTGCAGGTCAACAGCAGCGGGCCGCTGTTTCTCAACGGCGTGCGCGACGAACATAAAAAGGACGTCATGCGCCTGGTCCACGATGAGTTCTGCAAGGAACTGGATGCCAGCGAAGTGCAGCAGGTGCTCGGCGGGCCGCTGGACCTGCCCGGCCTGTTGCGTGAAGGCGGCCAGCCCCTGGTGCTGATCAGCAGCTATCGCCTGACCCGCTCCAAGGCGCCGCACTGGGTGATAGTCACCGACTGCGACCAGGACTTCGTCTACCTCCACGACCCGGATGTCGACCACAGCCAGCACCGCCAGCCCCTGGACTGCCAGCACCTGCCGGTGAGTCACGGCGAGTTCGCCAAGATGTGCAGTTTCGGCAGCAGCAAACTGCGCGCCGCGGTGATCCTCTTCCCCGCGCGCGCCCACCCGTAGGAGCCGGCTTGCCGGTGAAGAGGCCCGCAGCCTTGCGCGGCCCCTGCCAGCGCCTTCGCTGGCAAGCCAGCTCCTACAGCAGCCAGATACGCCTCGCAGCCGCCCCCCGTAGGAGCCAGCTTGCCGGCGAAGAGGCCCGCAGCCTTGCGCGGCCCCTGTGGGCGCCTGCAAGGGAGCCCGGGGCTATTGCAGGCCGACTTTGTACAGCGTGCCCTGGTCCTCGTCGGTGAGGATGTAGAGGTAGCCGTCCGGGCCCTGGCGCACATCACGAATACGCGCCTTGAGCCCGCCCAGCAGGCGTTCCTCGTGCTCGACCCGATCACCGTTGAACTGCAGCCGGATCAGCTCCTGGCTGGCCAGGGCGCCAATGAACACGTTGTGCTGCCAGGGCTTGAAGCGGTCGCTGTCATAGAAGGCCATGCCGCTGATGCCGGGGGACTTCTCCCACACATGGTGCGGCGCCACGGTGCCGGGCGCGGTCTGGCCCACGGCCTCGGGGATCGGCTGGCCGGAATAGTTGATGCCGTGGGTCGCCAGAGGCCAGCCGTAGTTCTTGCCGCGCTCGATGATATTGATCTCGTCGCCACCCTTGGGCCCGTGTTCGTTCTCCCAGAGGGTGCCGCTCCAGGGGTTGAGCGCCGCCCCCTGGGGGTTGCGGTGGCCGTAGCTCCAGATCTCCGGGCGCACCCCGGCCTGGCCGACGAAAGGGTTGTCATCCGGCACCCGACCATCCGGGTACAGGCGCACGATCTTGCCCTGGAGCTTGTCCAGGTCCTGGGCGGTGGGCCGGTCGTTGTTTTCTCCCAGGATCACGAACAGGTAGCCGTCGCGGTCGAACACCAGCCGCGAACCGAAGTGATTGCCCGTGGACAGCTTGGGTTCCTGCCGGAAGATCACCTGGAAATCCTTGAGCCCGCTCAGGTCATCGCTCAAACGGCCACGGCCCACGGCGGTGCCGGCAGTCCCGCCCTCGCCGCCACCTTCGGCATAGGACAGATACACCATGCGGTCCTGCTTGAAGTCCGGCGACAGCGCCACATCCAGCAAGCCGCCCTGGCCCTTGGCCCAGACCTTGGGCACCCCGCTCAGGGGCGCCGAGAGCTTGCCGTCCGCGCCGACCAGCCGCAGGTTGCCCGGGCGCTCGGTCACCAGAATGCCCTGGCGGTCCGGCAGGAATGCCAGGGCCCAGGGATGGTCAAGGCCGGCGGCCACCGGAGTCAGGTTCAGCGTGCCCTGCTCACTGGGAAAAGCCTGGGGTGTGGCGGCCATGGCGGGCACGGCACTGCCCAGCAAGACGCTGGAGCACAAGGTGGCGATAAGGGTTTTACGCAACATGCTCGCTTCCTTTTGTCGATCGAGAAAATCCTCGGTAGCAGGTTTCGCACCTGCCGCCAGGGTGGCAGGACAGTGCTTCAGCGCCGGTTGCCGGGATCGCTGTCGCGGGGGCTTTGCACCCGGGGATCAGGGTTGGGTCGCTGCACCCCGCCACGCGGGTAGCCATTGCCGATGCCACCGTTCTCAAGGGTTGGCGGGCGACCGGTCGGAGCGGTGCTGGGGCCGCGCACGGGCGGGCTGCTGGGCTGGGTGCCCTGCATGCTGTTGGGGTTGGCGCGACGGATGGGGTTGCTGTAGGGGTCGTTGTTGCCGCTGCTGGGCAGGTTCTGCGCCAATTGCAGGGGGTGTTGATGGGGGGGAGGTGCTTCAGGGGCGCCAGCCCAGGCGGCGCCGCTGGTCCAGACCAGCGCGATGAGTGCGGCAAACCCGCGAGCCAGACAGTTCATGACAAGCCTCCTGAGGAGCGACAAGGTATCGAATACGATTCCACGCTACGCCCAGGGTTCGGCTTTGTTAACTAAATAATCCTTCAGAACATGTAACACCCGGTATCCACGGTGCCTTCATCTACAAGCGCTGGCTGGCCTGCGAACGGGCCCTTTGGCCATGCCTCTGGCTCGAGGATGCGTTCGCCGGCAAGCCCGCTCCTACACCGCGGGGGTGCAACGTCAGATGTAGATGAACAGCAACAGCAGTGCAGCGAAGATCGCCCACTTTTCCAGGTAGTAGCGCGTGCGGTTGCGCTTTTTCAGTTCTTTGCCCCGCAGGCGGATCTTGTACAGCTTGTTGAAGGCACGGTTCAGGCCACCGGTCTTGTCGCCGGCATCGTTGGGCGCGCCGGCGGCGGACATCACGGTACGGCTGAACCAGCCATTGAACGCAGCGGCCCAGCGGTATTTCATCGGCCGCTCGACATCGCAGAACAGAATGATGCGGTTCTGCTCGGTGGTGTTTTCCGCGTAGTGAATGTAGGTCTCGTCGAACATCACCGCTTCGCCGTCGCGCCAGTGATAACGCTCACCGTCGACCTCGATGAAGCAGCCTTCGTTGTTCGGCGTGGAAAGACCCAGGTGGTAGCGATAGGAACCGGCATAAGGGTCGCGGTGACGAACCAGGCGCGAACCTGGTGGCAGCTCGGCGAACATCGCAGCCTTGATCGAACCGATGCTCTGCACCAGCTCGGTGGTGCGTGGGCACAGCTTCATCGCCGAAGGGTGGCTGTCGCCGTACCACTTCAGGTAGAAGCGTTTCCAGCCGGTCTTGAAGAAGGAGTTGAAACCCACATCGTTGTACTGGTCCGAGCGCTTGATCTCGCCGGCCTGCAGCAGACTCTGGCCTTCGGCACGGATCTCTTCCCAGTGTTCCTGCAGCTTGTTCATCTCCGGGAAGTCGGCCGGGTCCAGGTACGGCCGATTGGGGTACTTGGAGAACAGATAGAGGAAGCAGTTGATGGGCGCCAGGAAGGTCGAGTGATCACTGAGCTGGCGGCCCAGTTTATGGCGCACGCGCCCCCGCAGGTGTACGTACGCAATGGATAAAACGTATACAGCGGCAATGATGAGTTTCACGGAAATCGTCACACGTCAGAAGAGAACATGCTGCGCCTCTGAAAGCCCGGAAGGCCAAAGGCAAATTGCAGCGTCTGAGTTGAAAAAAGCGTAACCGGCGACACTCTTCGTCGCAGGTTCGACCCTCGGCATCTGGCCGTCGGCTGGCATTTTAGCCACAGTTTGTAACCAATGGTTAACTCATATTTGTTAAAAGCTGCGCTCCTTTCGTTGAAAGATGCGGGTATTGGGCCGGCTGTTGATTCAGCTCAACAAAAGCCGCTCGGTGCCGGTAGCGACCCGCAAGGGACTGTGTTGCCGGGCCTTGCCGAGGTATCCTGCGCGCCGCTGCCCTCTCCTCTTCGGCAAGGATTCCCGACTTGATCGACCCCAATCTCCCGCCAACCCTGGTGCTGCTGCCGGGCATGGATGGCACCGGCACCCTGTTCGAACCGCTGCTCCAGGCCTTGGACCAGCATTGGCCGGTACAGGTCTTGCATTATCCCGGCGATCAGCCCCTGGGCTACCCGGCCCTGGTGGAGCGGGTGATGGCGCAATTGCCGGCGAACCGGCGATTCATCCTGTTGGGCGAGTCCTTTTCCGGCCCGGTGGCGGTGAGCGTGGCCGCCCGCAATCCCGAAGGGCTGATGGGCCTGGTGCTGTGCAGCAGCTTTGTACGCAATCCGCGCCCGCGCCTTGCGCCTTTGCAGCCCCTGCTCAAGGTACTGCCGGTGCAGCGCCTGCCGTTCTGGCCCATGGATGCCCTGCTGCTGGGCGGTTTTTCCACCCCGGCACTGCGTCAGGCACTGGCGGCGGCGATCGCCCAGGTGGCGCCGCAGGTACTGCAGGCCCGGTTGCAGGCGGTGATCGCCGTGGATGTACGCCAGGCCCTGGCTGCCAGCCGGGTGCCGCTGCTGTACCTGCGGGCCCGCCAGGATCGCTTGGTGCCCCCATCGGCTTCGGCCCTGGTCCGGCAACTGCGCAGCGACGCCCGGCTGGTGGAGATCGAGGCGCCCCACTGCCTGCTCCAGGCCGCGCCGGCCGCGGCAACGGCGCAATTGCAGCACTTCCTGAACGACCTGCTGGAAGCGGCTGCCATGCCCGTCAGGGGTTGAGCATCGTCTGCCCGCGCTAAAATCCCTGCCCCTGTGTCATACAACTGCTCGTTTACATATGCGACAATGCGCGCAAATTTCAACATGCACCCCGCACTCTTCGCTCAGCAACCTGGCCTCTTGGCCGGAATGTTGCGCTCGACGTACGCCCGCTGGCTCAGTTCCACACCCATACCGGTCCGACCTGGAAGGCTCCAGATCGCGCCCTGTGGATTTAAGGTCGGCGCTAAAACATTGGTAGGTAAGTAATTGATCTCCACAGCTAACATCACCATGCAGTTCGGCGCCAAGCCGCTGTTCGAGAACGTTTCGGTCAAGTTCAACGGCGGCAACCGCTACGGCCTGATCGGCGCCAACGGTTGCGGCAAGTCGACCTTCATGAAAATCCTCGGTGGCGACCTCGAGCCGTCCGGCGGCCAGGTCATGCTGGAACCGAACGTGCGCCTGGGCAAGCTGCGCCAGGACCAGTTCGCCTACGAAGAATTCACCGTGATCGACACCGTGATCATGGGCCACGAGGAGCTGTGGAAGGTCAAGGCCGAGCGCGATCGCATCTACTCGCTGCCGGAAATGACCGAAGAAGACGGCATGGCCGTGGCCGAGCTGGAAACCGAATTCGCCGAGATGGACGGCTACACCGCCGAGTCCCGCGCCGGTGAGCTGCTGCTGGGCCTGGGCATTCCCCTGGAACAGCATTTCGGCCCGATGACCGAAGTCGCGCCAGGCTGGAAACTGCGAGTTCTGCTGGCCCAGGCGCTGTTCTCCGATCCGGAAGTGCTGCTGCTGGACGAACCGACCAACCACCTGGACATCAACACCATCCGCTGGCTGGAAAACATTCTCACGGCGCGTAACAGCACCATGATCATCATTTCCCACGACCGGCACTTCCTGAACAGCGTCTGCACCCACATGGCCGACCTGGACTACGGCGAGCTGCGCCTGTTCCCGGGCAACTACGACGAGTACATGATCGCCGCGACCCAGTCCCGCGAGCAGTTGCTGTCGGACAACGCCAAGAAGAAAGCCCAGATCGCCGAGCTGCAGACCTTCGTCAGCCGCTTCTCGGCCAACGCCTCGAAAGCCAAGCAGGCCACGTCCCGGGCCAAGCAGATCGACAAGATCCAGCTGGCCGAAGTCAAGCCGTCTAGCCGCGTCAGCCCGTTCATCCGCTTCGAACAGACCAAGAAACTGCACCGCCAGGCGGTGACCCTGGAGCGCATGTCCAAGGGTTTCGACGGCAAGACCCTGTTCCAGAACTTCAGCTTCACCGTCGAGGCCGGCGAACGCGTAGCGATCATCGGCCCCAACGGCATCGGCAAGACCACTCTGCTGCGCACCCTGGTGGGCGAGCTGACCCCGGACGCCGGCACAGTGAAATGGACCGAAAGCGCGGAGCTGGGCTACTACGCCCAGGACCACGCCCATGACTTCGAAGACGACGTCAGCCTGTTCGACTGGATGGGCCAGTGGACCCAGGGCGAACAGATGATCCGCGGCACCCTGGGCCGGATGCTGTTCTCCAACGACGAGATCCTCAAGTCGGTGAAGGTGATTTCCGGTGGTGAGCAAGGCCGCATGCTGTTCGGCAAGCTGATCCTGCAAAAGCCCAACGTGCTGGTGATGGACGAACCGACCAACCACCTGGACATGGAATCCATCGAGGCGCTGAACCTGGCCCTGGAGAACTACCCGGGCACCCTGATCTTCGTCAGCCACGACCGTGAGTTCGTATCGTCCCTGGCCACCCGCATCATCGAGTTGAGCCCAAGCGGCGTGACCGACTTCAGCGGCACCTACGACGACTACCTGCGCAGCCAGGGCGTGATGTTCTAAAGACAGCGGCAAGCGGTAAGCGACAACAAAAAAGCCCCGTCCAGTGTGACGGGGCTTTTTTGTATGCCCCCTCGCTCGCAGGTGCCGGCTTGCCGACGAAAAGGCCCGCCAGCCTTGCATCACTCGGCGGGCGCCTTCGCTGGCAAGCCAGTTCCGGCACGAACCCACAGGCCTCTGTAGGAGCCGGCTTGCCGGCGAACAGGCCCGCAAGACTTGCACCGCTCCTGCCAGCACCTACCGGGTGCGGGGAATAGATAGTTAGCCTGCTTTCTTTTATGTTCACGGCACGCGATGATGCAGGCCTCTAACCGCCGCCCGCGAACGAGCCTTCATGCCCGAGCCACAAACGCCCGCTCAAAGCTCCATGGCGATCACCCTGCAGATCGTCTCCATCGTCTTCTATACCTTTATCGCCTTTCTTTGCATCGGCCTGCCGATCGCGGTGTTGCCAGGTTATGTCCACGAACAACTGGGCTTCAGCGCGGTGGTCGCCGGGCTGACCATTGGCGCGCAATACCTGGCCACCCTGCTCAGCCGGCCCATGGCCGGGCGCATGTCGGACACCGTGGGCACCAAGCGTTCAATCATCTACGGCTTGCTGGGGATTCTGCTCAGCGGGGTGCTGACCCTGGTTTCGGTGCTGCTCGTCCAGTGGCCGCTGCTGAGCCTTGCCGTGCTGCTGGGCGGGCGCCTGCTGCTGGGGGTAGCCCAGGGCCTGATCGGGGTCGGCACCATCAGTTGGTGCATGGGCCAGGTCGGCGCGGAGCACACCGCGCGGTCTATCTCCTGGAATGGCATTGCCTCCTACGGCGCTATCGCCATTGGTGCACCGTTGGGGGTGCTGATGGTCCAGCAATACGGTTTCACCAGCCTCGGCATCGCCTTGTCGAGCCTGGCGATCCTGGCGTTGCTGCTGATCCGCAACAAGCCTTCGGTGCCGGTGATTCGCGGCGAGCGCCTGCCGTTCTGGGCCGTGTTCGGGCGCATTGCGCCCTTTGGCGCCAGCCTGAGCCTGGCCTCCATCGGCTACGGCACCCTGACCACCTTCATCACCTTGTTCTACCTCAGCCGCGGCTGGACCGGCGCGGCCTATTGCCTGACGGTGTTCGGCGTGTGCTTTATCTTTTCGCGGCTGCTGTTCATCTCCTGCATCAGCCGTTTCGGCGGCTTTCGTTCGGCCATCGCCTGCATGTGCGTCGAAACCCTGGGCCTGGCCCTGCTGTGGCTGGCGCCCTCCACCGGCTGGGCCCTGGTGGGGGCCGGGTTGACCGGCTTCGGCCTGTCGCTGGTGTACCCGGCCCTGGGAGTGGAGGCCATCAAGCAAGTGCCCAACAGCAGCCGTGGCGCAGGCTTGAGCGCCTATGCGGTGTTTTTCGACCTGGCACTGGCCATCGCCGGGCCGTTGATGGGCGCGGTGGCGTTGAACCTGGGGTATTCGTGGATTTTCTTCTGCGCCGCCCTGCTCTCGCTGACCGGCCTGGGCCTGACCCTGATGCTCAAGCGCCGGGCCGGCGCCTGAGTCATTGATCGGCGGTCTGCATCCCGGCCCGGCTTGGCCGACCCAGCGTATGGGCGAAGAAGTTGCCGGCTTCGAGAATCAGGTTGCGGTGGATGTCTTCACGGTCGACGCCGTCGGCATCGGTGCACAGCGCCGGCATCGCGGCCATCTGCTGTGCGGAACAAGGCGCCATGAACACGAAATGCCCGGCGCCGGCCAGCAGCTTGAAGTCCGGGGCCACCGGCAGTTTGCGCGCCAGGGCCGCGGCGTTCTTGTCCAGCGCCACCAACTGGTCGCCATCACCACTGTAGAGCAGCACCGGCACATGCACCCCGGCCAGGGTCTGGCGGCCGAACTTGAGGCTCAGGGGGGCCAGCAGCATCAAGGCATGCACCCGGGGGTCGGCCACCGGTTGCAGGTCGTCGCGGTCGACGATCAGTTCGCCCTGGGTGTTGCAGGCATCCCGGTCATTGGGGCGCTCCTGGCAGTAGCGCCGCAAGCGGTCCAGGTCCGGCGTGGCGCCGGAGAGAATCAACGCAGTCTCGCCACCGGCGGAATAGCCGATCACCCCCACCTGGTCGGCATTGACGAAGGGCGACAGCATCGGGTCGCCGAGGGTTGCGGTGATGGCTTCGGAAATCTGGATCGGCCGTCCGTACAGATTGCTCAGGGTACCCAGACGGCTGTGGTCCTTGGAGTTGTCGCCGGGGTGAATCACCGCCACCACGACAAAGCCCTTGCGTGCCAGAGAGGTGGCCAGGTCATGCAGGGCCAGAGGGGTGCCAGTGTTACCGTGGGACAGCATCAGCATCGGGAAGCGGCCGATGGCGATCTTGGCATCCCGCGAAGCCGCGATCTGATAGCCCTCAAGCTGGCTGCCGTGCTCGATACCGGTGGATGGGTAGAAGGCGATGGCGCGCATCGGTTGCCGGTCCAGGGGGTCGAGAAAACTCATCTCGTGAAAGCCCACGCTCCAGTGCGGATGCGGCCCAGGGGCGGCCTGCACCGAAAGCAGGCTGCTGAGCAGGCAGATCAGTAACATTGCACAAAGACGTTTCATCGCACGCCCACCTTTGCCGCCGGATCGAGAAAGCCGTTCTCCCCTGCCATCCCTTGCCGCCAAGGCCTTGCAGCTGTACCACGCCGTAGCCAGGGATGCACAAGCCGGGAGCCTTGCTCCGTGTGTTGCATAACCCGGGCCAGAAACCCTTAACACCACAATAAAAAAACTCCGCACCCTGCCCACTTCATGCGGTGAGCAGAATACAGAGTTTAGTGGCCCTTGCCGTGCAGCAAAGGCTCTTTACACAAGCCTTACGCGGCAGCGAAGAGTTGCTGGCTGATCTGCGCCTGGGCGTCGCTCATGGCTTTGCTGCGTACTTCCTCGCCGTAGGCCAGGCCATGGGCGCGAACGAATTCGACATCGGTGATGCCGAAGAAGCCGAACAGCACTTTCAGGTAGTCCTCGTGAGCCACGCCAGTGGCCTGGCCCACGTGCAGGCCGCCGGAAGTGGACACCACAATCACTTTCTTGCCGCCGCACAGGCCTTGCGGGCCGGCTTCGGTGTAGCGAAAGGTCTCGCCAGCCACGGCGATGCGGTCGATCCAGGCCTTGAGTTGGGTGGGAATGGTGAAGTTGTACATCGGCGCGGCGACTACCACGGTATCGGCAGCCTTGAATTCGGCCAGGGCCTGAGCGCTAAGCTGGGCCTCATGCTTCTGCGCGGCGTCACGCAGCTCCGCGGCGGTACCGGCAGCCACCAGGGTGGCGGCGGAGAAGTGGCTGATGGCGTCATTGGCCAGGTCGCGGTAGGTCACCACGGTGGCCGGATGAGCGGCTTTCCAGGCCTCGACCACACTGTGGCTGAGCTGACGGGAGGCCGAGTTGTCACCAAGAATGCTGGAATCGATATGCAAGAGTTTCATCTGGGATCTCCAAGTGAGGACCGCCACTGGGCGATCGGATGTGGGCAATCCTACAGATGAAACCAATAGCTGATTAGCCGGTATAAATGCGATAGTTCGTCCCATCAGCAGGACAGTCGAGCGAAAAACCATCATGCAAGACCTCAACGACCTCTATTACTTCGCCAAGGTGGTGGAAGCCGGTGGCTTCGCCGCCGCCGGACGCCTGCTGGGCATTCCCAAATCGCGGCTGTCACGGCGTATCGCCGAGCTTGAAGAACGCCTCAACGCCCGGCTGCTGCAACGCACCACCCGGCAACTGAGCCTGACTGCCGTGGGCGAGCGTTACCTGCGCCACTGCCAGGCCATGCTGCTGGAAGCGGAGATGGCCGACGAAGCCGTGGCCAGCATGGCCAGCGAACCCCGGGGGCGCCTGCGGGTGTCGAGCCCGGTGGGCCTGGCCCACGAACTGCTGACACCGCTGGTCAGCAGCTTTCTGGAGAAGTACCCCCAGGTGCAGCTGGAAATGCTCCTGCTCAACCGCCGTGTCGACCTGATCAACGAGGGTGTGGACGTCGCCCTGCGGGTGCGCGAGCTGGGCGACGAAGACCCGCTGCTGGTGACCCGGCGCCTGCGCCGGGCCCAGACGGCGATCGTGGCGACCCCAGACTTCCTCCGGCAGTACCCGGTGGAGCATCCGGAAGACCTGCGGCGCGTGCCGATTCTCGGCGCCCTGGAGGCCGACCGCCTGGTGCACCTGCGCCTGCTGGACCAGCAAGGCCAGGCCTGCGACCTGGCCCTGGAGGCACGCCTGGGCATCGACGACTTCATCGTGCGCCGTGCCTGTGCCCTTGCTGGCCAGGGCTGCACTGTGCTGCCCATGCTGTATTGCGAGGAGGAACTGGCCAGCGGCCAGTTGGTGCAGATGCTGCCGCAATGGTCATTGCCCGGCGGCTGGCTGCAGGCCGTGTATCCTCACCGCCGGGGTGTGATGCCGGCCGTGCGCGCCTGGATCGAGCACTTGAGTGAATCCTTCGAACGCTGCGGAGAACGACTGTTGTGAAAGCCCGAACCTTGAATGAAAAGCAAGTGGCGCAATTCTGCCTGGGCCTGCCGGGTGCGCGGGAAGACTACAAGTGGGGCGGTGTGCGGGTGTTCTCGATTGCCGGCAACAAGATGTTCGCCGTGCAGCACCTGCGGGGCGACTCGCTGGCCTTCAAGGTCGATCAGGAGCTGTTTCTCGGCCATGTCGACCGCCCGGGCATTGCGCCGGCGCCCTACCTGGCCCGGGCGCACTGGATCATCATGAACACCCCCTACCCCCTGGGCGCCTCGGAGCTCGAGGCGCTGCTGCAGCGCTCTCACCAGTTGGTAGTGAGCAAGCTGCCCAAGCGGGTTCAGGTGGGTTTGCTGCTCTAGAACAGGCTCAGCAGGCTGCTTTCCAGAAACAGCCGGTCGATCCAGAACACCTGGTGCAAGGCCACGATCAGCCAGAACACCAACTGGTAGGAGACCTTGCGGGTCTTGTGGCGCAACAGCTGCTGGGCCAGCAAGGCCCCGGGCCAGCCACCGGCCAGTTCCAGGGCATGCAGGACGTTCTCCGGGGTGCGCCGGCCCTCGGCCTGGGCCCGGCGCTTGTCGTGCCAGTAGACCAGGAAGGCCAGCAGGCTGAGCGCGCCATAGGCGATCAGGGGAATGAGCGAAATCCCCTTCCACCACAGCGACAGCGAACCGAACAGCGGCAACCCGCACAGCAGTACGAACGCCAGCAGCTTGGCCCTGGGGTGCTGGAGCCGCGCAGCACTGGCCGAGGGCGCCGGGCGCCGGGCCGTACTCATGGCTTGGCCGCCGTCCAGTCGACCCAGCCGAACTGCCAGGTCGCCAGGATCAACAGGCCGAAGGCAATGCGATACCAGGCGAAGGCCGCGTAGCTGTGGCTGGCGATGAACTTCAGCAGGCCCTTGACCGCGATCATGGCGAAGACAAAGGCGGTGACGAAGCCGATGGCGAACACCGGGAAGTCATCGGGCTGGAACAGATGGCGGTACTTGTAGCCTGAATACACCGCGGCGCCGACCATGGTGGGCATGGCCAGGAAGAACGAAAACTCGGTGGCGGTCTTGCGCGACAGGCCGAACAGCAGGCCGCCGATGATGGTGGAGCCCGAGCGCGAGGTGCCCGGGATCATCGCCAGGCACTGGGCGCAGCCGACCTTGAGCGCGTCCTTCCAGGTGATGTCGTCCACTGTCTCGGCATGCACCTGGTGCTGCCGGCGCTCGGCCCACAGCATGATGAGGCCGCCGACCACCAGGGCCGTGGCCACGGTAATGGGGTTGAACAGGTAGGCATGGATCAGGTCGGCGAAGATCACCCCCAGCACCACCGCCGGCAGGAAGGCGATCAACAGGTTGATCGTGAAGCGCTGGGCCTTGGGCTGGGTCGGCAGGCCGATCACCACATCGAGGATCTTGCGGCGAAATTCCCAGACAACCGCAAGGATCGCCCCCAACTGGATAATGATGTTGAAGGCCATCGCCCGCTCGCCGCCAAAGTCGAGCAAGTCGGCCACAATGATCTGGTGCCCGGTGCTGCTGATGGGTAAAAACTCGGTCAGGCCTTCGACAATCCCGAGTATCAATGCCTGTGCGGCGGTCCAAAGATCCATCAATTCCCCCATGAGGCGATGCTCGTGGCATGCCTCTTTTTAATTGGTCAAAGCATTTGCTGCGTCGAGCGTAGCCGAGAAATCGGCGCTCGTAAGATCAACACAAGCCCATGAAAATTATGTGAAAAGTTCAGAAAGGTTCAGGTTTTCGGCAAAGGCGCCGAAATCCTAACAGACAGGCGCAAAACACGCCGCGATGTTATTGGACTTCCGTAGGGTTGGCGCTGGAAGGCCAGCGTGCTTGGATGCTCCGGGCCTTTTATGACAAGAACAAGAATCTGGAGTGACCGGATGATGAATAGCTTACGCAAGATGTCCATCAGTCAGCGCCTGTGGCTGATCCTGATCGTGGCGGTGCTGACCCTGGTGACCCTGGGCGTGATGATGCTCAAGCAGATTCATGGGGACCTGTACCTGGCCAAGGCGCAGAAGACCCAGCACGTGGTGCAGACCGCCGCCGGCGTACTGAATTACTACCAGGGCCTGGAAGCCGCCGGCAGCCTGACCCGCGAGCAGGCGCAGAAGCAGGCGCTGCAGGTGATTCGCGGGCTGCGCTACAACCAGAATGACTACTTCTGGATCAACGACCTGACGCCGGTGATGATCATGCACCCGGCCAACCCCAAGCTCGACGGGCAGAACCTGGCCGCGGTCAAGGACCCGGACGGTTTCGAGGTGTTCAACGAGATGGTGACCCTGGCCAAGGCCAAGGGCGGCGGCATGGTGGACTACCGCTGGCCCAAGCCCGGCGCCGAGCAACCGGTCCAGAAGACCTCCTACATCCAGCTGTTCCAGCCCTGGGGCTGGATCATCGGCTCCGGAGTCTATATCGACGACCTGCAGGACGAGTTCTACGCCCAGGTACTGCGCGCCTCCTCCATCGGCCTGGTGATTGCCCTGCTGATGGCCGCCCTGGTGGTGCTGATCGTGCGCAGCATTGTCAGCCCGCTGCGCGAAACGGTGCACGCCATGGCCAACATCGCCAGCGGCGAAAGCGACCTGACCCGCAGCCTCGACACCCACGGCCAGGACGAGGTCACCGAACTGGCCCGGCACTTCAACGGCTTTACCGCCAAGTTGCGCGGTGTGGTGATGCAGCTGCAATCCAGCGCCGCAGCCCTGGAACAGTCCTCCAGCGAACTGGGTAGCAACGCCAACGACGCCCAGGAGCGCAGCCAGCAGCAATCCCAACAGATGGAACAGGTGGCGGCCGCTATCAGCCAGGTCACCAGCGCAGTCCAGGATGTGGCGCGCAACGCCGAGCATGCCGCCACCGAGGTGTGCGAGGCCGAGGCCCAGGCCCAGCAGGGCCAGGTCAACATCGACGGCAGCTTGCAGCAGATCGACCAGCTTTCGGTGACCATCGACCAGGCGGTGGAAGTGATCCGCACCCTGGCGGCAGAAAGCACCCAGATCGGCACGGTGCTGGAGGTGATCCGCTCGATTGCCGAACAGACCAACCTGCTGGCCCTGAACGCTGCTATCGAGGCGGCCCGGGCTGGTGAGCAAGGGCGCGGCTTTGCCGTGGTGGCCGACGAAGTGCGCCTGCTGGCCCAGCGTACCCAGCAGTCCACCGCGGAAATCCAGGGCATGATCGAGCGCCTGCAAAACCACTCCGAAGCGGCGGTCAAGGTCATCGGCGATAGCAGCCGAGCCTCGCAACTGACCATCGAGCAGGCCGGGCTGGCCGGCGCCAGCCTCAACGCCATCGGCCAGGCACTGCGCAACCTCAACGGCCTGAACGCGACGATTGCCAGCGCCACCCTGGAACAGGCCCATGTGGTGGAAGACATCAACCACAACGTCGGCCAGGCAGCCGGCCTGTCCCAGGGCACGGCCCTGGCGGCCCAGCACTCCAGCGCCGCCAGCCGCCACCTCAAGGAGCTGTCGGAGCAACTCAACGGCCTGTTGCGCCAGTTCCGCGTCTGACCCCTCGCTGAACCCAAGGCCCCGGACTGACGCCCGGGGCCGACTCTGGGTACAATCGCCCCCCTCCTCCATTTCCCCAAGGAACCGCCATGTCCGGGCTTGAACTGTTTGCCGCCGCCCTCGGCGTGATCGCCGTCTGGCTGACGGTCAAACAGAACCCCTGGTGCTGGCCCATCGGCCTGGTCATGGTGCTGCTGTACAGCTGGATCTTCTACGAGGTCAAGCTCTATTCCGACATGCTCCTGCAGGTGGTCTACGCGGTGCTGCAGCTCTATGGCTGGTGGCAGTGGACCCGGGGCGGCGAACAGCACCAGGGGCGGCCGGTCAGCCAGTTGCAGTCCAGCGGACTGCTACAGGGGCTGGCCCTGGGCGCAATGGGCAGCCTGCTGCTGGGGGCTGCCATGGCCCACTGGACCGACGCCGCGCAGCCCTGGCTGGACGCCGCCTTGACCGCCTTCAGCCTGGTGGCGCAGTGGTGGATGGCGCAGAAGCGCGTGCAATGCTGGCCGCTGTGGATTGCCGTGGACGTGATTTTCGTCGGGCTGTTCGTCTACAAGGAGCTCTACCTGACGGCGGCGCTGTATGCCCTTTTCACCCTGCTGGCCGTCCAGGGCTGGCGAGCCTGGCGCGCCGACCCGGCCCTGCAGTCGTGAAGGTCCTGGTACTGACCGGCCCCGAATCCAGCGGCAAGAGCTGGCTGGCGAGCGAGCTGCAAGCCCACTTCGGTGGCATCCAGGTGGGCGAATACGTGCGCCACTTCATCGAGCAACAGGGCCGCGACACCTGCCTGGCGGACATTCCCGAGATCGCCCGGGGCCAGCTCGCCTGGGAAGATCAGGCCCGCGCCCAGCAACCTGGACTGCTGATTCTCGATACCCACCTGTTAAGCAACCAACTCTGGAGCCAGACCCTGTTCGGCGACTGCCCGCCGTGGCTGGAACCCCAACTGCTGGCCCGCCACTACGACCTGCACCTGCTGCTGTCGCCGGAAGATGTGGCCTGGAGCGACGATGGCCAGCGCTGCCAGCCACAACTGGCAGAACGCCTGGCGTTCTTCGAGGCTACCCGCCATTGGCTGGAGCAACACCGCCAGCCGTACCGCATCATTGGCGGCGACTGGCAAGCCCGCCGGCAACAGGCCTTCGAGCAGGTCCGGCAACTGCTGCAAGCGTGATCGGTGCAGTGCCGCAGGGCCACAAGTGTCCATCCCTGAAACACCTGCCCGGCCATCAGGCCGCCATTTTCCGCGGTGGCGCCCACGGCCGGGCAAACTGTTAAGCCCCTGATACACCCCCGCAGCAACCCCTGTTCCAGAGCGTTGCCCCGGTTATGGCCAATGGCCGTCGGGGGTAGGTGTCTCATCCCTGAAACAGTCCCGAAAGCCGACGCCCCGCAGCGTTCGCAAGCCGTTGAATCTTAAAAACAAACAAAAAGCGGCACGGCTTCTGCTCTCTTCCTCGCAACGCCGGCTAGGGCCAGCACTGAGAAGAAGGAATACCGCCGTGGGGACGCTGAATAAAAGTTTCACCCGCCTACTGCTGATCGGCTGCGCCGTCAGCGCGGTGTACAGCCTTCCGGTGATGGCTGCGGGGAATGGCGAAATCATCATCCAGCGCACCGTCCAGGCGCAGCCCATCGGCCGCGCACCTTTGCAAAAGGATCCCAACCCCGTCGAGGTCAACACCAACCCGTCGGTCCTGGTCAATCAGATGACCAGTAATGAAATGAGCGATGGCGACTTTGCCGGAATCAAGACCGGAGCGCTGGTCCGCGGCACGGTGCTGTCCGGCAGCGCCGGTGTACCCGGCATGAATGTGCTGACCAACAACAACGGCCTGCCCGGCATGTCCGCCGGCCATGGCGGCGGTGCGGGCGCCAGTATCTCCAACTCGATCAACCGCAGCATCAGCTCCGGCATGGCTCCCTTGAGCAACATTGGAGGGCAATAACATGAGTCGCTCCCTGCTGTTCCTCGCCTTGCTGACCTGCACCGGGGCCATGGCCGACTCGGCCAGCCCAGTCACCGATACCTCGAACATCCAGAACTCCGGCGCAGGCTATACCGGCAACTTCAACGTCAACCAGGCCGCCGGCGACCAGCAGCAACAGACCAACGTACGGGCCATTGCCATCGGCACCAACGCCACGGCAACCACCAGCGTGACCCAGAAGATCACCACCGCCGCCAGCCGCGCGGTCAACGCCAGCAGCACCATCGGCGGCAACTCTTTCAGCAACGGCAACGGCGCACTGGGCGTGAACCAGTCGGCCGGGGCCAACAACCAGATGGCCAATGCCCTGCGGATCAGCATCAGTGCCAATCCGCAAAGCATTGACGACAGCGCCCTGTCGCAACAGAACGTGGCGCTGTTACCAGACTCAGGAGCAACTGGCACTCAACAAGGCAGCCGCCAGGTCGTTACCAGCGACCAGGCCTTCACCGGCAGCCGTGGAGTGATTCAGGTGAACCAGAGTGCCGGGGTGGGGAACCGAATGGCTAACACCCTGAGCATCCGGGTCGCAGATTGACCCCTCGTAGTGCAATTAGAAAGTACCAACACTTAACCAACTAATAAGCACCGGAGAAACACCATGAAACCTACAATGGCTCTCAAACCACTGGTTTTCGCACTGGCCGCCGTCATGGCAATGGCTGCTCAGGCAGGTGGTAACGATCATGGTAACAACGGCGGTCATGGCAACGGCCATGGCGATCACGATCAAGGTCCGGACCTCAGCACTCTGCTGCAAATCACCGCTGGAGCCGGTGCCGCAGTCATCGATGTGCAGAACAGCAACACCAACGTAGTGAAAAACCAGGGCACCAACAACAACGCCAAGGCCGACAACTCCCTGAACAACTCCAACGGCAACATGGGTGCCAACGTCGCCGCCGGCGACGGCAACCAACAAGACAATGCCGCTGCCCTGGCAACCGCTGACGAAAGCTTCATCTTCGGCAGTGCCGTGGCCGCTTCCAGCGCCACCCAGGTCAACAACAACAACTACGTGAAAAACTCCTCGACTCAGAACAACGCCGTGCTCAACAACTCCGGCAACAACGGTTCCGGCAACATCGGCATCAACGTGACCGCCGGCGACTTCAACCAACAGAAAAACAACCTGGCCATTGCCGTTTCCGGTGGCCGCGTAGCCACTGCCGCTGCTTCAGCCAACCAGCAGTCGACCAATCTGGTCGTGGATAACAAAGGTGTCCAGGCCTACAAAAAAGACACCCTCTCTGGCGGCTTCGTTGCCTCCGGCACCTACAAAGGCACCGGCAGCGGCAAAATCGAAGGTGGCGACGATCACAGCGGCCATGGCTATGGCGACAACAAAGGCCACGGCAACGACGATCAAAAATTCACCTTCAAAGAACAAGGCACCATCGAACTGGCTGGCTACTGGACCCAGCAAGTGCTGACCAAAGACGGCTGGAAAAACCCAGTGGTCAACAACGCCAGCATGACCAACTCGATGAACGGCTTCTCCGGCAACGGCGGCGCCAACGTCTCGGCCGGTGTGGGCAACCAACAAAGCAACTCGCTGTCCATCGCTGCTGGCTGCAAAGCCTGCATGTAATCGCGATCGTAACGAAAGCCCCGGAAACGGGGCTTTTCCACAGTCCGACCAAGGCGTAACGATCATGCGTACTGCGATCCTCTCTCTCTTGCTTTGCCTCTGTGCTCCCGTCCAGGCTGCGCAGATGGCCGTCGCCGGCCTGCCCGGTGGCAACCTGATCTTCAAACAGGTGCAGAGCGTGCGCGAGCGCAAGTTCAGCGACATCGTCGAACAGAAGACCGACTTCAGCTGCGGTGCCGCCGCACTGGCGACCATTCTGCGTCAAGCCTACTGGCTTGATGTCGATGAGGAGCACGTCATCAAGGGCATGCTGGTCAATTCGGATCAGGGCCTGGTGCGTACCCAGGGGTTCTCCATGCTCGACATGAAGCGCTACGTGGAAAGCATCGGCATGCGCGCCCGGGGCTACCGGATTCCGCCAGACAAGCTCGAGGCGGTGACCATCCCGGTGGTGGTACTGATGGAGATTCGCGGCTACAAGCACTTCGTGGTGATGCAGCGGGCGCAGAAAGGCTGGGTCTATATCGGTGATCCAGTGCTGGGCCACAAGCGCTACACCCATGATGACTTCGTCAAAGGCTGGAACGGTATCGTGTTCGCCATCATCGGCCCTGGCTACGACAAGGCCAACGCCTTGCTCGACCCGCCAGCCCCACTGACCGCGAAGAACAAGCTCGATAACTTCTACCCGGTCAGGGACGCGGACTTGATGGACTTCGGCTTCATCCAGAGCGACTTCTTCTAGAAGCGCAAACACTATAAAGGGGCAGGATGCTCCGGGAGCAGCAAGCAGATGAAGACTTCATACTGGCTGGCCGCCGCCTGCCTGGCAGCAGCTCTTCCAGCACATGCTGGTTTCAAGCCCGAACTCATCCAGGATCAGGAACTGTCGCAGTTGCGGGGCCGTTACGTCATGCCGGGGCGGATCATCAGCTTCGGCATTGTCATGAGCAGTACCTGGCGCAACGCCAGCGGTGACCTGATCGGCGCGTCCACTTCGCTGCAGATCCAGCAAGCCACGATCAAACCGCAATTCTACGTCTCCACCATCAGCCAGGCCGGCAATGGCACTACGCCCCCGCCCGGGACCGGCAACGTGATCGGCGGCGCAGGGCTGGCCAGCGGCCAGGGCGTAACCCAGAGCGTAAGGGCCGCCGGCGACGGCAACTCGGCCTACAACAACATCAATATCAATGTCACAGAAGCCAATCAGGCGCCGGCACTGGCGGCCGGTGTGGGGCAGGCATTGATCAGCGGCCAGACCATCACCGGCAGCAACGCCGCCGGCAGTGTGGCGGTGTCGGCCCTCAACGGTGGCATCCAGATGGCCATTCAGGCCAGCGGCAACCAGGGCAATGCCTTGCAGCAAGTGGCCCAGGGCAATTTGCTGCAGAACACCCAGTTGATGGGTAACAGCAACCTGGTGAACAACATGACACAGCTCAATGTGGTGCTCAGGAACAACGGTCCCAGCACCGGTGCTTTGGACTGTAATTTGAGTACGCTCAACGCTCTACGCAAATTCTGATCTTGAACTACGCTGATTCTCGACCATTGGGGTTCACAAGGGACGGTTTATTTCATGTATCGATCGGTTTCACTGCGCGCAATAGTCTGTTTAAGCACTCTATTCCCGGCGGCGCTGGTACAAGCGGCGCCGGACGCCGATGTAGAGACCCTGAAACGAGAGCTTCTGGAACTCAAGCAACGTTACGAAGTACAGCAGAAGGCCCTCGCGGTGCTGGAACAACGGGTTCGCCAAGTGGAGGATCAACCGGCGGCTCCGCCCCCCAAGCGCCTGGCCAAATCACCTGCTGACCTGAAGGGCAATCAACAGGTCGCCGGTACTGGGGCCGGTGCCGCTTCCGGAGGCGCTGCAGGAGGCGCTTCCTATGGCCAGTCCCTCAAGGATGATTCGGAACCGGCACAAAGCGTCAGCAACCTCTACGACGAGGCCAGTGGTTTCTTTGGCGGCGGCAAGTTCAGCGTCGAGACCGGCTTGACCTATGCCCGCTACGATGCCCGCCAACTGACAGTCAACGGCTTCCTGGCGCTGGATTCGATCTTTCTCGGCAACATCAACCTGGACCGGATCAAGTCCGATACCTGGACCCTCGACCTGACCGCGCGCTACAACCTCAACAACCGCTGGCAATTCGATATCAACGCACCCGTGGTCTATCGCGAATCCACCTTCCAATCCGGCGGTGGCGGCGGCTCAGGCACCCAGACCACCGAAGAGTCGGTCACCCGCGACCCGACCCTGGGTGACGTGAACTTCGGCGTGGCCTACAAGTTCCTCGACGAGTCCGAGTTCTGGCCCGACGCGGTGGCAACCTTGCGCGTCAAAGCCCCTACCGGCAAGGACCCATTCGGCATCAAGCTGGTGCGGTCCTCTGCCAACAACAACCTCTACGTGCCTGAAAGCCTGCCCACCGGTAACGGCGTCTGGTCGGTCACCCCCGGGATCTCCCTGGTCAAGACCTTCGATCCGGCCGTGCTGTTCGGGACCCTGGCCTATACCCACAACCTGGAAGAGTCCTTCGATGACATCAGCTCGACAGTGGGCAGCAAGACCCCCGGCAAGGTGCGCCTGGGCGACAGCTTCCAGATCGGCGCCGGTGTCGCCTTTGCGCTCAACGAGAAGATGAGTATGTCCTTCTCGGTTTCCGACCTGGTGCAGCGTAAAAGCAAGCTCAAGCAGGACGGTGGCGACTGGCAGTCGGTGGTCTCCAGCGATGCCAACGCCGGCTACTTCAACGTCGGCATGACGATTGCCGCATCCGACAACCTGACCATCGTACCCAACCTGTCCATCGGCATGACCGAGGATGCTCCGGCCTTCACCTTCAGCCTGAAATTCCCCTACTACTTCTGACCCACCGGCAAAAACGCCAAGGCCCGCTGCGATTCCCCAATCGCAGCGGGCCTTGGCGTTTCTCCCCGCCCTAGCGGATCTGGTGCTTGTGCAGCAAACG
Organism: Pseudomonas protegens CHA0; assembly: GCF_000397205.1. Classification (NCBI taxonomy): domain Bacteria; kingdom Pseudomonadati; phylum Pseudomonadota; class Gammaproteobacteria; order Pseudomonadales; family Pseudomonadaceae; genus Pseudomonas; species Pseudomonas protegens. The sequence goes on from NC_021237.1 coordinate 3,513,397, forward strand.
GTAGAAGGTCGGGCGCGAGATCCCCAGGACCCGCGCCGCCACGCTGAGGTTGTCGCTGTGCCGGTTCAACACGTCGCACAGGGCCTGACGCTCGGCGCGGTGCTTGTAGTCTTCGAGGGTGCCCATGGGTAGGTCCTGGGCCTGCAGGCTGAGCAGGCCCAGGTCGCTGGCCTGGATCTGCCGCCCCTCGGCCAGCACCAGGCCGCGCCGCACCCGGTTGGCCAGTTCGCGGACATTGCCCGGCCAATCATGCTTGCCCATGGCCACCAGGGCATCCTCGCTGAAACTGCGGGGCCGGCGCCCGGTTTCCTGGCTATAGAAGTGGGCAAAATGGCTGGCCAGCATGCCCAGGTCGCCATGGCGCTCGCGCAACGGCGCGGTGATCACTTGCAGCACATTCAGGCGGTAGTAGAGGTCCTCACGGAAGCGCCCGCTGGTAATGGCCGCTTCCAGGTCGACGTGGGTGGCCGCCAGAACCCGAACATCCACCGGAATCGGCTGGCTGCCCCCTACCCGTTCGATGTGCTTTTCCTGCAGGAAGCGCAGCAGATTGGCCTGCAGCTCCAGCGGCAGGTCGCCGATCTCGTCAAGAAACAAGGTGCCGCCATGGGCCGCCTCGATGCGCCCGACCTTGCGTTGATGGGCGCCGGTAAAGGCGCCCTTCTCGTGCCCGAACAGTTCGGACTGGATCAGGTGTTCGGGAATCGCCCCGCAGTTGATTGCGACAAAGGGTTTGTCGTGGCGCTGGGACTGACGATGCAGGGTACGCGCCACCAGCTCCTTGCCGGTGCCGCTTTCGCCTCGGATCAGCACGGGCGACTCGGTGGGCGCCAGCTTGCCCAGCAGCTTGCGCAAGTCGCGGATCGGCCGGCTATTGCCCAGCAACTCATGCTCGGGCTGATCCACATGGATCGAGCCCTGGCCCCGCAGGCGCGCCATGCCGAACGCCCGGCCGAGGGTCACCTGGACCCGCGACACGTCGAACGGCAGGGTGTGGAAGTCGAAAAACCACTCGCAGACGAAATCCCCGACCTTCTGCAGGCGCAGCACTTCCTGGCTCAATACTGCGATCCACTCGGTGCCGCTGCGGCTGATCAGGTCCTTGACCGCCTCCGGGCGCTCCAAGTGAAAAGGCTGCAGGCGCAGCAGGCCGACATCGCAGGAGCGTTCGCGAGCGGACTCCAGGTCACAGCTGTCGACATCCCAGCCAATGGTGCGCAAACCGGGTAACAGGCGATGGCAATCGTCACAGGGATCGACCACCAGCAAACGGCGCTGCACAGGGGCTTCGAGCATGACTGTTCCTTGGCGCCAGGGTATGGAAAAGTTATTAGAAACAGTGATTTGGAAAACCTGGCTGTAACATTAGCAAGAACTTGACGGTGGAATGTATCAATTGCTTATAGCGCTGATTACCAAAGGAACTAACGTGGGACTCCAAGCTGTTCACGAGCGACTGATTGTCGCAGTTGTTTTATCCAGCCCCCGCAACTAAGGGCCCGGCCACAAGGCCTATGCACGAAAGTTGTAAAAACTTGTTTTTCAGTGTGACCCGAGTGCTACCTCGGTGCATCAGTACAAATGACCAGCCGAACGGTAAGCCCAACCGACGGCACATCATTTGATTGGGCACACAGAGAGAAGACCCCATGAACGCCCCGCTCCGTATCAACGAAGCACTTTTGATCGCCGACCGCGCATTCCAGCCTTTTCAATGCGTGGCCTGGGCTCCACAGGACGGTAATGGCGAACTCAGCCTGACCGTCATCGACCGCACCAGCACCCGTATTGGCCACACCCAGATTCCCAGCAGTGCCTACTCCGATCCAGCCCAGCTGGAAGACCTGCTCAAACAGGCCCGCGCCGAACTGAGCCAGGACGGTTATACCTTGCAGTCCTGGGCCATGCCCAAGTAAGCGATGCTGTTAACGGATCACCCGAAGGGGTGATCCGTTATTTAAAGCAAACAACTAAGCACCCTATCTATCCTGCCCTCCTCTACAACTTCTACCTTCCGGGTATTAGTTGCTCTTGTCGTTATCCAGCCCGGCTTCCGGTTTCACTTCGAAAGCGCCCTCATTTTTGCCAAGGTCTTCATGCCCGGCCCATCAAGGGGTCGCTGATGCTGTGTGCTCCGGTTTCCAGGCGCCCGGCGATCCGGCGCAGCCAGCCGCCGTCGCTGCGCAGCGTCAGGTCGTACCAGCCGCCACTGCCCTCGCAGGCAAACACCTGGCGCACCTCGCCCCGGGCCGGTACCGCCAAGGTCCATGGGCCCTGCTGGGTGTAGGGGCAGCGATCGATACTGATGACCACCCCGTGTTCCCCCGGATTGCTCAGGGTCAGTTGCAACTGGCTGTTGCTGGTGGTCACCAGCAGTTCGGGCTGCAGGGTTTTCAGGTCGCCGTGGAAACTGCGGTGAAACCCGTTGGGGCCTAGGACCCAGAGCTGATAGCGCTCCACCACCGGCCAGCTGTCCTGCAGGGCCTTGCCGGCTTCCACGGTATAACGGCGGGGAATCTCGCTCAGGTGCAGGCCATCGTAGACATGCAATACCGCCCCTTGCTCCCCAGTGTTCTGCAGGCTCAGCGACAAGGTGCGAGCCTTGGGATCGGCCTGGCTGTCCACATGCAGCCGATAGGGCAAGGCCCGGGAAGGCCGGGCCAGGCGCTGCTGCTGCGGCGCCAGTTGCTGGCCGGCCGAGGGCAGCGGTACCGGCAGCAGTTTCTCCTGGCGCTGGCGCAGGCTGTCGGCGGCCTGGCGGGTAGTGGTCTGCAGCGCGGGAAGGGTTTCATGGTTGGGGTCGGCAAAGTTGAACGCCGAGGTCAGGTCGCCGCAGACTGCCCGCCGCCAGGCGCTGATGTTCGGCTCTCGCACGCCAAAGCGTTTCTCGAGAAATTGCAGCACCGAGGTATGGTCGAACACTTGCGAGTTGACCCAGCCACCACGGCTCCAGGGCGACAGCACCAGCATCGGCACCCGCGGCCCCGGCCCGTATACGCCGCCATCGGGCAAGGGTTGCTGGGTCGAGCCCGCCGGGGCCGGATGGGTGAACAGTTCGTTGTCGAAACCCAGGGTGGACTTGCCGGCAAAGCTGCCGTCCTTGCGCCGCGAAGGCGCCGAGGGCGACGGCATATGGTCGAAGAAGCCGTCGTTTTCATCGTAGGTCACCAGCAGTACCGTCTTGCTCCAGACCTCGGGGTTGCTGGTCAAGGCCAGGAGAATTTCCTGGGTGAACCAGCCGCCCTGCACCGGGCTCGAAGGCCCGGGATGCTCGGAATAGGCTGCCGGCGCGACAATCCAGCTGACCTGGGGCAGCTTGCCGGCCTGCACGTCGTTGCGAAACCCGCCAATGATGGTCGAAAGGTTGCTGCCGCTGCTGGCCGGCAGGGTGTTGCCATTGCCCTTGTACAGCGGCGCCACGGCGTTGAGCCCGTCGCTGTAGGGCACGAAGGCATTGAAATCCTTCGGCGGCTGGGCCGGGTTGCCGACCTGCACGCTGGCGGCCCGGTACTGCCGGAACCCCGCCAGCGGGTTGTCGCCGAAGTTGTCCGGCAGGTGCTGGTACACCTTCCAGCTCACGCCCTGCTCTTCCAGGCGCTCGGGGTAAGTCTTCCAGCTGTAGCCGACATTCACCGGCCCCGGGCCGTCCCATTCGTTGACCACCGCCGCCACCTTGGCTGCGCTCGCGCCATTGCTGCCAGTCCAGAGGAACAGCCGGTTGGGGTTGGTGCCGGCGTGCACCGAGCAGTGGTAGGCGTCACACAGGGTGAAGGTGTTGGCCAGGGCGAACTGGAAAGGCAGTTCCTGCTCGCGGTAGTAGCCCATGGAGGTATTGGTCTTGTAGGTCGGCCAGGCGCTGATACGCCCCTCGCCCCAGGCCGAGTGGGCGTCCGCCCAGGAATGCGGGGTGCCGCTGACGCGCTGGGCGTTGCCCTTGCTGCTGTCCAGGTGATAAGGCATCACCAGCCGGCCCTTGCCCTGTTGCTCCCACACTTCCCGTTGACCGGTCTGGGGGATGGTGAAGCGGTCACTGAAGCCGCGTACCCCGGGAAAGGTGCCGAAGTAGTGGTCGAACGAACGGTTTTCCTGCATCAGGATCACCACGTGCTCGACGTCCTTGATGGTCCCGGTCCGATTGTTCGCCGGTATCGCCAGGGCCTGGCGGATGGATGCCGGCAATGAGGAAAAGAAAGTACCGATGGCGGCCGCTTGCAAGAGCTTCCTGCGTGTAAGACTGGGCATGGGTTATTGAGTCCTTATGGTTGCAGCGCGATATATAACGCTGCCCCCAAGGTATTGGTCGCAAATAACAATGCAGTGACATTGCCATTGCAGTTGGTTCATGAAACGTACAACTACCCGCCACTGCCCTACCTTGCCAGTTCGGCAATAACGCATTGCCAGGTAACGCAGGAAGAATATTTCATGAATAAAACACCCGAGTTCAAGAAACGCCCGGTACATTTCGCCGGCGCCTTAACTTTGCGCTGGCGAAATGCACTATTGAATGGGCCAGAAAACAGGCTTCGCACACTCCCTGGGCTGTATCCGTTTTACCGGAGAAAGCACAATGCTATTGAAGGCTATCGGCTACTTCATTGCGCTGGACCCGCAGCGGGTTGAATAGCAGGCGAATGAACTGCGGATCTCGGGCCAGTTTGTAATCTTCACCGACAAAGTATTCTTTGGCGGCCGGGTCATTCTTGCCGATATATAAGATCCAGGCCGTGGTAATACCGGCAAACTCATCTTCCCTGACGCTTCTGACCGGGCTGAAATGGGTGGCGTTATGGGCGGTTGCGCTCCAGCCCGGCACGGCCTTGATCAGCCCGCCCTGCCACAGCCTTGGCCAGGCCCAGGCCGGGACCACTACGTCCGCTGCGCCGGTGAGCACCAGGGTCGGTGTCTTTACCGTGGAGCCAAGGCCGATCGGCCCGGGTTCGATCGGCAGCGAGCCGATATAGCGCAACTGCGGGTCGATGCCCTTCAAGGTCTCTGGCAAGAGGCTTGCCGATAGAATCGATGCGCCTCCTCCCGCCGAATGCCCCGCCACAATGGTGCGCGACAGGTCGACCTTGCCGAACAGTGGCGAGGTCGGGTCCTGGTTGAGCTTGCTCAGTTCCAGGGCGCCGAGCACATGCATGGTGGGGGCGGTGTTGATGAAGTCCGAGGAGATGATCACGATGAAGCCGTAGCTCGCCCACAGCCGCAGCAGATCTGTGTACTGCCCCTGATTGGAGAGAATACCGCCAACGAAGTTGACCACTGGCAACTTGTCCAATTGCTTGATATTGGACGGGTAATAGACACTGGTGGAGATCGGATTGGAGAATCCGTAAGGAAAGGACTGATTGCATTGCAGGCTGTTATCCAACAGCATGATCCGCGCCAATACCCCCAACAACCCACGGCAATCACTCAGAACAGCATTGGTGCTGACTGCATAGGGCCCTGGAGACTTAGCATATTGATCATTGGCCAGCCCAAATGCCGGAACCAATTGCGAAGCAATAGCCAACTTGCCCCAAATAACCAACATCATGGCCAGGCCGAACTTTGTAGCCAGGTTGCGAATCCACTTCATCGATAATTCCTTTATCTGTCTGCTTTCCCTGCAGGACCGAATACCTGTACCTGGCCATGCTCCCTATATTGCAAATATCTTCAAACTTGCAGTGCACGTCATTCAACTGCAATAGCGCTGAAACATTCTCTGCTTAGTTGCATTGAATACGTTCGCGACCCTAGATCAGGACAAATTCGCAGGTCAATGACTATTTAACATCCGGGCCGTGATAAAACCGGCTGCAACGCCCGGGGCCGCCCCCCCCTGGCCTCGGGCATCACAGCTGGCACCCCGTGGATGAGCGGGCTAGACCAGCCCGCCAAAACGCCGATAGTAGCTTTCGCCGACATCCGGCAACGGGCCATCGGCGTTCTCCAGGGCAGTGGCCAGCCATTCTTCGGCCCGGGCCTGGATCAGGCGATAGATGTTGCGACACAACTGGCGCGCCGCGCGGCCTTCCCAATCCCCGGGCAGCAGTTCGTCGGGCAGTTGCGGATCGCGCAGCAGCAGCTTGCGGTACTCATGAATCAGCAGCAGCCGGGCCAGGAAGCAATCCTGGGGCTGCAACTGCTCCTGCTCGCGCAGGGCCTGCCAGAGCGGGCGGAACAGCTGGATGAACTCGCTGTAGTGGGCTGCCAGTTCATCGATGTTCCAGCTTTCCCGCACTTGCAGGCGCAGGGCCCTGGAACCCAGGACATCCTGGGGCGTGGTCTCGAAGACGATGGTGTCTTCCTGGGCACCAAGCTCCGCCAGGGTGGCGTTGATATCGGCCCGATCACTGCGCGGGCAGGCCAGCAGTACCGGCGACATGGCGCCGAACCCCTGCCATTCCAGCTCTTCGCGCACCTGCTTGCGCAACTCGACAGACAGTTGCGAGAGCATCACCAGGCACCAGGCGCCGTCCCAGGCCGGCACTCCGGCGCTGTACACGCGCTTGAAGGCTTTGTCGAAGCGCCGGCGCCCGGTCAGGGTCAGGCTGTAGTAACTGCGCCGGCCGACCTTTTCAGCGCTCAGCCAGCCCTCTTTGCTCAGGCGGAAGATCGAGGTGCGGATCAAGCGCTCGTTGATCCCCATGGGCTCCAGCAACTGAATCAGGCTGCCCAGCCACACCGTGCCGCCGTGGGGCTCGATGGCATCGCCGTACAGGGTGATGATCAGCGAACTGGCGCGGATCGGAGTCTGCTCCTGGAAACGTTTGATCAGGTGGTTCAGTGGCGCTAGGGACGACATGGATGTACCGGTAAAAAAGGAAGGAATATAGCGGGTTTCAGGCAGCTATAACGCCCGGGCAGGTTCATGGGCGAGCCTTGGGGCGCAGCGCACTGTTGCCGATTCGCGGGCGTCCGGGCTCTGCCTCCCGCAGCGGCTCGCAAGGCCGCATCTGCGCCAGGCAACGCCTGGCCAGCTGTTGGTATTCGCGGGTCCCCGCCTGCTTCCAGGCCAGCTCCGCATCACTGAGCGGGCGGCTGACCCGGGCCGGCGTGCCCATGATCAGCGACTGTGGCGCACACTCGAAGCCGGCCTTGACGAAGGCTGCCGCGGAAACGATGCAACGGGGCGCGATATGCGCGTTGTCCATCACCACCGCATTCATGCCCACCAGGGCGTCGGCGCCAATTCGACAGCCATGCAGGACAGCGCCATGACCTATATGGCCGTTGCGCTCGACCACCGTATCGCTGTCGGGAAAACCATGCATCACACACGTATCCTGCAGGTTTGCCCCCTCCTCCAGAACGATCCGCCCAAAATCGCCCCGCAAGCTGGCCAACGGGCCGACGTAACAATGGGCGCCGACAATCACATCACCAATCAGCACCGCTGAAGGGTGCACATAAGCGCTGGGGTCGACCACCGGGGTCAATCCATCGAGGCTGTAACAGGTCATGGAGAGGTTCCTTGAAGAACACGTCATCTGAAAGCAGGAAATACGATGAACTGCGGATGGCAGTTTGTATCAGATTATTGGCCACGCACAAGACCGGCGCCGCCGCAGTCAGCCAGCCTGGCTGCTCCACAAAGACTTGTCAGTCCCGTATTTATCAACGCTTTAGGCAGCCTGGAGGCTTTTGTCGTGAGCCTGGGGCCACAAAAAAAGCTGGACCGACACTCAAAATCAAGACACATTAAATTCACGTCGCTATTGTTTTTATGTATCACATTGGCGATATACTCGACGAAAACCGGCCAACCAGCCGACCCGACAATCGAGCCGACCACCGGCCACCCCGAGGACATTCACCATGCCTCAACGCCTTGCCTCCACGCCTGTCGGTGGTGTTCGCCTGATCGCCCAGCACAGAGCGCCCCGCCCATGAACTTCACCACCATCCTGTTCTCCATCAGCGAGGGCGTGGCCCTTCTCAGCCTCAACCGCCCCGAACAGCTCAACAGCTTCAACCCGACGATGCACCGCGAGGTTCAGGCAGCCCTGGACCTGGTGCGCAATGACCCGCAGGTGCGGGTCCTGCTGCTGACCGGGGAAGGCCGGGGCTTCTGTGCCGGGCAAGACCTGGGCGAGCGCACCGTGGCACCCGGCGTCGCCGCGCCGGACCTGGGGGCCTCCATCGAAACCTTCTACAACCCCCTGGTGCGGGCCCTGCGGGACCTGCCGCTGCCGGTGATCTGCGCGGTCAACGGGGTGGCCGCCGGGGCCGGGGCCAACCTGCCCCTGGCCTGCGATCTGGTACTGGCCGCACGCTCGGCAAGCTTTATTCAGGCCTTCTGCAAGCTCGGGCTGGTTCCCGATTCCGGCGGTACCTGGCTGCTGCCGCGCCTGGTGGGCATGGCCCGGGCCAAGGCCCTGGCCCTGCTCGGCAACCGCCTGAGTGCCGAACAGGCCGAGCAGTGGGGCCTGATCTACCAGTGCGTGGATGATGCCCAACTGCGGGACCAGGCCCTGAGCCTGGCCCGGCACCTGGCCACCCAACCCACCTACGGCCTGGGCCTGATCAAGCGCAGCCTCAATGCCAGCCTGCACAACAGCTTCGATGAGCAACTGGACCTGGAGCGCGACCTGCAACGCCTGGCCGGTTGCAGCGAGGACTACCGCGAAGGCGTCAGCGCCTTCATGGAAAAACGCAGCCCCGTGTTCAAGGGCTGCTGACCACGGCGACTCCAAGGAGGCCCCTGCATGACTGAACATGACGCCATGGAACTGGCCCGGCGCTGCGCCCGGACCCTGTTCGAACGTGACCCGGCAAGCAACGCCCTGGGCATGCGCCTGTTGTCGGTGGCGCCCGGTGCGGCGCGCCTGGGCATGAGCGTGCGGGCCGACATGCTGCAGGGCCACGGCACCTGCCACGGCGGCCTGATCTTCACCCTCGCCGATTCGGCCTTCGCCATTGCCTGCAACAGCCATGACCGGGCCACAGTGGCCCTGGGTTGCAGCATCGAGTACATCGCCCCGGCGCAGTTGGGCGACACCCTGACCGCCGACTGCCATGAACAGAACCGCGGCGGCCGCACCGGCCACTACGCGGTGCGCGTGGAAAACCAGCAGGGCCGGCTCATCGCCCTGCTCCAAGGCAAATCCTACCAAGTGCACGGCCCGGTGCTGACACAGGAGACCTCCCATGAATGACCCACTGCTCATCGATGCCGTCCGTATCCTCATTGGCAGCGCCGGGGCCGCTACGCGCTGTGCACCATGTGCATCGGTGTCGACCCGGGCATCGCGCTGATCAGCGAGCGGCTGCAAGCACAGTAAAAAGACTCCCCCGGGGCTCGCCTGCGCCCCGGGGCATGCACTCAGAGCCCGCCCGCCGGCGGGCTACAAGACAACAACAATTCGAGTGACACCATGAACATGCCGATTGCCGGAACCGTGCCCGACGCGCTGCTGGACCCGATGGAAACCGCCAGCATCGACCACCTGCGCCAGCACCAGCTGGAACGCCTGCGCTGGAGCCTGAACCACGCCTACGACAGGGTCCCGCTGTACCGCCAGCGCTTCGACCAGCTCGGGGTGCACCCCCAGGACATCAAGCGCCTAGAAGACCTGGCGCACCTGCCCTTCACGACCAAGGCCGATCTGCGCGACCACTACCCCTATGGCATGTTCGCCGTGCCCATGGACCAGGTGGTACGCCTGCACGCCTCCAGCGGCACCACCGGTAAGCCCACGGTGGTCGGCTACACCCGCAACGACATCGACACCTGGGCGCAGGTGGTGGCGCGCTCGATCCGCGCCGCCGGCGGCCGGCCCGGGGACAAGGTGCATATTTCCTACGGCTATGGCCTGTTCACCGGCGGCCTGGGGGCGCACTACGGCGCCGAACGCCTGGGCTGCACGGTGATCCCCATGTCCGGCGGCCAGACCGAGAAGCAGGTGCAACTGATCAAGGATTTCCAGCCGGACATCATCATGGTCACCCCCTCCTACATGCTCAACATCGCCGACGAGATCGAGCGCCAGGGCCTGGACCCGCACCAGTTGGCGCTGCGCCTGGGAATCTTCGGTGCCGAACCCTGGACCGACGAACTGCGCAGTGCCATCGAACAGCGCCTGGGCATCACCGCCCTGGACATCTACGGGCTGTCGGAAATCATCGGCCCCGGGGTGGCCATGGAATGCGCGCAGACCCGCGACGGCCCTACCCTCTGGGAGGATCACTTCTACCCGGAAATCATCGACCCGATCACCGGCCAGGTACTGGCCGATGGCGAACTGGGCGAGCTGGTGCTCACCTCCCTGACCAAGGAAGCGCTGCCGATGATCCGCTATCGCACCCGCGACCTGACCCGGCTGTTGCCGGGCACGGCGCGGCCCATGCGGCGCATCGACAAGATCACCGGGCGCAGCGACGACATGCTGATCATCCGCGGGGTCAACGTGTTCCCCACCCAGGTCGAAGAACAGGTGCTGAAGGTCGGGCAACTGGCCCCCTGCTACGAGATCCACCTGTACCGCCACGGCAACCTCGACAGCGTTGACATCCACGTCGAGCTCAAGCCTGAGCACCAGCAACTGGGGGACGAGCAGCAGCGGGCCCTCTGCGGCGATCTCAGCCGCCACATAAAGACCCATATCGGTATCAGCTCGCGTATCGTTTTGCAGCCGGCATTCAGCATCAAGCGCTCCGAAGGCAAGGCCTGCCGGGTAATCGACAAACGCAACCGCTAATCCATCCTTCCTGGAAGCCCCGCTGATGCGGGGCTTTTTTTTGCCTTGGCAAAGGCCCAGGGGCGCAATGCGATACCAAAATCAAACATGACACGTTATATTATGTTTGATATTAATTTGCGTATCACATATAAACATTCCCATGCCCAGCCACACCTTCACACCGGGAGACGCCACATGTACGCACAGCTGGTAGAAACGGGGGTCAAGCGCGTCACGCCACTGGCCGAGATGTCCGAACAGGAACGCAGCTTCCAGCAAAGGATCGACGACGAGATCAAGATCGAAGCCAAGAACTGGATGCCCGAGGCCTACCGCCAGACCCTGATCCGGCAGATCTCCCAGCACGCCCATTCGGAAATCGTCGGCATGCTGCCCGAAGGCAACTGGGTCACCCGTGCCCCGACCTTCAAGCGCAAGCTGCAACTGATGGCCAAGATCCAGGACGAAGCCGGCCACGGCCTGTACCTGTACAGCGCCATGGAAACCCTGGGGGCCGACCGCGACGAAGAAGTGGCCCGGCTGCACAGCGGCAAGGCCAAGTATTCGAGCATCTTCAACTACCCGACCCTGAACTGGGCCGACATGGGCGCCGTGGGCTGGCTGGTGGATGGCGCGGCCATCGTCAACCAGGTGGTGCTGCAACGCACCTCCTACGGCCCCTATTCCCGGGCCATGGTGCGCATCTGCAAGGAAGAGAGCTTCCACCAGCGCCAGGGCTACGAAATCCTCCTGACCATGATGCGCGAGGGCAACCAGGCACAGCGGGACATGGTCCAGGACGCCATCAACCGTCTCTGGTGGCCGGCCCTGATGATGTTCGGCCCCAGCGACGAACACTCCCCCAACAGTGCCCAGTCCATGGCCTGGAAGATCAAGCGCCAGAGCAACGACGAACTGCGCCAGCGCTTCATCGACCAGACCATCCCGCAACTGGAGCTGCTGGGCTGCACCTGCCCCGACCCGGAGCTTGCGTGGAACGCCGAGCGCGGCCATTACGACTTTGGCGAAATCCAGTGGGAAGAATTCTACGAAGTGCTCAAGGGCAACGGCCCGTGCAACCAGGAACGCCTGGACACCCGCCGCCAGGCCACCGAGGACGGCGCCTGGGTGCGGGCTGCCGCCGTGGCCCACGCCGCCCGGAAGGCCGCTCGCGACGCCGCCTGAGAGCCCGTTCACCCCCGGTCATTGCCCCCAGGGGCAATGGCCCTCCAGCCCTGATGTGGAGTCACTGCAATGTCTGAATGGACCCTCTACGAGGTTTTCGTGCGCAGCAAGCACGGCCTCAACCACAAGCATGTCGGCAGCGTGCACGCCGCCGATGCCCCGATGGCCATGGCCAACGCCCGCGACCTCTACACCCGGCGCAGCGAAGGCGTGAGCCTGTGGGTGGTGCCGTCGGCGCAGATCGTCGCCTCCTCGCCGGACGAAAAGGAGCCGCTGTTCGACCCGGCGGACGACAAGGTCTACCGCCACGCCAGCTTCTATCAGTTGCCCCCCGAAGTCGGACACATGTGAGGCCGGCCATGAACCCTGCAAACGATCTGCTCAACCACCTGCTGCGCCTGGGCGACAGTGCCCTGGTCCAGGGCCAGCGCCTGTGCGAATGGTGCGGCCGGGCCCCGGCCCTGGAAGAAGAACTGGCACTGATGAACGTCGGTCTCGACCTGGTGGGCCAGGCCCGCAACTGGCTGGACTATGCCGCCGAACTGCTGGCGGATGGGCGAGATGCCGACCATCTGGCCTTTCGCCGCGACGAACGCGCCTACCGCAACCTGCTGCTGGTGGAACAACCCAATGGCGACTTCGCGGTGACCATGCTCAAGCAGTTCTTCTACGACGCCTGGCACCTGGAAACCCTCCGTGGCCTGTGCCTGTCCGGCGATCCACGCATCGCCGGGGTCGCCGCCAAGGCGTTCAAGGAAGTCACCTACCACCTGCGTCGCTCCAGCGAATGGGTCGAGCGCCTGGGGGATGGCACCGAGGAAAGCCACCGGCGCATGCTCCAGGCCCTGCCGCGGCTGTGGCGCTTTACCGGGGAACTGATCGCCACCGATCCTGCGGAGAACGCGTTGCACCAGGCCGGGCTGCTGGCAGACCCGGCTCAGGTCGCCACCGCCTGGCAGGACAGGGTCGCCGCGGTGTTCGCCCGGGCCACCCTGCCTGTGCCCGAAGCGCCCAGCCACTTCTACCTGGATGCGCGCAAAGGCCTGCATACCGAACACCTGGGCCTGCTGCTGGCCCAGATGCAATCACTGCCGCGAGCCTATCCCGATGCGGTCTGGTGAGCTGATCGGCAGCGACCTGGGGGCACGCGACCCGTTGCCCGGGGACCTGGACACCGCCTGGGCCACCCTCGACCGGGTCATGGACCCGGAAGTGCCGGTGGTCAGCGTGCTCGACCTGGGCATCGTGCGCCACCTCGACTGGCACCAGGGGCACCTGCAGGTGACGGTCACCCCGACCTACTCCGGCTGCCCGGCCACCGAGGTGATCGAAAGCGACATCCGCCAGGCCCTGGAGCGCGCCGGCTTCAAGGCACCCAGGCTGCTGCGCCAGCTGACCCCGGCCTGGACCACCGACTGGATCACCGAGCGCGGGCGCCAGCGCCTGCAGGCCTACGGCATTGCACCGCCCTCGGGCAGCAGCAAGCGCAGCCTGCTGGGAGAAACGCCCCAGGTGCTCTGCCCGCAATGCGGCAGCGCCCACAGCGAGCGCCTCAGCGAGTTCGGCTCCACCGCCTGCAAGGCCCTGTATCGCTGCCGTGATTGCCTGGAACCCTTCGACTACTTCAAGTGCATCTGAGCGGCCCGGCGCCGCAGTGGAGAACCACCATGAGCCAGTTCCACCGCCTGACCATCAAGGACCTGCGCAATGAAACCCGCGACGCGGTGTCCATCGCCTTCGAGGTTCCCCCGCACCTGCAGCAGCACTTCCACTTCACCCAGGGCCAGCACCTGGTGCTGCGCACCGAGCTTGAAGGCGAGGAAGTGCGCCGCTCCTATTCGATCTGCACCGGGGTCAACGACGGTGAACTGCGCATCGCGGTCAAGCGCGTGGCCGGCGGGCGTTTCTCGGCCTTCGCCAATGAACGATTGCAGCCCGGCCAAAGCCTGGACGTGATGCCCCCGGCCGGGCGTTTCCATGTGGAGCTGGACCCGGCGCGGCGCGGCCATTACCTGGCGGTGGCGGCCGGCAGCGGCATCACGCCGATCCTGTCGATCATCAAGAGCACCCTGCAAACCGAGCCCCACAGCCGGGTCACCCTGCTCTACGGCAACCGCTCCAGCAACTCGGCGCTGTTTCGCGAACAGCTTGAGGACCTGAAGAACCGCTACCTGCAGCGGCTGAACCTGATGTTCGTGTTCAGCCGCGAACGGCAGGACATCGACCTGTACAACGGGCGCATCGACCAGGACAAGTGCCAGCAGCTGTTTTCCCGCTGGCTCGACGTCCAGCAACTGGAGGCCGCGTTCATCTGCGGCCCCCAGGCCATGACCGAAACCGTGCGCGACAGCCTCAAGGCTGCCGGCATGCCGGCCGAGCGCATCCACTTCGAGCTGTTCCACGCCGGCAGCGACGGGCACAAGCGCCAGGCCCGGGAAACCGCCAGCGCCCTGGATGCCCGTCACAGCCGGGTCACCGTCATCAGCGACGGCCGCGCCCTGGCCTTCGACCTGCCGCGCAACAGCCAGAGCATTCTCGACGCCGGCAACGCCCAGGGCGCCGAACTGCCCTACTCATGCAAGGCCGGAGTCTGCTCCACCTGCAAATGCAAGGTCATCGAAGGCGAAGTGGAAATGGACAGCAACCACGCCCTGGAAGACTACGAAGTCGCGGCCGGCTACGTCCTCTCCTGCCAATCGTTCCCGCTCAGCGACAAGGTGGTACTGGACTTCGACCAGCTCTGACTCCGGCGCTCCCCGCAGCCGCCCGTAGCCGCTGCCGAGCTCCAGCGAAGCTGCGAAAGGCCGCGCAGCGCCTTCACGTGCCACCAACAACAAAAACAAGAGAACGCGCCATGACCCCACAACAGATCGCCCGCATCACCCGCCATCCGGACTTCATCCAGCTGGTGCGGCGCAAGCAGCGCCTCTACTGGTCGCTGACCCTGATCATGCTCCTGGCCTACTACGGCTTCGTACTGCTGGTGGCTTTCCACCCCGGGCTGCTGGGGCGCTCGTTGGCCGGCGGAGCCACCAGCGTCGGCATGCCGGTGGGCGTGGCTATGATCGGCCTGGCCTTTGCCCTCACCGGCTTCTACGTCTACCGCAGCAACCGCCTGCTGGACCCGCTGAACGACAAGCTCAAGCGCGAGTGCCAGCCATGAAGCGCCCGCTCGCTCTATTCCTGCTGCCCTGCCTGCTGGCCACCGACCTGGCCCTGGCGGCCGACACGCCGGCGCGGCCATTGAACTGGAACGCCATCGGCATGTTCCTGGTGTTTGTCCTGATGACCCTCGGCATCACCCGCTGGGCCGCCCGGCGCACCCGCTCCGCCAGCGACTTCTATACCGCCGGTGGCGGCATGAGCGGCTTGCAGAATGGCCTGGCGATCGCCGGCGACATGATTTCCGCGGCGTCCTTCCTCGGCATCTCGGCAATGATGTTCCTCAATGGCTACGACGGTCTGTTGTACGCCTTGGGGGTGCTGGCCGGCTGGCCGATCATCCTGTTCCTGATCGCCGAACGCCTGCGCAACCTGGGCAAGTACACCTTCGCCGACGTGGTGTCCTATCGCCTGGCCCAGACGCCGGTGCGCCTGACCTCGGCCTTCGGCACCCTGAGCGTGGCGCTGATGTACCTGGTGGCGCAGATGGTCGGCGCCGGCAAGCTGATCGAGCTGCTGTTCGGCATCAGCTACCTCTATGCGGTGATGCTGGTGGGCCTGCTGATGGTCTGCTACGTGACCTTCGGCGGCATGCTGGCCACCACCTGGGTACAGATCATCAAGGCGCTGATGCTGCTCTCGGGCACCAGCTTCATGGCCTTCATGGTGCTCAAGCACTTCGGCTTCAGCAGCGAGGCGCTGTTCGCCCAGGCCAGCGCGGTGCACGCCAAGGGCAGCGCGATCATGGCCCCGGGTGGGTTGCTGTCGAACCCCATCGATGCCATTTCCCTGGGGCTGGGCATGATGTTCGGCACCGCCGGCCTGCCGCACATCCTCATGCGCTTCTTCACCGTCAGCGATGCCCGGGAAGCGCGCAAGAGCGTGTTCTACGCCACCGGTTTCATCGGCTACTTCTACCTGCTGCTGATCATTGTCGGCTTCGGCGCCATCGTCATGGTCGGTACCGAGCCCCAGTACCGCGATGCCGGCGGCGCGATCATCGGCGGCGCCAACATGATTGCCGTGCACCTGGCCCAGGCGGTGGGCGGCAACCTGTTCCTGGGCTTCATCTCGGCCGTGGCCTTCGCCACCATCCTGGCGGTGGTGGCCGGGCTGGCGCTGTCCGGCGCCTCGGCGGTCTCCCACGACCTGTACGCCTGCGTGCTGCGCAAGGGCCAGGCCAGCACCCGGCAGGAAATGCGCGTCTCGCGGATCGCCACCCTGTGCATCGGGGTGCTGGCGGTGCTGCTGGGGCTGTTGTTCGAATCGCAGAACATTGCCTTTCTCTCGGGGCTGGTGCTGGCCATCGCCGCTTCGGTGAATTTCCCGGTGCTGTTTCTTTCCATGTTCTGGAAAGGCCTCACCACTCGCGGCGCGGTGGGCGGCAGCCTGGCTGGCCTGGTCTCGGCGATTGTGCTGCTGATGCTCAGCCCGGCGGTCTGGGTCAATGTGCTGCATCACCCCCAGGCGCTGTTTCCCTATGCCAACCCGGCGCTGTTTTCCATGAGCCTGGCGTTCTTCTGTGCCTGGGCCTTCTCCGTCAGCGACCGCTCGCCCCGGGCCGAACTGGAGCGCGGGCGCTACCTGGCGCAGTTCATCCGTTCCATGACCGGCATTGGCGCATCCGGCGCCACTCATCACTGACCCCATCCATGAGCGCGGGCTGCCGCGCTCGAACCCGGTTCACCCTCTGGAGGAATCCCCATGCCACAGGCTCCTACTCTGCAAAGCTTCATCGCCGGCCGCTGGTTCGGCCAGCATCCGGCCCAGTCACTGCGCAGCGCCATCGATGGGCATGAAGTGGCGCGCACCCACGAGGAGGCCCCGGACTTCGCCGAGGCCCTGGCCTTTGGTCGCCATCAGGGCGGCAAGACCTTGCTGGCCCTGGATTTCCAGCAGCGGGCCCAGCGCCTCAAGGCCCTGGCGCTGTATCTGAGCGAGCGCAAGGAGCAGCTCTATGCCCTGTCCCATCACAGCGGCGCGACGCGGGCCGACAGCTGGATCGATATCGAGGGCGGCAACAGCACCCTGTTCAGCTACGCCGGCCTCGGCGCCCGGGAACTGCCGTCGGGCAACCTGTTGCACGAAGGCCCGGCGCAATCCCTGAGCAAGCTCGGCAGCTTTGCCGGCAGCCACATCCTGGTGCCCCGGGGTGGCGTGGCCGTGCACATCAATGCCTTCAACTTTCCGATCTGGGGCATGCTGGAAAAATTCGCCCCGTGCTTCCTCGCCGGCATGCCCTGCATCGTCAAGCCGGCCAGCGCCACCAGTTACCTGACCGAGGCCGCGGTGCGGCTGATGCATGAATCCGGGCTGCTGCCCGAAGGCAGCCTGCAATTGGTGATAGGCGCTACCGGCGACCTGCTGGACCGCCTGCAAGGCCAGGACCTGGTGACCTTCACCGGCTCCGCCAGCACTGCCGGACGACTGCGGGCCAACCCGAACCTGATCCGTCATTCGGTACCCTTCAATGCCGAGGCCGACTCGCTGAACTGCGCGATCCTGGCCCCGGACGTAAGCCCGGACGACGAGGAGTTCGAGCTGTTCATCAAGGAAGTGGCACGGGAAATGACGGTCAAGGCCGGGCAGAAGTGCACCGCCATCCGCCGCGCCATCATCCCCGCCAAACAACTGGATGTGGTGGCCACCAGGTTGCGCGAACGCCTGTCGAAGGTGGTGGTGGGCGACCCGGCGGTGGAAGGTGTGCGCATGGGCGCCCTGGCCTCCCATGAACAGCAGCGCGATGTGGCCGAGCGCCTGCAAAGCCTGCTGCACAGCAGCGACCTGCTGTTCGGTGCCCGGGACGGCTTCGAGCCCCGAGGCACAAACGTCAGCCAGGGCGCGTTCTTCGCCCCGACCCTGTTGCTGGCGCGCGATCCCATGGCCGAGGGCGGCGCCCACGACATCGAAGCCTTTGGCCCGGTCAGCACCCTGATGGCCTATGACGACCTGGACCAGGCACTGGAGCTGGCCTCTCGCGGCAAGGGCAGCCTGGTGGCCAGCCTGGTCACCAAGAGCCCGGCCATTGCCGCCCAGGTCATTCCCCGGGCTGCGGCCTGGCACGGTCGCTTGCTGGTGCTGGACCGCCACTGTGCTGGCGAATCCACCGGCCACGGCTCGCCCCTGCCACAGCTCAAGCATGGCGGCCCGGGCCGCGCCGGGGGTGGCGAAGAGTTGGGCGGTCTGCGGGCGGTCAAGCATTACCTGCAACGGGCGGCGATCCAGGGCTCGCCAAGCATGCTGGCGGCGGTAACCGGCGAGTACGTGCGCGGTGCCCAGGTGATCGAAACCGAGGTCCACCCCTTCCGCCGGCACTTCCAGGACCTGCAGATCGGCGAATCCCTGCTGACCCACCGGCGCACCGTGACCGAGGCCGACCTGGTGAACTTCGGTTGCCTGTCGGGGGACCATTTCTATATGCACTTCGACGAGATTGCCGCCAGGGAGTCGCAGTTCGGCAAGCGCATCGCCCATGGCTACTTCGTGCTCTCGGCGGCGGCCGGGCTGTTCGTTTCCCCGGGCCCCGGCCCGGTGCTGGCCAACTACGGCCTGGACACCCTGCGCTTCATCACCCCGGTGGGCATTGGCGACACCCTGCAGGCGCGCCTGACCTGCAAGCGCAAGATCGACCAGGGCAAGCTCAGCCCCCAGGGCACGCCGCAAGGAGTGGTGGCCTGGGATGTGGAAGTCAGCAACCAGCTGGGCGAGGTGGTGGCCAGCTACGACATCCTGACCCTGGTGGCCAAGCGTACTGAGTGAAACCGTTGAAGGCTGCGCAAGGCTCCAGGCCCTCTTCGCCGGCAAGCCGGCTCCTACAACAGTTTCGCGCCGCCAGCCCCCCCCGTAGGAGCTGGCTTGCCAGCGAAGGCGTGCTTGAGGACTGCGCAAGACTCAAGGCCCTCTTCGCCGGCAAGCCGGTTCCTACAACAGTTTTGCGCCGCCAGCCCCCCGTAGGAGCTGGCTTGCCAGCGAAGGCGTGCTTGAGGACTGCGCAAGACTCGAGGCCCTCTTCGCCCTCTTCTCCGGCAAGCCGGCTCCTACGTAAGGTCGTGCACTGGCGACCGCTGGGGCGCTGGCGAAGTTTGTCGCAAAAGATTTCATCAATTCTTGATTCTCAATCCGCCATGGGGCAAGTTGCGCGCTTCTCACTACAAGGAGCCGCCAATGTCCGGTTCAATGGCCCAGGCGTTCGCCCACAATTTTCTCGGCCAATCACCCCGCTGGTACAAGGCAAGCATTGTCGCGTTCCTGTTGCTCAACCCTCTGCTGTTCTTCGCTGTCAGCCCGGCCGCCGCCGGCTGGTGCCTGGTGATCGAATTCATCTTCACCCTGGCCATGGCCCTCAAGTGCTACCCCTTGATGCCCGGCGGCCTGCTGCTGGTACAGGCACTGGTGCTGGGCATGACCACGCCCCAGGCGCTGTATGACGAGCTGGTGCACAACTTCCCGGTGATCCTGCTGCTGATGTTCATGGTGGCCGGCATCTATTTCATGAAGGAGTTGCTGCTCTACCTGTTCTCCCGGCTGCTGCTGGGGGTGCGCTCCAAGGCGCTGCTGGGCCTGCTGTTCTGCTTTCTCTCGGCCTTCCTCTCGGCCTTTCTCGACGCCCTGACCGTCACCGCGGTGATCATCAGCGCCGCGGTAGGCTTCTATTCGGTGTATCACCGGGTGGCGTCCGGCAATGACCCGCGCCAGGACAGCGCCTTCGCCGACGACCAACAGTTGCCTGCCCTGCATCATGACGACCTGGAGCAGTTCCGCGCCTTCCTGCGCAGCCTGCTGATGCATGGCGCCGTGGGCACCGCCCTGGGCGGTGTGTGCACCCTGGTGGGGGAACCGCAGAACCTGCTGATCGGCCATGAAATGGGCTGGCACTTCGCCGATTTCTTCAGCAAGGTGGCACCGGTTTCGATGCCGGTCCTGGCGGCTGGCCTGGTGACCTGCGTACTGCTGGAGAAGCTGCGCTGGTTCGGCTACGGCACCCTGCTGCCGGACAACGTGCGCCAGGTGCTGGCCAACTACGCCGCCGAGGACGATGCCCAGCGCACCTCGCGCCAGCGCGCGGCCCTGCTGGTGCAGGGGCTGGCGGCACTGATCCTGATCGTCGCCCTGGCCCTGCATGTGGCCGAGGTCGGGCTGATCGGCCTGCTGGTGATCGTACTGATCACCGCCTTTACCGGGATCACCGACGAGCACCGCCTGGGCAACGCGTTCAAGGAGGCCATGCCTTTCACCGCCCTGCTGGTGGTGTTCTTTGCGGTGGTGGCGGTGATTCACCAGCAGCAGCTGTTCACCCCGCTGATCCAGTGGGTGCTGGCGCTGCCGGCGGACCAGCAGCCGGGCATGCTGTTCATTGCCAATGGCCTGCTCTCGGCCATCAGCGACAACGTGTTCGTGGCCACCATCTACATCACCGAAGTGAAACAGGCCTTCATCTCCGGGCAGATGAGCCGCGAGCACTTCGAAACCCTGGCGATCGCCATCAATACCGGTACCAACCTGCCGAGCGTGGCCACGCCCAACGGCCAAGCGGCCTTCCTGTTCCTGCTGACCTCGGCGATTGCGCCGCTGGTACGCCTGTCCTACGGACGGATGGTGTGGATGGCCCTGCCCTACACCGTGGTGATGGGGCTGCTGGGCTGGTACGCGGTGAGCTACTGGTTGTAACCGCTGCTTGGGGCGCCCCGGGACTGCAGATGGGGCGCAATGGGTGCAGGACTGGGGGCCGCGGCCCGGCGCGATGCCGGGCCACGGCCCTCAACGCATGAGGATATAGCGCTCGATGGCTTCGGCGGCGCCGTCTTCCAGGTTGCTGCCGGTGATCACATCAGCCTGGCGCTTGACCTGTTCTTCCGCCTGGCCCATGGCAATCGACAGGCCGGCACGCTGGAACATCGCCGGGTCGTTGCCGCCATCGCCCAGGGCCGCGGTGCGCTCCAGCGGCACCCCCAGGTATTCGGCCAGGGTCACCAGGGCCTGCCCCTTGTCCGCCTGCAAGGCAGTGAGATCGAGGAACCTGGGTTGGGAACGGGACGCCTGGGCCTGCCCTGCAGTGGCGGCCTGCAGGCGGGCCTCCAACTGCACCAGCAAGCGGTGATCGCTGCTGGCGGCGACGATCTTGTCGATGCGCGGCAGGTATTCCTCGAAGCTGTCCACCACCTTGGGGGCGTAACCCAGCGCCTGGCGCTCCAGGGGCATCAGGGCACCGTCCAGGTTGCGCAGCAGCCATTCGTTGTCGGCAAACACCCAGGTCTCGACCTGTGGGCAGGGTTCGAACAGCAGCAAGGCGGTGACCGCCGCTTCCACCGGAACATGGTGACGAGCCAGGAAACTGCCATCGGGCTTGACGATACTGCCGCCGTTGAAGCCGGCAGTGGGCAGGTCGACGCCCAGGGCCTCGATCTGCTGCAGCATGGCCCGCGGCGGCCGTCCGGTGGCCAGGCTGAAGGCCACCCCGGCCTCGCGCAGCGCACGGACCGCGTCCAGGGTGCGGGGGCTGAGGCTGTGGTCGGGGCGCAACAGGGTGCCGTCCATGTCACTGAGGAGGAACTCGACAGGCCGCGCCTGCACGCCACTCACCCCAGGGGTCGCCATACGCGGCCATCCCGGGCCAGCAGTTCATCCCCGGCTGCCGGGCCATCCACGCCCGCCGGGTAGCTCTGCAAGCTGGCGTCCTGTTGCCAGGCATCGAGGAAGGGTTGCACCGCGCGCCAGCCGTTCTCGATGTTGTCGGCGCGCTGGAACAGGGTCTGGTCGCCGATCAGGCAGTCGTAGATCAGGGTTTCGTAGCCGGTGGAGGGCTGCATCTCGAAAAAGTCGCGGTAGGCAAAACCCAGTTCGATGTTGGCCATGTCCAGGCTCGGCCCGGGCTTTTTCGCCAGCAGGTCGAACCACATGCCTTCGTTGGGCTGGATCTGGATCCGCAGGTAGGTCGGCAACAGGCGCTCGACCTCGGTATCGCGGAACTGTGCATAGGGCGCCGGCTTGAAGCAGATGACGATCTCGGTGTCGCGCACACTCATGCGCTTGCCGGTGCGCAGGTAGAACGGCACCCCGACCCAGCGCCAGTTGTCGATCATCACCTTCAGCGCAACGTAGGTTTCGGTGCTGCTGTCCGGCGCCACGTTGGCTTCCTCGCGGTAGCCCGCCAGGGCCTTGCCGGCCACTTCACCGGCGCTGTACTGGCCGCGCACCGAGTTGGCCCGGGCCTCTTCCACGGACCAGGGGCGGATAGCCCCCACCACCTTGGCCTTTTCGCCACGTACCGCATCGGCGCCAAAGGCAGCGGGCGGCTCCATGGCCACCATCGCCAGCAACTGGAACAGGTGGTTGGGCACCATGTCCCGCAGGGCACCGGTGTGTTCATAAAAGCTGCCACGGGTTTCCACGCCGACGGTTTCCGCCGCGGTGATCTGCACGTGGTCGATGTAATGGTTGTTCCAGAATGCCTCGAACAGGCTGTTGGAAAAACGGCTGACCAGGATGTTCTGGACCGTTTCCTTGCCCAGGTAATGGTCGATGCGATAGATCTGCTTCTCGCTCATGACCTTGAGCAGGCAGCCGTTGAGGGCTTCGGCGGTCTGCAGGTCGGAGCCGAAGGGTTTTTCGATCACCACCCGGCGAAAAGCCTGCGGCCCCTCCTCCAGCAACCCGGCGCTGCCCAGGCGGCGCACCACTTCACTGAAGAAGCGCGGTGCGGTGGCCAGGTAGAACACCGCGTTGCCGGTGCCGCTGGCGGCAATCCGCGCCGCCAGTTCGGCATAGGTGGAGTCGTCGAGAAAATCGCCCTGGACATAGCTGATGCCCCGGGTCAGGCGGGCCCAGACGGCGGCATCCACCGCCGCCCCCTGGTCTTGCTTGTTGAGCACTTCATCGCGAAGGAAGTCTTCCAGCAGCGTGGCGAACTCGGCGTCGCTCACCGCGTTGTGGTCGACGCCGACAATCCGCAGCCCCTCATCCAGCAAACCGTCGCGGCTGAGGTTGTACAGCGCCGGCATCAGCAGGCGCTTGACCAGATCACCGCGGGCGCCGAACAGGAACAGCGTGGTCGGCGGCGCCGGCAACGCCTTGGACTTCTTTCGCGTGGTGGTCATTTTTTCCCGGTCTCCACATGGCCGCCAAAGCCGAAGCGCATGGCCGACAGCAGCTTGTCACCGTAGGTGCCCTGGCCGCGGGAGCGGTAGCGGGAGAACAGCGAGTTGGACAGCACCGGCACCGGCACCGATTGCTCCATGGCCGCTTCGATGGTCCAGCGCCCTTCGCCACTGTCGGCCACCGAGCCGGAGAAGCCGTCGAGCTTCGGATCGCCCGCCAGGGCATCGGCGGTCAGGTCCAGCAGCCAGGAGGACACCACGCTGCCACGGCGCCAGACTTCGGCGATATCGGCGACATTGAGGTCGAAGCGCTGGTCTTCCGGAAGGCTTTCCGAGGCCTTGGTCTTGAGGATGTCGAAGCCCTCGGCGAAGGCCTGCATCATGCCGTACTCGATGCCGTTGTGGATCATCTTGACGAAGTGCCCGGAGCCGGCCGGGCCGGCGTGGATGTAGCCGCGTTCGGCGCGGTCGTCATCGGCGACCCGGTCCTTGGTCCGCGGGATGGTGCCCATGCCGGGCGCCAGGGCGGCGAACAGCGGGTCCAGGCGCAGCACTTCGGCGGCGTCGCCGCCGATCATCATGCAGTAGCCACGCTCCAGGCCCCAGACGCCGCCGGAGGTGCCGACGTCGATATACTTCAGGCCCTTTTGCGCCAGGTCGCGGGCGCGGCGGATGTCGTCTTTATAGTAGGTGTTGCCACCGTCGATGATCACATCGCCCGGCTCCAGCAACTGGCTGAGGGTGTCGATGGTGTCTTCGGTGGGTGCGCCCGCGGGCAGCATGACCCAGACCGCCCGGGGCTTTTCCAGGCCCGCCACCAGGGCCGGCAGGTCGGCGACGCCCTTGGCGCCTTCAGCGGCCAGGGCGCTGACGAAGTCGGTGTTGCGGTCAAAGACTACGGTCTCGTGCCCATTGAGCATCAGGCGCCGTGCAATGTTGCCGCCCATGCGGCCCAGTCCAATAATCCCCAGTTGCATGTGCTGATGCTCCTACTGCAAAAATTCTGATCAAAAAAAGTTATAGCCCAGTGGGCCGGGGCAAAATCCCGAGGGGCGCAACTATACAAGGCAAGAAGCCCCAAGACAGCGCAATCTTCAGACAGATTCCGAGTTTTTACCCCCGACGGCGCGAATTACCCATCGACCGGCCCCAGCCAATTCCCCTGACGGGCAGCAGAACAATGAAGATTAGTCCCGTGCCAGCCCCTGAAGTTTCCCTGGCCATGGGTGGATAACGCTGCAAGTCTGCGCGAAGACACAGCGACCGCGAAAAATAAAAAAGTTCCCTTTGCCCGAAAAAGAAATAAAATTGCCGCCGATAGTGCTTTGCGCAAGGGATGCGGCCAGCGAAGCATAGTTGAGACACGCCATTTGCGAGGTGAAGCAATGGGCACAGTACTACCGGCACGACCAGCACAAACCCTGTACGTCACCATTCGTCGTGACGAATTGCGTCAACTCAAAGACGAACGCGATCAACTGCAACGGGAGCTCGCACAATTGCGCCTGCAGTTGCAAAGCCAGGGTCAACCGGCGCCGCTACACCTCTCCTCCGCGAGCTGAGCCTCGCCCCTGAACGCAGGCCCGACCTGCGTTCAGCCCCGCTGTAGGTCCCGGGCCAAGCCGCCTTCCCTCGCCATACCGCCATAGCCCCCCGTTGCAGACCACAAAATAGCGACGTTCAGCTGACAAAGTTTTCACACTTGCCTGTCGATACTCCCGGCCATTGTGGCCGTCTTGTTACAAGACGGCGCTCATTCGCGACGCCCTTGGCGCGCAATGAATCTGGATCCCTGGGGAGCGCTCAATGGCATTGTTCAAACGCAGTAGTGCATCTGCGAAAGGTTTTGACTGGATGGGGCTGCTCTGGCTGTTCCTGTTCTTCTGGTATTTCTCCGGCATCACCCAACTGCTGATCCAGCTGACCGACACCTCCGGCTTCACCGGTTTCCGCCAGGCATTCTTCATGAGCGCCATCTGGCTGGCACCGATGCTGCTGTTCCCGGCGCGCACCAAAGTCATGGCCGCCGTGATCGGCGTGGTGCTCTGGGCCTGTTCCATGGCCAGCCTGGGCTACTTCTTCGTCTACCAGCAGGAGTTCTCGCAAAGCGTCATCTTCATCATGTTCGAGTCCAACCCCTCGGAAGCCGGTGAATACCTGACCCAGTACTTTGCCTGGTGGATGCTCCTGGCGTTCCTCGCCCATAGCGCATTCGCCTTCTTCCTCTGGACCCGCCTGCGCCCGGTCTACCTGCCTCGGGGCCAGGCCCTGGTGGCGGCGACGGCAATCCTGGTGGCCATCGTCGGCTACCCGCTGGTCAAGCAGATCTCCCGCGCCGATACCCTGGCCGCCGGCCTGGAGAAATTCGAAACCCGCATCGAGCCCGCCGTGCCCTGGCAGATGGTGATTGCCTATCGCCGCTACCGCGAGCAACTGGACGGCATGCAGGGCATGCTCGCCAGCGCCAGCAAGATCGCCCCCCTGACCAACCTCAAGGACAGCATGGCCAACCAGCCGGCGACCCTGGTACTGGTCATTGGCGAATCCACCAACCGCCAGCGCATGAGCCTGTACGGCTACCCGCGCCAGACCACCCCGGAGCTGGACAAGCTCAAGGACCAGCTGGCGATCTTCAACAACGTCATCACCCCGCGCCCCTACACCATCGAGGCGCTGCAGCAGGTACTGACCTTCGCCGACGAAGAAAACCCCGACCTGTACCTCAAGAGCCCGTCCCTGGTCAGCGTGATGAAGCAGGCCGGCTACAAGACCTACTGGATCACCAACCAGCAGACCATGACCAAGCGCAACACCATGCTCACCACCTTCTCCGAACAGGCGGACGAGCAGGTGTACCTGAACAACAACCGCAACCAGAACGCCCGCCAGTACGACGGCGACGTGCTCGAACCGTTCTCCAAGGCCCTGGCCGACAGCGCACCGCGCAAGTTCATCGTGGTCCACCTGCTGGGCACCCACATGAGCTACCAGTACCGCTACCCGCCCAGCTTCGACAAGTTCAATGATCGCCAGGGCGTACCGGCCGGCGTGCGCGACGACCAGTTGCCCACCTACAACAGCTACGACAACGCCGTGCTGTACAACGACTTCGTGGTCTCGAACCTGATCAAGAACTACGCCAAGACCGACCCCAACGGTTTCCTGCTGTACCTCTCGGACCACGGCGAGGACGTCTTCGACTCCGCCGGCCATGACACCCTGGGCCGCAACGAAGCCCGGCCGACGGCGCCGATGTACACCATTCCGTTCATGGCCTGGGCCTCGCCGAAATGGCGGGAAACCCATGACTGGAGCTTTGCCTCGGACCTCAGCCGCCCCTACATGAGTTCCCAGCTGATTCACACCTGGGCGGACCTGGCGGGCCTGAGTTTCGATGAGCTGGACCACAGCCGCAGCCTGGTGAGCGACAGCTTCAAGCCACGCCCGCTGCTGATCGGCGACCCCTACTCGCGCCAGAGCAAGCCCTTGATCGACTTCAGCCTGATGAAACCCAAGGCTCCGGTCGAAGCCACGGTGGTACAGAAGTAAGCCCCCTGTCACGCCCGCAGGATCCGGCTTGCCGGCAAACAGCCCCGAGAACCCTGGCCGGTTCCCGGGGCTTTTTTTTGCACCAGGCCGCGTCCGCAGGCGGCGCCTTCAAGGCGGTGCCCTTGCCGGCCAGCGCAGCCAAGCGCCGGCAAAGACACATGATGTCGAAATTGTAATCAGCACTTCAGGCTGACGTTAACCCTCGCTTAATACACTTCGGTGAAACTTTCGCCCATCACTTCTTGTGCAGGGACGTAACAAGTACCGAACATTCTTAAGCAGGAAAAACAGCATGAAACTTTCAACTTTGGTATTAAGCGGCCTGATTCTGGTAGGTTCCAGCGCGGCCTTTGCCGAAGGTGGCTCGGAAAATATGCAGCGCTTCTATGACAACTTCCGCGTTAGCCAGCAGCAACTTCATGGCGACAAGACCGAAAACACCGCAAAAGCCGAAAAGCAGAAATCCGAGCCCAACTATTCCGCCTCGGATGCCAAGCAACAACAGCCTGGTGCCTGACCCCCAGTTCCAGCGATACCCCTTCCCGGCAATCTGCTCCTTTGCCAGAAGTGGATGTTTGGCGCCCTTGCGGGCGCCTTTTTCATAGGGGCTGCCCTCCTTCTCTTGCACCCGCATGACAGGCAGATGACAACCCGGTCATCTGCCGCCCGCAGTGCCCCGGCTCAATTAGTATCGCCGCACCATGCCACTCGCCACTGATCGGACAGCCTGGTTAATCAGTTGAATTAGCTGGGTTATTTCATTGACCCTATAGCTACTACAGACTTTAACCTGCGCTCGCTCGACAGCCCCGACAGCTTTGAAGAGGATATTGCAATGCGCATTCTGGTGATTGAGGACGAACCCAAGACGGCCGACTACCTGCATCAGGGCCTGAGTGAAAGTGGCTATGTGGTGGACCGGGCGAACAATGGCGTGGACGGCCTGCACCTGATTCAACAACAGCCCTATGAATTGGTAATCCTGGATATCAACCTGCCCGGCAAAGATGGTTGGCAAGTTCTTGAACAACTGCAGGGAAACTATCCCGCACGGGTCATGATGTTGACTGCCCGCGGGCGCCTGGAAGACAAGGTCAAGGGCCTGGATATGGGCGCCGATGATTATCTGGTCAAACCGTTTCAATTTCCCGAGTTGCTGGCCCGGGTTCGTACCCTGATGCGTCGTAGTGAAGTCATTGTCCAACCGGAAGTTCTGCAAGTTGCCGACCTGCAACTTGACCCGCGCCGTCATCGGGCTTATCGCGGCAGTCGGCGTATCGACCTGACGACCAAGGAGTTCACCCTGCTGCATGTATTGATGCGCCACAGCGGAGAAGTACTGACCCGCACCCAGATCATTTCCCTGGTCTGGGACATGAACTTCGACTGCGACACCAATGTGGTGGAAGTCTCCATCAGCCGCTTGCGGGGCAAGATCGACGACGCCAGTGACGTCAAGCTGATCCATACCCTGCGCGGTGTCGGTTATGTCCTGGAAGCACGCCCATGACAGCGCGCCCCGCCGCCGCGGCCAGCAGCCTGTCCATGCGCCTGGGGCTGACCGTCGCCCTGATGGGCGCGGCACTGGTGGTGCTGCTGGCAACCCTGGCCTACCTGGCGTTGAACCATGAGCTGGACAACCTGGCGCGCAAGGGCCTGGACAGCAAGCTGGAGCAGATCCGGCACAGCCTCACCAGCGACCTCAAGAGCAGTGACCTGGCGGCCCGCCCCCATTCCCTGCTGGACCTGGTGATGGGCCACGACAACCTGCAATTGAGCATCCTCGGCAGCGATCCGCTGGCCGAACCCCTGCTGATTGTCGGCGGCATGGCCCAGGAGTCCCTGCCCGAGCCCCTGGGCAATATCGGTGGCGACGGCTATGTCGACTGGCGCGACAGCCGCGGCAACCCCTTGCTCAGCGCCCTGCGGCAGATGAGCCTGCGCAACGGCGAGCAGGTCCAGGTGGTACTGACCCTGGACCGCAGCAACGATCAGGCGCTGCTCAGCGCCTACCTGCGTTCCACGGTGATCGCCCTGCCCCTGTTGCTGCTGCTGATCGGTTTCGGCGCCTGGTGGCTGGTGCAACGGGGCCTGCTGCCGCTGCAGCAGTTCAGCCGGGTCGCGGCGCGGGTGACCACCCAGGACCTGACCCACCGCCTGAAGCTGCAGGGCCTGCCCCGGGAGCTGGCGGAGCTGGGCCAGGGCATCAATGTCATGCTGCAACGCCTGGACGGCGGCGTGCAGCGCCTGTCGCAGTTCTCCGACGACCTGGCCCACGAGTTGCGCTCGCCCATCAGCAACCTGATGGGCAAGGCCCAAGTGACCCTGTCCCGGGAACGCCCGCCAGAGGAGTACAAGGCGGTGCTGGAGGCCAGTATCGAAGAGCTGGAGCGGGTCACGCGGATCGTCGCCGACATGCTGTTCCTGGCCCAGGTCAGCCAGCCGGCGTCCCAGGCCCGGTTCGCCCGAGTCTCGCTGGGGGAAGAAGCGCGCCGGGTCATCGACCTGTTCGCCCTGAGCGCCGAAGAGAAGCAGCTGCAACTGCAGCACAGTGGCGATGCCTGGGTGCTGGGGGACCGGCTGATGATCCAGCGGGCCATTTCCAACCTGCTGTCCAACGCCATTCGCCACAGCCCGGCGCGGGGGCAGATCAGCCTGCGGGTGGAGCAGACCATGGAGGCCGTGAGCCTGAGCGTGGGCAACCCCGGCCCGGGCATCGCTGCCAGCCACCTGCCCCATCTGTTCGAGCGCTTCTATCGGGTCGACAGCAGCCGCACCCGGGCCGAAGGCGGCACCGGGCTGGGCCTGGCCATCGTCCGTTCGATCATGAACCTGCACCAGGGGCGCACCGAGGTCAGCAGCATCCCGGAACTCCTGACCGAGTTCCGCCTGGTATTCCCCCGGCTCGACCCGGCGCAGCACGACCTCTAGAGCAGCCAGGCACCGGCACCGGCCCCCAGCAGCACCAGGGCCCAGGGCGGCACCCGGCCGCTGCGCAACAGCAGCAGCGCCAGCAACACCGCCACCAGTTCCGGCGCGCCGGTCACGCTGCTGGTCCACAGGGGTTGGTACAACGCTGCCGCCAGCAGGCCCACCACCGCGGCATTGACCCCGGCCAGGGCCGCCTGGATGCCCTGGCGGTGGCGCAGCCGCTGCCAGAAGGGCACCACGCCGATCACCAGCAACAGCCCTGGCAGAAAGATCGCCAGCAGGCACACCACCGCCCCACTCCAGCCATCGATGGCCGCGCCGAGAAAGGCCGCGACGCTGAACAGCGGGCCGGGCATCGCCTGGGCGCTGGCGTACCCGGCCAGGAACAGCGGGCTGCTGACCCAGCCGGGCTCCACCACCTGCGCCTGCAACAGCGGCAGCACCACATGGCCGCCGCCGAATACCAGAGCGCCGACCCGGTAGAAACCATCGAACAGGCTCAGCAGGCGCCCCGGCCAGAGCAGCACCAGCCCCGGCAACAGCACCAGCAGCAATAGCGCCAGCCCCAGGCAACACGCCCCCAGGCGGCGACTCGACCCAGAGGGAGGGCTCTGGACCTGCACCTGGAACACCGGCCTGATCAGCCAGCGGCCCAGCAGAGCCGCCAGCAGCATCACCAGCAACTGCCCGCCCAGGCCCGGCCAGCGCAGCACCAGCGCCGCGGCCAGCACTGCAATGACGATCTGCAAGGCGCCCCGGCACAGGCTGCGGGCCATGCCCCACAAGGCCTGGGCCACCACCGCCACCGCCACCAGTTGCAAGCCCTTGAGCGCCCCGGCCGGGACCCCGCCCCCCAACCCCAGGGCCAGCAGTGCCAGGGCCAGGGCCGAAGGCAAGGTAAAGCCGGCCCAGGCACACAGGGCCCCGGGCAGGCCACGGCGAGACAATCCCAGGGCGATGCCGACCTGACTGCTGGCAGGTCCGGGAAGAAACTGGCACAGCGCGACCAGCTCGGCATAGGCCGCCTCCCCCAGCCAGCGCCGGCGCTGGACGAATTCCTGGCGAAAGTAGCCCAGGTGCGCCAGCGGCCCGCCAAACGAACTCAGGCCCAGGCGCAGAAATACCAGGAAGATCCGCCAGGGTGTTTCTACCGGGACCGGCGCGCAGGGGCTGGGGGCGTGCATTACAAGGCTTTGCTCCAGAACAGCATGCGCCCGTGAGCCGGGTCGAGCATGGCATTGGCGAAACCGCAGGCGCGATAGGCGGCCTGGGCCTGGGCATTGCCCTCCAGCACTTCCAGGGTGACCTTGCAGCAGCCCCGTTGCCGGGCGATGTCCTCGACCTTCTGCAGCAGGCGCTTGCTCAGGCCCTGGCCGCGGTAGCTGTCCAACACCACCACGTCACGGATATTCACCAGGGGCCGGCAGGCAAAGGTGGAGAAGCCTTCGAAGCAGTTCACCAGGCCCACCGGCTGCCCGCCGGCAAAGGCCAGCACGCTGAACGCCTGGGGCCGCTTGGCCAGCTCCGCCGGCAACTGCTGGAGCCGGTCTGCGTCCAGGCGCTGGCCGCCGCCCATGGGGTCCTCGGCATAGTGGTTGAGCAACACGCCTATGGCTTCGGCATGCACCGGGTTGCTGTAACTGGCTTGCAACACCACGACATCGGCAACGTCCATGTTCATCCTCGATCAACGTATTGAAAGTGAGCGCTCAGGGCTCAGGCAGCCTCGATTGTAGGCTGGGGGATTTGACCAAACGAAGATTTTTAACCCGCGCACTACAGAAAAAATCCTAAGCAGCGGCCGGGATCCACGGCAGCCGGAAGGGTTTCCCTTCAGGCCGCGGGCCCACCGGCAAAACGCTGCAACTGCATTTCCTGCAGGCGGCTGAGGGTGCGGCGGAATGCGAACTCCAGGTAGCCTTCGGTGTACAGCTGTTCCATGGGCACCCGGGCTTCCAGATACAGCGGCACCTTGCGGTCGTAGCACTCGTCCACCAGGGCGATGAAACGCCGCACCGCGTCGTCATGTACCGACAGTTGCGGCAACTCACGATCCCCGGCCACCACCCGCTCGGCACCATCCTCGGTGCCCCGGGCAATGCGAGCGGGACGCTGGCAAGCGCTGAGGTTGGGCACATCGCTCAGGAGAATGGCCTGGAAGCGGTCGCACAGGGCCATGAAGTCCATGGCGGAAAACGGCTGTTCGCACAGTTCGACGAAGCTGCACCACACCACCGTCCCGCACGCCTTGACCACCTGCAGTGGGCGATAGCCGAGCAACAGCGGCTCGCTGCTCGCCGGCTGCCCGGCACTCAAGCGCTCGAACACCGGCCCCAGGGCGCTCGGCTGGCCCTCGGCGCCAAGCCAGTAGCGTTGCTCGGCGGCGCCCGGGTGCAAGCGGTGATCCTGCTCGCCGTCCACCGCCACCACCTGCATGTGCTGGCGGATGGCGCTGATCGCCGGAACGAAGCGCTCGCGGTTGAAGCCATCGGCATACAGCTGTTCCGGGGGCTGGTTGGAGGTGCAGACCAGCACCACGCCCTGGTCGAACATCACCTGGAACAGGCGCCCGAGGATGATCGCGTCACCGATGTCATTGACGAACAGCTCATCGAAACACAGCACCCGCACCTCTTCGGCCAGCTCCCGGGCCAGGGCCTGCAAGGGGTCGGCAATACCGGTCAGCTGGAACGAACGCTGGTGCACCCAGCCCATGAAGTGATGAAAGTGCTGGCGCCGCGCCGGGACCCGCAGGCTCTGGTAGAACTGGTCCATCAGCCAGGTCTTGCCCCGCCCAACCGCCCCCCACAGATAGACCCCGGGCACCGCCGTGCGCCCTTGATGCAGGGCTTCATGGCATTGCTGCAAGGCCTGCACCGCCCGCGCCTGCGCTGCGTCGGCGACAAAGCCCTGCTGCTCCAGGGCGTATTGGTAGGCGCTCATGGGGGAATCGAATGGCATGGGGCTCGGGCCTCCTGGCAAAGAGCCGCAGTATGCCAGCATGAGCCGCTCCAGGCCGACCTGTAGCCGCTGCCGAGCCCGCGAAGCTGGGAAAAGGACCGCAGGGCCTTGCCTGGCGGTCTCCAGCAAAACCTTGGGCATGCTCAGGTTTTTCGCCGCCTGCGCCAGCGGCTACATCAGCGGGAAATATCCAGGCGTTCGATCCGCCCCTGGGCGTCCAGGCGGAAGGTATGGCGCAGGGCCTGGGGGCTGCCGGGGAAGTCACCGCACACCCGGCTGTCGAGCAGCACTTTGCCGGTGCGCTGCTGGACCCCGAGGATTTCCAGGCGGCACGCGCCTTTGCCCATCCAGCGGGCGATCTGCTGGGGCCCCACGCAGTGCTCGCGTTCATCGAAGACCTGGGCGCGGTCGGCGAAGATCGACGCCACCACTGCGCTGTCGCCGCTGTTGATGGCCGTGACATAAGCGGCGATGGCCGGGGCCAGGGAAGGGTCTATGGCCGACATGACAAAAGCTCCTTGCTGTTGAATGAGCGGGCCATGCTAAAGCCCCCGCGTGTCATTTCCTGTCAGCAGTGAAACGGCCCTGCTCGTCGCTGTGCATGCGTTTGCGCCAGGCTCGCAGCCAGTCGCTGCGCCGCCCCGGATACCGCTCGCCCTGCTCCTGGGCCGCAGCAATGCGGTCGGTGCGAAAGGTCCGGTAATCCTCGCGCAATTCACACCAGGCCACGATCACCCGGGCCTCGTTGAGAAAGCCCAGGGCCAGGGGCCAGACCCGGCGCTGGCTGGGGTTTTGGTTGACGTCGGCATAGTCGATCAGCAGCTTGGCCTGAAGGCGGATCGCCTGGCGAAACACATTGAGCGACACCGGGTTGTCGGGGAAACCGTAGCCCGCCGGGCCGGGCAACAGGGTCGGATTGCGCAGTGCGTCCTGGGCCGCGGGGGCCAGCACCGCGGCGATCTTGGCCATGGCATCGGCGGCGGCCTTGCTCAGTTCCTCGTCGCCGCGCTGGTCGACGTAGCGCAGGCCCAGCACCACGGCCTCGGTCTCGTCGGCATTGAGCATCAACGGCGGCAGGAACAGCCCGCTGCGCAGCACATACCCTATCCCGGCCTCACCGTAGATCGGCGCGCCCAGGGCGGTCAGCTCGGCGATATCGCGGTACAGGGTGCGCTCGGAAACTTCCAGCTCCGAGGCCAGGGTCGCGGCGGTCACCGGACGGCTTTTGCCCCGCAGCATCTGCAGCAGGGTGAGTAAACGACTGGCTCGCGACACGCAGGTGCACTCCGGAAAAAACACCGGCGCAGATTACCAGAGCCTCCTGACAGTTTCTGTCAGGAGGCTGGGGGTTGGCGGGACGTTGCCAGTCATGGTTCTGCCTGGGTCTTGTAGCCGCTGGCGCAGGCGGCGAAGGCACTGCGTCGCAGGGTTCGGCTGGGGGTGCCAAGCAAGGCCCTGCGGGCCTTTGCACAGCCTCGCTGGGGCTCGGCAGCGGCTACAGGGGCCGCAAGAGCCCCCGGGGCGTCAGTAGGCCATGGTCCAGGTCAGGGTGTAGGTGCGGCCACGGCCCTGGTAGTCGTAGAGGTAGTCGGGGCCGTAAGTCGGCGAGTAGAACAGCTTGGCGCGCTGGCCCCAGACGGTGCTGTACTGCTTGTCCAGCAGGTTCTGGATGCCGCCGCTGAAGGTGCCGAACTCGGTGTCGTGGCTGCCCAGCAGGTCGAAGGTGGTGTAGCCGTCGATGGTGTTGGGCGCATCCACGCTGTGGGTGGCGTCGATCTGCTTGACCGCGTCGTCCTTGAGGGTGAAGGCGTGGTTGCCCTGCAGGCGCACGCTGCTGCTGTCGTCCTTCCAGCCGACGAAGGCGGTGAGTTTCGACAGCGAGGCATAACGGGCGTCGCGCTTGCTCCAGCCGCCGTTCTTGTTCTCCTCCTCGGAGCGCACGGCATGCAGGGTGCCGCCCAGCTCCCAGCCGTTCTGGAAGTGCCGGGTCAGGGCGCTCTCAAAGCCGTAATCGCGGCTTTTCTGGTCCTTGACGTCGATGGTCAAGGTGGCCTGGTCGGTGGTGATCACCTTGTCCGACCAGATGTAGTACAGCGCCGCCTGGGCATCCCAGTCGCTATCGGAGAAGCGCCAGCCGGTCTCCACCTGGCGGCTCTTGATCCCCGCCAGGGGGTTGTCGTCCACGCTCAGGCCCGGCTTGCCGTAGAACTTGGCCGGGTCCGGCAGATCGAAGCCCTCGCCGTAGTTGACCCACAGCTGGTGGCCGTTCTTGAAGTCGTAGATGGTGCCCAGGTTGTAGAGGTTGACCGCATAGTCGTTGCTGCCGCCGGGTACGTTCTTGAACTGGCCCACGTCCACGTCCATCTGCTGGCGCCGGTAGCCGCCGGATACCGTCAGGTTGTCGGTGGCGTGCCAGTCCAGCTGGGCATAGCCGGACAGGCCGTCGACCCGGTAGCTGGGATAGCGCGGCGCCTTGCTCTGGGTCACCAGGTCGAGGCCGCCGCTGCCCGAGGAGATGCCCTGGTCGAAGGTGCTCTGCTGGGCATTGAAACGCTCGCGGTCCAGGTCCACGCCGTAGGTCAGCTTGAACGCCTCGAACTCCTTGGCGAACAGCGCCTTGAGGCTGGTGACTTCGAAATTCTGCTGGGACGCGGCGAAGTACACACCCTTGGAGCCTGCGGGGCTGCCGCTGTTGTAGTAGGGGAACGGGAAGAAGTTGTCGTCTTCCTTGCGGTACGAGGCCTGCAGGTAGAAATCCTGGCCCAGCACGTCGCTGTGGTGGTAGTTGGCGTTGAGCAGCAGGCGCTTGGTACGCGGTTCCAGGTCGGTGGAGTAGCCGCCGCGCAGCTCGGCGTCTTCCAGGTTGGACGGCGCCTTGTACTTGAGGTTGGGGAAGTAGATCCCGGTGCTGCCATGGTTGCCGGAGTCGTAGTACTGGGCCAGCAGGTCCAGGCTCTGCTCTTCGTTGAACTGCAGGGCCAGGCTGCCCATCAGGTCCAGGGTACGGTTGTACTGCAGGTCGGTCTGGGTGTTGTCGATGAAGATCTGCTTGCCGGCACCGTCATAGAACGCCTGGTTCTGCTCCCCCGCCACCGCCAGCCGGCCGCTGATGGCTTCGTTGCCGCCGCTCACCGACTGGGCGATGCGGGTCGTCAGGTCGTCACTGTTGTTGAAGCCGCTGCTGGCCCCCAGCTGGGTCTCGAAGCGCGCCGGGCCCGGTTCGCCTTTCTTGGTGACGATATTGATGATGCCGCCGGTGGCGCCGCCGCCGTAGATGGCGCTGGCCCCGGACAGCACTTCGACCCGCTCGACGTTGAACGGCGAGATGCTGTCGAACTGCCGGGACAGGCCCCGGGAGCTGTTCTGGCTGACCCCGTCGATCATCACCAGCACGTTGCGCCCGCGCATGTTCTGGCCGTAGTTGGTGCGCCCTTCCGGGGCCAGGTCGAGGCCCGGTACCAGCTTGCCGATGGCTTCCTTGAGGCTGACCCCGGTGCTCAACTGCTCGCGCAGCTGGCTCTGCTCCACCACCCACACGGTGCCGGGAATCTCGCTGATGGCGGCGCTGGTGCGTGACGCCACGGTGACCTGGGTCGGCTTGAGGTTGAGGCTGGCAGCCGGCACGCCAGCCCGACGCAGGATCACCGTGTGCCCGTCGCTGAACGACCAGCTCATGCCACTGCCGGCCAGCAGGCTTTGCAGGGCCTGGGCCACCGTGACCTCGCCGTTGAGGGCGGTGGATTGCAGGCCCTCGACATCGCTGGTGGTGTACAGCAGGCGCAGGTCGGCCTGATCGGCGAAGCGGGTCAGCGCCTGGTCCAGGGGCTGGGCCGGCAGGTTCAACGAGACCCGGCGCTCCTGGGCGCTGCCGGCCTGGCTGACCGTGGCGGCCTCCTGGGCCTGGGCCAGGACCGGGCTCAAGGCCCCGGCGAACAGGGCCTGGGCCAGTAATGTGCGGCGCATGATGTGGTGACCGCGCCCCAGTGTCGACAGCTTGAACATTGCTTTCACGTGTTCCTTCCCAGCCGGTTGAAATGACGTCAATGAGAATGATTGTCTTCTCAGTCTCACTACGACGATTTCCCCCAGGGGAACTTGCAGTGCCCAGGCAAAAAAAATTCGACTCAGTGCAGGACCGCCAGCCATGGCAGGTAGGTGACGTGCAGCGGGTAGCGCTGCTGCAGGGCCTTGAGCGAGCCTTGCGGATCATGCAGGTCGAACACACCGCTGATGGCCAGGGCCGCCAACTGACCGTCGGAAATCAGGATGCGCCCGTGCTGGTAGCGCTCCAGTTCACCTATCACCTCACCCAGCGGGCGGCCGTTGAAGATCAGCTTGCCGCGCTGCCAGGCGGTCAGGCTGGCGGCGTCCACGGTCTGCTGGGCCAGCAGCGGCTGGCCGGGCTGGTATTGCAGGCGCTGGTCGGCCTGGAGCAGCACTGGTGCGTGGTCACCGCTGAACTGCACCTGCCCTTCGCGCACCACCACCGTCAGTTGGTGGCCGTCGCGGCGCACGCTGAAGGCACTGGCAGCGCTTTGCAGTTGCTGGGCCTGGGCCTGGACCACGAAGGGCCGCTGCGGGTCGGCCAGCGGTTCGAACAGCGCTTCGCCGCTGCGCAGGATCACCCGGCGCTCATCCGCCGAGTAGGCCACCGACAGCGCACTGGCGCTGTTGAGGGTGACCCGCGAGCCGTCCGCCAGGGTGATGCTCTGTTGCTGGCCGACCCCGGTGTGGTAGTCCGAGGTCAAGGCCGGCCACTGCTGCCAGCCCAGGCCAGCCCCCAGCGCCAGCAGCAGCGAAGCGGCCAGCGCCGGCCAGAAGCGCCGTGGCCGGCGCACCATGACGGGCGGCGCCTGGTGCTGCCGCGCGGTCTCGGTCTGCCCCAGGTCACCCCACAGTTGCTGGGCCTCGGCGGCCGCTGCGGCATGGGCCGGGCTGCGCTGGCGCCATTGCTGGAAGGCCATGCGCTGGGCCGGCGTGGCGTTGCCGGAGTGCAGCAGCACCAGCCAGTCGATGGCGGCGTCTTCGAGGCTTTCGGGGTGGTCGGTCATGGCATCGGCGGCAGGCAAGAAGGAATCATTCATGGTGGACTTTCAGCCAGTCGCGGCAATGGCGCAGGGCCTGGCCGATGTATTTTGCCACCATGCTTTCGGAAACGCCCAGGCGCAATGCGATCTGTGCCTGGGTCAGGCCTTCCAGGCGATTGAGCAGCAAGGCCTGGCGGGCGTTGTCCGAGAGTTGCGCCAGGGCCTCGTCGAGCACCGCCAGGCGCTCCTTGGCCAGCAGCACGGCTTCCGGGGCCGGGGCCGGGTCCACCGCTTCGGTGTGCTCCTGGCCGTCGCTGAGGTTGGCCGCCAGGCGCTGCTCGCGGCGCAGGGTGTCGATGGCCAGGTTGCCGGCCACACGGAAAATGAAACCGCGATCGTTGTGCACCTCCACCGTCTGCGGATCGACCTTGAGCAACTTGAGGTAGGTCTCCTGGGCCACGTCCGCCGCCCGTTGGCGATCGCTCATGCGCCGGGTGAGAAACTTCAGCAGGTCGTCGTAATGCTCTTGAAAGCTGCGCAGCAGGCTGGGGGTCGGCAGCATCGGGGGGCGGTCCGCAGATCGGGGAGGCGGATTATTCCATAAAGGCAAATGAGAAACAGTATCTTTCGTATCCTTTCCAACTTGGCTTTTTCCGCCTGTTTGCCCTTCTGGCTGCGGCGCCTTTCTGGCATCCTGCGCCTCCTTTTTTCTGACCGGGTGCGCACGTCTTGTCCATGACATGGCGTTGCGGCCCAAGTCCCGTCCACTTTCCGACGTGTGCCCCCGTAGTTTTCACACGTCACTGGCAGGCCTTTTCCCATGACCGCACCCGACCGCTCCCCTCCCCGCTACAAGTCAGACCTGATCTACGGCCTCAACGACCGTCCGCATTTCAGCGCGGCGATCTTCGCCGCCCTGCAGCATGTGCTGGCCAGTTTCGTCGGCATCATCAGCCCGACCCTGATCTTCGGCGGGGTCCTGGGGCTGGAAAGCGAGCTGCCGTACCTGATCAGCATGGCGCTGTTCGTCTCCGGCCTGGGCACCTTCGTCCAGGCCCGGCGCCTGGGGCCCATCGGTTCCGGCCTGCTGTGCGTGCAAGGCACCAGCTTTTCCTTTATCAGCGTGCTGCTCAGTGCCGGCTTCATGGTCAAGGGCCGGGGCGGCGACACCAACGAAATCCTCTCCACCATCTTCGGCATCTGCTTTGTCGCAGCCTTTATCGAGATGTTCCTCAGCCAGTTCATCGGCAAGTTGCGCAAGCTGATCACCCCGGTGGTGACCGGCACCATCATCACCCTGATGGGCCTGTCGCTGATCAAGGTGGCGGTCACCGACATGGCCGGCGGCTACGGTGCCAGTGACCTGGGCGCGGCGAGCAACCTGGGGCTGGCGGCGCTGGTGCTGCTGACCATCGTGGTGCTCAACCGCTTCAACCACCCGATGCTGCGCCTGGGCTCGATCGTCATCGGCCTGACCCTGGGCTTCGTGGTGGCCTGGATGCTCGGCCGGGTGGACATGGCGGCCATGCCCGAGGTGCCCCTGGTGAGCGTGCCGGTGCCGTTCAAGTACGGCTTCTCCTTCGACCTGATCGCCTTCATCCCCCTGGCGGTGATCTTCCTGATTTCCCCCCTGGAAGCAGCCGGCGACCTGACCGCCAACTCGATGATTTCCCAGCAGCCGGTCAAGGGCCCGCTGTACATCAAGCGCATCAAGTCCGGGCTGCTGGCGGACGGTTTCAACTCGGCGGTGGCTGCGGTGTTCAACAGCCTGCCGATGGTCACCTTTGCCCAGAACAACGGGGTCATCCAACTGACCGGCGTGGCCAGCCGCTACGTGGCCTACTTCATTGCCGGGCTGCTGGTGCTGCTGGGCCTGTTCCCGGTGATCGGCGCGGTGCTGCAACTGATGCCCAAGCCGGTGCTGGGCGGCGCCACCCTGATCATGTTCGGTACCGTGGCCGTGGCCGGGATCAAGATCCTCGCCGAAGCCGGGCTGCACCGGCGCAACGTGCTGATCGTGGCCATTTCCCTGGGCATGGGCCTGGGCGTGGCGGCGGTGCCGGAAGTGCTGCGCGAGCTGCCCAAGGCGCTGCACAACATCTTCGAGTCGCCGATTACCGTGGGCGCCTTCTGCGCGATCTTCCTGAACATCTTCCTGCCGGAGGAATTCCTTGAGCTGGAAGAAGACGAGTTCGATCCGGAAGCGGCGACCCTCAAGGTCATGCAAGACCCGGACATGAGCGGCAAAGCGAACTCCTGAGGCTCGCAGGCGTCTATGCTGCGAGCGCTGGTGATGGGCCCTCGGCCGTGGAAGGCTGGCCGGGGGTTTGCCAGGCAAGGCCCTGCGGGCCTTGTCGTAGCCTCGCAGGCTCGGCAGCGGCTACAAGGTGCTGGCCAGCCATTCATTTCCATTGCCGACAGGTATTCCATGCGTAGATTGATCGCCTTGACCCTGGTACTGCTCAGCCTGAGCGCTTGTGCGCTGTTGCCCAATCGCGATCCACTGGCGATCAATGTGGTGGGCATCGAGCCACTGCCGAGCCAGGATCTGGAAATGCGTTTCGCGGTGAAACTGCGTCTGCAGAACCCCAACGAAAGCCCCATCGACTACAACGGCGTGGCCCTGGACCTGGAAGTCAACGGCCGCCCCCTGGCCTCCGGGGTCAGCGACCAGCAGGGGCATATCGGCCGCTACTCGGAAGACATCCTGGTGATCCCGGTCAGCGTCTCGGCCTTCTCGGTGCTGCGCCAGACCCTGGGCCTGAGCCAGACCCAAAGCCTGGACAACCTGCCCTACGTGCTGCGCGGCAAGCTTGCCGGCGGGCTGTTCGGCACCCAGCGC
Organism: Pseudomonas protegens CHA0; assembly: GCF_000397205.1. NCBI lineage: Bacteria > Pseudomonadati > Pseudomonadota > Gammaproteobacteria > Pseudomonadales > Pseudomonadaceae > Pseudomonas > Pseudomonas protegens. Next base: position 3,553,820 of record NC_021237.1, read on the forward strand.
TTCATCGATCGCGGGCAGCTCAGCCTGAGCAACCCCGGCGCCTGGTAACTAGAACACCGACCAGCCGATACGCTGGCTGAGCAGTTCCAGGGCCGCCATGCCCACCAGCGAGTTGCCGGCGCTGTTGAGCTCCGGCGACCAGACGCAGACCGTGAACTGCCCCGGCACCACCGCCACAATTCCCCCGCCCACCCCACTCTTGCCCGGCAGGCCGACCCGATAGGCGAAGTTGCCGGCCTCGTCGTACAGGCCGCTGGTGGCCATGATCGAGTTGACCTGCTGGGTCTGGCGCCGGGTGAGAATCTGCTCCCCGCTGTGCTTGCAGAAGCCGTCGTTGGCCAGGAAACAGAAGGCCCGGGCCAGATCCACGCAGCTCATGCGCAAGGCGCAGTGGCTGAAGTAACTGCGCAGCACCGCCTCCACATCATTGTGAAAGTTGCCGAAGGACTGCATCAGGTAGGCCATGGCCGCGTTGCGGGCGCGGTGCTGGTACTCCGACTCGGCCACCCGACCGTCCACCATCACCTGCAGGTTGCCCGACAGGCGCCGGACAAAGTCGCGCATGGACAAGGCCGGCGCGGCAAAGCGCGACTGGTTGATGTCGCAGATCACCAGGGCCCCGGCATTGATGAAGGGGTTGCGCGGCCGGCCACGCTCGAATTCCAGTTGCACCAGGGAATTGAACGGCTGCCCCGAGGGCTCGTGGCCCAGGCGCTCCCAGATCGCCTCGCCGGAATGACCGATGGCCTGCACCAGGCTGAAGACCTTGGAAATGCTCTGCACCGAGAACGGCGTATCGGCGTCACCGGCGCTGAACACCTGGCCGTCGTTGCCATACACGGCAATGCCCAACTGATTGGCCGGCACATCCGCCAGGGCCGGAATGTAATTGGCCACCTGGCCTTGGCCGATCAGGGGGCGGACTTCATCGAGAATCTGGTTCAACAGGTCTTGCATGTTCTGGCTCATTACCGATACGACTGCGGGGCTATGGCAGCTAGACGCACGCCAGGGCCGGCGCAGCACAGTCCACCGGCAAATGCCCCCCCCCTGTAGGAGCTGGCTTGCCAGCGAAGGCGGTGCAAGGGTTTCTGAAGATGTCACCCAAGCCGTGGCGAATTCTCCAGCAGGGTCCGGGTGTAGATGTGCTCGGGCCGGTCCAGCACGGCGTCCACTGCGCCCTGCTCCACCACCCGTCCCTGCTTGAGCACCAGCACCCGGTCGGCAATGGCCCGTACCACGCCCAGGTCATGGGTGACGAACAGCAGGGTCATGCCTTCGTCTTGCAACTGGCGCAGGAGCGCGAGGATCGAGGCCTGTACCGAGACGTCCAGGGCCGAGGTGACTTCATCGCAGATCAGCAGCTTGGGTTCGCACACCAGGGCCCGGGCAATCGCCACCCGCTGTCGTTCGCCCCCGGACAGGCTGTGGGGATAGTGGTCCGCCAGGGCCGGCGACAGCGACACCCGTTGCAGCACCGCATGGACCCGAGCCCTGGCCTCGGCCCCCTGGATGCCGAAAAAGTGCTCCAGGGGTGCGCTCAGGGTCTGGTACAGGGTGTGCCGCGGGTTCAGCGCCCGATAGGGGTTCTGGAAAATGTACTGGATCTGGTGCCGCAGCCCTTTGCTCCGCTGCCGGGCCGACAGGCTCAGAGGCTGGCCGGCATACCGCACCCGGCCTTCGGCGTGCTCGCCAAGCCCGGCCAGGGCCCGGGCCAGGCTGGTCTTGCCGGAGCCGGACTCACCCACCAGCGCCAGGCACTCCCCCGCCACCACTTGCAGGCTGACGTCGAACAGCACCTGGCGGTCATAGGCCAGGTTCAGGCCCTGCACCTCCAGCAGCGGCCGTCGTTCGCTGCCGGACACAGCCGCTTGCACCGCCACCACGGGCGGCATGGGCAACGCCTGCCGATAAGGGTCGATACAGGCCACCTGGACATCAGCTGCAAGCCCTTGCAGCAACGGCTCGCCCGCTGTGCATTGGGCACCCTGGCGCGGGCACCGGGGCGCGAAAGCACACCCCGCCGGCCGCTGCCCCGGCGCCGGGGCCTGCCCAGGTATCGCCAGCAGGGGCCGGCGCTGGCCGACATCGGGAATCGCCGCCAGCAGGCCCCGGGTATAGGGGTGGGCCGGCTGGCGAAACAGCGCCTCGCGGGAGGCGCTTTCGACGATCCGCCCGGCGTACATCACCAGCACCCGGTCCACCAGGTCCTTGATCACGGCCAGGTCGTGGGACACATAGATCGCCGCCACACCCAGGCTTTTGCACAGGTGGCGCAAGGTGCCGAGGATGTGCGCCTGGGTGGTCACATCCAGGGCCGTGGTGGGCTCATCGAGCACGATCAGCCGGGGCCGCAGGACAAAGGCCAGGGCCAGCATCACCCGCTGCTGCTGGCCGCCGGACAGCTGATGGGGAAAGCGCCGCAGGAACTCGCGATCCGCCGGCAAGCCCACATCCTTGAGGGTGTCGCGTATCCGCTGCTGCCGCCCGTGGCGGTCCAGGTGCGATGGATGCACCGCCAGGGTTTCCTCCAGCAGGTCGGCAATGCGCAGCGCCGGGTTCAGGGCGGTGGCCGGGTCCTGGGCCACATAGCCGATCAGGCCGCCCCGGGCCCGGCGCAGGTTCTGCGCCGAGAGGTCCAGCAACGACTGCCCGGCCACCTCGACCCGCCCTTCGACAATCCGCGCGCCCCGCCGGGCATGGGCCAGCAGGGCCGTGGCCAGGGTGGTCTTGCCCGAGCCCGACTCCCCCACCAGGCCAAGAATTTCCCCCGCGGCCAGGCTGAAGCCGACTCCGGACAACACCTCCACGCCACCCGCCAGCTCCACCCGCAATCCCTCAACCTGCAGCACCCGGGCCTCTCGGGTCACTTCCACCACGGCGTTCATGGGCCTTTCTCCCCGATCCGCGCCTGACTGCGGCCGATGCCCTCGGCGAGGATGTTGGTGCCGTAGGCGAACACCCCGATCAGCAGCGCCGGGGCCAGCACCGCCCAGGGCTGGACCAGCAGCCCGGCCTGGTTCTCGTTGATCATCAGCCCCCAGTCGGCGGCCGGCGGCGCCACCCCATAGCCGAGGAAGCTCAGCCCCGACAGCATGCCCACGCCCCAGGTCAGCATGTTGCCGAAGTGCACCAGCAGCGGCGTGAGGATGTTCGGCAGGATTTCCCCAGAGAGGATCCGCCAGCGCGAATAGCCCATCATCTGCGCGGCCTCGACGAACTCCTGCCCCGCCACCGCCACCGCGCTGCCCCGGGCCAGGCGCACCACCCCGGGGGTGAAGGCGATGGCCACGGTGAGCACGATCAACCAGGGCGCGCGCCCCAGCATCGAAACGATCAGCAGCACCAGGATCAGGTCGGGAAAGGCCAGGGAAACATCCGCCAGCCAACTGATCAACGTGTCCAGCCGGCGCCGCGAAAGGCCGGCCAGCAACCCCAGGGCGCTGCCCACCAGCAGGGCGATGGAGGCCGCCGCGAGGGACATCCACAACACCGACAGGCCCCCGCTGAGCAACCGCGAAAGCACGTCGTGGCCAAGAAAGTCATGGCCGAGCCAGGCGCCGGCAGCGGGCGTGCCGTACACCGGGCCCAGCATGTCGGTGCTGCCATGGGGCGCCAGCCAGGGCCCGAACAGCGCCAGCAGGACCACCAGCAAGGTGATGAATGCGCCCTTGCGGGTTTGCGGTTCGCCCAGCCACAGGCGCCAGCGGGAAATGCGTATGTCGTTCATGGATAGGTTCTCATGCCGCAGGTTCAGGGAGCCTTGGGCGCCGAGCGGCGCCACCAGGGCTGGAGGCCTCGTCGGTTGCGGCGGATCAGGCCGGCCCGCCGCGCCGTACGCAACTTGGGGGTCAGCAGCACCGTGGCCAGGTCTGCCAACAGGTTGATCAGCACCACCCCCAGGGTGATCACCAGCACGATGGCCTGGATCATCGGCAGATCGCGCATCTGGATCGCCGAGTTGAGGGCGGTGCCGATCCCCGGATAGCTGAACACCACTTCCGCCAGCAAGGCCCCGCCGATCAGGGTGCGCAGGGTCAGGGCCAGCCCCTGCACCGCCGGCACCAGGGCATTGGCCAGGGTGTGGCGCCAGACGATGCGCCACTCAGGGATGCCCCGCAGCCTCGCGGCGATCACATAGTCCGATTCCAGGGCCTCGATCATTGCCGCGCGCACCATGCGCGTCAGGTAGGGCAAGGCCGATAGGCTCAAGGCCAGCACCGGCAGTACCAGGAATTGCAGCTGGCGCCACAGTGCCAGCTGGGGGTCGAGGATCGACACCGCCGGCAGCAGGTCCATGTGGGGCATGGAAAACAGCAGCACCAGGCCAATGGCCAGGAGAAAGCCCGGGGTAGCCTTGAGGAAGATCAGCAACGACAGGCTCCAGCGGTCCAGGCGGCTGTCACGACGCAGGGCCAGGGTCACCCCCAGCAGCAGCGCCGCGGGCACCACCAGCGCGATGACCCCGGCCAGCAACGCCAGGGTGTAGCCCAGGCGCGCGAAGAGGACGTCGGCCACAGGCGCGCTGGAATCCAGGGACTGCCCCAGATCGCCTTCCAGGGTCTGGCCCAGCCAGTGCAGGTACTGCTCCAGCAGTGGCCGGTCCAGCCCCAGTTGCCGTTGCAGGGTGAGGATGCTTTCCAGGGGCGCGTCGGGGCCAAGGATCACCCGCGCCGGGTCCGAGGGCAGCGCCTGGGTGGCGATGAACACCACCAGGCTGATGACCCAGGCCGTGAGCAGGCCGTAGCCCAGGCGGCCGACGAACCAGGACAGCCAGGCCGGGGTACGGGGCGTGTTGCGGCAGGTGTCAGGCATGGTTCAACCACATTTCGTCAAAGCGCCAGGAGGCGAAGGTCGTCTGTTCCGGCACCAGCCCGCCAACCCGCACCGAGGCCGCGTCCAGCACATCGTTGAAGCCCCAGATCAGCAGCCCGCCGCGCTGGTGCTGGATGGCCTGGGCTTCGTGCACCCATTGCCGGCGCAGTTGCAGATCGGGCTGGGCCAGGGCCTGCTGGTACAGCTGGGTGAATCGCGGGTCGTGAAAGTTGCTGCGGTTGTAGATGGCCTGGGGGGCGTCGTTGTGCAGCGCCGAGGCAAGAAAGCCCCGGGCCGGCGTGGCCCCGGGCGACAGCAGCCACTGTTCGCGCTGGGGGCCGTTGAACACCGAAGCGTCAACCTGGGTCACCTTGACCTCGACCCCGGCCCTCTTCGCCTGCTGGGCGAACACCAGCGCCGCGTTCACCCCCGGGCCTGGGGTGGTGGTCAGCTCCACCCGCAGGTCGCTGTGCCCGGCCTGACGCAACAGCGAACGGGCCTGTTCCAGGTCATGGGGCCGCTGGGCAATGCCGTGGTTGTAGGTGGGGTCGTGGGGCGAATACAGGTCATTGGCGACTCGGCCGAAACCATTGAGCCCACGGTCCACCAGCTCCTGGCGGTCGGCCAGCAGGCGGAACGCCTGGCGCACCCGCACATCCTGGAACGGCGCCTTGGCCAGATTGAGGTTGAAGCCGGTGAAAGAAGTACTCGGCGAGGCGTAGAAGCGCAGCCGCGGATCGGCCTTGAGCAGCGCGCTGTGCTCGGCCTGTACGCCGCTGGCCACGTCGATCTGCCCGGCCCGCAGCGCCGCCGCCCGCGACACCTGGTCCTTGAACTCGATGATTTCCAGTTCGTCGGCGTAGGGCTGGCCGGGCTTGTAGTAGTTCTCGAAACGGCTGTACAGCGAGCGCTGGCCGGGAATGAAGCGCTTGAGCCGGTAGGGGCCGGCGCCCACCGGGTTGGTCTGCGGGTGGTAGTCGGTGGGCACTATGGCACCGAAGCTGATCAGGGTTTCGTCCAGGGGAAAGAAGCTCTGGCCCTGTTTGAAGCGGATTTCGATGGTGCGCTGATCGAGCTTGCGCAGAGCCTGGCGATCGATGGCCCCCACCAGCCCGGCAAAGGGCGAAGCCAGTTGCGGGTCGGTCAGGCGCAGGATGGAAAACAGCATGTCGTCGGCGCCGATGCTCTTGCCGTGGTGGAACTCCAGCCCCGGCTTGATGCGGATGGTCCAGACGCTGGCGTCGGCATTGGGCTCGGCGAACTCCGCCAGGGCCAGCCGGGTGCTGACGTCCGGGTTCCATTCCCAGAACTTGCTGTACAGCGCCCAGCCGCGAATGATCCCGCCGCCCACCGGTTTGTGGGCGTCGAGATTGCCGGACTGGTCGCCATCGATGATCCCCACCCGCAGGCGCCCGCCGCGCACCGGGGTGCCGGGCAGCAGCGGCGCGGCACCGGGCGCCGCACCGTTGTCACAGCCGCTGAGCAGGCTGCTGCCCAGCAACAGGCCGCCACCGGCGGCCAGGGAATGGCCGAGGAATACCCGGCGGGAAAATGCCTCGCTCATGGCTCGCTCCTCAGGCCTGCTCGGTGGCCTTGGCCGGTTGCCTGGCCGCCAGCGTGGCGCCCAGGCGCGGCACCTCGAAACCGTGATCCAGCTCCAGCAGCGGGAACAGCAGGTCGGCCACCCGGTGGGCTTCGTCGATCAGCGGAAAGCCCGAAAGGATGAAGGCCGAGGTGCCCTGCTCTTCGTATTCACGAATGCGCTCGGCCACTTGCCGCGCGCTGCCCACCAGGTAGGTGCCGGCGGCGGGCCCGAGAATGTTGAAGCCGAACAGGCTCGGGCCGAGCCAGACATTGGGGTAGATCTCCAGGTCCCGGGCCTTGGGCAGGCGGCCGGCGCGGATCGCCTCGACATTGCGCTGGATCTGCGGGTCGTCGCTGTGGAAGCTGTCCAGGGTTTCCCCCGGCGGCAACTGGCGTTCGATGGAAGCCCGGGCGGTCTGCAGCGAGGTGCGCTGCAGCAGTTTCTCGGCGTGGGCCCAGGCCTCCTCCTCGGTTTCCCGGACGATGATCTGCAGGCGCGTACCGAAGCTCAGCTCACGGCCGATCTTCGCCGCCTCGGCGGCCACCTTGCGGAATTTCTCGCCGAGTTTCGGCGGCGTGTCGGCAAAGCTCAGGTACACATCCAGCAACTGCACCGAATGGGCCACTCCCGGGCCGGAGGTGCCGGCGCCCCACAGCGGGATGCCGGGGCGTTGCCTCGGCGCGTGCCAGCCGCCCAGGGGATGGCCGGCCGCGGCCGGCGAGCGCGGCGCCAGCTTGACGTAGCGGCCGTCGTAGCCGTCGGTGTCCCCGGCATAGAAGCCCTGGAACGCCCGCCAGTACTCCAGGCTGAAGTCATAGCGCTCATCGTGGGGATAGTGCACCCCCAGGGTGGCCAGCCCGGCGTCACTGCCGTTGACCACGTTGAACAGCAGGCGGCCGTTGGAGAACTGATCGAAGGTCAGCGCCCATTTGGCCAGCACCGCCGGCGACAACTCCCCCGGGTGCTGTGCCACCAGAAAGCGCAAGCGCTGGGTGGCATCGATCAGCGCCGCCGAGACCGCCAGGCTTTCATTGGGGCTCGAACCCAGCAGCGAACCGTAGTAGCCCAGGCGATCGCTGGCCACCGCCAGTTGCTTGAGGTGCTGGAAATCGGTGTTCCAGCGCCCTTCCGGCTCCCAGGGATAGGGGCCGTCGGGGGTGGTGAGGTACCAGAGAATCTTGACTGCCATGTAGCTGTTCCTTGAATGATTGAAGCCTGTACAGCCATCGCTGCCCCGCCCACCGCCCACCCCCACCGCGTAGGAGCCGGCTTGCCGGCGAAGAGGCCCTCAAGCCTTGTATCGCCCTTGCGGGCGCTTTCGCTGGCAAGCCAGCTCCTACAGCAGGCAGGCATACCCCGCAGCTCCTGCAGGGGGGCGAGCCACGCCATTGCGCGGGGTCATCGGCGGTCGATGGCGGGCACCAGGCCCAGTTCCGTGGCGCGCTCGTACAGGCCGCTCATCTTCCATTGCTGGGTCAGTACGCCTGGGCCATAAGGGCGGGAGCCACCCAGGGCGTCGGCCAGCAGTTGCAGTTGCGCGCCCTCTTCCAGCAACAGGATGAATTCCGCCGTGGCCCGCAGGCCCTGCTTGCCCCATACCGTGGAGCCGCCGTTGGCTTCGAGAATCGCCAGGTTGAAGGGGTTCTGGGCAATGCTGTCGAGGATGAAGTCCACCTCGGGCTGGCGCCGGTCGATGTACACCGGCAGCTCCCGGGCCAGCTGGTAGCGCTGCACCGGCACATAGTGGAACGGCAGCGTGCGGTGGGTCTGGGCCCAGGCTCCCAGGTACGGCGAATGCACGTGGGACACGGTGGTGATGTCGGAGTGTTGCTGGAACAGCTTGGTGTAGCGACCGAGGCCGCCCTTGCCCTGGCCCAGGATCACCTTGCCGGCAAAGTCGGTGACCGTGGCCTGCAACGGTTTGCGGTAGTTCCACGGGCCGCCGTAGTTCACCGAGACCAGCAGTTCCTGGCCCGGTACCCGCTCGATGAAGCCCACGGTGCCGTTGGCGGTGATGGTCTGGGTTTCGCGGAACACGGTGAACGCCTGTTCGGCCTCCAGCTGCACCTGATCGATGAAGGCCTGCAGTTCCTGGGTAATGGGTTGTTCGTTGATCAATACGGTCATGGCAATTCTCCGGGTTCAGGCGCGGCGCTGGGCCAGCAGTTCATGGGCGGCGTGCAAGGGACGTCGGTCGACCCAGTCGGCAATGGCGAAATCCCGTTCGAGGAAGCCATGGCGATAGAGGAAGTTTTTCTGGATATCGAGGAACTCCAGGCGCTGGGGCGACAGGTCGGGAGCCAGGGTGGTGTGGAAGTCGCCGCGGTAGGCCTCATTCACACCGGCACTGCCGGCCCGGGTTTCCTCTTCCAGGATGGCGTTCAGGGCCGGCCGGTTGTGGGCCGCCCAGTCGGCGGCGCGCAGGGTCTGGGCGAGAAAGCGCACCACCAGGTCGAAGTGATTGTCCAAGAGGCTCTGGTGCACGGTGATCGGCCGTGGCGTGCCGTTGTTGATGCGGTAGCGCGGCTCGGCGACCAGGTCCAGGTCGATGCCCACCACCAGCCCCAGGCGCCGCGCGGCATCGGCGGCGGCAGCCCCCTTGACGTAGACCGCGTCCACCTCGCCGCGCACCAGGTAGTCCAGGCCGGACCACAGGCGCTGCAAACCTTCCTGGGGCGTCGCCGCACGCTCCTGGTCCTGCAGCGCCACTTCCACCAGCTCGACATCGTCGAAACCCAGGCCCGCCAGGCTCAGGGCGCCTTTGTAGCCGTGCAGGCTCATGGCCCGGGCGATGCTGCCCGGGCGGTTTTCGCCCCAGGCCGGCAGCGCCAGGCGCTTGCCCTTGAGGTGCTCGGGGCGGCTGATGCCGGAATCCGGGCGCACCAGCAAGGTTTGCCATTCCTCGATCCAGGTCAGGCCGATCAGCCGGCTGGGGGAACCGGCGGCGCGGGCAGCCAGGGCCGGCACGTTGCCGCCCTCGCGAAACAGCCCGGGCAACTGATGATCGTAATGGTGATGGCCCAGTTGCCGGGCTTCCTGCAGGGTCGCGACCGGCAGGCCGTCGGCGGCAAACTCCTCGCTGAGCCAGCCCAGCTTGTAGGCGATCCCGGAAGCCGTGGGCACCGGGCAGCGGGTGAACCAGATCTGCTCCAGTTCAGGCTGGGCAGCGGACGTGGGCAATGTGGCGGCAAGCGTCATGAACGAGTTCCTGTGCAATGGCTGTTGCCAGGGCTATTGCAGCGCCCGTGCCAACCGGGCAAAGCCCCGGATTACGGGGCCTGGGCCGCTGCCCGCGAAACCGGCACCTCGCCGACTGCTGCCCGACCAGCAGCATTGCGCAGCGACTGCTGCTGTCGGAGCAACGGGCCGACGAGCATTGCTGCTGGAGCAGCAGCAGGCGTTTTAGCACCCATTGCGCACCCGCCCGCCAGCCGTGTCGCACAAGGCCTGCAACGGATTTTCAGCACACTGAAAAGGCCCTGGCGCAGAACTTGCTCAAGCCTCCTCAAACCCAGCCCTTTTTCGTAGGAGCTGGCTTGCCGGCGAAGGCGTCGCCAAGACCGGCGCCAGGCTCAAGGGCCCCTTCGCCGGCAAGCCGGCTCCTACGGATCAGGCCGATACACACGCCCCTGTAGAAGCTGGCTTGCCAGCGAAGGCATTGCCAAGACCGGCGCCAGGCTCAAGGGCCCTTTCGCCGGCAAGCCGGCTCCTACGGATCAGGTCGATACACACGCCCCTGGGGGCAGATTTCTTCAGATAGAGGTACCAGCATGAGTAGCGTTCAAGCCCTTCCTGTCACTCCGGTCCGTGTCCTGGGCAGCGAGGCCGAAGCCATCGCCGTGGCCCGGGAAATCGCCACGGAAATCGCCGCCATCGCCGCCGACAGCCAGGCCAACGGCCAGTTGCCGCGGCGCCAGGCGCAGTTGCTGTCCGACAGCGGCCTGACCGCCATCGGTGTGCCCAAGGCCTTCGGTGGCCTGGGGGCCTCGGTGGCCACCATCGTCGAGACGGTGCGCCTGATCTCGGTGGCCGATGGCGGTGTGGGCCAGTTGCTGCAGATCCACAACGTGATGCTGCGGGGCATCTTCAACGGTTACCCGGATGCCGTGCGCGACCGCGTGGTCAGCGACGTGCTGGCCGGCAAGCGCCTGGGCAATGCCCTGGCGGAGATCGGCGGCAAGAACAAGTTCGCCCTCAAGACCCGTATCGAGCGCCGCGCCGACGGCAAGCTGATCCTTAACGGCAGCAAGTTCTACTCCACCGGTTCCTACCTGGCCGAATGGATTTCCCTGACCGCCGCCAGCGAAGAAGGCGGCGCCGGGGTGCTGCTCAACCGCAACGCTCCGGGCCTGACCCTGGTGGACGACTGGCATGCCTTCGGCCAGCAGAATTCGGTCAGCGGCACGGTGCTGTTCGACAACATCGAACTGGACGAAGACTTTGTCTCGCCGCGCAAGGGCCCGATGAAACGCACCGGCCTGACCTTCCCGCAGATCCTCCATGCGGCCATCGACACCGGGATCGCCGCCGGAGCCCTGGGGGCCGCGGTGGACTACCTCAAGCAGCACGCCCGGCCCTGGGTGGAAAGCGGCGTCGACCACGCCAGCGAAGAGCCGCACATCATCAAGCAGATCGGTGAATACGCCGTGGCCCTGCGTGCTGCCGAATCCTTGCTGCGCGATGCCGCGCGGGTGTTCGACGAACACGAGCAGGACCCGGACAACAAGGAACTGCAGGATCAGTTGATCCTGTCCGTGGCCACCGCCCGGGCCCATTCCGACAGCGCCTCGCTGAAGATCTCCAGCGACATCTTCTCGCTGTTGGGGGCCAGTTCCTCCCTGAGCAAATGGAACCTCGACCGCTTCTGGCGCAATGCCCGGGTGCACACCACCCACGACCCGATCCGCTGGCGCCTGCACCACGTGGGCAACTACTACCTCAACTGCGTCGACCCGGGCGAATACACCGCGATCCTCAACGCCAAGGAGCAACAGGGCGCGACCCGCCCCGCGCCATAACCCCAACCACCGCCATCCCTCGTAGGAGCTGGCTTGCCAGCGAAAGCGTCCTCAAGACCGACACAAGGCTCGGGGGCCTCTTCGCCGGCAAGCCGGCTCCTACCAATAACCATGGCATCACGCACACCGTAGGAGCTGGCTCGCCAGCGAAGGCGTCCTCAAGACCGACACAAGGCTCGAGGGCCTCTTCGCCGGCAAGCCGGCTCCTACGGGGGGTGGCCGATTTTTTGAACGAGCCCTGCATGATCGAAAAACACCCTCTTTTGCGCGCGCTGGCGATCTACCGGGAAGTGCCCTGGCGCTTCACCCTGGTGGCGCTGCTCTATGTCGCCGTCAACCTCGGGCTGGTCTGGCAGCAGTGGCTGATCGGCCATGCGGTCAACGATGTCAGCAGCGGGCAGGCGGTAAAGCACCTGGCCGACGGCAGCCTGGATGCCAGCCTGGGCTGGTACTGGCTGTGGCTGCTGCTGGCGGTGGCCCTGGGCCGCGGCCTGTTGCAGTACGCCGCCACGGTGTTGTCCCTGGTGCTCAGCCAGGAACTGCTGACCCGCCTGCGCGAGCGCATCCTGCAGCAGGTCCAGGGCCTGCACCTGGGCTACCACTGGCAGCACGGCATGGGTGAAATGATCACCCGCACCACCCGTGATGCAGACAAGGTCCGCGATGCCCTGATCAGCTTCTGGCGCCAGGTGGTGGAAACGCCCCTGGTGGTGCTGGCCACGGTCGGCCTGCTGGCCTGGTACAGCCCCTGGCTGGCGGTGGTGCCGCTGCTGCTCACCGCCTGCGGACTGTGGATCTTCGTGCGCCAGACCGAGCACCTGGTGAGCCTCGACCGCGCAGTGGGCGCTGCCTACGACCGGGTCAACCAGGACCTCAGCGAGGGCATCGGCGGGGTGCGGGTGATCAAGTCCTTCGCCCTGGAGCACAGCCGCATCCAGGGTTTTGCCGCCCAGGTCGGGCTGTTCGCCGAGCACGCGCGACGGGCCCTGGCCTATTCCAGTTCGCGTATCCCCCTGCCCCAGGCCGTGGTCGCCCTCAGCCACGTGTGGATCCTGGTCTACGGCGCTCATCAGGTGGCGGCCAGGCAGCTGGGGATCGGCGAGCTGGTCAGCGCCCTGCTGATCGTGACCACCCTGGTGTTTCGCATCGAAGGCATCGGCCGGGTGATGCAGACCTTTGCCGATGCCCGCTCCAGTGCCGAGCGTATCTGGCAGTTGCTGGACGAGCCGCTGCACATCCGCAGTGGCAACGCCCGGCTGCCCCAGGCGCCCCTGGGGTTGCGCCTGGAGGGGGTCAGCGTCAGCGCCCCCGGCGGTGGCCGGAAGATTCTCGATGACTGCTCCCTGAGCCTTGAGCCCGGCGAGGTGGTGGCCCTGGTGGGCGCCACCGGCACCGGCAAGAGCCTGTTGGCCAGCCTCCTGCCGCGCCTCACCGAGGCCGGTGCCGGCCGGGTGCTGCTGGGCTCGGAACTCAGCGGCTGGCAGGACGTGCGCGACCTGGACCTGCAACAGCTGCGGCGCCGGGTGCATGTGGTGCCCCAGGAAAGCTTCCTGTTTTCCGACACCCTGGCGGCCAACCTGCGCCTCACGGCCCCCGACGCCAGCCACCGGCAGCTGCGCCAGGGCCTGGCCCTGGCAGCCGCCGAAGACGTACTGGAACGCTTGCCCCAAGGGCTGGACAGCCGCCTCGGCGATCGCGGGGTCACCCTCTCCGGTGGCCAGCGCCAGCGCCTGAGCCTGGCCCGGGCGCTGCTGGGGGAGCCGGACATTCTCTGCCTCGACGACGCCACCAGCGCCCTGGACGCCATCAGCGAACGCCAGGTGCTGGACAACATCCGCCAGTTGCGCCGAGACCAGGGCCGGGCCACCACCTTGCTGGTGATCTCCAGCAAGCTCTCGACCATTCTCCTGGCGGACCGGGTGTTGCTGCTGCAGGACGGGCGAATCCGCGCCAGCGGCCGCCACGCCGAGCTGCTCAAGACCAACGCCCACTACCGCGACCTGCTGGGAGTCGACCATGGCTAATCCAATCGCCGGCAAGGCCCTGAGCGATATCGAAATCGAGGAAATGCTTGCCCGCCAGGCCCTGGACCGCAGCATGCTGTCGCGCCTGCTGCCCCTGCTGCGGCCGATCCGCGGCCCGATCCTGACGGTGATCGGGATCGAGTTGCTGCTGGTGTTCACGGTGTTCCTGCGGCCCTGGTTCGTGCGCGAACTGCTGGACCGCGGGCTGGTCCCGGACCAGGGTCACTGGCTGCTGGACGAGTCCCTGGTGCTGTGGCTGGGCCTGGGGCTGGCGGCCAGCTGGCTGGGGCGCTTCGTCCTGGCCGGGCTGTCGCAGTTCGTCGCCGGCAGCGCGGCGATCCGGGTGCTCAACGACCTGCGGGTCAAGGTCTTTGCCCATATCCAGGCCCTGAGCGTCAGCTACTTCGACCAGACCCGCGCCGGGCGCATCATTTCCCGCGCCGACCGCGACGTCGACAGCCTGGAACCGCTGCTGATCCAGGGTCCGCCGGAGCTGCTGGGGGCCCTGCTGCGCTGCGGCCTGGCGGCGCTGATGCTGTGGCGCATCGACCCGCGCTTCTTCCTCAGCCTGGCGGCCACGGTGCCGCTGCTGGCGCTGGCGACCTGGGGCTTCAAGCGCATCTCCCAGCGCAACTGGGCCAGAGTCGCGGAGAACCGCAGCCGCTTCACCGCGCACCTGGTGGAAAGCGTCAGCGGCGCGCGCATGCTCCAGCAATGCGGGCAGCAGGAACCCAACCTGCAGCGCTATCGCGGCCTGCTGGATGACTTCAACCAGGCGCTGATCCGCGGCAGCCTGCGCTCCAGCTGGTTCGCCCCATTCACCGCGCTGCTCAGCACCGCCGGCATGGCCGCGCTGCTGCTGGTGGGCGGCTATGGGCTGGCCGATAACCAGATCAGCGTTGGCCAGATGGCGGAAAGCCTGTTCTACGTGTTTCTGTTTCTGGGCCCGTTGCAGGAACTCTCTGACCTGTTCGAACGCTACGCCACCGGCTCGGCCTCGGCGCAGCGGATCTTTCTGCTGCTGGACACCCGGCCCCAGGTCCTCGACCCGGCCCAGCCCCAGCGCATGCAGCGGGCCCGGGGCGAGGTCGGTTTCGAACAGGTGCGGTTCGCCTACGACCCCAGGAGCAAAAGCGCGGTGATCCAGAACCTGGATCTGCAGATCAAGGCCGGCGAAGTGCTGGCGATTGTCGGCCCCTCGGGCCATGGCAAAAGCACCCTGGTGCAGTTGCTGACCCGTTTCTACGACGTTCAGGGCGGCGCCGTGACGCTCGACGGCGTGGACATCCGGCACCTGGCCCAGCACGACCTGCGCCGGGCCGTGGGCGTGGTGCTGCAGGACAATGTGCTGTTCAGCGGCACTATCCTCGACAACCTGCGCCTGGCAGCCCCCGGCGCCGATGATGCAACGCTGATTGCCGCGGCCCGGGAGCTGGGGGCCGACGAGGTGCTGGAACGCCTGCCCCACCAGTACCACAGCGAGGTCGGCCCCCTGGGTGGACACCTGAGCCATGGCCAGCGGCAACTGGTGTGCCTGGTACGGGCCTACCTGGCCAACCCGGCGGTGCTGGTACTGGACGAAGCCACCTCGGCGGTGGACATCCACACCGAGCGGCGCATCCAGCGTGCCCTGCGCCGGCTGTGCCAGGGGCGTACGGCGATCATCATCGCCCACCGCCTGGCGACCATCCGCGACGCCGACCGGATCGCGGTGATCCGCCACGGCCAACTGGTGGAACAGGGACCGCATCAGCAGTTGATCCGGCAGAACGGCGCCTATGCGGCGTTGTACCAGGCCTATCTGCGTAGCGCCGACCAACCCGGCGGCGCAAGCCCCGCGGCCCCTTTCGCCGGCAAGCCGGCTCCTACACAAGCACCGCCGGTATCGCGCCAGCTGTAGGCGCTGGCTTGCCAGCGAAGGCGCCCGCAAGGACAGCACAAGGCTCAAGGGCCTGTTCGCCGGCAAGGAGGCGCTGGGTTGTTGCGCGCTCAGCAGCGGTTGCTGCCGGGGTGCTGCTACAGCAGCACCAGGGCCCTGCGCTAGGCCGGCTGAAGCCCCCGAACCCCCGCCATGGCGGGCTGCGACGGCCATGGCATGGCCGTTGCAATTACCCCCTGACAGGCGTCTTCGCACCCGCGCGGCGCAACGGGTTACTGAATCAGGAGCACCCATGAGCACTGAATTTTTCTGGCGCCTGCCGCTGGGCACCGACGGCCCGCAGTTGAGCACCGACAAGCACAATCGCGGCAACCCCCACCCCCGTGCCGGGCATATCGCCCCCGGGCGCCTGGCCAACGGCGAGCCCGACGGTTTCACCTACATCGACTACATCGCCCAGGTGGCCAAGGCCGCCGAGCTGGCGGGCTTCGAAGGCGCCCTGCTGCCTACCGGCCCCGAGCCCTGGGTGGTGGCCGCGGCCCTGGCCCGGGAAACCCGGCGCATCCGCTTTCTGATCGCCTTCCAGGCCACCTGGACCCTGCCGGCCTACGCCGCCCAACAGGCGGCGATCCTGCAGAACCTCAGCCACGGCCGCCTGGACTGGAACATCATCACCGGCGGCAACCCGGTCAGCCAGCGAGCCAATGGCGATTACCTGGACCACGACCGGCGCTACCAGCGCACCGGCGAGTTCCTCGACATCATCCAGGGCCTGTGGCAGAACGAACGCTTCTCCTATGACGGCGATATCTACCAACTGGAGAACGGCGCCCTGCCCCCGGGCCTGCAGCAGGAGCGCAAGCCGGGGGTGTATTTTTCCGGTTTCTCCGATGCGGCCCTGGACGTGGCGGCGCGGCACGCCGACGTCTACCTCAACTGGGCCGAGCCCATCGACCAGCTCAAGCCCCACATCGAGCGAGTTCGCGAGCTGGCGGACAAACAGGGGCGCACGGTGCGCTTCGGCCTGCGGGTCGATCTGTTCGCCCGGGAAACCGAAGAGCAGGCCTGGGCCGACCTGCGCCGCCAGTTCGACAAGCTCGAAGGCAAGGGCAGCCTGATCGCCAAGAACTTCACCAGCGGCTCGGATTCGGTGGGCGCTGCGCGGCAGACCGCCTACCACCAGAACGTCGACCGCTTCGACGACCTGATCCTCGGCCCCAACCTCTGGGCCGGCTTCGCCAAGGCCAAGCCGGGGCCCACCGTGGGCCTGGTGGGCAGCCACCAGAACGTTGCCGAGCGCCTGGCGGAGTACCGCGATGCTGGCTTCTCCACCTTCATCCTGGCGGGCAACCCGCACCTGGAAGAAGCCCTGCGCATCGGCCAGGAAGTCCTGCCCCTGGTGCACCAACGCCCCGTCGCCCAGGCGACGCCGCTACAGGCCCGCGCCTGAGCCTATAAGGAGCCCGTTCATGTCCCATCCTCTGGATACTCTCTGGTACACCCGCTGCCCGGTCCCCACGGGCCTGGGCATTGCCGTGCAGAAAGGCTGGCTGCAAGACAGCCTCGGCGCCCTCGGCACCCAGGTGCAGTCGCTGCGCGAGTCCAGCGACCAGGCCGTGCGCGAGTCGCACTTCGATCACAGCCTGCGCAACTCGGTGCGCCACGGCGGCAGCATCCCGGCCCTCTGGGCCCGGGCCCAGGGCCGGGAAACCCGGCTGATCGGCCTGTCCTGGGCCGATGAGGTGCAACTGATCCTGACCCGTGCCGACAGCGGCATCCACCGCATCAAGGAGCTCAAGGGCCGACGCTTCGGCCTGCCGGACTGGGCCGGCGCACAGATCGACTTCACCCGCGCCCAGGCCCTGCGCGGCCTGGAAAACGCCCTGGGCCTGGACGGCCTGCAAGTGGGCGACCTGCAACTGGTGAACTACCGCTACGGCGGCACCTTCAGCGACCCCCAGGTGCAGACCCTGGCCGACACCCCGGTCAGCGCCCAGCCCAGCAGCGGACGCAACCTGGAACTGCAGGGCCTGCTGCGAGGCGAAGTCGACGCGATCTTCCTCAAGGGCGCCAGTGCCGCCCGCCATGCCCATGAGTTCGGCCTGCGTACCCTGATCGACACCGGCGCCCACCCCGACCCGCTGATCCGCTGCAACAACGGCACACCGCGCACCCTGACGGTGGACAGTCATCTGCTGGAGCAGCACTTGGACGTCGCCACCGGGATTCTCGGCGCGGTGCTGCGGGCCGAAGACTGGGCCCGCCACCACCCGGAAGACACACGCCGCTACCTGGCCCGGGAAACCAACAGCAGCGAGTACTGGATCAGCGCCGCCTATGGCGAGGATGCCCACCTGCGCCTGGGCACCGGCCTGGAAGAACAGGCCATCGACGCCTTGCAGGATTTCAGCGCCTTCCTGCGGCGCTGGCGCTTCATCCCGCAGCAGGTGGATGTGCGCCAATGGATCGACCGCCGGCCGCTGGATGCGCTGCTGGCTACCCCTACCGCTCTGGCCGGCTGACCGCGCCAGGTTTCATGGATTCGAACTGAAGACCCTTATGAGCAAATCACTCGATACCCTCTGGTACACCCACAGCCCGGTGCCCACCGGGCTCGGCATCGCGGTACAGTCCGGACGCCTGGCAGAGGCCTTCCTGCCGTTCGGCACCAATATCCAGTCCCTGCGCGAATCCAGCGAACGCGAAGTGCGCGAGGCCCACTACGACCACCACCTGCAGAACTCGGTGCGCCACGGCGGCAACATCCCGGCCATCTGGGCCTACTCCAGCGGCGTGCAGACCCGGGTCCTGGGCTTGTCCTGGAGCGACGAGGTGCAGTTGATCCTGACCACCGCGGAAAGCGGCGTGAAGAGCATCCGCGACCTGAAGAACCGGCGCTTCGGCCTGCCCAAGTGGGCCAACGTGCAGATCGACTTCACCCGGGCCCAGGCCCTGCGCGGCCTGGAGAACGCCCTCAGGTTAGAAGGCCTGGAAGTGGCCGACGTGGAACTGGTGGACTACCCCTACGGCGGCACCTACAGCGACGAGCAGAAGCAGCACCTGTACGGTTCCGAAGTCAGCCTTGGGGTGACCCGCTTCAGCCGGCGCAACAACGAACTGATCGGCCTGCTGCGGGGCGACATCGATGCGATCTTCCTCAAGGGCGCCCACGCCGTGCACCTGGCCAACGAGTTCGGCCTGCAGGTGGTGGTGGACACCGGCTCCCACCCCGACCCGCTGATCCGCTCCAACAACGGCACCCCGCGTACCCTGACCGTGGACACCCACCTGCTGCGCGAGCACTTCGACGCCAGCGTGAAGATCGTCGACACCGTATTGCGCACCGAACAATGGGCCTGGGCCAACCCCGAGGAAACCCGGCGCTTCCTGGCCCGGGAACTGAACACCAGCGAGTACTGGGTGGCGGCCGCCTATGGCGAGGATGCCCACCGACGCCTGCGCACCACCCTGGATGCGCGATCCATCGAGGCCTTGCAGGACTTCACCGATTTCCTGCATCGCTGGCAGTTCATTCCCCGGCGTTTCGACGTGCGCGAGTGGATCGACTTCAGTGTGCTGGAGACGGTCATCGGCTCCACCTCCCGCGTGGCGGTATAACCCCACGAACTGACGGTGGAACCCGTAGGAGCTGGCTTGCCAGCGAAGGCGCCAGCCCAGGCGATGCATGCCTCACGGGCCTCTTCGCCGGCAAGCCGGCTCCTACGGGCTGGGGGGCCGGTGCTGGCGCAGCAACAGTCCAGCGGGCAATCGGTGCTGCTCCAGCAGCACCAGCCAAGCAACTTCTGCTGAATCCTGCGCAGGATGTTTTAAACCTCTGGCCCGCAACTTTTCACGCCTGCCAAACCCCTCTCTAAAACACTCAAACGAATTTAAATTAAGCCTTGTTTTTCAATGACTTGATCAAACTAACGCTTACCCATAAAACCCACTAAGCCTCTTGGCACGTTCTCTGCTCTAGCCCTCTTAGCGAAACTTTAAATGGGGGAGTTCAACATGCATAAGCTTAATCCGATCACCAAGAGTCTATGGCTGGCACTGGCGCTCACCGGGGGCACATTCAGCCAGGGCCTGCTGGCCGCCGAAACCACAGACACCGACACCACCGGGAACAGCAGCGAACCCGCCCTGAAGACCGTCACCGTCACCGCCCAGCACCGGGAGGAAACCCTGCAAGAGGTTCCGGTGGCGGTGTCCGCCGTACAGGGCACCAGCCTGGTGACCGACGGGGTGCGCAACATGGGCGACATCACCACCTTCATCCCCAACGCCTCGGCCAAGAACCCCGACGGCGACGGCCGCCCACGCTGGTACATCCGCGGCCTGGGCACGGGCGACACCGGGGCGGCCACGGTGTTCCCGGTGGGCATCTACGCCGATGATGTCTACCTCAACGCGCCCATCGCCGGCGGCGGGCCGCTGTTCGACCTGGAGCGCATCGAGATCCTGCGCGGGCCCCAGGGCACCCTGTACGGCAAGAACACCACTGCCGGTGCGGTCAATGTGATTTCCAAGAAGCCGACCTTCGACACCGACGGCTACGGCACCCTGGGCATCGGCAGCAAGAGCGAGCGCATCCTCAATGGCGCCATCGGCGGTGCCCTGGTGGATGACAGGCTGGCGGCGCGGCTGTCGCTGTATTCGGAAGAACGCGACGGCTTCCAGAAGAACCTCACCGACGACCATACCTACGGCGACGTCGACAAGAAGGCCGTGCGCCTGCAGTTCCTGGCCAGGCTCAACCCGGACCTGGACGCCCTGCTGAAGATCCACGCCCGGGAATACAAGGGCGACGGCAGCAACGGCTCGCTGCCGGTGGGCCGCTACTACAACGTCGGCTACCAGCGGCCCGACGGACGCAACATCGCCCTCAACGTCAACGAGGATGCCAAGCTCGATCACGACGGTACGTCCCTGACCCTGAACTGGCACCTGGGGGACTACACCCTGACCTCCATCAGCGCCTACGACTACATTCGCGGGCAGTCCACCAGCGACGCCGACTACACCCCCTACGAGGTCAACGGCGCGGCCATCAGCGACAACCGCTACAACCAGTACTCCCAGGAACTGCGCCTGGCCTCGCCGCAGCAGGAAACCCTGCGCTGGCTGGCAGGGGTGCACTACTTCCATGAGGACCTGGACAGCTCGGCCAAGCGCCTCATCACCCCGGGCCCCACGCCCAACGGCACCGGCTCCAACCAGACCGGCGGCGCCACCGACTTTCGCGACCTCAACTACCAGCACACCACCGACAGCTACGCGCTGTTCGGCAACCTGACCTACGACTTCACCGACAACTTCACCGTGACCGGCGGCCTGCGCTGGACCCAGGAAAAGAAAGACATCGACCTGGACCTGACCCAGCTCACCCGGGCCACGGCCAACGGCCCGCTGATCCCCCTGGGCGCCGCCGGCAGCAACGGCAGCCGCGACGAGAGCAAGACCTGGGAAGCCTGGACCTACGATCTGACCCCGGAATACCGGATCAACGACAACGTCCGGGTGTTCTTGCGCTACGCCCACGGTTTCCGTTCCGGGGGCTTCAATACCGGGCTGTCCACCAGCCTGGCGCAATTGACCACGGTGGACCCGGAGAAACTCGACGCCTACGAGATCGGCCTCAAGTCGGAATGGTTCAACCATCGCCTGACCGCCAACGCCAACGTCTTCTACTACGACTACTCGGACATCCAGGTGAACCTGCTGACGGTCAACAACGGCGTGCTCACCACGGCCCTGACCAATGGCGCCAAGGGCAAGGTCAAGGGCGCGGAACTGGAGCTCGAAGGCCAGCCCACCGACTATCTGCACCTGCGGGCGGCGATCTCGTTCCTGGATACCGAGTACACCGACTTCAAGAACACCAACCCCAACACCGGCGCGGTCACCGGCGACTACAGCGGCAACAGTTTCGTGCGCTCGCCGCGCAACGTGGTGTCCCTGGGGGCCGACTACACCATTCCCCTGGAGATCGGCGGCAAGCTGGTGGCCGGCGGCGACGTGAGTTTCCGCGACAAGGAATACTTCCTCGCCGACCGCCAAAGCAGCGCCGACAAGACCCTGAGCCAGCCCCACTACACCCTGGCCAACACCCGCCTGACCTGGTTCAGCCCGGATGAAAAGCTCAGCGTCACCGGCTTCGTCAACAACCTCACCGACCGCCGCTACCAGGTCCATGGCCGGCCCAACGGCACCCTGGGGCAATACGTCATCACCTACGGCGACCCGCGCACCGTGGGCCTGAGCGTCACCAGCCGCTTCTGACGCCCGCGGCAGGCCACCCGAACCCTGATTTCCGGGCCGCCGGTATCGCCCACCACCGCACCCACCCTGTAGGAGCCGGCTTGCCGGCGAAGAGGCCCGCAAGCCTTGCACCGTCCATGACGACGCCTTCGCTGGCAAGCCAGCGCCTACAGGGGCGGTTGGGGTCATTCATTTCAGAAGGAATCCAAAGATGTTCCATCGCAATCCGTTGGCCGGCGCCGTGGCGCTGGTCGTCGGCAGCCTTGCCGTGCCCGCGTTCGCTGCCCAGACCTCAAGCAATGCCCCCGGCGCCAGCGCCGATCACCTGGACACGGTGGTGGTGCTGGGCACCCGGCGCAGTGATGTAACGGCCCTGGAAAGCGCCGCACCGGTGGACGTGCTGTCCGCCCAGCAGTTGCAGCAGACCGGGGCCAGCGACCTGTCCGGCGCCCTCACCGCCCTCTCGCCTTCGTTCAGCTACCCGCAGTCGCCCCAGGGCGCCTTCGCCGGCTCCATCGCCCAGGGTGCTTCCCTGCGCGGCCTGGCGTCGGACCAGGTGCTGGTGCTGGTCAATGGCAAGCGCCGCCACACCAGCGCCAACGTCACCCGCCAGAGCCTGGTCAACGGCCGGGGCGCCGCCGCGGTGGACCTGAGCCTGATCCCCCTGAGCGCCATCGAGCGAGTGGAGATCCTGCGCGACGGCGCCGCCGCCCAGTACGGCTCCGACGCCATCGCCGGGGTGATCAATATCGTGCTCAAGGAAAAGGACGACGGCGGCAACGTCGGCTATCGCTTCGGCGGCTACGACAAGGGCGATGGCCTGCAACGCAAGCTCAGCGGCTGGAAGGGCTTGAGCCTGCCCAACGACGGCTTCCTCACCTTGAGTTTCGATGCCGGCAGCCAGGACCCGGCCAGTGACACCAACCCCGACAACCGGATCTTCTACCCCGGCTCCACCAGCACCCAGACGCCGCGGGAGCAGAACAACCGCTACCGCACCTGGCGCTGGGGCTCGGGCAACGTCTCGGACCAGTACAACTTTGCCGCCAACAGCGAGTTCGGCCTGGGCGAGGGGCTGACCGCCTACGGTTTTGCCACCTACTCCCACAAGAACACCGACGCCGAAGGCTTCTTCGACCCGCCCACCACCTTGCGCAACAACTACGGCAGCGACGCCCTGCAACGCTACCCCGACGGCCGCCTGCCGATCACCCGCTACTCGCTGGAGGACTATGCCCTGACCGGTGGCCTGCGCTACGAGGACGAGCGCCTGGGCAAGTTCGACCTGGCGCTGAACCATGGCGACAACAGCCTGAAATCCGCCGACCGCAACGCCATCAACCCCAGCTGGGGCGAGGCCAGCCCGGCGAAGATCTACACCGGCAAGCGCGAGGCCGACCAGACCAACCTGACCCTGGACTGGGTTCGGGACTTCCCCACCGACCTTCTGTTCAAGCCCCTGACCCTGTCGGCGGGCCTGGCCTGGCGCCAGGAGAACTACGAACTGAGCGCCGGCGAAGCGGCGGGCTGGCAGAACGGGCCGCTGTTCAATACCGTGGACCCGGTCACCGGGCGGCGCATTCCCGGCTACTACTCAGGAATCACCCAGGTCGACGCCGCCACTCTGGAGCGCAAGGTCTGGGGCGCCTACATCGACGTCGAAGGCCAGGTCACCGAGAAATTCCAGGCCGGGGTGGCGGTGCGCACCGAGCACTACTCGGATTTTGGCGACACCACCAACGGCAAGCTGTCGCTGCGTTACGACTTCACCCCGCAGCTCGCCGCCCGGGCCACCGCCAGCACCGGCTACCGGGCGCCGTCCCTGGTGCAGAGCGGGCTGTCCTCGTTCAGCGTGCAGGTGGTGGAGCAACCGCCGGGCAGCGGCAACTACGTCGAGGTGCAGCAACGCACCCTGCGCGCCGACAGCCCGGAAGCCAAGCTGCTGGGGGGCAAGGCGCTGAAGCCCGAGGAGTCCACCAACTACTCCCTGGGCCTGGTCTGGCGGCCGCTGGCCAACGCCTCGGTGACCCTGGATGCGTACCGGATCAACATCGACAACCGCATCACCCTGTCCGACCAGTTGCCGGCCTCGGTGGTCACGCCGATCTTTGCCGGCACCCCTTACGCCAACATCCAGAGCGCGGCGTTCTACACCAACGTCGCCGACACCCGCACCGATGGCGTCGAGCTGACCGGCAACTACCAGCTGGACCTGCAGCAATGGGGGCGCCTGAACCTGTCCAGCGGCTACAGCCAGAACAACACCCGGATCACCGCCCTGCGGGACGTGGGCAACATCGCCGGCTCGCAGATCGTCGGCCGCACCACCCAGGGCCTGATCGAGGACGGCACCCCGAAGAACAAGCTGACCCTGAGCGCCAACTGGCTGTACGACAGCTGGGGCCTGACCCTGGCCCAGCGCCGGTACGGGCAATGGAAGAGCCTCAACGCCAGCAACCCGACCCTGGACCAGACCTTCAGCGCGCAATGGGTCACTGACCTGGACATCAGCTACCACTTCGACAAGGCGCTGAAGCTGTCGGTGGGGGCTATCAACCTGTTCGATACCCACCCGGACAAGGCATCCGGGGCGCAGTTGTATGGCGTGCCGAAATACTCCATCACCAGCCCCGAGGGCGCCCAGGGCGCGTTCTACTACACCAGCGTCAGTTACGACTTCTGAGGCCGGATTGCTGCCGGGGTGTTGCCCTGGCAGCAGTGGCTGCTGCCCAGGCATCAGTTTCGCTGGCACGCCAGCGCCCACAACCCACCCACACGCCGCTCCTCCCGTAGGAGCCGGCTTGCCGGCGAACAGGCCCGCAAGCCCTGCATCGCCCCGACCGACGCCTTCGCTGGCAAGCCAGCTCCTACAGCCGCCAGATGCATCCCGCAGGCCCGCCCGCCCCTTAGGAGCCGGGCTGCCGGCGAACAGGCCCGTAAGCCTTGCACCGCCCCGGCCGACGCTTTCGCTGGCAAGCCAGCTCCTACAGCCGCCAGATACATCCCGCAGGCCCGCCCGCCCCGTAGGAGCCGGCTTGCCGGCGAACAGGCCGCAAGCCTTGCATCGCCCTTGCGGACGCCTTCGCTGGCAAGCCAGCTCCTACGAGCGCGCGATGGCACAGGTCTTGCGATAGGCATCGGGTACTTCGCCAATATAAGAACCGCCATGGCTCATTCCTTGCGCTGCACGCTCACCACCCTGACCTGGCTGGTCTCGCCCCTGGCCCTGTTGCTGCTCTGGACCCTGGTGGCCCAGGCCGGGATCTTCCCGCGCAACCTGCTGGTACCGCCGGCCCAGGTGCTGCACACCTTCGAAACCCTGCTGGCCAGCGGCGAGTTGCTGGAGCATTTGCACAACAGCCTGTCGCGCCTGGGCCTGGGCTTTGCCCTGGGGGCCCTTGGCGGCCTGGTGTTCGGGGTGCTGATGGCCCTGTCCAAGACCGTCGAGGCGTACTGCGCGCCGCTGTTCCATACCCTGCGGCAGATCCCCAGCATCGCCCTGATCCCGATGTTCGTGCTGCTGTTGGGCATCGATGAAACCTTCAAGATCGTCATCGTCGCCAAGACTGCGTTCTTCCCCGTGGCCCTGGCCGCCAGCGAGGGGGTCAAGGCCATTCCCCGCAGTTACTTCGAGGTGGCCGACGTCTACCGCCTGCGCTGGCCGACCCTGGTGCGCCAGATCGCCCTGCCCGCCGCGGCACCACCGATCATCACCGGCCTGCGCATCGGCCTGACCCGCTGCTGGGTGGTGCTGGTGGCCACCGAGCTGCTGGCCGCCGACAGCGGCCTGGGGCAGATGATCGAGATGGCCCGGCAGATGCTGCGCATCGATGTGGTGATGGTGGGGATAGTGGTCACCGGCGTGATCGGCTTTGCCCTGGACTTCTCCTTCCGCCGCCTGGAACAGCGCGTGCTGCGCTGGCAAACCCGCTAGGAGCCCTTGCATGACGACTCTACTGGCCAAGTTTCGCGGCCTGCTGCTGCCCCTGCTGCTGATCGGCGGCTGGGAATACCTGTCCCGCCAGGACGCCGCCGGGGCCTACGCCTTCGTGCCGCTCTCCACCATCGCCAGCGCCTTGCTGGAGCTGCTGGGCAACGGCGAGTTGCCGGTCAACCTGCTGGCCAGCCTGGGCCGAGCCAGCGGCGGCCTGCTGCTGGGCACCCTGGCCGGGGTCATGCTGGGAGCCCTGATGGCCCTCTCGACCCTGGCCAACCGCCTGATCGGCCCGCTGTTCCATTCGATCCGCCAGGTGCCGATGCTCGGCTGGATTCCGCTGATTGCCATGTGGTTCGGCAACGGTGAGTTTTCCAAGATGCTGATCGTCAGCCTCGCGGCCTTCTACCCCATGGTGCTCAACACCTACCAGGGCTTTTGCCAGGTGGAACGGCGCTACCGCGAGGTCGGCCAGGTGCTGGTGCTAAACCCGGCGCAGCGGCTGCGGCACATCCTGCTGCCGGCGGCCCTGCCGAGCATTGCCACCGGCCTGTTGCAGGCCCTGGCCTTTGCCTGGGTGACAGCGGTGGGCAGCGAGCTGTTCCTGTCCTCCGGGGCCGGCCTGGGCAACCTGATGATGAACGCCGAAGCCGGCTCACGCATGGAAGTGATAGTGCTCTGCGTGCTGTGCATCGGCCTGTGCGGCTACCTGATGACATTGCTGCTGACCCTTCTGAGCCGCCGCCTGCTGCGCTGGCGCCCTACCCGTTAAGGCCTCCCCATGAATGCGATCGCCCAACACGCCCCGCTCCCCACTCATCTCCACGCCCGGACCGGGGCGTTACAGATCCGCGGCCTGAACAAGAGCTACCGGATCCAGGGCCAGGCCCTGCCGGTGCTGCAAGGCATCGACCTGGACGTCCAGCCCGGAGAGTTCGTCAGCATTGTCGGTGCCAGCGGCTGCGGCAAATCCACCCTGCTGCGGCTGATCGTCGGCCTGGAGGGTGACTATCAGGGGCAGATGCTGCTGGACGGCAAGCCAGTGACCGGCACCAGCCTGGAACGGGGCATCGTGTTCCAGGACCATCGGCTGTTTCCCTGGATGACCCTGGCCCAGAACATCGCCCTGGCACTGAAGAACCACCCCTTGTCCGAAGCCGAGAAACAGCGCCGGGTGGCCGAGCACATCGCCCTGGTCAACCTGCAAGGCTTCGAGCAGGCCTACCCCCATCAGCTCTCCGGCGGCATGGCCCAGCGCGGCGCCATTGCCCGGGCGCTGATCAACCAGCCCAAGGTGCTGTTGCTGGACGAACCCCTGGGGGCGCTGGATGCCCTGACCCGGGTGCGCCTGCAGCACGAACTGCAACGTATCTGGGTACAGCAGCGCTGCACGGTGATCATGGTCACCCATGACATTGAAGAAGCCCTGTACCTGGGGGACCGGGTAATCGTCATGGACGCGCATCCGGGGCGGATCAAGCATGAGATCCGCGTCGACCTGCCCCATCCCCGGGACCGCTCTTCACCCGTGTTGCAAGGCTACAAAGAGCAGTTGCTGGAGGAACTGGTGGGGCATTGATCGTCCCGGCACCCCGGCGCTGCGCCGGCTCCTACGCAGGTAGCGCGGCGATTACGCCGGGCCGTAGGAGCTGGCTTGCCAGCGAAGGCGCCCGCAGGGGCGGTGCAAGGCTTGAGGGCCTATTCGCCGGCAAGCCGGCTCCTACGGGGGTTCCACCGACGGGCCTCAGGCGTGGGACCAGCGGCGATGCAGGCCACGGGCCAGGGCGTCGAGGGCAAAACCCAACACGCCGATCAGCAGCACCATGGCCATCAGTTCCGAATAGGCCAGGCGGTCCCGGGTGTCGAGGATGAAGTAGCCCAGGCCGGCGCTGACCCCAAGCATTTCGCAGGGCACCAGGACGATCCACAAGATGCCGATGGACAGCCGTACCCCGGTCAGCACATGCCCCAGCACCCCGGGCAGGATCACCTTGCGTAGGGTCTCCCAGCGGGTGGCGCTGAGGCTGCGGCTCAGTTGCAGCCAGCGCGGGTCCAGCTGGCGCACGCCGGCCGCGGTGTTGAGCAGGATCGGCCACAGCGCGGCGAACGCCAGGAGGAAGTAGATCGGCTGGTCCCCTACCCCCATCAGCATCACCACCACCGGCATCCAGGACAGCGGCGAGATCATCCGCAGAAACTGGAACGCCGGGGTGGTGGCTGCCTCCAGGTGCCGGTAGCTGCCCACCAGCAGGCCCAGGGGCACGCCGATCAGCAAGGCCAGGAGCAAACCCACCAGGATCCGCTTGAGGCTCACCAGCACATGCTCGTACAGCTCGCCACGCCCCAGCAGTTCCAGCAGGCTGGCGAAGGTCGCCTCGGGGGAGAAACGCGCAGCCAGGCCGTTGCCATCGCCCAGCAGGTGCACCCCCAGCCACCAGCCCAGCAGCAGGCTCGACAGCCCGGCAAGCCCCAGGAGCCAATGGCTCAGGGAAGAAGGTTGCTTGCCCATCAAAGACCGAACTCCTCGCTGCGCTCGAAGCTGTCCGCCAGGCCGAAGGCCTTCAGCCCGCCCACCGAGGCGATGGCGTTGCGCACGAAGCGATCGTCCACCAGGTCCTTGGCGGTGTGTGCCGGGTCAAGGCCGGCCAGAAAGCCCTTGTCGCCCTCGATCAGGGTGTCCTTGAGACGCTTGACCAACTCTTCGGTGTAGCTGGGGAACGGATACGGCTGGAAGTCGATGCGCTGCTCGTCCCAGTGGCTGTGCTGGATCGCACCGCTGGCCAGGTAGGCCTCGCGGTCGGCCGCCGCCGGCGCCAGCACCCGGTTGAGCACCTGGGGCGCATGGGGCGTGTAGCGGTTGGCGCCATCCTTGGACAGCAGTTGCGCGGCCTCGGCGCGGTGGTCGCGGGTCCACAGCTGGGCCTTGACGATGGCGTTGACCACCTTCTGCGACCATTCGGGACGGTTGTCCAGGTCATGCTCGTGCATGAACACCACGCAGCAGGCGTGGTTGCGCCACACATCCCCGGTAAAGCGCTGCACCCGGCCCACCTTGAGTTCCTCGGCCAGGGCATTGAACGGCTCGGCGACGATGTAGCCGGCAATCCGCTTGCTGGCCAGGGCTGGCGGCATGTCCGAAGGCGGCAGCACCACCAGGTTGACCTCGTTGGCCCCCAGGGCACTGCCGGCGGCCTTGCTCACCGGCACCAGGCCGTTGTCGCGAAACAGTTGCTGCACCACCACGTTATGGATCGAATACCAGAACGGGATCGCCACCGACTGCCCCGCCAGTTGCTTGACCTCGGTAATGCCCGGGGCCACGGTCAGGCCGGAACCGCCGACGTGGTTCCAGGCCACCACCTTGGCCGGCACCCGGCTGCCGTAGCGGGCCCAGACGGTCATCGGCGACAGCAGGTGAATCACGTTGACCTGCCCGGAAATGAACGCCTCGATCACCTGGGCCCAACTGCGCAGCAGCACCGGGCGCTCGGCCTTGATGCCCTCGGCCTCGAACAGGCCGTTGTTGTGGGCCACCAGCAAGGGCGTGGCGTCGGTGATCGGCAGGTAGCCGATGCGCACCGGCGCGTCCGGTTCCTGGGCGGCGCGGGCCTGCAGGCTGTTGAGCAGCGGCAAGGCGCCGCCGGCAGTCAGCAGCGCGCTGAGCTTGAGAAAGTCACGACGGGTATGAGTGAAGTCGTCCAGGCACATGGTCAATCTCCGACGGTGCAGGCAAAGGGGAAGTGTGGGGGTTGCGGCTCGCCCGCCGAAGGGTCTTGAGAATCTCGATGCGCAGCGCGCCCAGTTCCTCGATCCGCTCGGCGCGCGGCGCCGGCAGCTCGATGTGCCACTGGCCGAGGGTGCGCGCCGGGCTGTTACCCAGTAGCAGTACCCGATCGGACAGCAGCAGGGCTTCGTCGATGTCGTGGGTGATCAGCAGCGCCGCGGTGCGGTGCTGGCCGATCACCTTGAGCAGCAGTTGCTGCATGTCGGCGCGGGTCACCTCGTCCAACGCGCCGAAGGGTTCATCCAGCAGCAGCACCTGGGGCTGGCGCGCCAGGCAGCGGGCCAGTGCGGTGCGCTGGGCCATGCCGCCGGACAGTTGGGCCGGATAGCGCTGGCGGGCGTGTTCCAGGCCCACTGCGGCAATCGCCTGGTCGATGCGCTCCTTGCGCTGGCGCGGGCTCAGGTGCGGCTGGCGGGCAAAATCCAGGCCGAAGGCGACGTTGTGCTCCAGGTTCAGCCAGGGCAGCAGGCTGGGGTCCTGGAATGCCACCGCGACCCGCGGATGAGGGCCGTCGAGGGGCTCGCCCAACAGGCTGACCTGCCCGGCGTGGGGCTTCTGCAGGCCGGCCAGGACCCGCAGCAGGCTGGATTTGCCGACCCCGCTGGGGCCGAGAATGGACACCACCTCGCCGGCCTGCAGGTGCAGGTCGAAATCCTCCAGCACCGTGTGCCAGCCTTGCGCCGCGGGGTAGCCGAGGCTGATCGCCTGTGCGTTCAACAGGCCGCTCATGCTGCCGCATTCCGCGCCTGGCGTTGCAGTTCGGCGCGCAGTTGCACCAGGCTCGGAGTGACGATGGGCACGAAGGCCGACTCCCGCCAGCGCCGGGCAAAGCCGCTGCCGAACTCGCTGAGGTAGGCCTTGCCGCCGCTGGCCTGCAGCTCCAGTTGCACGGCGTTGGCGGTGGCTTCCGCCAGAGCGATGCGCACCCGGAACAGCGCCCCGGGCTGGCTCAGGAAGCGCCCGTCGAGCAGGCCGCTCTTGAGTTCGCCGACGGTCTGTTCCAGGTGCTGGCGTTGTTCCAGCAAGGGTTCGTGGAGGATCGAACGGGCGCCCTCGACGTGCTTTTCCACCTCGCTCAGGGCCCGGCGCGCCAGGCCGATGGCCAGGGCGCATTGCAGGCCGAGAAAGGCCGGGCGCACCGCCGGCAGGAACACTCGGGCATCCTCGTGCAGCAGCCAGTCACGGGCCACCGCCACCTGGTTCAGTTCCAGGGCAGCGGTGTTGCTCGATTGCAGGGCCATCAGTTGCAGGTCATCGGAGCGCTGCAACCCGGGCAAGGCATCCGGGATCGCCAGGATGAACGGCGCGCCGCCCTCCTCGCGCTCGATGGCCGCCGCCACCACGAACCCGCTCTTGCGCAGGTTGGTGACCCAGTGCAAACGACCGTTGAGGCTCCAGCCCTGCTCCTGTTCCCGGGCCCGGACCTGCAAGGCCTCGATCCCCGAGAGAAACTTCATGGCATTGGACAGCCCGGTGGCACCGGCCAGCTCGCCGCTGAGCAACGAGGGCAGCAGGCGCTGGCGCAAACCGGCATTGGGGCTGTGCAGCAGGTATTCGATAAAGGCTCGCTGGCCCCAGCAGACAAAGGCCGCCGCCAGGGAATGGCTGGCCACGCTGGCCATGACTTCCAGAGCATCGGTCAGGTCGCCGCCGCTGCCGCCCTGAGCCGGGTCGATACCGACCCGCAGTACCTCGGCGCCCGCCAGCCGGGCGAGGACCTGCTGCGGGTCGCACTGGCCCTGGTCGAGTGCCTGGGCCTGGGCATCCAGCCATTCACTCAATTGCGCATCGAGCATGTGGTTTTCTCCTTGAAAGGGGGCGCCGCGCAACCGCCGGCGCCCTGGCTCATTGACCTTGCACTGACCAGCGATACTTGGCCAGCTCGGGGTTCAGTTCAGTGCCGGCGAACACGTTGGCGAAGTTGCACAGGGTGGCCAGGCTGATGCCCAGGATCACTTCCAGGGCATTGCCTTCGCTGTATCCTGCCGCCTTGAACTGGGCATAGCCGGCGTCGCTGACCTTGCCCCGGGTGGCGATCACTTCCCGGGCAAATGCCGCCAGGGCTTCCAGCCGGGCTTCGGGCAAGGTGCTCTGCTCGCGCAGGGCGCTGACCACCGGGTCCGCAAGTTTGGCCTTGTTCAGGGCCACCGAGGTATGACCTGCGACACAGAAATCGCAGCCATGGGTGGTGGCGGCCACCAATTGCACCACTTCACGCTCCGCCAGGCTCAACTCGGCCTTGCCGTTGAGGGCGGACACCGTGACGTAGGTTTCCAGGGCCGCCGGGGCATTGGCCAGGATGCCCAGCAGATTGGGGATAAAGCCCGAGTTCTTCAGCGCGTTCTCAAGAAAGGGCCGAGCGGCTTCTGGAGCCGTGTGCAAGGTGTGTAGAGTGACGCGGGACATGGAGTGGACTCCTGCTGTGTAGGTGTGCGTCAAGTCTGTTGGTTATAAGAATTCCGATCCATATTCTAAAGTAGCGATTACTTGCTTCTGAGTGTTTCCCTTAGATGATTTCGTCAAGCCCACTGGTTGATTGGTTATTAGAAGGCCTGGAACTCGATGCCAGCCTGTTTCACGTCGGACGCTACTGCGGAGGCTGGCACGCCAGCACCCAGGGCCTGGCCCGGGCCAGCTTCCACCTGATCGTCCAGGGCCATTGCTGGCTGCATATCGACGGCGCGCCCCAGGCCCTGCGCCTGGATGCCGGGGACGCGGTATTCCTGCTGCAGGACCTGGGCTACCGGCTGTCCAGTGCCCAGCAGGCTGAAGCGGCGCAGCAACTGCCGCGCACGCCCATGGCGCCCCTGGAGCCGGGAACCCAGGACGGTGTGGGGCTGGTCTGCGGCTTTTTCCATTTCAAGCCCGGGCTGTCCTCGCTGATCATCGACAGCCTGCCGGGCTGGCTCATCCTGAGGGCCGGCGACCCGTCCCTGAGTGCCGCCCGGGCGCTGTTCCAGCTGATTCTCGAAGAATGCCAGCGCACCCCGGCGCCCTCCTCGGCGCTGCTGGAACGCCTGAGCCATCTGCTGTTTTTGTATGTGCTGCGCCAACAGGTCAACGCCAACCAGGACCTCGGCGGCCTGGTGGCCCTGGCCCGCCACCCGGGGTTTGCACCGCTGCTGGAGCAGTTGATCCAGCGCCCCGGAGAAGCCTGGCCCCTGGAAAGCATGGCGGCCCTGACCGGGCTTTCGCGCTCGGCGTTCTTCAAGCGGTTCAATGAACTGGCCGGGCAATCCCCAGGGCAGGTACTGCTGGCCCTGCGCATGCGCCACGCCTGCCAGTTGCTCAAGGCCAACCAGACAGTGGAGCAAGTGGGCGCCGCCGTGGGCTATCAGTCGATCGCCGCCTTCACCCGGGCCTTCACCAAGGCCGTGGGCCTGCAGCCCGGGGCCTATCGCAAGCAGCACGAAGGGCGCTGAAACGCGCCCCGAATGTACTCAGCGGCGATGGGCCAGGGCCCGCACCAGGCGGTCGCCGCAGCTCTGTACCCCCTGTACCAGCAGCACCAGGACCAGCACCGTGGCCACCATGATCTGGTTGTTGAACCGCTGATAGCCGTAGCGGATCGCCAGGTCCCCCAGGCCGCCACCGCCGATGACGCCGGCCATGGAGGAAAAACCGATCAGCATCACCAGGGTCAGGGTCAGCCCTGCCAGCAGGGCCGGCAAGGCTTCCGGCAGCAGCGCCTTGAAGATCACATGGCCGATGTGCCCGCCCATGGCCAGGATCGCCTCGACCCGACCGCGGTCCACTTCATCCAGGGCGTTCTCGACGATTCGCGCAAAAAACGGAAAGGCGCCGATGGTGATGGGCACCACCGCCGCAGTGCTGCCCAGGGTGGTGCCCACCACCAGCCGGGTCAGGGGGATCAGCGCAATCAGCAGCACCACGAAGGGCAGCGAGCGCCCCAGATTGACCAGCCCGCCCAACAGCCGGTTGAGCCTTGGCATGGGGTACAGGCCGCCCTTGCGGCTGATGAACAGCAGCACCCCCAGGGGCAGGCCGATCAACAGGGTGAACAGCGAGGCCAGCAGCACCATGTACAGGGTTTCACCCGTGGCAGTCAGCAGCAGCTGCGCCAGTTCCTGCCAATCGAGGCTGCGGTTCACAGGCGTTCACTCCGAATTCCTCGCTGGGCCAGGGCCGTCAGCAGTTGTTGGAATTTGCCGGCGTCGGCGGGGGCGGCGGCGATGCGCAGGCGCCCTACCCGCCGGCCGCCTACCGCTTCGACACCACCGGCCAGGACCTTGAGCTCCAGCGCCTGCTGGCGGCTCAGTTGCTCCAGCAGCGGCGCCGCGCGCTGGTTGTCGAAAAAGGTCAGTTCGGCCTGGGGCTGGCTGCCGTTGAACGGCAGGTTGTAGCCCGGCAACAGCGCCCGGCCCAGGGCCGACTGCGGGTTGCCCAGCAGTTCGGCCACCGCCCCGCTCTCCATCAGCCGGCCGCCCGCCAGGGACGCGGCGTGGCTGCAAATGGCCTTGACCACTTCCAGCTCGTGGGTGATCAGCACAATGGTCAGCCCCAGCTCGCGGTTGATCTGCGCCAGCAATTGCAGGATCGACGCCGTGGTTTCCGGGTCCAGGGCGCTGGTGGCCTCATCCGACAGCAGGTAACGCGGCCCGGCGGCCAGGGCCCGGGCGATGCCCACCCGCTGCTTCTGGCCACCGGACAGTTGCGAAGGATAGGCCTGGGCCTTGTCGCCAAGACCCACCAGTTCCAGCAGTTCCAGAACCCGCGCGCGGCGCTGGCTTTTGCCCAGGCCGGCAATTTCCAGAGGCACCGCGACGTTGTCCTGAACCGTGCGCGAATGCAGCAGGTTGAAGCCCTGGAAGATCATGCCGATGCCCTGGCGCTGCCGGCGCAGCTCGCTCGCGGACAAGGCGCCAAGGTCCTGGCCGTCCATCAGGATGCGCCCGCTGCTGGGCCGCTCCAGCAGGTTCAGGCAGCGCAACAGGGTCGACTTGCCGGCGCCGCTGCGCCCGAGAATGCCGTACACCGCCCTGTCGGGAACCGTCAGCGAAACCCGATCCAGTGCCGCGGGCTGGCCTTCGCCGTAGACCTTGCAAAGCTGCTGGACCTCGATCATGGCTGGCGGTCCGTGACGGGAATCACCGAGCCCGAGTAGGTGCGGGTAATGAACGCCGCTACTTCCGGCGAGTTGAGGTCCTTGGCCAACTGACGGATGCGCGGGTCATCCTGCAGCTTGGGGGTGGTCACCAGGATGTTGGCGTAGGGATTGTGCTCGGCCTTTTCCAGGCCCAGGGCATCCTTGGCCGGCACCAGCCCGGCCTCCAGGGCGTAGTTGCCATTGATCACCGCCAGGTCCACGTCGTCCAGGGCCCGGGGGATCTGCGGCGATTCGATCTCCAGGATCTTCAGCCGTTTCGGGTTGTCGGCGATGTCCCTGGGGGTCGCCTGATCCCGGGCCGGGTCGGTGAAACCGGGCTTGAGGCGGATCAACTGGTAGCTCTGCAACAGGTACAGCGCGCGGCTGAGGTTGGTGACATTGTTGGGCACCGCGACGCTGGCGCCCTGGGGCAACTGCTCGAAGCGCTGGTGACGCTTGGAATAGATCCCCAGGGGCTCGATGTGCACGCTGGCAGCCACGGCGAAGGGCTGGCCCAGGGCCTGTTCCTGAGACTTGAGGTACGGCAGGTGCTGGAAGTAGTTGGCGTCCACATCGCCGTGGGCCAGCAGTTCGTTGGAGTTCACGCCATTGGGAATCTCGATGATCTTGAGCTGCAATTGCGGGTCGAGTTTTTGTACGTAGGCGAGGATCTCGGCATGGGGCACCGGGTCGGCGGCTACCCGCAACG
The DNA here is from genome assembly GCF_000397205.1 of Pseudomonas protegens CHA0. NCBI lineage: Bacteria > Pseudomonadati > Pseudomonadota > Gammaproteobacteria > Pseudomonadales > Pseudomonadaceae > Pseudomonas > Pseudomonas protegens. Next base: position 3,588,939 of record NC_021237.1, read on the forward strand.
GCTGCGCCGCAGTGGTCGGCAGGGCCGCCCCCAGGCTGGCCAGCAACGCCAGGGTCAAGACGGTGTTCTTCAGCATGGCAGTGTCCTTGAGCAGCGGATGAAGGTCAGGCACTCAGTGCCTGGGGCACCAGGGCATCGGGGTAGAAACGCCGGGCCACGTCCGGATGCGAACGCAGGCGGCCCTTGAGGTAGTTCCAGCCCACTTCGCGAAACAGCGGGTTGTCGGGGTCGCTGGCCGGGCCCCGGGCTTCACGCAACAAGGCTTCGGGCAAGGGATACAGCGGCACCCGGGCATCGAGTTGGGCACCGAGGAAAAACGCGATGGACAGCCGCTGGCGATCCGCGGGCGGCGACTGCACCCGGTGCACGGTGGCGCGCAGATAGCCGTGGGTGGCCAGTTCCAGCAGCTCACCGATGTTCACCACCAGGGTGTTGTCCCGGGGCGGCGCGTCGATCCAGCGGCCCTCCTCTACTTCCACCTGCAGGCCGGCCTGCTGGTCCTGCAGCAGAAAGCTGAGGAACCCGGAATCCTTGTGGGCTCCCACGCCCTGGTTGCTCTGCCCCGGCGCGCGGCCAGGGTAGCGGATCAGCTTGATGTGCTCGTTGGGCCGTTCGCCGTACAGCCCATCGAAGGCCTGTTCCGGCAGTGACAATGCCTGGGCAAAGCCGCGCAACAGGCGCAGGGACATGCCGGTCATTGCCTGCTGCCACTCCAGCAGCACGGGCTTGAACGCCGGCAGTTGCGCCGGCCATTGGTTGGGGCCCTGCAATCGGGTCCAGGGCGGGCTGTGGGGATCCAGGGGCAAGGCCTGGCGCTCGGCCCCCAGGTCGAACTGTTCCCGCAGGTCCGGCTGGCCCCGGGTGATCTCCGAAGCCGCCTGGTTATAGCCGCGAAAGTGCGGCGAATGGATCATGCCCACGGCCGCCTTGTCGGCCTCGGGCAAGGCAAAGAACGCCCGCGCCTGGTCCTGCACCCGGCGCAGCAGGCCACTGTCGACTCCGTGCCCGGTCAGGTAGAAGAAACCCACGTCCCGCGCCGCCTGGCGCAAGCCGTCGAGAAAGATCCGACGCTGCTCCGGGTGGCCCTGCAATTGGCTCAGGTCCAGGACCGGCAGCGCGGTGATATCCAGCGAGTGCGGCATGCTTCACTCCCCTGTGAATGGACGATGTCCGCAGGTGCGGCTCAGAGCTTGGCGATGGAGACTTCGGTGGACTTGACGAAAGCGATCACTTCGCTGCCGACCTTGAGTTCCAGGTCGCGCACCGAGCGGGTGGTGATCACCGAAGTGACAATGCCCGAGGCGGTCTGCACGTCGATTTCCGAAACCACCTGGCCTTCGTGGATCTCCTTGATCACGCCCTTGAACTGGTTGCGTACGTTGATCGCTTGAATGGTCATGCTGAAAAGTCCTTTGCTGGCACCGGGCTCAGGAGTTGAGCGGCTGGGGCTAAACATGCGCCTTTGGCAAAAGCCTTAAAAGGAATAAATAATTAGATGGTTATTTCTTTTGGGAATATAAAAGATCCAGCCTCCCGCCCTCGCGCAGCCTTGACCCTGCCCGCCGGCTTTGCTTCCCTGTGCCCTGCACTGATCACTCTCGATAGATACCAGGAGGTAAGCATGCGCACGTTGATGCTGGCAGACACGCAGGTTTCGGTGATTGGCCAGGGCACTTGGCGGATGGGCGAGGACCGCCACCTGCGGAATCAGGAAGTCGCGGCCCTGCGCACCGGCATCGACCTGGGCCTGACCCTGATCGACACCGCGGAGATGTACGGCGAAGGCGGCGCCGAGGAAGTGGTCGGCCAGGCCATTGCCGGGCGCCGCGACCAGGTGTTCCTGGTGAGCAAGGTCTACCCCCACAACGCCAGTCGCAAAGGCCTGCCCCTGGCCTGCGAGCGCAGCCTGAAACGCCTGGGCAGCGACTTCATCGACCTGTACCTGCTGCACTGGCGCGGCCAGTATCCCTTGGCGGAAACCGTCGACGCCCTGGAGCGCCTGCGCGAAGCCGGCAAGATCCGCCGCTGGGGAGTCTCCAACTTCGATGTGGCCGACCTGGACGAACTCGACTCCCCGGCCTGCGCTACCAACCAGGTGCTGTACAACCTGGAGTCCCGGGGTATCGAGTTCGACCTGCTGCCCGCCTGCCAGCAACGGCGGATGCCGCTCATGGCCTATTGCCCGATCGGCCAGGGTGGCGCTTTGCTGGCCGAACCGGTGCTGCTGCAGGTCGCCCAGCGCCATGGGGTCACCGCGGCCCAGGTGGCACTGGCCTGGCTGCTGCGCCAGGACGGCGTGCTGGTGATTCCCAAGGCGGTGCGCCCGGCACACATCCGTCAGAATGCCCAGGCCGGCCAATTGCAATTGCCCGACGAGGACCTGCAGGCCCTGGATCAGGTGTTTGCTCCGCCACGGCGCAAGCAGCGCCTGGAAATGGTCTAGGCACAACACCGACGCAACGAGCATTTTTCAAACCGCGAAGGCTGCACGATAGTCATTGAAAAAATGAACAGGCGAGGAAAGTTGCGAGGCTCGACGGATAAGGAAGTGCCTGAACACTGTAAGTGCCACAAACCTACTTTGTACCCGGCGATTTAAGAATTGTCTGATCCCTGCTTGGCATGCCCCCAATTACAGTTGGCGCATGAGATTAAAAAGCTACCTGCATCAGATCAATCCCCTATTTTCCAGTCCTGAAGCAGCCCGCCGGCTGCTTCGTGTCGTGGCGCTGATTTTTCTGGTCGGCCTGTTCGGCGCGGTCTACAACTTTCTTCGCTCCAGCCTGCACAACGAACTCTCACAACGGCAAAGCTACATGAGCAGCGCCATTGCCGAGGCCCAGGCATTCTTCACCAGCCGCTCGGCCCTGTTGGAAAGCCTGAGCCTGGCGGCGGTCTACGACCCTGGGGAACATATCAGCCCCCCAGGCGCCAGCGGTGCCTCCCAAGAAGAGACGTACCTGCAACTGGGTGGACCGCAGGGCAACCAGTGGGGGATCTGGCTGACCCTGCGCATGCGCAACTACCTGCAAAACAAGCAACTGAACCTGCTCTACATTCCCGGCACCCGCGATCTGCAGGTGCAACGCCTGTTCAGCACCCGGCCACAGACCAGCGATCTGCCCGGCGGGTTGCTGGACAAGCTGATCGCTCTGCAGCCCGAGCAGATCCCTGTCGGCGAAGAACTTTGGCTGATGGACAACTCCGCGGCGGGCGCCCATCTATACATCTTCACTCGCCTTGACGAACGCTTCGCTCACTCAGGCTGGCTTGGACTGGAGATGGACGGCAAGAGCGTCTCCGCCGCCCTCAGCGACCAGAGCGCCGGGGATTTCATGATGTTCAATTCCCAGGGCGGGCTGATTTTCAGCAGTGCGCCCAGTGCCCGACTGAGCGCCGACGTACGCCACGTCCAGGGCGGCAGTTTCTTCGGCTTTCTCGGCGGCCGCTGGTGGCCCGACCATCTGGTGATCCGCAAGCAGCTGGGGGCTACCGACTGGCAGCTGGTGTACTCCTTCGACCTGCAGAACCTGCTCAAGAGCCTCTGGCCGCAGTTGCTGGCGGCGCTGCTCATCAGCCTGACCGGCATGGCTCTGATCGGCCTGCTGACCCACTGGGTCGAAGTGCGCCTGATCGCCCCCGCCCTGCACCGGATCCAGGCCCTGGTCGAAAGCGAGGCCTTCAGCCGCGACGTGATCCAGATCGCCCCGGTGGCACTCTGTGTATTGCGCCGCAGCGATGGCCGGGTGGTGCTGGAAAACACCCTGTCCCAGCAATGGCTGGGCAACGGCAGCGAACGCGACCAGCTGTGTTCCGGGTGGATCGAGCAGGCCTTCGACCCGGCCCGCCCCAACAGCTCGGACTACTTTGAAACCGCCGACGGGCGCCATCTATACCTCAGCTCCGCCCCCACTCGCTACAACGGTGAGGACGTGCTGTTCTGCGCCTTCAGCGATATCAGCGCTCGCAAGCAGATCGAGGCGGCGCTGGAAGAAGCCAAGCGCCTGGCCGATACCGCCAATGAAGCCAAGACCCTGTTCCTGGCCACCATGAGCCACGAGATCCGCACGCCACTGTATGGCGTGCTCGGCACCCTGGAGCTGCTGTCGCGGACCCAGCTGGACAACCAGCAGAAGGATTACCTGCAAGCCATAGAAGGCTCTTCCGGTACGCTGCTGCAGTTAATCTGCGACGTGCTCGACGTGTCCAAGATCGAAGCCGGGCAACTGGCCCTGGAGCTCAGCGAATTCTCCTCCCTGGATCTGGTGCACGAGATCATCCAGGGCTACGCGGCGGCCGCCCAGGCCAAGGGCCTGCAGTTCTATGCCTGTGTCGACCCGCAGTTGCCGGAGATCCTGCTCGGCGATGTCACCCGGATCCGCCAGATCCTCAGCAACCTGCTGAACAACGCGGTCAAGTTCACCGATACCGGGCGCATTGTCCTGCGGGTCCGCACCGAAAGCCGCGATGGCGAGCGCAGCAACATCCTCTGGCAGGTTTCCGACACCGGCCGGGGCATTGCCCAGGACGACCAGACACTGATCTTCGAGCCCTTCTACCAGACCGAAGGCAACACCAACGTGATCGCCGGCACCGGCCTGGGCTTGCCGATCTGCCAGCGCCTGACCCAATTGATGAACGGCAATATCCGCATGGTCAGCGAGCTCGGCCTGGGCAGCAGCTTCACCCTGACTCTGCCGCTGGAGGCCTCGGCCGTGCAGGGCGACACCCCGCTGATCAGCCCATTGCTGCCGGAGATGGTCTATGTGGTGTCCCCGGTGCGTGAACTGGCCGAATCGGTGGCGGGCTGGCTGCGCCGCTGGGGTGCCCGGGCCCAGTTCAGCCTGCCGAGCCCATCCGACCGGGCCCGGGGCAACGTACTGATCGAACTACACCCCGGCAGCGTGGAGCAGCGCCTGGAACCCGACTGGCAGGGCCCCCTGGTGCTCGCCAGCGGCGATGGCCATAACGAACCGCGGATCGACGGCGGCAGTTGGCAGATCAACACCAACAACCTGCGGGCGATCCATCAGGCCGTCAGCCAGGCCCAGGGGGTCTGGGTGGCCCAGAGCGAGGATCACTCCGATCACCGCGAGCTGAAAAAGCTCAGCCTGCATGTCCTGGTGGCCGAAGACAACGTGATCAACCAGTTGATCCTCAAGGACCAACTGGAAGAACTGGGGTGCAGCGTGGAGCTGGCCTCGAACGGTGAAGAGGCCCTCTGCATCTGGAAGGCCGGTCGTTTCAACGTTGTGCTGACCGATGTGAACATGCCGAAACTCAACGGTTATGAACTGGCCCAGGAGCTTCGGCGTCAAGGCTGTTCGATCCCCATCATCGGGGCAACGGCCAATGCAATGCGCGGAGAAGAAGAGCTCTGTCTTGCAGCCGGGATGAACCACTGCCTGGTGAAGCCCTTTGCATTAAGAGCGTTGTTCAACTATCTGGCGCCCTATGAAAGAGCCCCCCATGAAGTCCTGTAGCATTTTGATCGTCGAAGATCAGCCGTTTCAGTACATGTACCTGCAACACTTGTTCAACGAGCTGGGGCCCTACCAGCTGGAGGTGGCAAGCAGCGGCAAAGAAGCGCTGGAACGCCTCAAGCAGCGGCACTTCGACCTGGTACTGACAGACCTGCTGATGCCCGGCATGGATGGCGTGCAGTTCATCCAGAGCCTGGCCACCCATCGCGTGCGCCCGGCCCTGGCCATCATGAGTGCGTCATCCCGGCGCATGCTGATGGGCGCCAGCCTGGTGGCCCGCAACCTGGGGCTGAAGGTCATCGGGTTGATTTCCAAACCCGTGAACCTGGCTGCACTGCGTGCACTCACCGCTCAGTTGCCAGGGCTCGCCAATGACAGCAGCCCCCCACAGATCGGGGTCGAATGCAGCCCAGAGACCCTGCGTGAAGCCCTGCGCAACGGGCAGATCCAGGCCTGGTTCCAACCCAAGAAAGCCTTGAACAACGGTCGCATCGTCGCCGCCGAAGCCCTGGTGCGCTGGATCCACCCACAACACGGCATGCTCCTGCCTTGCGACTTCCTGCCGGCACTCACCGTGGCCCGCCTCGAAGAAGAACTACTGTGGCTGATCCTGGAGCAGGCCCTTGAGGCCCAGGTGCACTGGCGCGAAGACGGCTATGACATCCCGGTGTCCATCAACCTGCCGACCCACCTGCTCAACAGCGCCGACCTGGCCGACCGCCTGTACGACTTCGTGATCCAGCACAACGGTGTGCCGGCCAGGATCTGCTTCGAACTCATGGAGTGTTCGACCCCGGAGCACATCAGCAACTTCTACGCCGGAGCCTGCCGCCTGCGTATCAAGGGCTTCGGCCTGTCCCAGGACGACTTCGGCAAGGGCTACAGCTCCTACATGAACCTGGTATCGACACCCTTCACCGAATTGAAGATCGACCGGGGGCTGGTCCAGGGCTGTCACAACAATGAAGAAATAGCCCAGGCCCTGACCTGCATCATCGCCCTGGGCCGGCAACTGGGCCTGACGGTCGTCGCCGAAGGCGTGGAAAGCGCCCACGAACTGGCTCTGTTGCGCAAGATCGACTGCACCCAGGTGCAGGGCTTCCTGATTTCCCATGCGGTCTCCTCGCAACAGTTTCAGCAACTGCTGGCCCAAGACGGGCCGGCCACGGTGTATTAACCGATGAACCCATTGCCTGCCCGCGCAACAGTCACTCATCGCTGACGGTCCTGCCCCAGAGATAGGAATCTCGGCAGGGCCCTTATATGTGTTTGGGAAATCAGTGATGAAAGAAAGCAGCACCTTGCTGCAGAACCTGGCTCGCAGCTTGCCCCGATTGAACATGGGCATACTGCTGGGCCTGGCGCTGCTGCTGTTCGCCACCCTGTACTGGACCCTCGAGCGTCTGTTCGATGAACAGAACAGCAACGTGCGCTTACATTTCGCCCAACTGATGGAGAACATCCAGGAGCAGGAGCTGTTTCTCAAACGCCTGGCCGCGCGCCATTCGATCGACGCTCTGAGCCTCGACGCCCCTCATCACCTGAACCTGCAAGCCTTCCCGCCCACCGCAGGCCAGCAATCCCCCTTCGCAACGCCCTTCAGCCTGAGCTTGTACCCCCAACAGCCGGCGGCCGGCGAGCTGCCCAGGGTGTTCGCCCTGGAGCTACAACTGTCGAGCTTCTACAGCGCCTTCTGGTCAGGCTCGCAGCATGTCGCTCCGCGAACCTTTGTGTTCAACACCTTCGGCCATTTCGACATCAGCCACCCCGGGGAAAACACCACGCCCGACACCAAGGTGGCAGACCAGGTGCTGCACCAGCAGCTCGTGAAGAGCGACGGCATTGCCGACCACCAGATCCATTGGCAACAGTACAGGCCGCCCGCGTCGGAAGCTCTACCGACCAGGTTCCTCGCGTACACCAACCTGCATGAGCCGGCTCCACTGCTGGATGTCCAGGGAGGCAACGACTGGAGCGTGGTCGCGTCACTGCTGAGCCTGGATGACCTCGATTACCTCGAGCACACCAGACACTGGTCGATCTACGACGACTTCACCCTCATCGAGCCTTCCGGCACCGCCCTCACCGGCGACCCGGCGCCTGCCGACGTGCTGGGTGAAGGCCTCAACTTCGGCCTACAGGGGATGATCGTCAAGGTGACCAGCCAGACTCCGCAGTTGTGGACCGGGCTCTATGCCATCAGCTACAGGAACTACCTCGACTACGCGCTGTGGGCCATGCTGAGCCTGCTGGCCCTCGGGGTAGGCAGCATCGCCTGCGGCTGGGCCGCCAGCCGCTGGTACCGCAACAAGGTGGTGGTCCCGGCACAACGGGCGCAGCAATGCCTCAATGAAAGCGAAGACTTCAACCGTGTGGTCATCGACACCGTTCCCTCGGGGCTATGCGTGGTGAGCCGCGACAACCTCCAGGTTATCCTGCAGAACCGTCAGGCCGAGCAATGGCAAGGCACGGCGCAACTGCTGTCTCGGCTGGCCCAGGACCGCAGCCTGATCGACGGCGGCGAAACCAGCCTCGACATCGACGGGCGCTATCTGCAGGTAGAGTTCGTCTCGACCCGCTACCAACGCCAGGATGTGCTGGTGTGTGCCTTCAACGATGTCACCCGGCATGTGGAAGATGCCAAGGCGCTGGACCGGGCCAGGCGCTCGGCGGACGCCGCCAATACCGCCAAGACCCTGTTCCTGGCCACCATGAGCCATGAAATCCGCACCCCGTTGTACGGCGTGCTCGGCACCCTGGAACTGCTAGGCCTGACCCACCTGGACAGCCGCCAGAGCGACTACCTGCAGACCATCCAGCGCTCGTCCAGCACCCTGTTCCAATTGATCAGCGACGTGCTCGACGTCTCCAGGATCGAGGCCGGGCAAATGAGCATCGATCCGCTGGAGTTCTGTCCGCTGGACATGCTGGAGGATGTCTTGCACACCCACGCTGGCTCTGCCCAGCGGCGCGGCCTGTTGCTCTATGCCTGCATCGACCCCAACCTGCCGGACCTGTTGCTGGGGGACGCCGCGCGAATCAGCCAGATTCTCAACAACCTGCTGAGCAATGCGATCAAGTTCACCGACAGCGGCCGGGTGGTGTTGCGGGTCCGGGTGCTGGAGTTGCGCGACCAGCAAGCCCGTATCGAATGGCAGGTCACCGATACCGGGATCGGCATTTCAGCCCAGCAGCAACCCCAGCTGTTCGTCCCCTTCTTCCAGGTACGCGACGCCTCCAACGAAGCCGGGGCCGGCCTCGGGCTGGCGATCTGCGAGCGCCTGTGCCAGATGATGGGTGGGCAGATGCAGGTGACCAGCGAGCCGGGGCTGGGCAGTAGTTTCTCTTTGCGCCTGACGCTGCGCTGCCTGCCAGGAGGGCTGCCGCCATTGCTGCCATGGCCCGAAGGTGCGCCAGTGTATGTCCGGGCTCCGGTGCCGGAGTTGCTGAAAAACACCTGTGACTGGCTCGGCCGCCTGGGAGTGCCGGCCTATCCGGCCCCCCTCGGCTGGAACGACGAGCCGCAGACTGGCGTGCTCATCGACATGCTGCCCCGGGATGGCCTGGCCTCCTGGCCTGGCCCATGCGTCAGTGCCGTCTCCGGGGGCCGTAGTGGCCGCCTGCCGCAGGCCACCTCCTGGCAAGTCGACGCCCACGATATTCGCGCCATCGCCCAGGCCGCGGTGCTGGCCCACCAGGGCCTGCCCCTGTGTCAGACACAGCAGAGAGCCGGCCGCATGGGCCAACTGAACCTGCGCATCCTGGTGGCCAAACATAGCCCGATCAACCAGGCAATCATCAAGGAACAACTGCAGGCCCTGGGCTGCCAGGTGACTCTGTCGGCCAATGGCAAGCAGGCCCTGGAACACTGGCAGCCACAGCGCTTCGACATCGTGATCACCGACGTCAATATGCCACTCATGAACGGCTACGAGTTGGCGCGGGAGCTGCGTCGCCGCGACTCGCAACTGCCGATCATCGGTGTCACCGCCAACGCATTGCGCGAGGAAGGCATCCGCTGCCTCGCCGCCGGCATGAACACCTGGATAGTCAAACCCATGAACCTGCAGACCCTGCGGGGGCATCTGTCGAAGTTGTGCCCCACCAGCACCGCGACCGCAGCGCCCAGCATTCCGCCGGCCGCACCGTCCCGGCCTCCCCCCGACACAGCGCAAGGCGACCGGATTCAAGTCACCGAGAAAATGCGCCCGCTGTTTCTCAGTACCATGCACGAGGATCTGCGGCGGCTGGCCGAGGCGCTGGACAGCGGCGCCGGCAAGATCGCCGCCGCACGACTGCACAGCATCGCCGGCGCCATGGGGGCGGTGCAGGCAGCCCCACTGGCCAAGGCGTGCGCCGAACTGGAGTGCCGATTGCTGGAAGGTGCTCTGACTGCGGATTTGCAAGCCCAGGCCAGGCAACTGATGCAACGCTTGTCCAGACTCCTGTTGCCCCTTGAATAATGGCCTGCTGGGTTTAATGTACCGACGGTCCCTAGCTCCTTTACTAAATTGCGTATTGCAAGGGTGTGTTTGCCATGGAAAAACTGAAAGTAGTCATCGCTGACGATCACCCTATCGTGTTGCTCGGTGTGCGTGAGCTGATGGAGCGTGATGATCGCTTTGAGATCGTCGGCGAAACCCTGTCTTCCCAAGGCCTGATCCAGAAGCTGGAAAGCTGCCAGGTGGATGTGGTCATCACCGACTACAACATGCCCGGGGACTCGCCCTACGGTGATGGCCTGAAGCTGGTGGAATACCTCAAGCGCAACTTCCCGCACGTGCAGGTCCTGATCCTGACCATGATTTCCAATCAGTTGATCCTCACCCGCCTGCGGGAGTTGGGCGTGGTCGGGGTGATCCAGAAGAGCCAGTTGCACGAGGAAATCCAGGTCGCCCTCAAGGCCATTGCCCAGAAAGCCGTGTATCGCAGCCTGGAGCCGGCCCCCAATTCGGTGCTGGAATCCAATGTCGCCATCGACGAGCGCATCTCCACCCTGTCGCCCAAGGAATTCGAGATTCTGCGCCTGTTCGTTTCCGGCAAGAGTGTCAGCGAGATCGCCCGCAGCCAGAACCGCAGCGCCAAGACCATCAGCGCGCAGAAGATCTCCGCCATGCGTAAACTGGAGGTGCAGAGCGACCAGGATCTCCTGACCTACTGCATTGGCCGCAATATATTCAACTGATTTCCAGCCCAAGGAACTGCCTGAAAATGGATTTGATTTCACCCGAAGCCGCCGACCTGCTGGAGCTGCAACGCTTGCAAGGGGCCTGGGAACAGATCGCGATGGAAGACAGCGGCGTGCTCAACCCACCGGACGAACACAGCGCCCCCGGCGCCCTGACCTTTATCGAAGGGCAGGATTTTCGCGTGGTGACCCCGGCCGGTGAACTGCTGCTGGCCGGCACCTTTACCCTCGACAGCAGCACCCATCCCAAGTCGATCACCTGGACCGACTCCATGGGCGCAGACGCCGGCCAGGCGCTGCCGGCCAGCTACCAGCTGAGCGACGATGAGTTCGTATTCATCGCCGCCGATGCCGGCCAACCCCGGCCAAGCCATTTCCGCACGGGCCCGGGCCAGACCCTGCGCCGCTTTGTCCGCGCTCGCCAGGCCTGAACCGGCGCAACCCTCCTGCCCGGCCTAGCCGCCAGCCGGCGGCGCGTCCAGGGCCCACCAGCTCGGCAGCAGCTGGCGGACCCTGGGTTCGGCAAAGCGATCATCGATCAGCACCAGCACCCCACGGTCGGACTGGCCACGGATCACCCGTCCTGCCGCCTGCACCACTTTCTGCAGGCCCGGGTACAGGTAGGTGTAGTCATAGCCGGAGCCGAACAGCGCCGCCATGCGCTGCTTCATCTGCTCGTTCAGCGGGTTGAGCTGGGGCAGGCCGAGGGTGGCGACAAAGGCCCCGATGAGTTTCGACCCCGGCAGGTCGATGCCCTCGCCGAAAGCACCGCCGAGTACGGCGAAACCGATACCCTGCCCCTCTGGGCGAAACTGCTGGAGAAAGTCCTGGCGCGAAGCCTCGTCCATGCCTCGGGACTGGCACCAGAGCACAATGTCCGGGTGCTCGCGCGCCAGTAACCCGGCCACCTGTTGCAGGTAGTCGAAGCTACTGAAGAACGCCAGGTAGTTGCCCGGGCGCGCCGCGAACTGCCGAGCCATCAGCTCGACAATCGGCGCCAGGGAAGCCTGCCGGTGGGCATAGCGGGTAGAAATGCGGCTGACAATCTGCACCTCCAGCTGCCCGGCGTCGAACGGCGATTCCACATCCAGCCACACGGTGTTGTCCGGCAGCCCCAGCAGGTCAGCGTAGTAACCTCGGGGATTGAGGGTGGCGGAGAACAGCACCGTACTGCGGGCCGCCGCCAACCGAGGCCCCAGCAGCGCCGCCGGCACCACATTGCGCAGGCTCAGGCGCGACAGGCTGCGCTTGGCGCCCAGGGCGCGCTTGCTGATGTCGAAGATGAACTGCTGCTCATCGAACAGCTCCGCCACCCGGGCAAACTGCAGCAGTTCGAAATACAGGCCCTGCAAACCGCTGTCCAGGCCCCGGGGCTGTTCGTTGAAATAGTCCCCCAGGGCCGCTACGCACAGGGCCAGGGCCTTGAGCAGCGCGGCAGGTAGCTGGGCATAGGCCTGATACTCGGCCACCTGCTCCTTGTGCAAGGCATTCCACTCGCGATTGAGCCGCTGCAACGGGCTCTTCAAGGCCTGGGGCGCGCTGCTGCGCACGCTCGCCAATTGCTGCTGGTCCAGGCTCGCGCTGTACATGCCACGCCCGCGCTCCACCAGGTTGTGGGCCTCGTCCACCAGCACCGCCACCTGCCACTGGTTGGCCTGGGCCAGGCCGAAGAGCAAGGCGCTGAAGTCGAAGTAGTAGTTGTAGTCGGCCACCACCAGGTCACTCCAGCGAGCCATTTCCTGGCTCAGGTAGTAGGGGCAGACCTGATGCTCCAGGGCCACCTCGCGCAGCGCCTGACGATCCAGCAATGGCACCTGGCTGGCGGCCTGGCGTGCCGCCGGCAGGCGGTCGTAAAAGCCCTTGGCCAGCGGGCAGGACTCACCGTGACAGGCCTTGTCCAGGTGTTCGCAGGCCTTGTCCCGGGCCACCAGCTCCAGCACCCGCAACGCCAGCCCCGGCACCCCGGAGAACAGCACCCGGGCGGCATCCAGGGCCAGTTGCCGGCCCGGGGTCTTGGCGGTGAGAAACAGCAGTGTGTCCAGCTGCTGCGCAGCCATGGCCTTGAGCATGGGAAAGATCGTGCCCAGGGTCTTGCCGATGCCGGTGGGGGCCTGGGCCAGCAGGCAGCGCCCGGTGCTCACCGCCTTGTACACCGACTCGGCGAGCGGGCGCTGGCCGCGACGAAACTCGGCGTGGGGAAAGCGCAGGTCCCGGGTGGCCTGGTCCCGGGTCGCGCGATGGTGCATTTGCTGTTGCGCCCAGTGCAGGAACAGCGCGCACTGGCGATTGAAGAACTCTTCCAGCGCCTCGGCGCTGTGCTCTTGCACCAGCGCGGTTTCGCCTTCGCTGAGCACATCGAAATACACCAGCGAGACACGGATGCTCGGCAGTTGCAGGCTCTGGCACAGCAACCAGCCATAGACCTTGGCCTGGGCCCAGTGCAATTGCCGATGGTTGTCGGGCATGCGCTCAAGGTCGCCACGGTAGGTCTTGATCTCCTCCAGCAGGTTCTGCGCCGGGTCGTAGCCGTCCGCCCTGCCCTTGACCAGCAGCTCGGCGTATCGCCCCTCCAGGGCCACTTCACTCTGGTAGCCGGGGTTGCGTCGCGAAGCCACGGTACGGTGCCCGGCAATGCCCTCCAGCGCCGTGGGCGATGGGGTGAAGCGCAGGTCCAGATCGCCGGCCTTGGCGCTGAATTCGCACAGGGCGCGCACCGCGATGCGGTAACTCACGCGCTGGGGTCCTGCCACTGCACGTAGCACACCGCCACCGGCATCCGGTGTTCCTGGCAGAAATCCAGCCAGCGCAGCTGGTTGTCCTGCAAGCGATCCCCCGGGCCCTTGACCTCGATCATCCGGTAGCGCTTCTGCTCGGGCCAGAACTGGATCAGATCCGGCATGCCGGCGCGGTTGGCCTTGATGTCCAGCAGCAGGCGCTGGAACCAGTGTTTCAGGTGCTCGGCGGGCAGGCAGTCGAGGGCCTGATCGAGCAACTCTTCGCTGAGCGCCCCCCAGAACACGAAGGGCGACTGCAACCCCCACTTGGCCACGAAGCGCTGGCGGATGCTCTGCCGGTAACGGCCATCGTCGAGTTCTGCCAGGCAGGCCTGGAACAGTTCGCTGCGCCGCTGATGGAAGTCTTCGCTGAACAGGTCCACCGGCCCACGCTGGAACGGGTGGAAAAACGCACCGGGCAAGGGGGCAAAGATCGCCGGCCAGCACAGCAGGCCGAACAGCGAATTGATCAGGCTGTTCTCCACGTAGTGCACCGGCGCCTGGGGCTGGTGCAGATGGGCCTGGACATGCAGTTCCACCGCCAGGCCGTCGGCGTCACGCGCCAGGCACAGGTCCAGGCGCTGCACCTCGCGGTTGGCCGCCCGGGGCGCCGGCGGCCCGCCCAGCTTGCGCCGCAGCCGGGGCATGATCCGCAGCAGATGCTGGGCCTCGGCGGCGCTCTCGGGCGCGGCAGCGGCCTGCTCGGCCAGCGCCAGGGCGGCCTGGTATTGGGCGCTGCGCTCCAGCACCCGGATCAATCGCGATCGCGCGCCCGGGTAGGCGCACTCCTGGTAGATCTGCCGGGCCAGCGCCCACTGCGCCAGGCGCTCGCACTGCTGGCCGAGCTGAAACAGCAGCTTGGCCCGGCGTTTTTCCAGCCAGGGGTTGAGGGTCTGAAAGCGGGCAATGTGCGCCAGCACCTCGGGCAATTCGGCGCCGGCCTCGAACGCTTCCTGGCACTCATGCAGATAGAGGAAGCCGTCCACGTCTTCGCGGCTGCGCAGGCCACGGGCATCGGCACTGATCTCGACCTTCTCGTAGCTGTAGATGCCCAGGTCCGCGAGGACGAATTCCGACCAGTCCTGATACAGGTTGCCAAAGAACATCAGGCGCAGGCGATCGCACAGCGGCATCAGCGTCAGGCTCAGGAGCCGGTCTGGCAGCGCCGGGCACCACTGGGCGAATGCCTGGGGCGCCAGGCCCTGCTGGGTTAGCTCTTCCAGCCACTGGTCTTTCCTGGCCTTGGCCGCAAGCCCGTTGAAGCACTGCAGGATCTCGGCCTTTTGCAGCAGGCCGAACAGCTCTTCCAGGCAGAGCGGCGCCTGCTCATCGACCCAGCCCAGCGCCAGCAACGGCTCCAGGGCCACGGCGCTGTCGCCGATCTCCGGGTAGCTGAGCTTGCTCAGGCGAAAGTGCCGGCCCTTGCGCATCACCATGCGCACCAGCAAGGCCTGGGAAGGCTCGGCCAGTTGCGCGAAATCAAGGATGAAGCGCTGTTCATCGGCGCTCAGCACATCGGCATAGCGCAGCTGCAGCCAGTTCAATACCTGGCGGAAGTTGTGCAGGTAATAGAGGGGGTTTTCGAGGGGATTGGAAGTCACTGAACGCAAGCGCCACGGCTGATCGGATACTGGTTATGCATACAGATAACAGCCGGCGACCGGGTCTGGCAAACACTATTGGATAAATGGCACAGCGAAGTTTTTTACAATTCCCTGGCGAACTTTCGTCGTCTTCACTACACCAAGGGCCCATGGCTATAGTGTCCGGCGCCAATGCGCGTACGCATCATTGATGAGAGGTCTGTATGAAAGTGAAGAACCTGGGATTGTTTCTGGCCGCTTGCGGCGCCATGGCCTTGGCCGGTTGCGCCTCGCCCACTGTGGTGACCCTGCAGAACGGCACCCAATACCTGACCCGGGACCAGCCCAAGACCAAGACCGCCGACGGCTTCTATGAATTCCAGGACATTTCCGGCAAGACCATCCGGGTCAAGGCGGACGATGTGGCCACCGTCCGCCAGGAAAAGTGATCCGCTGCGGTTGAAGTCAGTGCGACCAGGGAAAGGGCCCCTGCCCTGGCTCGCAGAAAATCCCCAGGGGCTTGCCGCGCCTGGACAATTCGTTACGCACCTGCTGGCAACGCTCGCGCTCCCGGGCCTCGGCGTTGTCGATGCTGATGTTGCCGGTGGTATCCGGCCTCTTGTCGTCCCCCAGACGTACCTGGGCCCAGGGTTGTTCGGGTTGCACATGGAAGCGGCTCGGGGCCGGCTCCTCCTTCACTTCAGGCGCCGGCTGGCCGGCCGGCAACTGGTCCGGGGTCACCCCATAGCGCTTCAAAATCGAGCTGTGAGGCAATTCCTCGGCGGATGCCATGGCCACCCACAGGGCCAGCACCACACCGCTCGCATACCTCTTGCTGTTACTCACCGTCAAAACTCTCCTGTCATTGCCGTAGCGTGAATGCCTGCCTGTACTAACGAGCTGACACGTTTCAGCTTTACCGCTATTGGAGTCGCAAATCGACTGGCAGGTCACTTTCCCCCGGCAATGAACGGTGCGAGGCCCATTGCAGGCCTCGCGCCGCGCCGGCATCAGGCGAGAACGATGCCGGAACCGTTGAGGTGCTCCAGGCTGACCCCCACCAGGGTCACCGAGTCCTGGCCGAAGGTCAGCACCGTGTCGTTACCACTGCTGCTGGCATGAGCCCGATAGTCCTGGTCCGGCAGCACGCCGCTCACCCCCATGAACACCAGCTTGTCGCCACCCTGGTAGCCGAGGATGCGGTCCTGGCCGAAATGCCCGGCGAACAGAAAGGTATTGTTGCCGCCTCCGGCTTCCATCAGGTCGTTGCCGGCACCGCCAACGAACACGTCGTTGCCCTGGCCGCCGATCAGGTGGTCGTTGCCGTCCAGGCCGAACAGCCAGTCGCCGCCGGCATGGGCCTTGAGCACGTTGTCGCCCGCATCGCCCCTGACCGACGAGGCGTACTGGGTAACCTGCCCGCCGGCCTTGAGGCCCTGGTCGGTGACCTGGTGGATCACATCGTCCTTGAACAGGCCCCAGAGAAAGCCCGGCTCCTTGCTCTGGATCGCGCCAATGTCGCGGGTCATGCTGATACCGCCATTGGCGTCGCGCAGGTACAGGGTCCCGGCGCCGTCGCTGGCAAAGCTGTAGTTCTTGACCGACTGCTGCAGGTCCAGGGTGTTGCTGCCCTGGCCGCCGAGGATGATGTTGTAGCCGCCGCTGTCGCGGAACGTATCGTTGCCGGCCCGGCCTTCCAGGTAGTCGTTGCCGCTGCCGCCCTGGATCAGGTCGTTGCCGTCGCTGCCGATGATGAAGGTGCTGCCCTTGTGGGTCTCGGCATTGCGGTTGAGGTCCTGGACCCAGGTACTGGCCCGGGCCGGGTCCGACAGGTTGGCTACCACGATGGTGGAGTCCTTGCTGGTGAAGTCGTAGAACTTCGACTCCAGCACCCGGGTCAGGCCGTCGCCGTAGCCGGTGGGCAGGTGGGAGAGCCAGGTGGGAATGTTGAGGATCGAGAACGGCAGCACATTCCACAGGGTCGAGGCGTAATGGTCGTTGAAGTTGACGATGTTGTTGGTCGCCGAGTCCTGGTGGGCGTCATGCACCCCGAGGGACGACAGGTTGAAGGTTGAGCCGTCCAGGGCGCGGAACACCGGGTCGTTCTCGTAGCCGATGTTCAGCACCTTGTCGCTGGCGCTCTGGGTCGGCGAGGCGTAGGCGATGTAGTTGGAATCCTTGTAGAACCCCGACCAGCGTTCGCTGCTCAGGTCCGCCAGGCTGTTGACCCCCAGCCCGCCCAGGCTGTGGCCGCTAACCAGGACATCCTTGCCCGACAGGCCATTGGCCTGGGCGAAAGCCGCCACATCTCCCAGCAGCTTGCCGAACGCCTCGCCGGCATAGTTCTTCGCATAGTCCTTGGGCCCCAGGGCCGCCAGCAGGTCGTTGATCACATCACCGATGGTGTCACTGATCACCGATTCCCGTGGCCCGCTGGTGCCGCGAAAGGCAATGCCGATGGACTCCAGGTGGCCCTGGGCATCGTACTTGCCGAGGATTTCCACCTGGGCCGTGCCGTAGCCGGCCTTCTCGCCAAAGAAGGTTCCCCGGCCATCGACCTTGCCGTCGTAGCCCAGTTGCTGGGCGCTGATGGTGGACCAGCCGGCCTGGTGCAGGGCATCCAGCGCGGCCTTCTCGGAGTCGGGGTTCCAGGGAATGCCGGGGATTACCCCCTGGGAATTGCCGCTGCCGATCAGCGCCGTGACCAGGGTCGCCGGCAGGCCCAGGCCGAAGCCGTTGTGCTGGTAGCCCTCGGCAAAACCGTTGTCGATGTTGTGGTAGGAGTACAGGGTGATCGCCAGCGCATCGGAAAACAGCGCCTTGGAGTCACTTGCAGTGAAGTTCTTGTAGTCAAACACACCCATGGTATTGCCTCTTCTGTTGTTGGAATTGTCAGAGCAAACGCATGCCGCCCAAGCCCCATGGCGGGACTCGGGCAACTCGGTGAAGGGCCGGGGGACTGCTGGCTACCCGGCCTTCAGAACTGCCAGTCCAGGGTCAAGCCGACCCCGTGACTCTTGTCCCGGGCCCCCAGCAACCCGTTGTAATCCAGGTTGACCCGAGTCCCTCGGCCCACGGCCATGCCGGCCCGGGCGCCAATGACCGCGGCGTCGCGATCCAGGGACAGGCTCTGCACCTTGAAGCCCTGCCCGCCCTCGACGAACCCCAGGTTCATCGTGGCGTCGGTGGGGCTCAGGTGGTGCTGCCAACCCAGGGTAGCCGACAGCTCCAGGCTTCGGGTCGAGCTCAGTTGCAGGCGTTGGCCAGCGCGCAGGCCCAGGGTCGTGAGCCAGGCCTCGCGGTGGTCATCCGCGCCCCTCAAGGCCGCGTCGCCGCCCTTCTCCTTGAAGCTGTCGCTGGCCACATTGACATAAGCCAGGTTAGCGAAGGGTTCAAGCGCCAGGGGTTGCAGGTCCAGGCTCCAGGCGGCCTCGGTGAACAGCTGGGCGCTCTGGGCGTCACGCTTGGTCTTGAGCCGCTCGGATTCCCCGGCAAACTGCAACTCGCGCTTGACGTCGATGCGGTGCCAGCTGTAGGAACCGCCCACACTCAGGCGCACGGCATCCAGTTGCTGGCCGACATAGGCCCCCAGGTGGTAGCTGTCGACCTTGGCCGAGGAATGGGTACCGTCGCCCATGTTCAGGGAACTGTCGCTGTAGCCACCGAACAGCCCCAGGCGCCGGCCCTCGCCCACTTCACCATCCACCCCGGCCAGCAAGCCGCCGATGGAGGTGTTGTAGCCGGCCTGGGAATGCCCGCCATCGGCCTTGCCCCAGGCGCCCAGGACCTTGAACCAGGCGCCTTCATCAAGGCTCTGGGTGCCGTTGCCGACAGCCCCGGCGTCCTGGCGCAGGCGCTCGCCCATGGTGTCGCGCAGGTAACGGCCCTGGTTGATCAGGACACTGGCCACCGCCGGGTGGATCTCCCCGGACAATTGCTGGAAGGCCTGCTGGGCACTGGCGGCAGTCGGCGCCAGCAGCAGGCTTTCGAACAGCGGGCTGCCGGCCCCCAGTTGCTCGGCGGCAGCCGCCACCGACACCTGGTTGTCGGTCAGGCCGACACTGGCGAACGAGCGCGCACTGCGCTGCACCGCCAACTGCACACCAGTGGCCGAGTAGTCCAGGCTGCCGGCAAGAAACAGGTAGCTGGGCAACACCGTGCCGAAGCTGCCCTGGACCCCGCCCGCCGCATCGAGGATGTCGAACTGGCGCCCCAGCACGCTGCCGCTGCCAGTGCCCGAAGGCTCCAGGACCATGGCCAGGTTGGCCCCGGCAATGGTCACCTGGCCGCTGCTGACGATCCGGTCGCTGGCGGTCGGCGACACCTCCACGGCGTAGGTCGAGCCCGGCTGGAAGGTCACGTCGCCGGCCACGTTCAGGGTGCCGATGGAGTTGCCTGGGGCTACCGTGGCCCCGGCGTTGGCCGTCAGCCCGCCGATCCGGCCATTGCCGCCGAGGGTTGCGCCCTGGTTCACCGTCACCGCCGACGTCAGGCTGCCGTTGACCGCCAGGCGGCCCTGGTTGACCAGGGTCGGGCCGGCGTAGCTGTTGTTGCCGCTGAGCACCAGGGTGCCGATGCCCTCCTTGGTCAGGCCGCCATGGCCGCTGATGTCGTTGCTCCAGATGTCGAAGCCGCAGTTGAACTGGGTACAGCGCCGCTGGGTGGGCTTGCCGGCGTCCAGCAGCGCTCCCACCCCCGGCAGGTTGGCTACCCACTGGGACGAGCCATAGGCGCCATCGATCCGCAGTTCCTGGGGGATGTCCTGCTCGGTGACCAGCATGCCCGGGCCGCGAATGCCCTTTTGCAGGTCGATCATGCCCCAGCCATACAGCTCGTCGATGCCCGGGGCGCCCATGTCCCGGGCGGTGGTGCGCAGCACCCCGGCGATCTGCGCCGCATCCATGTAGGGAAAGCGTTCCATCAGTACCGCTGCCGCACCGGCGGCATGGGGCGCGGCCATCGAGGTGCCGTTCTTGTTGGCGTAGCCGACCGTCATGTCTTCCAGGCTGGTGCCGCCGATCACGGCGCTGTAGATCCGGGTACCCGGGGCCGAGACACAGAAGCTCGCGGTGTAGCCGCAGCGTGAGGAAAAGGTACTGATGGTGTAAGGCTCGGCGCTGCTGGTGTCCGGGTTCTGCTGCAAGGCCGCCACTGTCAGCCACTGCGGGGCGATTTCCGGGACGAAATAGCCCAGCCCGGCGATGGCGTCCGGATTGTTCAGGTTGTAGTCGTTGCCGGCGGCGAAGATGGTCAGCACGCCACTGCGGGCCGCATTGATGGCACCGTCATAGGCACCGCCTTGCAAGGTGCCGAGCAAGGGCCGGATCTGGCTGAACTGGGCCTGGGCGTCACTCAGGCCGAAGTGCGGGAACGCCGGATCGCGCCCGCCCTTGGCGAATGCGTCGGTGATGCCGATGCCCCAGCTGTTGTTGATGATCCGCGCGCCACTGGCTACCAGGCCGTCCCAGCCGGCCTTGTACACCGCCCCATCGTTGCCCAGGATGATGCCGTCCTCGGGGCCGGGGTCGCCGTTCTCGGCACTGATGATCTGGGCGTCGAAGGCCACCCCATGCATGGCGCCGCCATCGCGGCTGCCGGCGGCGATACCGCCCACGTGAGTGCCGTGGGAACCGAGCTTGCCGTCCGAGCCTACCGAGGGCGTGCCGTCATAACGGAAGGCGTCTCCAGCCTTTACCGGAATGTAGGGATCGGTGTACTGGCGGATGCCGCTGGTCACCAGGGTGATGACCTTGTCGCTGCCGGCGAACTCGGGGTGCTGGGCATACACCGGCTGGTCGAAGATCCCCAGCTTGATGCCCTGGCCGGTGTAGCCGGCGGCATAGGCACTGTCGGCATGTATCGCCCCCAGGCCCCAGTCGGCCTTGAATTCGGCGCTGCGCCAACTGGCGGCGTCGCCGAGCTTGCCGGTTTCCACATAGGGCGCCGCCTGGGCACCAGTGGCCAGGGCCAGGCAACCGGCCAGGGCGCTGGCCAGCGGGCTGTACGCCCAGGGTAGCTGCCGGCAGCGAGGCCATCCGGAGCGGGTATTGCGAAGATGCGGTTGTCCAGGTTGAAACTGCTTCACTACGACCATCCTTAGTTGTATGGGCAATCGACCGGCGCGACGACGCTCTGCGCCGGGGTATGGCGACCGGCGCTTCAGAAGCGCCAGTCGAGGTTCAGCCCCACGTTGTGGAACTGTTCGGCATTGCCCAGCTGGCCCTGGTAATCCAGGCTCAGGTCCAGCTGGGCGGTGACTCCAAGGCGCGCCTGAAGCCCCAGCAGCGCCGCATCCCGGGACGCGCTTGCGCTGTCCACGGCAAAGCTCGGGCCGCCGCTGGCGAATGCCAGGTGCTGGCTGGAAGTGTCATGCCCCAGGCGGTGCTGCCAGGCCAGGCTGCTGGACAGCTCCAGGGGCTGGCCGCGGCTCAGGCTGAGACGCTTCAGGCCCCGGGCCCCCAGGCTGCCCAGCAGGGCCTCGGCGCTGTCGTCCCCGGCGCGCAGGGCCGCGGCGTCGCCCTTCTCGTGGAAGGCGTCACGCTGCAGGTGCAGGTAGGCCAGGTTGGCGAAGGGCTCCAACGTCAGGGCCGGTAGCTGCAGCCGATACGCTGCCTCGCTGAACAGCTGGCTGCTGCGGCCGTCGATCCGGGCCTTCTGCTTGGCGCTGGCTTCGGCGTATTGCAGGTCGCGGCGCACCTGGGCGCTATGCCAGCTGTGGCTGGCCCCCAGGCTCAGGCGCAGGTCGCCCAGGTCGCGCCCGGCATAGGCGCCCAGGTGGTAGCTGTCGATCTGCGCGCTGGAGTGGCTGGCGCCGCCCATGCGCAGCGAGGTGTCGCTGTAGCCGGCGGCCAGGCCGACCCGCGTGTCCGCGTCCAGGTCGCGGTCCAGCCCCAGCAGCACCCCACTGCCCTTGCCCTGGTAGGAACTGTGGCCCGAGTCGCCGTCAGTGCGCGCCTGCCCACCCAGGCCCTTGATCCAGAAACTCGCCTCGCCCTCCCCGGCATTTGGCCCCGGGCGCTGCAAGCGCTGGCCAAAGGCCTCGCGCAGGTCGCGGCCCTGATTGAGCAGGCTCTGCTCCAGGGCCGGGTAGATCTCCCCGGACAACTGTTGCAACGCCCCTTGAGCCGAAGCCGGCGAGGCCGACAGCAGCAGGCTTTCGTAGACCGGGTCGGCCGTGCCCAACTGCTCCACCGCCGTGGCCACCGCGCGCTGGTTGGGGCTGGCGGCCACGCTGGCAAAGGTCGCGGCGCTGCGCACCAGGCCCAGTTGCACGCCGCTGGCGGAGTAATCGACCACCGCGCCGAGAAACAGGTAGTTGGGTTGCACCAGGGCGAACTGGCCATCGATACCGCCCGCGGCCTGCAAAATGTCGAACTGGCGCCCGACCAGCCCCCGGACCTGCCCGGCGCTGAGCAGGTTGGCGTTGTGTTCCAGGCTCAGGCTGAGCTGGGCGCCCTCCAGATGCGCCCGGCCGCCGGCGACGATACGGTCGCTGGCGGTCGGCGACAGCTCCACGGCGTAGGTCGAACCTGGCTGGAAACTCACATCGCCGGCCACATTCAGGGTGCCGATGGAGTTGCCCGGGGCCACGCGCGCGCCGCGGGTCGCGGTCAGCGCCGCGACCTGCCCGCTGCCACCCAGGCTCGCGCCACTGTTGACCGTGACCGCGGATACCAGGCTGCCATTGACCACCAGCAGCCCGCCATCGACCGTGGTCGGCCCGCGATAGCTACTGTCACCGCTGAGCAACAGCCAGCCGGCCCCGGACTTGACCAGGCTGCCCTGGTACAGGCGCTGCGCGGCCGCCGCATCCCGGGCCATGCCGACCGCGTAGTCGGTCAGTTCCTGCTGGCTGGCCTGGGCCCCCGGGCCCTGCTCCCAGCCACGATCCTTGAGGGTCTGTTGCCAGGCCTGGTGCTCGGCGGCATCCTCCACCTGGCGCTGGGCCAGGGCCTGGTCGGAGATGCCGTTGCTCCACACATCGCCCTGCCCGGCCTCCAGGTTGACCTTGAGTTCCCCCAGCAACTGCCCGGGCCCGTGCAATGCCCGGCCCAGGTCCGGCACGCCCCAGCCCACCAGGCTGCCAGGGGCCTGGGTCAGCGAGCCATCGAGCTGGCGGGCGGTGGTCAGCAGCACCTGCAGGGCCTGCTGGTTGTCCAGATAGGGGTAGCGCTCCATCACCAGGGCCAGGGCCCCGGTGGCATGGGGCGCGGCCATCGAAGTGCCGTTGTAGGTGGCGTAGCCGCCCCCGGGCACAGTGCTGGTGATGGCCGCGCCGGGCGTGGCCAGGCACCAGTACTTGGCGATCCCGCACTGGTTGTATTTCTGCTGGTTGTTCTTATCCAGGCCCGAGACCGCCAGCCAGTGCCCTTCCAGCTCCGGCTGAAAATACGGCAGTGCCGATCGCACGCTGGCATTGGCATAGCCGCTGTTGCCGGCGCTGAAGACGTTGATCACCCCCTGGCGCGAGACCTGCGCCGCCGCATCGAGCCAGGTGTCCTGGCCGAAGTGCTGGGCATAGGCGGCGTGCAGGCCCTGGAGGGTCTGGTAGCTGACGTCCTTGGGCTGGCTGCCCCAGCTGTTGTTGATGACCCGCACCCCGGCG
Source organism: Pseudomonas protegens CHA0 (assembly GCF_000397205.1). NCBI lineage: Bacteria > Pseudomonadati > Pseudomonadota > Gammaproteobacteria > Pseudomonadales > Pseudomonadaceae > Pseudomonas > Pseudomonas protegens. The sequence continues at coordinate 3,612,572 of NC_021237.1, forward strand.
TCGGCCAGGGCACCGTACACCGCCTGGAAATAGCGCGGGTCGGGGCCCGGGCCGAAGAGCATGCTGTCGTTGCCGTTGGTGTTGCCGACGTAGACCTGGGCATTGAAGGCCACCCCATGCATGCCGTTGCCGTCGCGGGCGGCGCCCATGGTACCGGTGACGTGAGTGCCGTGGGTGTCGTTGTTGGCGTTGAGCACCCCGGACACCTGGAACCCGCTGCCGTCCTGGTAGCTGCCGCTGGCGATCACCGGGTGAAAGCGCAGGGACGAGGCTTCGGCATGGGCCGCATCGAAGCCCGAATCCAGGGCACCGATCTTGACCCCGCTACCGGTAAGGCCGGCGGCGTAGGCCTGGTTCGCCTGCATCCGGTCCAGGCCCCAGTCCTGCAGGTATTCGGCGGAGCGCCAGCTGGCGGCATCACCGGGGCGACCGGTTTCCTGGTAGGCCGCCTGGGCCCCACCCGGCAAGTTCGCGGCAAACGCCAGGAACACCCCGGCCGCCAGCACATTGAGCTGATGAACATTCACATCCATGTTGATGACTTCTCTTGTTGTTGTTCTGGGATCGACTTTCCGTAACCGATCAGCAACCACGGCTTACTTCATGGGACTGGCTCCTTGAGGGTTCGCGCCCCACGCCCAGGGGCGCCTGCTGCGGGCAAAGCTGTCGCCGCCGCAGCCCTTTTCAGGGGGCTGCGGGGCCTCTAGCGCTGGATATCGGTGAGGGTCAGGCGAAGACCAGGCCCGAACCCGAAAGGCTGTCCATGCCGACCCCCACCAGGGTCACCGAGAACTCGCCGACACTGAGCAGGGTGTCGTTGCCGTTCTGCGACAAATGCTGGCTGTAGTCGTAATGGGCGTCGACCCCGGGCACGCCCATGAACACCAGCTTGTCGGTGTTCTGGTAGCCGTGGATCAGGTCGAAGCCGAAGTTGCCGCTGAACAGGAAGGTATTGCCCCCGCCACCGCTGGAGTGCATGACGTCGTTGCCGGTGCCGCCGACGAAAGTCACGTTGGCCTTGTCGCTGCTCAGCAGGTCATCGCCGCCATGGCCGAACAGCCAGTCGCCATCGACGCTGGCTACCAGCGCATTGCCGTAGGCATCGCCGTTGAGGGAGTGGTTGTAGGCGGTCCACTGGTTGCCGTTCTGCAAGCCGTCGGCGGTGACGCTGTGGCTCACGTCCTTGCCGAACAGTTGCCACCAGCTTCCGGTCTCGTGGCTGACCAGGGCGCCGACGTCCCGGGTCATGCTGATGCCGCCGTAGGCATCACGGATATACAGGGTGCCGTCGCCGTCATTGGCGATGGAAAAGTTCTTCAGCGGCTGCTGCAGTTCCAGCACGTTATGGCCCTGCCCGCCATGGATGATGTTGTAGCCGCCGTCATCGCGGAAGCGATCATCGCCGGCCCCGCCATCCAGGTAGTCGTTGCCCTTGCCGCCGTGCAGCAGGTCGTTGCTCTGGGTGCCGATGATGAAGGTGCTGCCGGTGTGTTTTTCCGCGTACAGGTTGAGGTCCTTGACCCAGACCTGATCGCGCTTGCCCTCGGACAGGTTGGAAATAACCACGGTGGAGTCGCGGCTGGTCAGGTCATAGAAATCCGAGTTGATCAGGCGGTTGAGGCCGCCGGCGTAGTCCACCGCACTGTGGGCCGACCAGGACTGCGGATTGAGGATGCTCTGGGGAATCAACTTGCCCAGGAACGATGAATAGTGATCGGTGAAGCTGACGATGTTGTTGGTCGCCGACTCCTGGGGCTTGTCGTGGGTGCCCAGGGACGAGGCGTTGAAATGAGTGCCGTCCAGGGCGCGGAACACCGGGTCGTTTTCATAGCCGATGTTCAGCACCTGCGAGCTGTTGGCGCTCTGGGTCGGCGAGGCGAAGGCCACGTAGCTGGCGTCCTGGTAGAAGCCGCCCCAGTGATCGCTGCTCATGGCCGCCAGGCTGTTGACCCCAAGGCCGCCCAGGCTGTGGCCGGTGACCAGCACATCGCTGCCGCTCAAGCCCTGGGCCGCAGCAAAGGCCGCCACCTTGCCCAGCAGGTTGTCAAAGGCCAGGCGGCTGTAGTTGTCGGCAAAGCCCGACACGAAGGCCGCCTGCAAGTCGTTGATACCGTCCTTGAGGCTGTCGGTGCCGCGAAAGCTGATGCCGATGGACAGCAACTGCCCGGCCGCGTCGTATTTGCCCAGCACCTCGACCTGGGCGTCGCTGACAATCGCCTGCTCGCCGGAAATCGTGCCCTGGGCGCTGACGTTGCCCTGGTAGCCCAGCTGGCTGGCGCTGATGGGGCGCCAGGCGGTGCCCGGCAGCGCCTCGCCGGTGGGTGTGGAGGCGTACAGCGCCAGAGTAATGGCCTCGCTGTAGAGGGCCTTGCCGTCACCGCCAAGGGCGGTCTTGTAATCGAAGATACTCATGCTCATTCCTCTTTTTTATTGTCCCTGAGCCTGCGGTCGGCAAGGCCTCCTAAGGCTGCGCGCGCTGGCCGAAAGCCTCGTCGACCCTGGCCAGATCCTCTTCCCGCAGAGTGCCTGCGTAGTAGTGCAGCTTGGTCCAGGCCATCAAGTAGTCATAGCGCGCCTGGGCCAGGTCGCGGCGGGTGGTGTAGAGCTGCTGTTCGGCGTTCAGTGCATCGAGGTTGACCCGTTCGCCCCCCAGGATGCTCTGCTTGGTCGAGACCACCAGGGCCTCGGCCGAAGTCAGGGCTTTCTGGTAGGCCCGCAACTTGCTCACCCCCGATAGACAGGCACTGAATTGGCGGCGGAGTTCAATCAGGGTTTCCCGGGTCTTGCCGTCCAGTTCGTACTCGGCCTGTTCCATGGAGCGGCTGGCCTGGCGGGTCGAGGCCGAGACCCCGCCCCCGGCATACAACGGCACGCTGACTTCGATACCGATGGTGTTGGTGTCGTAGCGCTGGTTGTAGGTGTTGCCGCTTTCCGATTCGTTCTGGCGCAGGGTGGCGTAGGCGCTGAGCTTGGGCAGGTGCCCGGCGCGGTTGCGTTCCACCTCGTAGCGCGCGACCTCGACCCGCTGGCGTTGGGAAGCCAGCACCGGGTTGTTGCTCAGGGCCATCTCGTGCCAGGTGTCGTAGTTGGCCGGGGTCAGGGAGAAGGACTGGAAGTCTTCCTGCAAGGGGTCCAGATCCCGCACATCGAGGTTCGGCTCGCCGGTCAGGGCCGCCAGCTCGCGCAAAGCCGCGTCCTGCTCGTCCCGGGCTTCGATCTCTTCGGCGGTGGCCAATTCGTAGCGCGACTCGGCTTCGAGGATGTCGGTGCGGGTGCCCTCGCCCTGCTGGAACATGTGCCGGTTCTGCTGGAACTGCTGCTCGAAGGCCTTTTTCTTGGCCAGGGCGATGTCGATCTGGTCCTGGGCGAACAGCGCCTTGGTGTAGTAGCTCAGCACCCGCACCAGCAACTCCTGGCTCTTGCCGCGAAAGTTCTCGTCGGCAAACAGCGCCTGGGCCACGCCCTTGCGGTAATTGGCGTAGGCCTCGTAGTCGATCAGCGGCTGCTGCAGGGTCAGGGACGAACCGTAGCTGTCGTAGTTGCGTTTTTCGGTAATGGTGCCGCGCACCGTATCCAGGTAGCTGACCTTGGAGTTGTTATGGCCCTTGTTGTAGCTGTAGCCGACCTTGGGCAGCAGCCCGGCACGGCCGATGGCGCGGTTTTCAAGGCCGGCATCGCGTTCCTTGATGGCGCCGAGGAACACCGGGTCGTTGCGCAGGGCCTGTTCGTAGATCTGGAACGGGCCCACCGCCTGGGCCGTCTGGCAGGCCAACAGCGCCAGAGCCGCCGCGAGAATGGAAAGCTTACTCATACGACGCGACATCCTTATTCTTCGGTCAGTGCAGAACCTGCCCGGTCGAGCAGTGGCTTGAACAGGTAATTGAGCAGGGAACGCTCGCCAGTGCGCACGAACATTTCCGCCGGCATGCCGGGCTTGATCACCAGGCCGTTGAGCTTCTCCATGGCCTGGTCGCTGACACTGCTGCGCAGCACGTAGTAGGGCATGCCGGTTTTCTCGTCGAGCATCTGGTCGGCGGAAATCAGGCTGACTTCGCCCGGCACTCGTGGCGTGCGGCTCTGGTTGAAGGCGGTGAACAGGATGTCCACCGGCAAGTGGGTGCCGACCTTGTCCACCAGGTTCACCGGCAGCCGCCCTTCCACCTCCAGGTGAGTGCCCTGGGGCACGATTTCCAGCAGGGTCTCGCCCTGGCGCACCACCGCGCCCTCGGTGTGCACCCCGAGGTTGACCGCGATGCCGTCGGCGGTGGCGATGATCTCGCTGTGCTGCAGGTCGAAACCGGCAGAGGTCAGTTGCTGCTCCAGGGTCTGGGTCTTGAGCTGGGCTTCGGCCAACTGGCTGCGCACCTCTTTCTGGTACTCCTCGCTGTGCTGTTGCAGCTTGAGCCGGGATTCGAGGATGCCCTGCTCCACTCGCCCGCTTTCCCCGGTGTTCTGCGCCAGTTCCTGCTGCACCTGGGACAGTTGGCGCTGATATTCCAGCAGGCGATTGCGCGGGATGTAGCCGTTGTCCGCCAAAGGTTGCAGGTTGCTCAGTTGCTGGCGCAGGGATTCGGCCTGGCTACCGAGGTCGGTGCGGGCCCGGCGCATGCCGGCCAGTTGCGCGGTGGCGCCTTCGATATTGGCACGGATGCCCGCCTGCTCCCGGGAGAATGCCTCGCGCCGGCTGCTGAACAACTGGCGCTGGCCTTCCAGCACCAGGGCCAGGCGCGGATCGTCGCTGTCGCTCAGGGGCGCGGGGAAATCCACCTGCTTGAGGTTGTCGCGCTCGCTGCGCCAGCGCGCCAGGCTGGCCATGGCCATGCGGTACTGGGCTTGCAGCGATTGCACGTCCGCCGCCACCTGGGTCTGGTCCAGGCGAAACAGCGGCTGGCCCTGCTTCACGCTTTCGCCCTCGCGCACCAGGATCCGGCTGACCACCCCGCTGCTCATGGACTGCACCGCCTTGCGTTTGCCGGACACCACCACCGTGCCTTGCACCGGAATGCCCTGGTCCAGGGGCGCCAGCGCCGCCCAGACGAAGAAACTGCCCGCCCCCACCAGGGCCAGGATCCAGCCCATGCGGGCGAAAAAGCCCGCGTCACGCTCGACCCGTTCCGGCGCGTAACCCTCTTCGATCATCATGTTGCTGTCCTTGCTCATGCGCCTGAATTCCGTGTCGGAGCCTGGTATTGCCGGCTCATGCTGAGGCCGCCGGGCGCCGCTGCAACGGGCTTGGGCGCCTCCTGGGCCTGGGCTTGCTGGCCGCCGGCCAGGGCCTTGAGCACTTCCTGGCTCGGGCCGAAGGCCTGCAAGCGGCCTTCGTTGAGTACCAGCAGTTTGTCGGCCAGGGCCAGCACCGAGGAACGGTGGGTCACCAGCACCACGCTGGTGCCCCGGGCCTTGAGCTGGGCAATGGCCGCCGCCAGGGCACTTTCGCCCACGGTATCGAGGTTGGAATTGGGTTCGTCCAGCACCACCAGGCTCGGGCTGCCATACAGCGCCCGGGCCAGGGCCACCCGCTGCTTCTGGCCACCGGACAGGCCGCTGCCGTCATCGCCGAGCACGGTGTCGTAGCCCTGGGGCAGGCGCAGGATCAGCTCATGCACCCCGGCCATCTGCGCGGCCTGGACCACCTGCTCCGGGTCGGCCTGGCGAAAGCGTGCGATGTTCTCGGCGATGCTGCCGGTAAACAGCTCGATATCCTGGGGCAGATAGCCGATGTAGGGCCCCAGTTCGTCGCGGTTCCAGCGATGGATATCGGCCCCGTCCAGGCGCACGGTACCGCCCAGGGTCGGCCATACGCCCACCAGTACCCGGGCCAGGGTCGACTTGCCGGAACCGGAAGCCCCCAGCACGCCAAGCACTTCGCCGGCATTGATGCTGAAGTTCACCTGTTGCAGGGTCGCCATCCGCCGTCCGGGTGGGCCGGCGCTGACCTGCTCGAAGCTCACCTGGCCCTTGGGCGCCGGCAAGGACATCGCCGTATCGCTGGGCGGGAACTCGCGCAGCAGTGCATCCAGGCGGCCGTAGGCCAGCTTGGCCGAACTCCATTGTTTCCACACCGCGATCAACTGGTCGATGGGGCTCAGCACCCGGCCCATGAGGATCGAACCGGCAATCATCATCCCGGCGGTCATGTCGCCCTTGATCACCAGCAAGGCACCCAGGCCCAGCACCAGGGATTGCAGGCACAGACGCAAGGTCTTGCTCAGGGAGCTGATCACCGAGCCGGTATCGCTGGCCTGGTTCTGCAGGCCGAGGAAGCGCGAGTGCACGGCGAACCAGCGTTTGCGCAAGGCGCCGAGCATGCCCATGGCCTGGATGGTTTCGGCGTTGTGCAGGTGGCTGGTGGCCAGCTGGGTGGAACGCTGCGAAAAACCGCTGGCCTCGGCCAGGTCCTTCTTGGTCATGGCTTCGTTGAGGTACGCCAGGGCAATCAGCAACAACGCGCCTACAGTGGCGAACACTCCGAGCCAGACGTTGAAGGCGTAGATCACCAGCAGGTAGATGGGGAACCAGGGTGCATCGAAGAAGGCGAACAGTGCCGGCCCGGTGAGGAACTGGCGAATATGGGTCAAATCCCCCAGGGACTGCCCCGCATGACCCTCGCCCCGGGACAGGTTGCGCTCGAACGCGGCCTGGTAGACCCGCAGGTTGAAGCGGCGCTCCAGCTGGCTGCCGATGCGGATCACGATAAAGCTGCGCAGCACTTCCAGAAGACCGATAAAGACGAAGAAGCCCACCACCATCAACGACAGCATCACCAGGGTGGTTTCATTCTGCGACGACAGTACCCGGTCGTAGACCTGCAACATATAGATGGAAGGCACCAGCATCAGCACGTTAATCAACGCAGTGAAACAACCGACACTGATGAGGATGCCCTTATATTCGCCCAGTGCCTTGAACAGTGGTGCAGGATGATTGTTCTTCACCATTTCTAACATTTTCCCTGAGCTGTTAATCCGCGCCCGCTAGCGTGGAACCAATGTAGCCTACAACTAACAACCCGCACTACTTAGTTGCTGAATCCTGCGGACACGAATAATTCGGACAGCTGTATCCAACAGCAGCCCGAACATGTTCCTGCCGGCCAAGAGAGTGGCGATATAATGGCCGTCGTTTATTAGACGAACACACTCATCGCTTAATTAGCGGCGCGTTGTAACACAATCAGACCGTCGGCTTTCAGGCGGGCTTCGTAGAGGCCCTCTTTCTGGCGACTGAAGAAAATGATTTTCGAGCCTTCGCGGCCGGTAATGGCAATGCCATCGGGCTCCGGGAACCAGCCCACCGCGGCTTCCCCGAGCCATTTCGACAGGCAGTCGGCACCGTCGCCCAGGGCGGCGTTGTGCAGCAGGTCCAGGGTGCAACCTTCAGCGGGTGCGGCTGCCTGTTGCAGCTGCCAGTGTCCAACCAGTTCCGAGGGGTCCGCCAAGCGCAGGCTGCTTGCCATGGTGATTGCTCCATAAAAGATCATCAGTGTCGCCAGCAGCCATCGGGCCGCCCGGCAACAGGAAATATGCAGGGTCATAGGGTGCTCCGTTCGCCCGGTAGACTCGCTCAGGCCAGGGCCCAAAGCAAGAACGCAGAGCCGCTCGACTGCGCGGCCCTGTGCTCATTTCACTCAGGCGACGATGTCGCTGACCGCTGCCTGGCCCACGGTGCTGACCAGGAAGTCCGCCACGCCATGCCCGGAGAAGTCCACGGACAAGGTGCTCACACCCCCGGAGGTGGTGAGGATCGCGTCACCCGCCGCGCCGGTGAAGGCGTTGACGAAGTGCAGGCCGGCGCCCTTGGTGATCCCGGTCAGATCGATCTTGTCCAGGCCGCTGACAAAATCCATGATCTGGTCGGCCGCACCCGGCTTGGAGTCGGTGCTGGCGGCGAACACGAAGGTGTCCGAGCCCGAGCCGCCCCACAGCTGATCTGCACCGCCGGCGCCGTAGATGATGTCGTTGCCGGCACCACCCTTGAGCACGTTGGCGGCGTTGTTGCCGATCAACAGGTCGTTGCCCGAACCGCCGATGGCGTTCTCCACGGTCACGCCCTGAGCGATGGAAACGTTACCCACCATGCCGCCAACGTCGGAGAACGAGGCTTCATTGAGGTTGATCTTCTGGTTCTGGGTGAAACCGGAGAAATCCAGGGTATCGTTGCCGCCACCGTCCCACACCGAGAACACCAGCTTGTCGGAAGACGAGCTGGCGCTGTAGAAATCACGCCCGGTGTTGGAGTTGAAGCCGTAGGTGGTATCGCCGGCACGGGTGCTGTAGTTGGCACCGTAGAGTTTCTGGATAGCCGCGATATCGTCCATCAGCGGGCCGGACGAATAGGCTTCGACCCCGCCCTTACTGAAGTTCTGGCTGGTATTGCTTTCACTCCAGTAGCTCATGACGCTGTAGCCACGGGTGTCCTGGCCGTAGCTGGCGTCCTTGTAGCTGGGGTTGCCTTCGCCGGCGTTGTAGTCGCCAGGGTGAGCCAGGCCCAGGGTGTGACCGATCTCATGGGTCAGGGTCTGACGGCCATAGTTGTTCAGGTCGGGGTTCTTGTTCTGGGTGTAGCTGCTGTTGATCAGGTACCACGAGGTGCCGTCGTAGCCGGCGCCGGTACCTGGCAGGTAGGCAAATGCCGCCGCGCCATCCTGGCCACCGCTGTAGTTGCCGAAGGTCATGTGGGCGTCGCCACCCGAGGCTTTCTCGGTAAACACGACGTTGGCCACGTCAGCCCAGGACTGCATGGCCAGGACTGCCTGGGCCTTCTGCTGGGCGCTGAACTGGCTGAACCCGGAGATGCCATGCTTATACATGGTGCTCGAGGAAGCCGAGGTCAGGAAGGTATAGGTCAGATCGATCTTGCCGTTACCGTTCAGGTCCTTATAGGCAGCGCCGTCACGCAGCAGTTGCGTGGCGGCCTGATCGACCGAGAACGAAGGTTTGCCATTGACCGTGAGATTGCCGCCACGATCGTATTGGTGGCTGAAGCTATTGATCTGGTTATACGCCGAACTTGCTGCGGCCAAAGGCACCAGTTGTTGTTCGGCAGATGCAATAGCGTTCTCTGTTACTTTCGACATAAACACACTTCCTTGTAATCAATGGAACAGTTTTTGTCAGATAGCGACAATCCCTGGCGAGATCGTCCTATCACTCGCCCTAAGCAGGCGCAAGAAAACTGACACAATTTGAAATCAGGCGTCCACTACTTTTTTGACGTCAAATCTCACTGTTCCAGCGAACTCCAGCAAACAATGACTGTACAGTCGAAAGATTCTTTTCCAACTGATTAACGGCAGTCATTGTCCGACAATCTACAATTTAATTATTAAATATCCATATAAACAGTTATGTCGACCGCGTCGCACTTCTTAGTCCGTTAACTTCTGTTCCAACCAGTTAGTTCCAATGTTTCCAGCAACACTTGCGCAGTCAGGGCCGGCACTTGCACGCCGTCGGCGCTGGTCATGGGCACCCCCGCCAGCAGGGCGTTGATGATGGCTTCCTCCACCGCTTCGGCGGCTGCGCTGAACAAGGGCGAGATGTGATCGTTGTTGAGCATCGCCAGCGGTGTGCTGAAACCCAGGCCCTTGCGCCCGTAGTCCGCCGTCGGCAAGTCCCGGTTTCCCGTGGCAAAGGCCAGGAAGATATCGCCGCTGGAATCCTCGGTGCCTCCGCCGGTGCGGGCGATGCCGATGGATGCGCGCTGGGCCAGGCGCTGGCACTGGTGCGGCAACAGCGGCGCATCGGTGGCCAGTATCACCACGATCGAGCCCATGCCCGGGGTCCCGCGCTCGGCAAACGGCGAAGGGATATGCCCCAGCCGGCGCCCCACTGGATAGCCATCGACCCGCAGTTCCTCGCGCTTGCCGTGGTTGGCCTGGACCAGGGCACCGACGGTGTAGCCGCCCTGCTCGGCCGTCAGCCGCCGCGACGCCGTACCGATGCCGCCCTTGAACTCATGGCAGATCATCCCGGTGCCGCCGCCGACCGCGCCCTCGGCCACCGGCCCGGACTCGGCGCAGGCCATGGCTTCGCGCACCTGCTGCACACCCACATGCTGGCCCCAGATGTCATTCAACAGGCCGTCGTAGGTTTCCATCACCACTGGCATGCACCAGTACACCGCCGGGTCTTGCAATGCCTCGCGCTCCAGGGCGATCAAGGCATCGCGCACCACGCCCACACTGTGGGTGTTGGTGATCGCCAGCGGCGTGGTCAGGGTGCCGGCCTCGCGAATCCACTCCAGGCCCGTGGCATCGCCATTGCCGTTGAGCACATGGCAACCGGCAAAGCACGGCTGCTGGCGGGCGTGCCCGGCCCGGGGCTGGACCAGGGTAACCCCAGTGCGCACCTGCTTGCCGTCCACGCTGGTATTCAAGGTGCTGTGGCCGACCCGCACCCCGGGAACATCGGTGATCGCATTGAACGGGCCTGGCGTCCCCAGGCCCAGGTGGATGCCCAATTGACGTGCTCGCATAACCACTCCTTACAGTTTCTGAAACGCCGGACTGTACCGGCCGTTGGTGCCATAGAGGATCACCGACAGCGCCAGCAGCCCGATGATGACCATGATGTCCCGCAGGGACGCTTCGAGGAACAGATTGACCAGCAGGTAACCCGCGCCGAGCACCGCCAGCAAGGCCGGCAGCGGCCACAGCGGCATGCGGTAGGGATGCTCGCGGTCGCGCAGCAATACCCGGCTCATCAGCGCGCTGAGGGCGACGATCAGGTACACCAGCATGATCAGCAGCACGCTGAAGGACGTCAGGTCCGCCAGGTTCGAGCTGAAGCTCAGCACCGCCGAGGGAATGGCCAGGAACAGGGTCGCCAGCCAGGGTGAATCCCAGCGCGGGTGAATGCGGGTGAACAGGCGATTGATAGTGGGCGTCCACAGCGCATCGCGGCCACTGCTGAACACCACCCGACCGATCTGGATGACGATGGCGACAATGGCATTGAACACCGAAAGGAAAATCCCGCCGCTGACCACCCGGGCCAGGGTCTCGTTGCCATGGCTGGTGAGCAGGTAACCGATGGGGTCGGGGCTGGCGAGCATCGCGCTCAAGGACGGCGCGCCGATCAGCAGCGCGGTGAGCGGCACCAGTTCGATGATCACCACCAGCACCAGGGACCACAGCACCGCCTTGTGCACCCCGCGGCCCTTGCATTTCATGTCTTCGGCCAGCAGCACCGCCGGGCCGTAGCCGTTGTAGGAAAACAGGCCGATGCCCACCGCGCCGATCACCAGTGCCCAGGGCGCCAGTTGCAAGGCGCCGTGATCGACGATCTGCGGTTGCAGCAGAATGCTCACCGGCTGCGAGGCATTGCCGAAGCCGAGCCAGACGATCACCAGCAAGGCCGCCACTTCCAGCAGCAGGCACGTGCCGGTGATCCAGGCATTGAGCTTGATATTGAGGATGCCCAGCAGATAACTGCAGACCACGATCACCAGGGCCACGGTCTGGGAATCGAAGTTCGTGCCCAGGGCATTGTTCAGGTAGGTGGCGGCACCAGTGGCCAGCACCGGCGGAATGAACAGCAGCATCACCAGCACCGTGAGGAAGGTGGCATAACCGGCCATGCCGCCGAACACTCGCTTGGCGTATACATACTCGCCGCCGGCGCTGTTGTGGGCGCGGCCCAGCTCGGCGTAGCAAAAGGCGAACATCAGGGCCAGCAACCCGGCCATGACGAAGGCCAGGAACACCCCGCTACCGGCCTGATGGATGGCGAAGGGGGCGATCACGAACACTGAACTGGCGGGGGTCACACCGGACACGGTGATGGCCACCACATCGAACACACTCAAGGTAGGTTTCAGCGCACCGTCGGGCGCAGAGGGAGAGCTCATATCGTTATCCTCGTGTTTATTGTTGGTCTGAGGCAGAAACGAAATTCATCGGGCGGGTGCGTTCTGGGGCGCACTTGCTGGGAGCTACTCTAGGCAGATGCAGACCATCACCCAATTCCCCTATTGGAGTACTCCCCTTGACGACGGCGGTTAAATCGACGAAACCGGGCCACGACATTTCAGCGGATCAACGGAGCAACGCCTTTGAGTAACCTGTTCAGGGAAGTGGGCCTGCATGCCGGCCTGGGCCGCACCCTCACATTGATCGGCAATCCACGCTTCTGGAAACAGCTGATCCTGCTGCTGCACCAGGCTACGCCGTTCGACAACGCCCTGGCGATCTTCTACCCGCTGGACGGCCCGCCCCGGGCCCTGGAGGAATATGACGCCGAACCCAGCAGCAAGCCGGCGTCCATGCTCACCTACCTCAACGGCCTGTACCTGCTGGACCCCTTCTTCCAGGCCTGTCGCGAAGGCTACCCCAGCGGCCTGTACCGCCTGGAAGAAGTGGCCCCGGACCATTTTCGCCAGAGCGAATACTTTCTCAGCTACTTCCACGACAACGTCCTGGAAGACGAAGTGCAGTTGATTCTGCAACTGCCCGAGGCTGGCACCCTGTCGCTTTCCCTGGGCAGCCAGCGCGTCTTCAGCCACGACGAGATCGGCCTGCTCACCACCTTTTCAGCCTGGGTACTGCCGCTGATGGAGCAGCACTGGCAACACAGCCAGGCCCGCCCCCAAGGCCCTGCGCCCCAGGAAATGGCCAGCCAGATCCGCGACGCCCTGAGCCATTTCGGCAGCGCCGTACTTTCGGAGCGGGAGCTGGAGATAGCCCGCCTGATCCTCCGGGGATTTTCTTCAAAGGCCATGGCGGAACGGCTGAAGATCTCGCCGGACACCATCAAGGTCCACCGCCGCCACCTCTACGCCAAGCTGGATATCTCCAGCCAGCCGGAGCTGTTCTCGCTGTTTATCCAATCCCTGGGGCACGACCTGGAAAATCCGTGATTGCCGGTCTGCCAGCGGCCATCCGCCGCCCGTCATCCGCTACCTGCTATCTGCTATCTGCTATCGGTAGGAGCTGGCTTGCCAGCGAAGGCGCCCTCAAGTTCGACGCATGCCTTACGGCCTTCTTCGCCGGCAAGCCGGCTCCTACAGACGAAGGCGCACTCAAGAGCGGCGCATGCCTTGCGGCCTTCTTCGCCGGCAAGCCGGCTCCTACAGGCGAAGGCGCACTCAAGAGCGGCGCATGCCTTGCGGTGCGGCCGCCGGCAACGACGGCGGCCGCAAGGGCCATGCCGTCAGGCGTTCAGGGACCGGGCGCGGAAATCCCGGGGCGATTGTTCGAAATGCTTCTTGAAGGTGCGGCTGAAATGCGCCGAATCGGTGAAGCCCCATTTGAAGGCAATGTCGGTGATGGATTCGTTGCGCAGGTGCGGATTGCTCAGGTCCGCGGCGCTGCGCTTGAGCCGCGAGCGCTGGATGAAGCGGCAAACGCTGTCCCCCTGCTCCTCGAACAGCCGGTACAGCTGGCGCACCGAGATATTCAGCTGGCCGGCCAGTGATACAGGAGTCAGGCCCGGCTCATTGAGGGACTGGCTGATCAACTGCCGCGCCTGATCACGCAGGCATCCGCCATGCAGGCCCTCCTCAAAGCCATCCAGGCTGTTGACGGTCTGGCGCAAGGTCGGACCGAGCAAGGCAATCAGGGCTTCCTGCAAGGCCTGCCCTTCCTGCTGGGCCGCACAACCCTGCAATTCGCCGGCGCAGATCTGCTCCACCAGCAAACGCATCAGGCGCCCGCTGGCGCAATTTTGCGACAGCTTGCCGAACTTGCGCTGCTGGGCCGGCAGGTGACGGTAGACCTCCTCCCGGCACAGATGGAACGAAGCATGCTCGATCAGGCCATGGGGCACGATCTCGCAGGCTCCGGCGGAGTCCAGCAGCGCCATGTCCCCCGGGGCCAGTTCGACACTTTCGCCGCCCTGGCTCAAGCGCGCATGGCCGCTGCGCTGGATGATGAGGAAGCAATGGCGATCGTCCTCATGATCGACCTTGGTGCTCTGGCGGGAGATCAGCCCGGCGTTGGTGCGGATCTGCGCCACCTCCAGCCCGGCGTAATCCTGCATGCCCACTTCACCAATGAACAAGGCGGGATTGCGCGCCGGACGGGCATCGAATCGACCGCAGACGCCCTGCAGGGCGCCCACCCAGGAACTGAAACTATGCGAAGCAAGCACTGTGCACCTCCAGAAGCCGGTTCCAACCGCCTTTGTTGTTATGGCGATATCATTAACATGTTATCTATTTGCCAGGCAAGGCGCCTGACAGCATGGATAGTCTGTTATGGCTTAAGCAGGCTGTATGCCAGCGCTTACGGTTATGTCCCTCAGAAATCTCGCAGTAGCTTGTACAACTCAGTGAAGCTGCCCAGTAGCGCCGCCCGCTGTTCAGCGCTCAAGCGGATATAGCGGCGGAACCCGGGCAGGCGGTTGACCACTTCGCTGGCGCCGAAATGCTCCAGGTGCACCTGCCAGCCCTGGGCATCGCGCCGCAATTCCAGGTGTTTGAAATCCAGGGGCAACAGGTGCTCCAGCAAGCGCTGGTCACTGCACAGGCGCTGCAGCAGCGGCGCCCATTCAGCGTCCTCCCCCGTGAGCAGCCGAGCTGCGACGCCCTGGCGGCGGATCGTGCCAGTGTGACGCAGACGGATCCGCGCCTGCCGGGCCGTGTCACAAGGCACCGGCAGGCGCCACTCACAGGCCACGATATGCATCAGGAACTGCGCCTGGGCGCGCTCTTGCACCTCGAACCTCAAACCGTTTTGCGGGCAATGAAAACCGCCCTGCACCTGGCTCCGTGGAGTGAAATCGAGCCCCGCCAGATCCCGACGCAACTGCCCCAGGGTCAGCCCCGGGCGATAGCCCGATGGCGCGCGGTTCCACAGTTCAAAGAGGTTTTGCCGCCAGCTTGAAAGATTCATCAGGCGCGCTCTCCCGTAGGTTATGGGCGGTATCCGGATTCAGGCCCAGCGCCTGTTCCAGCACCTCCTCCACCGGCACCGGGCGAAACGGATTGACCTTCTGCACCAGCAGGGTCCAGACCAGCGCATAGATCGCGGTCAGGCCCAGCATGCTGCCGAAAGGCACATAGATGTCCCGCGGATTCATGCCCGGCGGCGTGATGAACCACATGCCCAGCAGGATGCCCACCGAAGACAGGATCTGCGGCAGCGGAAACCACGGCGACTTGTAGGCCCGGGGCAGGTCCGGCCGGCGAATGCGCAGCATCACCACTGACAGGGTGACCAGCAGATAGGCAGTGCTCCAGGCACAGACCGCCGCCAACACCAGGTGCATGATGCTGTCGGTGCTGCCCCCCAGCCACCAGGCATGCAGGCAGGGAATCAGCACGGCTACGGCAATGCACAGCAACGGCGTCTTGAAGCGCGGGTGCAGGTAAGTGAAGACCTTCGGCAACGCCCCATCCAGAGCCATGCCGTAAAGGATCCGCGGCAAGCCGGCCATCAGCGTGTTGATGGTGGCGGCGCCGGCGAACAGCAGGCCGATGCCCAGCCAGATACGGCCGAAGGGCCCCATGATCTGCTCGGCAAAATGCGGAATGGCCATGGGCGTATCCAGCAGGTGCACGCTGCCATCCTCGCTCAGGGCGATGTTTTCCACTTGGCGCTTCATCGCCGCGCCATAGATGAACATGCACACCGCTACCCCCACCAGCCCCAGGGCCATGGCCCGGGGAATGGTCTTGGCGGCCTTGCGCACATCCGGCGTCAGGGGCGTGACGAATTCACAGCCGACGAACATGAACATGGCCATGCCCACCAGGGACAGGATGGTCGGCAGGTCGGTACCCACCATCGAGGCGCCGAACCAGCCATCGAGCTGCACCGCCGGTGCCTTGAGCACCCCGAGCACGCCAAAGATGATCAGGGTGGTCCACATGCCGAAGGTCAGGATCACCTCGGCACGGCTGAAGGCGGTGATGCCCACGGCGTTCAGCGCACCGAAGAACAGCACCAGCCCCACCCCCACCAGCCAGGCACTGCCGCTCTGCTCCAGCAGGGTGTTGAGGGACTCGAAGTTAACCAGGGCCATGACTCCACTGAGAATGGTCTCCGCGGTACCGGCGAACACGTGCACGATCAGGTAGGCGGACAAGGTCCCGGTGATGGCGAAAAAACGCCCCAGGCCACAGGCCAGATAGTCATAGACCGAACCGTTGGTGGGCAGCAGGCAGGCCGCTTCGGCGAAGGTGGTGGATTGCGCCAGCATCATCACCAGGGCGATCACCATCGCCATGGCAAAGGCGCCGCCGCCGATACCAAAGCCCGTGGTGGCCGTGAGGATCACCGGGCTGGCCATGATCAAGCCCACGGCACTGGCCAGGGCCGTGGGAAAGCCGACTACACCTTGATCCAGGTGGCGACTGAGTCTGTCGTTGAGCGACATGGTGGTAAACCTCGAAAGCATGGGTTGATGATTGTTGTTCTAGGCATTTCAAGGGCACGCCTGATGGCGGAGTGCTTGGCTGTCTGACGCAGCTGTCTTCATGTTCACACCCTGTAGGAGCTGGCTCGCCACGAAGGCGTCGGCAAGATCACCGCCCAATCCAGGGGCCTCTTCGTCGGCCAGCCGGCTCCTACAGTAAACCGGTTGGCCCTGCCCCCGCAGGGGCCGGCTGGCCGGCGAAGGCGTTCGGCTCAATAAGCGATGCACACCGACTTGTTCTCGGTGTAGGCCTCGATGGCCGCATGGCCCATCTCGCGACCGATGCCCGACTGCTTGTAGCCACCGAAGGGCATCGACGGGTCCAGCATGTTGTGGGTGTTGACCCAGACAGTGCCGGCCTTGATCTGCGGAATCAGCTGCATGACCCGCCCCAGGTCATTGGACCAGATGCTCGCCCCCAGCCCGTACTGGTTGTCATTGGCCAGGCCCACCACTTCGTCCAGGGTGTCGAAGGGCGTGGCCACCACCACCGGGCCGAAGATTTCCTCGCGCACCAGTTGCTGGTCGGCGTGCACATCGGCCACCACCGTCGGGCGCACATAGAAGCCCCGCTCGCCATGGGCGACACCGCCACAGAGCAGCCGGGCGCCCTCTTCGACTCCGCGCCGGACCATCTGCAGCACGCGCTTCTGCTGCTTGGCGGAAATCAGCGGATTGATCTGTGCCTGCTCGTCCAGCCCCGGCCCGATGCTCAGAGACCCGGCAATGGCCACCAGGCGCTCCAGCACCTCGTTATAGATGCGGCGCTGGATGTACAGCCGCGAACCCGCCGTGCACACCTGCCCCTGGTTGAAGAAGATCGCCCCGGCGGCGCCGGCGGCGGCGGTCTGCGGGTCGCAGTCGTCAAGCACGATCACCGGCGATTTGCCACCCAGCTCCAGGGAAAAACGGGTCATGTTGTCCACCGCGGCATGGCCGATCAGCTTGCCCACCTGGGTCGAGCCGGTGAACGCCAGCTTGTCGATTCCCGAATGCGCGGCCAGGGCCGCGCCGGCCTGGGCGCCACTGCCGGTGACCACGTTGACCACCCCGGGGGCGATCCCCGCTTCCAGGCACAACTGGCCCAGGCGCAACGCGGTCAGCGGGGTTTCGTCCGCCGGCTTGAGCACCACGGTGCAGCCACAGGCCAGGGCCGGAACGATTTTCCAGATGGCCATCAGCAGCGGGAAGTTCCACGGCACGATGGCCCCCACCACGCCCACCGGCTCCGGCACGGTGTAGGCCCGGTACTGCGCCCCGGGCACTGCGGCGATGGAAACATCCAGGCTCTTGCCCTCGATCTTGGTGGCCCAGCCAGCCATGTAGCGGGTGAACTCTGCGGCCGCTCCCACCTCCAGGGCCCGGGCCAGGTGGATCGACTGGCCGTTGTTGAGGGTTTCCAACTGCGCCAGTTCCTCGCCATTGGCTTCCAGCAGGTCCGCCAGCTTCAGCAGCAGGCGCTCGCGGTCGGCGGGGCGCTGCGCCTTCCAGCTACCCTCGAAGGCCCGACGTGCGGCGCTCACCGCCAGGTCGATATCGGCCTGGGCAGCTGCCGCGACCTCGGCCAATTGTTCGCCACTGGCGGGGTTGTACACCGCCATCCGCTCACCGCTGAGGGCCGGCTGGCTGTGACCGTCGATCAGCAGGCCATGCTGACTGTCTATGAATGCAGCGACACGTGGGTCGATGGCAACGCTCATCTTGAATCCTCGCAGGTAGACCTAGTTCGAGATGGACTTTGAGCGCAAAGACGCACGCCGTCTTGACCCTGGCTGCCGCGAAACTTGGCCCTGGCTGCCAGCCCCGCCAGGGCCTTCGCTGGCAAGCCAGCCCCTGCAGGTGCGCGCCATTTACCAGCGAACAGGCCCGCAAACCCGCCACTGGCAGCCTGGGTCAAGTGCCCTGGCACACAGAGGCAAGCCAGGGGCGCATAAATGACGCACTAATATCTCCACGCTGTCCGTGCGTTATCAGGAGACTCAACGTGAGCGAACCAAGCCGTTTCTGGCACCCCATGCTGCACCCCAACGAAATGAAGCAACGCGAGCCGATCCGCATCGTCCGTGGCGACGGCTGCTATGTGTATGACGACAAGGGCCACCAGCTGGTGGATGGCGTTGCCGGGTTGTGGAACGTCAACGTCGGCCACAACCGCAAGGAAGTGAAGGCGGCGATCACCGCGCAACTTGATGAACTGGAATACTTCCAGCTGTTCGACGGGGTCAGCCATCCCCGGGCTGAAGAACTGTCGCGGGTGGTGATGAACCTGCTGGAACCCGAGGACATGCGCCGGGTGGCCTTCAGCTCCGGCGGCTCGGACGCCATCGAAAGCGCTTTGAAGCTGGCCCGCCAGTACTGGAAGCTCGAAGGCCAGGCCGACCGCACCAAGTTCATTTCCCTGCGCCAGGGCTACCACGGCACCCACTTCGGCGGCGCCTCGGTCAACGGCAACACGGTGTTCCGCCGCAACTACGAGCCGCTGCTGCCGGGCTGCTACCACATCGATACCCCCTGGCTGTACCGCAACCCCTACAGCCAGGACCCGGAAGAGCTGGGCAAGATCTGCGCCGACCTGCTGGAGCGGGAAATCCAGTTCCAGAGCCCGGACACCGTCGCCGCCTTCATTGCCGAGCCGATCCAGGGCGCTGGCGGCGTGATAGTGCCACCGGCCAACTACTGGCCGCTGATCCGCGAAGTCTGCGACAAGTACGGCGTATTGCTGATCGCCGACGAAGTGGTCACCGGCTTCGGTCGCAGCGGTTCGATGTTCGGCAGCCGCCTGTGGGGCGTCAAGCCCGACATCATGTGCCTGGCCAAGGGCATCACCTCGGGCTACATCCCCCTGGGCGCCACGGTGGTCAACCGGCGCATCGAAGAAGCCTTCGAAAAGAACGCCAACTTCACCGGGGCCATCATGCATGGCTACACCTACTCCGGGCACCCGGTAGCCTGCGCCGCCGCCCTGGCGTGCCTGGACATCGTGGTCAAGGAGGACCTGCCGGCCAACGCCGCGAAAATGGGCGACTACATGCTCGACAAGCTGCAGCCCTTCGTCGAGCGCTTCGACACCGTCGGCGAAGTGCGCGGCAAGGGCCTGATGCTGGCGTTGGATCTTGTCGCGGACAAGAGCACCCGCGAACCCATCGACCCCATGAGCGGCTACGCCAATCAGGTGGCACAGATCGCCCGGGACAACGGGGTCATGGTGCGCCCGGTGGGCACCAAGATCATTCTCTCGCCGCCCCTGGTGATCCAGCAGGCACAGGCCGATGCCATAGTCGACGCCCTGGCCGAAGGCTTGAGCAAGGCCCGCCGCTAACCCCGGCAGCAAGCTGCGATCGAGGCAATCACGATCGCAGCTTGCGGCGCTGGAGGCTTGCCAGGCACGCCCAGCAGGGTTTCACTGTGGCAGTCCGGGTTCCGGACAGGATCAATCCACGTCCTTGCGCCCCTTTCACCGAGCCACTGCCCCAGGTGCAGCCAGGAGCCATCCGATGAACGCACCCGCCTCCCTGCCCGGCCCCCATGAACTGGGCCACCGCTGCATCGCCGCTTTCACCCGGGTAGTACCCGCCAGCCTCTGCGCCTTCTACCGCATCGATGCCCAACTGCAGGCCCGGGATTTTTCGCTGTACCGCATGCCGGAGCAGATGCACCAGGCCTACCTGCAGCACTTTCGCCACTACGACCCCCTGCAACCTCGTCACTGCGCCGCGGCGGGGCGCCCGGTGCTGTCTCTGCACATGGGCATGGCCCACCAGGGCCATCACGAGAGCGAGGTTTATCAGGGGTTCCTGCAGCGCCATGGGGTACTGGATGTGGTGGAAATCCTGGCCTGCGATGGCGAACGGCCGGTCGCCGGCCTGTCGCTGCTGCGCGACGTCGGGCTGGGGCACTTCAGCGTGGAGGAACTGGGCACCCTGCATGCCTTGCAAGGCCTGCTGGAGATTGCGGCCCTGGCGCCCTGGTCCCAGGTCGATGAGCGCCTGTCGGGCCTGACACCCCGGGAGCGGGAAATCGCCTGGCTGCTGCGCGACGGCGCAGACAACAAGACCATCGCCCGGCGCCTGGACCTGGGCCTGCCCACGGTCAAGACCCACTTGATCAACCTGTTCCGCAAGGTCGGCGCCAGTAACCGTACGGAGCTGGTCAGAGCGCTGTTCCTGTAAAGCCCGGGCACTTCAACCATAAGGTTGATGGGCAACCCGGGGCTGGCGGCCGAACATGCAGCTCTCCTTGCTGACAAGAGCCTTGCCATGAACCCGCAACCTGAATGGATCACCGTCGGAGCCCTCGCCGACGGCTTTGCCGAAGACAATCACATCCTCCCGGCGGTCGACGACCTGGCCGGTCGCCACCTGACCCTGCACTTCGACAACCACTGGCAGATCGAACACCATTTCGCCGCCCACACCCTGCGCTGGAACAACGTCGGGGAAGCGGCCGGCGCCGAGTTGCCCTATCGCGCAACCTGCCTGCGCCCCGGCATCTACCTGGTGGACTTCCTCAAGCACGAACAGGGGCAGATCCACTCGGTGAGCCTGGTCCTGGACCTTGAGCAGCAATGCTTCAGCGCAGTCATCGGGCAGATGCCCAGCCAGGCCGAATCCAGCGTCGACCTGTTCAGCCGGGCCCTGGCCGGTGGCGAGCTGACCTCGGTCAAGGCCCAGTTTCTCCACGGCGCCATCGACACGCCGGTCACCGCCAGCACGCCACGCCATGAACCCACCGATGAACTGGTGGGCCTGCGCAACCGGTACATCTACAGCGCCAGCGAGGCCTACGAGCACATCTACCTGAATGCCAACTTCTACAGCTGGCAATGCCTGCGGGGCGTCGAACAGGGGCTGGCGGATACCGACCGCTGCCACTACTACAAGATCGCCGAGCAGCTGTACCTGTTCGTCTGGCGAGAAAAGATCGTCCCGACCCTGGGCCTGGTGCTGATCGACCTCAAGGCCGGTCGCAGCGACGGCAAGATCTTCGGCTACCAGGGTGCCGACTTCAGCAGCGCCGCCAACTTTCCGGTGGGAGCCCTGGCAGAGGTGCTCAACCGTACCCGGCACCGCTGATACCCGCCCCCTGGCTCCAGGCTGCCGGCCCAGGCCGGCACCTGGGCCAGCCAGCCCTCTTCCTCACAGGACACTGCCATGACTCTGGGCCTCGATCTGCAACGCGTCGCCAGTTGCTACCAGACCGAACTGCAACTGTTTGCCGAGAAACACCCGCGCTCCGGCGCTTTCTACCAGGAAAACCTCCAGCATTGGCTGTACGGCGCGCCCTTGCACTGGATGCAGCAATGGCCCGGCTCCTACCCGATCATGGTGGCCGACGCCCAGGGCGCGACCCTCACCGATTGCGACGGTCATCACTACGTGGACTTTGCCCTGGGTGACACCGGAGCGATGTTCGGCCACGCCCAACCGGCGGTCGCCGCTGCCATCGCCGAACAGGCTCTGCATGGTTCGACCCTGATGCTGCCCACGGCCGACAGCCTGTGGGTCGGCAAGGAACTGACCCGGCGCTTTGGCCTGCCCTACTGGCAGGTCACCACCTCGGCCACCGACGCCAACCGTTTTGTCCTGCGCCTGTGCCGGATGATCACCGGGCGGCAGAAGGTCCTGGTGTTCAACTGCAACTACCACGGCAGCGTCGACGAGTCCCAGGTGGAGTTCGACGCCCAGGGCCAGATGATCCCGCGGGACGGCGTGCACGCCAACGGCCTGCAGCACCAGGCCACCACGCGGCTGGTGGAGTTCAACGACCTGCCGGCCCTGGAAGCGGCCCTGGCCCATGGCGACGTGGCCGCGGTACTCACCGAACCCTTCATGACCAACGTCGGCATGGTGCCGCCAGCCCCGGGCTTTCATGATGGCCTGCGGGAGCTGACCCGGCGCTACGAGGTGCCGCTGATCATCGACGAGACCCATACCCTGTCCTGCGGCCCCGGCGGCTATTGCGGCGAGCACGGGTTGCAGCCGGATTTCTTCGTTCTCGGCAAATCCATCGCCGGTGGCATTCCCACGGCGGTCTGGGGCGCCAGCCAGGCCATGGCCGAACGGATCTGGCAGGTGCTGCCGCATTTCCAGCCGGGCCAGGCGATCAACCATTTCGGCTTCGGCGGCACTCTGGCCGGCAACGCCCTGCAGATGGCGGCCATGCGCGCCACCTTCAGCGAAGTGATGAACGAGGCCAGCTACGCCCATATGTTCCATCTCGCCGAGCGCCTGCGGGCCGGGGTCGAAGCCATCATCCACAAGCACCGCCTGCCCTGGCACGTGACCCGCATCGGTGCCCGGGTCGAATACCTGTTCATGCAGCAGCCTCCGCGCAACGGCGGTGAGGCCCATCATGCCCGCCATGGGCTGATCGAAGCCTATCTGCACCTGTACCTGCTCAATCGCGGGGTGTTGCTGACGCCGTTCCACAACATGGCGCTGCTGTGCCCGACCGCCAGCGAGGCGCAGGTCGACCTGCACAACCTCCTGCTGGACCAGTGCCTGGCCCAGGTTCTGCCAGGAGCCGGCTCATGAGCCAGGATCTGCGTGGGCGCATCGCCCTGGTCACCGGTTCCGGCCAGGGCATCGGCCGGGCCATCGCCCAACTGTTCGCCGCCCAGGGGGCCAGCGTCATGCTGGCGACCCGCAGCGCGGCATCAGGCGATGAAACCCTGCGGCTGATTCGCCAAGCCGGCGGCACCGCCGAACTGCTGCCTGTGGACCTGGGCACCCGCAATGCCGCCGAACAGGCAGTGGCGGCAACCCTGGAGGCCTTCGGCGGCCTCGACCTGCTGCTGCACAATGCCGCGATCTTTCCGATGCAGAAGCTGGCCGAACTGGAGGATGAAACCTTGGACAGCACCCTGGCGGTGAACCTGAAAAGCTGCTTCTGGCTGACTCGGGCCGCCTTGCCGGCGTTGCGCCGGTCCCAGCAGCCGAGGATCGTCATCACCTCCTCGGTCACCGGCCCGCGCACGGCGATTCCCGGGCTCGCCCACTACGCGGCCTCCAAGGCCGGGGTCAATGGTTTTATCCGCGCTGCCGCGCTGGAGCTGGCGGAATATGCAATCACGGTCAACGGCGTGGAGCCCGGGCTGATTGCCACCCAGGCCATGGACAATCTCGGCGACGCTTCGACCCTGGCTTCGAGCATTCCCCTGAAGCGCCTGGGCAGTGCCGAGGATATTGCCTGGGCCATGCTGTTCCTGGCGTCACGGCAAGCGGGCTATATCACCGGCCAGACCCTGGTGGTGGATGGCGGCGCCCTGCTCCCGGAAAACACCCAGCTATAGAAACTGCCGCCCTCCACACCGGCACCTAAGAGGCGGACCGGCTGGCGCCCTCCAGGGAGAACGACGGGCGTAGGAGCTGGCCTGCCAGCGAAGGCGACCCCGAGCGCAACACAGGGCTTGAGGCCCTCTTCGTCGGCAAGCCGGCTCCTACGAAGGGTCAGGTCAGCTGCCGCTGCGGATCTTGTTCCACAGGCGGGTGCGGATGCGGTCGATGTCCAGCGGCATGGCCTCCAGGGCAAACAGCTTGCCCATCATTTCCGGGCTCGGATAGACCTTGGTGTCGTTCTTGATGGCCGGGTCGATCAGGCTGTCGGCCTGCAGGTTGCCATTGGCGTAGTGCACGTAGTTGCTCACGCCGGCCATCACTTCGGGGCGCAGCAGGTAGTTCATGAAGGCATAGCCGGCCTGCTCATCCGGGGCATCCACTGGCATGGCCACCATGTCGAACCAGATCGGCGAGCCTTCCTTGGGAATCGAGTAGCCGATCTCCACCCCGTTCTTCGCCTCCCTGGCACGGCTTTCCGCTTGCAGGATGTCGCCGGAGAATCCCACCGCCACGCAGATATTGCCGTTGGCCAGGTCGCTGGTGTACTTCGACGAGTGGAAGTAGCTTACATAAGGCCGGACCTTCATCAGCAACGCCTCGGCCTGCTTGTAGTCAGCCGGGTTCTTGCTGTGGTGCGCCAGCCCGAGGTAATTGAGAGCGGTAGGGATCAGTTCCGGGCCGTTGTCGAGGATCGCCACCCCGCACTTCTGCAGCTTCTGCATGTACTCGGGCTTGAAGATCAGGTCCCAGGAATCCAGTGGGGCATCGTTGCCCAGCACTTCCTTGATCTTGGCCACGTTGTAGCCAATGCCGGTGCTGCCCCAGAGGTAGGGGAAGCCGTGCTGGTTGC
The DNA here is from genome assembly GCF_000397205.1 of Pseudomonas protegens CHA0. NCBI lineage: Bacteria > Pseudomonadati > Pseudomonadota > Gammaproteobacteria > Pseudomonadales > Pseudomonadaceae > Pseudomonas > Pseudomonas protegens. The sequence continues at coordinate 3,637,117 of NC_021237.1, forward strand.
CCGGGTCGTTGACCTCCAGGGCCTTGAGCAGCACCGGGTTGAGGTTCTTCCAGTTGGGCAGCTGGCTCTTGTCGAGCTTCTTCAGTGCCCCGCCCTGAATCTGCCGGGCCATGAAGTGGTTGGAAGGAAACACCACGTCATACCCGGATTTTCCGGTCATCAACTTGCCGTCCAGGGTCTCGTTGCTGTCATAGACGTCGTAGGTGAAACCAATCCCGGTTTCCTTCTGGAAGGCCTTGGTGGTGTCCGGGGCGATGTAGTCCGACCAGTTGTAGATCTTCACCGTATCGGCCTGGGCCAGGGACGTGGCCAGGAACAACGGGCTGAGCAATAGCAACGCGCAAGTCTTGCGGATCATGAGTCGATACCTGTGGCTGGTTTTGTTGTTGGCAGGCAATCAAGGGATCAGAAAATCAAGACGTAGGTCTTGCGCACCGTTTCCTGGATATCCCAGATCCCAGTGCTGTTGGCCGGCAACATCAGTGCATCGCCGGCTTCTATGTGCAGGGTTTCGCCGTTGTCCGAGGTGAAGGTGCAACGGCCCTGGATGAAGTGGCAGAACTCCTGGGCCACGATCTGCCGCCGCCAGCGCCCCGGGGTGCATTCCCAGATGCCGGTCTCGACCCCGTCGTTGCGTTCGACGGCGGTCACCGAGGTCACGGCCACCGGAGTGCCCAGGGGCACCGCCACTGGTGCCGATTCGGCCAGGGTGGCGGTGGCGGTTTGCTTGAATTGGGTGATGCTCATGGTTCTACCTTTCGACGGGAAATCCGAACGGACAGCGTTCGGTACATAGAGGCCGGCTCAGTGCATGAAACCTTCCATGAAGCCGGCGATCCGGCTGGCCATCCTGCGCCGCCATGGAGCCGAGGCCGGGTTGGCCAGGGTCTGGTCCTCGTGGACGAAGCTGCGAATGATCGCGTTGTAGCCCAGCCAGCGGCACGGCTCCGGCTCCCAGGCCCGCAGGGCCTCCAGGCCACACTCGGGCATGACCCAGGGCTGGTGTACCAGAGGGCTGTCGCGTTCCAGGATCAGGTCCGCCAAGGTCCGGCCGCCGAGGTTGCTGGCGCCCACGCCCTCGCCGCCATAGCCGCCGGACAGGGCAATGCCCTTGCGCCGGTCGCAGAGCATGTGCGGCTTGAAGTGCCGGGACATGCCCAGGTTGCCGCCCCAGGAATGGCTGATGCGCACGTTCTTGAGTTGCGGGAACAGCTCGCCGAACAGGTAGCGGCGCAGTTCCACTTCGTCACGGGTCAGGTCGAAGTCATGGCGCAGCTTGCTGGCGAACTGATAGCCGCCCCGGGCACCGAACACCAGCCGGTTGTCCATGGAGCGCTGGCCATAAGTCACCTGTCGGCTGCTTTCGCTGAAGGCCTGGCCCTGGCTCAGGCCGATTTCTTCCCAGACGGACTCCGCCAGCGGCTCGGTGGCCACCAGCAGGCTTTGCACCGGCAACTGGTAGCGGCCCAGGGGCGGCAAGGTGACCGAATAGCCTTCCACTGCCGGCACTATCCAGCGGCTGCGCACCGAAGCCTGGGCCGTCTGCAGGCTGCCGGACTGCCAATGGGTCACCGGGCTGTTTTCATAGAGGGTCACCCCCAGGCGCTCAACCGCCCGGGCCAGGCCGCGCACCAGCTTGGCCGGCTGGATGGTGGCGCAATGCGGGGCATAGATACCGCCATAGGGCTTGGCCAGGCGGATCTGCTGGGCCAGTTGCTCGGGGTTGAGCCAGCGGTAGTCGTCCTGGTTCAGGCCCTGGGCATAGAGCTTGTCCAGATAGTGGCGCAGGCTGGTTTCCTGCTCCGGGTAGCGGGCGGCGCAATACAGCACCCCGCCCTTGCGGTAATCGCAGTCGATGCCCTCACGTTCGATGACATTGGCCACTTCATCGGGGATGCCGTGCAACAGGTCGAAGGAGGCCCGGCGCTGCTGCGGCGACAGAGCGGCCAGCAGCCGGTCTTCTCCCAGCAGGTTGCCCATCAGCCAGCCGCCATTGCGGCCCGAGGCACCAAAACCGGCGGTTTGCGCTTCGATCACCGCAATATTCAACTGCGGCGCCTGGCGCTTGAGGTAATAGGCGGTCCACAGCCCGGTATAGCCGGCGCCGATGATCGCCACGTCCAGGTCCAGGTCTTGCGCAAGCTGCGGCCGCGGCAATAGCGGCTCGTCGAGCTGGTCCATCCACAAACTGATACTGCGCCACGCTGGCATGCAAGCACTCCGCAACCCGAATTTCGAATGCGGCGATCCTAGTGCCTGGCCTCAGGGGCTGTCTTGCGCGCGTGCACGCAAAGAAATTTGCTTGGCGTAGGCCTTGGGCGACTGGCCGGTGTGCTGGCGAAAACAGCTGTAGAAGGCCGACAGCGAGTTGAACCCTGCGGCAAACGCCAGCTCGTCGATGCGCAGCGGCGGCGTCGCCTGGTCCAGCGCTGCCAGCAGATGCTGCAGGCGCGCCTGGTTGACGTAGCGGTAGAAGCTCTGCCCCAGCACCTGGTTGAGCAGGTAGGAAATCTGGTTGCGGCTGTAACCGCATTCCCGGGACACCCGCTGCAGGTCCAGCTCGGGGTCCAGGTACGGCTGCTGGCGCTGGAAATACTGCTGCAGGTCCTCGGCCATGAAACTCAACTGGCGCGGCGACAGCCCCAGCCGGCTGGCCGCCGGGCGCAGTCTGGCGGAGGACTTGCTCGGTGCCGGCTCCCGGACCAGTGAGGCGTACTCGTTGACCCGCCAGATCAGCCCGTCGCGCACGGTGATCGCTTCACTGGAGCGAAATGACACCAGGCCCTGGCCGCCGCGCAGGGTCACCTGGTACTGGATAAACGCGGTGTTGCCATCCAGGCGGATGCGATCGCTGTGCTCCAGGGCCTCGTCGGGAGCCCGGGGCATGCTGGCCCGCACGTATTCGCGCAGTTCCTCCAGGCCCAGGGTACGGTTCTGGAAAAAGTCGTTGTACTGGATGTCCGGGTGGTACAGCGCCATTACTCCATCCAGGTCCCGGTACTTCCAGCACAGGTGGTAGCGCATCACGGTTTCACCGGTGGCCTGGGTGTGCAGCGGCCCGTCATCGGGGGCAGACATAGGTTTCTCGAACAGGAAAAGGCGCAGCTTGCCGAACTTCGCCAAGGGCTTCAACGACCGGCCGCCGGCCAGATACGGCAGCCGCCGGGGGGTGCCTGGGAGATGACATGACTTGCATCAATAATCCGTGAGTGAACCGCCGGACGGTGGGCAAAAAAACTGCGAACCGTCACAAGCCAATGCTATTTTTAAAACCTCAACCGATCGGGTCATTGACGATCCGGTCGTTCCTACCGCGAGCACAAGGAAGCGCTCAATGAATCAAGGTGGGCCACCGATGAACAGAGTCTGGGCCAGTAAAGTCACCTTTCCCAACGCCTGCCAGCTGATGCGATGGCATTTTCATCCCATGGGTTTCGAAGCCAGCATGGATGCGCCCGGCAGCATGATCGCCCGGCTCTTCGATCGCGCCAGCGGCGAAACCATGATCGCCATCGCCGGCATTCCCTGTGCCACGGTGATGAGCGCTGCGGATGTCGAACGAATAATCGAGGCGGTGGAAGATGAGCTGGAGGCCTTTTCCCCGTCCCTGGCACTCAAGGCCTGAAGCCCCGCTGCCTCACCCGAAGCCCGCCTCGCCAGCGGGCTTTTTTCATGTCGCCTGGCGCAAGTCCTGGAAGTACGGCTTGTCTCGCGGTACCCGGTCCGAAGCCTTGGGCGCATTGCCCGAGGGGCCTTCCTGGCGGTCCACATACCAGTAGCAATGCTTGGCCGCCCGGGTGATGCCCACATAGGCCAGCCGCAGGATCTCGTCCTTTTGTGCGCTGTCGTAGGGCTCGGCATCGCCGTCCTTGCCCAACCCGGCCATGCGATAGACCTGGTTCTTGTACGGCGAACTGCTCAGGTGCTGGCAGTCGCCCAGCAGGAATACCGCATCCGCCTGCAGTCCCTTGGCGCTGTGATAGGTCAGCTGTTTCAGGCGTCGCGACCCTGGAGGCAGACTAGAATCAACATTAACTATTTGTGAAATAACGTTTTCAACCAATAACTTATCACTACTTTTTCGAAACAACATCAAGACCGAATCACCCTGCTCATAGTGCTCAGCCAGACGCTGGGCCAGGCCCTGATCATCGCGATCGAGCACCTGCACCGGCCACAGCTCTGTAGCTTCGCCGCTGGCCTTGGCCTTCTTCCCGGCAATGGCCGGCGCCGCGCGGACAATATGCTCCGCGGCATCGATCACATGCTGATGGCTGCGGTAGTTCTCGCTGAGCATGACCCGGGTGGTGCCCGGGGACGGGAACTCCTTGTTGAACTCGATGAAGTACTTGGGCGAGCTGCCCCGCCAGCCGTAGATCGACTGCCAGTCGTCACCGACGCAGAGCAGCGAGGAATGCTGGGCGGCGCGCCCGATGTGCAAGGCGGCGCCTCGGCTGCGGATCGCCGCAAGGCTGGCCCTGATCCAGGAAACGATCTGCGGCGAAACATCCTGGAACTCGTCGATCATCAGGTGTGACATCGGGCGCAGGCAGGCATCGCTGAGCAGCTTGAAGTTCTCCGGCGAGCGCTCGCTGAACAGGGCGAACATGCGGTTGTAGCTCATGATGGGCGGCGACTGATCCAGCAGATGGTCCTCCAGCGCTCGCCAGAACAGGCTCAGGGCCTCGAAGAAAAACCGGTCCGGATCGTCCTGCGCAAAACTCATGCCCGCGACGGCATCGCCCACTTCCAAGCCCAGGTTCTCGATAAAGCCTGCGGCGGCGACAAAGCAATCGAGCAGCGGCGCCGACGCCAGCTCGCCCTTGACCTTGTAATCGAAACCCGGACCGCCATTGACCTGGGCCGAAAAGGCGCCGGCAGAACGCTTTGAAGCTTCGTAACTATCAAGCCAAATCAATGGCTTACGGCAAAAAGCTTGAAACAGGGTGCGTTTTACAGCCCACTCCGCCCGCACCGTCAGCTTGGCCCCGGGCCGGGTCAGCTGCGGGCTCTCGCGCGGGTCGAAACCCAGCACCACCCAGGCGTCCAGCTCCGCACAATAGCCATGGCTGTGAAAGGTCGCACCGTTGATTTCGAACCGCTGGCGCTGCGGCTCGATGCCCTTGATCGGCCAGGCGCCCGCGCGAAACCACAGGTCCTCCACGGTGTCGCAGAGTTCTTCATCGCGCTTGGCCGCCAGTTCGGTCACCGCCATGCGCTTTTGCACGTCCGGGTGATCGCGCTCCAGTTCCTTGAGCTGCAGGGCGTGGCGTACCAATGGCTGCAACGCCAGGCGAAAGCGCGGGTCATCGCGGTACAGTGCCTGGTAGCAGGCATTCAGGTGCCGACGCTGGGCGTCGTTGATGCGCAGATCGAATGGGTTGCTGTCCACCTCGTCTTCGCCGCCCTGGAGCCGATCGCTGAGGTTCTCGAAGGCCTGCAGGCGCTCGAAGCCCGGCAGGCTGCGGACCATGGGCAGAATCCGCGAGTGGAAGGTTCGCACCAGCTCCCGGGCTTCCCTGGCGCCCAGTTGCCGCCCCCACAGGGCAAAGACTTGCGTGAGCTTGGTGATGAAGTCCTTGCGCGACTCCCGGGTGAAGGTCACCACGGTCATGGCGTCCAGTTCGAAGCCCAGATAGTGATGCAACAGCAGCAGGCGCAGCACCAGCGAGGTCGACTTGCCGGCGCCGGCCCCGGCGATCACCGCGGTGGCGGGTGTGTCGCTGAAAATCATCTTCCACTGCGCGGCGCTGGGTTGCGCCGCGGCGGGAAGCAGGCGGGCGACATCGGCCTTGAAGCGCTTTTTCAGCTCGGCGCTCAACGGCAGGCGCCAGTCATCGAACAGCCGGTCATCCACCCCGGGCGGGCGGTGCTCGGTGTTGCGGCTGTCGCGGATCAACAGCACCTGGCGGCCTTCCTCCAGCCCCTCGAGCCGGCCTTCCTGGTAGCCGTATTCCACGCCGGCAGTGTGGCCACTGCGAAAGCCATCGGCCTGACCATGCAGCCAGGAAGCCCGATGCTGGGCCCGCAGGCGGTTCAGGCCATGGCCGAAGAGGCGCGCCGCGAGGCGTTTCAACAAGGGCATCTGGGCCAGGGGCAAAAGCTCGGGGGGCAGATCGGGGGTGTGTTGCGACACGCGGACTCCAGGGTGTGAGGCTGAGCAGTAATCTTCGGCGGATTGTTCCACGGTATCCAGCCAATTGCTTGCAGGTCATTAACTTAAGCGATGAACCGAAGGTTTAACACCAGCTTTGCGACAAAATACTCATCTAATTTTACGATTGGATTACGGCATTTTTTGCGCTTTTTATCGATCTATAGCTGATGGAAGATGCTCGCCATCAACCAACGGTTATCGTTTTCTGGCCCGGATACAACGTGCCATGACGAGCCCTTAATGAGGAGAAGATCATGCTTGAACTCAGACCTTTCAGCTCCCTGGGCGGCGCGCACCACGGCTGGCTGGATGCCCACCACCATTTTTCCTTCGCCGAGTACCATGACCCCAAGCGCATGCACTGGGGCAACCTGCGGGTCTGGAACGATGATGTGATCGCCCCTGGCACCGGTTTCCCCCAGCACCCGCACCGGGACATGGAAATCATCACCTACGTTCGCGAAGGGGCCATCAGCCACCAGGACAACCTGGGCAACAAGGGCCGCACCGAAGCCGGTGATGTGCAGGTGATGAGCGCCGGCACCGGGATCGCCCACAGCGAGTACAACCTGGAAGCCACGCCAACCAAGATCTTCCAGATCTGGATCATCCCCAACCAGGCAGGCTCCGCGCCTTCCTGGGGTGCCAAGCCTTTTCCCAAGGGCCAGCGTGAAGGTTTCGTGACCCTGGCCAGTGGCAAGGCTGGCGATGAGGAAAGCCTGCGGATTCGCGCCGATGCGCGGCTGGTGGCGGCCAACCTGAAGGCCGGGGAAACGGCCGAGTATCACCTGGACGACGGGCGCCGGGCTTACCTGGTTCCGGCGACCGGCGCGATTGAAGTCAACGGCTTGCGAGCCGAAGCTCGAGACGGCGTCGCGGTTGAGAATGAGCCGGTGCTGCGGGTGACGGCCCTGCAGGACAGCGAGATCGTGCTGGTGGATCTGGCGTGAAATACAGCGGCCAATAAAAAGGGGCGACCGTGATGGCCGCCCCTTTTTTTGTCTGACGGGCCCGGAGCGTCGGTCAGTTGCCGCTGATGGCGGTGTCCACCAGGGTCTGGGCTTCCTGCACCAGTTGCTTGAGGTGGTCGTCGCCGATGAAGCTTTCAGCGTAGATCTTGTAGATGTCTTCAGTACCCGACGGGCGTGCGGCGAACCAGCCGTTCTCCGTCATGACTTTCAGGCCGCCAATGGCCTGGTCATTGCCCGGTGCATGGCTGAGGATCTGCTGGATCGGCTCGCCGGCCAATTGGGTCGAAGTCACCTGCTGTGGCGACAGCTTGCTGAGCAGGGCCTTCTGCTGCGGGTTGGCCTTGGCATCGACGCGGACCGAGAACGGCTCACCCAGCTCGTCGCACAGGGCGCGGTAGGCCTGGCTCGGATCGCGACCGGTACGCGCGGTCATTTCCGCCGCCAGCAGGGACGGGATCAGGCCATCCTTGTCGGTGCTCCAGACGCCACCGTCGCGGCGCAGGAAAGAGGCACCGGCGCTTTCTTCGCCGCCAAAGCCCAGTGAGCCGTCGAACAGGCCATCGGCAAACCACTTGAAGCCCACCGGCACTTCATACAGACGGCGGCCCAGGCGTGCAGCGACCCGGTCGATCAGGCCGCTGCTGACCACGGTCTTGCCCACCGCGGCATCAGCGCGCCATTGCGGCCGATTCTGGAACAGGTAATCGATAGACACCGCCAGGTAGTTGTTCGGCGCCAGCAGGCCGCCGCTCGGGGTGACGATGCCGTGGCGATCGTGATCAGGGTCGCAGGCGAAGGCCACGTCGAAGCGTTCCTTGAGGCCGATCAGGCCCTGCATGGCGTAGCTGGAGGACGGGTCCATGCGGATCTGCCCGTCCCAATCCACCGACATGAAGCGGAAAGTGGCGTCCACCTGCTTGTTCACCACCTCCAGGTCCAGGCGGTAGTGCTCTGCGATCGCCGACCAGTAGCGCACCCCTGCTCCGCCCAGCGGATCCACGCCCAGGCGCAGCTTGGCGTTGCGGATGGCGTCCAGGTCGATGACGTTGACCAGGTCGGCGACGTAGGTGTTGAGGTAATCGTGGCGATGGGTGGTGTTGGCCTTCAGCGCCTGTTCGTAACCGATGCGCTTGACCCCGGCCAGCTTGGCTGCCAGCAGTTCATTGGCCTTGGCTTCGATCCACTTGGTGATGTGGGTGTCGGCCGGGCCGCCGTTGGTGGGGTTGTACTTGTAGCCGCCGCTTTGTGGCGGATTATGGGACGGGGTGATGACGATGCCGTCCGCCAGGCCCGATGTACGCCCCCGGTTATAGCAGAGGATGGCGTGGGACACCGCTGGGGTCGGGGTGTACTCGTCGCCGGCAGCAATCATCACGGTCACGCCATTGGCCGCCAGCACTTCCAGGGCGCTGGCCCCGGCCGGGGTCGACAGGGCATGGGTGTCGATGCCGACAAACAGCGGGCCGTCGATGCCCTGGGATTCGCGGTACAGGCAAATGGCCTGGCTGATGGCCAGCACATGCCATTCGTTGAAACTCAGATCGAACGAGCTGCCACGGTGCCCGGAGGTGCCGAAGGCCACACGCTGGGTAGACACCGATGCATCAGGCTGACCGGTGTAATAAGCCGTAACCAGTCGCGGGATGTCGACCAACAATTCAGCCGGTGCCGGTTTGCCCGCAAAAGGACTGAGAGTCATGCAAAACCTCTGGAAAAGGATGGTTCGGAAATGGGCCGCAGTTTACTGGCAGTTTGACCGCAGCGCGATGGAATCTATCCCGGCGCCCCGGCGCTTTTATGCAGCAGCCGGCTTGCCGGCAAAAGGACTGTCAGGGGAAAAACTAAAAAGCCGGCGCAAGGGCCGGCAAATCGAGACAATAAAAAACGCCAGGCTTTGCCTGGCGTTGGGATCAGACCGGTTCGACCTGAAGCGCGACCCGTTCGCGGCATGGGCATTCATCCATGTAGCGGTGCGCCTCGACAAACTCGTTGAACGCGAATACCCGGGTCTTCAGGGGGAGCAGCACCCGGTCCGCGGTGAGCTGGTTGATGTCGCGCAACGCACGCTGCAGCGCGACCTGATCCTGAACAATTCCCAGCTCCGGCTTGCCAGTGAAGTTGCCGATGCAATGGACGAAGAACTGGATGTTCTTCTGGAACGCCGCGCAGGCCGGGAACGGCGTCTGGTTGCCGCCTTGCAGGCCATAGAGCACCAGGCTGCCACGGGGCGCCAGGACATCGCCGAGCATGGACATCTGCGGGCCGCCCAGGCCGTCGAACACCACGTCGACGCCGCGGTTGTCGGTGAGCTTGTTGATCTGCATCAGCAGGTCCTGTTCCTCGGTGACAATCACCTTCTCGGCACCCAGGGACAGCAGGTATTCACGCTCTTCAGCGGTCTTGGTCGCGGCAATCACCCGCACACCCAGGGCCTTGCCCAACTGGACAAAGGACGGCCCGGCACAATGGCTGGCGTCCGTGACCAGGGCAAACTGCCCCGGCTTGACCCGCGCCAGGTCGGCGTAGGCGAAATAGGCGATCAGCAGCGGCGTGTAATGAACAGCAGCCTCGATCGGGCTGAGAACATCGGGATAACGGGTCAGGGCCGAACGCGGCAGGACGATCAGCTCGCCATACACCGGGTAATCGTTGGGGCTTTCGGCGGGAAAACTCGCCACCTTGTCACCTACCGCCAGGTCGTCGACGCCCTCGCCCACGGCCGTGACCACACCGGCCATTTCGTGCCCCAGGCCCGAGGGCAGGCGCGCATGGGACGACGCCAGGTTCTGCCGCCAGAGCACGTCATACCAGCTGATACCGATGGCTTCGACTCGTACCTGCACTTCGCCTGGCGCAGGCAACGAGGCCGCATGCTCTTCGCATTTGAGCACCTCGGCCGGTCCAAACTTGTGAAAACGAATCGTGCGGGACATCGCAAACCTCGTCAAATTAACCTCTAATGCCGCGAACTTTATCCGGGCTTTGCAAGCAAGACTATCAGTGCCTATTAATAGTCGACATGCCTGGCATTGATTTCGTGCCCTTGAAAATCGGGGCGTACAGCGTGCTCGAACCTTGCCCGGCTACAAACAAACAACATTTAGCCGATGCAGAGTACCAGCCTTTCCCCGTAAGATTCACGCCGGCCATTGTTCCGATATGGTCGCTCCCGTCAAGCTCGCTGACTCTGCCAGGACTCCAGATGAATCGTAATGACCTGCGTCGTGTCGACCTGAATCTGTTGATCGTATTCGAAACACTGATGCACGAACGCAGTGTGACCCGCGCCGCCGAGAAGCTGTTCCTCGGCCAGCCGGCCATCAGTGCAGCCCTGTCGCGCCTGCGCAACCTGTTCGACGACCCGCTGTTCGTGCGCACCGGGCGCAGCATGGAACCCTCGGCCCGGGCAGTGGAAATCTTCGCCCTGCTCTCGCCGGCCCTGGATTCGATCTCCACCGCCGTCAGCCGCGCCGCCGAATTCGACCCGGCCACCAGCACCGCCGTATTCCGTATCGGTCTTTCCGACGACGTGGAATTCGCCCTGCTGCCGATGCTGCTCAAACGCCTGCGCGCCGAAGCCCCGGGCATCGTGCTGGTGGTACGCCGCGCCAACTATCTGCTGATGCCCGCGCTGCTGGCCTCCGGCGAAATCTCCATCGGCGTCAGCTACACCGCCGACCTGCCGGCAAACGCCAAGCGCAAGGTCCTGCGCCGCAGCCTGCCCAAACTGCTGCGGGCCGACACCGTGCCCGGCCCCCTGACCCTGGACGACTTCTGCGCCCGCCCCCACGCCCTGGTGTCGTTCGCCGGGGACCTGAGCGGGTTCATCGATGAGGAGCTGGAGAAGCTCGGACGCAAGCGCCACGTCGTGCTCGCCGTACCGCAATTCAACGGCCTGAGCACCCTGCTGGCCGGCACCGACATCCTTGCCACCGTGCCCGACTACACCGCCGACGCCCTCACTGCCGCCGGCGGCGTACGCGCCGAAGATCCGCCACTGCCGGTGCGCAGTTTTGAGCTGCACATGGCCTGGCGTGGCTCACAGGACAACGATCCAGGGGAGCGCTGGTTGCGTTCGCGGATTCAGATGTTCTTCGGCGACCCCGACAGCCTCTGAGCCGTCCCCAACGGCTCACTGATCTACCGAAACGCCCCCAGACTCCGCGGCCCTGTACCACGTAGGGCCCCCTTGGACAGATGCTCTGCCCTGTCCTGCCCAGCAGGGTCCCGCACCTGCCCTGCCCCTCAAGGGGTCTGCCGGCGATGCCGTCGAGCAGACGGCCAACCCCACCCCCACGCCTTGAGCCCTTTCACCACCCGCCCCGAGAAAACTTTAGTCGTGCCCGGCAGTGACTTTGGTCGTATTGCGTAACGCCAACAGTCTGTTTTGGCGGCCATTTTTTGATCCAGATCAATACTTCGACGGGTTATTCGAAGCGTTCAGCACCTTCATCGACAAGACCTATCAAACCATCGACCCAGCCTATTAGCCGCCTACGCAAGCGGCCCATAAAATCGCCGGCACACAGCAGAATCAGCACAAGACTTGCCGTTCTATTCCACACGCGTTGTGCCCCCCATTAAAAGAGTGGCCCTTGCCACCTTGCCTGATCACCCGTGATTGAAAAATGCCTGCATAAGGAATGCGTCATGACACTTGGCAGAAGACAGTTCTTTAAACTTTGTACAGCCGGTGCCGTGGCCACCACCGCCGTATCCCTGGGCTTCGCGCCCACCACGGCCAATGCCAGCCAGTCGCGCCAGTACAAACTGCTGCGCGCCAGGGAAACCCGCAACAACTGCACCTACTGCTCGGTCGGTTGCGGCATCCTGATGTACAGCCTGGGCGATGGCGCAAAGAACGCCAAGGCGCGGATCTTCCATATCGAAGGCGACCCTGACCACCCGGTGAGCCGCGGCTCGCTGTGCCCCAAAGGCGCCGGCCTGGTCGACTACATCCACAGTGAGCAACGCTTGCTGTACCCCGAGTACCGCGCCCCGGGCTCGGACCAATGGCAGCGGGTCAGCTGGGATTACGCCATCGAACGCATCGCGCGGTTGATGAAGGACGACCGCGACGCCAACTTCATCGAGAAAAACGCCAAGGGCGTCACGGTCAATCGCTGGCTGTCCACCGGCATGCTCTGCTCGTCGGCCGCCAGCAGCGAGACCGGCTCGCTCGACCAGCGCTTCACCCGCGCCCTGGGCATCCTCGGCACCGACAGCCAGGCCCGGGTCTGCCACGCGCCGACGGTCTCGGCGCTGGCCCCGACCTTCGGCCGTGGCGCCATGACCAACAACTGGGTCGACATCAAGAACGCCAACGTGGTGCTGATCATGGGCGGCAACCCGGCCGAGGCGCATCCGGTGGGGTTCAAGTGGGTGATCGAGGCCAAGATCCGCAATGGCGCCAAGGTCATCGTGGTGGATCCGCGCTTCAACCGCAGCGCCGCGGTGGCGGATATCTACTCGCCGGTGCGCGCCGGTTCCGACGTGACCTTCCTCATGGGCATGGTCAACTACCTGCTCAGCAACGATCGCATCCAGCATGAATACGTGCGCGCCTACACCAACGCCTCGTTGATCGTGCGCAGCGACTACCGCTTCGATGACGGCCTGTTCAGCGGCTACGACGCCAAGGCTCGGCGCTACGACCGCAGCTCCTGGGCCTACGAGCTGGACGAACAAGGTCACGCCCGCCGCGACCTGAGCCTGAGCCACCCGCGCTGCGTGCTCAACCTGCTCAAGCAGCATGTCAGCCGCTACACCCCGGAGCGGGTCAGCCAGATCTGCGGTACGCCCCAGGCCGACTTCCTGGAGATTTGCGAGATCATGGCCAGCACCAGCGTGCCGGACAAGACCGCGACCTTCCTCTATGCCCTGGGCTGGACACACCACACCACCGGCGCCCAGATGATCCGCGGCTCGGGCATGATCCAGCTGCTGCTGGGCAACATCGGCATGGCTGGCGGCGGCGTCAATGCTCTGCGCGGGCACTCCAATATCCAGGGCTACACCGACCTTGGCCTGCTCTCGCAGCGCCTGCCGGGCTACATGAACCTGCCGTCCGACAACCAGGCCAGCCTGGCGACCTACCTCAAGGAAACGACCCCAAACGCCCAACTGCCCGGCCAGGTCAACTACTACCAGAACACCCCCAAGTTCTTTATCAGCCTGATGAAGAGCCTGTACGGCGACAAGGCCACCCGTGACAATCAATGGGGCTTCGACTGGCTGCCCAAGTGGGACGAGAGCTACGACGTACTGAACTTCTCCAACCGCATGTATGAAGGCAAGGTCAACGGCTACATCGCCCAGGGCTTCAACCCGATTGCCGCCTTCCCGGACAAGAACAAGGCCGCCGCGGCGCTGGCCAAGCTCAAGTTCCTGGTGATCATCGACCCGCTGGCCACCGAGACTTCGAGCTTCTGGCAGAACCACGGCGAGTCCAACGATGTCGACCCGGCGCAGATCCAGACCGAAGTGTTCCGCCTGCCCTCGAGCTGCTTTGCCGAGGAAAACGGCTCGATCGTCAACTCCGGGCGCTGGCTGCAGTGGCACTGGGCCGGCGCTGCGCCACCCGGCGAGGCCTGGCACGACGGCAAGATCCTCGGCCACCTGTTCATGAAACTACGCGAGCTGTACCGCGGCGAAGGCGGCGCCTGCCCCGAGCAGGTGCTGAATATGGCCTGGGACTACCGCGACCCCTACGACCCCGCTCCCGAGGAAGTGGCCAAGCAATCCAACGGCTACGCCCTGGCCGACGTGCGTGATGACCAGGGCAACCTGATCCTGCGCAAGGGCCAGTTGCTGGACAACTTCGGCCAACTGCGCGACGACGGCAGCACCGCCTGCTTCAACTGGATATTCGCCGGTTCCTGGACCGAGGCCGGCAACCAGATGGCCCGTCGCGACAACGCCGACAGCGGCCTGGGCTGCACCCCGGGCTGGGCCTGGGCCTGGCCGCAGAACCGGCGGATTCTCTACAACCGCGCATCGGCCGACCCGCAAGGCAACCCCTGGGATGCGCAACGCAAGATCATCGGCTGGGACGGCAGTCGCTGGAGCGGCATCGATGTGCCGGACTTCCCGGTCAACCTGGCGCCGGGCACCCAGGCCAACCCGTTCATCATGCTCCCCGAGGGCCTGGGCCGGCTGTTCTCGGTGGGCGCCATGAACGACGGCCCGTTTCCCGAGCACTACGAGCCCACCGAAAGCCCGCTGGCGCACAACCCGCTGCACCCCAACGTCAGCAAGAGCCCCACGGCGCGGCTGTACGACAGTGACCGAACGCGCATGGGCAGCCGCGAGGAATTCCCCTACGTGGCCACTACCTATTCGATCACTGAACTGTTCCGCCACTGGACCAAGCACTCCCGGCTCAACGCGATTATCCAGCCGGAACAGTTCATCGAGATTGGCGAAGTGCTGGCCCAGGAAAAAGGCATCGTCCAGGGCGACCTGGTGCGCGTCAGCACCAAGCGCGGCTACATCAAGGCCAAGGCGGTGGTGACCAAACGCATCCGCCGCCTGCAGATCGACGGCCAGCCGGTCGATACCATCGGCATTCCTTGCCACTGGGGCTACGAAGGTGCAACCCGCAAGGGCTTCCTGGCCAATACCCTGACCCCGGGCGTCGGCGATTCCAACACCAACACCCCGGAATACAAAGCGTTCCTGGTGAACGTGGAAAAGGCCTGACGGAGCAACTGACATGTCCATGCAATCCCAAGACATCATCCGCCGTTCGGCCACCAACGCCTTCACCCCGGCGCCGCGGGCCCGCGATCACCAGGCCGAAGTGGCCAAGCTGATCGACGTCAGCATCTGCATCGGCTGCAAGGCGTGCCAGGTGGCGTGCAACGAATGGAACGACCTGCGCGACGAAGTCGGCCACAACGTCGGGGTCTACGACAACCCCGCCGACCTCAGCGCCGACACCTGGACCCTGATGCGTTTCGACGAGCACGAGAACGAAGCCGGCAAGCTCGAATGGCTGATCCGCAAGGACGGCTGCATGCACTGTGCCGACCCTGGCTGCCTGAAAGCCTGCCCGCAACCGGGAGCGATCATCCAGTACGCCAACGGCATCGTCGACTTCCAGTCCGAGCACTGCATAGGTTGCGGCTACTGCGTCGCCGGCTGCCCGTTCGACGTGCCGCGCATCAGCAAGAAGGACAACAAGGCTTACAAGTGCACCCTGTGCGTTGACCGGGTCACGGTGGGCCAGGAGCCGGCTTGCGTGAAGACCTGCCCCACCGGGGCGATCAACTTCGGCAGCAAGGCCGACATGCTGGTGCAGGCCGCAGAACGGGTCACCGAACTGCAGGGCCGCGGCTTTGCCGGCGCGGGGATCTACGACCCGCAAGCGGTGGGCGGAACCCATGTGTTCTACGTGCTGCAACACGCCGACCAGCCGCAGCTGTACCACAAGCTCAACCCTGACCCGCGCATCAGCAGCGCGATCGAAGGCTGGAAAGGCTGGCTCAAGCCGGCGGCCGCCGTGGCTTTCTTCGCCACCTTGGCCGGTACGGTATTCCACTACATCGGCGTCGGCCCGAACGAAGTCGAAGAAGACCTCAAGGAGAACCCGTGATGAACAAGAACAAGCTGATCCTGCGTACCCGCTTTATCGAGCGCGCCAGCCACTGGTTCATGGTCATCTGCTTCTTCATGGTGGCGTTGTCGGGGCTGTCGTGGTTCTTCCCGTCGCTGAACTGGCTCAACGGCGTGTTCGGCACACCGCAGCTGGCGCGCATCCTGCACCCGTTTCTGGGAACGGTGGTGTTCCTGCTGCTGATGTTCCTGTTCGTGCGTTTTGTGAAGCACAACCTGCCGGAACGCCAGGACGCGATCTGGTTTCGCAACCTCAAGACGGTGCTCTCGGGGGACCACAGCCAACCGCTGCAGATTGGCAAGTACAACGCCGGGCAGAAGATCCTGTTCTGGGGAATCATGGGCCTGATCAGCCTGTTGCTGCTCAGCGGCGTGGTGATCTGGCGGCCGTGGTTCGCCCAGTACTTCAGCATTCCCCTGATTCGCATCGCCCTGCTCACCCATGCCCTGGCCGGGATCTCGCTGATGCTGCTGATCATCGGTCACGCCTACCTGGCGTTCTGGGTCAAGGGTTCGATCCGCGGCATGGTCACCGGCTACGTATCGCGCAGTTGGGCCCGCTCGCACCATGACCGCTGGTACCAGCAGATTTCCAAGAGTGAGAAGAAATGAGCAGCATCAAGCTAACCCCACTGGAGCCCACCAGTGGCGGCGTGGAAGAAATCAGCGCCTTGTTGCTGCCGGACCTGCGCCAGCACTTCAGCCGGCGCGCAGCGCGCCTGCGGCAACTGGCCGAAGGTCACGAGCAGGCCGACTACCTGCGGTTTGCCGCGCGGGTGGCCGAGGCGCAACAGGCGATATTCGAGCGTTCGCCGGTGGCGGCCGAGGAGTTGCAGGCGCTGGTGGCGCGGATCGGTGATGGCGCGCCGCTGGATGTGCAGCGCCTGCCGCGCTCGGCCTATTGGCAAGCGGCCCTTGAGCAACTGATCGAGCACCTGCGCAGGGACGCCAGCGCCCCGCTGACCAAGGCCCTGGACGCCATCGGCGGCATGCCCGCCGAGCAGCGTGAAGCCTGTGCCGAGCAGTTGCTGCTGGGGCATTACCTTCAGGTAGACAGCGGCCAGGCGCTGTTTTTCTGGGCGGCCCTGAGCCTGTATTTCAGCCAACTGGCCAGCGCCCTGCCGGTGACTGCCCAGGCCCAGGTGGGAGAACAGCGCCAGCATTGCCCGGTGTGCTGCAGCGCGCCGGTGGCCAGCGTGATCCTCAGCGGCAAGCGCGCCGGCCTGCGTTACCTGCACTGCGGATTATGCGAGAGCCGCTGGCACATGGTGCGAGCAAAATGCAGCAACTGCGAAGGCACCGGCCAACTGCACTACTGGTCGCTGGAGCACCAGGACAGCGCGGTCAAGGCCGAGAGCTGTGGAGACTGCCAGAGCTACCTGAAGGTGTTCTATTACCCACACGATCAGAGGCTGGAGCCGGTGGCCGACGATCTCGCGTCCTTGGCCCTGGATGCCGGGCTTGAGGCTGAAGGCTTCGCGCGAAGCAGCATCAACCCGTTCCTGTTTCCCGGCCAGGCATGACGTCTGGCGGCCCGAGAAATCCACCGAAGCGGCTAGCTCGAAGGTCTGCGCTGCCCCAGCCCCAGGCTGGACAGCAACTGATATCGGAGGAATCGGTGATCCCAGCACCCAAAAGCCTCGTAGAAATGGGCTTGCCAACGAAAGCACCCGGGCGTCGAAAGGCCCTTTTCGCGGGCCAGTCGACTCCGGTAGCACCGGCCAATGTTGCGTCAGCCGCAATAACTAATTGCACGCCAGGGAATTGATAGCAGCCTAACGAAAGGTGCATGCTAGAGGGCTTGCTTGGCGCTTATATCATTCCGAATGATAGTTACCTTCGCTTCATTCGATTCGTGAGATACAACCCTGCCGAGCATCATCCGCCCATCTCAAATACAGTGGCGGATGCACCATGGACCAGTCAGTCAAACTCCTACGTTTTCCACTCGCCGTTCTCGCCGTGCTGGTGATGAGCGCGTGCGGCAAAGCCCCTGAGACCGCCTCCGCCCCGCCCGCTGCCAAAGTCAGCGTGGCCAAGGTACTGGAACAGCCGGTCAACGAATGGGATGAATTCACCGGGCGCCTGGAAGCCCCGGAAACCGTGGAGATCCGACCTCGGGTCTCGGGCCAGATCGATCAGGTGGCCTTCACCGAAGGCGCCCTGGTGAAGAAAGGCGACCTGCTGTTCCAGATCGACCCACGGCCTTTCCAGGCTGAAGTACGCCGCCTCGAAGCCCAGCTGCAACAGGCTCGGGCCACCGCGACCCGCAGTGCCAACGAAGCCCAGCGCGGCCAGCGCCTGCTGACCAGCAACGCGATTTCCGCCGAGCTGGCCGACACCCGCACCAGCGCCGCCCAGGAAGCCCGGGCCGGGGTCGATGCGATCCAGGCCCAGTTGGACGTGGCCAAGCTCAACCTGAGTTTCACCCGGGTGGTGGCGCCCATCAGCGGCCGGGTCAGCCGCGCGCAGATCACCGCCGGCAACCTGGTGACCGCCGATGTCACCCCGCTCACCAGCCTGGTCTCCACCGACAAGGTCTACGCCTACTTCGACGCCGACGAGCGCGTGTACCTCAAGTACACCCAGCTCGCCCGCCAGGGCCAGCGCGGCCAGACCACCCCGGTGTACCTGGGCCTGTCCAATGAAGAAGGCCACCCGCACCTGGGGCAGATGAACTTCGTCGACAACCAGGTCAACCCCAAGACCGGCACCATCCGTGGCCGCGCGGTGTTCGACAACAGCGACGGCAGCTACACCCCGGGCCTCTATGCGCGCCTGAAACTGGTGGGCAGTGGCACCTACTCGGCGATGCTGATCAACGACGAAGCCGTGGGCACCGACCTGGGCAAGAAGTTCGTGCTGGTGATGGACGCCGACAACAAACCGGCCTACCGCGCCGTGGAACTGGGGCCGAAGATCGAAGGCCTGCGCATCGTGCGCAACGGTCTGAGCAAGGACGACACCATCATCGTCAAGGGCTTGCAGCGGGCACGTCCCGGCGCACCGGTCACGCCTGAAGTGATCCCCATGGCCAGCAAGGAAACCCTCGCCGCCCTGGCCCAACAACGCCAAGCACTGGAAGCCAGCAACCTGCCGCAGGTCACCCCTGCCAAGGCGGCTCCGGCTGTGAAACTCGCCGCTGCGACACCGCGCGGTTAAGGGACGACTCTCAAGATGAATTTTTCCCAGTTCTTCATTTCAAGGCCGATCTTCGCCGCGGTGCTGTCGCTGCTGATCCTGATCGCCGGCGCCATCTCGCTGTTCCAGTTGCCCATCAGCGAATACCCGGAAGTGGTGCCGCCCACCGTGGTGGTGCGCGCCAACTTCCCGGGGGCCAACCCGAAAGTCATCGGTGAAACCGTGGCCGCGCCCCTGGAACAGGCGATCACCGGGGTCGAGAACATGCTCTACATGTCCTCGCAATCCACCGCTGACGGCAAGATCACCCTGACCATCACCTTCGCCCTGGGCACCGACCTGGACAACGCCCAGGTGCAGGTACAGAACCGCGTGACCCGTACCCAGCCCAAGCTGCCCGAAGAAGTGACGCGCATCGGTATTACCGTGGACAAGGCCTCTCCGGACCTGACCATGGTGGTCCACCTGACCTCGCCGGACAAACGCTACGACATGCTCTACCTGTCCAACTACGCCCTGCTCAACATCAAGGATGAGCTGGCGCGCCTGGGTGGCGTGGGGGATGTGCAGCTGTTCGGCATGGGCGACTACTCGCTGCGGGTCTGGCTGGATCCGAACAAGACCGCTTCGCGCAACCTGACCGCCACCGACGTGGTCACCGCCATTCGTGAGCAGAACCGCCAGGTCGCCGCCGGTGCCCTGGGCGCGCCGCCTGCGCCCACCGCCACCAGCTTCCAGCTATCGGTCAACACCCAGGGCCGCCTGGTCACCGAGGAAGAGTTCGAGAACATCATCATCCGCTCCGGTGAGGACGGTGAGATCACCCGCCTGAAGGACATCGCCCGCATCGAGCTGGGGTCGAGCCAGTACGCTTTGCGTTCCCTGCTCAACAACCAGCCGGCGGTGGCGATCCCGATCTTCCAGCGCCCGGGCTCCAACGCCATCGAGATCTCCAATGAAGTGCGGGCCAAGATGGCCGAACTCAAGCAGAGCTTCCCGCAAGGCATGGACTTCAGCATCGTCTACGACCCGACCATCTTCGTCCGCGGCTCCATCGAAGCGGTGGTGCACACCCTGTTCGAAGCCCTGATCCTGGTAGTGCTGGTGGTGATCCTGTTCCTGCAGACCTGGCGTGCCTCGATCATCCCGCTGGTGGCCGTACCGGTGTCGCTGATCGGCACCTTCGCGGTGATGCACCTGTTCGGTTTCTCGCTCAATGCCCTGTCGCTGTTCGGCCTGGTGCTGGCCATCGGCATCGTGGTGGACGACGCCATCGTGGTGGTGGAGAACGTCGAACGTAACATCGGCCTGGGCCTGAACCCGGTGGAAGCCACCAAGCGTGCCATGCGTGAAGTGACCGGCCCGATCATCGCCACCGCCCTGGTGCTGTGTGCGGTGTTCGTACCGGCGGCCTTCATCAGTGGCCTGACCGGGCAGTTCTACAAGCAGTTCGCCCTGACCATCGCCATCTCCACGGTGATCTCGGCCTTCAACTCCCTGACCCTGTCGCCGGCCCTGGCCGCGGTACTGCTCAAGGAACACCATGCGCCCAAGGACCGCTTCTCGAAGATCCTCGACAAGCTGCTGGGGGGCTGGCTGTTCAAACCCTTCAACCGCTTCTTCGATCGCGCCAGCCATGGTTATGTCGGCACCGTACGCCGGGTCATCCGCGGCAGCGGCATCGCCCTGTTCCTCTATGCAGGCCTGATGGTGCTGACCTGGTTCGGCTTCGCCCACACCCCGACCGGTTTCGTCCCGGCCCAGGACAAGCAGTACCTGGTGGCCTTCGCCCAACTGCCGGACGCCGCCAGCCTGGACCGCACCGAAGACGTGATCAAGCGCATGTCCGACATCGCCCTGAAGCAGCCCGGCGTGGAAAGTGCGGTGGCCTTCCCTGGCCTTTCGATCAACGGCTTCACCAACAGCCCGAACAACGGCATCGTCTTCGTCACCTTGAAGCCCTTCGATGAGCGCAAGGACCCGAGCATGTCCGCCGGTGCCATCGCCGGTGCCCTGAACGGCAAGTACGCGGATATCCAGGACGCCTACATGGCGATCTTCCCACCGCCGCCGGTACAGGGCCTGGGAACCATCGGCGGCTTCCGCCTGCAGGTGGAGGACCGCAGCGGCCTGGGCTACGACGAGCTGTACAAGGAAGTGCAGAACGTCATCACCAAGAGCCGCAGCGTGCCGGAACTGGCCGGGCTGTTCACCAGCTACCAGGTCAACGTGCCCCAGGTGGATGCTGCCATCGACCGGGAAAAGGCCAAGACCCACGGCGTGGCGATCTCCGACATCTTCGACACCCTGCAGATCTACCTGGGTTCGCTGTATGCCAACGACTTCAACCGCTTTGGCCGCACCTACCAGGTCAACGTCCAGGCCGAGCAGCAGTTCCGTCTCGAGCCCGAGCAGATCGGCCAGCTGAAAGTGCGCAACAACAAGGGCGAGATGATCCCCCTGGCGACCTTCATCAAGGTCAGCGACACCGCAGGTCCCGACCGCGTGATGCACTACAACGGCTTCGTCACCGCGGAAATCAACGGCGCAGCGGCCCCGGGCTACAGCTCCGGGCAAGCGGAAGCGGCGATCGAGAAACTGCTCAAGGAAGAACTGCCCAACGGCATGACCTACGAATGGACCGAGCTGACCTACCAGCAGATCCTGGCCGGTAACACCGCGCTGTTCGTCTTCCCGCTCTGCGTGCTGCTGGCCTTCCTGGTGCTGGCCGCTCAGTACGAAAGCTGGAGCCTGCCACTGGCGGTGATCCTGATCGTGCCCATGACCCTGCTGTCGGCCATTACCGGGGTGATCGTCTCCGGGGGCGACAACAACATCTTCACCCAGATCGGCCTGATCGTTCTGGTGGGCCTGGCCTGCAAGAACGCGATCCTGATCGTCGAGTTTGCCAAGGACAAGCAAGAGGAAGGCCTCGACCCGCTGGCCGCGGTGCTGGAAGCCTGCCGCCTGCGTCTGCGGCCGATCCTGATGACCTCCTTCGCCTTCATCATGGGCGTGGTGCCCCTGGTGATCTCCAGCGGCGCCGGTGCGGAAATGCGTCATGCCATGGGTGTCGCGGTGTTCTCCGGGATGCTCGGGGTGACCTTCTTCGGCCTGCTGCTGACTCCGGTGTTCTATGTACTGATCCGCAACTACGTGGAGCGCAGCGAGGCGCGCAAAGCCGCCCGTGCTCTGCAACTGGAGGCGCAACAATGAGTTCCAAAGTCTTCCTGCCGAGCCTGCTGGTGCTGGCCCTGAGTGCCTGCGCCGTCGGTCCGGACTACCAGACTCCAACCACCGAGGCGGCGCACATCAGCGCCGCCACCGATGGCGCTGCGGGCCAGAAGAACTTCGACCGCGCACGCTTCGAAGGCATCTGGTGGCAGCAGTTCGATGACCCGACTCTCAACCAGCTGGTGAGCAAATCGTTGCAGGGCAACCGTGAACTGCGGGTGGCCTTCGCCCGCCTGCGGGCCGCCCGGGCGATTCGCGATGACGCCAGCAATGACGCCATGCCCACCATCACCAGCCGCGCCAGCAGCGACCTGGCCAAGGGGCAGATCCCCGGCCAGACCACCAAGCGAGTGAACAGCGAGCGCTACGACCTGGGCCTGGACATGGCCTGGGAGCTGGACCTGTTCGGCCGCATCCAGCGCAACCTGGAAGCCACCGACGCCGACCAGCAGGCCGCCGAGGCCGACCTCTACCAACTGCAGGTGACCATGATCGCCGAGCTGGTGGACGCCTACGGCCAGTTGCGCGGCGCACAGCTGCGGGAAAAGATCGCCCTGGCCAACCTGGACAACCAGCAGGAGTCGCGCAAGATCACCGAAAGCCTGCGCGACGCCGGGGTCGGCGACCAGCTCGATGTGGTCCGCGCCGACGCCCGCCTGGCTTCGGTGGAAGCCAGCGTGCCGCAGTTGCAGGCCGAGCAGACCCGCCAGCGCAACCGCATCGCCACCCTGCTGGGTGAACGCCCGGACAAGCTCAGCGTCGACCTGTCGCCGGCGCAGCTGCCGGCCATTGCCAAGGCCCTGCCGATTGGCGACCCGGGCGAGCTGCTGCAACGCCGGCCGGACATTCTCAGCGCCGAACGCAAGCTGGCAGCGGCCACCGCGCGCATCGGCGTGGCCAAGGCCGACCTGTTCCCACGGGTCAGCCTCAGCGGCTTCCTCGGCTTCACTGCCGGGCGCGGTTCGCAGATCGGCTCCTCGGCGGCCAATGCCTGGGCCCTGGGCCCGAGCATCACCTGGGCGGCCTTCGACCTGGGCAGTGTGCGAGCCCGCCTGCGCGGCGCCGACGCCAATGCCGACGGCGCCCTGGCCAGCTACGAGCAGCAGGTGCTGCTGGCCCTGGAGGAATCGGAAAACGCCTTCAGCGACTACGGCAAGCGCCAGCAACGGCTGATCTCCCTGATTCGCCAGAGCGAATCCAGCCGCGCCGCCGCGGACCTGGCCGAGATCCGCTACCGCGAAGGCACCGTGGACTTCCTGGTGCTGCTCGATGCCCAGCGTGAACGCCTGGCCGCCGAAGACTCCCAGGCCCAGGCCGAAGTCGACCTGTACCGCGGCATCGTCGCCATCTACAAGGCCCTGGGTGGTGGCTGGCAACCGGAGACGGTAGCCAGCAAGTAAGGATTTGCAACGAGCTCCTTTGGTTGGCCGCAACCAACCAATGTTTGGCCCCGTGGATCATTCGGTCGCGGGGCTTTTTTTTGCCCGGCTCAAGGGTCTCTTCGCCGGCAAGCCGGCTCCTAAAAGAGCCCGCGCAACGCATGGCCCCGAATACATGGCCCCGGTAGGAGCTGGCTTGCCAGCGAAGGCGCCCGCCAGAACACCGCCCACCCCAAGCCCGTTGATAGAGGCCGTCGATCATGTGGTTGGCCATTGCGATTGGACAGCCCCACAGCGCGCTCCTACTCTTCACTCGCCGCGTAATCGCCCTGGCCTCCGCCCCCATGATTGTCCGCCCCAAGCCGAACCTGATCGGCATCCTCTTCGCCCTCAAGGGCTCGATTGCCAAGCGCATTGCCCTGCGCTGCGTACTGGTCACACTGCTGGCCTCGGTGATCGTGCTGGTGGAAACCCTGCAACCGAGCTATTTCTCCAAGGTCAACGCCACGCCCTTCACCCTGCTGGGGCTGTCGCTGTCGATCTTCATGAGTTTTCGCAACAACGCCTGCTACGACCGCTGGTGGGAAGGCCGCAAGCAATTGGGGCAGTTGATCATCGAGGTGCGTTCGCTGATCCGTGAAAGCCTGATCATCGACGGCCACCCCGAGCGCGAGGGCATGCTGCGCGACCTGTGCGGCTTTGCCCACAGCCTGATCGCCCGCCTGCGCCATGAAGACGAGGCCGCCGCCCTGCGCCCCTGGGCCCAGGCCAGCCTCGACCCCGGCCACCCGAACCTCACCGACGCGCAGTTGCAACGCATCGGCCAGCGCTGCTCGCAGTGGGCCCAGCAGGGGCTCATCAGCGAATGGCGCTACACCCAGCTGGAAACCCGGCTGGTCAGCCTGAGCCTGGTGCAGGCCGCCTGCGAGCGGATCCAGAACACCCCGCTGCCCTTCCCCTACACCCTGCTGCTGCACCGCACCATCTACCTGTTCTGCATCCTCCTGCCGTTCGCCATGGCCGAGCCCCTGGGCTGGCTGACGCCGATCTTCACCGCCATTGTCAGCTACACCTTCCTGGGCCTGGACGAGATCGGCGACGACCTCGAAGACCCTTTCGGCTATGACGACAACGACCTGCCGTGCAGCGCTCTATTGCGCGGCCTGGAGCGCGAAGTCCTGGCGGCGCTGGGGCAAACCGAGCTGCCGCCGCTGCTGGAGCCGCAGGAGTACGTGCTGACCTGAACCGGGGTTTGACTCAAGCCGGTTCCTGACCGAAGCTTGCGCCTTCCAAAAGTCGCCAGCTTCCGGATTCCTGCATGTCCCAGCCCCGCCGCTACCTGCTGATCAGCCTGCTTACCGTCGTCGTCCTGGCCCTGGCCTGGAGCTTTCTGCGCAGCAGCCCGCCGCAGGTTCCCGAGGCCATCAAGCATGGCTACAGCGCGGCACTGGAAAAAGCCCGCAACGGCCAGCCTGGCGCGGCGCGCGTGCTCTACCAGCAGTTGGGCCGGCCCGACCTCGACGACCAGCAGCGCATCCGCCTGCTGGCAGTGCTGGCCAACTACCCCAGCCCCCAGGCATTGAAACTGGCGGACGCCGACCTCTATCACCCTTCTGCCGAGGTGCGCAAAGCGGCGATCAAGAGCGTGCTCGGCCTGGTGCCCAGTGGCCAGCGCAGCCTGCTGCTGGGGCCGTTGCTGGACGATCACGAACAGAGCGTGCGCTTCGCCACGGTGGACGCCCTGCTGGGCCTGAGCCCCGACGACCAGGGCCTGTACTTCGGCCCGTTGCAGCAGGTGATCGACGAATACACCCAAGTGCTCAAGACCCGCGGCGACAACGTCGAGGCCCAGTACCAGCTGGCTCGCCTGTACCTGCACAATGCCGACCTGATCAAGGCCCAGCAGACCCTGGAACAGGCCCTGCGCCTGGCCCCGGACAACCTGCAGGCAGTGGTGCTGCAGATCGAAGTGCTGGACAAGCAGGGCCAGAGCGATGCCGCCCGCCAATTGCTGGCCAAGCAGTTGCAGGCACAGCAGGATTCGGCCTACCTGCAACATGCCCTGGGGCTCTGGCTGCTGCACCATGGCCAGGGCGAGTTCGCCCTGCTCGGCTTGTCCCGGGCGGTGGAACTGGAGCCTAACAACGCCGCCTACCGCTACGACCTGGCCACCACCCTGCACAGCGAACAGGAGCTGGAAGCGGCGCAGAAGCAACTGGAGGAAATCGTCCAGCGCCAGCCCTACAACCGCAAGGCGCGGGTGCTGCTGATCAGCTACTGGAAGGAAAGCGGCCAGTTGCAGAACGTCCAGGTCCTGCTGGCCCAGCTGGAACAGCAGAACCCCGACGACCCGGCCCTGCAGCAGGGCCTGTAGCCGCCCCCCGGGCCTTGCCTCGCGATCCCCAGCCAAACCTTTGGCGCCCTTGAGCCCCCCCCGCGCCTGCTGCGTCGCAATGCCGCCCAAGCCGTTCGCAGCCTGCGCCAGCGGCTACAAGAGCCAGCACAAAACCTGTAGCCGCTGCCGAGCCTGCGAGGCTGCGAAAAGGCCCGCAGGGCCTTGCCTGGCAATCCCCAGCCGAACCTTTGGCACCCTTGCCCCCCCTGCGCCTGCTGTGCTCAGCAGCGGCTCCACGGCGACAAAAGGTTGAACCGTGCCAGCGGCAGGCGGTCAAGTGATTTATCAGCGATATCAAGGTGCTCGACGCCGTCGCCGATCACTTGGACCTATTTGCGAGGGCATTGTTTGTCGACCTCATCTGCGTTGCTCAGCGAAAAAGCCGCCACCGGCATCGAAGGCCTGGACGATATTCTCTCCGGCGGATTGTCACGTAGCCATGTGTTCCTGCTGGAAGGCGAACCCGGTACCGGCAAGACCACCGTGGCCTTGCATTTTCTGCGGGCCGGCGCCGCCGCCGGCGAGCGCTGCCTGTACATCACCCTCTCGGAAACCGAGCGCGAGTTGCGCCAGGGCGCGCAATCCCACGGCTGGCAACTGGATGAGAACATCCACATCTTCGAGCTGATCCCGCCGGAAAGCCTGCTCAACGCCGAGCACCAGCAAAGCCTGCTGTACTCCTCGGACCTGGAGCTGGGGGAAGCCACGCGGCAGATCTTCGAAGTGGTGGAGCGGGTCAAGCCGACCCGGGTGGTGCTCGACAGCCTTTCGGAAATCCGCCTGCTGGCGCAAAGCTCCCTGCGCTACCGGCGGCAGATCCTGGCGATCAAGCACTACTTCGTGCGCTATGACGCCACCGTCCTGCTGCTGGACGACCTGACCACCGAATCCCTGGACAAGACCGTGCACAGCGTGGCCCATGGGGTGATCCGCCTGGAAGAACTGACCCCCAGCTACGGCGCCGAACGCCGGCGCATCCGGGTGGTGAAATACCGCGGCCAGAAGTACCGCGGCGGCTTCCATGACTTCACCATCATGGGCGACGGGGTCCAGGTGTTTCCGCGCCTGGTGGCCGCCGAGCACCGCGGTCAATACCAGCGCCTGACCCTGACCAGCGGCATCACCGAGATGGACGCGCTGCTGGGGGGCGGCATCGAGACCGGCTCCAGCACCCTGATCCTCGGCCCCGCCGGCACCGGCAAATCGCTGATCTCGATGATCTTCGCAGCGGCCGCCGTAGCCAGGGGAGAGAAAGCCGCGCTGTTCATCTTCGATGAGGAGCTGGGGCTGCTGTTCGAGCGCATGCGCAACATGGGCATCGACCTCAAGGCGCTGCAGGCCAGCGGCAACCTGATCATCGAACAGGTGGACGCCGCCGAGCTCTCGCCGGGGGAGCTGTCCTACCGGGTGCGACGCTGCGTCGACCAGGAGCGGATCAAGACCGTGGTGATCGACAGCATCAACGGCTACCAGGCAGCGATGCCCGAGGAAAATGCCTTGGTGCTGCACATGCACGAATTGCTGCTGTACCTCAACCGCCAGGGCGCCGCCACCTTCATGACAGTGGCCCAGCATGGCCTGGTGGGCGACATGCAGGCCCCGGTGGACATCACCTACCTGGCCGACACCGTGATCCTGCTGCGTTACTTCGAGGCCCTGGGCAAGGTGCGCCGGGCCATTTCCATCATCAAGAAACGCACCGGCAGCCACGAGTCGACCATTCGTGAATACCGCATTAGCGCTCGTGGCCTGACCATAGGCGAGCCCCTGGAAGCCTTCCAGGGCGTGCTGCGGGGCGTACCCACTTACCTGGGCGAGAGCAAACCCCTGCTCAGGGATGAGGGCCAATGAGCCCCGACCTGGACTTTTCCGAACGGGCTCTGGTGCTCACGCCCCACGGGCGTGACAGCCAACTGGCGCAGATGATGCTCAAGGAGGCCGGCTTCAGCAGCCTGATCACCCCGCACCTGCCCGCCCTGTGCGAGCAGCTGGAGCACGGCGCCGGGCTGGCGATCATCGCCGCCGAAGCCTTGCGCGGGGTCGACCTGGAGCCCCTGCTGCGCCACCTGGAACAGCAACCGGCGTGGTCGGACCTGCCCATCGTGCTGCTGACCCAGCACGGCGGCCCCGAGCAGAACCCGGCATCGCGCTTCAGCGAGCCCCTGGGCAACGTCAGCTTTCTGGAACGGCCCTTCCACCCGGCGACCCTGATCAGCCTGGTCAGCGCCGCCCTGCGGGGCAGGCGCCGGCAGTACGACGCCCGCGACCGGCTGATCGACCTGAGCCAGAGCGAACTGCGCCTGCAACGCACCCTGGAGACCCTGGAACAGCAGGTGGAAGAACGCACCGCACAACTGCGGCACAACGAAGAAGCCCTGCGCCAGTCACAGAAGATGGAAGCCGTGGGGCAACTCACCGGCGGCATCGCCCACGACTTCAACAACATGCTCACCGGCATCATCGGCAGCCTGGAGCTGTTGCGCCGGCGCCTGGCCCGGGGCCGCACCGAGGACCTGGACAGCCTGATCGACCTGGGGGTGACCTCGGCCAACCGCGCCGCCGGCCTGACCCACCGCCTGCTGGCCTTCTCCAGGCGCCAGTCGCTGGACTCCAAGCCGGTGGAGATGAACGCCCTGGTGACCTCCATGGGCGAGCTGCTGCAACGCAGCCTCAGCGAAAGCATCGAGCTGGACATGCGCCTGGACCCGCAGCTATGGGTGGCCGAAGCCGACCCCAACCAACTGGAAAGCGCCCTGCTCAACCTGGTGCTCAACGCCCGGGACGCCATGCCCAACGGCGGCCGGCTGCTGGTGGAAACCCTCAACCAGCGCCTGGCCCCGGACTTCGCCCAGGCCCACGACAACCTCAAGCCGGGGGACTACGTGCTGCTGCGAGTCAGCGACAACGGCTGCGGCATGCCCGAGGCGATCATCAACCGCGTGTTCGATCCGTTCTTCACCACCAAGCCCATCGGCCAGGGCACAGGGCTGGGGCTGTCGATGATCTACGGCTTCAGTAAGCAGTCCCGCGGCCATGTGACCCTCAACAGCACCCTGGGCCGGGGTACCGAGGTCAGCCTGTACCTGCCGCGTTTTGTCGGCGACCTGGAGCAGGCCGAACACCCTCTGGTGCAACAACCGCCCAATGCGCAGAACGGTGAAACCGTGCTGATCGTCGAGGACGACCCGGCGGTGCGGGTGCTGGTCTGTGCGGTGCTCAGCGAACTGGGCTACGCCTTTGTCGAAGCCGGCGATGCCCGCAGCGCCATGCCGATCCTCGACTCGGCGCAGCGCATCGACCTGCTGATCAGCGATGTCGGGCTGCCGGGCATGAATGGCCGGCAACTGGCGGAAATCGGGCGGCAGATCCGCCCGGAGCTCAAGGTCCTGTTCATCACCGGCTACGCCGAGCACGCGGCGGCCCGTGGTGGCTTTCTCGAACCCGGCATGCAACTGATCACCAAGCCGTTCACCTTCGACCTGCTGACCGCCAAGGTGCGGGAAATGATCCGCGACTGATAGCCGGGCTTCAGGCCAGCAATTGCTGGATCTGTTCCTGCAGGCTGTTGAGGTCGAAGGGCTTGGCCAGGATCGGCGCCTTGCGGGTGATGGGGCTGCCGCATTCGAGGATTTCGTTGGGGTAGCCGCTGATGAAAATCACCTTCAGATCCGGACGCAGCTTCACGGCGGGCTCGGCGATCATCACCCCGGTGATCCCGCCCGGCAGGCGGTAATCGGTGATCATCACGTCCAGGTGCGGCTTGCTGGCGAGAATCTCGAACGCCTGCTCGCCATTCTCGGCCTGCAGCACCCGGTATCCCAGGCCCGACAGGTAGTCGGCCAGAAGCATCAGGATCACTGGTTCATCTTCGACGATCAGTACGACGTCTTGTGCATCTTCACTCATGGAAAACCTTTGCTCGGTCAATTGCTGCTGTTACGACCATTGGGTCACGCAGAGGTTGCGTGCGCGTTACGCTTTTAATGATTCACCGGCCAACGGGCCTCTACAGGGGCAGGCTCACGCGAAACAGCGCGCCCTCGCCGATCCGGCTCTCGACACTGATGGCACCACCATGGGCGGTGACGATCTGCTCGGAAATGAACAGCCCCAGGCCCAGCCCCGCCGCCACGTGGTTGGCACTGACCCGTTCGAACTGCTGAAAAATGCGCTTCTGGTTGTCTTCGCTGATACCGATGCCGTGGTCACGCACCTCGACCCGAGCCTCGCCGTCCTGGGCATAGACCCGCACTTCGATCGGGCTCTTGGCGCCGTAGCGCAGGGCGTTGGTCAGCAGGTTGGAAACCACCTGCTCGATGCGGAACTCGTCCCAGTTGCCCTCCAGGGGCTGCTCGGCCTGCAGGCTCAGCGACGACTGCGCCGCTTCCACCTGAGGCGCGAAGTTTTCCACCAGCCCGCGCACCAGTTGCGCCAGATCGAACCGCGAGGGGCGGATCGACAGCTTGCCGGTACGGATGCGCGAGATGTCCAGCATGTCCTCGATCAGGCGGATCAGGCTTTTGATCTGGCGCTCGTCGCGGTCGACCATGGCGTGCATCTTGTCCAGGCTGAAGGCCGCGGCGTTCTCCCGGGCCAGGTGCATCTTGCGCAGCTGGGTCTCGAGAATCAGGCCATTGAGCGGCGTACGCACTTCGTGGGCGACGATGGACATGAAGTCATCGCGCATGCGCACCGCCTGCTCCAGCTCGTTCTGAGTGGCCTGGAGCTTCTGGAGCAGCGCTTCCTGCTCGCGCCGGCTCTGCTCCAGGGCCTCGACCTGCTGCTTCATGGCCTTGCTCTGGCGGTACAGGTCGACGAATACGTTGACCTTGCTCTTCACCGCGTGGATGTCCAGGGGCTTGTGCAGAAAGTCCACCGCCCCGCTCTCGTAGCCCTTGAAGGCGTAGTTGAGCTCGCGCCCGGCGGCGCTGACGAAGACGATGGGAATGTTCTTGGTCTTCTCGGTGCCGCGCATCAGCTCGGCCAGCTCGAAGCCGTTCATGCCGGGCATCTGCACATCGAGGATAGCCATGGCGAACTCATGCTGGAGCAGCAGCGACAAGGCTTCGTCGGCCGACAGCGCCTTGTACACCGTACGGTCCTCGCGCTTGATCAGCGCCTCCAGGGCCAGCAGGTTCTCCGGCAGATCGTCGACGATCAGCAGCTTGGCTTGAATATTACTTAACATGGGTTCCTTCCAGCTCGGCAAGCAGACGGCTGATGCCGCGCAAAGGGAGAATGTAGTCCGGTTGATGCAGGGCCAGGGCGGCGTCCGGCATGGTCGAGACATGGGCCTCATTGGGGTCCTGGACGATGGTCAGGCCACCCTGGCGCTTGACCTCGGCCAGGCCGCGGGCGCCATCCTGGTTGGCCCCGGTCAGGAGCACCGCGGCCAGGTTCCGGCCATAGGCATCGGCGGCGGACTCGAACAGGTAGTCGATGGCCGGGCGTGAGTGATGCAGGCGTTCTTCCTGGCTCAGGGACAGGCTGCGGTCCTGCTCCACCGACAGGTGATAGCCGGGCGCGGCGAAGTACAGGGTGCCAGGCACGATCTGCTCCTTGTCGTCGGCTTCCTTCACCGCCAGCGCCAGACGCCGGTCGAAGACTTCGGCCAGTTGGCTGCGGCGCTCGTCGGGCAGGTGCAGGACCACGATCACCGGCAGGCGGAAACCCTGGGCGAAACCGCTGAACAGCTTCAGCAAGGCTTCGACCCCACCCGCAGAGGCCCCTACCACGATCGCCTCGATCTGCGGCCAGAAACCCTGGCTGACAATCTCCTGGCTCATGTCTTGCGATAGATCCGTTCTTGTTTGACCAAGGGCTCGAAGTGCTTGCCATAGGCGGAGAAGTCCAGGGTTTCCTTGCTGCCCAGCACCAGGAAACCACGATGGCAGAGGGACTCGTGAAACAGTCCGAAGGCACGATCCTGCAATTTTTTATTGAAATAAATCAATACGTTACGACAAGAAATTAATTGAGTTTCGGAGAATACACTGTCGGTCGCCAGGCTGTGGTCGGCGAAGGTCACGTTCTCGCGCAGGCTCTTGTCGAAGATCGCGTAGTCGTAGGCCGCGGTGTAGTAGTCGGCAAAGGAGCGCTGGCCGCCGGCCTGCTGGTAGTTGTGGGTGTAGGCCCGCACGTTCTCCAGGGAAAAGATGCCTTGCTTGGCCTTCTCCAGGGAGCTGGGGTTGATGTCGGTGGCATAGATGATGGTGCGCTCCAGCAGCCCCTCTTCGCGCAGCAGGATGGCCATGGAGTAGACCTCCTCCCCGGTGCTGCAGCCGGCGATCCAGATCTTGATCGAAGGATAGGTCTTGAGCAGCGGCACCACCTCCTGGCGGATCGCCAGAAAGTGCGACGGGTCGCGAAACATCTCGCTCACCGGAATGGTCAGGAACTGCAGCAACTGCATGAACGCGGTGGGGTCGTGCAGCACCCGTTCCTGCAACGCAGAAATGGTCTTGCATTCGAACTGGCGCAAAGCGTGGTTGACCCGGCGCTTGATCGAGGCACCTGAGTAGTCGCGGAAGTCGTAGCTGTACTTGAGGTAAATAGCTTCGATCAGCAAACGCAGTTCGATCTCGGTATTCCGCTCCACTAAATTCTTTCCATCTTGGGTAGCCACACACGGATAAGGGAAAACAGCCGGTCCAGGTCAATGGGCTTGGCCAGGTAATCGTTGGAGCCGGCCTGCAGGCAGCGCTCCTGATCATCCTTCATGGCCTTGGCGGTGACCGCGATGATCGGCAGCTTGCGCCAGCGCGGGTCCTTGCGGATCTGCACCGTGGCTTCGAAACCGTCCATCTCCGGCATCATCACGTCCATCAGCACCAGGTCGATATCCTCGACCTCATTGAGCCTGGCAATGGCTTCATGGCCGTTACGGCCGATCACCACTACCGCGCCCTTGTGTTCCAGGGCGCTGGTCAGGGCAAAGATGTTGCGCACGTCATCATCCACCAGGAGGATCTTGCGGCCCTCGAAGACCTTGTCGCGGCTGCGGGCGGTCTTGAGCATCTTCTGCCGTTCATGGGACAGCTGGGATTCGACTTTGTGCAGAAAAAGCGTCACTTCATCCAGCAGGCGCTCCGGCGAGCGCGCGCCCTTGATGATGATCGAGCGCGAATACTTGCGCAGCTCGGCCTCTTCATCCCGGGTCAGGTTGCGCCCGGTGTAGACGATCACTGGCGGGAAGGAGCAGATATCCTCGGTGGACATGCGCTTGAGCAGGTCGTTACCGAGCATGTCCGGCAGCTTGAGGTCGATGACCATGCAGTCGTAGACGTTCTCGCGCAGCAGGTCCAGAGCCTCCTGGGCCAGGCCCACGGCGGTGATCTCGATGTCATCGTCACCGATCAACCGGGCAATGCTGTCGCGTTGCAGGTCGTCGTCCTCCACCAGCAGCACGCGCTTGACCTTCTGCGTCAGCTTGGCTTCCAGGCGGGCGAAGACATCCTTGAGCTCCTCGCGGGTGGTGGGTTTCACCGCATAACCCACGGCGCCCATGTGCATGGCCGCTTCCACCCGGTCTTCCACCGAAATCACGTGCACCGGGATGTGCCGGGTCTGGGCGTTCTCCTTGAGGCGCTGCAACACGGTCAGGCCGGAGTGGTCCGGCAGGCGCATGTCCAGCAGGATGGCGTCCGGGATGAACTGGGCAGCCAGGCTGTAACCTTCGTCGGCGCCGTGGGCCACCAGGCAGTGGTAACCCAGCTCGTGGGCCAGGTCGAAGAGGATGTGGGCAAAGTTCGCCTCATCTTCCACCACCAGGATGCAACGACTGCTGAATGGCGCCTTGTCGCGGTCATCGGCGAAGCGCGGAATGTCCGCCCCCGGAGCCTCGGCCACCGGCTGCGGCAGGCTGGCAGGCTGAGGCGCGGCCACGGGCGCGACTGGGGCCGGCGGCGCCACCAGCGGCTCGGCGGCCTCCTGGTACTGCTCTGGCAGCACCAGGGTGAAGATACTGCCGCGGCCGGGTTCGCTGCTGACGCTGATGGAGCCGCCGAGCAGGGTCGCCAGATCCCGGGAGATCGACAGCCCCAGGCCGGTGCCGCCATAACGCCGGTTGGTGGTGCCGTCGGCCTGGCGGAAGGCCTCGAAGATGCTTTGCTGCTGATCCTGGGCAATGCCGATCCCCGAATCCTGCACGGCAAAGGCGATACCGGCCCCCGGCTGAGCGGACACCGTGAGGCTCACCTGGCCCTTCTCGGTGAACTTGACCGCATTGGACAGCAGGTTCTTGAGAATCTGCTCGACCCGCTGGCGGTCGGTGAACAGCATCTGCGGCGCTCCCGGTTGCAGCTCCACCTTGAATTCCAGGCCCTTGTCCTGGGTCAGCGGCTGGAACAGGCTGCGCAGCCCGTCCACCAGGCGCGGCACGCTGGCGTTCTCCGGGCGCACTTCGAGCTTGCCGGCCTCGACCTTGGAGATGTCGAGGATGTCGTTGATCAGGTTCAGCAGGTCATTGCCCGCGGAATAGATCGACTCGGCGAACTTGACCTGCTCGGGGCTGAGGTTTTCCTGGGGGTTTTCCGCCAGCAGCTTGGCCAGGATCAGCGAACTGTTGAGCGGCGTGCGCAGCTCGTGGGACATGTTGGCAAGGAACTCGGACTTGTACTTGCTGGAGCGCTGCAACTCTTCGGCGCGCTCCTCGAGCTGGGTCTGAGCCTCGTTGAGCTCGTTGTTCTTGCGGTCCATGGCGTCGCGCTGATCGGCCAGGATCTGCGCCTGCTCCGCCAGTTGCTCGTTGGTCTGCTCCAGCTCCACCTGCTGGGTTTCCAGGTGCACCTGGGATTCCTTGAGGATCCGCGACTGCTCTTCCAGCTCCTCGTTGGCGGTCTTGAGCTCTTCTTGCTGCACTTGCAGCTCTTCGTTGAGCTGCTGGGTTTCGGCCAGCACTTCCTGCAGGCGCTGGCGATAACGCGCGGCCTCGATGGAGGTGCCGATATTGCCGGCAATCAGTTCCAGCAGCTCGACGTCGCGCTCGCTCAAGGCCCGCAGGAAGCCCAGCTCGATCACCCCGTTGACCCGGTCGTCGTCACGGGTCGGCACCACCAGCACGCTGCGCGGCGAACCATCGCCCAGGCCGGAGCTGACCTTGAAGTAATCGGCGGGCACCTCGTCCAGACGGATCAGGCGCTTGTGCTGCGCGGCCTGCCCCACCAGCCCTTCGTCACTGTACAGCGACTGTTCCTGGGCTTCCTGTTCCCGGGAGAAACCATAGGACGCCACGCGCCTGAGGCCACCGTGCTCCTCGCGCACATAGAGCGCCGCCACCGGTGTGCCCAGGTACTGGGCGCAGAATTGCAGGATGTTGCGCCCCAGCAGGTTCAGGCTCAGCTGGCCGAGCATCTGCTCGGCCAGTTCGGTCTGGCCGTTGCGCAGCCAGGCCTGCTGTTCCAGGCGCCGGGCGCTCTTTTCCTGGGCTTCGAGGTTGTCGCTGTAGCTCTTGGACAGTGCCAGCAGGTCACGACGGCCGATGTAGGCCAGCAGCGCGCTGATGCCCACCACGAACAGCAGGTACAGCACCACGCTGAAAATGGTGGTGCGCGTAACGTTCTCGTTACGCTCCAGGCGCAACTGCTGCTCCATGGCCACCGCGTCGTCGTATTCCTTGCGGATCTCGTCAGTCAGGCGCTTGCCACGCCCGGCCTGCACCGCCCCGCGGTAATCACCGCTCTGGCGGCGCAGGTCGATCATGCCCTGGGCAAAGTTGTTCCACTCCACCTGCAGGGCTTCCAGGCGCTTGAGCCGATCCACCTGCTGCGGGTTGTCCGCCACCAGCTCCTGCAAGCTGCGCAGTTCGCTGACGATGCGCGGCTTGGCCACTTCGTAGGGGTCCAGAAAGTGCTCGTCGCCAGTGATCAGGAAGCCGCGCATGCCGGTTTCCAGGTCGATGGTCAGGCGCGCCGACTCGTTGAGGTTGTTGATCACTCGATCAGTGTGCTGCACCCACTGGATGACCGAGAGCAGGTAGGTGATCAGGGACACGAAAAAAATCGCGCTGAGTACACCGACACCCAGCGGCAGGCTGATGTTGCGGGTCAGCAGCTTGCGGAAACTCTGTTCATCAACCGAGGACGGACGAATCATTTGATGGGCCTTGGCGCTGGTGAAAAAAAACGAAGTTTGCCCCACATTCAGCCAGGACAGCTATTTTTTATAACCAAGGTAGCGCTCGCTTGCGATTTGTCCTGCCGTGGGACAAAGGAAGCGGTTATTCTTGCCGACGCTTGTACAAGGGGATTTTTTTGTACAGCTTCGGGAACTTGTGGCAAGCCGGCACTTACTGATGCACAGGGCTGCCTGCCGCACTGCCCCGCCGAATTCATTTCTTGAGAGTGTCCCTATGCCCGCCAGCGCCTCCACCATCCTAGTCGTCGAAGACGATGCCATCGTGCGCATGCTGATTGTCGATGTCCTTGAAGAACTGGAGTTCAGCGTGCTGGAGGCCGACGGCAGCGAAGCGGCCCTGAGCCTGCTGGAGGACGCCGGGCAACATATCGACCTGCTGATGACCGATGTCGGCCTGCCCGGGATGAACGGCCGCGAGCTGGCGGAGCGTGCCCGCACCCTGCGGCCGCAGTTGCCGGTGCTGTTCGCCAGTGGTTACGCCGAGTCCATCGAGGTGCCGGCCGGCATGTCGGTCATCGGCAAGCCGTTCTCCATCGACCAGCTGCGCGACAAGGTGCGCAGCATTCTCGGCTGAGGCCAGGCAGCCTGCTCGGGCGCTGGCGCGCTGTGGTTTAATGGCGGCCTTTTTTGCCCCCCGCCTGCCAGGAATGCCCGCTCATGAGTCCCACCGCCGCAACCAAAGTCCTGATCATTGGTTACGTCTGGCCCGAACCCCGCTCCTCCGCCGCCAGCGGGCACATGATGCAGATCCTCCAGAGCTTCCTCGACCAGGGCTGGGAGCTGATCTTCAGCAGCCCGGCCAACGAGGGCGAACACAAGGAAGACCTGACGGCCCTGGGCATTCGTGAATGCCCGATCGAACTCAACAACGCCAGCTTTGACCGCTTCGTCGCCGAGCTGGCACCGGACATCGTGCTGTTCGACCAGTTCATGATGGAGGAACAGTTCGGCTGGCGGGTGGAGCAGCATTGCCCGAATGCCCTGCGGGTGCTGGAGACCTCCGACCTGCAATGCCTGCGCCATGCCCGGCACCAGCGCCTCAAGGATGTTCTCAAGGAGGGCACCGAGGAAGACGACTTCAGCCCGCTGTTCGCCCAGGCGCCGGAGCAGGAATTCCAGCACATGGCCGTCACCGACCTGGCCAAGCGCGAGATCGCCGCCATCTATCGCTGCGACCTGAGCCTGATGATCTCCGAGGTGGAAATCGAGCTGCTGGTGCAGCAGTTCCACTTGCCGCCGGCCCTGCTGCACTGGTGCCCACTGATGCTCGGGCAACTGCCGCAGGGCTTTGCTCCCTTCGAGCAGCGGACGCACTTGCTGAGCATCGGCAACTTTCGCCATGCGCCGAACTGGGACGCCGTGCTGTGGATGAAGAACCGCGTATGGCCGCTGATCCGCCAGCAATTGCCCGGCGCGCAATTGCACCTGTACGGCGCCTACACCCCGCCCAAGGCCGCGGCGCTGCACAACCCGGCCCAGGGCTTTCACATCATGAACTGGGCCGAGGATGCGCTGCAGGTGATGAGTGCAGCGCGGATCTGCCTGGCGCCCCTGCGTTTCGGCGCCGGGATCAAGGGCAAGCTGCTCGATGCCATGCTTTGCGGCACGCCCAGTGTCACCACCCCGGTGGGCAGCGAATCCATGTCCCAGGACGGCCTGCCATGGCCGGGGGCGGTGGCTGAATCCGCCAGTGGCGTGGCGGCGGCCGCGGTGCGCCTCTATCAGGACCGGCAGCTGTGGGAGCAGGCCCAGGCGGATGGCCGGCAGTTGCTCGAA
Organism: Pseudomonas protegens CHA0; assembly: GCF_000397205.1. Taxonomy (NCBI): domain Bacteria; kingdom Pseudomonadati; phylum Pseudomonadota; class Gammaproteobacteria; order Pseudomonadales; family Pseudomonadaceae; genus Pseudomonas; species Pseudomonas protegens. Next base: position 3,674,920 of record NC_021237.1, read on the forward strand.
GCGCGCTACCGCCAGCAAGTCCACGGCCCGGCGCTGATCCAGCGCCTGCAACACTGCCGCCAGCACCTGGAGCGACTGCGCCGGGACAACTTCACTGGCGCCATGCTGCGTCACCACCATCACAAGAGCACCCAGTACATGGCGCAGTGGATCGAAGCGAAAAACCGCCCGGCCTCCTGACCCTTCTTCGCTGGCGCACTGCCGGCGGTGCGCTTGCCGGCGAACAGGCCCTGGGATTTGCGCCGAACGTGAGGCCGCCTTCGCTGGCAAGCCAGCTCCTGCAGCTGGCGTGATGTCGGCGGTGTTCTTGTAGGAGCCGGCTTGCCGGCGAACAGGGCGCCAACCCTGAGAACGCCTTCTCTGGTGCGCGAGCGGGCCACGAGGCATTATCAGCCGGGCCTACAACAAAAACAGGCCCGCGCCATGAGCCGACCCGGCAAGATCACCGACCCCTCCTATGAGTTGATGGACGACCACAACGGCCTGTCCATCATCTATCGCCAGCACGGTTTCCCCTGCCCTCTGGTGCGCTGGCATTTCCACAAGGAATACGAGCTGCACCTGATAGTCGCCAGCTCCGGCAAGGTGTTCATCGGCGACTACATCGGCAACTTCTACCCGCAAACGCTGTTTCTCACCGGCCCCAACCTGCCCCACAACTGGATCAGCCAGGTGGCCGAGGACGAAGTGGTGGCCAAGCGCGACATGCTGGTGAACTTCACCGATGAGCTGTTCGACAGTGGCAGCCAGGTGTTCGCCGAGCTGAAGAACCTCAGCCCGCTGCTGGAGCGGGCGCAGTACGGCATCGAGTTCCGCTGCCCGCAAACCATCGCCCAGGCCCTGCCGCTGATGCAGCGCATCGCCGACTCCAGCGGTATCACCCGCCTTGGCCACTTCCTCATCCTCATGGAGCTGCTGGCGGCCTGCGACGACTACCAGTTGCTGTCCGGCGCCACCAGCGTGCAACTGGCGGACGAACACAGCGTCGACCGCACCAACCGCGCGGTGGACTACATCTTTGCCCACTACGCCCGGGAGTTGCCCCTGGAGGAAGTGGCCGACTACCTGGGCATGAAGCCCAGCTATTTTTCCCGGGTGTTCAAGCAGGCCACGGGGCGCTGCTTCGTCGAGTTCGTCAACCGGCTGCGCATCAGCAAGTCCTGTGAACTGCTGGCCGACGGCGACAAACCGGTGACCGACGTGTGCTTCGAGTCGGGCTTCAACAACATTTCCAACTTCAACCGGCGCTTCCAGCAGCTCAAGGGCATGACCCCCTCCCACTACCGCCGCCTGGCGGTGCAACGCCTGACCGAACAGAACCTCGGCTGAGGACCCACGCTCGGCGCAGGGCTCAAGGGCCTCTTCGCCGGCAAGCCGGCTCCTACAAGGGCACCCCCAATATCACACCAGCTGTAGGAGCTGGCTTGCCAGCGAAAGCGCCCCCACGCCCGGCGCAGGGAACAATCGCCCCCCCCAGAGCCAACAAACCGGTCTAGGCTTGGTAAACGAGACCCGTTCAGCTTCCGTTCAGCAGTTGTCAATAATCTTCATTTAGCAATGAGTATCATTATGTTACAAATTACCCCCTAGCCTATTTGCCCACCGGTGCTGAATGCTCGTTCCATTTCTGATCATGTTGCGCGAAGGGATTGAAGCCGCGCTTATCGTTGGCATCATCGCCAGCTACCTGAAACAGACTGGCCGTGGCCAGTGGATGCCCGCCGTGTGGATCGGGGTTTTCCTCGCCGCGGCCCTGGCCCTGCTGGTGGGCGGCGGCCTGGAACTGATGAGCGCCGAATTCCCGCAGAAGCAGCAGGAACTCTTCGAAGGCATCGTCGGCCTGGTGGCCGTGGGCATCCTCAGTTCCATGGTGTTCTGGATGCGCAAGGTGGCGCGTTCGATCAAACATTCCCTGCATGTCTCCCTGGACCACGCCCTGGCCGGCTCCAAGCACCAGGTCACGGCGCTGATCGCCATGGTGTTCTTCGCCGTGGCCCGCGAAGGCCTGGAAACCGTGTTCTTCCTGCTGGCGGTGTTCCAGCAGAGCGAAGGCCCGGGCGCGCCCATAGGCGCCCTGCTGGGCCTGATCTCAGCAATCATCGTCGGTTTCCTGATCTACACCGGCAGCATGCGCCTGAACCTTGGCGCCTTCTTTCGCTGGACCGGGCTGTTCATCCTGGTGGTGGCCGCCGGCATCCTCGCCAATTCGGTGCAGGCCCTGCATGAAGCCGGGGTCTGGAACCACCTGCAGACCGTACTCTTCGACTTCAGCGCCAGCCTGCCCATGGATGGCCCGGTGGGTTCGGTACTGGCCGGCATGTTCGGCTACCAGGACGCCCCCACCATCAGCACCCTCGGCGCCTATGCGCTGTACCTGGCCGTGACCCTGGTGCTGTTCTTCCTGCCCGGCGGCGCCCCAGCCAAGGCGCCCGGCTCAACGTCTTCCGTTTCCAGTCAGTAAGGCTCCCCATGACCCAGCAAGCCTCTCCCCAGGCCTCGCCTCCCCGCGCTCTGCGCTGGGCGGTTGCCGGTTCGGTGATCGTCATGATCGCCGCCGGCGGGCTGTTCTACTACGCCTCGCAACTGGCCGCCAGCAAGCGCCAGGCCCACCAGGGCGAGATCACCGTGACCATCCACCCCAAGAGTTGTGAACCCAACGCGCTGACAGTCCCGGCCGGGCGCGCCAGCTTCCGCATCGTCAACCGTTCGGATCGCGCCGTGGAGTGGGAAATTCTCGACGGCGTGCTGGTGGTGGAGGAACGGGAAAACATCGCCCCGGGCCTGAGCCAGGTGATCAACGCCAACCTGCAGCCAGGGGACTACGCCATCACCTGCGGGCTTTTGAGCAACCCCCGCGGCACCCTGCACGTGACCCCGACCGCCGAGTCCGACGCCCAGGCCAAGGCGCGGCCGTCGATGGTGGCCTTTATCGGCCCGCTGTCGGAGTTCCGGGTCTACCTCAGCACCCAGGGCAGTGCCCTGGTCAAGGCAGTGAACGCCTTGCAGCAGGCCATAGACGCCGGCGACCTGAAACAGGCCCAGGCGCTGTACCTGCCGGCCCGCGCAGCCTATCAGCGCCTGGCCCCGGCGGCCCAGCGCCTAGCCGAGCTGGACAACACCATCAACGCCCGCGCCGATTATTTCGAACAGCGCGAACAGGATCCGGGCTTCAGCGGTTTCCACCGCCTGGAATACGGCCTGTTCCAGAAAAATGACCTGGCAGGCCTGGCTCCCGTAGCTCAGCGCCTGTCCAGCGACGTGGTCAGCCTCAAGGAACAGTTGCTGGCCCAGACCCTGCCACCGGAGCAATTGGTGAGCATCGTCGCGCGCAACATGCGCAGCCTGGCCGACCTGCGGGCCAGCAGCGGTGAAGAAGAACGCTACAGCCACAGCGACCTCAACGGCTTTGCCGCCAACCTGGAAACCACGCGCAAGGTCATCGACCTGCTACGGCCGCTGCTGGCCAAGTCCGCGGCCCAATTGCTGCCCCAGGTGGACAGCGCCGCCGATGCCCTGGCCACTCGCCTGGCCAGCCTGCGCGACGGCTTCGGCTATGTGGCCTACGACCAGGTCGACGCCCGGCAGCGCAAAGAGATCGCCGACAAAGCCAAGGCCCTGGCCGACACCCTCGACGCTATTGATCCCGCACTTGGCCTTTCCGGCCTGTAACAAGACGAGTTTTCAATGAACGATTCAGATCAGTCCAATCCGTCTTTTTCCGCCCAGCGTCGGCGCGTGCTGCTGGGCATGGGCGCCGCCGGCGTGGCCCTGGCCGGCAGTAGCCTGAGTTGCCCGGCCATGGCCGCCGCGCCCGCCCAGGTCACCGAAGCCCCCAGCAGCGACAAGACCCAGGACCGCCACGACTTCCATGGCCAGCATCAGAGCGGCATCGTCACCCCGCGCCCGGCCGCGGGCATGCTGGTGTCCTTCGATGTGCTGGCCAGCGACCGCGACGACCTGGAACGGCTGTTTCGCACCCTCGACCAACGCATTGCCTTTCTCATGCGCGGTGGCCCGGTGGCCCAGGTGGACCCGAAGCTGCCGCCCCTGGACTCCGGCATCCTCGGCCCGGTGGTGACCCCGGACAACCTGACCATCACCGTCTCGGTGGGCGAATCGCTGTTCGACGAGCGCTTCGGCCTGGAGGCGGCCAAACCCAAGCGCCTGATCCGCATGGTGGGCTTCCCCAACGATGCCCTGGAGCCCGCCTGCTGCCACGGCGACCTGAGCCTGCAGTTCTGCTCCAACACCGCCGACACCAACATCCACGCCCTGCGCGACATCGTGAAGAACCTGCCCGACCTGCTGCTGGTGCGCTGGAAACAGGAAGGCAGCGTACCGCCCCAGGCCCCGGCCAAGCCCGGCGAGCCGGCGCAGAGTGCGCGCAATTTCCTGGGCTTTCGCGATGGCTCGGCCAACCCCGACTCCAACGACCCGAAGGCCATGCAGCAGATCGTCTGGGTCCAGCCCGGCAGTGACGAACCGGCCTGGGCGGCCCATGGCAGCTACCAGGCAGTGCGGATCATCCGCAACTTCGTCGAACGCTGGGACCGCACCCCGCTGCAGGAGCAGGAAAGCATCATCGGCCGGATCAAGACCAGTGGCGCGCCCATGGACGGCCAGAAGGAAAGCCAGGTGCCCGACTACGCCCGGGACCCCCATGGCAAGGTCACCAAGCTCGACGCCCACATCCGCCTGGCCAACCCGCGCACTGCCCAGAGCCAGCAGAACCTGATCCTGCGCCGGCCGTTCAACTACTCCAACGGGGTCAACAAGAACGGCCAGCTGGACATGGGCCTGCTGTTCATCTGCTACCAGGCCGACCTGGAGAAAGGCTTCATCGCCGTACAGACCCGTCTGAACGGCGAACCCCTGGAGGAGTACCTCAAGCCCACTGGTGGCGGTTACTTCTTCACCTTGCCGGGGGTCACCGGCGAAGAGGATTTCATCGGGCGTTCGCTGCTCGATGCCACCCGACCTAAAAGCACTGCCTGACACCCCTAACACAACAACCCCCACGGAAAAGTCCCATGAAAAAGTCGCCTCTCGCTGTGTTGCTGACCCTTGGCTTGCTCCACGCCCCGCTTTCGGCGTTCGCCGCAACTGCGCCCCTGGAGCTGGTGGGGCCGATCTCCGACTACAAGATCTACGTCACCGAGCAGCTCGACGAACTGGCCAGCCACACCCAGCAGTTCACCGATGCGGTGAAAAAGGGCGACCTGGCCGCCGCCAAGAAGCTCTACGCGCCGACCCGGGTCTACTACGAGTCGATCGAACCGATCGCCGAGCTCTTCAGTGACCTGGACGCGTCCATCGACTCCCGGGTCGACGACCACGAGAAAGGCGTCAAGGCCGAAGACTTCACCGGCTTCCACCGCCTGGAATACTCGCTGTTCTCGGAAAACAGCACCGAAGGCCTGGGCGAGCTGGCCGACGGCCTGAACAAGGACGTCAAGGACCTGCAGACCCGCGTCGCCGGCCTGACCTTCCCGCCGGAAAAAGTCGTGGGTGGCGCCGCCGCGCTGCTGGAAGAAGTGGCCGCAACCAAGATCTCCGGTGAAGAAGACCGCTACAGCCATACCGACCTCTACGACTTCCAGGGCAACATCGACGGGGCGAAGAAAATCGTCGACCTGTTCCGTCCGCAGATCGAGAAGCAGGACAAGGCCTTTGTCGCCAAGGTGGACAAGAACTTCGCCACGGTGAACAAGATCCTGGCCAAGTACAAAACCCCCGACGGCGGCTTCATGACCTACGACAAGGTCAAGGAAAACGACCGCAAGGCCCTGGTAGGCCCGGTCAATACCCTGGCCGAAGACCTCTCCACCCTGCGCGGCAAACTGGGCCTGAACTAAGCCCGGAACCCAACACGCCATCCTCCCTGTAGGAGCTGGCTTGCCAGCGAAAGCGGCCCTGGGTACCACCCCCGCCTCAAGGCCCTCTTCGCCGGCAAGCCGGCTCCTACACAGGCAGAACAGCACCCCGCCCCCCCGTAGGAGCTGGCTTGCCAGCGAAAGCGGCCCTAGGCACAACGCCCGACTCAAGGCCCTCTTCGCCGGCAAGCCGGCTCCTACACAGGCAGAACAGCACCCCGCCCCCCCCGTAGGAGCTGGCTTGCCAGCGAAAGCGGCCCTGGGCACAACGCCCGACTCAAGGCCCTCTTCGCCGGCAACATCATCACGAATGCAGATAAGCCTGGGCTGTGACACGTTATCCCGTTAACGTTCACGGCCCATCGACTTTCATGGAAGACCCTTCATGCCTCGCTCCACAGCCGCCAGCGCGCCGCTGACCGTCAGACCCTTCTCGCTGGTTCCACTGATGGCCGCCTATATGGCCTGCACCATGTCGATGATGGCCTTCGTCTCGCTGATCGGCCCGATCTCCCGGGCCCTGCACCTGGAAACCTGGCATGCCGGCGCGGCCGTCACCGTTTCCGGGGTGATCTGGATGCTCCTGGCACGCCCCTGGGGCCAGGCCAGCGACCGCTTCGGCCGGCGCCGGGTGCTGCTGCTGGGCACCGCCGGCTTCACCCTCGCCTACTGGGCCTTGTGCCTGTTCATCGACCTGTCGCTGCAGTCGCTGCCCAGCGTCGCCATGGCCTTTCTCGGCCTGATGCTCGGCCGCGGCTTGATCGGCGCCTTCTACGCGGCGATCCCGGTGGGCGGCTTCGCCCTGATCGCCGATAACGTCGAGCCTCAGCACCGCGCCCGTGCCATGGCCACCCTGGGCGCCGCCAACGCCGTGGGCCTGGTGCTGGGCCCGGCGGTGGCCGCGCTGCTGGCGCGCTACAGCCTGAGCCTGCCGTTCTACGCCATGGCGGTGCTGCCGCTGCTGGCATTGCTGGTGCTGCGCTACCAACTGCCGCGCCAGGAACTGCACCTGGCCCAGGCGCCGACCCGGGTACGCCTGGGCGACCCGCGACTGCGCCGGCCCATGGTGGTGGCCTTTGTCGCCATGCTCTGTGTGTCGGTGGCCCAGATCACCGTCAGCTTCTATGCCCTGGACCGGCTGCACATGAGCCCCGCCGATGCCGCCCAGACGGCCGGGGTGGCCCTGGCCATGGTCGGCGTGGCGCTGATCTGCGCGCAGTTGGTGGTGCGCAAGCTGGAATGGCCGCCGCTGCGGATGATCCGCTACGGCGCCCTGCTGTCCGCGCTGGGTTATGCCGGCAGCATGCTGGTGGACAGCGCCTGGGGCTTGTGGCTGGCGTTCTTTGTATCGGCGGCAGGCATGGGTGGGGTGTTTCCGTCGTTCTCGGCCCTTGCGGCGAATGCCGTAGAGGCCTCGGAACAGGGCGCGACTGCCGGCAGCATCGGCGCCGCCCAGGGCCTGGGCGTGGTCATCGGGCCCATGGCCGGCAGCCTGATCTACGCCATCGAACCGCGCCTGCCCTACCTGCTGGCGGCGGTGCTGCTGGTACTGATCGCGATCTGGCCCGCCCCGCAGCCCAAAGACCTGTAGCCGCTGCTGCAGGCTGCGAACGGCTGCAAATCAGACGCCGCTCTTGAGGTTGCTGAAGGCCCTGCGGACCTTTGCGCAGCCTCGCAGGCTTGGCAGCGGCTACAGGTACTGCGCTGCTTTTGTAGCCGCTGCCGCAGGCTGCGAACGGCTGCGAAGCAGACGCCGCTCTTGAGATTGCTGAAGGTCCTGTGGACCTCGGCAGCGGCTACGGGTTAAAGCATGCGGTAGAGCAAGCGCTCGATGCGCACGCGGCTGACCCGGCGCAGGAACTTGCCCACGGCCTCGGGGTAGTCCACCAGGCTGTCCAGGTACTGAAAGTGCTCGATACGGCGGGTGTGGCGATAGATCTCGGCCTGTTCGGCGTTGCGCGCCTGCAGCAGCTCGCCCTTGGGGTCGTCCAGCAACAGGGCGTTTTCCAGGTCCAGGCGGAAGGCCCGCGGATTGAGGTTGTTGCCGGTGAGCAAGGTATAGCGCTCATCGACCCACATGCCCTTGAGGTGGTAGGTGTTGTCACCGTCACGCCACAGGTGCAGGTTCAACTGGCCGTTGTCGATCACTTTCTGATGCCGCTTGGCAAAACGCCGCAGGCTGATTTCATACAGATAAGGCAGCGCGGCGATCACCTTGAACGGCTCGCTGGGCGGGATATAGAAGTCGTTGGCGGTCTTGTCGCCGACGATGATGTCGATCTTCACCCCGCGCTCCAGAGCCCGGTTGATCTCCCGGGTCACCGGCAGCGGCAGGTTGAAATACGGGGTGCAGATGGTCAGCTGGCGCTGGGCGCCGGCAATCAGCTCGCAGATCACCCGGTTCAACGGGTTGCCCTTGCCCACCCCGAGCAACGGGCTGACCGACAGCCCGCTCTTGTCCAGGCCACCGGCAGTGGTGTCGTAGGTGGCGTGCTTGAGGCGGCTGCGCAGATCGCCGATGTCGTTGCGCAGGCTGCGGGTGGTGGGCAGGTTCGGCAGGTCCAGGCGGTGCACTGCCCGCGACTCCACCAGGCCGTGCTGCACCAGGTGGTGCATGGAGTCGGCCAGCGCCTGGTTGTGCAGCAGGTGGTAACGGTCGAAGCGGTACTTGTCGAACTTGTGCAGGTACACGTTGTTCAGGCTGGCGCCGCTGTAGAGCACGCAGTCGTCGATGACGAAACCCTTGAGGTGCAGCACCCCGAACAGCTCGCGGGTCTGAACCGGCACGCCGTAGATCGGCACTTCGCTGGCGTGAGTGCGGGTCATTTGCTGGTACCAGGCCGAGTTGCCCGGCTGCTTGCCGGCACCGATCAGGCCGCGCTGGGCCCGCAGCCAGTCAACCACGACCACCACTTCCAGCTCGGGGCGGGCGGCCTTGGCGGCGTGCAGGGCATCGAGGATTTCCTGGCCGGCTTCATCCTGTTGCAGGTACAGCGCGACGATATAGATGCGCCGGCGTGCCTGGGCAATCTGCTCCAGCAGCGTGCGGCGAAACTGCGCGGCGCCGGTCAGCGTGGTGAAAGCCTCGGCGGCCAGTGGGAAGCTGCGCAGCTTGGGCAGCAGGGAACGTTTGAAAAGCGACGGCATTAGGGCTCGCAGTGGCTCAAATCCAAAGAGCGCAAGAGCTTACACCATGGACCGGCCGGAGTCCCCTGCCTGGCATGTATAACGCCCTCCCTCAGCAAAGCACCCGCCCGCTGTGCGCAGGAGCCGGCTTGCCGGCGAATGGGCCCCCAGCCCTGCGCAAGGCGCAATGAAACCTTCGCTGGCAAGCCAGCTCCTACAAAGGGTAATGGCCAGTTTCGAAGAAAAACAAAAAATATAATTGACCAAGGAGAACGATCGTTCTACTGTTCGCCACATGAACGAAATCATGCACTCTGAAACCCGAGACATCATCCTCGATGTCACCGAGAAACTGATCTACCAGAACGGCATTGCCGCCACCGGCATGGATCTTCTGGTGAAGACCGCCGGCGTCTCGCGCAAGAGCGTCTACCGCTATTTCACCAACAAGGACGAGCTGGTGGTGGCCGCCCTGGAGCGTCGCGATCAGCGCTGGATGCACTGGTTCTGCAGCACGGTGAACCAGGCCGCGACCCCGGCCCTGCGCCTGCTGGCGCTGTTCGACGTGCTCAAGGACTGGTTCGCAACCCCCGGTTTTCGCGGCTGCGCCTTTATCAACACCAGTGGCGAAACCGGCGACCCGCAAGACCCGGTGCGCCAAGTAGCAAAACGGCACAAGCAGAACCTGCTCGACTACGTGACCGAGCTTTGCCAGGAACATGGCGTGCAACATCCTGAGGAACTGGCAGCGCAACTGCTGATCCTGATCGATGGCGCCATTACCGTTGCCCTTGTGATGGGCAATCACAGTGCTGCTGATAATGCGCAATGCATGGCGCGAAAGTTATTGGACCTCTGATTGTTTTAAACAAGAGCAGCCTCTTCGTTTGAACAGCAACTTTCATTGGAGACAGATCATGTCGTCTAACGCTCAAGTGCGCCCGCCCCTTCCGCCTTTCACTCGCGAGTCGGCGATTGAAAAGATCCGCCTGGCCGAAGATGGCTGGAACTCCCGGGACCCGGAGCGGGTATCCCTGGCCTATACCCTGGATACCCAATGGCGCAACCGCGCCGAGTTCGCCCACAACCGCGAAGAGGCCAAGGCGTTCCTGACCCGCAAATGGGCCAAGGAACTGGATTACCGCCTGATCAAGGAACTGTGGGCCTTTACCGACAACCGTATTGCCGTGCGCTACGCCTACGAATGGCACGACGACTCGGGCAACTGGTTCCGTTCCTACGGCAACGAAAACTGGGAGTTTGACGAACAGGGTTTGATGGCCCGGCGCTTTGCCTGCATCAACGACATGCCGATCAAGGCCCAGGAGCGCAAGTTCCACTGGCCCCTGGGCCGCCGGCCCGACGATCACCCGGGCCTGAGCGAACTGGGCCTGTAATCACCACCGCCTCCGCCCTTGTAGGAGCTGGCTTGCCAGCGAAAGCGCCCTCAAGCCCGGCACAAGGCTCCGAGGCCCGTTCGCCGGCAAACCGGCTCCTACGAAAAAACACACCTCCTCTGCCCCCGTAGGAGCTGGCTTGCCAGCGAAAGCGCCCTCAAGCCCGGCACAAGGCTCCTAGGCCCATTCGTCGGCAAGGGGCGGCTTCAGGCGGCGGCTTCCTGTTCCTTGGACCGCGCCCGGGCCTCCAGCTCGCGTACCAGGGGCAGCACGCGCTGGCCGAAATACTCCACCTCTTCCTGGAAATGCAGGAACCCGGCCAGTACCAGGTCCACACCCACCGCCTTCAACTCCACGATGCGCTGGGCAATCTGCTGTGGCGTGCCGATCAGGTTGGTCTTGAACCCGTCGTTGTACTGCACCAGGTCCTCGAAACTCGACTTGGCCCAGTTGCCCTCGCCTTCGGGGGACGCCTTGCCGGCCTGCCGGGCGGCGTCACCGAAGGCATTCACCGCCTCCGGGTCGGCCTGATCGATGATTTGCTGCAACACCGCCCGCGCCTCCTCTTCGGTGTCCCGGGCGATCACGAAGGCGTTCACTCCGATCTTCACCGAGTGCTGGTTGGCCGCGGCCTTGGCGCGGATGTCATCGACCTGGGCCTTGATCCCCTCGACACTGTTGCCGTTGGTGAAGTACCAGTCCGAAACCCGGGCCGCCATGTCCCGGGCAGCCCGCGAGCTGCCGCCCTGGAAGATCTCCGGCTGGCCCAGGGGCTTGGGCTTGAGGCTGTAATGGTCGAAGCGATAGAAATCGCCCCTGAAGGTGAAGGCATCCTGGCTCCAGACCCCGCGCAGGCAGCGAATGAATTCCTCGGACCGGCGATAGCGCTCGTCGTGCTCCAGCCAATGCTCGCCAATGGCCTGGAACTCACCCTTGAACCAACCGCTGACGATGTTCACCGCAATACGGCCATTGGTCAGTTGGTCGATGGTCGCCAGTTGCTTGGCCGCCAGGGCCGGCTGCCAGGGCCCGGGCAGGATCGCCGCAATCACCTTGAGCTTGTCGGTGGCCGCCAGCAGTGCGTGGCTGAAAGCCACCGACTCGTGCTGGTACTCGGCGCCATAGCCAGCGGTGAAGCGAATCTGGGTCAGGGCGTATTCGAAGCCGGCCTGCTCGGCGATCTGCGCCAGCTTGCGGTTGTAGTCGATGCCCCAATGGGTGCGTTGCTCGATCTTGCTGACCACCAGCCCACCGCTGACGTTGGGCACCCAGTAGGCAAATTTCACGGCTTGCTGACTCATGGTTCGGTCCTCGGGACTTGGGAAAGTACCCCGGAGCAGAGCAGCAAGCGTGCCAGGGCCTGGAAGCCCTCGGCGCGTAGGCCGCCAGACGCCGTGTGGAGCCTCAAGCACGCCCTCTCCCGGGCAATGGCTGAGGCTCGCTGCCTGCGGCGGCGCGGGGCCGGCCAACCCTGGAAACGGGCTGTTTTGTTGATGAACTGTTGGCGGAGCAACAGTTGCAGGCGCTCTGCGGGAGCCCTTGCCCCGGCAAACCGGCGTTTGCGGCTTCGGCATGGTGTGTGCAATCGGCCTGGACCCTGCAGCGCTTTTTTCTGCCGAACCCAGGAGCTACACCATGACTGAACACCAGGTAATCAATCCGCTGTCCGTGGGGGTCGACTACGAGACCCTGGCCGCAGGCTTTCGCCCGATCTTCCAGCGCATCGCCAGTGGCGCGGTGGAACGGGAACAGCAACGCAAACTGCCCTACGAGCCCATCCAGTGGCTCAAGGAATCCGGATTCGGCGCGGTACGGGTGCCGCTGGAATATGGCGGTGGCGGCGCTTCCCTGCCCCAGCTGTTCCAGCTGCTGATCGAGCTGGCCGAGGCCGACGCCAACGTGCCCCAGGCCCTGCGCGGGCACTTTGCCTTTGTCGAGGATCGGCTCAATGCCACGCCCGGACCGGGCCGGGACCTGTGGTTCAAGCGCTTTGTCGAAGGCGATATCGTCGGCTGCGCCTGGACCGAAATCGGCGCCGTGGACATCGGCCAGGTCATCACCAAAGTCTCTCCGGATGGCGAAAAATGGCGCCTCAACGGCGAAAAGTTCTACAGCACCGGGAGCATTTTCTCCGACTGGATCGATGTCTATGCCCAGCGCACGGACACCGGCGGCGACGTGATTGCCGCGGTGCGCACCCGCCAGCCGGGCATCGAGCAGAGCGACGATTGGGACGGCTTCGGCCAGCGCACCACCGGCAGCGGCACCTCGCGCTTCCAGGACGCTGAAGTGGACGCCGAGAACATCATCGACTTCGCAACCCGCTTCAAATACCAGACTGCTTTCTACCAGTTGGTGCTGCTGGCGACCCTGGCCGGCATCGGCCGCGCGGCGCTACGTGATGTGGCCCACGAAGTGCGGGTGCGCAAGCGCATCTATAGCCACGGCAACGCGCCCCAGGCCAGCGCCGATGCCCAGGTGCAGCAGGTGGTGGGCGAGATCGCGGCCCTGGTGTATGCCGCCGAAGCCGCCGCCCTGCGTGCTGCAGCCCCTGCGCAACAGGCCTACCTGGCGCGCTTTGCCGGGGACCCGGCCCAGGAGCGTGCGGCCAATGTGGCGGCGGAAATCGAATCGGCCACGGCCCAGGTGGTGGTCACCGAACTGGTCCAGCGCGCCACCAGCGAGCTGTTCAATGCCCTGGGGGCTTCGGACATTCGCCAGGGCAAGGCCCTGGACCGGCACTGGCGCAATGCGCGCACCGTGTCTTCGCACAACCCAGTGATCTACAAGGCGCGGATCGTCGGCGACTGGAAGATCAACGGCAGCGAGCCACCCTTTGTCTGGCAGATTGGCAACGGGCCCCAGCGCTGACCTCAGGCACCGCCCCCCGTAGGAGCTGGCCTGCCAGCGGAGGCGTCATCCAGGCGAGCGCTCGGCCCAGCGGCCTCTTCGCCGGCAAGCCGGCTCCTGCAGCGAAATCTCGGCGCACCGCCCCGTAGGAGCTGGCTTGCCAGCGAAGGCGTTATCCAGGCGGGCGCTCGGTTCAGGGAGAGGCATCCGACCAAGGTCGAGGCGGTCGCGCGGCGGGCTGGGTTGCAGGTAATATGGCGGACTTTCGCGCAGCCCCCTTTGCGCTTCTCGCCGAAATAAGCCGACCCCATGCCCTTCGAACTCAGCGTAGACCTGACCACCCTCGCCATTCTCGCCCTCGTGGCCTTCATTGCCGGTTTCATCGACGCCATTGCCGGCGGCGGCGGCCTGCTCACCACCCCGGCCCTGCTCACCGCCGGCCTGCCGCCGCACCTGGTGCTGGGCACCAACAAACTCAGCTCGACCTTCGGCTCGGCCACCGCCAGCTTCACCTTCTATCGGCGCAAGCTGTTCCACCCCAGGCAATGGACCCACGCCATTGTCGGAACCCTGGTGGGCGCCCTGACCGGGGCCATCGTCGCTCACTACCTGCCGGCGGAATGGCTGAACAAGATGCTGCCGGTGATCGTCTTCGCCTGCGGCCTGTACCTGCTGTTCGGCGGCACGCCCAAAGCGCCACTGGACAGCGACGCACCGATCAAGAAGAAGTGGCAATCGAGCCAGGGCTTCAGCCTGGGCTTCTATGACGGCGTGGCCGGCCCCGGCACCGGGGCGTTCTGGACCGTGAGCAGCCTGCTGCTCTACCCCATCGACCTGGTCAAGGCCAGCGGCGTGGCCCGCAGCATGAACTTCGTCAGCAACATCGCGGCGCTGTCGGTGTTCGTGTTTTCCGGGCAGGTGGACTGGATCATCGGCCTGTGCATGGGCCTATCGGTGATGGTCGGAGCCTTCTTCGGCGCACGCACCGCCATCAGCGGTGGTGCCAAGTTCATTCGCCCGGTGTTCATCACCGTGGTCCTCGGGCTGACCGTGCGCCTAGCCTGGCAGCACTGGTTCAGCGTGGCCTAGGCGGCGCGCCACATAGAGATCGATCAGGTAGCGGGCAATCGAGCGCGAGGCCGGCAACGGCGGTAGCGCATGGACGCTGAACCACTGGGCGTCCTCGATCTCGTCTTCCTGGGGAATGATCTCGCCGCCGGCGTATTCGGCGTGAAAGCCCAGCATCATCGAATGGGGGAACGGCCAGCATTGGCTGCCCACGTACTGGATGTTCCTGACTTCGATGCTCACCTCTTCGCGCACCTCGCGAATCAGGCAGTCCTCCGCCGACTCGCCCGGCTCGGCAAAGCCTGCCAGGGTGCTGTAGACCCCGGTGACGAAGCGCGGCGAACGAGCCAGGAGGATTTCGTCACCGCGGGTGATCAGCACGATCATGCTCGGTGAAATGCGCGGGTAGCTGCGCAGGTCGCAAGGCTGGCAATACATCGCCCGCTCCCCCGGCACCTGGGCCATGGGCTGCCCGCAACTGCCGCAGTACCGGTGCTCCCGGGCCCAGGTGCCGATCTGCGCGGCATAGCCCAGGACCTTGTACAGGGTGTGATCGCCCTCCAGCATGAAGGCCCGCAGGCCTTTCCAGCCGCAGCCCGGCACTTCGGCGCGGGCGCTCAGTTCCAGCAGGTACACCGGCTCGCCATCGAGATGGCCGATGCCATGTTCCGCCAGCAGCGGCAGGTCCTGGCCCTTGAGCCAGTGCCGGGGGAACAGCGCGCCGTTGTCGTCATAGAGAAAGCCGTCCGGGCCGCGGGCCACGGCCCAGCCGCCGGGAAGGTCGGTGTCGAGTACTGCGGTGGTCCAGCGTTCAATCATCGTCAATCAATCCAGAAATTCGGGTTTCTGTTTGCTCATGTGGGCGGCGATGGCCACGCGCAAGTCGTTGGACTGCAACATGGCAGCGTTCCAGGTGGCGACATATTCCAGGCCGTCATCAATACGGTGGTCACGCATGTAGCTGAGCATTTCCTTGGTGCCGCTGACCGCGATCGGCGACTTGGCGGCGATCTCCCGGGCAATTCCCATGACCCCGTCCAGCAGGCTTGCGGCATCGCTGTAGGTCCGGTTGACCAGGCCAATGCTGCGTGCTTCCTCGGCACCGAAGGTGCGCCCAGTGTAGGCCAGCTCGCGCAGGATGCCGTCGCCGATGATACGTGGCAAACGTTGCAGTGTGCCGACATCCGCAGCCATGCCGATATCGATTTCCTTGATCGAGAATTGCGCATCGTCCGCGGCGTAACGCATGTCGCAGGCGCTGATCAGGTCGATGGCGCCCCCCAGGCAATAGCCCTGGATCGCCGCCAGCACCGGCTTGCGGCAGTTGTCCACGGCGTTGAACGAGGCTTGCAGCTGGAAGATCTTGCGCCGCAGCAGGCGCGCGTTGCGGCCCACATCCTTGCCCAGTTCGTTGGCCACCCCGGCCAGCATCATCAGGTCGATGCCCGAAGAAAAATGCTTGCCGGCACCGCTGAGCACCACCACGCGCACTGCGTCGGTGTCGTCGATCCAGCGGAAGATCTCGACGATCTCGCTCCAGAACGCGGCGTTCATGGCGTTGATCTTTTCCGGGCGGTTGATCTGCACATGGGCGATGTTGTCAGCAAGTTCGACGCGAAAGGCTTGGTATTCGGACATGGCAGTGATCCTTTACTGGGCAGAAAATGAGGGCCGAACTATAGCAAGTGGCGGCGGCGGGCCGTAAGGCAGCGCATCGGCCAAAAGCGGGACTGGCCACCGCCCCTGCAGGCGCCGGCTTGCCGGCGAAGAGGCCCCTGAATAACGCCTTCGCTGGCAAGCCAGCGCCTACATGGGGGCGATGTGGGGGTGATGAGCTCAGCCTTGCCGGGTGCAATAGAAGGCGGCGGTCGTGTAAGGCACGGTGACCTGGGCCTTGCCCCGCAGCTGCGGCTCGCTGTCGATCAGGGCGGCGATCTGCCGGTCCACGGCCTCGCGCTCGGCCTGGGGCAAGGCGGCGATGAAGCTGGTGGAGCGCACACGGTTGAAGATCACGTCCTCCGGCGTGCCGCTGTGGCCCTGGGTGAAATGCTGTTCCTGCAGAGGCCCGAAACCCGGATGGGGAAAGGCCTGGCGCCAGGCACCGGTGTAATAGCGCGGGGTATCGGCCTGCAAGGCATTGACGATGGCGTCCAGGCGCGCCACCCAGGGCACCCGGGCATCCCGCAGGTTCCACACCAGGGCCAGCTTGCCGCCGGGCTTGAGCACGCGATGGATTTCCTCCAGTGCCGCGCGGTGGGCAAACCAGTGAAAGGCCTGGGCACAGACCAGCACATCCACCGAGGCATCCTTGAGCGGCAGCGCCTCGGCGCTGCCCTCCAGCACCTGGGCCTCGGGCTGGGCCGCCGCCAGCCTGGCGCGCATTTGCTCGACTGGCTCCACCGCGATCACTTGGGCCCCTGTGGCCAGCAAGCGGCCGGTGAACTTGCCGGTGCCGGCGCCCAGGTCCACCACCACCCTGCCCGGCCCGAGGCCCAGCGTCTCCCGCAGCCAGGGCTCAAGGGCTGGCGGATAGTCCGGCCGGCCCCGCACATAGGTATCGGCGGCCTGTTGGTAGCCGTCGGCCGCAGCATGATGAATCGCCTGATCGTTCATGGATGAACCTCCTCATTGCGGGTGAGTACGAACAGGATAAACCGTGCCCGACAACAGGCAGCATGAAACTCCTGTCAGTTGCACCCCCGTTGCAGGAGCAGGCTGTAGGAGCTGGCTTGCCAGCGAAGGCGTTATCCGCAGGGGCACTCGGCTCAGGGGCCTCTTCGCCGGCAAGCCGGCTCCTACGGATTCAGGCCCTGGGCGGGGGCGGCAGGCTCAGGCGAAAACGCGCGCCGCCCAGGGGCGAGGCTTCCACGGTCAGGGTGCCGTCCTGGGCTTCCAGGGCCCGGCGGCTGATCGCCAGGCCCAGGCCGAAGCCGCCGGTGGCG
Organism: Pseudomonas protegens CHA0; assembly: GCF_000397205.1. NCBI lineage: Bacteria > Pseudomonadati > Pseudomonadota > Gammaproteobacteria > Pseudomonadales > Pseudomonadaceae > Pseudomonas > Pseudomonas protegens. Next base: position 3,692,176 of record NC_021237.1, read on the forward strand.
CGGTCGCGGCTGCGGTCCAGGCGGTAGAACGGCTCGAACACCCGCTCGCGCTCGTCGTCGGGAATGCCGATGCCGTCATCGTCGACCCAGATCTCGCAGCCGTCGTCGCTGACCAGCACCCCCACCTGGATGCGCTTCTCGCAATAACGGGTGGCATTGCGCAGCAGGTTCTGCAAGGCCCGGGCGGTCAGCCGCGGGTCCAGGGTGAAACGTTCCAGGGCACCGTGCAGCAGGACGTCGATGACGATATCCGACTCCAGCTCATCGTCGACACTGCCCAGGATGCTGTCGATGAACTCGTCCAGGGACACCTCGATCTGCTCCGGTAGGCACGCCGGGTTCTGCAGGCGGCTGTAGGACAGCAGCTCCAGGACCAGTTCATCCAGTTCGCGAATGTGCGCCACCAGCCCTTGCAGGCGCTCGCGGCTGGCCGCCGGCAAATCGTCGGAGAGCGCCAGGGCCAGGCCGAAATCCAGCCGGGTCAGGGGCGTGCGCAGTTCGTGGGACACCGCGTTGAGCAGGTCACGCTGCTGGTTCAGGAGTTTTTCGATATCCCCGGCCATGGTGTCGAAGACATTGGCCAGGCTGCCGATGTTGGAACTGGCGGGCAGTTGGGTGCGCTCGCCCAGATGGCCCTTGCCGAAGCGTTCGGCGGTGCGCTTGAGGCGCTCCAGGTCACGCCAGTGCGGGCGCACCCAGAGCAGCAGGCAGGCCAGCAGCACGGCGACGATCAGGACATTGATGCTCCAGTACAGCAGGTTGACGTCCAGCGGGTCCGGCGGCACCACCAGCTTCACCGCCAGTTGCTCATCCAGCGGCGACACCGCCAGGGTGCGCCAGCCCCAATCGCCCAGGCGCACCACTTTCTCGCCGCGTTGCAGGCGCTCGCGCTCGTAATCGCTGAAATCCGGGTCATCGATGCGCACAAGGGCCACCTGCAACGGGTGGAACTCCTCGTCCATCTCCTTGACCAGGGTCGGCCACTGCTGCGCCGGCAAGGCGCGGAACTGCTTGACGATCAGGCTCTGCAGGCCCCGGGACTGGTCCAGGTTGTAGTCCAGGAAACGCTCGTGGAAAACCTTGATCACCAGGTCCGGGATCAGGTAGATCGCGGCGCTGAAGGCAATGATGGTGATCAGGTACAGACGGACCAGGATGCGCAGCATGGAATCAGCATTCCCACTCGGAACGGCTGAACAGGTAACCCTTGCCCCACACGGTCTTGATCTTGCGCGCCTCGCCGGCGTGATCATCGAATTTGCGCCGCAGCTTGGAGATCGCCACGTCCACCGAACGATCGGTGCCGTTGAACTCGATGCCCCGCAGGCGCTGCAGGATCTGGTCGCGGCTCAGCACTTCACCGGCGTGCCGGGCCAGCACCACCAGCAGGTTGTACTCGCCGCTGGACAGCTCCACCAACTGCTCGCGCCAGGTCACGGTGCGCTCCGACAGGTCGATGCACAGGTTGCCCATGAGGATCTGGTCGCTGGCGCTCTGCGGCTCGCTGAGGCTGCTGCGGCGCAACAGGGTACGGACCCGGGCCAGTAGCACTCGCGGTTCGCAAGGTTTTGTCACATAGTCGTCGGCGCCCATTTCCAGACCCAGCACCTGATCATGGCTATCATCCCGCGCGGTCAGCATCAGGATCGGCAGGGTCGCCGAGTCGGCGCGCAACAGGCGGCAGACTTGCAGGCCATCCAGGCCCGGCAGCATCAGGTCGAGGATCACCAGGTCCGGCGGGCTGGCCTTGGCCCGCTCCCGCACCTGGTCACCACGGCTGATCACGCTGACCTGATAGCCATTGCGTTCCAGGTAGCTGGCGATCAGTTCGGACAGCGCGGTGTCGTCTTCGACAAGAAGAATATTGGGCATGGAGAGCGATCTTTATTGAAGAAATACAGAATACCGGCGTTCTTTATAAGGCACCGGGCAAAACCAGCAAGGCGCCAAGGATATACAACCCTGGCCGCACCGGTGCGCAGGCTTCACACTTTTTCACACAGCACCTACACAGCTTCACAGCGGGCCTTGACCCATGCCCTTAGCATGCCGAGGTCATTATTGGGGTATCAGCATGTCGAATAAACTCTTTGCGCCATTCTGCCTGGTCGTTCTGGCAGCGGCGCTGAGCGCGTGTGGCAAGACCGAAGGCGAGCAGACGCCGCCACCGGCCAAGGTACGGATCGAAACCGTACAGAGCCAGGCCCTGTCCATCACCAGCGAACTGAGCGGGCGCATCGCCGCGCCACGGATCGCCGAAGTCCGCGCCCGGGTAGCCGGGGTGGTGCTGCAACGGACCTTCCGCGAAGGCTCCGACGTCAAGCAGGGCGAGGTCTTGTTCCGCATCGACCCGGCCCCGTTCAAGGCTGACCTGGACAGCGCCCAGGCCAGCCTGCGCAAGGCCGAGGCCACCGCCTTCCAGGCGCAGTTGCAGGAGCAACGCTATTCCAAGCTGGTCGCCGACCAGGCCATCAGCGGCCAGGAATACGACAATGCCCGGGCTGCGGCACGCCAGGCCAGCGCCGACGTCGCCGCCAACCAGGCCGCCGTGCAGCGGGCCAAGCTCAACCTCGGCTATGCCACCGTCACCGCGCCGATTTCCGGCCGGGTCGGCCGCGCCCTGGTCACCGAAGGCGCCCTGGTGGGCCAGAACGAGACCACGCCGCTGGCGCTGATCCAGCAACTGGACCCGATCCACGCCGACCTGACCCAGTCCACCCGTGAACTCAACGACCTGCGCCGGGCCTTCCGCGCCGGCCAGTTGCAGCAGGTGGGCAAGGACCAGGCCAAGGCGACCCTGATCCAGGACGACGGCAGCCTCTACCCGCTGCCGGGCAAGCTGTTGTTCGCCGATATCAGCGTTGACCCGAGTACCGGGCAGATCATCCTGCGCAGCGAGTTCCCCAACCCGGACCTCGACCTGCTGCCCGGCAGTTTCGTGCGCGTGCGCCTGGAACAGGCGGTCAACCAGCAAGGCATCAGCGTGCCGCAGCGGGCCATCCAGCGCGACAGCGCCGGCATCGCCCAGGTGCTGCTGGTGGATGCGCAAAACAACGTGGTGCAGCACCCGGTGCAACTGGGTGGAGTGCAGAACGATCGCTGGATCGTCACCGAGGGCCTCAAGCCCGGTGACCGGGTGATTGTCGAAGGCCTGCAACACGCCCGCCCCGGCGAGCCGGTGGAAATCGACGCCAGCCCCCTTGCGCACGTCCAGAACCCTGGCCAGTAGGTAGTACACATGCCGCAATTCTTTATTGACCGCCCGGTATTCGCCTGGGTGGTCGCCTTCTTCATCCTGTTGGCCGGCGCCCTGGCGATCCCCCAACTGCCGGTGGCGCAATACCCCACCGTGGCCCCGCCGCAGATCGAGATCTACGCCGCCTACCCGGGCGCCTCGGCGCAGACCCTGGACGAATCGGTGGTCAGCCTGATCGAGCAGGAGCTCAATGGTGCCGACCACCTGCTGTACTTCTCGTCCCAGAGCAGCCTCGGCAGCGCCACCATCACCGCCACCTTCCAGCCGGGTACCAACCCGGAACTGGCCCAGGTGGACGTGCAGAACCGTCTCAAGGCGGTGGAACCGCGCCTGCCCCAGGCGGTGACCCAGCAGGGCCTGCAGGTGGAGAAAGTCTCCGCCGGCTTCCTCTTGCTGATCACCCTGACCTCCAGTGACGGCCGCCTGAACGATGTCGCCCTCAGCGACTACCTGGCGCGCAACGTGATGAACGAGATCCGCCGCCTCGATGGCGTCGGCAAGGCCCAGTTGTACGGTGCCGAGCGGGCCATGCGGATCTGGCTCGACCCGCAGAAACTGATCGGTTTCAACCTGACCCCGGCCGACGTCAACGCCGCGGTGGCGGCGCAGAACGCCCAGGTTCCGGCCGGCAGCATCGGCGACCTGCCCAACCCTGCCAGCCAGGAAATCACCGCGACCATCCTGGTCAAGGGCCAGCTTTCCAGCCCTGAAGAGTTTGCCGATATCGTCCTGCGGGCCAACCCCGACGGCTCCACGGTACGCATCGGCGATGTGGCCCGGGTGGAAGTCGGCAGCCAGGAATACCAGTACGGCACCCGCCTGAACGGCAAGCCGTCCACCGCGGTGGGCGTGCAGTTGTCCCCCGGGGCCAACGCGTTGAATACCGCGACCTTGATCCGCGCCAAGATGGACGAGCTGTCGCGCTATTTCCCGGCCGGCGTGGAATACAAGATCCCCTACGACACCTCGCCCTTCGTCAAGGTCTCGATCACCAAGGTGCTCTACACCCTGGCCGAAGCCATGGTGCTGGTGTTCCTGGTGATGTTCCTGTTCCTGCAGAACATCCGCTACACCCTGATCCCCACCCTGGTGGTGCCCGTGGCCCTGATGGGCACCTTCGCCACCATGCTGGCCCTGGGGTTCTCGATCAACGTGCTGACCATGTTCGGCATGGTGCTGGCCATCGGCATCCTGGTGGACGATGCCATCGTGGTGGTGGAGAACGTCGAGCGGATCATGGCCTCCGAAGGCCTGTCGCCCAAGGAAGCCACGCGCAAGGCGATGCAGCAGATCACCGGGGCCATCATCGGCATCACCCTGGTGCTGGTGGCGGTGTTCATCCCCATGGCCTTCATGCCCGGCTCGGTGGGGGTGATCTACCAGCAGTTCTCGCTGTCCATGGCCACCTCGATCCTGTTCTCGGCGTTCCTCGCCCTGACCCTGACCCCGGCCCTGTGCGCCACCCTGCTCAAGCCCATTGCGGCGGGCGAACACCATGAACGCACGGGGTTCTTCGGCTGGTTCAACCGGCGCTTCGAACGCCTGAGCGACAGCTATCAGGGCGGCGTGACCTATGCCCTCAAGCGTACCGGCCGCTACCTGCTGATCTACCTGGCGCTGCTGGCGATCATGGCGCTGCTGTTCAGCCGCCTGCCCTCCTCCTTCCTGCCAGTGGAGGACCAGGGCTACACCATCACCGACATCCAGCTGCCACCTGGTGCCAGCCAGAACCGCACGATCAAGGTGGTGGAGCAGATCGAAGCGCACAACGCCAGCGAACCGGGAGTCGGCGACAGCACCATCATTCTCGGCTTCAGCTTCTCGGGTAACGGGCAGAACGCCGCGCTGGCCTTCACCACGCTCAAGGACTGGTCGCAACGGGGCAGCGAGGATTCGGCGATGTCCATCGCCGACCGCGCCAACGCCGCCCTCGGCGCGATCAAGGATGCCGTGGTGTACGCCGTGCTGCCGCCGCCGATCGATGGCCTGGGCACCTCCAGCGGCTTTGAGTTCCGCCTGCAGGACCGTGGCGGCGTCGGCCACGCGGCCCTGATGCAGGCCCGGGACGAGCTGCTCAAGGCCACGGAAAAGAGCCCGATCCTGGCCAACGTCCGGGAAAGTGCCCTGGCCGAAGCGCCGCAGGTGCAACTGGAGGTCGACCGCAAGCAGGCCAACGCCCTGGGCGTGTCCTTTGCCGATATCGGCAGCCTGCTGTCCACCGCCCTGGGGTCGTCCTACGTCAACGACTTCCCCAACCAGGGGCGGATGCAGCGGGTGGTGATCCAGGCCGAAGGCGACCAGCGCAGCCAGGTCGAAGACTTGCTGCGCCTGAACGTGCGCAACAGCGCCGGCAAGATGGTGCCGCTGTCGGCCTTCGTCCGCGCCAGCTGGAGCCTGGGCCCTGCGCAACTGACCCGCTACAACGGCTACCCGGCCATTGCCGTCTCCGGCGAGCCGGCCCCTGGCCACAGTACCGGTGAAGCCATGCAGGAAATCGAACGGCTGGTGGCGCAGTTGCCCACCGGGCTGGGCCTGGAATGGACCGGCCTGTCACTCCAGGAACGGCTGTCCGGCAGCCAGGCGCCGATGCTGCTGGGCCTGTCGCTGCTGATCGTGTTCCTGTGCCTGGCGGCGCTCTACGAGAGCTGGTCGATTCCCACCTCGGTGCTGCTGGTGGTGCCCCTGGGGGTACTGGGCGCAGTGCTGGCGGTGAGCCTGCGCGGCATGCCCAACGACGTGTTCTTCAAGGTCGGCCTGATCACCATCATCGGCCTGTCAGCGAAGAACGCGATCCTGATCATCGAGTTCGCCAAGAGCCTGTACGACGAAGGCCATGATCTGATCGATGCCACGGTGCAGGCTGCACGCCTGCGCCTGCGCCCCATCGTCATGACCTCGCTGGCGTTCATCCTCGGCGTGGTGCCCCTGGCCATCGCCACCGGCGCCAGCTCCGCCAGCCAGCAGGCGATCGGTACCGGGGTGATCGGCGGCATGATCACCGCAACCCTGGCAGTGATCTTCGTGCCGGTGTTCTTCGTGGTGGTGATGAAACTGGTGAAACGCGGTTCGTCCAAGGACTGACATCGCTGCATGGGGTCCCGGTTCCGGGGCCCCTTCTTCTCTTGCCCGCCTCTTCTCGTCTCAGGCCGCCATGGCCGGGCATACCCGTGCCTGTGGGCAATCCAGGGCGAAAGGCCCGGGAAAGGCCGCAGCGGATTTGCCCGGTGGATTGCCCGCCAGCAGCGCCGGAGCCTTGGCCGCCTGGCTGTGATGGGCGATCTGGTGATTGCATTCGATGGCCCGCGCCAATGCTCCGGCCGAACCCTGGCCCAGCCCCAGCAGGCTGGTGCCATTGGTGAAGAACGCGAGGAAGGCGGTGATCATCAGACGGCGCCCTTTCATGGCCGTCTCCCCGCTTCGGCATGGAGTACCGGGCCCTGGCCGCTTGCCGCGCCGGAATCAATCAACGCAGCGCTCGGCAGGCCCGCAGCCAGGCTGGCCCAGAGCATCAGAAGCAGATAAAGCCCCAGCGCCAGGTAGGCGCCGTACTTGGCGGAACTGAGGATCGAACGGGCCATGGTGATCTCCTGAGGCGTTTTCGTGCCCAGAGGATCTATCAATCAAACGCCAGTAAAAAGACGTTTATATCCATAGCCATCATCAATTTTCTTGATGCTTTAAACCGGCGTCTCAGTCCTGCAACAGGCTGGTCAGACGCTCGCGGGAAGTCTCCGGCTCGCCTTCGACAGGCTGGGCAGAGGACAGGATGGGGGTGGAGTAGAGCAACAGCAGAACCACGGTCAGACGCATCACCATGCTATCGATCCTTGCTCGGGAAAGAGTCAATAATTCAGCGTCAAATTTAAACACATGGCTATATGACACTACCAAGCAAAATTTGCCTGGCGGGAAGAATAAGTCGCAAACAGGTGATGCAGGAGCGACATCACTGCTTCAGTGACGTCGCTCCTGCATACCTTGGGTTTGCTGCTTGCGGGGTGATCCGGAGCGCTCATTGCTGGGCTTTGTGATCCAGGGCGGCGTAGAAGTTGGCGCTTTGTTGCAGGTACTTCTGGGTGTAGGTGTTGGTGCTGGATTTCTTCTGGCTGATTTCCACGCTGGCGCTGGCAGGCAGTGCCACGGTGGCGGAAATGGCGGAGGCTGCGATCACGGAGAAGAGATTGAAGTTCATGGCGGTAACCCTCGTATTCAGTTGGCTTGCTTGCCCGTGTGGGCCGTGAAGCAAACTTACTCCCGAGGGTTGGCGGGAAAAAATTCTTTGCGGCAGTAGCCATTATCAGCGTCGTTAATAGAAGGAGTCAGGCCCCGGACGCCGGGGCCTGCGGTCTATTGACGCACCAGGAATTTGATATCGCTGGGGGAATCGAACGGCAGTTTCTGCACGGTCTTGCCCAGGAAACCGGTCTTGGCGTCGCGCTCGATCACCACGATCTCGTTGCTTTTCTGGTTGCCGATCAGCACATAGCGGTTGCTCGGGTCGAGGCTGAACTCCCGTGGGTGATCACCTTCCACCGAACGCCGCTGGATTTCCTTGAGCTGGCCATTGGCCGGGTCGATGGCAAACACCAGCAACTGGTTGGCGGTGCCCCGGTTGCTGACATACAGGTACTGGCCGTCCTTGGAAGCGTGCAAGGCCGCGGCGGCCTTTTTCTCCTTGGAGCCGTTGGCCGCCAGGTCGAGCATCTGACGCTGAGTCAGCTTGCCGTCCTGGTAGTCGAACACCGCCAGTTGAGCGCTCATTTCCATGGTCAGGTAGGCATGCTTGCCATCGGCGCTGAACAGCAGGTGCCGCGGGCCGCTGCCCGGCGGCAGCTGGACGAAGGCCGGGTCGGCCGGGCTCAGCGGGTGTTCCGCATTGGCCTTGGGGTCATAGCGATAGACGAAGATCTTGTCCGCACCCAGGTCGTTGGCGAACAGGAACCTGCCGTCCGGGGACGGCACCGACGAATGCACGTGGGCCGATTGCTGGCGCTCGGGGTCGACCCGGCTGGCCGGATGACTGGTGAGCTGCACCACCGGCGACAGATGACCGTCATCGCTGACCGGCACCACCGCCAGGCTGCCGCCCGGATCCACATCCACCGAATAGTTGCTGACGAACAGGTAGTTGCCGTCGGCACTCAGGCTGGAATGGGTGGGCTCGTTACCCTGGCTCTGCACCTGGTTGATCAGGCTCAGTTGATGGGTTTTCGGCGCCAGGCTATAGCTGCTGACACGACCGATGGGGTCGGCCTGCCCCGGGCTGTTCTCATTCACCGCGAAGACGAACTTGAGGTCCTTGGACAAGGTCAGCCAGGACGGGTTGGAGCTCTTCACCACCTGCAGCGGCTTGGGGTCGATCTGCCCGGTGCGCTCATTGAATTGCAGGCGGTACAGACCCTGGCTCTGGCCCTGGGTATAGGACCCCACCAGCAGCTCATGGGTTTCGGTGGCCGGCGCGGCCTGGACCGCCATGGCACCGACACTGCCGGCCATCAGCAGGGGCCAGAAATTACGCATCTTCATGTTCACCTTCCTCTTCGTCGCGGGCACTGAACGCGCTCATGCACACCAGGCGGTGCTCACCGGAGTCGCCTGCCAGGGTCCAGCTCTGCAAGTCCTGGTCGAAGGTCGCGGCCTGGACCTGGGCCAGGGTAAAGCTCCAGCGCTTGGCCGCGCGGCCGTCCATGCACTCGATCAGCAGGCGCTGCTCGTCGAGGGTGAAATCGAAGGCGTGCAGGCCGTCGATTTCCAGCATGTCGCAGGCTTCAAGGGCGCAGAGCAAGGTGTCGGTAGCAGCGGTCATAGCGATCAGTCATCAGATGGAAAGGCGCAATGATAGCTGATTGGCGCTGCCGGGTTGGGCCAGCATTGCGCCGCGCAAGCGACTGCCCCGGATACATCCTCCGACAGGCACTGCCGGGGCCGCCCGCTTCTTCAGCACCACCTGCTTTCCCCTCGGAACACCGGCCATGAAAAAGCCGCACCCGAGGGTGCGGCTGAGTACTCATGCAACGGGATCAGTGGGCGAACAGCGAGTTGCCCTTCTGCCCCGCCAGCTTCTCCGGCTTGATCAGGAATCGCGCCAGGGCCGGCAGCAGCCACAGGGCACCGAACATGTTCCACAGCAGCATGAAGGTCAGCATCAGGCCCATGTCGGCCTGGAACTTGATGGCCGAGAAGATCCAGGTGCACACGCCGATGGCCAGGCACAGGCCGGTGAACAGCACGGCCTTGCCGGTGGAGCGCAGGGTCTGGTAGTAGGCCTCCTGCAGCGGCAGGCCGGCCCGCAGGAAGCTCTCCAGGCGGCTGTAGATATAGATGCCGTAGTCCACGCCGATGCCCACCCCCAGCGCCACCACCGGCAGGGTCGCCACCTTGACCCCGATGCCCATGAAGGCCATCAGCGCGTTGCCCAGCACCGACGTCAGCACCAGTGGCAGAACGATGCACAGGGTCGCCGCCCAGGAGCGGAAGGTGATCATGCACATGCCGGCCACGCAGATGTAGACCAGGATCAGGATGGTCAGCTCGGACTCCTTGATCACCTCGTTGGTCGCGGCCTCGATCCCGGCGTTGCCGGCAGCGAGAATGAACTCCAGGCCGTCCTTGTTGTGCTGCGTGGCGAACTCCTGCACCGCATGTACCGCACGGTCCAGGGTCGCGGCCTTGTGGTCGTTGAGGAACACCAGCACCGGCGCCAGGGAGCAGTTGTTGTTGTACAGGCCGTCGGCCCGGGCAATGGAGTTGTTCAGTACGTCAGGGTTGCGCGACAGGGTTTCCCACTTCAGGTTGCCCTCGTTCATGCCCTTGATCATCTGCTTGGAGACGGTCACCAGGGAAATCGCCGACTGCACGCCCTCGGTGTTCTGCATCTTCCACATCAATTCGTCGATGGGCGCCATGGCCTCATAGCGCGAGCAGCCTTCGGCCGCGGTCTTGACCATCACCACCAGCACGTCGGAGCTGGTGGAGTAATTGCTGATGATGAAGTTGTTGTCCTTGTTGTAGCGCGAATCGGGACGCAACTCCGGGGCGCCCTGGTCGAGGTCGCCGATCTTCAGGTTCTGGCTGTACCAGAGGCCGCCGGCAAAGGCCACCAGGGCCAAGGCGATGGAAATCGGCGCGACTTTGGGGCTGGCAAAGTTAGACAGCAGGCGCCAGAACGGATGCTCGCGGGAAGCGTCCTTCTTGCTGCGCTCGATGGCGCGCTTGCTGATGCCGACGTAGGAAATCGCCACCGGCAGCAGGATCAGGTTGGTGAACACGATCACCGCCACGCCGATGGAGGCACCGATGGCCAGCTCGCGGATCACCCCGATATCGATGATCAGCAAGGTGATGAAGCCCACGGCGTCGGCGAGGATCGCGATCATCCCCGGCAGGAACAGCTGGCGGAAGGTGCGCCGCGCCGCAGTCAGGGCATTGTCGGCATCACTGGACTGCAAGGCGATGCCGTTGATCTTCTGCACCCCGTGGGAAATGCCGATGGCGAAGATCAGGAACGGCACCAGCATTGAATACGGGTCCAGGCCAAAACCGAAGGCGTGCATCAGGCCCAGTTGCCAGACCACCGCCACCAGGGTGGTGATCAACACCGCGATGGTGCTGCGGATGCACCAGGTGAACCAGTACAGCAGCACCAGGGTGATGATGAAGGCCACGCCGAAGAACATCACCACCATGATCAGGCCGTCGATCAGGTCGCCGACCTTCTTGGCGAAGCCGACGATGTGGATCTTCACATTGGGGTTCTGCGCCTCGAACTTGTCGCGGATCTTCTCTTCCAGCTGGTGGGAGAATTTCTGGTAGTCCAGGGCCAGCAGCTTGCCCTGGTCCTGCGGGTCCGGGTAGGACTCCAGCAGTGGGATATCGACGATGCTGGACTTGAAGTCGTTGGCCACCAGGCGCCCGACCTGGCCGGACTTGAGCACGTTGTTGCGCAGCTGTTCGAGGCTGTCGGCCGAACCGTTGTAGCTCTGGGGAATCACCTCGCCGCCGGCGAAGCCCTCTTCGGTCACTTCGGTCCAGCGCACGCTAGGGCTCCACAGCGACTTGAGCCCGGAGCGATCGACGCCGGAGATGTAGAACACCTCGTCGTTGATCTGCCGCAGGGTTTCCATGTAGTCCTTTGTGAAGATGTCGCCGTCACGGGCCTCCACCGAGATGCGCACGGTGTTGCCCAGGTTCGCCAGGTCGTTGCGGTGCTCCATCATCCGCTCGATGAACGGGTGCTTGAGCGGGATCATCTTCTCGAAGCTGGTGGACGGCCGGATCAGGGTCGCCTGCCAGAACAGGAAAGCGCTGACCAGCAAGCAGATGAAGATCACTGCCGGGCGGTTATTGAAAATCAGGCGCTCAAGAAAGTTCGCCTTGTCCTGGTGATGACTGCTCATGGAATTCCCCACCTTCTTATTATGTGCCCGGCTTATTGGCCGAGTTCAGCGCCCGTTGCTGCAGAAACCCGTACACCGCCCTGCCCGGCCAGGATCAGGTCGCCGTTGCCGGCAGCGGTGACCGCCGACAGCGAGATGCGGTCCGCACGGTTGAATACGCTGAAGGTCTGGCCGTGGTCGGTGCTGCGGATCACGCTGCCGCCGTTGCCGACGATCACCAGCGAGCCATCGTCCAGCAAGGTCGCCCCCGACAGGCCGAACTCCAGGGCGCCACGGGCGGCGTTCAACTCCACCTGTTCCCAGGTGCTGCCGAAATCCGTGGAGCGGTAGAGATTGCCGCGCAGGCCATAAACCAGCAGAGTGGCCGGCTGGCCGGTGCCGATCACGCCGAACAACGAGCCTTCATAAGGGCCTTCGAGGCGCTCCCAGGTCTGCCCGTCATCGGCGGAGCGGAACATGCTGCCCTGCTCGCCGACAATGAACAGCCCGGAATCCTTGACCTGGGCAATGGCGTTGAGGTGGAACTGGTCCTCGTTGTCCAGACGGTCGCTGACGTCCTCCCAATGCTGGCCACCATCGCTGGTTTCCAGCAGGGCCCCGTAGGCGCCCACGGCGTAGCCGGTCTGGGTGTCCTTGAACCATACATCGAGCAAGGGTGCCTCGCGCTTGAGGTCCTGGAACTGCCGGGTCCAGGTGGCACCGCCGTCACTGCTGGCCAGGACCTGGGCATCGTGGCCCACCGCCCAGCCGCGCTTATCATCGACGAAGTACACCGCCGTCAGCAGTTGCCGGGTCGGCACCTTGGCCTGGACCCAGGTCTGGCCCTGGTCGTCGGAATAGAGAATGTGCCCGCGATCGCCCACCGCCACCAGGCGCTTGCCGGCGTGGACCACATCGAGCATCAGGCTTTTCGCCGCCTTGGGCGATTCGATGGAATAGACAGAATCCGCTGCAGTGGCAGCGGCCAGGACTGGCGTCGACAGCGTCACGACGCCCAACAGCGAGAGCGCTGTAGCCAACAGTGCGAACGTGCGCAGCGCCGGCGGGCGGCCAACAACCACACCCATGACAGGCTCACTCATAGACCATTCCCCCATTATTATTGTCAGGTCATTCAACCTCTCAGGGCGCCTTGAGGGGGCTGCGCAGGCCTGGGCGATCATGACGATCGTCCTGGAAACTGCAATCTAGAGCCCCTTCGGCTGCGGGCTATCCTATCGGGCTTTGGAAAGGTCTGACAATCGACGCCACGTTATCTTTTGTTAACCATCAGCCCCTGCCGAAACCCTGCATGATCGGCCATTCGCAAGACTGATGGATGTGTCTAGGCCGCGTCTGCGCGACAGTGGGACAAAGCCTGATCCAGGACAGGGGCCGACACTCCCCGGCCGGGGCTATGATGAGCCGGACAGACTTCAGGACAGAGCCATGATTGCCATACGCGAGGCGTGGAAAGCCGGATTGCTGGGACGTGCACACTGGGGCCGCAACCTGGTGTCCGGGGTGATTGTCGCAGTGGTGGCGCTGCCCCTGGCCATGGCCTTCGCCATCGCCTCCGGGGTCAAGCCCGAACAGGGTATCTACACCGCCATCGTCGGCGGCCTGCTGGTGTCGCTGTTCGGCGGCAGCCGGGTGCAGATCGCCGGGCCCACCGGGGCCTTTATCGTGATCCTTGCCGGGGTCACCGCCCAATACGGGGTCGGCGGCCTGCAACTGGCGACCCTGATGGCCGGGTTGATCCTGTTCCTGCTGGGCATCAGCCGCCTGGGCGCCCTGATCAAGTTCATCCCGGACCCGGTGATCCTGGGCTTCACCGCCGGTATCGGGGTAATCATCTGGGTCAGCCAGTGGAAGGATTTCTTCGGCCTGCCCGCGGTCAGCGGCGAGCACTTTCATCAGAAACTCTGGCACCTGCTGCAAGCCCTGCCCCAACTGCACCTGACCACCACCCTGCTGGCCCTGCTGAGCCTGGCGCTGCTGCTATGGGTGCCGCGCATCCCCCAGCTCAAGCGTTTGCCGGCCCCCCTGCTGGCCATGACCCTGGCCACGGCCTTGCAGTCGCTGTTCCAGTTCCAGGGCGTGGCCACCATTGGCAGTGCCTTCTGTGGCATTCCCCAGGGCTTGCCGGCGTTGCAGTTTCCAGAGGTCAGCCTGCCGCAGGTCCTGGACCTGATCGGCCCGGCCTTCGCCATCGCCATGCTCGGGGCCATCGAATCGCTGCTGTCGGCGGTGGTGGCCGATGGCATGGCTGGCACCCGCCATGACTCCAACCAGGAACTGATGGGCCAGGGCATCGCCAACCTGGTCACCCCGCTGTTCGGCGGTTTCGCCGCCACCGGCGCCATTGCCCGTACCGCCACCAATATCCGCAACGGCGGCAGCAGCCCGCTGGCGGGTATCGTCCATGCCCTGGTGCTGCTGCTGATCATCCTGTTCCTGGCGCCGCTGGCAGCGAACATTCCGCTGTGCGCCCTGGCGGCGATCCTGTTCGTGGTGGCCTACAACATGAGCGAGCTGCACCACTTCAAGCGCATGCTGCAACGGGCCCCCCGGGCCGATGTGGCGATCCTGCTGTGCACCTTTGTGCTGACCGTGTTCAGCGACCTGGTGATCGCGGTGAACATCGGCGTGGTCCTGGCCATGCTGCATTTTCTGCGGCGCATGGCCTCCTCGGTGGAGGTGCAACAAGTGGTGGAACAGGATCTGCAGCAGGAACTGCACCACAGTGGCCAGCAGCACCTGCCACCGGGCGTGCTGATCTACACCATCGAAGGGCCGTTGTTCTTTGGCGCCGCGGAGACCTTCGAACGGGCCCTGGCCCAGACCCACAGCGACCCGCAGGTGCTGATCATCCGCCTCAAGCATGTGCCGTTCATGGACATCACCGGGCTGCAGACCCTGGAAGAAGTGATAGGCCAGCTGCACAAGCGCGCGATTGTGGTGAAGCTGTGCGAAGCCAACCTCAAGGTGCACGGCAAGCTGGAGCGGGTCGGCATCCTGCACGCCATAGGCGCGCAGAACTATCACCGCGACTTGAGCGAAGCGCTACAGAGCCAAATCCCCCCTGCCTCCCCACCACCACCGCTCGCGTAGGAGCTGGCTTGCCAGCGAAGGGATGCCGAGGGCGGTACAAGGCTTGAGGGCCTCTTCGCCGGCAAGCCGGCTCCTACAGAGGGGGTATGCGGTGGTTTGGGTCCGTAGGAGCTGGCTTGCCAGCGAACGCGATGCCGGGGGCGATACAAGCCTCAGGCGAGGCTTTTGCTCACCACCTCGAACACATCGCTGGACAGCTCGCCGGAGGCGCGGATGCGCTCCAGTTCGCCTTTCATCAGTGCCTGGCGGGCACTGTCGTATTTGCGCCAGCGGGTCAGCGGCGCCAGTTGCCGCGAGGCAATCTGCGGGTTGAAGCCGTTGAGCTGGATCACCAGGTCCGCCAGGAAGCGATAGCCCGAACCATCGGCGGCGTGGAAGTTGATCAGGTTCTGCCCGGCAAACGCCCCCACCAGCGCCCGCACCTTGTTTGGGTTCTTGATGTTGAACGCCGGGTGCTGCATCAGTGCCTTGACCCGCTCCAGGCCACCAGGCAACGGGCTGCCGGCCTGCACGCTGAACCATTGGTCCATGACCAGGGCGTTGTCCTTGAAGTTCTCGGCGAATACTTCTAGGGCCTTGGCCTTCTCGGCCTCGAACGGCGAGTTGACCAGCACTGCCAGGGCGGTCAGGCGCTCGGTCATGTTGTCGGCGCTGTCGAACTGTTCGATGGCCGCAGCCAGCACCTCGGGCTTGTGGGTCAGCATCAGGTACGACAGGGCGATGTTCTGCAGCGCGCGACGGGCAAAATGCTCGGACTCGGCCACGTAGGCGGTGGCCTTGGACACCTGCCGATTGGCCTGATAGCGCTTCCACAGGGCATCGAACAGACTGTCAGCCAGTTGCTGACGGGCAAACTCGCGAGCCGCGTGGATCGCCTCGACATCCGCCACTTCGCTGATCTCGGTGAGGTAGGCCTCGCCCGGCAGGGACAGCATTTCGGCGACCATGGCCTGATCCAGGCTGTCATCGGCGAGCACAGTGCCCAGGGCAGCCACCAGACGTTCGTCCATCACCAGCGCCCGGCCCTGTTGGTGCTGGGCGATCAGTTCCTGCAACACCTGCACCGACAATTGCTGGCCGGCGTCCCAGCGGTTGAAACCGTCGCTGTCGTGCTGCATGAGGAACATCAGCTGGTCACGGTTGTAGGGGAAGCTCAGCTTCACCGGAGCCGAGAACCCCCGCAGCAGCGAGGGCAGCGGATGTTCGGCGATGTCGACGAAGGTAAAGGTCTGCTCGGCCTCGGTCACCGACAACACGCGGGACGAGCCCTGGGCGGCGGCTTCACCAGCCAGGCGCAAGGCCATGTCGGCACCGGTGCTATCGAGCAGGCCCAGGGCCACCGGAATCACGAACGGCAGTTTCTCGACCTTGTCCGGGGTTTGCGGGCAGCTCTGGCGGAAGGTCAGGCTGTAGGTTTTCGCCGCTGCGTCGTAGGACTCGCTGACCGCCAGCCGCGGCGTACCGGCCTGGCTGTACCAGCGCTTGAACTGGGTCAGATCGACGCCGTTGGCGTCTTCCATGGCCTTGACGAAGTCGTCGCAGGTCACGGCCTGGCCGTCATGGCGCTCAAAGTACAGGTCGCTGCCCTTACGGAAGCCTTCGGCGCCGAGCAAGGTGTGGATCATGCCGACAACTTCCGAACCCTTTTCGTACACGGTCAGGGTGTAGAAGTTGGAGATCTCGATAAAGCTTTCCGGACGCACGGCGTGGGCCATGGGGCCGGCGTCTTCGGCGAACTGGTGGGTCCGCAGGTACGCCACGTCCTGGATGCGCTTGACCGTGGCCGAGTTCATGTCCGCGGAGAAACCGGCGTCGCGGAACACTGTGAAACCTTCCTTGAGCGACAGCTGGAACCAGTCGCGGCAGGTCACCCGGTTGCCCGACCAGTTATGGAAGTATTCGTGGGCAACGATGGCCTCGACCCGCTGGTGCGCGGCGTCGGTGGCGGTTTCGGCACGGGCCAGCACGGCGCTGGAGTTGAAGATGTTCAGGCCCTTGTTTTCCATGGCACCCATGTTGAAGTCGTTGACCGCGACGATCATGAAGATGTCCAGGTCGTACTCACGGCCATAGGTCTCTTCGTCCCAGCGCATGGACTTCTTGAGGCTGTTCATCGCGTGCTGGCACTTGTCGATGTTTTCCGGCTCGACATAGATGCGCAGCGCCACGTCGCGACCGCTCTGGGTGCGGAAGCTATCTTCCACGCACCACAGGTCACCGGCCACCAGGGCGAACAGGTAGGCCGGTTTCATGAACGGGTCTTCCCAGGTCGCCCAGTGCCGGCCGTCTTCTCCCGGGCCGCTGGCGATCGGGTTACCGTTGGACAGCAGCACCGGGTAGCTGTGCTGCTCGGCGACCACGGTGGTGGTGAACTTGCTCATCACGTCCGGGCGGTCGAGGTAATAGGTGATCTTGCGAAAGCCCTCGGCCTCGCACTGGGTGCAGAACATGCCACTGGACTTGTACAGGCCTTCCAGGGCGGTGTTGCTTTCCGGGTGGATGCGCACGCTGGTGTCCAGGGTGAAACTGGCGCTGGTCGGGTGCAGGGTCAGGTGGCTGTCGTCCAGCTGGTAGTCGCTGGCACTCAGGGCCTGATCGGACAGGCTCACCGACAGCAGCTCCAGCTGTTGGCCGTCCAGCACCAGGGGCGGCAGGCCGGCGCCTCGGGCCGGGTTGCGACGCATCACCAGCTGCGCATGGACCAGGCTGTGGTCCTCGAACAACTCGAAGGTCAGGTGGGTCTCGTCGATCAGGTACTCGGGGGCCTGATAGTCCTTCAGGTAGATCATCTTCGGTTGGTCGGTGCGCATGGCGAATTCCTTCTACTGATGCACGGCGAGCTGGTACGCCGTGTATTTGCGAATGTTGATCACGCCGGTGTCGAAGATCAGGTACTGGCCCTTGATCCCCAGCAACGTGCCTTCGGCGATCGGATTCTTGTCCAGGTTGAAGCTGACGATCTTGGTCGGGTACTCCACGACCGGATAGCGGATTTCCAGAGGCTCGATATCGGTCACCGGCTGGATCGCCTGCAGGCCGAAACGCTCCTGCAGGGCCAACAGGCCCTCGGCGCAGGCGGCGAACAGCTGCTCGCGCACTGCCACCAGGTCCACTGCCTGGGCATCACCCTTGAGCAAGGCGCGCCAGTTGGTCTTGTCGGCCACCTGGGAACGGAACAGGTCTTCGACGAAGCCCGATTGCTGGCGGGTCGCCACGCGCATGATCGGCAGCGCCTGGCTGGCCCCCTGGTCGAGCCAGCGGGTCGGCAGTTGGGTGGCGCGGGTGATGCCGACCTTGATCCCCGACGAGTTGGCCAGGTAGACCACGTGGTCGGTCATGCAGAACTGCTCGCCCCATGACGGATCGCGGCAAGTACCGGCGTCGTAGTGGCAGCGTTCCGGGCTCATGATGCAGATATCGCACTGGGCCAGCTTGGTCATGCACGGGTAGCAGTAGCCCTGGCTGAAGCTGGTCTTGGTCTTGCGCCCGCAATGGCTGCAATGGATCGCACCCAGGTATTCCAGGCGCACTGTGGTGCCGATCAAGGGGTTGACCGGTACCTCGCTGTCGCCCAGGCGAAAAGCGTATTCAACGTTCGACCCGTCAAGGCGCGCCGACATTTTACTGATGGAGCCGCGGCCAATCTCGATCAATGGATGGCATCCGACTTGAACAGGATGTTCGGCACCGGCGCCGACTTCGAGGCGCATTCCTGCGGGCCCATGTAGCCGGTACGTTGATCCTCGGGCAGATTCTGCATTTCCCAGGCGATCATCGCCTGCAGGGACAGTTCACGCTGTTCGGCGGTGAGCTTGCGGCCATCGGACCATTTGCCGATCTCTACCGCCAGTTTCAGGCTCTGGTAGATCTCGGGGGTGATGTTTTCGATCATTTCAACAAAGGACGACATACAAGACTCCAGCGTTTAAAGGGCCCGTCGGCGGCTGTACAAGCCGCCCAACAGGCCGGTGAGGCATCCGATAAGCAACCCGCCAACGTGGGCGGCGTTGGCGATTTCACCGAAACCGATCATCGAGACCAGCCCGGACAGGCACAGCAGCAGCCACACCAGCATCATCACCAGCACGCCCCGGGGCAGGCGGTAGATGGGGTTGGGGGCCAGCAATTGATAGATCCAGCAATGTCCGAGCAGGCCGTAGAGCACCCCGGACAGGCCGCCGAACAGGGTCGGCCCGCTGAAGTAGTACTGCGCGTAATTCGACACCAGGCTGAACAGCAGGGTCAGGCCCAGCAGGTTGATGCCGCCCTGGCGCATTTCGATGCGCCGCCCCAGCTCCCAGTACCACATGCCGTTCATGGCGATATGCAGGAAGCCGAAGTGGATCAGCATCGGCGTCACCAGGCGCCACCACTGCCCCGCTGCCAGGCTGTCGGCCAGGGAGCTGAACTGGATGTAGTCGCCAACCACGCGGAACTCGAGGAAGGTGAACCAGCTCAGGGTCTGCAGGTTGTCGCCGAGCAAGGTGATACCGCATACCGCCAGGCTCAAGAGCAGGACCAGCGCGGTGACCGGGCTGCTGCGCAGTTGCTGGACGAAGCCGGCGCGCGCCGGGGCACTGGCCTGGGGAATGTCCAGTTGCTGATCGGGGTCGCCCTGGGGAAAGCGCTGGTACAGGCCACGCACGTCCTCGCTGATGGATTCCGGCACCCAGAGCACCTGCTCCCCCGCCTCCTCGCTGACCCGGTGAGGCACCTGCATGCGTTGCAGCAGCTTGACGAAGCCGCTCAGGTCCGTCGCCAGGGGCAGGCGCAATACCGCTACCGCACTCATCGCACTACCTCGGGCCGTTCAACGTCGACCCAGACAAATTTATTCGGATCCAGGCGGGTTTCCTGGTCCAGCCGATACGCGGCGAGCTTGCCGTAGAGCACCGCGCTGTAGTCCAGGCACGCCAGGTTGGGACGGATCGGCGCCGGCTTGCCGCTGCGCCAGTAGTGCCCGACGAACAGCATCGGCTCCTCGGCGCCATATCGCAGCAGGCTGTTCTTCTCGGCCGGGGACAACGGCGTGCGGGCCACAGGCTCGGGCAAGGCATCGGGCTGGAACACGATGTCGCCGTAGGTCTGCGGGTCGTCTTCCCAGAACTTGGTACGGAAGAAGGCGCGGGTCAGGCCGTCGCCGCTGGTCATGGTCAGGCCATGGGGCAGGCGCATGTCGGTGCCCCGCAGCAGGCGGTCGAAGGCGGTACAGGCAAAGCTGTCGGGAACGGCCGCGGACTGCAGGAACTCGCGGTCGATGCAGCCGTTGGGGTACTGCTGGCGCAGCGGCGCGATCAGGCCCGCATCCCAGCAGGCGTGCACCACGCGAAAGCGCCCGGCGTCGACGAACAGCGGCAACTCATAGAACCACTGCAGGAAATCGTGCCAGTCACCCGGGTGCTGTTCGAACTGGGTCAGGGTCTCGTGGATCAGCCGGGCATGGCGCGGGGTGTGCTCGCGCACGAACTGCTTGCCGCTGCCTTCGGCCGCCGGAGTGCTCCAGCCCAGGGCATTGAACTCGTGGTTGCCCATGATGCACAGGGCCTGACCGGCCTCGACCATGTCGTGGACGATGTGCAGGGACTCACGGATACGCGGGCCGCGGTCGATGATATCGCCGAGGAACACCGCCATGCGCGACGGGTGCCGCCAGACGCCGGCCTGCTTGTGATAACCGAGCCGATCCAGCAAGTGCTCCAGGGTCAGGGCGCAACCGTGCACGTCACCGATCAGGTCGTAGCTACGCGCGGGATCGAGCATCAGTCGCCTCCACCGCCCAGCCGGCTGCCCCAGCCGAGTTTGGTCCGGCAGACCTCGTAGTAGTTGTGGTCCAGCGGGTGGATCAGGCGCAGTTTCTGCGCCTTCTTGCTGACCGTGATGGTGTCGCCCGGGGCACAGGTGAAATGGTTCTGCCCGTCACAGGAAACTTGCGGATAGATCTGCATATCTTTGGACACGACGATTTTCAGCTCGCTGTTGCCATCGACCACGATCGGTCTTCCCGACAAGGTATGGGGGTACATCGGCACAATCACAATGGCATCCAGCTTGGGATGCATGATCGGTCCGCCGGCAGACAGCGCATAGGCCGTGGAACCGGTGGGCGTGGCGACGATCAGGCCGTCGGCCTTCTGGCTGCAGACGAACTGGCCGTCGATGTAGATCTCGAACTCGATCATCCGCGTCGACTTGCCCGGGTGCAGCACCACATCGTTCAGCGCATCGCCCTGGCCGATGGCCTCGGCATGGCGGCGCACCTCGGCCTGCAGCAGGAAGCGGTTCTCTACCAGGTAGTGGCCGTCCAGCACCTCGGCGACCTTGACCTCCAGCTCGTCGGGGCGGATGTCGGTGAGAAAGCCCAGGCTGCCGCGGTTGATCCCCAGCACCGGGATGTTGTGCCGCGCCAGGGCCCGGGCGGCGCCCAGCAGGCTGCCGTCGCCACCGACCACGATGACCATGTCGCAGACCTCGCCCAGCAACTTGCGCGAGGAAGTCTGCAGGCCGTGGCCGGGCAGCACTTCGGCGATGGTGTCCTCAAGGATCACGTGCAGGTGCCGCGCCAGCAGAAACTTTTTCAGTCGGCGAACTGTGTCCAGCACCTGGGAACTGCCCAGGCGACCGATAATGCCGATATTGCGAAATTGCTCCATGGGGCTCCTGCGGGGTTCGGGTACGGGCGAAACGGAGGATTATGGGCGAAACCCGGCGTTAGACAAAATCCTTTCAGCCACACGGGCTTAGCCAGCCCTGCCGCAACTGCGAGTGGCACGCATTTATCGCGATCGGCCCGGGTTTGCGTCTATGCTCGCAAGATGCTCCTGTTCCCTGATCTGCTCGGCCTTCCCCGCCAGTTGCGTCAACCTGAAGTCCGCGACCTCGCCTGGGTCATCCTCGCGCCGCCGATGCTCAGCCACACGCCCTGGCCACAGCGCCACCCACTCGCCGGCAGCGACTGGGTCCAGGCGCCGCAACTGCTGGCCCACTGGCTGCGCTGCCAGGATCTGGACAGCCGCGCCCTGCGCCAGTGGCTGGCCGAGGGCCCGACCCGGCGCCTGGGCCTGTATTACGAACGCCTCTGGCAATTTGCCGTCCGCCACGCCCCCGGGGTCGAGCTGCTGGCGGCCAACCTGCCAATCCGCCGCGGCGGCCACACCCTGGGCGAACTGGACATGCTGCTGCGCGACCGTGACGGCGTGCACCACCTGGAACTGGCGATCAAGCTGTACCTGGGCCCCCAGGCCGGCAATGGCCAGGACAGCGCCCAATGGCTGGGCCCCGGCTGCCATGACCGCCTGGACCGCAAGCTGGCGCACCTGGATGGGCACCAACTGCCGATTTCCGCCCGGGACGAAAGCCGCGAAGCCCTGGCGGCACTGGATATCCACCAGTTCAGCGCGCACCTGTGGCTGGGGGGCTACCTGCTGTACCCCTGGCCGGGTCGCGCCGAACCGCCCCAGGGCGCCCACCCGCAACACCTGTGCGGGCGCTGGCTGCATCAGCGCGACTGGCCGGCATTTTTCGCCCAGAGCGCCCCGGGGCGCTGGCAGCCCCTGCCCCGCCACGCCTGGCTGGCGCCGGCCCACTACCCGGCCGAGCAGGCCTGGACCGCCACGCAACTGCAGCAATGGCTGGCGGAACTTGCCCCCCAGGCCCCGGCGCAGTTGCTGGTACGCCTGGAGCAAACCCCTGAAGGCGGCTGGGAAGAAGCCGAACGCCTGTTCCTGGTGGCCGATCTCTGGCCCCACGTCCCCCCGCAGCCCTCCTGACAATCAGCCGCAGGAGCGGACTTGCCGGCGAAGGCGACCCTATGGGCACCACAGGACTCAAGGGCCTGTTCGCCGGCAAGCCGGCGCCTACATCAGAGACAGGCGCAGCGCCAGGGCCGCCAGGGTCGCCAGCAACACCGGCAGCGTCAGCACGATGCCGACCCGGAAGTAGTACCCCCAGCCAATGTGAATGCCCTTGCGCTCCAGTACATGCAGCCAGAGCAGGGTCGCCAGGCTGCCGATGGGGGTGATCTTCGGCCCCAGGTCGCTGCCGATGACGTTGGCGTAGATCATCGCGTCCTTGACCACCCCCGTGGCCTGGCTGGCATCGATGGACAAGGCGCCGATCAGCACTGTCGGCAGATTGTTCATCAGCGATGACAAGCCCGCCGTGAGCAACCCGGTGCCCAGGGCCGCGCCCCAGATCCCGCCGCCGGCAAAGGCGTCCAGCCAGCTGGCCAGGTACGCCGTGAGCCCGGCATTGCGCAGGCCGTACACCACCAGGTACATGCCCAGGGAAAAAATCACGATCTGCCAGGGCGCTTCCCTGAGCACCTTGCGCGTGGAGATCCGGTGCCCGCGGGCGGCAATCGCCAGCAGCAGCGCCGCGCACACCGCGGAAATAGCGCTGATGGGAATGCCCAGCGGCTCCAGGGCAAAACAGCCCAGCAGCAGGATCAGCAACACCCACCAGCCGGCCATGAAGGTCGCCCGGTCATGGATGGCGCTGGCGGGCTCGGCCAGTTGTCGGGGGTCGTAATCCAGCGGGATATCGCGGCGGAAGAACCACAGCAGCACCACCAGGGTGGCGGCCACGCTCACCAGGTTGACCGGCAGCATCACCAGCGCATAACGGTTGAAGCCAATCTTGAAGAAGTCCGCGGAGACGATGTTCACCAGGTTCGAAACCACCAGCGGCAGGCTCGCGGTGTCGGCAATGAACCCCGCGCCCATGACAAAGGCCAGGGTCGTGGCCGGTGAAAAGCGCAAGGCCAGGAGCATGGAAATGACGATGGGGGTCAGGATCAGCGCGGCGCCGTCATTGGCGAACAGCGCCGAGACCAGCGCCCCCAGCAATACCATGAAGGCAAACAGCCGCCTGCCCCGCCCTCGCCCCCAGCGCGCCACATGCAGCGCGGCCCAGGCAAAGAACCCGGCCTCGTCCAGCAGCAGGCTGATGATGATCAGCGCGACAAAGGTACCGGTGGCATTCCAGATGATCTGCCAGACCACCGGGATATCCGCCCATTGCACCACCCCGAACAACAGCGCCAGGGTTGCGCCGAACACGGCGCTCCAGCCAACGCCCAGGCCCTTGGGCTGCCAGATCACCAAGGTAATGGTCAGCAGGAAAATCGATACGGCAATCAACATGAGAGTGGGTCTTGAGTATGCAGGAGCCGGCTTGCCGGCGAAGGTGCCCCACGGGACTCAAGGGCCTCTTCGCCGGCAAGCCGGCTCCTGCGACAGCAGGGAATGATGGTGGGGAATCAGGCCTTGCGTTGCTGCTCGACCCACTGCCCGTAGGCGTTGATGAAGCCCTGCAGGAACGGCCGGGTTGCTTCGGACAGTTTGCCGGCCTCGTCGAATGCCGAGCCGGCGCCACCCAGGTAGGCCTCGGGCTGCTGCATGCAGGGCACATTGAGGAACACCAGGGACTGGCGCAGGTGGTGGTTGGCGCCAAAACCGCCAATGGCCCCCGGAGAAACGCTGATCACCGCCCCCGGCTTGCCGCTCCAGGCACTTTTACCGTAGGGCCGCGAGCCGACGTCGATGGCATTTTTCAGCGCCGCCGGTACCGAACGGTTGTATTCCGGGGTAACGAACAGCACCGCGTCGGCGCCGCTGATCTGTTCGCGAAAACGGGTGTAGGCCGCCGGTGGCGTGGCATCGATGTCTTCGTTGTAGAGCGGCAGGTCACCGATCTCGACGATGTCCAGCTGGAGGCTGGCAGGCGCCAGCTCGGCCAGGGCCAGGGCGACCTTGCGGTTCAGGGACTGTTTTCTCAGGCTGCCGACCAGTACTGCGACCTTGTAGACATTGCTCATGGGAGTTTCCAACCGTTGGCGTAAAGAAGGTGTTAGTTATAGATGACCCGAGGTGATGTCTGCTACCCCACCCCGATAATTCCCAAGCCATGGCCTGTTGCCAGCGAGCCCGCGATAACGAGGCTGGCACCGGTAGCGGATTATTTTTTTCCCGGGGTAAAACTTCCCCTGGGGACACCGGGTCTACACCACCGAATTTGCGTGTTTTATCTCCAGAGGCTCTAAAGAATGGCAGCAGTACTTGTCGGACAATTCCATGCAAGAGATGCCGAGGGACGGGTGTACTCAGTGCACGAATTCCAGGAATCCATGCCCCCGGAGGACGGCGCGGCCGGATCGGAGCCCGTGACCACCTACCGCCTGGCCATCGGCGACCGGGTCAAGAAACTCGATGACAACCAGTTCCTGCTGGTGCAGTCGGATGTAACCATCGTGCGCGAACCCGAGACCTATGTAGCTCAGTGATTCTGCGCGAGCATCATCGCCAGCTGTTGTGTCGCCACACTTGGGTTAGGATTCGTTGCTTGACCCCTCGACGGCTGGAGATGGACTTCAAGCATGCGTTTACGTCATATCGAAGTGATTCAGGCGCTCCTGCAAACCGCTCATCTGGGCACTGCTGCCGAACTGCTGCAACTTTCGGTGGCCGAGGTCGAGGCCCTGCTGCGCGACGCCGAGAGCCAATTGGGCTTCATGCTGTTCGCCAGTGTACGCGGCCGTTTGCAGGCCACCCGTGAAGCCCGGGAGCTGCAGGGAGCCATCACCCGGGTGTATGACGCTTTCGAGCCGGTGCAGCGCCTGGCCGACAGCCTGAGGTTCCACCAGGCGCCACCGCTGCGCCTCGTCGGCACCCCGCCGCTGGTTCAGCAACTGCTACCCCAGTGCATCGCCGCCCTGCGCCGGCGCTTCGCCGACACCCCTTGCAGCCTGCTCGGCCAGAGCACCCGGGACATGGTCCACAGCCTGCTGCTGCGTGACTGCGATCTGGGCCTGAGCCTGCACGACCCGCAGCACCCGGACATCCACAGCCAGGCCCTGGCCCAGGGCAAGCTGTTTCTCCTGGCGCCCCACGGCTGGCTGCAACCCAAGCAGAAATACGTCGCCCTGCAGGATCTGGCCGGCCAGGCCATGGTCGGCCTGGAGGGCCAGGACCCGCTGAGCGTGATGCTTGCCAGCAAATTGCAGAACCTGCGCCCCAGCCCGGTGATCCAGACCCGGGTGCAGACCTATCAGATGATGCGCAGCCTGGTGGAAGCTGGCGAAGGTCTGGCCATCGTCGACCCCTTCACCGCCGTCGGCGCCCGCAGCGCCGGGCTCGATGTGTGCCCGCTGTCGCCCCCCATCAGCGTCACGCTGTACGCCTTGCGGCGCCACGGCAGCGACAGCTCGCCGCTGACCACTGCCCTGCTGGAGCTGCTCACGGAACAGGCCGAGGCCCTGCTGGCAGGTTAAAGCGCCGGCCCCTCCAGCTCATTGGCGAACAGCCGGTACCAGAAGATCGCCACCTCGGCGGTCTGCGGGTCGATACCGCGGTAACGCAGGTGGTCCACGCCCCCTACCACATAGCCGCATTGCTCGTAGAGACGGCAGGCCCCCAGGTTGTTGTTCTGGGTTTCCAGCATCATCCCCGGCAGTTTTTTCCTGCGGCTCCAGAACTGCGCCACATCCAGCAGCGCCCTGGCTACCCCGTGGCGCCGCGCCGGCGCATGCACCGCCAGCTCATCGATATGGGCGTAACCGTTCCAGTTGGTGCTGACCACCACATGGCCCACCGGCTGGTCGTCCAGATAGGCCATGAAGATCTCGCTGTCCGCGGCATTGCGGTAGCTGCTGAACTCCTCCGGGTCGATGCCATAGCATTTGCGATAGGGCACGATCCGTCGCAGGGCCCAGTCCGCCACCGGCACTTCGCGTTCGGCCACGGCATAGGCGCTGACCTCGAAGCTGAAGTCGCTGCCCCAGATATAAGCGGCAAAGCCCTCATCGGCGACTCGCACCGCCAGGCCCGGATAACGGGGATTCACAACAGGTTGCATGGCCGGGAAACTCCTCATGCCTTGATGCAATCGACGGTGTACTGGCGCCCGTCGCCCAGATCGTCATGCTGCAGCCCGTGCACATCGGCGACAAACCCCGGGAAGCTGCTGTCAAAGGCCCGGGCGAAGGCCAGGTAATCGATGATCGAACGGGTGGAATCGGTGAAACGCTCGCCCGGCATGATCAGCGGAATGCCCGGCGGATAGGGCACCAGCATCACCGCAGCGATACGCCCCTGCAACTGATCGATGGAAACCGCCTCGACCTCGCCCCGCACCAGATGGTCATAGGCATCGGCAGGCTTCATGGCCACCTCCGGCAGCACCGTGTACATGCGCTTGAGGTGCTTGGCCGTGGCGTTGCTGCGGTAGCAGGCGTGCAACTGGTCGCACAGGTCCTGCAGGCCCATGCCCTGGTAGCGCTGCGGGTCCTGCCCGGCCACGCTGGGCAGGCAGCTGGCCAGGCTGACATTGGCGTCGTAGTTGCGCTTGAACTCCAGCAGTTCGGTGAGCAGCGTGCTCCACTTGCCCTTGGTGATGCCCATGGAGAACAGCACCAGGAACGAATAGAGCCCGGTCTTTTCCACCACCAGCCCGCGCTCCCAGAGAAACTTGCTGACCACCGCCGCCGGGATCCCGTGCTCGCTCAGGGCGCCGCCCGCGGTCAGGCCGGGCATGACCAGGGTCACCTTGATCGGGTCCAGCAGCACATAGTCATCGGTGACCCCGGCAAAACCGTGCCACTCGCCCTCAGGTTCCAGCAGCCAGTCCTCGGTGCGCACCTGGTCGATGCCCTCGACCCGCTCCGGTTGCCACACCGAGAACCACCAGTCATCGGCGGCGATGTTCTGCCGCAGGTTGGCCAGGGCCCGGCGAAAGCTCAGGGCCTCGTCGAACATTTCCTGCAGCAGCGAGCGCCCTGCCGGCCCTTCCATCATCGCCGAAGCCACGTCCAGCGAGGCGATGATGCTGTACTGCGGCGAGGTGGAGATATGCATCATGAAGGCTTCGTTGAAGCGGTCGCGGTCCAGTTGCCGGGCGCCGCCATCCTGCACGTGAATCATCGAGGCCTGGCTGAAGGCCGCCAGCAGCTTGTGGGTGGAATGGGTGGTGAACACCAGCGGGCTGTCGGCGCTGCGGGACGTGCCCATGCCGTAGCGCCCGGCGAAGAACTCATGAAAGGCCGCATAGGCGTACCAGGCTTCGTCGAAGTGCAGCACCTCGACACTGTTGCCCAGGCTCTGCTTGATCAGCTCGGCGTTGTAGCACAGGCCGTCATAAGTGGAGTTGGTGACCACCGCCAGCTTGACCCTGGGCGGCCGGCCGCGGGTCAGCGGGCTGGCATCGATCTTGGCCTGGATCGACTCGGCGCTGAACTCGCTCAGGGGAATCGGCCCGATGATCCCCAGTTCGTTGCGCTCCGGGCACAGGTACAGGGGAATGGCCCCGGTCATGATGATCGAGTGCAGCACCGACTTGTGGCAGTTGCGGTCCACCAGCACCAGGTCATCGCGACCGACCATGGAATGCCAGACGATCTTGTTGGCGGTGGAGGTGCCATTGATCACGAAAAAGGTGTGATCGGCGCCAAAGTTGCGCGCGGCACGGGCCTCGGCTTCCGCCAGCGGGCCGGTGTGATCCAGCAGCGACCCCAGCTCCGGGACCGACACCGACAGGTCCGAACGCAAGGTGTTCTCGCCAAAGAACTGGTGAAACGCCTGCCCCACCGGGCTCTTGCGATAGGCCACGCCACCGCCGTGCCCCGGGGTGTGCCAGGAATAGTTGGAGTCGGCGGTGTGCTGTACCAGGGCCTTGAAGAACGGTGGCAGCAAGCCATCCAGGTAGCCCCGCGCGGCCCGGGCCACTTGCCGGGCCAGGAACGGCACCGTGTCCTCGAACAGGTAGAGAATGCCCCGCAGCTGGTTGAGTTCGCTCATGGCGTCGGCGGGGGCGTTTTCCAGGGTCACCTGCTCGCCCAGGGCAAAGATCGGCAGCAGCGGCGCACGTACCCGCGCCAGGCGGATCAGTTCCACCATGTTCTGCAACAGGTGCTTGTTTTCCCCGGCCCCTTCGGCGGCGATCAACATGCAGGCCAGGCCGTGATGGGTCGAAGCCACCAGCCGCCCTTCGGCATAGTCCACCGCGGAAAAGATGCTGAACCCGTCCTTTTCCAGTTCCCGGGCGATCCCCCTGACCCGGTCCCCCGCGACCGTATCGGCCTTGATGTCGCGATGCACGATCAGGATCGGAAACTGCAGGTCTTTATACATGGGGCTCAGTGTCCTGAAACGGCGGGCAGGCCCCGCCAATCAACTCAGGGTAGAAGCTGCGCACGCTTCGTGTCACCCCAGGCATGGGCTGGGTGTAACAAAACGTCGCTCTGGAACAATTGCCGGTCCATTCCCAGCCACGCCTGTAGCCGCTGCTGGGCCTGCGAAGCTGCGAAAAGGAACGAAGGGCCTTGCCGGCGATCTCCCGCCAGGCCCCTGCGGCCCTGAATATCGCGGCACCTCCTACGGCGCCGTTCGCCGCCTGCGGCAGCGGCCACAGCAAAGGCTTACTGCTGGGTTTCGAGCAACTGGGTCCAGAGCGCCGGGGCACCGGCGGACTTGGCGATGATTTCCAGGCGCACCTGGTGCTCGGCCAGTTCGGCCTCGCTGGCCTGGATGATCCGCCCGCGCGGGCGATCGGCCGGCAAGCGGCGGATTTCCGAAGCCTGGCCGGCCCCCTCGCCAGAGCCGTTGCCGTCCGAGGCATTGCCAGCCAGGGACAGGCTGGTCTGGCCACCGGTCATGGTCAGGTAGACGTCGGCCAGGATCTCCGAGTCGAGCAAGGCGCCGTGCAGTTCACGGCCGGAGTTGTCGACGCCGTAGCGTTTGCACAGGGCGTCGAGGCTGTTGCGCTGCCCCGGGTGCCGCTCGCGGGCCATCATCAGGGTGTCGAGGATGGTGCAGTGCTGGGTGATGTCGGCCCGTTCGTGCTGGCCCATCAAGGCGAATTCGTTGTTGATGAAGCCAACGTCGAACGCCGCGTTGTGAATGATCAGCTGCGCGCCCTGGATGAAGTCGAAGAACTCGTCGGCGACTTCGGCGAAACGCGGCTTGCCCACCAGGAATTCGTTGGTGATGCCGTGGACGCCGATGGCGCCCTCATCGCTCTCGCGATCCGGTTGCAGGTAAACGTGGAAGTGCCGGCCGGTCAGGCGCCGACCGATCAACTCGACGCAACCGATTTCAATGATCCGGTGGCCGTCGGTCACCGGCATGCCGGTGGTTTCGGTATCGAGTACAACAGATCTGTTGGCCATCAGGGGTCAGTTCTCAACGGTGGAAGTGTTTCAAAGCGCGGGATTTTAGCACGCTCTGACGGCAGGACACCCATGGCGGATTCATCAGCCCCCAGCCTGTGCAGTTTTTAACAATCCTTAGCAAAGCTGCTGCAGTTCGCTGCAACGCAAAGCGCTAGGGTGCCCGACGATATTTTCCGCCGGACCCAGCCCTGCCATGACCCCCAGCAAAACCCGACTGGCCTGCGCGCTCTGCGCCTGCCTGTGCGCCGACCTCGTCCAGGCCAGCGCCCTGGTGATCAGCACCGACATCAGCATGAGCCTGACCCTGAGCTCAACCGAGGGCAGCTCCAAAGCCAGCAGCTCATTCAAGGACGACAAACTTGTGCTCGCCGCCCAGAGCGATGCCGCGGCCTTCGTGGCCAGCGCCGGCGAGATCCGTGGCGCCCGGTTGGAAGCCGCTCTGATGCACATTCGCCAGGAGCTCGGCGCCCCGCCCTGTAGCGACCTGCAACTGGCCAGCGCCATGCTTGCGCTCTGAGCCCCCAGGCGCATCCGCAGCTAATTCATCGCGCGCCCCAGCCGTTTCTTTATGCGAACAAGGCTATTGCGTTACCGTGCGGCCTCACCCTGGCGCGCGGGTGCTGATACCCGGCGTTGCACTCACCCCACAGGAACCGCCCTCCCATGCTCAAGACTCGACAGATGCTCCCACTGCTGCTGGCCTTGGCCTGCATCAGTGGCTGCTCTTCCCTTGCGCACACCGACAGCGACAGCCAACAACGGCCGCTGATCGTTGCCCATCGCGGCGGCGCCGCGGACTTTCCCGAGAACACCCTGCTGGCCATCGACAACGCCCTGCGCAATAACGTCGACATGCTCTGGCTGACGGTGCAGCTCAGCCGCGATGGCGTACCGGTGCTGTACCGACCGGCCGACCTGAGCGCCAATACCCAGGCCACAGGCGCAGTCAACCAGCACACCCTGGCGCAGTTGCAGGCACTCAATGCCGGGTGGAATTTCAAGCAGACAGCAGCCGATGGCCAGGTGAGCTTTCCCTATCGCGCCCAGCCGGTGAGCCTGCCGTCGTTGCGTCAGGCGCTGATGGCGATCCCCGAGTCGGTGCCGGTGATTCTCGACATGAAGGCCCTGCCGGCTGCCCCCCAGGCCCAGGCCGTCGCCCGCTTGCTGGAACAGCTGCACGCCTGGAACCGGGTGCTGATCTACTCCACCGATGCCGGCTACCAGCAGGCTTTCGCGCCCTATCCCCAGGCCCGGCTGTTCGAATCCAGGGACAGTACCCGGGACCGGCTGGCCAGCGTCGCCCTCGCCCACCACTGCAACGCACCACCTGCACCCGGCAGTTGGGTGGCTTTCGAGTACCGGCGCCCGGTGCAACTGGTCGAGACCTTTACCTTGGGCGAGGCGCGCTCCCAGGTCGATGCCCGGCTGTGGACGCCCGCTGCGGTGGATTGCTTTCAGTCACGGGGCAAGGTGCGGATGCTGGCGATCGGCATCAATACGGCCGAGGACTACCAGGCGGCCACTTGCCTGAAGATGGATGCGGTGCTGGTGGATTCGCCCCGTGCGATGGGGGAAATGAAGCAGCGGCTCGAACGGCCGCTGCCTTGTCGCTGATTGGCCGCTCAGGGCATCAGGGCTGCTTGTAGCCGCGGACCTCGTCGACGCCACGGTTGGCCAACTGGTCGGCCCGCTCGTTGCCGTGATGGCCGGTGTGGCCGCGCACCCATTTCCAGGTGACGTTGTGGCGGTTGACCTGTTCGTCGAGCTGCTGCCACAGGTCGGCATTCTTCACCGGCTCCTTGGCGGCGGTCTTCCAGCCGCGCTTCTTCCAGTTGGCCATCCACTCGTTGATGCCCTTCATCACATACTGCGAGTCGGTGACCAGTTGCACATCGCACTGGCGCTTGAGCTCTTCCAGGCCGCGGATCGCCGCCATCAGCTCCATACGGTTGTTGGTGGTGTTGGCTTCGCCGCCCCAGAGCTCCTTTTCGACGCCCTTGCACACCAGCAGCGCGCCCCAGCCACCGGGGCCGGGATTGCCCTTGCAGGCACCGTCGGTAAAGATTTCTACGCTATCGCTCATCCACGCCTTCCATCAGAAAATTGCCATTGGCCCGCCGACCGCGATCGACCGGGCCCAGGGCCGGGCTACGCCGGCCGAGAGTGTATAAAAAGAGGGTTTCAACAGTTCATCAAGGCTCGCTGTTGCGGCGGTTGACCTTGGCCATGGGCAGCGGTACCAGCTTGCCCATCGGCTCGCGCCGCACCTGGCGCACCGGGCGCAGGCCCACGGCGATCTTGCGCGCCACCAACAGGTAGAAGCCGCCGCCGGACAGTTGCCAGTGCCCGGCCCTGCGTTCCCAGCCGGCCAGCCGCGCCTGCCATGCCGTTGAAGCAAGCGGCGGACGATAGCACCCGAAGCGGCGTTTCTCCAGCGCGAAGCCCAGCAGGTTGAGCCAGTCGCCGACCCGCGACGGGGAGATGCAGCGGGCCAGGCGCAACGCATCATGGGCGAACACATGGCGCAGGCCCCAGGTGCTCCAGGGGTTGATGCCGACAATCAGCAGATGCCCCCCAGGGCGCACGCTGCTGGCCGCCTCGCGCAGCAGGCCATGGGGCGACAGGCAGAAATCCAGGCCGTGCTGCAGCACCACCACATCGGCGGCGTGCTCGCTCAGGGGCCAGGCCTGCTCCTCGCAAACGATCTCCACCCCGGGCAAGGGCGCGCCGAGACGCACGTTGCGTTGCACCTGGGGCGCCGCCGGCGGGGTTTGCGCCGAGGGCCCGTAGTGCACCAGGTAGCCACCGAAGAAACGCCCCAGTTCCTCTTCGAGCATGCGCCGCTCTTCATCCAGCAGAAATTGCCCCAGGGGGCCGGACAGCCACTCCCGGGCCGCACTGATCAGGGCCAGCCAGTCGG